>CAVPIO010000001.1:0-811674 GCA_963705005.1 uncultured Chitinophagaceae bacterium
ACCGGCATATTTTGGTCAATGCCATTGCACCGGGTTTTGTCAACACCCATGTCGGTAGTTGACGGAAAATGAATTGGACACGCCATGGTTCCGCGAAAATTATGTAAACAATCAGCGTCTTCCCTTGCGTCGGGCAGCAGAACCAGAAGAAATTGCAGGGGTCGCTTTTTCCTGGCAGGAAAAGATGCTTCTTATATTACCGGGCAGGTGATAACCGTAGATGGAGGACTCACCATAACTTTTTAGATGAAATATGAAGATCGAAACTGTTGATTTTTTTTATCTGAGCATGCCGGAAGTACTGGACATCGGCGATGGAAGCCAGGATGCTTTGCTCGGTAAGGATCGGCGCCGGAGGAAAGCAGGGATGGGGAGAGTGCGAAGCTTCTCCTCTTACCAGTATTGCCAGCTATGTATGCCCGATGTCCCACAGTGCCTGTAAACCATTGAAGCAATCTGTAGAAGGCATGCCGATAAACGGGGTTGATGATATTCATCGCATATCTCTTGCCGTACATGAAAATTCCTCCGATCTGCTCCAGGCTAACCATACGCTTTCAGGAATTGACATTGCCTTATGGGATCTTTTGGGGAAACATTTGCAGGAACCGGTTTACAAATTGCTGGGATATAAAAAGACTTATCCCAAATTACCTTATGCCTCGCAATTATTTGGCCGCACGCCGGAAGAGACATTTGAAAAAGCGCGCAGCACCAGGTCATCCGGATTCAGGGCCGTTAAATTTGGCTGGGGCGGATTTGGAATCAAGAGTCCGGGAGAAGATGCGGCCCAGGTATCTGCCGCACGCGAAGGAGCGGGGGAAGAGAGTCTTTTAATGATAGATGCGGGAACGGTCTGGAATGAGGATCTGAATTCAGCCCGCGAAAGATTGGGAACCCTTTACAAATCTAAAGTATATTGGCTTGAAGAACCATTCGTCAATGGGGCAATCCGGGCTTACAATGAATTGTCAGCCACCAGGCCTGCAATTCCATTGGCAGGGGGCGAGGGCTGCCATAGTTTTGTTCAGGCTCAGGCAATGATTCAATATGGAGGATTAAGATTTATCCAGATTGATGCCGGCAGGATCGGTGGCATTACTGTTGCAAAAAAGGTGGCGATGCTTGCAGAAAAAAACGGAATTGTATATGTTAATCACACGTTCACATCCCATCTCGCATTGAGTGCCTCCTTACAACCTTTTGCAGGCATTGAAAAAGACGGTCTGTGCGAATATCCTGTTGAATCCAAACAGCTGGCAAAAGATATTGCCCTGGTGGAAATCGCGCGGGATGCTCAGGGTTATGTAAATGTTCCGGGAAACCCCGGTCTTGGCATTGAAGTGAACACAAAGGCTTTAAAAAAATATCTTGTGGATGTAGAAATCAGATTGAAGGGAGAAAGGATATATTACACACCCGAATTCTAAGAATTGGGCAAATCGATTTTTAGAAATTAAATTCACGTAGATGGATAGGCGATTTGAAAATAAGATTGCTCTGGTAACCGGAGCCGCCATGGGGATTGGTAAAGCCGTGGCTCAGCGTCTGGCTAAAGAAGGCGCGATGCTTGCACTTTTGGATTTGAATGCTGGCCTTCTGAAGAAGACCGCTGATGAATTTAAGCAAAAGGGGTTCATTGTCGAATCATATATTACAGATATCAGCGATGAAGCGCAGGTGATCGAATCCGTATTGCAGGTTGAAAAGCAATGGGGGAAGATTGATATCCTGGTGCATGCGGCAGGCATCGTAGGCCCTACAAGCACGAAAATAACAGAATATACCACGGCAGATTTTGACCTGGTATACCGTGTTAACCTGAAAGGAACTTTCCTCATTACAAAGCATACAATAAAACTGATGGAAAAGTCCGGCTTCGGGCGGGTATTGCTTTTTGCTTCGATTGGAGGTAAAGAAGGGAATCCGGGAATGGTCGGTTACTCATCCACTAAGTCCGGAGTGATCGGTCTTGTGAAAGCCGTAGGCAAGGAATATGCAACAACGCGCATTACGGTGAACGGAATTGCTCCCGCTGTTATTGAAACGCCCATGAATAAAGAAACCTCGAAGGAGCAATTGGCTTATATGGTTTCCAAAATACCCATGCAGCGATTGGGGACGGTGGAAGAAGTTGCGGCCATGTGCTGCTTTATTGTATCGGATGAAAATAGTTTTTCCACCGGATTCATTTATGATATTTCAGGGGGAAGGGCAACTTATTAAACAGATGGTAAGTAAAACCACATAAATGAATCACCAATGGAAGCCCTTATTGATCGTTGCTTATATATTCTTATTTGCAGGATCCATCATCTGCATGAATGATATTCTGCTGCCTTCCCTTAAGGCTTTTTTCCATCTTTCCTATGTGCAGGCAACTTTCGTGCAGCAGTCATTTTACCTGGTCTATCTGATCTTTCCCATTCCGATCGCATATTTTATTTCTTACTATGGTTATAAGATCGGATTGATTACTGCACTGGGCATCTGCAGCCTGGGATGCGGACTTTTTGTGCCGGCTTATTTTACTTCTTCCTTTTTACTAGCCCTGGTATCCCTGTTCGTTATTTCCATTGGCGTTACCCTGATCAATGTGGCGGCAAATCCATTGGCCGCCATGCTCGGAAAATCTGAAGGATCGCACGTACGGATAAATTTTGTACAGGTATTTGCCAGGATAGGATATTCCCTGACGCCAATTTTGGCGACACGTCTGATTTATAGTGGTGGTAAGCATATTTCCTTTCACCTGCCTTATTTGTTTTTAGGAATAGGGACCTGCTTCCTCGCGATCATGATCGGGTTTTCGAAATTACCTGCGTTCAGACCCGAAATGGTAAAGGGATTTTCTTTTGTTTCCATATTAAAGGAATCCAGAAAATATCCGCAATTGTTTTGGGGAGCAATCATCATGTTTTTTTATGTCGGGGCAGAAGCATCCACGGCCGGATTCTTTATTAATTACCTGCAGGATAAATCTACTGCCGGATTTGATTCTGCTCAGGCTGCCCGGTTCCTTACCTACTATTATGTTGCCGCAACCATTGTGGGCTTTATCGGAATATATTTTTTCAAATTTCTTTCTGCCGGACGAATGGTTGTCATTTTTGGTGTGGGCATGGTAACCACTCTTGTCCTTTGTGCCTTTACCCATTCATCGCTCAATCCTTATTATATGGTTTTGCTGGGTGTTTTTATATCCATTATGTTTCCGACCTTGTTTGGGCTGGGTATTGAAGGCATTGGGGCTTTTACTGAAAAAGGATCGGCCCTGCTTAATATTTCTATTGTGGGCGGAGCAGTTTTTCCTCCAATCCAGGGCATGATCGCGGATGCTGCCGGCGTGCAGGTTTCCTATATCGTTCCCTGTTTTTGCTTTATTCTGATTGTTTTTTATGGAATATTTTGCGACCGGCGGTCCTCCGCAAAACTTGCACAGGGGAATGCTGACAATCCGGTGGAGCAGCAAACGAGAATTTAATCGGACCATCATACAGGGAATTCATTCAACGGGCCGCCCCCGATGACGCCAGGCTGGCGAGCTGGTATGATACGATCGGCCATATCAACGTGCACAATGCATATCATATCGGGCAAATTGTTTACATTCGAAAAGTACAAGGATCCTGGAATCCGGAAAAGGGAGTTAAATAAAACCCGAGATTATGGAAGAAATGGAAGTGCCTACAGAACATCTTCACGAAACGATCGGGGAGAAGGTGGAAGAGGCTGATCATAATGAGAAAAAAAGTATGATGGGGATTGCCATTTCAACCGCGCTGATGGCGGTTTTTGCTGCGCTGTCCAGCCTGATTGCAGGTCATCATTCCGATGAGGCCTTACTTGAACAGATACACGCTTCGGACCAGTGGGCATATTATCAGGCCAAAGGGATCAAGGCTGAGATCCAATCCCTTTCATCCAATACAGATAAGGCGGCAGCCATTGCCAAATACAAAAGCGACCAGGCCGATATTAAAAAGGAAGCCGAATCAGCCGAAGCTGCTTCCCACCGGCATTTAGAGCATCACGCCATACTTGCCCGCGCCGTAACGCTGTTTCAGATTTCCATTGCCATTTCGGCGATTGCCATTCTCACCAAAAAAAGAATCCTCTGGTTTGCCAGCCTGGGCATTTCCTGCTTTGGATTATTCTTTTTTATTTCAGCGCTTTTCTGATTCGCGATTTTGGGCCGGAAACGAAAAATTGAAATCTGTGAAGAAATGCCTGCACTTATCTTTGTAATATGCGGGGAGTTAAAACCATTATATTTCTTTTGATTTCGAATACCTTCATGACATTAGCCTGGTACGGCCATCTTAAATTCAAAGAGTTTTCATGGGGTAAGAGCCTTGGCCTGTTTTCTGTGATTATGATCAGCTGGGCATTGGCTTTTTTCGAATACCTTTTCAGGTTCCCGCCAACCGCGCAGGATTTAAAGAAAATGGGGGACCCTTTAGCCTGGTTCAGCTGAAAACCATACAGGAGGCCGTAACACTTACCGTTTTTGCACTGTTTACGATTATTTTTTTTAAGGAAGAAAAGCTCGGCTGGAACCACCTGGTTGGCTTCGGCCTGATCGTTGTAGCTGTATTTGTGATTTTTAAGAAATGGTAATAATAAGTGATTTTTTTCTGAAAGCATGCCCGATAATATTTAACGATTAATTCGTCCTTTTATACTAAAGGCGTATAATTTCTTACCGTTAGTTCTTAAGTTTGCTCCTATTTAACTTTTGATATGATGAAGCTGATAGCCCGGATCCTTTTCGCATCGATCATTTTCTTTGCCGTTTCCTGTAAACACAAAAGGGCCGGAATTCCGCAGGTACTTGTCTATGCCCGGGATCTTTCTTCTCCTGATGCAGGCAGTCGCGTACAGGCATTGGAAAAATTAGGTGAGAAGAATGGTTTTGCTCTGCGTCTGACGGATACAACACTGCTATTTACCGATGATTCTCTCCAAAATTACGCAGCTGTTATTTTATTGAATTGTTCCGGAATGTCGCTGCAATACCTGGAACGGATTGCGCTGGAAAGGTTTGTCCAGGCAGGCGGAGGCGTTGCTGCGATCCATGAGCCTGTTGAAACGTTTGACTGGCGCTGGTATGGCAGGTTAATCGGTTCTGATTCCACTGTTCCCGCTTTTTTTCATGATTTTGAAGGAGGCAGGGCCTTTTATACCTCCGATACGCTCAATCAGCAGCGCCTTAACGACCAGGAATATTTGAAGAAAATATTGAACGGCATTGAATATGCCATCGGGGAATACCAGCCGCTCGATTACGGCAAGGCAAAAGTCAGTTATCCTCCGACAGAAAACCATTTTACCAAGCATGTGCTGGTTCAGGGAACTTTTTTTGAGCCAACGGAGATGACCATTCTTCCGAATCTCGATGTCCTGATCCTGCAACGCCGCGGCGAGATCATGTTATATAAAAACGAAACGGGAAAAGTAAAGCAGGCTGGTTTCCTGAATGTTTACTGGAAGGCGCATGTAAAGGGCGTTAATGCAGAAGAAGGCATGCTGGGGCTTTCAAAGGACCCATCCTTCATCAGCAATCACTGGGTATATATTTATTATAGTCCTGCCGATAGTTCCGTCAACCGATTATCGCGATTTACATTCAACAACGATACAATTGAAAATAGTTCGGAAAAAGTAATTCTGGAAGTTAAAGCCCAGCGGGAAATCTGTTGCCATACCGGAGGCTCAATTGCTTTTGGTCCGGATAGCTTATTGTATTTCTCGGCAGGTGATAACTCCACGCCCTTCGACGAGCCGGGTGCAAAATATGTCAGCAGCGGATATGCGCCATTGAATGATGTTCCCGGCCATCAGCAATACGATGCGGAGAGATCGGCTGGAAACAGCAATGACCTTCGCGGAAAGATCATGCGCATCCGGGTTCATGCAGACGGGACCTATGAAATTCCGAGTGGAAATCTTTTCCCTCCGGGCATGGCTAAAACCAGGCCGGAAATCTATGTGATGGGCAACCGGAATCCCTACCGGATTTCCGTAGATCAGAAAAACAGTTTTTTATACTGGGGGGAGGTTGGTCCCGATGCGGTAAATGACAGCCTGAATACCCGAGGTCCCCGGGGTTACGATGAAATAAATCAGGCAAGAAAAGCAGGGTTTTTCGGATGGCCGTTTTTTGTCGGCGACAACTATGCGTATCATGCTTATAACTACGCAACGGGTGAACATGGTCCTGCTTTTAATCCTGAAAAACCGGAGAATCATTCCAGGAACAATACGGGACTTATAGACCTTCCTCCGGCGCAACCTGCTTTTATCTGGTATCCCTATGCGCATTCTCCTGAATTCCCTGATGTGGGCACGGGCGGGCGCAATGCGATGGCCGGGCCGGTTTACTATCCGGATCTGTATCCGGAAGCTACACGTTACCCGGATTATTTTAATGGCAAGCTGTTTATTTACGATTGGATACGTGGATGGATCAAAGCGGTTACCATGCAGCCAGACGGAGATTTCGAATACATGGAGCCCTTTATGGAGCATACTCCATTGCATAATTGTATTGACATGGAGGTAGGGCCTGACGGGAAATTGTATGAGCTCGAATATGGTACGGCCTGGTTTTCGAAGAATCCTGATGCAGGATTATCCCGGGTTGATTATAGTGCTGCTGTGCCGACGGTTGTTTCTCCATCCGGATCGGCAGCCGCTGATTCCTCAGCTTCTGCGCGGGGCCCCTTTGCTGCGGGCTATGGATTGACCCAGGTTATGGATTGCAAGAGTTGCCATAAGGAAAATGCTGTTTCCATCGGACCTTCATTCCAGCGCGTGTCGGAAAAGTATGCAAAGGATAAAAAGGCCGACGATTATCTGAGCCAGAAGATCATGAAGGGAGGAAGCGGGGTCTGGGGAGATGTGAACATGTCGGCCCATCCTGATATTTCGAAGCATGATGTGAAGGAAATTGTGCAATATATTATGTCGCTGAGTAAGGAGAGACGATGAGGGTTGATGGTTGACGGTTGACGCTTGACGGAGTTGCACGCTAAGGTGCAGGGTGGTGGGATGAAGATAGATGGTTTTGCCTGCTGGCGTTGTGAAAATTTTAATTTTGGCAAATTCTGCAAATCCTCTCTTTATTGTGAAGAATT
Source organism: uncultured Chitinophagaceae bacterium (assembly GCA_963705005.1). Lineage (GTDB taxonomy): Bacteria > Bacteroidota > Bacteroidia > Chitinophagales > Chitinophagaceae > Puia. The sequence continues at coordinate 7,140 of CAVPIO010000001.1, forward strand.
TCATTCTGTATTTTTTTGCGGGAGTCTTTCTTATGCTGGGTTGTCACAGCAAGGAAAGTTTATTTGGTCATGATGCTAATTATAAAAGACTGCAGGATCTGCTGGATCAGAAAGAATATTTCCGGCTGAAGGACCAATTGAATTTGCTCAGGACGGGAATGCGCAATGAGGAAGTATTGTATTTTGAGGCATTTCTGGACAATGCATTTAACCGGAACAATCAAACCATTCAGGATGTCGACAGCCTTTTGAAGAATTACGGTTCCGAATTGCCTGATTCTTTAAAAATTAATTTATCCCTGCTTCAGGCGGACAGTCATTTTAAAATGTTCCAGTATGCAGCATCTGCAAGGAGCGACAGTATGGTATTGGATCTTGGGGCCCATGCATCAGATACCACGGAAATAAGCGATACTAAGAATGAACTCTTAATCCGCAATGCATTGCGCTTTATTTCTCCGCAGGAAACAAGCATTCAGGAAAGCACGACAATTCATTGGAGGAAGGACCTGCTGGGTCTGATTGAAATCCCGGTAAAATGCAATGGAACAAACTATGAAGCCATCTTTGACACGAGGGCAAATATTTCCTCCATATCAAAAACTTTTGCGACCCGGCTGGGATTGAAAATACTTCCTGTCACTTATGAAGAAGGCAGCGGGATTACCGGGATAAAATTCCAAACAGGCCTGGGCGTGGCGGATAGTCTGTTTATCGGAAATATTCTGATTCGCAATGCCGTGTTTCAGGTAATGCCGGATTCCATACTTCAAATTGGTCCGGCGAAGTTTTCTCTGAATATAATCATCGGCTTTCCAATCATTGAAGAACTCAGGGAAATACATCTTTATCAGGACGGCCGGATGTTTATTCCTTTGAAGACATCGGCAAGTGAAAAGAAAAATTTTGCCCTGGATGGCCTTGATCCGGTAATCATGTTAAGATCAGATGGTGACACGCTGAATTTCAATCTTGATCTGGGCGCCATCAATACGGTTCTTTACGATGCCTATTTTGAGAAATTCAAACCGAAAATACTTAAGGAAGCCGTCAAAAAAACTGCAGATTTTGGCGGAGCCGGAGGGATAAAGAGAAAGGACGTTTATGTGCTTCCGGCACTGCATCTTGCGCTTGGGGACCAGGTTGTGTCGGTTGACAGTGTGGATGTGCTAACACAAAAGGTTTTCCCCAGGGAACGGTTTTATGGAAACCTGGGCCAGGATTTTACAAGTAAATTCGGGGAGATAATATTTAATTTTGATGATATGTATATCGAGGGGAGATAATTTTTTTTCATTTCAAGACTCCAATGTTATACTTACTGAGATGACGATCAGGAAGAAATAATTACAGTTCATTTAGGACAAGTCATCTATAATTATACGCTCCCTCCGTCAGATTAAATCGTTTTTATTCTTAGGTCATAAACAAAATCCTGGATATCCAAAATCTGAAAGTCAATTCGATCGGGATGCAAAGGATTAAGGAGGTAATTAAATTCTAACGGAATGACCGTGGAGGGAATCTTTAAAACAGCAGTTTTAGCAATCTTTAACAATGAGGTCCCAAAATCTTTCGTCGAAGCAGGTGCTGGAAATTTCTTCCAGTCACCTGGCAATTCCGATTCCCCAAGTTCAGTGATAGGTATTGATCCGATATCAATAGTCGTTATGCTTAAAGCCCGGGGAATGTCGTAAATATGGGCGTTTACAGAATATTCCAGTAAGGCAAGTGCACGTGATTCAGATGTGTATAAACAACTTATTCCTTCATAGTTCCAACGCCCACCGTATAGTTTTGATCCAATCCCGTCCAGATCATCAGCATGTTTGGTTTTTCCTATCCGGTAGACGATCATGGATTAAGAATAAATTCCATATTCAATCCTTCCAAGAACATTTTTTACTTCTTCACGACCAAACTGATTGTTAATGAGGTCATAAGGCATTTCACCACCCAGCGCATGGTTTGGGGTAAACATCCAGACTTTGAATTTTTCCCTGTCTTCAAAAACTTCATACCCAAAGTCATACAAAGCGGCGAGTCCCACAATCCTTTCACTTAAAGAAGGATTGAATTTATCTTCGTCTTTCTTATTAATTAACGTTGCCCTCGTTACAGATAACACATCTGCCAATTTCTGATAATCCAAATTAGTTTGTTTCTTGACCCTGATCAGATACTTTTTGGTCACTCCTTTTCTTACCAGGTGCATTCTTTCTATTGAAGTTGGCGGCGCTTCCTTTTTTTCATGAACAGCCTTATTTCCTATTGTATAGACCCCATTGTCTTCGGACAATTTCTGCTTGTGTGTATTTGAACGGGTTTTATACGATTTTTTATCGGTTACCTTTCCCTTTGCCATAGTATGCAATTTACTACTATACAGTACAAATTTATACTTTTCTTGAATAATAGACAAGCACAGATTGATTTTTACTTATTGGCTTAGGGATATGTCATTAAGTTTTTATATTTAATCTATGAAGAAACTCTCCCTCCTTTGTATCAGGATCATTGCCTTTTTCCTGATTGGTTCTTTTGCCACAAGTTGCACCTATACGACAACAACAAATAAGCAGCCCAAATTGATGATTAGTACAGACTCACTAAATCAACATCTTGGGAATTTGGTAAAATGTCAGAATATTAATATAAGCGGGGAAGAAATAAATACCAATGGGAAGGTAAGCTCGGTACTGGAAATTGAAATTCTTAATCCTGCTGCTGTTCCTTCAACAGATGAAGGACTTAAAGCTTTGGGGCGAAAAATTGCACTTCAACTTAAATTGGCCCTGACCGACCAAAAAGAATACGACAATTTCAAAGTGATCTTTACGCATCAAACATCGAAGGCCGGAGTGTCTGCGAGTGTATCAAATAGTTTTGAATTTAATCGGAAAGAGCTTTAATTCATGTTATTCTTCACCTAGTCTTAATTCCTTAGGAACGTTAAGTCTATTACATTCACGCAAAAATGCGGTGTAAATTAATGGCCCGATTAGTGAATCTTTCCTAATATCGATAATCCAATAGTTTATCCCTTATAAAGCTTGGGTCACGCAAATAATCGGCATAGGCTGTAAATCTTGAATATAAATCAAATCCCAATAATGCACAGTAAAATGACTTGTCAGGATTTTGCTTTGCTAATATGAAATTTTCATTAAATGCATAATCAAGAACACGCGGATATATTACATTCCGGCTGAGGCCATTATAGGATTGTATATCCTTACCTTTTTGAAAATAAAAATACCTGTCGGGCATATCCCTGTCTCCAGATTGTTCACAAGAAATATACACTAAACAGAAAATAACGATTAATAGAATAATTGATATGTTATTCTTTGTTGAAAATTTAACCAAATAATCGCTATTAAATTTCATTCATTTTATTTCTTTCTGATTTTCGGTTTCTTTATGCGGGGTCGCAATTAATTGAAAGAGAAAACCCGATCAAATTAATTGTTATTATGAATATTTCTTGAGGCTAATAATTTACCGATCAAATTATTCTGAAACAGGTTTGAATGTTCCTTGTTGCCAGCCGCGCCTCATTCAAACCTCGTCTTCCGATACATCCACTGGCCGCCCGTGAAATCGGGAACCTCAACGGGCTGGCCGCCGAGCTCGATACTCATTTCGCTTAAGGGGGTGATGGCACTCCAGGCCGCTGCATCGTAGACGTCCATTGGTGTTGGGGTTTGCTGTTTGATGGACTCAATGAATGCGCGGAGAACAAAAAAGTCCATCCCGCCATGGCCGGCACCTTCGGCTTCTTTGGCGTATTGTTTCCATAATGGATGGTCGTATTTTTCGAGGTAAGGTTTTGCATCTTCCCATTCATCCGGTTTTGCGCTCACGCCTTCCAGGTATAAAGAATGATTCACGTCCATCCATAATCCCTTTGTGCCCTGCACGCGGAAGCCTAGTGAATAGGGGCGTGGAAGGCTGGTATCGAGCTGCAATAGAATGGTTTCCTCATTGGATGTTTTGATCATCGTGGTCACCATATCCCCCAGTTTGAATCTCACTTTAGCATTGGGATGATCTTCCCCGCCATGTTTTACAATGTATTCGTGCAGTCCGCGTGACTTTGAAGCCATAGAGGTAAGGGAAACAAAACGGTTCCCATAATTTATGCCCAGCATTTCTGCAATGGGACCAATGCCATGCGTCGGATAAAGATTTCCATTCCGGTACACGGAATGGTTGGTGCGCCAGCGTGCTTCCGAAAATGCCTTTTCCCCAAATTCAACACCGACTCCGTTACCCGGCTTGCCATCGTTCAATTTTATGCCCCGCAGATCATGCTGGTAGCCACCTTCCATATGGATGAGTTCGCCGAACATACCCTGTCTCACCATTTGCATGATGGCCATCACATCCTGCCGGTAGCATACATTTTCCAGCATCATCACATGGGCATGATGTTCTTCCGCAGCTTTTACCACATCCCAATGATCCTGAAGGGTGATGCCCAAAACCACTTCCGTCGCGACATATTTTATGCCCGCGGATAATCCGTCAAGTACCATGGGCGTATGCCATTCCCAGGGAGTGGCGATGAGTATGCCGTCGAGATCTTTTTCTTTAAGCAAATCCCGGTAGGCGTGCGGATCACCGGTAAATATTTTCGGCATGGGCTTGCCGGATTTTGTAATGATATTCTTTGCGGACTGCAGCATATAGGCATCAATATCGCATATGGCGACTATATCCACGTCTGATCTTTCCAGCGCGTTGTGCAAATGATTCTGGCCGCGCAAGCCTACGCCGATAATGCCCAGTCTCACTTTGGTCGCCGCCCTATGCGCAAACAGATGGGAGGGGCTGAAAAGGCTTACGCCGGCTGCTGCAATCGAAATATCCTTTACGAAGTCTCTTCTTTTCATGAGTTGAATTTTAAGAACGTGATTGATTAATTTTGAAAAGGAAAAGCAAGCTGCTGTTTAAGAATCTCCGGCAATGGTTTTAATATTGAGAAACTCATGAATACCCTGCGCCCCAAGTTCTCTTCCATAACCCGATTGCTTAATGCCTCCGAAAGGAAGGCGGGGATCGGATTTTACCAAAGAGTTTATAAACACTGCACCTGATTCCATTTTTTTTGCCAGGGCAATTCCCCTGTCCAGGTCACGCGTCCAGATGCTTCCACCGAGACCAAATTTCGAATCGTTCGCCAGCCTGATGCCATCTTCTTCGTTCTTTGCAGTTATAACAACTGCAAGCGGGCCAAAAGTTTCCTCTTCGTAAGCTGGCATGCCTTTTTGGACACGGGTGATCAGGGAAGGCATTACATTGCAGCCATCTGCTTTTCCGCCATAAACCAGGCTTGCTCCTTTTTGAATGGAAGAATCCGTTTGCTTTTGAATGTGCTCAGCCAGATCCGGACGAGCGACGGGACCGGTCGTAATTCCCGACTCAAAAGGATTTCCCTGTTTCAGTTTCTTTATCTCTGCGAGAATTGCGCCAACGAACGAATCTTCAGCATCTTTCACAACAATGAACCGTTTCGCGGCGATACAGGACTGACCTGCATTCTGCATGCGTGACTGAATCGCGACCCTTGCAGCCTTATCTATATCAGCATCAGCCAAAACCAGCAGGGCATCAGATCCGCCAAGTTCCATAACCGATTTGCGGATATGTTTTCCGGCAAGCGCGGCGAATGAGCTACCTGCTCTTTCACTGCCGGTGAGGGTTACGGCCTGAACAACCGGGGAGGAAACTATTTTTTCCACTTCGGTAACATCAATGATCAGGCTTGCAAATACACCCGTATCGGCACCAGCTTCAAGGAAAAGTTTTTCTATTGCTAATGAACAACCGCAAACATTGGGCGCATGTTTCAGGAGGCATACATTTCCTGCCATCAGCGTGGGAGCAGCAAAGCGGAATACCTGCCAGAAGGGAAAATTCCATGGCATAATGGCCAATACAGCGCCAACAGGCTGATAAGAAATTAGACTTTTCCTGTATCCGGCATCCTGCTTTTCGTCCTGAAGAAAACCACTTGCATGTTCTGCATAATATTCGCAGACCCAGGCGCACTTTTCAATTTCTGCCCGCGATTCGCCAATTACCTTTCCCATTTCCCGGCTGATCAGGGTACTCAGTATTTCCTGATCCCGTCGAAGTATCGCGGCAACTTTTTTCAGAATATCCCCACGCCGGGCAAAGGATTTATTTTTCCAGTGATTAAAAGCGAGGGATGCGGCTGAAATCCGTTCTTCCAATTCCTTCTCCCTGAGCAGAGGATATGTTGCAATCAACTCCTGGTTCCAGGGGAAGAGGGATTTGAATGATGGCGGCATAGTCGAATTTAGCGAAAATTTAGAAAACGAGATTTTGAAGGTTGATGGTAGATGGTAAATGGTGGATGGACTAAAATTACGAGTTTACAATTGGGATCCATCTACCATCCACTATATACCATCAACCAAACACGGATCACAAATTTACAAGCTGATTTTTAATCGCATAAAGCACCAACCCCACGCGGTTGCTTACGTTGAATTTTTTGAAGAGGGACTCGCGGTAACCGTCTACGGTGCGTTCACTGAGAAACATTTCCCTGGCTATCTGCTGATAATTTTTTTCACTGCAGGCATGTTGCAGGAATTCCAGTTCGCGGTCAGTGAGTTTAGCAAACCCTGAAATGGATTCACTTCCGCCCTGGTGGATGGATTGCATTACTTTGCGGGTGAGAATTTCATTGTAATAATATCCTTTGTCAATAATTTCATCAAAGGCAAGCTGAAGCTCTTTGGGGTCCGCATCCTTTAAAATATATCCGCGCGCACCCTGATGGATCATTTTAATGATTGCTACGTCGGAGTCCATCGTGCTCAGTGCCATCACGCGGATCTGCGGGTAATGTGTGCGCAGCCAGGCGGCCGTAGCATAACCGTCCATCACCGGCATATGGATATCCAGCAATACAATGTCAGGAAGCTGATCCGGATCAAGCTGTTCTATAAACTCCCTGCCATTCCCTACATCCATCAGTACCCGGTAAGATGGAAATAAATTGATGAGTACGGCAAGTCCTTTGCGGAACATGGTATGATCATCAACTAATATTATGGAGCGCGTTTCACGCATAAGCAATTTGTATTTCCAGTGTTGTTCCTTCTCCGGGCTTGCTGATGATATTTGCCTTTCCCCCAACAAGGCTTGCACGCCGGAGAATATTCTGCAGGCCCAGGCCTTCTCTTTTCTTCAATTCATCTTCAGGATTAAATCCGGTTCCATTGTCAAAGATCGATATATGTATCCAATCTTCCAGATAACGGATGGAAACCTTCACTTCGGAGGCACCTGCATGTTTGATGATATTTTGAAATCCTTCCTGTACCATCCGGAAAGCGATTAGTTTTTGCTGATCGGGCACATTTTTCTCCACACCCTCCACATTAGCCGTGACCTTAATAATGCCACTGCGGTTGATCCTTTTGATTTCCTGGGCGATACTTTCGGGCAGGCTGAGCAATTGCAGTCGTTCGCTGCTCAGGCTCTTGGCAATATCGCGCAATTCGGTCATCGCCAGACTGATACTTTCTTTTACATTACTTACGAGATCCCCCTCAATAATATGACGCTGCTCCATAATGCCCAGTTGCACCTTGGCCAGGCTCAGGATCTGCCCGACATTATCGTGGATTTCCTGGCTGATCATATCGAAAGTCTGTTCCTGTATCTCCAGCTTGGATTCGAGCAGTTGCTTTTCAAAAGTTGCTTTCATGAGTTGCTGCTCCTTACTCATTTGCCCTTTTTTATTGTTATAATAGAACAACATCACCAGGAATAATACCCCCAGAAAAAGCAGTATGACGATGACTGCAACGATTGTGAAAACTACCTGGTCCCTGGTGTCCTGCATAAAATAAAAGCATAACTGTAACCTGCGTAAACGATGGCGTTTACAGAAGGCATGATGGCATCATAAAGGGTCTTGTGGGCGATCTCAATATGATTTATCAATATGTATTCCTGAAGTCCGAGTATGACCAATGTGATAAGACCGAATAACAGGTTCACCGAATTAATCCAGAAAAAAGGTTCCCTGGTAAAATTTAATTCGTTTTGATCCAGGATGGTGAGCCGGACCAGACTGAGACTCGAAAACACTATGGTCATGATATCAAATAGTACGAGCGAATAGGTATTAAAGCGAAACGGGCTCTGAATGAAAAAAAAGTTTACAGAGATCAGGATCAGGCAAAGGATACAGACCGCGTAAAAAACAAAGGTTTCCTTGCCCGTTAAAAATAACATTTTGCCTGCTATGTAGAAATAGAACGGAGTGGATGCCAGCAGATAAAGATTATAAATGAGATAGTTTGATTCCCATCCGAATAACCGGTAGTTTATTCCTGTAAGTTCAGTTATGTTCACGATGAGCAGCAGGGGAATAAATGCCAGCAGGGAGCACGCCCGGAGTCTGCGGATACAATAAAGTGCAACTACCAGGCTGGCAATCTGAAAATATTCAAACCAGGCAATATGCATATGGATTAAGGTTGAATTCCACCCAGGTCATACCCTGTTCCTCCACCCGTTGATCCGGGAGGAAGCACTGCATTAGCATGGATTCCACCCTGAACTGCCTGTGCACTATCGTAGGGCATGAGAAAGATGGCTATCCTGTTACGGTACCGGTTTTTTATTTCGGCATTGGTCTGATAGGTATTCAGATAAGTACTGTCATAAATGCCCAGCTGAATTTTTACCATTAGCGTTTTACCGGCCTCATTGTACTGCGCAGCGGTCTGGGTAAGCCAGTCCAGCAAGCCCTTTCCCCGGAAAACCTCACCCGTAGTGATCATGCTGGTCCTTTTGATTTGAATATTTACTTTTTGCCCGGCGACGCTTGAAAACCCATGCTGCAGCATTACAGAGGCAAATTTATCTATGCATAACTGTGCAGAGTCAATACTAACAACCCTTCCGCCGGTATCCGTGCTATTGGCGGGATTTGTATTCAGGGTGCGGGACAGGAGTTGCCATGGATTCTTGTTTTTTTGATTGCCACTTTCAGATTCCCGGAACGCGAATACAAGGCCCGCTGCCAGGGCAGTGAACAGGAAAAAAAAGCTTGTTTTGTAAGGCATATGATCAGTTTAATAGTTAAATATGACTTTAAAATACGGAGAATCGGCCTTCCGTATACCATTTTGTGTGAGAAATGGGCATTCTACCCCCGGACACCGGGAAAAATACCCGGGTCAAAATCGAGCTTTCCCCCCTTGTTTAGGGTGTTCCATACCGTGTAAGTTTGTTCCCAGGCCCTACACCCAGAACCATGACCATTACCTTATCCTGAATGATTCGAAATTAAAGAAGCAGTTTGATTTGATTTTCTCGTGGACTAGCAATCGTTAACCGCCTCCCTGTTCCCAGGGAGGCTTTGTTTGCCATTGGATAGTGAAAAAAAACCGGCTGCAGGCCGGGAACGAAGGCAAGTTTCCCTATTTTTGTCGGTCTGTGATCCTTTGATTGTAGATGGTATATGGTAGATGGTTGATGGATTTCATTTGTAAATTCGCACCTGCTGTCCATCTGCCATCCACCATATACCATACCGGCCCTACTTTCCATATCCTCCTGTAAACAGGCATAAACCTTTTCCAATTTTACCACATGAATTTTTCAGAAGCCCTGGGCAGTTTTGGCGTGAGCATTCTCCTGATTGCTTTTGTTCTGAACCTGCTGAAGATTATCCGGACGGACAGCCTGATTTACGGCCTGCTGAATTTCGCGGGCGCCGGTATCGCCTGTATTGCCAGCTATCTGATTCCCTATTTTCCTTTCGTTATTCTCGAGGGTGTATGGACGGTCTTATCTGTTGTCGCCATTGTGAAAATACTTATCCGTATGCAGAGGGCTATTTCCCAACCAACGGAAGAGCCGGATTAGCCTCTATCCATAGTCGTTAAAACAAACTCAGTTGGAGGAGTTCGGATTTTACTTTCACTTTTTTCTTCAAAGGCACTTCATTGGTTGTTTCCCCGGAACTCAAAAAAGTTTCTTTCGAAGATTGGAAGGAAACCGGATATACCTGGCTCTCCTGGTAACGGGACGCAATAATTACTTCAGTATCCGTCTTATGCTGATTAAACAGGGTCAGTAACAATTCGGGTGAATTATTTTCTTTAGAGAGGTGGGACAAAAGCAGGTGGGTCATAAAATCGGGCCGGTGGGTGGTAAAAAGTTCAAAGGCCTGGTGATTGGAGAGATGCCCCTGGCCGCCGCGGATCCTGTTTTTCAGGAACTGGGGATATCTGCCCTGCTGCAACATTCCTTCATCATAATTGGCTTCCAGAAAAGCTGCATGGCATTGACGGAAATAACAGACAACCTGTTCACAGATCTGACCGATATCAGTAAAAATTCCCACGGTGGTCTGCATGCAGCGCACCACAAAACTGTGCGGATCACGGGCATCATGCTTTTTTGGAAAGGGAGTTATGGTGAGCCCGCCGATGCTTACAGGCTGATGGCTTTCAAACAAGCGGACAAAAGCCCTAAGCCTTTTTCCTCTGATCTCCCTGAGGGTTCCTGTAGTTAGGTATACAGGCATTTTATATTTTTGCACAAGGGCGGAGAGGCCGAAGATATGATCGCTGTGCTCATGGGAAATAAAGATTCCCTTAACGACATTCATATCCAGTCCGAGCCGGGCCATCCTTTGCTCGGTTTCAGCGCAGGACAGGCCGGCGTCCACGAAAATAGCTTCTTCGCTGTTGCCGATATAGTAGCAGTTTCCATTGCTGCCGGAATTTAATGAGGCTATGAACATGGACATCTGTTTGCGAATTTAATGCTAAGTTTATTGAAATGGATGAACCTTTTCTCACATTCAGAAGATTTAATGATTCGGAAATGGCAGCGGAAATGGCCGCCAGATTAAAAGAGCACAAGATCCGGGTTGAATTAGAGGACAATGGAAAATTATTCGATCCGAGTTTTGCTAAAAACTTTTTGGATCGCGATATCCGGGTAAAATTACGGGCTAAGGACTTTGAACAGGCCGACGGGATCATGAAGGATTTTTACAGTGAGCAGGCAGACAAGGTCGGCGAAGACTATTATCTGTATCAATTTTCGGATTCCGAATTAGTGGATATCATTCGTAACCCGGATGAATGGGGTTGGCTGGATTATGCGCTGGCGCAAAAGATTTTATCCGGACATGGCATTCGCATTCCTTCAAAGGAATTGAAGCGATTTCAGGATGAGAAATTGAGAATGCTGTCCCGGCCGGATGCGGCAGATAAATCCTGGACTTATATGGCTTATCTCCTTGCTTTGATTGCGCCTCCGCTGGGCATGATCATCGGGTTCAGTATGTCTAATATGAGGAGGACCCTCCCGGACGGTCAGCGGCATTTTGTGTATAGCAGAAAGGACAGGAACCACGGTAAAAGAATCTTATGGACCGCACTCATTTCTTTTGTAATATGGATTGCTGCCTGGCTATGGTTCTGGAAATGATAAGGCATGAAATTATTCCCGTATATTTAATTAACCCTTGATCTAATAATATACGGGGATGGATACTTCTTCAAAAAGCGGACAATTCTTTGTAGCGACCGGAGCTTTTTTGGGATGGTTTTCTATTCTATTACAATTTTATCTTATCATCCTAAACCGGGAAGCATCGGTTCCAGAAACGGTAATCAGGTATTTCAGTTTTTTTACCATCCTTACGAATATTCTGATAACGGTTTGCTTTACGGTCCTGCTGTGCAGCCCCCTGTCATCCCCGGGAAGTTTTTTCTCGCGCCCTTCCACCCTCACGGCGCTCGCAATTTACATTACGATTGTCGGCCTTGTGTATAACGGAATCCTCAGATTCCTCTGGAGTCCGCAGGGTGCACAACAGCTGGTGGACGAATTACTGCATGTGGTAAATCCGTTATGGTTCCTTCTGTTCTGGGTATTCTTTGTACCCAAGTCCCGCTTGAAATGGAAAAATGTTTACTTCTGGCTTATATATCCTTTAATTTATATCATCTTCATCCTGGTCCGTGGATCATTTTCAGGATTTTATCCTTATCCTTTTGTCAATGTCAGCAACCTTGGGTATCCGGCCGTGCTGATTAATTGCCTGGTATTGTCGGTTGCCTTTGTATTTCTTTCGCTGATATTTGTCTGGATAGGAAAACGCTGGCGAAAATGAACTTGACCATGGGAATTAAACTAACTTTAATATCTATGGAAATAAGCGCGGCCGCCGGTAAGCCAGCAGATGCCTCCATCCTGGTGAATGTTCCCAAACTGATTACGGCGTATTATTCTAACAGGCCCGATCCATCGGTTCCGGCCCAACGCGTTTCATTCGGCACGTCCGGTCATCGCGGCTCTTCTTTTACCTGTTCATTCAACGAATGGCATATACTGGCGATCTCCCAGGCGATTTGCCTTTACAGGAAACTACAGAAAATTGAAGGACCCTTATTCCTTGGCATAGACACGCATGCACTCTCATTTCCGGCATATACAACGGCCATTGAAGTGCTGGCCGCTAACGGCGTAGAGCTCTTGATTGCTAACGGAGATGAATATACGCCCACACCTGCCGTTTCACACGCGATATTAACATATAACCGTAACCGCAAAAACGGAATGGCCGATGGCATTGTAATAACCCCGTCACACAACCCGCCAGACGACGGAGGTTTCAAATATAATCCCCCGAACGGGGGGCCCGCAGGCACTGAGATCACGAGATGGGTAGAATCCAAAGCCAATGAATATTTGGAGAATAAGATGAAAGGCGTTTTGAGAATGCCTTATGAAAAAGCCCTGAGCATGCGCAGCACGCAGAGACATGATTTTCTGAATCACTATATAAATGATCTGGGCAATGTGATCAACCTGGATATTATCCGGGACTCGAAAATCAGCATAGGTGTGGATCCGCTGGGCGGAGCGGGCGTCCATTACTGGGAGCCGATAGCATTAAAATATGGATTGAATTTAACTGTCGTGAATAAGATTGTTGATCCGACTTTCCGTTTCATGACGGTGGATTGGGATGGTAAGATCAGGATGGATCCGTCTTCTCCTTATGCCATGCAGCAGCTGATCGGTTTAAAGGACCGTTTCGATATCTCGGTGGCCTGCGATACAGATCATGACCGGCATGGCATTGTCACAAAGAGTATGGGTTTAATGCCTGCAAATCACTATTTGTCTGCAATGGTATTTTTTCTTTTGCAGCACCGTCCCTTATGGAAAGACTCCAAAGCGGTGGGCAAAACAGTTGTGAGCAGCCAGGTGATTGACCGGGTTATAAAAAAACTCAACAGGAAATTATATGAAACGCCCGTTGGCTTCAAGTGGTTCGTGGACGGACTTTTTGATGACTCCCTTTGTTTTGGCGGGGAGGAAAGTGCGGGAGCAACATGCTCCAGGCTTGATGGAACAGTTTGGACCACAGATAAAGACGGATTTGTCCCCGCTCTGCTCGCAGCTGAAATCACGGCCACCCTTAAGCGCGATCCGGGTGAAATTTATAAGGAGATAACCCGGGAGCTCGGAGATTCAATATATGACCGCATTGAAGCAAAAGCCACCCCGGAACAAAAAGAAAAACTGGGAAAACTTTCTCCCGGAGAGATTACACAAAAGACCCTTGCCGGCGATAAGATCATTTCCATTCTCACCAATGCACCAGGCAATGGAGCTGCCATAGGCGGTCTCAAGCTGATCACGGAGAATGGATGGATCGCAGCGCGACCCTCGGGCACGGAAGACATTTATAAAATTTATGCGGAAAGCTTCAAAGGGAAGGACTATTTGAGCAGGATGCTGCAGGAAGCGCAGGAGATTGTGGATATGGCGATTAAGTAGTTGATGGTTGATGGTTGATGGTTGATGGACATTGGTGCCGGTCCATTCGTAAATTTTACAACTTGAATAATAAAAATTAAAAAGATGATTCTAGATGGTAGGATAGAATGCATAGCAGTCCATCAACCATCAACTATCAACCATCAACGAAAAAATCCATGAAGTTCCTCAAAGTACTCTACATCCAGGTCCTTATCGCCATCGCCCTTGGCATTTTTGCCGGCTGGCTGTTTCCGGGATTTGCGACAACGGCGAAAGCCATTGCAGATACTTTCATCAACATGATCCGCATGATCATTGCACCTGTGATCTTCTGCAGTATCGTGATCGGTATTGCGGGTGCGGGCAGCATGAAAAAAGTGGGAAGACTTGGCGTAAAAGCCCTGATTTATTTTGAGGTTGTTTCTTCTCTGGCCCTGATCATCGGGCTGGCTGTTGCCAATATCATAAAACCAGGGACCGGTGTTGATCACGGACAGGTTCAGCCAGCCGCCATTACTGATATTGCCAAACAAGCCAGTCAATTTAACTGGGGAGATTTCTTAACGCATATTGTTCCCTCCAGTATTGTGGATGCATTTGCGAAGGGCGATATCCTGCAGATCCTTTTTTTCAGCATCTTATTTGCAGTGGCCCTGAAGCAACTGGGTGATCCCGGCAAACCGGTTTTGTCAGGAATTGAAAAGATCAATAAAGTGATATTTAATATACTCGGGATGATTATGAAACTAAGTCCCTTCGGAGCTTTCGGCGGAATGGCTTACACTATCGGGAAGTTCGGATTCGGCAGCATTTTCCTTTTGGGGAAATTAATGCTTTGTTTTTATCTGACGGGACTGCTATTCATTTTTCTTGTATTGAATGCCATCTGCCGCTATTATAAATTCAGTTTATGGAGACTGCTTTCTTACATAAAAGAAGAAATCCTGATTGTACTTGGAGCCAGCAGCAGTGAAGCGGTTTTTCCATCGGTGATGCAAAAACTGGAGGAAGCAGGCTGCGAAAAAGAAGTTGTCGGGTTGCTCATACCGACCGGATACAGCTTTAATCTGGACGGCACCACCATCTACCTCAGCATGAGTGTGATTTTCCTGGCCCAGGTTTTCCAGATAGACCTTAGTCTCGTGCAACAATTGATGATCATAGGTATCCTGCTGGTAACAAGCAAAGGTGCAGCGGGTGTGACCGGTAGCGGGTTTATTGTGCTGGCCAGCACACTCACTGCGCTAAAAGTAATTCCTCTGGAAGGCCTCGCTCTGCTGATCGGCGTGGACCGTTTCATGAGCGAGGGCAGGGCAATCATAAATTTCATAGGAAATTCGGTGGCCACTGTGGTGATTGCTAAAAGCGAAAAACAAATCAATGAAGATATTTACCAGCGCGTGGTGGAGAAAAAATAAACCTATTCCGGTTCATTCAACGCACCGTCGATGCGAATGGAACCGGTTATCGGGATCACTTTAATTTCCTTTTTAACGGAATCAGGGGAAATAAACTAGATATGTTGAATACGGATTCTCAGCAACAAAAAGCAAATGTATTTCGTGACCTGCATTTTGATAAATCATTGCTGGTTTTACCAAATATCTGGGATCCCTTAGGTGCTGCGTTGTTAGAGGATCTTGGCTATCCCGCCATTGCCACAGCCAGCGCCTCCATTGCGTACACCCACGGAGTTCCTGACGGTGAAAATATTCAATTCAGTGATTTGCTTATCTTAATTAAGAAAATTACCGGCGGCGTAAGCATTCCTGTAACGGCGGACATGGAGAGTGGATATGCACAAACGGAGGATGGGCTGCGGGAAAATATCAAACGATTGCTGGATGCGGGAGCCGTGGGAATCAACATTGAGGACTATGATCTAAGAAATAAAACCATTTATTCGATAGAAGCGCAATGCAGGAGATTGCAATCAGTGCGAAAGGCCGGAGATGAAATGGGCATTCCGCTTTATATCAACGCAAGAACGGATGTGTATGTAAGGGGCGGCCAATGGCAAAGCAGCGAGGAAAAATGGGAGGAATCTCTTAAAAGAGGGAAAGCCTATCTTAATTCAGGCGCCGACGGAATCTATCCGATCACGATGACTGATAAGCAGGAAATTTCACAATTCGTCTCATCGCTTTCAGCGCCAGTTAATATTCTGGCCATTCCCGGTATTCCGGATTTAAAAACGTTGAAAGAGATAGGTGTTGCGAGACTTAGTCTTGGGCCCGGCTTCCTGAAAGTGGCCATACGGGCTATGAAAAACGCAGCGCTGCAATTGAAAAATGGCGAAGGATTATCCGGAGTAACGGAAAATGAGATCAGCAGTGATTTTCTTAAGAAACTGATCACGCATATTCATTAGGATTCTACAGTGTCTTCCTCGTTATGAGGTTACAAAACACCGGAAATTAAAACGCCATCGATTCATTTGTCTGCCTTATACCGTATACCCGCAACCGCTCGAACCCTGTCCAGCGTTTCCATCAGCAGGAGACTATCAGCAAAAGACATTATCGGGCTTTCCTTTAAACCTTTTTTCAGGCATTCGCCTACATGACGGGTTTCATACTGATAACCGGATCCGGGCTCCCTATGAAAGGGGATGATTTGTTTACTCTCAAACCGGCCAGGGAAAAATTCTATCGTCGTGCCAGGTTCATAAAACCGATGCGTCAGGTGGATACGGCCCTTGTTGCCGCTGATATCTGCTTCGGTGCCAAGATTAGTAGAAAAACTGGAAAAAAGTTGTGCCATCGCTCCATTTTTATATTTAAAGAGCACAGCGCATTGTTCATCAATCCCGGTCTTGGCAGGATCCATTGTCGCTTCTATTTCATCGGGCCTGCCCAGTGCAGAAAGTGTCATGAACACATTATAAATTCCAATATCAAGCATGGTGCCCCCGCCCAGCGCAGGGTCCAGCAGACGCTGGGGTACCGGAGCTTGTGGAATAAATCCAAAATTCACCAGCACGCTGCGGATTTCTCCTAATTCACCGGCAGCAATGAGTGCAAGGACTTTCTGATAATGCGGCAGAAATTTTGTCCACAGGGCCTCCATTAAAAAAACTTTTTCCTTCCGCGCTTTGTCGATCATTTCCTTTACCTGTTCCGAGTTCAGTGCCAATGCTTTTTCACAGAGCACAGCCTTTTTTCTTTCCAGGCACATCAGCGTATGTTCATGATGCATGGCGTGAGGAGAAGCAATATAGATCACGTCAACTTCGGGATTTCCGGCCAGTTCCTCATAGCTGTTATGCCGGTATGGAGCGGGAAATTCAGCAGCAAATGCGTCTGCAGTCGATTGCTGACGGGATCCGACTGCCATGAGGCAGGCATCTGTTACGTACTGAAGGTCAAACGCGAATTTCCTTGCAATGCGTCCACACCCTAAAATGCCCCAACGGATAGGCGCCATGGTTTATAATTTTTTAACAAGGTAAAGGATAATGTGATTTCAATCAATTTCTTCAGATCTTAACGCTTCAGAGTTCCTGTTCAACTTAATTAGATTTGTACATTATGAACGACTGGAAAGAGGCAGAAGCTTATAAAACCATCCGGCTTGCGGTGCCCGTGATTATCGGGGAGTTGGCACAGATGTCGCTTCATCTCATTGATACGGCAATGGTCGGAGCAATCAGCTATAAACATCTGGCGGCAGCCGCTTTGGTAATGAATGCAGTGAATATTCCTTTTGTAATTGGCATGGGGATGA
The DNA here is from genome assembly GCA_963705005.1 of uncultured Chitinophagaceae bacterium. GTDB lineage: Bacteria > Bacteroidota > Bacteroidia > Chitinophagales > Chitinophagaceae > Puia. The sequence continues at coordinate 24,714 of CAVPIO010000001.1, forward strand.
CCATTTCTGTATCCCAGATGGTTTCCATGGCAAATGGTCGTCAGGATACCGAACAGGTTTCACATTACCTGTTCAATGGATTCTTCCTTTGTACAGTATTTGCAATTATTATTTCCCTGGGCCTTGTTGCAGGAAGGGGGATCTTATTTCATCTCGGCCAGGACCCTGAAGTCGCGCAACTGGCTTATCCATTCATGAGGCTGGTTGGCTTTTCCATTATTCCCATGCTGCTGTTCATGACCCTGAAGCAATTTACTGACGGGCTTGAGTATACGCGCACGGCCATGGTACTTTCCCTGGGTGCCCTGCCGGTAAATGTTTTCCTGAACTGGTTGTTGATTTATGGTAACTGGGGATTTCCTAGACTTGAACTCGCAGGAGCGGGATGGGCTACCCTGATTACACGGACCCTGATTTTTCTTGTATTGGGTTTGGTCATTCTTAAACACGGTACTTTTCGGAAATATACAGTCGGCTGGCAGGAGCCAATGGAAATTCAACCGGCATACCCTGCTGAAACTACTACACATTGGCGTTCCCAGCAGTTTACAATTGGGTATGGAGGTAAGCGCATTTGCGGTATCAGGAATAATTATCGGAACCATCAGCGCACTTGCCCAGGCAGCGCATCAGATTGCATTGAGCTGCGCCTCATTTACTTTTATGGTTTCCATGGGCTTGTCCCAGGCCTGCTCAATAAGAGTAAGCAATGCCTTTGGCCGTTCTGACTGGTACAGGATCAGGATAATCGGCAGGAGTACGCTGATCACGGCCCTTATTTACGGCAGCGTTTGCGCACTTTGTTTCATCATATTCAGGGGGCAACTTCCAGGCCTTTTTAACAAGAATCCGGAAGTAATGCATTTAACGGGGATTCTACTATTATTTGCGGCGGTCTTCCAGATTTCAGACAGCACACAGGCAGTTGGGGCCGGACTTTTGCGGGGAATAAAAGATGTGAAAATTCCTACGGTATTCGTAACTATAGCCTATTGGGTAATTGGATTGCCGGTTGGTTACCTGCTGGCTTTTCATTTTGGCATGCGCGCACCCGGGATCTGGCTGGGCTTTATTGCCGGTCTTACCATGGCATCATTTTTATTGGTTATCCGCTTTATAAGGATGGTAAACAGGCAGGAATTATCTGCAAAGGAATTTCATACAGGCCAGAAATGATTTTAAAAAAAGGATTAAATTTCCCAAGCCGAAAACTAAGGTGACGGATTTTTAAAAAGCACCGAAGATTTGAAAAAGATACTGATAAATGGAATCAAAAACAGTTGAAGACACAAACAATAGCCATGGGTCCATCGGAGACCTGGGGGTCAATATTTATCATAAAATGATGGAGGAGATTCAGGACTATGCTATCATTTTATTGAATAAAGAAGGAACGATCATCAGTTGGAACCAGGGTGCTGAAAAAATAAAAGGATATAAAGAGTCTGAGATCATTGGGAAAAATTTCAGGATATTTTACCTCAGAAATGACCAGGAAAATAAATTGCCGGAAAAATTAATTAAGAAAGCTGTTGACACCGGAAGGGCCATGCATGAAGGATGGAGGGTGCGCAAAGACGGGACCAGATTTTGGGGTAGCATAACCATTACGGCATTGCATGATGACCAGAGGGAAATTATAGGCTTTGTTAAAGTTACCCGCGATCTGTCTGAAAAAAAGATCGCTGAAGAAAGAGTGAAACAATATGCCGCTGATCTGGAAATCCGCAACAGGGAGCTCGAACAGTTTGTCTATATCGCCTCTCATGATTTGCAGGAGCCGATGCGAAAAATTCAGACCTTCATTCAGTTATTTGAGAAAAGCGCGGGTGATCCGGATATGGCAAAAAAATATCTGGATAAAATAAATTCGTCCGCGCAAAGGATGGGAACGATGATCAGGGCGATCCTCAATTATAGCCGGCTGACCAGCTATGAGGAAGAATATGCAAAAACAGATTTGAACGAGGTGCTTGAACAGGTGAAAATTGATTTGGAACTGGTATTAAAGGAGAAGTCGGCCGAAATATTCAGCGATCAATTACCGGTAATAAAAAGCATCAGCATTCAGATGCATCAGCTCTTCTCAAACCTGATCGGCAATTCGCTAAAATTCTCAGCAGGGACGCCCGTGATCAGGATCTCCTCCCGTTTTCTTTCTCCCGGTGAAAGCATCGCCTTTGATATACCCGATCAAATAATTCCATTTGTGGAACTGAAATTTGAGGACAATGGCATTGGCTTCGAGCAGCAGTACGTAAACCAGATATTTACTATGTTCAGGCGTCTCCATACAGGTCAGAATTACCCGGGTACCGGAATCGGACTTGCTCTTTGCAAAAAGATTGTGGAAAATCATCACGGTTTTATCAAAGCTTCTTCTGAAACCGAAAATGGAGCCATATTCCGCGTTTATTTGCCTGTGGAGCAATAAATGAAAACATATTAGCTGGCAAATCCTTTTTTCAAATCGGCGATTAAATCGTCGATGTATTCAATGCCGATGGAAATACGCAACAGGTTATCGGGGCTTTTAGGCACCATGCCCTCTGCCGTTCTTCTGTGCTCAACCAGGCTCTCGACGCCGCCAAGACTGGTTGCATGTTTAAATATTTCGAGATTGGCAGCAAACCTCATCGCTTCTTTTTCGCCACCCTTAACCTGAATAGAGATCATAGATCCAAAACTTCCATTCATTTGTTTTTTTGCAATGAGATGATTCGGATGATCCGGTAAACCGGGATAGTAAACCTTTTCAACTTTCGGATGCATTTTCAGGAATTCAACGATCGATAGTGCATTTTTGACCTGCCTTTCGAGGCGGATCGAAAGCGTAGACAGACTTCTGTTCAGCAGCCAGCAGTCAAAAGGAGAAGGAACAACCCCACCGACCACCTGGAATTCCCGGATACGCTGTGATATTTCATTTTTCTTTTTTACAATCACAACGCCTCCCAGAATATCCGAATGGCCGCCGAAAAATTTAGTGGAAGAATGGAAAACCAGGTCAATGCCCATCTCAAGAGGTCTCTGGATAAGCGGAGTTGCCCATGTGTTGTCGCAGGCAAGGAGGATGCCATTCGCCTTTGCTATTAGGGCGACCGTTGAAATATCCGTAATCTTTAAAAGGGGATTCGAAGGCGTTTCCAGCAGCACCAGTCTTGTATTTTTCTGAATGGCTTTTTCCACATTATGCGCGTCCGACATATCTACTTCTGTATGCGAAACTTTCCATCTGGCCAGTAAATTTCTGATCATGGCGGCAATGCCATGGTAACAATCGTCAGGCATGATCAGATGTGTGCCTGGTTCCAGCACTGTCTCTGCAATGGCAAGTGCAGCGGAATTACCAGAGGGAAAGGCAAACGCTTCTTCACCGCCTTCGAGCAGAGCGAGTTTTATTTCCAGGCTCCTTCTGTTGGGATTATCCATCCGGCTATAAATGAAACCTTTTCCGCCGATGACGCCATCCTTGTTCCGTTCAAATGTGGTTGACAAATTTATAGGAGGAACTACGGAACCTACCAAATCCTCCATATTACCTGCATGAACGGATAAAGTATCTGGGTGCATAAAAGAGAGGTTATCCGGTTTTAATTAAGATTGTCTTTGCGGAAGAAAATTGGTTTATTCCGATGGATAAAGGTAATCAATGATGCCTATTTTGAAGAGCTCCGGTCATTTGCCCATAGATAAAGTCCAGGCCCTGATAGTCCGGCAATGTGGTTGAAAAAGAATTTTCTCCCAGCATCATGATTGACTTTCCCGTGGTATTGTAAGCATGCCATTCCGGAAGTCCGGGACCGTTCGGGTTTCCATTGGCCGCAAAATTTGCCCAATAGGATGACATGATATCAGCAAGTTTATAGTCCGCCGCCTGCCAGGGGCGGTTCACGAATTTCAGGTTATTATAAGCATAGGGCACTTCTCCGGTGTGGAATGCTCCATATTGTACATACTTACCCGTTGCAGGTAGTTTGCGGGTAAACCGATAAACCCAGATCCCGGATCCCGACAGTTTACTTTGGAGATTGGCCCAGGTATAATTTTCCACGCCAAATATCATGTCGCGCGAAAACTTTAATTGTGATGCCGTGGCTTCTGAGTCCGTCTGGCCTGGATAAAGGGTTAAGAACAGGCTTGCGTCTTTGCCATATTTTTCTTCCGCATCCTTTCGGTATTCAGCGACATTCTTTACTCCGTTAAACAAAAATCCTTCATCCTGGTTCCATCCGGTTAGCAAATCAACCTTATTTTCATTTCCTGAAGCATAAATATTTGCAATTGAGGCAGGCAAAACATAACCATCTACTATGGGATAGAAATTACCTCCGGCTTTTTTCAATAATTCGGACGCTGATACCTTTCTAAGGGCGCTGAGAGAAGAATCCTCAAATGCCCCTGCTATTTTTCTGCCCTGCTGTTCGGCCCCTGCGAGTGTTGATCCGCCCAGCATGGGATTCTGAACCATTTCGGCCCCGCTTTCTCCGATGGCTCGTATAAATAAACCCCTGGCGAGGGGAGAGGCCACCAGGCAATTTACACTCATGGAACCGGCTGATTGTCCTGCGATCGTTACATTCCCCGGATCTCCTCCGAAAACAGTTATATTCTTCTGCACCCACTTTAAGGCGGCAATCTGATCCATTAGTCCGTAGTTGCCTGAAGCATGATGATCCGATTCTTTTGTCAGGTCAGGATGTGCGAGGAATCCAAACACGCCAACCCGGTAATTTACACTTACAAATACTATCCCTTTTTTCGCCATAGCTTCACCATCATAGATCGGGACGGAAGTTCCGCCGCTGGAAAAGCCACCACCGTAGATCCAAACCAGCACCGGCTTTTTTTCAACCGGAGATTTTGCAGGCGTCCATACATTCAGGTACAAACAATCTTCACTTATAGGTTCTTTGGCAATGAGGAATTCTTCTGTCCACATGCTGAATGGAACCGGCTTATTCTGCATGGGGCTCGGGCCGAATGACCAGCACTCCTTAATACCATCCCAGGGCTGTATGGGTTGAGGAGCTTTCCACCTTAAATCGCCTACTGGCGGCGCTGCAAATGGGATGCCTTTATATACAGAGATTGCGCCCGTTTCATCTGTAATGCCCGAAATTTTTCCCGATGAAATACGGACAATGCAAAGTCCATTCGGAGCGGTTGAAAAAAAGGCCAGGGAAATAAAGCCAATAAACAGGGCGCTGATCATTCCTTTCATCTAACTTTTTTTATGGTATAAAATTCAGAGCATCATATCCAGCGTGTTTTCCTTTTTTCTAAACCGAAGCGCCTCAATGATATTTATAGTGCCCATTAACAATGCGAATAATCCTATCGGAATCGTAATACCAACAGCTTTGGTTGAAGGAGCATTAAATACCCAAATGGAAAAAAGAACCGATATAATTCCTTCAGCAAGTATAAATCCCCATCCGGTGATTTTGGTTTTCAGGGCGATCGAAGCTGCAATTTTCAGGCCGCCCATCAGGCCCATCCAGGTTGCAATAAAAAAAGGCAGGAGGATCAGGGAAAGCAGTGCATTGAAAATGAATATCAGAACGAAAAGGAAGTCAACAGTGCTTTCTACCAGGATCCAGTTTCTCTCCCTTGCGCCCCTTGTTCTGTTTGCTGCAATATAAAGCAGTAATACGGCATTCATCAGGAGCAAAATGCCGGCGTATTTAGTCAGCCGGTAATACGCGTGCCAGGGATATAGAAATACAAAAATGCCGATGCCTATAAAAATAAAGCCGATCACGATCAATAACCAACCGGTCGGAATTCTTTTTTCAGGGATCATTTTTCTGCTTAATATTATTCTCCTTTATCTTCTTCCAGGTCGTTGTGCTCTTCTCCACCCAGGCTATAATAATTATTTTCTTCATCCTCTTCTCCAATAGATTCTTCTGCATCATCGAGATCTGCGCCCGGCACGTCCAGGTTTTCGTCCATTTCCGCTTTCAGCTTTTGTTTCCGGGCACCCTGTTCATCAAAGGGTTCCTCTTTTTCCACATTGTAAATATCTTCTTTTTCAGGGTAAACGGGAAGCGGAAATTTTTCGTTCCCTGGTTCAGCCTGGGCTGTTTTATCTGATTTCTTGTTCATGAGAGATGATTAATTTCTTTAAAAAAAATTCAATTGGGATCTGACCAGACAAATACCACTTTACACAATTTAATGTATTTATGCGTCATTAAACCCTCTTGCGCATTCATTCAAAAAGAATGCCCCAAATAAAAGGCAACTGCCTACTTAAATCTTCAATTTCTTAAGATGTTTTGTAGTTTTATGTGTGAATAAACCAGTACCACCAACATTATTCTAAATCAGATCTAATCATGGAAGAGCATATTGTAAAAATTTTGAAAACGGAAGCTGTTACGCATAATGTAAATCGATTTGTGCTGGAAAAGCCGGCGTCTTACAAATATATTCCCGGGCAGGCGACAGAAATCTGTATCAATAAACCAGGCTGGAAGGAAGAAAGACGGCCATTTACTTTTACAAGTCTCAACGACTGGGATCATCTGGAATTCACCATCAAGATTTATAAAGACCATCCGGGAGTTACCAACCAGTTGGGGAAATTGAGAATCGGAGATGAGCTTGTGCTGCATGATATTTTTGGAGCCATCAATTATCATGGGGAAGGAACATTTATCGCCGGTGGCGCTGGTCTTACGCCGTTTCTGGCCATCCTGAGGCAGTTGCAAAAGGATAATAAGCTGGGTAATAACCGGTTGATTTTTTCCAATAAAACCGAAAAGGATATCATTTTAAAAGATGAACTGACGCAAATGCTTGGCAAGCGATTCGTCAATACCATTACAGATGAAAAAACCGATCTGTACGATAATGCCAGGATTGATGAAACATACCTAAAGAAGCAGATCCGGGATTTTTCCCAATATTTTTATGTCTGCGGCCCGGACCCGATGGTAGAAGGCATTCATGATTTGCTATTGAAGCTTGGTGCGGACAATTCAAAGGTAGTGATTGAACAATTCTGATGGAAACAAAAGCAAAACTAAGGCTTACACATGAAGGCCTGGAAACCTTTCCACAGCACGACGAGGATTTTTCGGTGGAGAATTTTACGAAAGGCTGGAATGCTATTCTTGGAACATCGCTCAAAAACTTTCTGGAAGGCGAATAGAGCGCGTACAAAAAAGCCTGCAATGATCAGCCAATGCAGGCTTTTCTAAAATATGCTGCATTATTCGATACTTACAGGCACTTCCACATTTTCCCAGCTGAGCACAAAACCTGGTTTGGTAACTTCATAAGTAAGATGTTCCTGCATACTTGAAGCACTGCGAGGCCTGACTTTTACACTCAGCACATCCTTGGCCGGATCCCTGTTGGCTTCTCCGGTTCTTTTAATTCCCCATTGCCCGGTTTCAGAATTCAGGATAATGGTCCATTCAGTTTCTGTCGGAATGGCAAACAAACTATATTTACCTGCAGGCAATTCTTTTCCTTCCACTTTGATGGGTTTGGTTGTTTCAAATATGGTGGCTTCATTGGCACCGGCGCGCCATGCTTTGCCATAGGGAACCAGGTCGCCCCATATTTTTCTTCCCTTGACCGAAGGGCTGCTGTAATTGATTGTAATGGTAGCTCCGCCGGCTACGCCAGTGGCCGTTTTCGGAGGGCTGGGACGGCTGGATTTATCGCCTTGCGCCCAGATAAGTGAAGACATAAAAACGCCTGCCAGTGTGAATACTAAGGCCCTTGTAATGACTGTACTTTTCATATGATTATCATTTGATTGTTTAAAAAACCCATTCCTTATGTAAAGTTAAGGGATACCAAAACCATTTTTACGCTGCAAATACTATACCTGTCTGATTTACCGTAAAATCCTGATCAGGCGGCAGCAAATTCTATCCGATGTGCAAGTCGGGTGACCGAAAATACCGTTCTTACGGCAAACACTAAGCGCTTGCGGATGTAATAAAATTTAGCATTTAAAGCGTTTACTTTACAGCAAAAAGGATTTGTATCCTGATCTAATTCAAAGTTCAGGTTGAGATGTTATTTAGAAGCAGACTAAATTCCGAAATATGCATTGGGGATGGATAATTTGATCATTTTATTATTAATTGGATTTGTTGTCGGAACCCTGGGTACACTAATCGGCGCCGGCGGAGGGTTTATCCTGGTGCCCATACTGATCATTACAAATCCACAGCTTTCCCCTGATATCATCACGGCTATTTCAATGGCTATCGTGGCAGCGAATGCCATTTCAGGCTCCTTTGCTTATGCAAGGTCAGGGCGGATTGATTATAAAGCCGGAATTGTTTTTGCGCTGTTCACCATTCCGGGTTCGGTATTGGGTGTATATACTACGGTCTATATTCCTAAAACAGCATTTCATATTATTTTCGGTATCCTCCTCATCCTGGTGGCGGTTTTCCTTTTTATTTCTAAAAAACAGATCCTGGTTTCAGGATCCAGGGTTCCTGATTTAAAAAGACCTTTTAAACATCATGAAATAACTGACAAAGCCGGGATCACCTATGCATATACTTTTAATCAATATCGGGGAATAATGATAAGTGTACTTGTTGGCTATATTTCGCCGTTACTGGGAATCGGCGGGGGAATTATTCACGTTCCGGCATTGGTAAACTGGTTGAACTTTCCGGTATTTGTCGCCACAGCCACTTCACATTTTATTCTGGCTGTGATGTCTACCGTAAGTGTTGTGACACATATTGTGCAAGGAAGTTATAAGGACCCATTCGTGTTGCGCATGGTGCTTGGCATCGGTGCCGGAGCCATTGCCGGTGCCCAGCTTGGGGCATTTCTTTCGCATAAGATCAGGGGGAAGATGATTATTCGCGCGCTGGCATTATGCCTTGCACTGGTTGGCGTTCGTATTCTGTCGGGGAACTTATGATCTCTGAGATGATACTTAAGACCCTGGTTTTCAAATAAAAAACTTGGGTTCCTACAGTGTTAACAGACTGTTAAAACGCTGAGTCAATTAAGATTCCGGCATTTTTTTATTAGCTTAAACCTTTAAATCATCTCAAAGTCCAAATCTAAAACAAACCCGTTATGCAAAAACTGTTATCCAGAATGGCCATCCTTTCGGTAATTGTCATGGCCGTTTCTTTCTCTGCCTCTGCTCAGATTTACGTCAAAGTCCGCCCCGTAGCGCCAGTCATTGTGAGGCCTGCGCCACCCAGCCCGGCCCATGTTTGGATTGGTGAAGAATGGGAACCCAGGGGTGGTACCTATGTTTATGCTGGTGGTCATTGGGCCGCTCCCCCGCATCCAGGATGGATTTGGATTCCTGGCCACTGGAGACGCCATGACCGTAATGGTGAAGAATGGATCCGCGGTCATTGGAGAAGGAGGTAATTTAGAATTAAATTAAAAAGTAAAAATTAAAAAGTAAAAAGGGAACGCCTTTTTACTTTTTAATTTTTACTTTTTAATTATTCAAGGACGATTCAGCTTCTCGATCTGCACGTCATACAGGGCTTTTGTCTGCACGATATCCGGAACACTATGGTACCAATTGGATTCGTGTTCAATGGAAAGCATTCCATTGAAGCTCTGGCGTTTTAATTCAGCCAGCACGGCGGGGATATCGATCACACCTTTTCCAACCACTGTATCAGCGGCCTGAGTGTCATTAAACTTAACAATATCTTTCAGGTGTACGCCGAAAATATGTCCTTCCAGTTCCTTGAGGCAATCAACAGGGTTAAGACCATTGCGGGCCCAGTGTCCGATATCTGCACATGAACCAATATGGCTGTGACCTTTAACGGCTGCCAGAACAGAATCCGGGCTCCAATAAACATTGGGCTTTGGATGGTCGTGAATGGCCACGTTAATTCCGTAAGCGCCGGCCAGGCTATCCACCATGTCCCATTGGGTTTTCAGCGGTTCTGCCGTGATATAACTTAAGCCGAAATCTTTTGCGAGGTCGAAGGCCTTAATCCATTCAGCTTTGGTTTTTGGTGTGATCACGCCCATCGCTACAATATGAATTCCTTTTGTCTGAAGCAGTTGTTTTAATTTCCCGCGTGTATCGGCAGACATTTCCGTCCCGAATCCACCCTTCATGCCATCACCCAATTTCTGCCCAAAAAATGCTTCAATATTTTTTATTCCCGTGCTATCCACTTTGTTCAGTGCATCAGTAAATGGAAACATGCGGAAAGTCCACATTTGAATACCCAATTTAAAACCCGCGGTTGAACCACTTGGAACGGTGTCTGTTTTTACCTGTGTGGTATCCGTAGTGGAGGAGGATTCCGTATTGCTACTGCATGAGGAAATGGCAAACATGCTCAAAACAGAGACTAAAAAACCTGCAAACAATTTCATCTTGGTATTTTTTATAAATGAATAATAATAGTATGGATTTAAAACTCCGCGAATTTAAATCATTTTTAGGGAAAAAATCAGATCGATAATTAGTAATTCCGGATTCTGAGAAATTTGTTCTCTTATAGCAGGAGTCAAAAATAAAAGCCGGCTCAGGGGAAGGAGCCGGTCCCATAACAGTGATCGGGTTCGAAAATTTGAACTTGTTGCCGGATAGGCAGGCCGGCGTCTAGAAATTAAACTTGCTTGTCAGGGAAGAAAGCAGGTTTTCGGCTTTTGATTTTATCTCCTCGGTCAGATCCGTTCCGGAGGCGGCGGAATCCACGAATCCACGCAAAGATTCAGGTAGCTTGCCCTTAATATAATCGAGTATATGGGTGACTGCTTCTGTGGCCTGTTCATTTGTCATCCCGGTTTTTTGCTGAAGCGATTGAATGAGTTCGTTCATAATCATTTTTTTCCAAAGATAATGCAGGTTTTAGCTGCATTTATTCCTATTATTCAGGTGTTAACCGGATCTTACATTCGCTGGCAGGATCTGTAAAATGGCTATTGGTCAAATCTCAATACGATATCCCCGTTCACCGGGTGCCCGACGCAGGTAAGGATCAGACCCTGCTTTAATTCTTTTTCTGTGAGCACTTCATTGTTCGACAGCCACACTTCTCCGGCAACGCATCGCAGGGCGCAGCTGCCGCATTTGCCAGTTTCACAACTGTAGGGGAGGGAGATCTTTTGTTTTTGGGCAGCTTTCAGGATGGTATCCGGATAGATTACACTAAAACGATGGGCATGACCCTGAAGTTCCAGGTTCACATAATGCGTGCCCGTGTCCGGAGGAATCAACCCGGGTTTGAACCTGCGTGCGGGATTAAAATCTTCCTTTTTGATATGAGCACCCGGGAAGCCTTGTTCCTGCAGCATAAAGATGATCATGCGCATATAAGACGGAGGGCCGCAGGTATAAAAAAGTGTTTTGTCCGGATCGAACTGTTCTGTCCTCAAAAATTCCAGGAGCAATTCGCGGTTCAAACGTGCTCTTCTCAAATCAAAAATGGAACTGAATAAAAAATGAATGTGCAGATTTTTTTCAAATCGGGATTCAAGCTCTTTCAGACTTGAATAAAAAACAGTCGTCCCGACTGACTGATTGCTGTAAATTAATATTATCCGGATTTGCGGATAAGCATATAGAACCGTCTTGATAAGAGAATAAATTGGCGCAATGCCACTGCCGGCAGCAAAAAAGAAAATGGTCCGGTAAAGGCGGATATGCTCAGGCAAACGAAAAAAACCTGATGCGCCGGTGGTTAGAATGAAGTCGCCTGCCCTTGCATTATCCACCAGCTTTCTCGAAAAAAAACCATTGGCAATCCGTTTCACGCCGATTGCCAATGGTTCATGCAATTCCGGCGAGGAAGTAATAGAATAGGATCTCCTGATTTCGCCATCACCGGTTTTGTGAACCAGGGTCAGAAACTGACCTGACTGATAGCTGATCTGGTGACCCTCTTTAAAAACAAAACTTTTAAAGTCCGCGGCCTCATCAACAATCTGCTGGATGGTTAGGATTTTATAGAGATTATCCGGGATTTCTTCGTGCATGGCCGATGAAAGTTATAAAATCCATGCTTACCTTCGGATTAATATTTTGATCCATTTCTAACTTTCAAAAGGCTTGCATGAAAAAGATTTTGTTTCTAATAATTGGTTTTTTGAGTGGGGCCATTGCCCTTGCCCAGTCTGAAGACGATTCGGCTGCACCGAGAGTAAAAACGGGAGATGGGATATTGCAGGGAATCAATGCTTCCGGGATTTATATCTTTAAAGGAATACCCTTTGCACGGCCTCCCGTAAACAATTTGCGCTGGAAAGAACCCCAGCCTGTTAAACATTGGGACGGTATGCGAAAAGCAGACCATTTCGGCCCCCGCCCCATGCAACTTCCTATATACTCAGATATGAATTTCCGTTCCGACAGCGTCAGCGAGGACTGTCTATACCTGAATGTGTGGACGCCTGCAAAATCAGATAAGGAAATGCTTCCTGTACTTGTATATTTTTATGGAGGCGGTCTGATGGCCGGAGATGCCTCAGAATACAGATATGACGGAGAAAGCATGGCACGCAGGGGGATTGTAGCCATTACAGTCAATTACAGGTTATCGGTATTCGGATTCCTTGCGCATCCGGAACTCACAAAAGAATCACCGCACCATGCCTCGGGCAATTATGGATTTCTCGATCAGGTTGCCGCCCTTGCGTGGGTAAATCAAAATATAAAAGCATTTGGTGGGGATCCGAAAAAAGTGACCATTGCAGGTGAATCAGCGGGTTCATTTTCCGTCAATGCACTGATGGCTTCTCCTCTTTCCAAATCTTTGATCAGCGGCGCAATCGGTGAAAGTGGTTCCTTGCTTGGATTAAAAGGTACGGCAAGCCTCTCAGATGCAGAGAAAGCTGGTATTTCATTTGCCGCCAGCCTCGGCGCAAATTCTCTTCCCGCTCTTCGCGCTCTTCCGGCTTCACAGATTCTTAAAGCAACAGCAAGTACGGGCTTTGGTCGTTTTCCCGTCTGCATCGACGGTTATTTCTTTCCCAAATCACCTCTTGTGATTTATGCATCCGGCGAAGGGGCAAAGGTTCCCCTGATGGTAGGATGGAATTCCGAAGAGGGAAACTGGCATTCTATTCTCGGTGGAAATCAACCGACAAAAGACAATTATGTTAAGGCAATTCAGAAAATGTACGGCGATCACGCAGATGATGGATTGAAAGCATATAATGTAACCAGTGATGCGGATGTGGAAGCCGTGGCGACCGATCTGGCCTCAGACCTTTTTATCGGCTTTAGCACCTGGAGATGGTCAGATCTGCAAACGCAAATGGGTGGCAGCAGGGTTTACCGCTATCACTATGAGCACCCGAGACCTGAAACCCGCCAGCCACAAAAGTCACCCGCGCCCAAAGGCGCGGTCCATTCCTCCGAAATCGAATATGCATTGGGCAATCTGCCGACAAACCGCGTATTTGATTGGCAGGCGGATGACTATGAGGTTTCAGCGATTCTGCAGACTTACTTTGCGAACTTTATTAAATCCGGGGATCCCAACGGATTGGGAGTTCCTGACTGGCCGGCTAATACGAGGGATAAAAAAGCTGAAGTGATGCATATCAATGTAAATAGCGTTGCCGAACCTGACAGGACCCGGGAACGTTATTTGTTCCTGGAACAGACTGCAAAAAAATGAGCAGGATGGGATCCATCAGCTTTTAATTTAATAATCCTGAATCATAACAGACTGGGAATAGTCAACATAAAGCAAATTTAATGACGGACACGAATGGCAGGCAACAACGCGCGATTCTTCAAAGGATTGCCAGAAAAGCTATGGTTGACAGGGGACTTCTTCCGGACTTTTCCCCGGAAGCCATTGCCGAGCTCAATGGAATCCAGGAAAAAAAGCCGCAAATTTCCGGAACAACAAAAGATCAGCGGGATCTTGCCTGGTGCTCCATTGATAATGATGACTCTCTCGATCTCGACCAGCTGAGTGTTGCTGTGCCGGGTTCCGGAGAACTCACGAAAATCCTGGTTGCCATTGCGGATGTGGACGAGGTGGTTAAGAAGCAGTCGCCATTGGACGACCATGCAAAACAAAACACTACTTCGGTGTATACTGCCGCACAGATTTTCCCGATGCTGCCGGAAAAGCTGTCGACCGGAATTACTTCTCTCAAACTGGATGCAGATCGCTATGCGATTGTTGTTGAGATGAGCTTTGATAAGAGCGGATTACTGCAAAAGGCTGAGATTTATAAAGCGGTTGTGCGTAACCGTGCAAAGCTAGCGTACAACAGCCTGGCAGCCTGGTTAGAAAATACCGGGCCAATGCCGGCGGGGATTTCAGGTGTTCCGGGCCTTGATGCAAATATCCGGCTTCAGGATAGCATTGCGCAAAAACTGAAATCTCTGCGGTTTGCCAACGGAGCACTTGATTTTGAAACCATTGAAGCGAGGCCCGTATTTTCAGGAGATGAGATAAAAGACATTCAATCAGAAAAAAAGAACAGCGCGAAGAGCATCATAGAAGAATTTATGATCGCAGCAAATGCTGTTTCGGCCAGATGGCTCGCCTCTGAAAAGTTTCCTTCCATGCGGCGGATTGTTCGCACACCAAAGCGATGGGACCGAATCGTGGAACTGGCAGCCGAAAAAAAAATATAAGCTGCCGAATCAGCCGGATTCTAAAGCTTTGGATCAATTCCTGATTTCGGAAAAAACTGCCGATCCTGACCGATTTCCCGATCTTTCACTCAGTGTCATCAAATTATTAGGTTCCGGAGAATATGTGGTTGAACTACCAGGCCAGGATTCAACCGGACATTTTGGCCTTGCAGTAAAAGACTATACCCATTCCACGGCACCGAACCGCAGGTTTCCCGACCTGCTGACTCAAAGATTATTAAAAGCAGCTCTTGCCGGGGAACCTGTTCCTTATCGCAATGATGATCTCAGCGGGCTCGCGGCACATTGTACAGAACAGGAAGATGATGCAAAGAAAGTGGAGCGCCAGGTTCAGAAATCTGCTGCTGCCATGCTATTGCAAAATAAAACTGGTCAGCAATTTGATGCTATTGTTACCGGGGCAACAGACCAGGGTGTTTGGGTTCGCCTCTTTCAGTTGCCCATTGAAGGAAAGCTGGTAAGCGGGTTTCAGGGTATGGATGTTGGCCGCCGGCTTCGCGTACAGCTGGTAAGCACGGACGTGAATCGCGGATATATTGATTTTAAAGGATTGAGATAATCGCGTGACCGGTTAGTGATTGTTTTGGAACATTTCAACTATGCAGATATGGATTATATATTGGATGAGCCGCTGTATGGTACTATAGGGACGGAAAAATACCAATGCAGCATTGAATGGCGGAATGGAAAACTCCTGGCGGATGAACCTGTTAAGGCCGGTGGCAAAGATCTCGGACCCGATCCCCATACCTTGCTTCTTTCTTCGATTGCTTCCTGCACCCTGATAACCCTCAGAATGTATATTGACAGGAAGGGTTGGACAATTCCTGAAATTAAGGTGAATGCAAATTTATTTCTGCAAACAATAGAAGGGAGAAAGCTCAGCACCATTGACCAGGATATTTTATTTACAGGCCCGGTTACTGATGAACAAAAAACCAGGCTGCAGCAAATTGCTGCACAATGCCCAATCTCTAAAATCCTGGAAAGCGAAATCAAGGTCCGGACCTTTGTTTTCAGAGACACAGATACTAAGGAGATCCATTATGCCAACGAGGATATTTCAGTTGTTTGGAAACCCGGATTTTGCCAGCATTCAGCGAGATGCTGGACTCAGCTGCCTGAAGTGTTTGATCCTAAAATAAAGAAATGGATAAACCCGGATGGTGCTCCTGCAGAGAAAATTGAGCAGCAGGTAAAGAAATGCCCTTCAGGTGCACTGGGCTTTATTAATAAAAAAAACCAAAATAACCAGGTTGGCCTCTGAAGCAGACAGGGTCCTTCCCTGGGATTAAAAGTAAAAATTAATACATGAAACATATTTCCATACTCGTTCCAAAAGGAGATGCGGCGCTGAGCTGCATCGAAGGCTCGTTCACTGTGTTCACCAAGGTAAATGCTTTTTTAGAGGATCGGGGCAAGCCTGGATTATTCAAAGTGCAATTGGTGGGTCTCACCAAAGAAGCCCAGGTATATGATCGTTTATTTAAAGTTTATCCTGATCTTGTTTTGGATGAAGTGAAAAAAACAGATCTGATTATAATCCCGGCTGTAAACGGCGATATGGAAAAGGTAATCGAACTGAATGCTGAATTTATTCCCTGGATGATCAGGCAATACAAGGCTGGAGCTGAGTTAGCCAGTCTTTGCGTCGGCAGTTTCATACTTGCGTCCACTGGCCTGCTGACAGGGAAAAAATGTTCCACTCATTGGCAGGCTGCAAACCAATTCAGAAAAATGTTTCCCGAGGTAAACCTGGTTTCCGAGCGGATTATTACAGACGAAAACAGAATTTACTCAAGCGGCGGAGCCAATTCTTTTCTGAACCTGATATTATACCTGGTCGAAAAATATGCCGGCCGTGATATGGCTATTTTTGCCGCCAAAGTATTCGAAATAGAAATTGACCGGGATACCCAGTCGCCGTTCATAATTTTTGGCGGACAAAAAGAACACGACGATGAACCTGTTCTGAAAGCCCAGGAATTCATTGAAAATAATTTCCAGGAGAAAATCAGTGTTGAACAATTAGCTTCGATGCTTGCCATAAGCCGGAGAAACCTGGAACGCCGGTTTAAGAAGGCCACTTCGAATACTGCAGCAGAGTATATGCAGCGCGTGAAAATTGAAGCTGCCAAAATGAGCCTGGAATCTTCCCGCGAAAATGTGAATGAGGTGATGTACAAGGTCGGGTATACTGACACGAAAGCATTCCGAAATACATTCAAACGTATTACCGGCCTATCCCCGGTGGAATACAGGAACAAATATAAGCGGGAGATTGAAGCTTCGCTTTCGTAGTCTCTATCCGGCGTAGCCAGGTGATGCTGCTTTTGTTTTCTTATGATAGAAAATATATGAGCCAGCGATCAGGATAAAACCAATGATAAAGAAGGCCCATTTACTTGCAGGATCACCCACGCTAATGGTGGAAAACGTAGCACCTGTCAGGTCAAAAGTCAATCCGGCATAAGCCCATTCCTTAATTCTCGGAAAACCCGGAACGAGAATGGCTATAATACCCAAAAGCTTAGCCACTCCGAGAAATGGAAGTAAATAGTTAGGGTATCCCAGATGAGTGCAAACCAGGGCAACGGCATCGGGCGAAGACATCATATCGGGGATGGAGCCAATACCCATCAGTGCGGCCAGCAAAATGGTAAATACCCAATAAGCGATTTTTGTTTTTTTCATATGTTGGTCATTTGGTTTTTAAAGTTAAATCAAAAATCATCCCCTGGTTGTTTTGAATCATTTTTATCTATTGTCCCCTGGCCATAATGATTATGACCTGCTATTTCATTCTTCCGGGGTAAACATGGAGGTACAACTCGGCTGCCACGGGTGTTTCTCCATAAAGATTGCTTAAGGTCTGGTTTGTTTTGTAAATTGAAAATTGCCCGCCCCCGGCTATTGTCAGCCGGTCCACAGAAAACAAATCATATCCTATCCCCATGGTCAGTTCGTTCACAGGAAATAAAACATCGCTTTTCCCAAAGATGAGTGGATCCAGTGCAAGTTCCTCCACTGATTTTTGTACCCATTCATACCGGAAATACAGAGCCAGCCTGTTTTTTTTCCAGGTGCTTTCCAATAAGACTGCGTTAGAAGGGCTCCCCTGCTTTATTTTGTTTTGGCCCCACAGCACGGTGGAGGAAATATAGGATCGTTCATTAAAAGGATACACAAATGTTGCCGACGCGGTTGTGCGGTTCACGTTTTCAGCCGGAATCAGGGCCTCCGGGCTTTTCAGGAATCCATGAGAAACCTGCAACGACCAATTTTCATTCGGATTGTATGAAAGCCTTGCGCTCCAGGAATCGAAACGGGCCTTATCAAAATTATACCGGTTCTCATCCGGCTCCCTGCCGGTAAAAGCTGAGCCCTCCAGTTTAAATTTATCAAGCCGGAAGCCAAGCGTTGCCACACCAAAGGTTATATGCGTCGCGTCTTCCCAATGGTGACCAATGGGAGCATCCGGCATGTACATTGCAGAAGGCCGGTGCATAAAAGCAACAGGGCCCAGTGCCGGTTCACCCGGGTACCCGAAATAGGCATACAGGTCTGCCCTGCCTGAAAGCGCATAGGCATAACTGATAGATAACTCAGAAAACAGATCGTGCGGATGCTGCCGGTCAACCAGGGGCTTTCCCTGCCAGGATTCACCGGTTTGAAACAGCAAGGGGTAACCATATCCGCCATCTATCAGGGGATCAGTCGACAACATGATATTAAAATGAAATAAACCATGCTCGCCCAGTTTTCTTTGGCCCATGGCCATGAGCATATCCGGCGCATCCCATTTTTCTCCGCCCCTGCTTCCTTTATTAAATAGGTCTGCCTTATCATAACGCGGGAATATATCCCCGTGAAACATGAACATCCAGGAATGCGCGTGAACCATGAATCCGTACATGGGGCTGGCATCCGGCAGCCAACCGGTTCCTGAACCGTCGCGTTCCATCGGCAGATTCAGGGAAAGGGAATGATTCATGGGCATTTCCATTGAACCCATGTCCATGCCTTCCATTTCCTGGTCTCCATGATGCATGCCCTGCATACTCATGGTATCTTTCATTGGCCCGGCCAGGCTGTCCTTTGGAACATGGTGCTGCTGCGCCTCCAGGGACAGGACTGAAATAAGCAGGATGCCCGTCATCCTTATGCGGATGCATTTCATAGAAGGGAAGGTATTCATTATTTATATTTATCACGCGAAGGTTTGCCATGCTATCGCGAAATTTACAATACCTATTCATTGTATTATTTCTGCTGCATCAGGCAATCCATACAAGTGATCCTTCAATACTTAATTTGTTTTAACTCCAGGCAGTCTTTCTGTAATTCAACACAGCCCAGCCATTTAATGCAATGGCGAACAGCAATTCATAGAGCAATTCCATTTTAATATCGGAGAAGCCACTGCCTTTCAGTACAATCATTCTTACCACCTTAATAAAGTGGGTAATGGGTGTAAGATTGGCAATCATTCTTGCCCAGGCAGGCATGCTTTCCAAGGATGTAAACAGCCCGCTCATCAACATGAAGATCATCATAAAGAAAAAGGCAACAAACATGGCTTGCAACTGATTCTCGCTATAGGTGGATATTAATAATCCAAACCCCAGGAGGGCGACGAGGTAAACAGCTGCAAAAAGATATAATAAAGCCAGATTGCCCTGCATGTGGATCCCATAAACTCCCCGGGTTACGATCAGTCCGAGTGTAAAGACAATCATTCCCATGATCCAGAACGGGATCATCTTACCTAACAGGAATTGCCATTTTTTAATCGGCGTTACATTAATCTGTTCAATGGTGCCTGATTCTTTTTCTTTTACAATATTGAGAGCAGAGAGAAAACCGCCGATCAGGGTCAGCAACAGCACAAGTACACCAGGTACGATATAGTATTTATATTCAGCTAAGGGATTGAACCAATAGGAATTGGTTACATCGATATCCGGTTGCCTGGTTGAACCTGCATTATCAACCGTACTATTGAGTTGGATATTTTGATTAAAATCGGTCAGGATGGACTCAAGATAAACCGTACCCAAAGATGCCCTTGTTCCATTAATGGCGTCAACAAAAAGACCAATTTTTTGTGATCCTTCCTTTACCAGGTTTCGCTCAAACCCTGCCGGGATCTCCACGACCATGTCAGCCTCCCCTTTTTCTATGCTCTTCAAACCTTCCTGGTAAGAGGGTGCTGCATCGGTGTAGCGGAAGTATCCGGATGCGCCGATCTTTGTAATCAACTGTTGTGAAAAGCTGCTGTGGTCATGATCGACTATAGAAATATTGATATTTTTCACATCAAAATTCATAGCCAGCGGTATAATGATCAGTTGAATGGTGGGCATGGCAAACATCATGAGCAGGATGGTCCTGTCCCTGAAAATCTGACGGAATTCCTTTTGCAATATGTATCGTAAAACCCTCATGCAAGTCTCTTTTTGAAATTTTTCAATGAAATTGTCAGTAATACAACGGTCATTCCCATAAGAATGAGCGTTTCTCTCCAGACATATTCAAAACCGAGCCCTTTCAGCATCACCGCTTTTACAATCAGATAATACCATCGGGCCGGGATGATATTGGAAATGAGCCGGAAGACCAAAGGCATATTTTCAAGGGGGAAAATAAAACCGGTAAAAACCATTGTGGGCACCATCATTCCCATCATCGAAAGCAGGAGGGCAGCCTGTTGGGAATTCGTAACGCTGGAGATCAGCAATCCAAATGAAAGGCTGGCCAGAATGAACAACATGCTCTCCATAAAAAGTAAGAAAACGCTTCCCTGGACTGGCACATTTAAAACATATACTGACAACAAGAGTATTAAAACAAAATTGATGAGTGATAAAATCAGGTAGGGGATAGCTTTTGCAATCAGGACCATTACGGGCTTAAAAGGAGAGACCAATAAAATTTCCATAGTTCCCAGCTCTTTTTCTCTTACAACGGCAACAGATGTCAGGGCCGTGCAAACAATCATAAGCACCAGGGCTAAAACCCCCGGAACAAAATTCAATGATCCGTTGTCCTCTTCATTGTAAAGCATCCGGACCACCGGAATTATGTTATAACGCAGGGTAACAGGCGGACTAATCTGTTTTTGATAATCACTAATAATTGCAGTTAGATAGTTTACCAGGGTCTTTGCCGTGTTCGGATCCGAACCGTCGGCAATAATTTGAACCTGCGCTTTACCAGTATGCAAAAGATCATTGCTAAAACCAGCCGGGAAAATGAGCACGCATTTTACAGTTCCTTTCTTAAAAATTTTTTCTATTTTGTTGTCATTTATAGTTCCCTTTTCTTCGATGAAATAAGGAGAAGCTCTTATTTTGTTTATGAGCTGCTGCGAGTTAACATCCCTGGCATTGTCCGAAATTACAATCCTTATATTTTTTACTTCGCTCGTCAATGCGAAACCAAAAAGCAATATCTGCGCTATCGGGAGTCCGTACATGATCAGCAAGGTCCTCCTGTCCCGGAAAACATGATAAAATTCTTTTCTTACAAAAACAAGAAACTGCTTCATTTGCATTGTCAATTGTCAATTCTTTTCGCCTTTCTCGCCAGCTGATAAAAGACCTCGTCCATGCTATCTGCTGCAAATTGTTCTTTTAAGCGCTTGGGCGTGTCCAGGGCTTCTATTTTTCCGTCCACCATTACGGTTACACGGTTGCAGTACTCAGCCTCATCCATATAATGGGTAGTTACAAAAATTGTGATACCGGTTGCGGCGGCTTCATAAATCATATCCCAGAACTGCCTTCGCGTTAAGGGATCAACACCCCCCGTAGGTTCATCTAAAAAAACAATTTTTGGCCTGTGAAATATAGCTACCGAGAATGCCAGTTTTTGCTTCCATCCCAGGGGCAATGCGCCAACCATTTTATTTACCTCTGACTCCAGGCCAAGTTTTTGAATCAGATCCTTACTTCGCCTCCTGATTTCTTTATCCGGGACGCCATATACGCCGGCAAAAAAACTGATGTTCTCCTCTATGCTGAGGTTTTCATAGAGGGAAAATTTTTGGCTCATATAGCCAATATTCCGTTTGATCATTTCCTGCTGTTTAAATACATTGAAACCTGCGACTGAGGCTGCTCCTGAACTGGGAAATGAAAGACCGCACAACATTCTCATGACGGTGGTTTTACCCGCACCATTGGCACCGAGAAAACCAAAGATTTCTCCTTTATCCACTTCAAAGCTGATCTTGTCAACGGCAATAAAATCGCCGAATCTTTTTGTCAACTCCTTACATATAATCACTTTTTCACTCATTTTTCGAGTTTAATCTGTGAATCCAAACAATAGATGAATAATTTAACCCCAATTGAAATTCATTAACTCCCCATTCCCATTGTCCATTTTCAATTGAGCGTCTTCATTAACCGGATAAAACTATCCTCAATGGTTGGTCTAATTTGTTTAATTTCAAAATGTGCGTGTCCGAGTTGTTCTGCGTATTTCTTAAGGTCTTCAGGGTTTTGCTGCCCATCATTTTTGAATGTAATATGGAGGTATTCACCAAATGGAAAGCTGCTTCCTACCTGTTCATTCTGCTGGAGATCTTTCAGGAGTTTGTAGATACCGTCTGACCGTACTGCATATAATTTTTCAGGGTAAGCGGCGATAATATTGGCGGGCGTATCAACCGACATAAGCTTTCCGTTTTGGATCAGGGCAATTCTTTCGCACAAATCCGCTTCATCCATATATGGTGTGGAGACGAGGATGCTGATATTTTGGTTCTTTAATTTTTTTAGCATATCCCAAAATTCTCTGCGGGATACCGCATCAACCCCAGTTGTTGGTTCATCAAGAAAAAGCACCTGCGGCTTATGAATTAAGGCGCAGCAAAGGGCGAGTTTTTGTTTCATTCCTCCTGATAATTTACCGGCCCTTCGGTCATTAAATGGTTTTATCTGGTCGTAAATATCACTGATCAAATCATAGTTTTCCTTCAGTGTTGTGCCGAAGAGGCTGGCAAAGAAGTCCAGGTTTTCTTTTACGGTCAGATCCTGGTAAAGGGAGAATTTCCCGGGCATGTAGCCGATCCGGTTACGGATCAATTGATAATCTTTTACAACGTCATACCCGGCAACACGCGCCTGACCCTTGTCGGCGAGTAAAACGGTGGTGAGTATGCGGAATATGGAGGTTTTCCCTGAACCATCAGGGCCGATCAATCCAAACAATTCTCCCTGCTCAACATCGAATGACACGTTGTCAACCGCCAGCACTTTCCCTTTTTCATAAGTCTTGGTTATACCCTCCACCTGAATGGAAAATTGCCGGACATCCGTCGACATGCCATTTTTAACAATCATCTTAGTCATTCTTATTCGTTCTAATTAAATTGTCACTCCCCATGGTCAACTGTCCATTGTCCATTCCAAATCAAAAAACAACCTCACCATACATCCCAATCTTCAAATACCCGTCGTTCTTTACGCTGACTTTTATGGCGTACACCAGGTTCGCTCTTTCATCTTTTGTCTGGATGGTTTTTGGTGTAAACTCTGATTTATCCGAGATCCAGATAATCGATCCCGGGTAAGGCTTATATTTTTTATTCCCCTGATCAATCCTGACTTTCACCTCTTGGCCCAATTTAACCTGGGGTAACTGTTCGCCGGTGATATAGGCCCGCAGTGTCAGGGTGTCCGTATTCGCAATTTTATACAGAGGCTTCCCGACTACAGCCATTTCTCCTTTTAGAGCATAGCGGGTAAGCACGATGCCGGTAATTGGATTTACTACTTCTCCCTTATCGATCTGCTCCTGGAATTGCTGAGCCTTTTTTTCGAGCGGTAATTTTTCACTCAGTATGCTTTTGTTTTGGGTAGCAGTATTCGAATTGTAGAGGTTTATCTGCTGCCGGGACACGGCGATCTGCTTTTGCATCTGGTCAATCTCTGCATTTATATCATCCAGTTGCTTGGCAGGAGCTGCATCAGCTTTAACGAGCTTTTGCGTTCTTTCCCTTTCATAGTCCAGGTTTGCCAATTGTGTTTCCAGCACAGCCAATTGCTTTCTGACTACATCTGTTTGCTGGGCAGGGCTGCTTATTTTTTCTTTCAAAGCGGCAATGGTCGCTTCTGTTTGCTCCTTTTGCAGTTTGGGAATTGTTACATCAATCTGACCAACCACTGCGCCTTCCCTTAAGCTGTCTCCTTCATTTACATTAAAGGATAGTAATTCGCCATCTTGTTGGGCAGATACAATCACTTCATTAGCCTCAAAATTCCCGGAAGCGTCAAAATCAATTTTATTAGCATTGCAGGAAATAAAAGCGATCAATGAAAGATACCCGATTGCGCTGATGCATTTCATAAAAATAATTTTATAATCAGTTGCCTGAGGTGGTTTTGTAATTGTACCTGGCCAGAAGTAATTGAATATGGTGAAGAATACGGGACTGAACAGCCTGGTTTTCTTCACTCAATTTCGAAATATATTCATGTACCGTAATCACGCCATTCTCCAGTTGTGCTTTGGCTGATTCAGCAACCGAAACACGGAGAGAAATAATGTTATCATCTTTCTGCATCAACTCACTGTATTTCCTGATGTCCCCATTTTGCTGACTAAGCGTAAGGCGGGTATTGAATAAGAAGGTCTCTTTATCTATATCCTGGTCCTGACGACTGATATTTAACATACTTCTGTTATTTTTTAATGTGTACAAGCTGCCCAGGTTCCAGTTCAGGCGAAGGCCGCCAATCCACCAGGCCCCAAATTGATTTTCAATAAAATTTAATGTCGGGCGACCATAAGCTCCCTCCACAAAAGCGCTTAACCTGGGCAGGTAATCAGATTTTAGCTGCTTCTCCCGGGTATCGAATGATTTTTTTTTAAGATCGTATAGCATCAGCTCAGGCCTGTTTATGTCAGAAACGATGGCTGGCGCCTCGGGTTGAATCAAGTCCGTTGTTGTATCAACAGGCTGACCGATCAGTTGTGAAAGCATGTCCAAATAGGCTTTTTGGCCGGATCTGAATTCTATGTCCGTCATTGCTGCGTTCAGCAATTCCGCCTTTAATTCGTCTGCATTGCTTCTCAGTCCGGTTCCGTTTTGGTATGCGGCACTGGCCTTGTCCAATGCACTTTGTAAATCTGCTTTTCTGATCTCATTTTGCTTTAACTGTTCCGCCAGAAGAAGGATTGAAAAATAAACCTGATTCACCCGGTCTTTCAGGGTATTCAGGCTTACTTCAATGCTTTCCTGATTGATTTGTTCATCCGTTCGGATCAGCGCTTTTTGATACCGGGTATTACCGCCATCATATATTTGTTCACTTATATCAGCCTGAATTTTATATTGATCCTTGCTAAGAACCGGCAGTGAATTGCCTAAAGGACCCGGCAGGACGTCGGCGAAATCTATGGTTTGCGATTGATAAGAAGCCTGGCCGTACACGGATACCTGCGGCAGATAGAGCTTAGCTGCGTTTTCCAAAGAATACCTGCCGGTACGGGTAATCAGATCCTTCTTTTTAATAAGGGGATAGTTTTCTCTTGCCAGTTTATAACAGGTCTCAATCGTAAGCGTATTGGTCTGCGCCTCGAGGCTTGCTGCGGGTATCATAAAGGCCCAAAGGGCAATCACTTTATGGAATTTAATTTTCATGGCTATCCATTTGTTTAATTATTCGAACAATTAATTGCAGGACATTTACTCTGCCTTCAGCATGGCGTTTATCCACAAGGGAATGAGGTACTTTCTCTCTTTCATCATTTTTGCAAACGTTTTGTCATCCAGGGCGCCCATCTTTAGTAAGACCGGGTTCATAATAAATGGGAAAATGCATAAGCCCAAAAGATTAATAAGGAAATGGAAGGGGTTTCTGCCGGGAACTCTATCCTGAAACTGTTTTATTAAAACCGATTTACTCAGGAAGTTTCTATTGCCGGTTATCTTCATGAAATACGCCGGATTATTTTTTATTTCACTCAGGATAAAAAATGGCAAATCCGGATTTTCTGAAATCAGGAGAATATATTCAGATGCAAGGGCCTCTATTTTTTCCTCAAGAGGGGTGGAAGCCTGGTTAATCAGGGGTTCCATAAACCCAAGAAATTGCTGCATCTTTTCGGCCATAACCATACCGAATAATTTTTCCTTGCTTCGGAAATAATAATTTAGCAAGGCGAGGTTGATGCCGGCTTCATCGGCAATATCCCGGGTGCGCGTGGCTTTGTAACCCTTTTGTGTAAATACTTTTCTGGCTGCTTCTTTTATTTTTTCTTCTGTAGTAAGCTCAGCATCCGCCTTCACTTTCTTTACCATGGCCTTAAAATTATTTTCAGGGCAAAACTATAAAGAAATTTTCAGATTAAACAAATGATTTAATCAAGTGATTAAAACAGGTGTGAGTTAAGAGGCTTCCAGGTTAGGGAAGTGGTTAAGTGTATGAATCAGAACCTGATGAGGATGCCACGCGAATAAAAGGGATTAAATGAGTCGGGCACAGGGTTCAAAAAATATAACCGGATCCTGCGGTCCGGGTATTTATTTCAGCAGCTTCACATGCACTGCGTTGGCGCCCTTAGGCCCCATTTCAATTTCAAAATTGACCTTGTTATTTTCTTTGATGGCTTCTGTAAGGGAATTGACATGCACAAACACGCTTTCCTGTGTTTCCTGGTCTTTTATGAAGCCATAGCCTTTTGCGTCATTAAAAAAAGTAACTATCCCGGTGCGGATCAGATCTGCCGGATCCACGGGCCCCTGACGCGGCACACTGGTATCGATATCCTCGGCATTAATGGTAATTTTCTTTCTGGGATCAGGAGGTTTGGAAGAAAGATTACCATTCTCATCCAGGTATGCCAGCATACTGTCCAGGTCATTTCCGTCTTTGCTGTTTTCTTTCCTTTCCAGTTTTTTTTCGGCTTTTTCCTTTTTGTTTTGCTGTTTTTTCTTTTCTCTTTCTTTTTTATTCCAGGTTTCTCCCATATTAATTTTTACTATTTTGTTTTAAATTTAGCGGTGATACCAGTCTCCGGACAAGGGGTAAAACTGCCTGCAGCATATGGCTTATCCGGCAGATTCAGTTAAAGGTAAGCTTTTATACCCGCCTTGCAAGTGCAGCCTGTAATGGCCTGCCAGTGCCTGTTTGTATTCTAATTTACGATCCTTTATCTTGCCGCTGTTTTTAAATCAGCAAAAAGCATGAAGGATCCGAATCGTCAGTATTGGCTTAGGTCCGGATCATACACGATGATCCTGAATATACAGGCCCTGCTTTTTGGCTTCGGCGGATTCTACCTGCTGGTGCATATATTGGATAAGCATCTTTTTGGAATTTGGGCATTATTCATTGCCACCGTCACAGTTTTTGAGATGGTCCGCAGTGGGCTGGTCCAAAACGCCCTTATTCAATTCCTTTCATTTAATGAGGAAGAGGTGCATGCAGAGATCATGTCTGCCTCTTACGTGCTCAGTGTGATCATCATGGTGGTTTGTATTGGAGTGAATATTGCGATCGCGGGTTTTCTTGCCCGCCTGTGGCATTATCCTCCCCTGGCCAAAATGTTTTATCTCTATTCAATTGTTTACGTCCTGCAGGGTGTTCTGACACAGTTTCAATGGATCGAGCAGGCGAAGTTTAGCTTTAAAGGGATTTTATATTCCACTGCCTTAAAGCAGGCCGGTTTTTTCGGATACCTGGTCTATTGTTTTTTTGCCCATTACACTCCTTCGCTGAATCGCCTGATCTATGTGATGAGCCTTTTTACACTGGCGGGAGCAATCCTGGAATATTTTTTTGTGCGGCATTACCTGTCCTTTGTTTTTAAGATCCATTTCAACTGGATCAGGAAAATGTTTCATTACGGCAAATATGTTCTGGCCACATCCATTAGTAATATCATCACCAATACAGTGAATCAGATGCTGGTTGGTACTTTGATGTCGCCGGATGCGGCCGGGGTTTATAATGTGGCTATTAAGGTGACTAACCTGGCGGACCTGCCCACGAATGCACTGGGCACCATCGTATTTCCGCAAAGTTCGAAGCGTTTTGCGGCCCAGGGCAGGGAAGCGGGCAAATATCTTTATGAAAAATCCGTTGGCACCCTGCTCGCCCTCCTCGTCCCTTTCGTGCTGATCCTGTTCCTGTTTCCATCATTTGTGATCCATGTGATTGCAGGAGGAAGATATGCTGATGCCATTCCCCTGATCCGGATCACTGCGCTGACCTGTCTTTTCAGTCCTTTTTCCCGCCTGTTCGGCACTATACTGGATTCGATTGGCAAAACACGGTATAACTTTCTGGTAGTTATATTTTTTCTTTGTTTTGAACTGGTATTGAATTATTTCATGATCAAGCGGCAGGGATTGATGGGCGCCATCTATGCAACCCTGATTGCGAACGGCATATTTTTTTTGGTGATGCAGATGATCCTGAGGCGGCTGCTCCGGGTGAATTTATTTAACAGCTTTCTCTATGCGCTCCGGTTTTATCCGGAATTCTGGGGCGCATATATCAGGCCGATATTTGCGGAATAAGACGGCCGCCTGGTTAACCTGCCTCATATTAAGTAAGGAATGAACTAAATATTTAACGATGCATGCCTGCCCGGACGAATAGGACTTAGGTGCGCATCCGCCCATACCCTGGTGAAGCAGGCTCCATAGTAAAAAATAAAAGAAGAATAAAAAACGAATAAAAGAAGTAGCACAGATGATGCGGAAGCGCCGTAGATATCCCGCATGTTACTGAGCGATAATAACCAGATGATCAGCCATTTCCCAAGCGTAAATAACAAGGCCGTAAAAAATGCGCCTGCAATGGCGACCCTCCAGGAGGGGCGGCCATCGGGAAGAAATTTAAATACGGAAGTGAACCAGGCTGTAACCACAATAATGGAAATGATCTGTTTAATAAAACCATTCAATATCAGGCTGCCGCTTTGGGACTGATCTGTTAAGGAATGCTTTAAAAAATGTATTAAACCTTCTCCCAGCAAGACGCCCATAAAAAGCATACCGGCTACCAGGATAACGATAAAGGATTTCACCCGGTCCAGCAGCTTGAAAGCAAAACCTGCATGATCTTCGACTTTTATATTCCAGAGCTGGTTCAGGGAATCCTTTATTACCTTAAACAGCGTTGTGGCAACGAAGATCAGGAATAGAAAAGTGGCTACTGAAATCCAACGATTACCCGGAAGGCGATGCACATTGACAAGCGTCTTGTGAAGATCGGAAGCAGTATTATTGCCGATGATCTCGGATAGATTTTGCAAAAGCCGTCTGGCCATTACACGGGTGCTGACAATAATACCAAATACCCGGATAAGAATGATCAATACCGCCGGCAGGGCAAAAGTGGTAAAGAAAGCAGTAGCCCCTGCCAGCCGCAAGGGGTCATTTTTCCTCAATTCCCGATAGGCATTGCCCAGCAGAGCTAATAATTTTTTCTCCTTCGGTAAAACCATTGCCAAAGCTAGCGAATATTCTGCCCGGCGAACCACAGGGAGTTTTGAGGATAGCGAATCTGCGGCACAGGCATTTTCGTATATAAACATAATGATGAGCAGGTGCCTTCTTTTTATTGCCCTTTTTCATTTTTTGCCTCAGACGAGCGCACAGGCCCAGGCGATCGATAATACAGAATCCTTCCGGACAATCAACAGCGATAAGTATTTCAGGATCTATTACGAAAATGATTTTTTTACCGGCAAGGACCGTGATTATACCCAGGGTATTTATATAGAAAAAGTCCATCCGGGAATTCGTCATTTTTTTCTGACCAGGCTATTGTGGCGACCGGCCAACAGCTTTCTAAAATACGGGCTAGCGATTGAACACAATGCTTATACACCAAATAATATCGACCGGAGCGCTATTCAGTATGGCGACCGGCCGTATGCAGGAACCCTGATGCTTAAAACCTTTATCACGGCGATAAATCAGAAAAGGAAAGAAAGGGTCAGTACGATTTTGGCAACAGGTGTGATCGGCCCCTGGGCCGGTGCTGAACAAATGCAGCAGACCATTCATCACTGGATAAATTATACGCAGCCTTTGGGATGGCATAACCAGGTGAGCAACGATCTCTTGCTTAACTACCAGATCAATTTCGAAAAGGAATTGTTTAGCTCAATGGAATGGTTGAGCCTGGGTAGTTTTTCAACAATTCGGGCAGGCACCCTGAGTGATAAAGTGGCAACCGGCTTTTCATTGATGACGGGTCATTTTTTCTCCCCGTACCTTGCTCCAAACGGGCCTCTCAAAAAATGGCATTGGCATCTTTATTACCAGCCGCTGATTTCTCTTGTAGGTTATGATGCCACTCTGGAGGGCCCGCTTTTTAATCGCAGTTCTCCTTACACAATTCCGGCTGGAGAAATTCGCCGCTTTACATTTCAGCACAGATATGGGATCGTGATTATGCGAAAAGGATTGTATCTCGAATATTTTCAAACTGGAACTACAGAAGAATTCAACAATTATATTTTCCATCGCACAGGCGGTATCCAGGCTGGGTTTGGTTTTTAAGTAATTATCTTTTAATTTTTACTATTTAATTTTTACTTTTAATCCTCCATCCAAAATATTCAGAATGAAATTTTGCTCCCTGATACTCGCAAGCTGCTCAGTTATCCTATTGGCCTCCTGCCATAATCAGCAGAATTCGTCCACTGCTACTGATACATTGTCAACTGCAAATCCATTTTATGCAGAAAGCAGCCTTCCCTACCAGGCTGCGGCATTCGACAAGATAAAAGACAATGATTTTAAACCGGCGCTGGAAGCAGGGATGAAGCAGAAACTTTCGGAGATCCAGCAGATCGCTGATAATCCGGATTCGCCAACATTTGACAATACATTGGCGGCAATGGAAAAAGCAGGTCAGCTTCTACAAAGGACCCAGCTTGTTTTTAATCTTCTCACCGGAGCCAACACAAATCCAGCATTGCAAAAGCTGCAGGAGTATGAAGCGCCCAGGCTCACTGCGAACAATGATTCAATTTACCTCAACGGCAAATTATTTCAGCGTCTGGAGAGCCTGTATGACCGGCGCGATAAGTTGAATCTGGATGCCGAATCCAAAAGATTGCTTGAATATGAATACCAGGAATTTGTGCTTGCAGGAGCAAAACTTTCCGAACAAGGCAAAGACCAGCTGAAGAAATTAAATGAAGAGGATGCTTCATTAGGGGCACAATTTACAAATCGTTTACTGGCAGCCAACAAAGCAGGTGCGCTCGAGATCAGTGACAGGTCTGATTTGAACGGATTATCACAGCAAACCCTTGATGCCGCCGCCCAGGATGCAAAGGCAGACAGCCTTCCCGGTAAATGGGTCATCGCCCTGCAAAACACAACACAGCAGCCCGATCTTCAGTTCTTATCCAACCGGGAAACACGCCGGAAACTTTTTGAAGCCTCATGGAACCGGACAGAAAAAAAAGATTCAAATGATACCCGCGACCTTATCGCCAGGCTTGCACAAATCCGCGCGCAAAAAGCAAAACTACTTGGATTTGAAAGTTATGCCGCCTGGCAATTGCAGGATCAGATGGCAAAAACCCCTGAAGCTGTAACTACCTTTTTAAACAAACTGGTGGCGCCCGCAACTGCCAAGGCCCGTGCAGAAGCTGCGGATATACAGAAACTGATAGATAAACAGCATGGCGGATTTCAATTGCAGCCCTGGGATTGGGAATTCTATTCCGAACAGGTTCGAAAAGCGAAATACGATCTGGACGAAAATCAGGAAAAACCTTATTTCGAACTGAATGCGGTTTTGCAAAAAGGTGTTTTTTACGCAGCAAGCCAATTATACGGACTTAGTTTTAAAGAACGCAGGGATATTCCCGTTTATCAACCGGACGTGCGAGTGTACGAAGTATTTGACAAGGATAGTTTGCCGATCGCTTTATTTTACTGCGACTATTTTAAGCGTGACAACAAATCGGGCGGTGCCTGGATGGACAATATGGTTATACAATCCAAGCTTATAGGCACTAAACCAGTTGTGTACAATGTTTGTAATTTCACCAAACCGGCTTCTGGCCAACCGCCCCTGATAAGCTTTACTGATGTCACCACTATGTTCCATGAATTCGGGCATGCTTTGCACGGTATGTTTGCCAGCCAGCAATACCCGAGCCTTTCCGGGGCCAATACTGCCCGCGACTTTGTAGAATTCCCATCCCAGTTTAACGAACATTGGGCATCTGATCCAAAAGTATTTAATCATTATGCGTTGCACTATCAAACGGGTTTGCCCATGCCGCAGGCATTGGTGGAAAAAATAAAAAAATCGGCTACTTTCAATCAGGGATATGATCTGACAGAATTATTGGCCGCTGCAGATCTGGATATGCAATGGCATTCGCTTGGGGCAGAAGCTCCGCTGCAAAATCCGGATTCATTTGAAATAATGGCCCTGGACAGAACACATTTGAATGTGCCGCAGGTGCCTAGCCGTTACCGTTCCAGTTATTTCTCACATATCTGGTCAGGCGGTTATGCTGCGGGATATTATGCTTATTTATGGACAGAAATGTTGGACGATGATGCCTTCTCCTGGTTCTCATCGCATGGCGGCCTTACCCGGGCCAATGGTCAGCGCTTCCGGGATATGATCCTTTCGCGTGGAAATACAGAAGACCTTTCCACGATGTACAGGAATTTCCGGGGACAGGATCCGGATATCCGTCCGATGCTGGAGCATCGCGGACTCAAGACTGAATAAAGGGGCGGTATACTACCCTGGGTTAATCTTCATGCACGACCTCAAGGACGATTTTCCCTCTTGCATGACCATCCTTGCTTAATCTTTGTGCCTCGGCGGCCTGCTCAAGAGGAAATACTTTCCCAATAATTGGTTTTATTTTTCCACGGTCAATCAGTCCGGCAATCTGGGTCAATTCTTCGGGGATTGAATTTGCCATAAAGCCTTCCACGCGGATATGTTTTGATTTTGATTCGTCGGTGCTCTCCGGCCTGACGGTGGTGATTAGCCGGCCGCCCTCTTTTAATACATGAAATGATTTCTTTTGAATTTCACCGCCCAGGGTGTCGAATACGAGATCTATATTCTTTAACCGCTCTTCGAATTTTTCTTTTTTATAATCAATCACTTCATCGGCACCCAATGACTTAACGAAATCTATATTTTTTTCAGAGGTAGTACCAATCACGTACGCGCCTTTCCATTTTGCAAACTGAACAGCAAAACTTCCCACGCCGCCGGATGCTGCATGAATCAATACTTTCTCGCCGGCTTTGAGTTTTCCAAAATCAAATAAACCCTGCCATGCTGTAAGTCCGGCCAATGGCACTCCGGCCGCGTGCACATGGTCGATCGTTTTCGGTTTAAGTGCTACCAGGCTGGCTTTCACCGTTACATATTCTGCATAGGTACCATTTTTTGTGAGGTCAGGACGGCTGTACACCTCATCTCCTTTCTTGAAATTGTTCACCTCCCCACCGGTCTTTTCAATTACGCCGGAAACATCCCATCCCGGAATTAGCGGAAAATGGGTCGGGAACCTTTCTTTGTTCATTCCTTCCCTGATCTTCCAGTCAACCGGATTTACTCCGCTCGCATATATTTTTATCAGTACCTCATCTGCCTTGGGTTCGGGCGTTGGAGCCTCTTCGGCTTTTAACACTTCGGGACCGCCGAACGAATGAATTCTTATTGCTTCCATTGTTTTGTTATTTAATCTTCCAATGAAAAACTGCATAAATCGTGCCCTTGCAAATGGGTGCATAAGGGCAGGCCAGGTTTTTTCCTGGAAATTTCGGCCTGATGCGGCGTAATTAATTATTCTGTACGCAGACTGTTGGTAGGATTCATCAGTGCCGCTCTTATGGCCTGGTAACTCACCGTAAGTAATGTAATCATCATGGCGCCCATTGCGGCAATAACAAAGATCCATCCTGAAATATCCGTCCGGTAAGTATATTTCTGCAACCATTGATGCAGAAAATACCAGGCAATGGGAATTGCGATGCAACAGGAAATGATAACAAGATTCACAAAATCCTTCGATAGCATCTGCCACAAATTAAACACGCTTGCGCCAAGCACTTTGCGAACGCCGATCTCCTTGGTGCGCTGCTCGGCCACGAAAGAAGCCAGCCCGAATAATCCCAGGCAGGAAATAAAAACAGCCAGGATAGCAAAGAAAGTGGCTAAATCACCGATTCGTTTTTCATCCGAAAACTTGCTGGCATATTCCTGATCTGTGAATTTATATTCGAATGGCGCTGCCGGATTATATCTTTTGAAAATCGTCTCAATTTTGTCCAGGGCGGCATGCATGGATGCTGCCGGCTTAATGCGGATCGTAATCACACTTGCCCATCCGGGACTCATAATAAATATGGTGGGTTTTACCGGTTCGTAAGGCGATTCCATAATCATATCTTTTATCACGCCTACCACTCTAAAGTGCGTAGTATCCCACTTGATGATCTGGCCGACAATATTTTTCAGGCCCGTCAGCTTTACTGCGGATTCATTCAAAATCATCGCGCTCGAATCCGTAACGAAATCTCGCGAAAAATCGCGCCCTTCCCTGATCTGCCAGTTAAGGGTTTTGCCAAAATCCTGTGTAACGGCTACGGTGCCAAATAATGGGAGGCTATTTGGATCCTTGCCTTGCCAGGAGAAACCGATATTGTTCGACCAGACCTGGGTGGAGGGGCTTGAAGATTCAGCCATATTTTCCACCATCCCGGTTGCGATCAGATCATTACGGAGTGCGTCATAATGACCATAGAGATCGGGAGTACTCATCATAATTGCGATCAGTCCTTCGCGTGTATACCCGACGGGCCTGTCCCGCGCAAATTGAATTTGGCGGTAAACAATGATGGTGCCGATGATCAGTGCGATGGAAATACTGAATTGAACAACCACCAGGATTTTGCGTGGCAGAGCTGCAAAACGGCCTACACGGAATGTGCCTTTTAAAACCCTGATCGGATCGAAGCCCGATAAATAAAAAGCGGGATAACTGCCGGATACGAAGCCGGTAAATAAAGTGAACGCCAGGATGAATAACCAGAAAGCCAGATTTCCCCCGGGAAGGCGGATTGCTTTGTCAGATAAGCTGTTGAAGAAGGGGATCAGGGCCAGGACCAAAACGATTGCGATAGCCAGAGCAAGGAATGCAACTACGATGGATTCCGTCAGAAATTGTTTGATCAGTTGCGTCCTCAATGAGCCTACCGTTTTACGAATGCCGACTTCCTTTGCTCTTTTTTCGCTCCGGGCAGTGGAGAGGTTCATGAAATTAATACAGGCAAGAAGGAGCACGAATATCCCGATGATGCCGAAGAGCCAGACAAACTCTATGCGGCCGCCCGACAATTTACCATTCTTAAATTCATTGTGCAGCCGCCAGTTGTTCATGGGCTGCAAAACCAATTCTTCCACGCCATCCGTAGCGGCATTCAGGTGGATCATGGAAGCTTTTTTAATTTTTTCGCTTATTCTTCCTATATCTCCATTATTGTTAACCTCCACAAAAGCCTGAAAGGAATGATTGCCCCAATGCGTCATTGCATTTTTGAGCCAGTTTTCAGTGGTAACATATTTTTCCCAGGGAAGAAGAATCTTCATTTCATAAAGCGAAGTGTTCCGGGGAAGGTCTTCGTAAACACCGGTAACCTTAAATTCCAGCTTGTTATCAACTTTCAGGGTCTTGTTTATCGGATCCTGGTCACCAAATAATGCTTTTGCCACAGAGGCGTTGATCAGAACAGAAGAAATATCCGTGAGACTCTTCCTGGTTCCTTTGAGCATATGCAAGGAAAACATTTCGGGGAAAGAGGATTCCACCCACATCCCGGACACACTGATCTTTTTTTCGCCAAAACCCAGGATATGCCCGAAATTCCAGGATGCCATGGATACGGCTTTGAAATCGCTGCCGTATTTGGTGCGCAGTTCATTGCCCAGGGGCATGGCTACTGCCTCCCCGGTGCCCGTTTGGCCGTTGAAAGTCTGTGTGGTCTCTACCTGGGCCAGCTGATTGTGATTCGAATGGTAGTTATTAAAACTCAGTTCGTCCCAGATCCATAATGCGATTAAAATAGCCACCGCCATCCCGGTAGCGAGACCGATAATATTAATTGCTGAATAAACTTTGCTTTTCACCAAATTGCGCCAGGCAACAATAAAATAATTCTTTAGCATGCGAATGGATATAAAGGGTTTTGGCTAGCCTTATGGATCAAAGACAATCGGAAGCCGGTTTTGTTGCATAGCAGCAGGTGGCATAGTCATGTTATTTCTTCTTTGGCGGAGATGCCAGGGCCCCGCATTGATGATCTGGAAAAAGATTCGGATTTTTTTCTGAATAACTATGGATATTTTTATGGCTCAATTCTCTTAAAACAGCACAGCATATGAAAAAGGCATTCCTGTTATTCTTTGCGGGCAGCTACCTGCTATTTGCCGGGTGCTCCCAGGTTCAACAAGACGCATCTGCGCAAAGCAAGCTGATCGATGGTCATCCGGCATGGATTATTCAGGGCAATATCTATGAAGTCAATCTCCGGCAATACACGCAGGAAGGAACCATAAACGCCTTCGCGAAAAATCTTGACCGCCTGAAGGCGATGGGTGTTGAAACGCTTTGGTTCATGCCCATGAATCCCATCAGTAAAGTGGGCCGCAAAGGTACCCTCGGCAGCTACTATGCAGTAGCAGATTATACAGCTCTCAATCCTGAATATGGTACGATGAACGATTGGATAAATCTCGTCAGGACCATTCACCAAAAGGGTATGAAAGTTATCCTCGACTGGGTTCCTAATCATACCGGGGACGACAATCGCTGGCTCACCGGGCATCCGGATTTCTATGTCAGGGACAGTGCGGGGAAGCCGGCCATGGCAGTTGACTGGGCCGATACGCGTCAGTTGGATTATCGAAATCCGGAAATGCAGGATAGCATGATCGCGGCCATGAAATTCTGGCTTGAAAAATCAGATATTGACGGCTTCCGCTGCGATGTGGCCTGGAATGTTCCCGGCGCCTTTTGGACCCGCTGCATCGGGCAACTGAAAAAAGAAAAAAATATTTTCATGCTGGCAGAAGGGGACAGTGCCTATCTTCCCAAAAGTGGTTTTGATGCAGTTTATGCATGGCATATGTTCAATATGATGAAGAAAGTGGCCTCCGGCCAGAGAAAGGCTTTTGCGTTGGACAGCGCCTACCAGGAAATGAAATCGGAATATCCTGGCAATACCTTGGAGTTGTATTTTACAAGCAACCACGATGAAAACAGTTGGAATAAAGCCGATTTTGCCGTGTTTCCCGGACCCGAGCATGCCCCCTTCGCCGTCTTCACTCAGACCATGCCCAATAACGTTCCGTTAATATACAGCGGCCAGGAAGAACCTGTGCTTCGTGCCATATCGTTCTTTGAAAAAGACCCCATTCATTTCGAACACTACGCCAGGGCAGATTTTTATAAAACGCTTCTCGATCTTCGTACAAACGATCCGGCGCTGGCTTCGGATGCCGGTTTTAAGAAGATTGTCGCGGGGGATGAAAATGATGTATATGCATATGTCCGTGAAAAAGACGGCAAGAGGGTGTTGGTTATTCTAAACTTTTCGGGTGCTGAACAAAACATTAGCATAAAGGATAAATCGCTATGGGGAAATCCATATAATGTCTTTTTGCAAAAAAACGAATCCCTGGGCGAGGCGTCCTGGAAAATGAAGCCCTGGGGCTATGCTGTTTATCAATACTGAAGAAACTGCGCACCTGCTTTTTATAAACAGATTTTGACAAAAATCGCAGCGGAAAAAAGGCTTGCCCATTATTTTTTCTCTGCAGGTATGAATTCCTGCTCCACTGCCTTCCGGATCAGGTCGGGCGGTAAGAGACCCTGCGATAAAATAAAGTCATGGAAGTGCAGGGCCCTGAATTTACTTCCCAGGGCCTCTTCAGTTTCTTTTTTCAAAGCAATCATTTTGGTGAAACCATAAAAATAACTGTTGGCCTGCCCTGGATTTTTCAGGGTAAACCTTTGCACTTCTTCATCAGCAAAAGCCTTAGACGAAACAACATCCTTTGTCAAAACCTGGAATGCCTGCTCCTGTGTGATGGTTCCTGCCTGAAGTTCGGGATCCAAAAATGCCCTTGCGGCGCGTAAAAGAAGATAATCTAGGGACACCAGGCGACCCTCCAGCGGCATGTAAGGCCGGATCATGTATTCCGCATACAATCCCCATCCCTCTACATTGGTGGAATTAAAAGCGTAGAGTACGCGCGCCCTGGAAACACCTTCTTCCACCATTTTATCGAACTGCAGTTCGTGTCCCGGCCGGGCTTCATGGGCGATGATGGTCCATGATGCTGCATCAAATGTAAAATCGTCATATTTGTCTTCTGTTTTCCCGCCCGGCGGAGATGGCAGGTTGAGGGGCAATACAAATACTCCGCGCTGGCCGGTGTTGTTCAAAAAAGGAGGCGCATCCATGTGCGGAGCGGGTTGCTGTGCGGTTTCTGCGGCGGTGGCCAAACGGATAATGGCCGGCCGGTTGGGCAGGGTTACCAGCTGATGCTGGCGGATAACGGCTTCAATATCTTTCAGATGGCGCTCATACAGGGGAATGATCGAGTCCCCAAGTATTTGTTCCTTTTTAAGTTCATGCATGACGCTCCGGTAATCACTGGAAGCCAGATGGCGCCGCCTTGCGATCTCTGCCGCAATGGGCTTCATTTCATTTTGGATATTGGTAAATGCGGCATGTGCCATCTTTGCAATTTCCGCCGGTGGAATATCAATGCCAAAATTTTCAAAAGCCAGCGCATACTCCTCCGCCGGCATGCGGAAATCTTCACGGGCTTTGGATAAAACCTGTTCCCGGATCCATTGGTCATAATCTTCAACCTGCTTCTTTAATATTTCATAAGGTTCTTCCCAGTTTTTCAGATTGTATTTTTTGCATAGCTCCGCGACGCCGGCTATAATGCTGGCATCGCGCGATAAATCCAATTCCATTTTCTGCCTCGAAGGATAAACCATATTCGGCGCGGCCATCTGATGCCTTACCCTATCCTCAAATATTGTTGTAATGGATTGGTATCCGGGTTCCATGCCGGCATATTTCCGCAGGCGTATGATGACTGCATTACGACGCTCAGTTGCTGTTTGGGCATCAAGTAAGATCTGCAGTCCTTCATAAATTGTAGTTGCCGCATTCAGAAAAGGCACCCTGTGGGTCAGTTGATAATCCTGCTGACGGAAACCCAGGTCCATATGATGGATCAGGATATGAAGATCCTGCAAAACGGGTTCCTGCTTTTCCTTTTCCAATGCTGCGGTAAAAACGGATACCAGTTGTTCTTCTTCTTTTCTTTTCGCCAGTTGGTTGGCCAGGGTGGGTACGGAAACGAGCGTATCATATTCCGGAAGCCCTTCTTTAGATCCAAATTCGGGAGAATATTTTTTGTCAAGATCGATTAACATCTGGGTGTAATGATCAGATTGTTTAATCCAGTCTTTTTTATTCCCGGCAGGCTTGTTTTGTGACTCTCCGGTAAATGGTAATAAACAAGAAAAGCAAAGGATCGAAGCGATCAGCCTTCGTTGGATTTTTCGCATAGAATTAATTAAGGTGGAAGTTCATTTTATCGTCGCGCAAAGTTAAGGGAAGAATGAACCAACATACCTAAGCATTTTAAACCTGAATCTTGCTGCCAGACTCAGGCACGCAGAATTTAATTGGCAGTTTCGGACTTATAACGAATAACAACAATGCCGCAATCATAAGCTTTCGAATCAATCAGGCTCAGGTTTAATTTGCTGTTTAAACCATTGAATATACTCATGCCCTTACCCAGGGCTGTCGGATTGAAAAAAAGAATGTATTCATCAATCAGGTTTTGCTTTATC
The DNA here is from genome assembly GCA_963705005.1 of uncultured Chitinophagaceae bacterium. GTDB lineage: Bacteria > Bacteroidota > Bacteroidia > Chitinophagales > Chitinophagaceae > Puia. Next base: position 64,237 of record CAVPIO010000001.1, read on the forward strand.
AGGCTGGAAACAAAATTGCTGCCGCCATAAACTATAATATCCTTACCGCTTTGCTTTTTTAATTTCGATACTTCCTCTGAGATATCACCTGTCGCCAAAACGGTATTATTCCATTTTGATTTGTCAAGTGTTTTGCTAAAAACAACTTTTGGTATGTCAAGCATTTTTTTGGCAAAGGGGTACTGTGTATTACCGGGATCGGCTACCACCGATTCCCAGTAGGTAACGAATCCATCCGTCATTTTCCTTCCGAGCAAAATATGGTCGACAGAATCCGTTAAATCATTAATATAATTTTTTAACTGATCATCCATGTTCCATGTCATAAAATCCATTTCGCCATTGGGCCCTGCAACAAATCCGTCTACGGAGAGCTGCATCTGTAATTTTAGTTTTTTCATTTTATTACTGATTTTAATAAGTTATTAATCTTTTCTTCATGCACAAAAGTAGACGCATAATTCAATTCCGGCAATGTGTGATTCCGACAATTTAGGGGGTAGGATGCGGCTTCATTCATTATGCAGGCGCATTTTTTCTTCTTCTACATCAATCAGCATCTGATATTTCCGGATCAGATCTTCGCTGGTGGTAATATCCCTGTTCCACTCACGAAGCCACTCACGCTGCCGGGTAAGCAATTTGAGGTAGACTTCTTTAAACACTGCCTGATCCGGGGCATCTGCATCAAACAATTCATCAGCTTCCAGTTTTTTTTCCAGTTGCTGCAAAGCGGCACTGGAATAGATTTCCTTTGCGTGATGCGCCTTTAAATAAGAAAGGCTTTCGGAAGCCAGCTTACGGCGAAGTATAACCGATTGTGTTTCCTTCGAAAGCGGACGGTCAGGATCCTCCAGCTTTAGCCAACGGATCAGCAGGGGAAGCGTCAGACCCTGAACGACCAGGGTAAGCAGGATGACTACGAAGCTGATGAAGATGATAAGGTTGCGCTCCGGAAAATCAGATCCGTTATTGAGATAAACTGGTATGGATAGTGCAGCTGCAAGCGATACGACGCCGCGCATGCCGGCCCATCCGAACACCAGGGGCAATTTCCATCCAGGTCGACTGTCGGCTGTTTTAATAAAACGGCTGATGAAAACAGTAAATGCCGAGGCGCCTAAAGCGCATAATATCCTGGCGAGCATCAGCAGGACCGTGATCAGCAAACCATATCCGATGGCCTGTTTAAGCGTTGCTCCGTCGAGTTGACCGACAATGACCGGCAGTGCCAGGCCGATCAGCATAAAGACCAGTCCGTTAAGCACAAATCCCAATGCTGACCAAACATTGGCTCCGCGCAGCCGGCTCCTATAGCTAAGAAATAAATGGCTTTTGGAAGAAAGGAAAAGTCCGCCGCTGACAACCGCCAGTACGCCCGAAACATGAATGGATTCCGCAGCCATATACATTACATAAGGCGTGGCCAGTGTCAATACGATATCCATATTTGCGTCTGTGGGTAACCACTTGTGCAGGTAAAAGAACAATGCGGCTACCAGGAGGCCGATGGCGATGCCGGCCAGGATAACCCAAACAAAGCTCAATGCTGCTTCGTGAAAAACAAAACGGCCGGTCTCCACGGCCACAAGGGCAAAACGAAAAACCACGAGGCTGGACGCATCATTCAACAGACTTTCTCCTTCGATGATGGAAGAAATTCTTTTCGGAATGCTGATATATTTCATAATTGCCGATGCACTTACTGCATCGGGCGGAGACACGATTCCTCCGAGCAGGAAGCCAAGGGCGAGAGAGAATCCGGGTATGGCTGCACTGGCCACAAGGGCAACGACGAATGAAGTAACGATCACGATCAGAAAAGCGAAACTACCGATGACGCGGCGCCAGCGCCAGAACTCTTTCCAGGAAGTGTACCAGGCAGCTTCATATAAGAGCGGGGGCAGGAAAATAACGAAGATCATTTCAGGCCTTACACTGATATCGGGAATTTGGGGAACAAGGCTGAGAATTAATCCGCCCAATACTAAAACAATCGGATAGGCCACTTTGAGTTTCCGGGCCAGTAAAACCAGCAACACGATGACCAGAACCAGTGCAACATATTGGGTAAACTCAACCAGCATACCATTCAGGTTTAAGTAAATTTAAGAAGAATTGATGTGGCTGTATTCCATGGAATAATCGTCAATTCAGAGTATAATGCAACAGGTAGCTTGCGAAGGCATCTCCGCAAAATAATTTAGCTGATTATATCTTCAGCATAGCAAGTACATCAATGGGAATTCAATGTGAAATCCGGTAATTAATGTTTAGTTTGGACTAAAATTCGAGATGCTTTTCATCTTCGGTAAAAGGAGGACCAGAATAGCCAAATATATTGACTCCGATAGCATTTGTTATCCCTGCAAAGCCTCTGACCGGGAAGTTCGGGTGTACATGGAATATTTTCATTTATGTTTTATTCCGGTTTTCCCAATTGGAGGTAAACAGATTGAAATGCGTTGCAGAAATTGCGGAGACGAGACGAAACTGGAGAGTGTGGAACAGCGATACTTAAGTTTGGCCAAAACCCCATTTTACTTTTATTCCGCTCTGATCCTATGCGTTTGCGTGGGTACATATTGGTTTTATTGGAACAGGACCCAAGAAAGGCAGAAAAGAGAATTTGTTGACAAGCCTTCAGTTGCTGATGTCTATATAATAAAAAAGGGGGAAAGTGATGAAGCGACTTACACCTTTCTCCGGATAGTGAAAATAAGCGGAGACTCAATAATGGTATTCCATAACGACTTGGAATATGGCGGCTTTGTAAGCAAATTGACGGACGATGACTATTTTGTAAAGGATGATACTTTGGTCCTTAGTAAGAGTGAGCTAATAGAAATGCTGGACCGTGACGAGATCTATTCGGTGAAACGCGGATATGGGAATGGGGGAGGGTTCAACCGCATCAGATAAAAAATAAACCTTTGTCAGCCTTCACGCCGGAAGACACTGCAACAGCCACCAAATATAAAATCTACTCCAACAGCAGTTTCTGGTCTTTCGGATATTTTACGCTGTAACTGATTGATAATTTTTTCTCTTCGCCCGGCCGTAGACCAACTACCCAGTTAATCATGCCGGTTTCCTTGTTGATCTGGGCTTCAGGTGATTTTACGTTTTCCACGCTGATGTCCCTGTTGGTTGAAACCGGGATCTGGTCCACCACATTGATATTCACTGGAACTTTTTTTGTATTTCGGATACTGGTTTCATATTGTCTGGAATCGGTTCGGTTATTGCCGATGAATTTTTTTGTACTGTATTCTTTTATCAGTTTGCGGGATATTTTAATTCCGTTATCCTTACCAAGCGAAAGTGTCAGGGTATCTGTGGCGGAAGCCAGGTCAAGATAAGTCTTGCCAAGGTAAGTACCTTCAAAATAAAGGCTGATTTCCCCCGGTTGCAGATCATAGTCCTGCCAACTAATGATCCGTGCATTGAGAAAAGCAGTCGGGTCAATCTTGGGTACCGAATAATATTCATAGGTCGCGGGAACCTCAAATTGTTTGATACTGATGGTGGTGGTTTTCCCATCCGATTCAAGAGTGTATTTATCGTTTATTTGGTATACCATGGCCGTCGGCTGGTATTGGGTGGCGACCGAAATTGTTTGAACAGATTTTGTCTTTCTCCTTGTTTCTTTATCAGCAATCTCAACTCCAGCCGCTTTTCCCTCCATTGAATAACCATTTACAAGGACTTCTTCCAAGGCATCAGACCTTGGCGTGAGCAGAATCGTTATATACCCCGAATTTGCCCTGACTTCTTTCGTTTGGTATCCCACGCTGGTTATGACCAGTATACCATCTGCGGGCATATTTCGCAATTTAAAATATCCATTACCATCCGTTTGAACAGCAGTGCCCAGGCCTTTTACTGATACGGTAGAGCCGGGTATAGGCTCTCCCTTTTCATTGGTAATCCTTCCGGATATTTCACCCTGAACACCATGGCCGCTCAATGAAACAGAAGGATCATAAAATCCCAGCATCCAAGGCTGCAGAGTAGGTTGGGTGGCATTGTCTTTGGGATTTCCGGTGCTAAGCTGAAGTGGAATATTCTTCCAGGTTTCACCACTCCGCTGAAAAATATTGGCGTTCATTAGAATGCTTAAGGGTTCGGTTATCTCATTAACCCGCACATCATAGGTTGGATACCATCCCGCATCTTTCACATTATACCATAACTGAAAATTCACGGTGGCGGATTGCTTGCTTTCAATCAAAGCTGTAACAATATAATTGATACTGTCCCGCTTTTTACTCATCTCCTGCAACTGGGCCTTATTCCTCAGAAGATCCTGTTCTTCCGTAACAAGATGTTTTTGGATCTCGAGTTCCTTCTCATACAATTCTGTCAGTCGCTGGCGCTGAAATTCCAGTGCATCTTTCAAATCTACGGTCTTTACGCCCGACTGACCACCAATGGCCTGGTTCTTGACCAGCATTGCTTCTTCGTTCTTACAGACATCCAACTGTTTCTGGTCGAGATCAATTTTATCCTTCAAAGTATTTGTCTTGTTAATAAAGTCCTGTTCCTGCTGTTCGATTTTGCGTTCTGTCAGGAAATCCTTGCTTGTATTTACAGAAAGCAACGTAATACCAGCATCCGCCATTAATTGCACCGTCTGCTGATCTAATTGATTGCTGAGACCAGCAAAAGAAATTGCTGCACGGCCGGCCGGTATGTTCACAGAAGCCGTTCTTTCCACCCGGGCACCTGAAGAAAAAACGGTAACATTTTGGATTGTTGTTTCAACATCCAGTTTTTTTACCTGGCAAGGCGCACCGAACCAGAAAAGCAAGGGCAAACCGATTAAGAAAATCCGCATAAGAAGATATTAACTATTAAAACGATTTGACTTTTGAAATCAATGCAATGTGCAGGACATTTTCTGATTTATGATGCAAAAACCACTTTAATTACATAATCCCTACAAAAATTTATCAGTTTTTTGAGACCGTCAGTGGAGTCCTCAATGTAAAACAGACTTCTTGCGCTCTCCCTAATGGAGAAACCGAATTGACATACTGGTGATCAAGCTTCATTATGAAAAAGGAAGAACTGCTAAGCTATCTCTTAATCTTCATGCGACAATCACCGGATATTTTAAATGTTGATAATGTGAACTCTGCCGAGCCTATTGCTGGCCGGGAAGCTGGACCATCCTACCTGATCGGCGGAGTTGACCTTCTTCAATCAGGTAACCCAGCAGGTCGCCACGGCGGCCAGTAAAGATGCATGGTACTGTCCTTCCTGCCATTGCGTCAATTCCGTCTATTTAGATAAAAGCAGATCTTACTTTTTTGCAACGAAAAACCCTCCGGTGCTATTGTGCTTAGATACTTAAGTACCTATTGAGATTCGATGAAGATAGTAAGTTAAAGCGCAGTTTGGCTGCGCCGGATATTGCAGGCCAAGGTGCTTTTAAGCTGTTCCAACAGGTGCTTCGGCGTGACGCGGTATACTGTATATAGTGTTGGCATAAACCAATCCCGATGAGCGGTGGCCCTTATCCCGTTTCCTTTATATTCAAACGCTAGGATTCACCGGATTGGTATCTTTGGCCCCATTCAGCTCCCAGGCCATTCAAAAGTAAATCAGCCATGAGGGCACAGATAAGATATTCTTTTTTACTATGCTGTGATTCTAACCAATTACAGTATTGGTCTCCAAGCAACCTGAGTTATCGAAAGTACCTGTTGCCGTTACGAGTAAATGATGTACGACAGCAGGGTAATCAGAGCGAAGACCGTTGTCGTATAGATGAAGGCTTTTTTGAGTGTCATATAAATTGTTTTGTGATTGTTCATAATTTCTTCATGTAAAAACAACCTCTAAAGGAAGTTATGAGCCTGTTTTGGTTTCGGCTCATTGCCGATTTGATTTTGAAGCAGGGTAGTATGCGGCCCTAGTCTTATTCTTTACTGTCGTTTGGTTGATATTGCCTGAGTAAGCCTGGACGGCGCGTTTGCCTGTAACACCAGGTGTGTTAGCTGCCTCTAAATATTTTTCCCTCGCGAAACAACCACCGATGGACATGATCAGGAAATAGGCGAGGGCGGCGGGAAGAGGGCTGCTGGTGAGGTTTTTTGTTATTGCTATTTTTGACATGGCGTTTAATTTAATAGATGTATTCAAATAATTCAATATAATAAAGGCAAGGTTTTACTTCAGTTAGGACAAATAGGAAACAAATTATAGATTTATTTAAGAATTTCGATAAATAACCATAAAAAAAATTAAATTTTCAGAGCCTCGATGAAACGGATGTACTCATCCATCAGTTTATTATTCAGGTAATACCGCACATTCCGGCCTTCTTTATCTGAGGTCACCAGTTCACTTTCCAGCAATAATTTCAGGTGATGGGCAATGGAGGGCTGGGCCAGGTCAATCGTTTTATTCAGATCCACGCAATACAGGCATTGCCTGCTCTTCTTGATCTCCTTCAGGATGGTCAGGCGGTTGGGGTCGGCCAGCGCTTTCGAGATCTTTTCTGCTTTTTTCGCATCCATTTCAAATGAATTACAATACAAAGATATAATCATTTATTGAAATAATTCGATAAATGTAAAATTTATTTTTTTATGTTGAGGGTGCGCTGGAGGGAGGATAGGTCTTCGACGCCCGGATCTCATTCTGACCGAAGGCTCTTTGTCACATACTCGTATTAATCAATTGTTTGTCTGGGAAAATGAATTAGGCACTCTACGGTAATGATATGGCAACAGTTTATTTCAGAACGGTTCTACGCAATCACCCCCTCATTTTGTCCGGCTTACCCCCGATGAAATCATTTTACGGTACTAATTTTGAAGAGTAAATCAATACGTAAACAAAACCAGCATTATGCAAAAGATCACCCCTTTCTTATGGTACGACAACAACGCGGAGGAAGCAGTGAATTTATACACTTCTGCTTTCAAAAATTCAAAGATTAAAAAAGTCTCGCGTTATGGCGACGCCGGTCCCGGTCCGAAAGGATCCGTCATGGTCATAAACTTCGAGATCGAAGGACAGGATTTTTCTGCCATAAACGGTGGCCCGGTTTTCAAATTCACTCCTGCCATTTCCTTAATGGTCAATTGCAAAACCCAGGAGGAAGTGGATGAACTGTGGGAAAAACTCTCCGCAGGCGGAAGAACGGACCAATGTGGATGGCTTCAGGATAAATTCGGACTGTCCTGGCAGATCACTCCCAAGATACTGGGCGAAATGATAGCCGACAAGGACCCTGTGAAATCCAACAGGGTTATGGCAGCAATGATGAAAATGACCAGGATCGATATTAAGAAACTACAGGAAGCATACGATCAAAAATAGGGTCAAACCATTGCCCGGCCCCAGAAATAACCCCGGTCCGGCCAAAAAAAACTGTCTCTATTACTGGAACTGAAGGCCTTCCAGCTTTTCTAATTGTGCCTTTCCATGCTGGAGACCGGAAACGATTTTTCCTATAAATTTCACAAAAACAGACAATTATGTTAATTTTCAGGTAGAATATGGTCAGGGAAACCTGTTTCCCATATTCAATGATCCTGGCCATGCGAAAAATTGTTTTGTTATTGTTGCTCTCGGTTTCTGCGGCTGTTTTTCTAATTCAATCCTGCCACAACAGCTCCGGAACGTCAAATGGCAGATCAGGGAGCGAAATCAGCTACAATTTTGATGTAAGGCCCATACTTGCAGATAAGTGTTACGCCTGTCATGGCCCCGATGCAAACAAACGGAAAGCCGGCCTTCGCCTGGATATTCGGGATGAAGCTTACAAGGCATTGAAGGATAACCCCAATGCACATGCGCTGGTGCCCGGCGATCCCTTTCATTCGGAACTATACCTGAGGGTTTCTTCAAAAGATACTTCTGAGATGATGCCGCCGCCATCCTCCAACTTATCCCTGACGCCGGATCAGATCAATACTTTAAAGCAATGGATCAGCCAGGGGGCCAAATACGAAAAACATTGGGCCTTTGCCGTCCCAAAACAGTCCCCCCTGCCGGATGTAAATAATAAAAAGTGGAGCAGGAATGAAATCGACTATTTCATATTAAATAAGCTTGAGCAAAAAGGATTGGAACCCAATGAGGAGGCCGACAGGGAAAGACTGTTAAAAAGGATTTGTCTTGATATAACCGGCCTTCCGCCATCAATAGAACTGATGGATAAATTCCTGAATGATACGTCCTCCAGAGCCTACGAAAAAACGGTTGACGAACTATTGAAAAGCCCTGCTTACGGCGAAAAAATGGCAGTTCACTGGATGGATCTTTCCCGCTATGCCGATTCCCACGGTTACCAGGACGATAATTACAGGAGCCAGTGGCCCTGGCGCGACTGGGTTATTCATGCCTTTAATGAAAACATGCCTTACGACCAGTTTGTAACCTGGCAGCTTGCCGGCGATCTTTTGTCAAATCCCACAAAAGAGCAGTTACTGGCAACGGGTTTTAACCGCAATCATAAAATAACTGAAGAAGGGGGTGCCATTGACGAAGAATACCGGGTAGAATATGTAACAGACCGCACCAATACTTTTGGCCGGGCTTTTATCGGCGTCACACTGGAGTGTGCTCATTGCCATGATCACAAATACGATCCATTTTCACAGCGGGAATATTACCAGATGTTCGCTTTTTTCAACAACGTTCAGGAAAGAGGTCTGGAGGCAACAGTAGGCGGCCCTGAAACCTATGCTAAAAAGCCTTTGATGCAGATCAGTAACGATGACGTAAAGGGCGTTCTGAATTTCATAAATAAACAGGATACCAGTAAGCTGATTGTTTCGGTGATGGGCGACAGCAATAAAGTAAGGCCGACCTATATTCTTAAGCGCGGGCAATACGATAATCACGGAGATTCCGTTGAGCCAGGCACACCGAAAGCCATATTGCCTTTTGGAGATTATCCGAAAAACCGTCTGGGTCTTGCTGAATGGCTTTTTGATAAACGTAATCCGCTAACGGCAAGAGTATTCGTTAATCAGATCTGGCAGGAACTTTTTGGACGCGGCATAGTAAAAACGGCCAGTAATTTCGGCATACAGGGTGAATTGCCTTCGAATCCTGAATTGCTTGACTGGCTCGCGGTGGATTTCATGAATCACCATTGGGACATCAAATGGCTGCTGAAAAAAATAATGATGTCGGCAACCTACCGGCAGTCGGCCGTCATTTCACCAGAAAAATTAAAAGCTGATCCTGAAAATATATTCCTCTCCCGCGGACCGCGCTTTCGCCTGCCTGCCGAGTTTATAAGGGATCTGGTATTGTCCAGCAGCGGTCTGCTGGTAAAAACCATCGGCGGCCCAAGCGTAAAAATATACCAGCCTGCAGGTTTATGGGAGGCATCTACTTCAGGCCGGGGCATATTAACCACATATAAGCAGGACCATGGCGAAAGATTATACCGCCGGGGCCTGTACACGTTTATCAAACGTACATTGCCCCCGCCATCCATGATCTTATTTGATGCCAGCAACCGGGATCAGTGCGAAGTAAAAAGATCAAATACCAATACGCCCCTGCAAGCCTTAGTGATGCTTAACGATCCAACAGTACTCGAAGCATCCAGGGTTTTGTCAGTGAAACTGATGGTTGAATCCATTCCAACGGAAGATAAAATAGCAAAAGCATTCCGCACGATCGTTTGCAGAAAAGCCAATTTAAACGAAATAAAAATATTGGAAGATTATTATGAGGATCAGGTACAGACATTTACAAGGAAAAAGGGAAATGCAGAGAAATTACTGTCGGCCGGCGAACATCCGATGAATGAAAAAGTGGATAAAGTTTCTGCCGCAGCCATGATGCAGGTGATAACGACAATATATAATTTGGAGGAAACGATTACGAAGTCTTGAGGGAATGAGAGCGGGTAGAAGAGTTGATGGTATATGGTTGATGGTTGATGGACTATATGAGGAGATTCGTAACTGAACTCCATCTACCATCCTCCATATACCATAAACAATAAAAATACGCTCTATAAATCAAAGAATTAAATGCAAAAGGAAATCATCGAAAACCATCTCAGCATCAACAGGCGTAAATTCCTGACCAGGATGAGCCTTGGACTCGGGAGTGTGGCGCTGGGTTCTTTGCTGATACCGGATCTTTTCAGTGGGAGCCCGGATGATGATGCGGCCTCGTTAATAGCAGGTGTTCCGCATTTTGCCCCCAGGGCAAAGCGGGTTATCTATCTTTTTCAAAATGGCGCACCATCCCAGCTGGAATCCTTTGATTTTAAACCCAGGCTGAGGGAAATGGAAGGCATGGATCTGCCGGCCTCAGTACGCATGGGCCAGCGGTTAACGGGTATGTCTTCAGACCAGGCTCATTTTCCTTTAGCCGGCTCTCTTTTCAATTTTAAACAATATGGAAAATCACAGGCATGGGTAAGCGACCTGTTCCCGCATACCGCTAAAATAGTAGATGATATATGCATCATTAAAACCATGTTTACCGAGGCCATAAATCACGATCCGGCTTTAACCTTTTTTCAAACAGGCGCACAGCAGGGAAACCTCCCCAGTTTTGGTTCCTGGATGAGTTATGGGCTTGGCAGCGAAAATAAAAACCTGCCTGCATTTTGCGTATTGCTGTCAAGAGGAAAAGGGAATGGCCAGGGCGTTTATTCCAAACTATGGAGCAATGGATTTCTCGATTCCATATACCAGGGTGTGCAGTTCAGCAGCGGCGATAACCCGGTATTGTATTTAAATGATCACAATGGTATAGATAAACAAAGCCGCCGGAAAATGCTGGATAAGCTTGCGGAATTGAATGATCTTTCGTTCAAAGAATTTGGTGATCCTGAAATCAGTACAAAGATTAAGCAATACGAAATGGCTTATCGCATGCAGACTGCAGTTCCGGATATTACGGATGTGTCCAAAGAGCCTGATGATATAGTAAAAATGTATGGACCGGATTGCCTGCTGCCCGGAACTTATGCTGCCAATTGCCTGCTCGCAAGAAAGCTGTCAGAAAACGGGGTTCGTTTTGTTCAGCTTTATCATCAGGGTTGGGATCAGCATGCCAACCTGCCAAAGGAAATGCCGGGCCAGGCAATGGATGTGGACCAGGCTTCGGCTGCATTGGTTACGGATTTAAAGCAGAGAGGTCTGCTGGATGAAACGCTGGTGATATGGGGTGGAGAATTTGGCCGCACCAATTACAGCCAGGGCAAACTGACAAAGGATAATTATGGCCGCGACCATCATCCGCGCTGCTTCAGCATCTGGATGGCAGGCGGAGGCATAAAACCAGGTATTGTATATGGAGAGACAGACGACTTCGGCTATAACATTGTCAGGGATCCTGTTCATGTACACGATTTTCATGCTACCTGTCTGCACCTGTTAGGATTGAACCACGAAAAACTCACATTTAAAAGCCAGGGTCGCAGGTACCGCTTAACAGATACCTCGGGAAAAGTAGTTGACCGAATTATAGCATAAGCTTTATGCTTTTATTATTTACTTATGAAATTAGCGGCTAAACCCATCGCTGAAAACCTGCTGTTCGCTGCCGATATATTCATACTTTTTTTAATATTGTTTGAGAGTAAGATGACCATTCCGGCATGGCTGCAGTCTGTCGGCCGAATGCATCCCATGTTTGTCCATTTTCCAATAGTCATCCTTTTACTTGCCATGGGCATGGAGTTTTTCAGGTTCAATTCAGACTTCATTAAAGAATCCTTTTACTATCATTTTACAACAGCCTTATTACTTGCGGGTGCTTTGGCAGCAGCGATTACGGTCATTATGGGATTGCTATTATCCAATGAGAGTGCTTATGCCGGAAGTTCTGTGGACTGGCATAAATGGATGGGGATTTCGATAGTAAGCATTGCTTCATTGGTTTACTGGAATAGAAATGCAGGATGGTATAAGGCGCCTGTTGCAAAGTCAGTTGCCGTTATTGCAGTTTTATGTGTGATTTTTGCCGGTTATTTAGGCGCCGGGATTACGCACGGCGAAGATTTCATCAGCACTCCCTTACTTGCACTTCATGAATCGGATAGGGTTCCTGTGGACAGGGCGGTGATTTATACCGATGTTGTTCAGCCAATATTCACCCGCAAGTGCATGAGCTGTCATAATAGTGGAAAAGCGAAAGGTGGTTTAATACTGGATAACCCTGAAGATATTTTAAAAGGTGGCAAAATTGGCAGGTTGTTTATTGCGGGCCACGCAGACAGCAGCCTGATCATCGAGCGCATCTATCTTCCTGAAGAAGAGAAGAAGCATATGCCTTTGACGGGCAGGCCGCAATTGACCAAAGATGAGATGGACATAATTTACCGCTGGATACAGTCTGGCGCAGATTTTAAAAAGAAATTGATCGGGTTGCCGGAAAATGATTCGCTGCGACTGACAGCTTCAAAATTCTTAGCGCCTCCGGAAGAGGAGAAATATGATTTTACTGCAGCAGAGGAAAAGACGGTCAGGGCGCTGAGTAATAATTACCGGGTTGTTTATGCTGTAGCAAAAGAATCTCCTGCATTGGTGGTCGATTTTTATAACAGGAACCAGTTCTCTTCTAAAGCACTGGCCGATTTATTGTTGGTCAAAAAACAAATTGTAGAATTGAATCTGAATAGAATGCCCGTGAATGATGCGGACATGAAAGTTGTAGGTCAGTTTGAAAATCTGAGGATACTGAGCCTGAATTTCACCCATGTTACCGGAACGGGACTGGTACAAATCCAGGGCCTTAAATATTTGAAAAGCTTATCTCTTTCCGGTACGAGAATGGATCCTTCATCCTTCGCTGTCATTGGCAACATCAAAAGCCTCAGAAAAGTCATTCTATGGAATACGGGCTTAAAAGGGGAGGAGATTGCCCGGTTGCAGAAAGCAAATAAAAATATCCATTTCATCGAGGGCTTCAAACAGGATGCACCCATGCAATTAAATCCGCCGATATTGATAACCGCCAATAGTGTTTTTACCGATACCATTCATGTTTTATTAAAGCACCAGATTCCCGGGATACAAATGCGGTATACATTAGATGGGACCAATCCAGACAGCATCCATTCACCGGTCTTCAACAACGATGTGGTAATTGATAAAAGCACTCTTTTTAAGGCGCGAGCTTTTAAATCGACCTGGCTGGGCAGTGATTCTGTTGAGCAACATTTTTATAAAAGTTCCTACAAACCAGACAGCATCCTCTTTATCAGTTTTCCCGATGATTCATATAAGGGAGACGGTGCAGGTATGTTGTCAGATCATATTACCGGCGATCTCAATTTTGGTGACGGCAGATGGCTGGGGTTTCAAAAAGATATGGACGTTTTATTGCAATTTATTAAACCGGTAAAACTTCATTCTGTGTGTTTGCATATGCTTAAAAATTCCGGTTCGGATATTTACCCCCCGGAGCGGGTAGAGGTTTGGGGCGGGAATGACAAAACGCATTTAAAGTTATTGCAGACAATAAAACCCGTCGCCGCTATTAAAGGGGATATTCCTTCTATTTTCCTGGAGGATTGCAGATTTCCCGCAGCCAGGGTTAGTTATATTAAGATTATAGCGATCAGTGTAAAGAAATCACCCAAATGGGGCAACTCTCCGAATAAGCCAGGCTGGGTTTTTACAGATGAGGTTTTGCTGAATTAGCATGGGCCAATTGAAATATACTAAACAGGTGATGTGCTTCATGTAACAGAAAAAATTGTGTCCATTGCAATATTGTCAATGCGCCAAATTTTTCATGAACAGCAACCAGGCTTAACTTTTCCTTAGCGAGCCGGGTTATTAAATTATGTATGTCCAGTCGGTCCGCAACCAGCTTTTCCATCAGTTTTTCTATTGACAATTTCTGCCAGCCGGCAAATGCCTCATCCTGCTCAGCACTATATCTTTTGATTCCGGGTTGCTGCCCCAAAAGGATCAGATGGATCCGCTCGAGAAAGATCATCTGGTACCGGGTCAAATGCGCTATCTGGTCTTTGATATTCCATTTGCCCGGGGAGGGCCTGTATTGAAGCAATTGGTCAGGAACAGAATCTATCAGTTCATAGATGGTCAGATGCTGCGTTTTCAGGCGGTCCATTAGGGAAATATAAACAGGCATATACTGTTTTTTTACCGCTTTTGAATTCTAAGGTTGTGTAGAAATAAAGCTTTTCCGATCTTATTTTTCAGGCGGAACACCTTTACTGATAATCATCCAGTCATCATTACCATGACCTTTTGAGATCCATTTGTCCATCAGGGCTGCAATGGAGGGGATAGCAGTTAACGAAGTTCCGTTTTTCTGCGTTTCCTCCATCATCAGCCTTGCATCTTTTCGCGCCATGCTGAGTTCCCAGGACGGCTTGCTGAAATCGTCTTCCATTATTTTCTTTAATCTCCCCGGAACCATGGATCCGGGATTCCAGGACTCAAATAAACCGGAAACCTCCTTTGCCGGAATATGCAGCGTCTTTGCGAGTGCAAGCGCATCTGACAAACCAGCAGTAAGGGAAATCAAAAACAGGTTGCCGATCAGTTTAATGCCTGCTGCGGTATTATTGACCGGACCGAAATTGATAAGTTTTCCGGTCATCCCCGAAAGTTCTGGTTCCAGTTTTTTGATCAGGGCAGGATCGCCGGATATGAGCATGTATCCGGTGCTTTCCAGGGCATTGGGCGGTCCCATGAATACCGGGGCATGAACATAGGTATAACCACGCTTTTTCCAAAGTTCGGTTCGCTCGGCCGCACCGCTGGTAGACGTAGTGGTATGATCAATAATAATGACCCCTGGTTTAAATCCCTCCCTTGCTTGTTCCAATACTTCGTTCACTGATGCATCATCTTTCAACGTAATGTGAATCCGGTCGGCGCCTTTTACTGCATCAGCAACCTTTTCAAAGGATTTTGCTCCATATGCTTCCAATGCTTTCGCCCTTGATGAACTGCGGTTCCACACCTGCACCTGTTCTCCTTTTTTGATGAGGGCACGGACAAAATTAGAGCCCAGAAGACCCATTCCAAGAAATGCTATCACGGTATATATTTTTGCAAAGGTAGGATGAAAATGTCCGGCCGACTTTTAAATGCGCATTTGAATCGGGATATTTGGTTAGATTTCATTCTTATGCCGGATTCATCTGGATTGATTGATGGTAAGGAAAAAATTATGCGGAAAATTATTCATATTGATATGGATGCTTTTTATGCTTCGGTGGAACAAAGGGATAATCCGGAATATAAAGGGAAGCCCGTTATTGTAGGCGGACTTCCCGAAGGGCGCGGAGCTGTGGTTGCTACCGCCAGCTATGAAGCGCGAAAGTTTGGGGTCCGTTCTGCCATGCCTTCCAAACAGGCAGCTATTCTTTGTCCCCAGGCAATTTTTATCCGCCCGCGCTTCGAGGCATATAAAGCCGCTTCCCAAAAGATCAGGGAAATATTTCATCGCTACACGGACCTCGTGGAACCGCTTTCCCTTGACGAAGCCTACCTGGATGTAACCACGGACAAGCTTGGGATCGGGCTTGCTTTAGAGATTGCGGCCCAAATTAAAAAATCCATTAAAGAAGAATTGGATCTGACCGCGTCTGCGGGCGTGTCGGTGAATAAATTTGTGGCCAAGATTGCTTCTGAAATCAAAAAACCCGACGGACTCACTTTTATCGGACCTTCTAAAATAACAGAGTTCATGGAAAGCCTGCCGGTGGAGAAATTTTTCGGCGTTGGAAAAGTTACAGCTGCTAAAATGAAAGAGATGAATATCTATACAGGCAAAGATCTGAAAAAATATTCAGTGGAGGAACTGGTCAAACACTTTGGCAAAAACGGAATTTTTTTTTATCAGACCGTCAGAGGCATTGACAACCGGCAGGTGGAACCAGACAGAGAAACGAAATCCCTGAGCGCAGAAGACACTTTTCCTTACGACTTAACGCAACTGGAGGATATGAACAGAGAGTTGAATAAGATAGCCGCACTTGTTGAGCAGCGTCTGCAGCAATATGGGTTGAAAGGAAGAACGATTACACTGAAAATAAAATTCAGCGACTTTAAGATTATCACCCGGAGCAAATCATTTCCTCATTCTGTAAATGAAAGCGCGATCATTGCCTCTACGGCAAGGGAATTGCTGGAATCGACGGCACCGGAAGGAAAACAGATCCGCCTTCTGGGTATAAGCTTGTCTAATTTCGGTGAACCGGATCAGAAACAGAAAAATAATATTGGAAATGATCAGTTGCTTTTGTTTCCTCCTTCGGCGTAACAGGCCCTGGTTTTAACCGGATACGGAGACCTTTATCCGGATCTTGTTTTTCTCCGGAAGATTTTTATTAGTCCGCGCATCATAAAGGGCCTGGTGAAAAGGATAAAGAAAGCAATCAACGGGCTGAAAAATGAAACGGTAATAGCGATCAGGGCATTGATCATCGCGACGTTGCAGTTAAACTGATAAACATAAATCAGATCCGGAGTTGCTTTCTCATTCAGGAAATCCGGGCGAACTGCCACATAGTCCCATATCAGGTTTTGAAAAACGGTTATCATCAGGGTATTTAAGGAATATATGAATACACTAACCACCTGGCCAAAATAGCTGCTCACCAGGGTCGTGGAAAAAGGAAGCATTATGATAAAGAGAAGCCAGAAAATGTTGTACCAGAAAAGTTTCCCATCTATCTTTTTTATGAATCCATAAAATTCATGGTGGACCTTCCAGAACACGGCAATAAGGACGAATGAGAGAAGAAATGCGGAGAATTTCGTCCACAGATTACCAATGTCCCGGAAACTAAGCACGCCGGAAATCACTTTTTTTTCAAATCTGAGGTCGAGTGCAAGCAGGGTAATAGCAATAGCCACAACCGCATCGCTGAAAAATACAAGTCGTTCAAGTTCTAAACCTTTCTCTTTATTCATGCCGGAAGATGCTCAAAGCTATTGAATTAGGTGCATTTCCTGGATTTGCACCCTGGCTTTTTCGTAGGGCATTGAGGCAACCATATCAGGGATCCGGAAAAGCTGGTACAATTTTTTCTGCATTTTCAAAAAAAAATCATGCATTACCTGATTATTTCTTCAGCTTTTACTGCAATGATGTCCATGGTTTCGGTTGCCAATGCCCAGCTGGCGGTAACCAGTACAAGTTTTGTGAACAACGCCTCCATCCCCCTCAAGTACTCCTGCGAAGGTGAACAGGTCAGTCCGCCATTGCACGTTACAAATCTACCTGCAGCTGCGAAATCGCTTGCTCTTATTCTGCACGATCCTGATGCAGCCAGGACGGGCGGGTTTACCCATTGGGTGGCATGGAATATAGATACCAACGGTGACATACCGGAAGGATTTAAGGGCGGCGACCAGGGCCATAACGGAGCGGGAAAAGCCGGTTATATCGGCATGTGTCCTCCCTCAGGGACGCACCATTATCATTTTATGGTCTATGCTCTGGACAGCAAACTGAACCTGGATATGAATAGTGACAAGGCAGCACTGGAAAAAGCCATGGAAGGTCATATCCTGGCCAAAGGCGAACTGGTTGGATTGTATAAAAAAGCCAAACCGTAATTCTTTGTTATTAGAAATGGGGCACAATTTAATTGCCGGGATTGGATTCCCGGCAGGAGGGCGATTATGTGTTAACCGGGATTCATGGGGTTGATCTGGCCAAAAAATCTGCCACAAGCATTTCCCATTCCTTTTCTGCATTTAAATCAGGTTGTTCTGTTCCCGCCTGGTGGTACCAATATCCGGCATTCATGGCATCACCTTCTTTGCGGTGCAGATAGGCATGAACCCTCGCGGCTTCTTTTCCTTCCAAATGATCGATCAGGCTATGCGCTTTACTCCATTGTCCCTTACGCTCATACCATAAAGCCTTCAGAAAAACGGAAAATACTTCTGGTGGGTTATCTGACTGCAGCGTTTCAGAAAACGACTGAAGTGTATTTTTCATTCACTAAAAATAAGGATTTATTC
The DNA here is from genome assembly GCA_963705005.1 of uncultured Chitinophagaceae bacterium. Lineage (GTDB taxonomy): Bacteria > Bacteroidota > Bacteroidia > Chitinophagales > Chitinophagaceae > Puia. The sequence goes on from CAVPIO010000001.1 coordinate 82,194, forward strand.
TCCTGCTTTTTACCGGCAGCTTTTAATTTAATCAGAAGGTTTCCCTGATTCCGAAATAGAATCCGATCTTCCCTTTCCCTACGGCTCCGTCTAATTCCAGCCTGGTACGGGACACTTTATCCAGCATAATGCGCAATCCGGTTCCGTATGCCGGCTGAATATAGTTTAACAGATAAATATTATTTTCCTTGTCAGCAGTAGAGGTAAGATTTGCAAAAATTACACCGCCCAGAATTCCGGACCGGGGTGAAATACGAAAACGATATTCAGATTCGGCGTACAGCATATCCGTCCCTCTAAACCGTCCGAAAGAATAACCCCTTCCGGATCTTTGGCGCTGGTCAAAGCCCACTGCGGGTAGTAAAAGATATGGAACATTCCCGCTCACTACGAAACTTCCATAGAGCCATAATGCAAGGACACTGGTACCTTTCTTTTTACCTAATGAATAAAAAGACCTGTATTCTGTCAGGAGCATCGTACTATTTTTCACACTGCCCAAAGCAGTTTCATTGATCCTGTAGTTCATATTTACATAAGAGCCGCTATATGCATTTACCTGATTGTCCCGGCTGTCATACAAAATGTTCAGGCTGACTCCTGATACGGTATATTGATTTGGATTAAATCCATGTTGTAAGCTGTAAGCGTAATGATATGATTTATCCGGATCCCCTTTTGCCGTGCTGTCTGCGATATTAAAAAAGTGATCATAGTGTATCCCGATTCCGGCAAATAAATTTGGAAGCAATTTCCATGAAGCAGTTTCATGGAACCTGACCAGATTGTATCTCAATTTCTGACCGGAGAGGTTGTTGGAACTTCCCAGTCCATAAGTTGTTTCTGTAATGACATAATATCTCCAGTCACCATTTAAAAATAATCTATCCTTTAGGGCAAATAAATTGGTTTTTATATTCAGGTTTGCCAGTCTTTTTGTTGAATAGGATAAGTTGCTGCTAACTGTTGAAAATCTTTTGTTGGTTGTATTCCGATATACATATGAAAGGCCCGCTCCATATATAAAGCCTGCTGTCGGATTGGATCCGAGGACCGGCAGCACGACGAAAAAACTTTTCTTTTCAAGTTCTTTTCTTCTCCCATTTTTGAATAACAAATCCTTTACATCCATCTGAGGGGCCGGAGATGGCTTGTGCAAGGTATCCTGCTGACAGAAAATAAGTAAAGGGAGAGAGACTTCAAAAACCAATAACAGGGGCCATTTCCGCATTCACATTCATTTGCTGATCATCCGGAAGGGGCAACCGGGTTCACATTTAGGGTGCAAACATAATTTTTTAAACCCGTAATTCACCAGGCGGTGTAACACAAATCGGTGAATTAACATCATTCTTAACTGAAAGGAATGGAGCCGTCAAATTTTAAACTTTTTAATTCCCCCGGATTCGGGTAAATTACAAGACTGTTTTGCCACTTCTTCAAAGCTTCACTCCGGCAGGAGGCATTTTTATGAAGCGTATTTTTTTATACATCGTTATTTCATTTCCCTTGCTGCTTCCGGCGCAAACGGTGGTTTCCATTAAGATTGATGGCGCCATTAATCCCGTGGCCGCGGAATATATTCACCGGGGAATTCAAAAAGCAGTGAGTGAAAAAGCATCCTGCCTCCTGATTCATTTCAATACGCCGGGAGGCCTGCTGAAATCGACACGGACTATAGTCGGCGATATTTTGGAATCTCCTGTACCCGTAATCGTTTATGTTTCCCCTGCCGGAGCCCATGCAGGATCGGCCGGGGTGTTCATTACCCTGGCTGCCGATATTGCTGCCATGGCACCAGGGACGAACATCGGAGCTGCGCATCCGGTCAGCCTGCAGGGGGGAACCGATAGCATCATGAATAGCAAAAGCACGAATGATGCAGCTGCATTCATACGCACCATCGCTGAGTACAGAAAACGGAACCTGCTCTGGGCCGAAGAAGCCGTGCGGCAAAGTGTTGCAATCACTGCAAAAGAAGCGCTGGAACAAAATATCATTGACCTTATTGCTTCGAATGACCGGGACCTGCTTAACCTGGTTGATGGCAAAACCATAATGCATGATTCCACAAAGATCATATTGCATACAAAGGGAGCTGCAATAGAAACCCTGGATATGGAATTCACTGAAAAGCTGCTCGACCTGGTCAGTGATCCGGATATTGCTTACATTTTATTGATGCTCGGCTTATTCGGACTCCTATTCGAGTTATTCAATCCGGGAATTATTTTCCCGGGCATCATCGGATTTATTTCTCTGGTTCTTGCCTTTTATGCTTTAAATACCCTGCCCGTAAATTGGGCTGGTCTTGCCCTAATAATTTTTGGAATTGCCTTGTTATTGCTGGAAATTAAAATAGTTAGCCATGGCATGCTGGCCATTGGTGGAATTGCTTCACTCCTCATAGGTTCGCTGATGCTGATCCGGCCCGGCTCTTCCCTGGAAGTGGTGAGCATATCCCGCACGCTGATTGTATCTGCTGTTGCCGTTGCGGCCTGCTTTTTTATTTTTGTTATCGGGATGGGATTAAAAGCGCAACGCGCCAAACCGGTTACCGGAATTCAGGGTCTGCTGGGTAAGGAGGGTGAAGCATTGGAAGGATTAAATCCTGCCGGAAGAGTGCTGTTGCACGGGGAGAGCTGGAAAGCAGTGTCCATGACGGGCCACATTCCCAGGGGATCAAAAGTGAGGGTGGGGAAAGTGGTGGACCTTACGCTTTATGTTGAACAAGTCAATAGTTAAACTTAAAAATACACTTCATGGAAACGGTTCCTGTTTTTACCCTGGTCCTTATTCTTTTTGGCATCATTATTCTGGCTAATGCCGTCCGCATCCTGCGCGAATATGAGCGCGGCGTCATTTTCAGGTTAGGGAGGCTGATATCCGGCGAAGTAAAAGGACCCGGACTTATTTTTCTTATTCCCATCGTGGACAAGATGGTCAAAGTGAGTCTGCGTACCGTTGTCATGGACGTGCCACCGCAGGATGTGATCACACAGGATAATGTATCCATTAAAGTAAACGCCGTGATCTATTTCCGGGTGCTTCAGCCAAACAAAGCCATTGTGGAAGTTGAAAATTATCTTGTTGCTACTTCCCAGATGGCGCAAACCACTTTGCGGAGTGTACTCGGACAATCAGAGCTGGATGACCTGCTTTCGCAAAGGGAAAAGATCAACCAGCGTTTGCAGCAGATCATCGACGGGCATACGGAACCCTGGGGGATCAAAGTGTCCAATGTGGAAGTAAAACAGATCGACCTGCCCCAGGAAATGCAAAGGGCGATGGCCAAGCAGGCAGAAGCCGAAAGAGAGCGCCGTTCAAAAATTATCGCTGCCGAAGGAGAATTCCAGGCTTCCCAACGTTTGGCCGACGCAGCAAAGGTTTTGGCCGAACAGCCAAGCGCTATCACGCTCCGGTATCTTCAAACACTCAGGGAGATTGCCACGGAAAATAATTCAACAACAATATTCCCGGTCCCGATAGACCTGCTGAAGCCGTTCCTGAATTTTGAGCTGAAAAAGCAGATTGAATAAGTTATTTGTGCAACGAATTCAGGATGCTGAACCACTTTACCGGTTAGCCGGATTTTTCCATCCTCGTCCCAGGCGTTCAAGCGTATCCTTAATTCTTTGATTCCGGGTTTCATCTCTTTTAGCGCTTACGATCCATTCGATGTATTCTTTTTTATTGGTGAAAGAAAGAGCTTCGAAGGAGGAGGCTGCTTTTTTATTAACCTTCAATGCTTTGGCGAGATCTTCCGGCAGCCTGACCGTTTTTGAAACGGGATCCGCATAATCGAAAACTATGCGATTGGTTTTATTTTTTTTCTGATCGGCGCCGGATTTCATTCGCAAGGCAAATGCCGACCAGCTATCATTGAAGGAGATCAGGCTCAGCCATTGAAGGTTATCCTTTTTCATCAGGCTTTCCCAACCTTTGTCGCGCGTCAGGTCGGTCTGCATCCCCGAACTTCCCTTCGGATAATATGTCCAGCAAACAATCTCATCTCTTAACAGACCCAATACTTTATCCAGGTCTTTTTCCACCTCCGCCTTATTTTTTACGAACCAGTGAATCTGGGAATAATCTTTTGCATTCCCGCTTATTTTCACGCGTTGAGGAAGCGGTTGCAGATCTGCGGAAAAACCTGCCGGCGCATGAATGGTCAGCAGCGTGGTGCCTTCTTTGATGCGCAGCTTTTGCGCCAGCGAAAGAGCCATATTAGCAGTTTTCGCAAAGATAATCACAGCAGGCATACCGGGTTTTACCGGGCTAATATTTATATTTATAAAAATTTACGTGATGAAGCGCCTAAGCATATTCCGCCTGCTATACGCCCTGTTACTAATACCGGCCTGCAACTCCGGCCCTAAAGCGCAATCCAGTGGATTTGTCAGCACCCGCGGAACAGAAGTGATCCTTCCTGACGGGAAGCCGTTCATCATGCGGGGCACCAACCTGGGGAATTGGCTGGTACCGGAGGGGTATATGTTTCTTTTTAAAAACATAAATTCTCCCCGGTTAATCAATCAGGCATTAGACGAACTGATCGGGCCGGCAGAAACCAGGGTTTTCTGGAAGCAGTACCTGGATAATTTCATTACCGAAGGCGATATTCACTATCTCAGGAGCGTTGGGATGAATTCGATTCGCGTGCCTTTCAATTACAGACTATTTACCCGGGAGAATTATCTCGGAGAAAATAACGAAAACCATGGGTTTGAGTTATTGGATAAATTGATTCAATGGTGTAAAAAGGAACAGCTTTATGTGATATTGGATATGCATTGTGCTCCGGGAGGTCAGACCGGAGACAATATTGATGACGGGGATGGGTATCCATTTTTATTTGACAGTGAAGAAGACCAGCAGTTGACTGCTGATATCTGGAAAAGGATCGCAGACCACTATAAAAATGAAACGATTATTCTTGGCTATGATCTGTTGAACGAGCCTATTGCGCACTATTTCGACAAAGCGCATTTTAATCCCAGGCTGGAACCTTTATATAAGAGGATTGCCAGCGCTATCCGCAAGGTTGACAAAAACCATATTTTGATCCTCGGTGGTGCACAATGGGATTCCAACTTTCAGCCATTCGGGACTCCCTTTGATTCCAAACTCATTTACCAGTTCCATAAATACTGGACCGCACCCACGGTAGATGTGATTCAGCAATACCTGGACTTCCGCAGCAAATATCAGGTTCCTGTTTATTGCGGTGAGACGGGCGAAAACAGGGATTCATGGATTGACAGTTTCCGCACAACACTGGAACAAAATTCCATCGGCTGGCATTACTGGCCCTATAAAAAACTTGAAAGTGAGAGGGGAGTAGTTCAGATAAAAAAGCCTGCTTACTACGACGAAATTATCAGTTACACAGAAGCGCCCAGGCGGAATTTCGCAGATATCCGGAAAAACAGGCCTGAAAATATGGACCATATCAGGCAGGCATTGAAGGAATACCTGATCAATTGCCGTTTTGAAAATTGCCTTCCAAACAAAGGGTATATAAAGGCGCTGGGATTCAAGTAAAGAATGAGGGTCAGAATTATTTGCAGGGGTATAAATTACGAATAAGGAAAAACTTAAGGAGATGGCGATGGCATAATAGCCGGGCGATGCTAAATGATCAATGCTGGAATTTATTCAGCCCGTATTTGCCAAACTCGACCAATTCAGCTGCATTCATATAACCCTTTGTGAAGGTTACAATATTCCCGTTTTTGTCTGCGATAATCAGGGTCGGATATGCATCAACCGCGAATTTGTCTGCAAGGGCAGGGCCTTCTCCTTTCTCCATATCAATGGCAACATTGATAAAATGCAGGTTGAAAAAATCTCCGGCTGCTTTTTTTGAAAAGGTATTTCTCTTCAGCATTTTACATGGGCCGCACCAGGACGCGTACGCATCCAGGAAAATTGGTTTGTTTTCCTTTTGGGCCTGTTCCAAAGCCTTAGACCAGGAGGATTCAAGAAATTGAATGCCTCCCGGTGGAAGTGATCCATTGAGATTTTTATTGGGGGTGGATGCGCAAAACGCCCAAACGGCCAACGGAAAGCCCAATAAAAAGAGGTAAAATAGAATCCTTTTCATAAGCCGGATAAAAATTATAAGATAAAGCTAGCGAATAATGCAATGGCTGGACCAGGGCGGTTCACTGACTGGCTTTGAATGCCTGCAGGCGCCGAGGGGAAATCCCATAGCCATTTTTGCAGATGCTCCCGGATTTATATAATTCTCATATGCCGGAAACAGCCGTGTAGTGAAATGGGCTCAATAATTCCTCGAAAACCCCGAAAATGAATCCTATTTCTTTTTCTTTGCCTTTGTAGAATCTGCAGCCATCGGCATTGGCATTTGAGGCTGCATGCTGGCCATCATTTTCATAACGTCGCCTGGCTCCATAAAGACCCAGTGTTCTGTGGCTTTCCCGTCTTTGAACTTTGCCAGGTCAATCATCTTCAGATCAAATTTATCGCCGGCTTTATGCCCCATCCCGTCTTTTGTGTAAGTGGCGGTAACGTGGTCCCAGGACATGACATAATCGTCATCTGCCAGCTCCTTTATTATATCATTTTTCTGGTTATCAAATTCTTCAGAGGATTTTACAAATTCAGCCTTAATACTGTCAAGCCCTTTGACGTCGCCTTTGTCACCTGAATGGTCAACCGCATCTGTAGCAATATAATCACCAACCCTGCTGAAATCTTTTGTCTCAAAGGAACGCATTATGCTGTCATTGGCGTTCAGGTTTTTTTGAGCTGTTGCTGAGAGGCCGCCTTCGCTTTTAGTATTGCAGGAGCTGCAAAAACAAATTACTCCGAGGGCAACCAGTGACAAATACTTTTTCATTTTTTGGTGTTTAAGTTTTAAAAATAAAAGGTAGTTCTTAGGGCGGGAAGGATTGCAAACGACTGTCCAGCGGGTAATGGTGTTGATTGATCCAATATTAAGGTATAAAACTTTTCTTGATTACAAATAAGATTATTTCTATGGACATTTAAGGGAAAAAACAGGGGTCCAAACCCGATAATTCTCCTTTATTAATATCCAGTTTAACTGTTGCAAGTATTTTGCAATTTTGCTATCTTGTCCCAAACTTAGCCTCTTATGAGGATCAGGCCTCTATTTCCTGCCCTTACCGTAGTCTTAATTTTATTTTCGCCAAATGTCTTTGCACAGGAAAAGGCCACCGACAGCGTTAATACATTACAAACAGTTGAAATCCTGGGCAGGACGCAAAAATCCTATAAAAGCGACTATTCTTTTTTTGGCACCAAAACTGAAACGCCGATTATTAATTCCCCCCAGGCCATTTCATCAATTACCAAGGAGCTAATCAAAGATAAAATGGAATTTACGCTGAAGGATGCGGCTTCCAATGCATCAGGGGTGAATGATTATTCAGGATATGATGAGTATACCATACGCGGTTTCCGGGCTGAAAATGCCAGGGATATCAATGGGCTGCGCGGCTACAATACCACTTATACAAGTGCCATGCTGGTGAATGTTGAGCGGATAGAGATTATTAAAGGGCCAACAGCAACATTATACGGCAATTGCGACCCGGGAGGGACGATTAACCTGGTAACCAAGAAACCGCTGGACACGAGTGGAGGTGAATTGAATATTGCCAGTGGCAGCTGGGATCATTTCCGGTCGGAAGGAGATATAACAGGACCGCTCAATAAAAGCAAAACGCTCCTGTACCGGATGAATGCAGGCTATGACCAAACGCATTCTTTCCGGGACCAGTTCTATGCAAAATCCTACCAGCTCGCCCCGTCCTTATCGTTTGTGCCCAATGATAAACTAAATGTGAATCTCGATTTTTCGGTTTCCCATATCAATACAATCCTTGACCGCGGACAACCCGGTTTGGAGAATACAACCGACCTGCATTCGACCCCTCTGAAACTAATAGTAAGCCAGCCCGGGGACTTCCTTTATGAAACGGATTTTTCATCGATAGCTTCACTTTCTTATAAGTTCAACAGCCGGCTCAGCTTCAACGGCGGTTTCCTGCATTACCGCACCTGGCAAAATGTTTCCGACCATGGTATCAATGATTATATAACACCTGATTCCGTTTCATTGTATTATACGAATTGGAATTATAACACGACTACCAATACTATAACATCATATTTTACCTGGCTGACCAATACGGGTAAGGCAACCCATCAGCTGATCGCCGGCTATGACTATGTAAAAAGCAAAGTGAACCTGAACCAGCAATATTTCGAACTGCCGGATCAGTTCGGAGTTGGCAGTGGAATTGTAGGAACTTTCAGCCTGTTGCACCCTCCGTATTTTCATAGGCCCCTTAGTACTTATCAGCCCTCGGATTTTGATTCCGATGGGAGCGATGTGGATGATGATGTTTATCATACGCAGGGAGTTTATGTTCAGGACCTGGCAAGCTGGAAAAAGTGGAAACTGTTATTCAGCCTTAGAGAGGAATTCTACAAAGGAGACGAAGATGACAGCGCCGGTGATTTAAGGGAAAATGTATTTCTTCCGCGGGTAGGCCTTGTGTATTCAATTAATCCTTTCACAAGCGTGTACGCAACCTATAATAAAGGATTTGATCCCTTTGAAGCATCAACGAGCGCACAGGTATACAATGCACCGTTTAAACCCATCACCAGCCAGTTATATGAAGCCGGATTTAAGGCAAACCTTTTCAAGGAAAAATTATCTGCTACTGTTTCTGTCTACCAGTTAACCTTACATAATGTTGCAGTTAACGCGGGAGTTATTTCAAACCCGAATTTATACATTCAACAGGGAGCGGACCAGTCAAGAGGTGTTGAACTTGAAGCAAACGGGAATATTTTGTCCAATTTATCCGTTTCGCTTGCCTATGCACATTGTGTAGCCGAGGTAATCCAAAGCAAGATCCCTACCGATGTCGGTTCCCTGCTTGAAAATTCACCCCGGAATTCCAGTAACAGCTGGATTAAATATACTTTTAAACGGGGCACTTTGAAAGGTTTAGGGATTGCTGCAGGCCATGCACAGGTCAGCAGGCGCAATACGCTCGATCCCAGTATTACTCTTCCGGGCTATACGATTGTCAACACCGGACTATACTACAATATCAAACAACTTTCCTTCTCCGCTTTCCTCAATAATCTCAGCAATACCACCTATTGGGCAGGCGCATATAATAATGTGAACAAATGGCCTGGACAACCCAGAAACCTCATGATTGGCATAGGGTGGTCATTTGGTAAATAAACTGCACACCATGAATCAGGTGAACCCCCTGCAATGTTCAGGTTCCTAAAATCGTATGTTTATCCGATTGTCCTGACCTGCTTTTCTTCTTTAATTGCAGAAAAAAAACATGAAAAAAATATCAGTTGTAGCCGGCAGCTTTGCGCTTTGCCTGTTCAGCTATACGGTCGCGGCGCAGGTAAATGATCCAAACCAGGTTGCCAAAGATGCGGCAACCAACCAGACAAACAGTGATATTGATAATAGCGCCCAAAGCGGTGTGAATAAGGCAGACAATGCCATTAAAGGACTTTTCAAAAAGAAAAATAAGAACACAAATTCGAATGCCAGCCAGTCCGGTCAGACGACTCCCGCAGGTCCAGCTTCTACGGATAACAATACCAGCGCATCCCCGGCTACAGCAACAATGAAGAATTATGCGAATTATGATTTTGTTCCCGGCGACAAGATCATTTTCAATTCTTCGCTTACCGACGAAAAGCCAGGCGAAATTCCTTCTCAATTTACACTCGAGCACGGCCAGATGGATATTCAGATGGAAGGCGGGGAGAACGTGATACACGTGCCAAAGGGACCCGGAGCCACATTTAATCCGCGGATGACAAATGAAACCTATATGCCCGATCAGTTTACAGTGGAGTTCGATTTCATGAATGAGGATTTCGGCATTAATCACTTAAATGTGGACTTCGGCCACCGAACATATTATGCCGGGGGTGAGGGAATCATACCCGGAATGTCTTTTGAAAATGGTTCAATCACCTGGACCCTCGGGGACGTCGATTTTCCGGAAGCTTTAAAAACTGCCATTGGCGATAAAATGGCCTGGCACCACGTAGCAATAGCGATTAACAAGACGGTTGGCAAAGTGTATGTTGACCAGTACCGCATTGCCAGCGTAAATAACCTCGCCGGTAAGGCAAATAATGTAACCATTGACGTAAATGGTTACGAAAATTCATATATACGGAATCTTCGAATAGCAGCAGGTGGAATAGATATTTATAAGAAAGCAACGACAGATGCAAAGATCATCACCCACGGAATATTGTTTGACGTTGACAAGGCAGCACTGCGTCCCGAATCTATGGGAACTCTTAACCAGATTCTCGCTGTAATGAAGAAGGATCCATCGCTTAAATATGAAATTGATGGCCATACTGACAACTCCGGAAATGCCCCGCATAATCTCCAGCTTTCGCAACAACGGGCGGATGCCGTCAAGGCACAACTCGTGAGCATGGGAGTGGAAGCATTAAGGCTGACTACCAAAGGTTTTGGAGACACAAAACCCATTGACTCCAACGGAACACCGGAAGGTAAAGAGAATAACCGGCGCGTTGAATTTGTTAAGATTTAATAGAGGCTTTATTAACCCAATCAATATAGCGACACGGGAAATTGTAATTATTGGAAAGGAACTGAAGATCATGGCCCGGGAAAACAACAGAAACAAATCAGGGGTATTCATTGCCCCTGATTTGTTTGTGAAACGTTTAAACTACTCCGGAATATTTAGTAGTTGACAAATTTGCTCATAGCTCATCTTACTGTAATTAGATATCACCTCCTGCCTCCGGGAATTTTCATCGGAATTGACCTGCGTGTTTCCTGCTTTGGGAACCAATCCTGCTCCGGTTAGCTTTACTCCCCCAGGTATGATGACATAACGGAACTGGTGAGCATTCGAAATACTACCATATGCATTTAAACTGCTGATGAGTTCGATTCTCAAATTGCCAACCGTAGCCAGGGCTGACCAGGTATCAACATTGCCATTTGAACCTAACATGTAGGTAATTATGATAGGCATTTGTTCCACCTGATTCGTCGGCCATATGGATGTATTATAACCGTCCAGCTTACCAAAAGTGATAACTACCCCACTGTCGAGGATGGGTTGGGTAATCGCGCTGGCAGCCTGGTCATAATAAAATCCGTAACTGCCAAACACCGTGTCCTTGGTGTAAGTTGCCGGCGTAAACCATGCGGAATATTGAACGTTGGCTGAACCTGCCGGACCGTTGGGTCCCGCCGGCCCTGCAGGTCCGGTGGCACCTGCCGGGCCCGTGCTGCCTTTGGAGCAGGAGAATGCCTGAAAAACCAAAAAAATAAGAAATGCTTGTTTGCATCTGGTTAAAAAGAATGGGAAAGATTGAAAAGATTTCATAAAAATGGTTTGTTTGGTGTTGTTAAAAGATTCAATGTGCGGTATAAGGTAAATGAATTCCCATTTATTTGGAACAAATGATTCATTTTATCGAAAGATTCGCTGCTATACACATAATATCCACACTTACCTTTGAGAAAACTTATGCGCTAATAATATGTTCAGCATCGATCAAATTAAAGAAGCCCATTCAAAGGTCAAAAGCGGTTCGGATTTCCCGGCATATGTTCAGGAACTCATAAAATTGGGCATTGCCAGTTATATCACTTATGTAAGCGACGGGCATACCAGGTATTTCGGAAAAGAAAATTACAGCATTCAATCTGAAGCCAGATATCCCCCGATGAAGCTGGCAAAAAAAAGTGACCAGGAAAAATTCAGGTATTGTTTAAAGATTCACCAGGAAGGTCAGACCGATTATTCAACATTTTGCAAGGATGCCGCAATAACAGGTGTTGAAAAATGGGTTACAGATCTGGATAAGATGACATGCACCTATTATGATCTGAAAGGAAATAAAATGTTGGTTGAAAAAATTCCTCTGCCATAAGCAGATTACTTCACAGCGAAATCATTTCGTGGTTCCGGACATAAATTCTCACGAAAGCGATCAAAACTGGATTTCAATCCTAAACCTTTGCCCGGGTAAATCAGAACCAGACCATGGGAATGCAGTGAATCAATACTTCAGGGCCCGGTAGCTGGAGAATTTTTGGTTCAGCCTTAAAAGGACCTGGTTGGTAGTATAATTTACCTGGAGTGCATAGTTGGCGGAACCACCACCGATAAAATAATTACCATTAAATTTCTTAACCGATCCGGCATATTGGATGAAAACATCCGGTATGTCATATGAGCTGAAACTAGTGATGGCTTTGGCCGTTTCATCCAGGTGCATTTCCAAGATGCGGCTATTGGCGCGAATGGCCTGCTGGCCATTGTCTACAAAGATCAATGTCTGGCCATTGTCCGTGAACCGTACATAATGCTGACGCAGAAATACCTGGTCCGCCGTCAGCGGAAAATCAGTATGCGCTCCTCCGAGCCGCCACATAATTGCTCCGGTAGTGCGGTTTATCTTGATGATCTGGTTAAGATTCCTGAAAGAGCAAATAAGATTTTGATCGCTGGAATCTATGCAAAGCGAATTCATATGCATATAATCCATTGTGTTGACCGAATCAGAGAAATTATTGTTTTCAACGCTCGCACCATAGAACTCCGGATAATCTGTCCCATCCCATTGAAACACGACCTGTCCGTTATTTACTTCCTGTATAAGACAGGCAATTACTTTTGCCTGAGGTGAGGGGTGCAGGCTATCGGGAATATTCTTGGGACTTTCCTGCCGGTCGGTGATTGCTATATAGTGATTGTCTCCGATTAATATGAATTCATGAACATCCAATTTATCGTAGCCGCTCGTATCTACAGTTTGGAACGGCAATAAGGTGATGCGGTTCAGTTGATTCAGATTCGAATCCAATACAATATCATATCCTTCTTCAGTTGCTACATTTGCCTCCGTATAAACGCCTTCGGTCTGCAAATAAGTGTACCGAATGTTCCCGTTAATATTCCACTTTTGAAAATTGTCCGTTCTCAGCGGTAAGGTCTTTACTTTTAATAGATTCCCTTTCTGATCAAGGATAGCCAACACGCCATTCGTTGTTGTATTCATTGCCAGTAATATTTCACCGGTATCAATCCCTCCTGAACCGGAGGCTGTGTATAAACTGCTATCAACTTTAATTGTAACGACGGTATCAACTGTTGCGGGAGGATTATTATTACTTCCTGGCGACAAATCCTTTTTACAACCCCATGAAATAATTACAACCGTAAATAAAACGCAGAACGCTCTTGTATAGGTTTTTGAGTTCATGAGCAGAAGGCTTGCGGTATTAAAAACCAGAAATTTCTATTAAACAAATATACCGTCGAATCATAAGCGAGGTTGCACTCCACAAACCTATACAGGTGAATTAGGGATTTTCGTCGGCGAATTCAGTCCCTGGCAGGAACTGCCACCCTTTTTGTGCGAGGCTATCTTCCTTTGCATTATTTCCTATGCTGCTCACCTTCGATATAAACGGGAAGAATTCCGTGGACCTCTTTATGGGTTTTAATCACCGCAGAAGATAAGATGATAAGTGACGCTGAAATGGGGAACCAGCGGACCTAAAATGGGGAAGGACCCTCATATCAAAGCAGAACAATACATTCAATTTTATTGTCCACAAGGGTATCTAAAAATTATTTATATGAAAAAATTTGTTGTTGAAAGGAATCTTCCAGGTGCGGGAAACCTTTCGCCGGAAGAATTACAGGCGATTGCCCAGAATTCCTGCACCATATTAAACCAAATCGGCAGGCCCTACCATTGGATACAATCCTTTGTTACGGAGGATAAGATCTATTGCATTCATATCGCAGAAAGCGAAGAATTGGTCCGGGAACACGCAAGGATGTGCAAGTTTCCTGTAAATACCATTGCAGAAGTAAAAGCGGTTATAGACCCGTTGACCAGCAATCCACTGAAGTAGAACATTTTTCCGATCCTGATATTGAATGGGAACGCGGTCGCTTTATTGAGTAATCAGATGCTTAATATTTTTCTCCTGTTCGGGCAGGTTTGAATTTCTAAACCGCCCTTTCCTGGTCTCAATTTTTTGACGAACCCAAACAGGCCAGGTATTTTCATCCTCTGCATCGTATATTCTTAGATTTTGGTTTCCATGGTCCTCCAGCAGTTTTTTGGAAGTTGAGTTGAGGATCTTTGCCGCTGCTTCAACGCCTGAATAAGCGGCGCCGGCCACGCCATGAGAAAGGGTGCTTGCACCGCATAAATAGAGATTCTTTATTTCGGATTTGCTCCTGAAGGAGAACGGGCCGGTTTGGGTAAATGTCTTTTCTGTGCCGTAAACATTTCCGTTGGTAGAATTGATAAAATATTGATTTGTTTTCGGCGTTCCCAATTCAGCCTGAATAATATGATCCCGGGCGCCGGGAATCACTTTCTCCAGATTATTCAAAAATTTACCGATGATCTTTTTCTTTCTCAGTTCGTATGCCTCTGAATGATAATTATTTTTGATGTCAAATTCCTTAAAGCTTTCGTAATCTATAAACGTGACGAGTTCAAAATTATGGTACCTGCCATTAAAGGAGATCGGGTCCTTAAGCGTCGTGCAACTGATGAAAACCACGGGAAATTCGCTTCCCTCTGCCGGATCCTTATCGTTTAGTTCATTGTATAAGGCATCCATATCTTCATTCCTGAATGACCAGATATTCCCTGAGTCAAAGCCGGCTTTCTTCACATCCATATCGAGTGTTAAAAACAGGATCAATGAAGTTATAGAGTATTTAGTCTTTAAGATTTTCTTAATTAATTTTGGGCTTAAATTTTCTTTTCCGACCAGATCCAGATAGGTAGTAGTCGGATCGGCATTAGATATTATTTTTTTTGAGAAAATCTGTTTTCCATCGGCCAGTTCAACACCAAAAGCCTGTTTATTTTCTATCAGGATTCTTTTTACCTGTTGCTTTACCCTTAATTCCCCGCCATTTCTCTTCAGGGCATTGGTCATGCCTTTAACAATACCTGCGCCTCCTCCCATGGGATAGAATGCGCCCTGAAAATAATGGTTCATGACCAGGCAATGTATCGGAAAACTTGCTTTGTATGGTGGCAACCCGTGATCACCACATTGTGTGTTGAGAACAGCCTTCAGGATGGGATCTTTGATATGCCAGTTGATTACCCTTTTCAGATTGAATAAGGCATACTTGCCCATATGACGGGTCCGGAAGGGAATCGTTACATGATCCCAAAAGCCATGCATCTCGGGAATCATCAATACCTCGTCACATACTTTTTTTACGAGGCCGAGGTATTTTTTTATATTTTTTTGCTCTTTTGGGAATTCTTTTGCAAGGTTTTCATATAGATTATTGAATCCCGCCGGCATATCAATCCTTTTATCTCCAAGGCGGCAATGTTCGTAGCAATCTTTATTCATTCTAAAAAAAACAAGGTCGTTTGCAATCCCAAGACCTTTGTAGAGATTGTTTGTTGATTCTCCTTCATCCATGAGGCCTATATAATGAACGCCGGGACTGAAACGCTGGCCGTTCAAATGAAAGCTGTGACACCAGCCGCCGGGAACGTAGTGCCTCTCCAGCACCAGGACCTTTTGCCCGGCTTTTGCAAGCAGGATTGCTGCGGCAAGACCGCCCGCGCCGGATCCAATTATTATGGTGTCAAATTCTTCCATCATGGAAACGATTAAAAGGGACACTTAAAAGATAATTCCGGAATATCATGTTAGCAGGAACAGGATTTGCTTTCGCGAAAGGTACACCCATTAGTTCAGGAACCATCGGATGGTCTCATAACTTATGCTCACTGCAAAATAAATGCATCCGGATCAAGCGCGCAAGACCCCTCAAAAACAAACAGTTATACGCGCATTTGATTTTCTTCATAAAGCCCGCTTAACCAGCCGGTCTTTATTTTAATCATGTAAACAGGACGCAACTCTTCCACAGCTTTACACGTTCTATGGACTAATCTTGAATCAGGTTCCTGAACCAGAAAAACTATTAATGGTTGCTTTTTATCCACAGCCTCTGACCCCCTTGTAACAAGATAAATATGATCAGGTAAAAGCTTACTTGCTTCTGCGAAGCTGTTGCGGAGGAATAAATTGGTTTCTTTCGTTTCAAGATTCATACTTTCTCATTTTATAAACTGGAAAAATGGAGCTAATCGAGAGGGCAGGCATTTTAGCGTCGCTGCAGGCACACCTGGAGAAGGTCGCAGATAGTGAAGGACATTGTGTACTTGTTAGCGGGGAGGCTGGCATCGGTAAAACCTCCCTCGTAAGGGAATTTTGCAGGGAAATAGAAAGCAGCTGCAAAATATATCAGGGAACCTGTGATGCCTTATTCACGCCGCGCCTCCTTGCGCCTCTGTACGACATTGCCTTGCAGATGGGTATTGATCTTTTGCAGAATAACGTAGACAGTTCAGACCGGGCCGGTTTATTTACGAAGTTTATTCAGGAATTAAGCGATCAAAAACAAACCTCCCTGATCTTATTTGAGGATGTGCATTGGGCGGATGAAGCGACGCTGGATTTTATAAAATTCTTTGCCAGGCGCATTACACACACCCGCTGCCTTTTTATTCTTACTTACCGCGATGATGAGATTCATTTTCGTCATCCTTTAAGAAATGTGCTGGGTCAGCTTTCTGCCGATTCCTTCTCGCGTTTACATCTGGCGCCTCTGTCGAGGCCAGCGGTGGAGCGACTGGCCGAAGAAAAGGGTTACAGCGGAGAAGATGTTTACAGCATTACTTCGGGAAACCCTTTTTACGTAAATGAAATCCTTGCGAATTACAGTGCCGGCGTGCCAGAAAATATTAAAGACTCCGTACTGTCTGTTTTCAACCGTCAGGAAGAAAAAACAAAACGTGTTTGGGAAATATTATCTGTAATTCCCGGAGGCTTTGAGATTAAATACCTTGATCGGATGGAGCCGGATTATTCGTCTGCAGTGAAGAACTCACTGGATTCGAAAATACTTATCCTTGAAGCCGGCCGCCTTCTTTTTAAGCATGAATTGTACAGGAGGACAATTGAAGCATCTTTGTCACCATTGTTAAGGCTGACGCTGAATAAAAAAATACTCGATTTGTTCCTGGGGAACTTTGAGCAGAATCAACAAATTGAGCGGATCATTCACCACGCAAAAAATGCAAGTGAATATGATCTGGTGGTGCGCTATGCACCGCTGGCTGCAGCGCGCGCAGCCTGCCTGGGCGCCCATCTGGAAGCATCCAAATTGTATTTCTCCGCCATTGAATATTACCAGGGGAATGACAAGGACCTGCTGGTACAATTTTACGAATGGTATGCATACGAATGTTATTTAACGAATCAGATCAAGGAAGCGATTATTTTCCAGGGAAAAGCCTTAAATCTCTGGAAAGAAAAGGGGAACATGGAAAAAATAAGCAGTTCAATGCGGTTTTTGTCAAGATTCTGGTGGTTTGATGGCAACCGGCAAAAGGCGGAGAGTTTTGGCGTTCAGGCCATTGAGGTGTTACGCGATCAACCCTCAACAAGCGCAAAAGCAATGGCATTCAGCAATATGTCCCAGTTGAAAATGCTTTCGTCTGAACATGGGGCTTGCATTTTCTGGGGAGAGCAAGCCATTGCAATTGCTAAGGAACTGGACGACATGGAAACATTGTCGCATGCGTTAAACAATGTCGGTACTTCCCAAATGCAGATGCCGGTGTCCAAACAAAAAGGAATTGAGTTATTGGAACAAAGCCTTGGCATCGCCTTAAAGAATTCATATCATGAACATGCCGCCAGGGCCTACGCGAACCTGGGCACTTCTGCAGCGGAAATAAAAGATGTTGAATTTGCAAAAAAATACCTGGATGCGGGGATCCTGTATTGTGAAGAAAGGGACCTGGATTCATGGACGTCCTATATGATAATTATGAAAGCCAGACTCAACCTTGAAACGGGAAATTGGGTGGAGGCGTACCGTAGCGCAGAAAAGCTGCTCAGGAATGAAAACCAATTACCCGTAGCCAGGATTGGAGCATTGATTGTATTGGCGACTGTGAAGATGAGAAAGGGTGATCTCGATGTTCTGGACATGCTTATCCAGGCCAAAACAATAGCTTTTGAAACCATGGAGCTTCAAAGAATTATTCCTGCCATGGTTGCTCTTTTGGAATTTGAATGGATAACCGGAAAGATCTCCATCGAGCGGGCGACTCTTGATCGTACCATAAGTATGGTGGAAGAGATGGGCGATTTTTACAATTACAGCGAATTCGCCTTCTGGCTTTGGAAGTCAAGGAGGCAGCAGGTAATTTTCAGGGAAAAGTATAGCGGATACGTTACGGACGACCACCACCTGGCCAGGAAAGCTGCAGGCTTATGGGAAGAACTTGGGTATCCATACCAGCAGGCGCTTGCCTTGTTTGATGGAGGAGAAATGGATAAAAGAAAAGCCATCAGCATCGTTCATAAACTCGGCGCCCGGGCTATATTTGAGAAAATGAAAATGGAAATGAGGGCTTCGGGAATCAAGAGTATTCCACGTGGCATAAGGAAAACAACACAGTCCAATCCGGCACTCTTAACGGAACGGGAAATGGATGTTTTACAGTTGCTTAGAGAAGGAATGCAAAACAAGGAAATTGCGGCGAGACTTTTTATCTCCGTCAAAACTGTTGATCATCATATTTCAGCGATCATGTTTAAACTCGATAGCAACTCGCGCATAAAAGCTGTGCAGGAGGCCATTCACCTGGAAATTCTTAAATAGGTAGGCCTGACCCGGAAATTGAACCCTTTATCATTAGGCCTTATTTCGTAAAATTCCTTACACATTCAGCCTTTCTTCATATGGAACCAGTTCGCCGTATTCGATATTACGCTTGAGAATCCTGAGATACATGGCCCAGCAATAGCAGGAAATCCGGTAATGGTCGTTGTTCCCGGCCCAGCCGCTGTGAATAAAATTGACCTCCGTTAAATTGCCTTTAGTATTTAAAGAGAAACCAACTTTTGTGTCAAGCCAGTCGCTATCAGCCTCCTTCATCTGCCATTCAAGCTCTTTATTTATCTTACACCTGGTAACGATTGCTCTCCAAATGTAGTGAGGCCCGAAATTAAGTTCATAAGTTGCGCCCAGTATGGGTTTCCCTTTGGATGTTTTGGTCCACCACTTATCAAGTCCTTCAGCACTGGCAATGCCCTCAAACACTTTGTTTACCGGAGCATGGATCTTGAAGCAGTGATAAATTTCCGGCATTTTACTGATGCATTTTGTCTATGAATATCGCGCTAAGGTTAATACTCATAAGAATAATACCCGCAAAGAAAACGACGATAGACCATTTGCGGGCGCTGGAAATTTTCCCGGCTCTGAACAACAGGTATCCAATAAGGAGATTGAGCAGGCCCCATAGGGTATTTATCATAGGTGAGGAGAGTCCTTTCCCGGGCGGATTCGAGAATGGTGAGGGAAAGTAGTCGCCCGAAACGCCATGGATAAAATGAGGAACTGTGTTTGCAATAAACAATCCCGAAAAGAAGCAGGCCACGTAATTATACCATTTCATAATACAAAAATTAGATTACCGTTTTACAGGCTGCAGAACTCCAAATATATTGCCTTCCGGGTCTTTGCGGTAAGCGAGCATCCCAACACCGGGAACATCCATTTTGTCCAGTGCCACTGTGCCGCCTGCCTCATGTATTTTTTCAAGGGTCTCGTCTATATCTTCCACTTCAATTGTGCACACAAAGGCGTTGACAGGTTCACCGCCTTTTGGACCCTCCCCGCGGCGGGGAGTTATGCCCCCATTGATACCGGTCCATAAGACGCCGGATTCATCCTTACCTGTATCAATGGTCCGGTAATTACCCATTTGCGGGCCCAGATCTTTAATATTCCAGCCAAAAACTGACTGATAAAATTTTTGCATTTTATCAAGGTCCCGGGCATGGATCTCAAAATGTACTACTCTGTTCATTGGTTTTAAGAATTACCCCTTAAATTTCGTGTAAAATATCCTGATTATGGCAAAAAAAACAATTGTAAATTCGATTTGCAGCTTAAAATAATATAATAAGGTATGCCTATCTACATGGATATTCATCATGTTCCCGGAGCAGAGGCTCTCGATCTGGCCGAAGCCCATCGGAAGGATATGCTGATCCAGGAAAAATATAGCTGTAAGTGTATGACCTATTGGATGGATGAATCCCGCGGGGTTGCTTTTTGTCTGATAGAAGCACCTGATAAACGAGAGGTGGAAGAAATGCACAGAAAGTCCCATGGGTTTATGCCATCCAAAATCATTGAGGTAGAAAACGATTTGGTACAGTCTTTTCTTGGCAGGATCCATGACCCTGAAGAAACCATTGTATCGGATAAAGGCCTGAAGGTTTTTAGCGATACCGCTTTCCGCACTCTTTTGGTCACTGAAATAGCTGATCCGGTCTTGCTGCGGCATAAGCTGGGTCCGGAAAAAGCAAATGGGCTCCTGAACAATCTGAATATTATCATAAGAAAGGAATTGTCGGTTCACGGGGGGCGTGAGGTTGAGTGGACCGGAAATGGATTTATCATTTCATTTTCTTCTGCTGTCAAGGCCATTTCCTGTGCTCTGAAAATTCAAAAAAATCTGTCAATCTCTCAAAGGAAGTCAACGGCTCTTAAAATAAGTATCAATGCCGGTGACCCGGTTGCAAAAAGTGACAAGCTCTTCGGAGATGCGATACATCTGGCCAGATGCCTGTGCACAATTGCCAATAATCAGCAGATAGTCGTTGCTTCGGTGGTTAAAGAACTTTTAGCCCGCGACTTTTTCAAAATGGAACAAAAGAATTTTATTACGCTACTGCCGCAGGATGAAACCCTGGTGGAATCGCTGTTCAATAAACTTGAAAAAAACTGGCAGGACGCGGATTTTGCGGTTACTGACTTATGCCGGGCCATGTCCATGAGCAAATCCCAGTTATACCGGAAAACAATTGCCCTATGGGGTTTGGCTCCAAATCTTCTTCTGAAGGAATTCAGGTTGGATAAGGCCAGGGACCTCCTCAAAAGGCAGAGCTTGAATATTTCTCAGACTGTATTTGACTCCGGATTCAACAGTCCTTCTTATTTTACCAAATGCTTTAAAAAAAAGTTTGGCCTTCTCCCGGCATACTATCTTAACGCAGTGCAATAAGGCCTGCTGATTCCTGGTTCAGGTTTACCACTATTTGGACGATTTGTTATAGTTGGGTACAGCTGCTCAAACTATATTTACTTATTCATCAAACCTAAATTATTTGTTATGAAAAAGATTACCAAACGTTTCCATTTACTTCTTGTATGTATTCTCTTTAGTGGTTTGGCATGCATGGCTCAAACCGCCGCCGCCCAGGACAATACAAAAAATCAAAATGAGGCGCAAACTACCATGAAGACTTATGTAATTGAAAGGAATATACCCGGGGCGGGTCAGTTCTCTCCGGAAAAATTAAAGGACATTTCCAAAACCTCCTGCACTGTTCTGAAGGAGATGGGTCCCCAGATTCAATGGATTCACAGCTACGTGGTGGCAGATAAAATCTTCTGTGTTTATAAAGCGGAAAATATGGACCTTTTAAGAGAACATGCTAAAAGGGGCGGATTTCCGGTCACTGCCATTTACGAAGTATCTTCTGTGATTAGTCCCGCTACCGCAGGGGAATAGGATTTAATAAGCGCAGTCCTGTTTGCGGAAATTAAGGTTAATCATTTGCAGCCATTCATTTTGTTGCATGATTAAATCTTAATTTCTGCATTTTAATTAACCGGCACTCCATTCGCGTCCGTAGTAAGCACTTCACTCATAAAATTCAGGAATGGCCGCATTTTCTTATATACTCCGCTAACTTTTTTTACAAAGCCAGGATTGCAGACTTCTTTGTCAGTAAAAGAGTATTTAAAAATGAATTGCCTATAACGAAGCAGATCGATAGCGGGGTGATCTTTGGGATAGCCGCGGGGGGCGGAGCCTACAAGATCTCCCGTCATTTTGCCAAATGTCTTTACAAGTGTTCTATCAGAAAGCAGCTTTTTCCATGATTTGAAATTTAAATCAATATCCTGCCTTATTCTTTTCATGTCTTTTGGTTCCGGGCCCCAAAAACCTCCAGCCAGGAATGTGGCCCCGGGCCGGATGCTAAAATAGTATCCTCCGCGCAATTTGTTTGTGGCCCTTTTGAAAGAACCATGCCAGTGGGTGTTATACGGCGTTTTGTCTTTCGAAAAGCGCACGTCCTTATAAATCCTGAACAAGCTTTCCTTTCCCGATGAATTCTCAATTTTATCATGCTTGTTCATTTCAAAAAGCAACGCATCAGCAAAAGCAATGATATTGTTGTGCGCCTCGATGTACTTGTCTTTGTGCTGATTGAACCATTCGCGGTTATTGTTTTTTGAAAGCGATTTCAAAAAATCGATGGATTCTTTTCTTATGGTACCTGATGCCATGATTAGTATAATGATTGTAATACCACAACCTGTCCGCCGCCCCCGGGCAGTTTTATAGTTAGGCTATCAGATGCACTGAGATCCCGGTTTTGCTTTATCAGGTGATTGGGATTATCATCAACGTCTGGCGCATCAGAATAAATTTCGGCGTGGTAATTACCCGGTGGCAGAAAATGCAAGGGTATACTCACCGTTCTCGCCTTACTATTGTTAATGGTACCAATATACCAATCCGCACCTTTTCGCCTTGCTATAGTCACCCATTCGCCCAGCTCCGCACCAGGCACCATGGTTTGATCCCATACTGTAGGCACCTTTCTCAAAAAGTCAAATCCATCCTGGCCTTCGTATGCTTCGGGTTCGTCGCAGACCATGGACAAATGATTTTCCAGGATCACATACATGGCCAGCATATGGCAGCGGGTACCGAGTACATGAGGGCGGCTAACCTGTACTTTGAATCGGGAGACCGGCTCCGCCCTGAATCCACCCAGGTGGTAATCAGTGGGACCTGCCAGTGCCCTGGTGAAAGGAATTTCAATATCGTCATCCGGCGTAATCAGGTTTCCCCATTTGTCGTTTTCATAGTTGAGCGTTCCTTCGCGCGTGGATTCATTTGGATACGTGCGACTAAGGCCGGTTGGCTTATACGCCCCGTGAAACTGGATCTCGAGATGATGTTCGGCAGCTTTTTGAAGAATCTCTTCCTGCATTTTAACCATTTCCTGGTCGTCCCGGTCCATAAAATCCACCATCATTCCTTTCACCCCCCATTTTTGAAATAATGCGAATGCTGAATCCAGCTTTGGATAAAGCGCCTGCCAGTGAACCCAGAACCGAATTCCTACTCCCTTGCTTTTGGCATAATCGCAAATGGCCTGGATGTCCAGGGTGGGTCTGGGTTTTGTGACGTCCGTATTCGGCCCCGGCTGGTATTCCATTCCGTCGTTCTGATACCATGCAACACCCCGGTTCCCGATGATCGTGTGGTATTCAATTCCATTCCGGGAAGCAAAATCAATATAATATTTGTTGAAATCAAAATTGATTCCCGCTTCGAATGTGGTGTCGGGCAGCACATCTCCGTTCCACCAGTGAAATGTAGCCTTCCCGGGCTTGAGCCATGATAGATCTTTTATTTTGCAGGGCTCAGCCAGGTTGGTCAGGATGTTGGATTCAATCAGGGCGCCAATGCGATCACTGATCAACATTACCCGCCAGGGACTATGGTGCGGCAATACCGCTTTCACTTTGATCGCTGTTTGTCCGGGCAACGGGCTGAGCTGGCTCATCAGCATGCCCTTGCGTTTAATGAGGGACATGCCCGCGTAGTCGACCAGGTTGGCTTCCGTAATGGCCATGAATATTTTTCCCGGAAATTCAAATAAAGCCGGCATGTCCATCAGGGTATCATCTTTAATATCGTTCAACGGTAAAATATCGTACCGGTGCTCGTGGGATGTGGTGAAATTTTCCAGGAATGCGACCCTGGCTTTGGGATTGCCTATAAGATTAAAATGGGTGTTTTCGTCGGTTATCGCATATGCAGTCCAGTTATCCCGGGCTGGAAATTCATAGCGAAATGCAAGACCATCGTCAAAGGCCCTTACCTGTAAAATAATCAGTCTTTTTTTGCCGCTTCGTTCGCGCAATGGAATGCGCACTTGTCTATAAAAATCATGCACTCTATTCGTCTTTCCTGCGGGCAGGTCATAGTTATCTTCTCCGTCAGAGAATACAGGGCGATCCGGAGCAAGGTCTTTACCCCATTCATCCTTGTCTTCAAATGAAATGCTTAATGCACTATGCTCAATGAGTATCCGGTTATTGTACCGGATAGCATACTCCGGATGACCAGCAGAAAGGTTAAATACAAAAATGGTTTTCTTATCGGGAGAGGAGAGGCTTATTTTTTTTTGAGCTGACAGGTTATCGGTAAAGATCAATAAGAAAAAAAGAAAAAAATTGAGTTTCCGGTTCATATGAAAGGAATTGCAAAACAAATAAACGAAATTAAAGATCAATTCAATTTGATCGCTGATTAGTTAAGCATAAAGTCGGACCATGATGCGCTGACCAGGAAATTAAAAGCCGCGAAGGTTTATTTTTTTTGTAAGAAGATCAATTGACCCCGGTGATAGGACAAATGATTGGTCCTGCTCAACAATACATTCAGTTTATTCCTGTTTGGTTCTTTTATGAAGTCTTCCGGCGAAACGGAATTGTGACGGTCAAACCATTCTTCGGTGGACATATGCTCAAATTTAAAGGAAAGGGTTTGGTTCACTTTAGTCCAGGCGGCCCTTAATTCTGAAGTCTTCGTTCCGTTCGTTTGCGCGGAATCCGGGCTTTTAATAAACGGCAGTTCCAATTCCGGGTATAGCTTTTCTCCAAAGCCGAGCAAGGGAATCATTGCATCGTGAACCGCAGTAAGGTGACCCAGCAAATATTTACCGGTATTCCGGTTCGGGGCAACATGCTGTTCGAGTTCTCCATCAGTAAGGGAATCAAATAATTTGCCAGACCGGTTCAATTGATCATTCCAGCTGGTCAACGCCATTTTTACAAAAAGTTCCTGCACTTCCATAATTTATATTTATTCGGATGAAGGAGCAATTTACAAAATATACATTGGTACGCATTATTAGATATTCTTCAATAGTGCATTTTCCCCAGCTTTTCTGACGTTGGCATGCATAGAGGCAAAGCGGCCGATCCATACCATTGTGAGCTGCCAAGCCACAGGGTCAGAGTGAGAATGACCTTACCCATGGCCTTTTTCCTGAATTGCATAAGATGAACGCGGCGGCCCGAATTTTAGGAATGCGTCCCTGCCAGAACTGTTTTCCGATGCCCAAAATCATTGCTGTTCTGAATCGTGACCGAAATTTTGTCCTGATCAAAATGACAGATGGTGGTTTCGGTATGAGGACTTTCAATGTACCGAAGCGTTAACTCAAGTGTATTGGCATCAGTCCATCGATAAATACCGGCAACTTTTGAAAAAGTGAATGGTAAAAGATCAAAGCTTTTACTGGTAAAAAGACCTGGAACCGGTTTGGCCGTTTCTCCTTTTTTCCATTTATCCGATCCGAAAGATATATTGTAAACGGCTGTGTCTATTTTTATGGTGAGCAGGCATTGGTGGTTTGTAAATAAAAAAGACATATTGCCTATATTCCGCTGATTCGGTTCTATTGTAAATCTTTTTCCTGAAATCGTTTTTTCAATGCCTGGAAAACCTGTTTCTGGAGGTTTGGGAAGGGAAAGCGCGGCAAGTTTTTTTTGAAGAAGCTCCTCGTCTCTTTTATCCGGGGGTAATTTTCCCGGATGTATGATCGGCAATAAATATTTCCATACAAGGTTTAATTCATCCTGCATATCAGGCGTTTCAGCGGTGATTGCAACCACCGCATCCTGGTCAGGCATGATGATAATAAACTGACCATAGGCGCCGTCTGCGCGATAAGCTCCGTGCCTGCATCGCCACATCTGGTAACAATAACCCTGTTCCCAGTCGCTGGAATCTCTTTGAGATTGCGGCTTGTCGGGGTTTTGGATGATCCTTTCCCTGCTGGCTTCCTCAACCCAGCCTGCAGGTAATATTTGTCTGCCTCTCCACATCCCCTTTTGAAGGAACAGTTCCCCGAATTTGGCCATGTCTTCCGTTTTTATTCTAAGTCCCCAACCTCCGGTATTGATACCCCGTGGACTTGACTCCCAATCCTCGCCCCCGATTCCCAAAGGTTCAAATAACCTTGGCCGGAGATAATCGATGATTTTTTCACCGGTCACTTTTTGGACGATGGCTGAGAGCATAAAACTCGCCAGCGTATTGTAAAGAAAATGGGTGCCGGGTGGATATACGATGGGCCAGGCCAGGAAGCCTTTCACCCAATTGCTGTCTCTGGGGACTACTGCGTAAGTCGCTTCCGGTTTCTGACCCACCGACATCGTAAGCAGGTTCCTCACAGTGAGAGCCGACAGGTTTGGGCTGATGCTATCGGGCAGGTCGTGGGGGAAAAAAGAAATGACCTTATCGTCCAGGCTAAGTCTTTTTTCGCTTACGGCGAATCCTATGGCCGTGGCCGTAAAACTTTTACTGGCGGAATACATCGAATGCTTCAACTCCGATGCATAAGGATCCCACCATCCCTCCGCAATTAACTTTCCGTGCCGGAGAAAAATCAGGCTGTGTAATTCGTTTTTGCTTTTTTCGGCAACTTCCAGGAAATGCAGAATGCCTTTTGAAGAAACACCTTCGGCTTCAGGATTGGATAATAAGAATGTATTCTTTGTCTGAGCGCCGGTCCGGATGCTCATAAATAGAATCAATGAAACGACGAAAGGCATTTTTTGGAGTCTCATGCATAATGTTTTTTTGGCTTTTATTTAACTGTTATTTTTCAGACGGGTATTTTCTGCTAAGTTAGTTTATCTGGCATTTTGCAGAGATTAAAGGTCTTCCTGATCCGGGGACCCTGTACCTATGCAATCAGGTAAATGTTCATCTCATCTTCTATTGATTAATCTCAACCTAACCCGAAGATATTGCTGTAAAAAATTTGGATATATATTAAAAAGCAAATTGGTTCTTAATAGTATGAAGCCCCACTTAAATTGGTTTTTTGTTAATGCGTAGATGGATGTTAAAATAAAAAAGCAAAACATTTGAAAGTGAAATTTTTCAAAAATATATGTTTGCTTTACAAGGCTGATGAAAGACAATTGACTTTTCGATATGACTTTATAGGAGGGGATTTTTTTGTAGGGAAAAAGAGGCAAAAGACTAATAATCAAAAAGGTAAAGAAGAGACGAAGGTTCATTTGGCCGTACCAGAAAACAGAAATGGGAATAACAGACCCACCCACAGACCAAATTAGGTTGGGTATCATATTATACTATTCAACCATTTTCTTTACCTTAATTGATTCTTTTTTACCAGCTAAATTCATTGGTTCTGCGTGGTAAGCTGACTTCAGGTCCATTTTTACCATATAACTCGCTATTAAGCGTTTAAAGGTATTAATTTCAATAAATTTTTTTAGCATGACACTGCCTAACATTTTTACCCGGGAAGTTTCAGAAACCGTCATTAACCGGATCAACCAGCTGGATGCACATACTCAGCCACAGTGGGGCAGGATGAAAGTTGCTCAGATGCTGGCCCATTGTAATGTTTCTTACGAAATGGTCTATGAGGATAAACATCCCAGGCCGAAATTCCCCATGACCTTTATTTTGAGAACATTTATAAAGCGGGTCGTTACCGGCCCGGCGCCCTATAAACATAATACCCCAACCGCTCCTGCTTTCCGGATGACAACGGAGAAAGACTTTGAGGCTGAAAAATCCCGCCTCATTGCTTATATCCAAAAAACGCAGCAATTGGGAGAATCTTACTTTGATAACAAGGCATCACATTCATTTGGGCGGCTCAGCAAGGAGGAATGGAACAACCTCTTTTATAAGCACCTGGACCATCACCTGAAGCAATTTGGAAAAGGATAGGGTAGAACCCGGCTATGCCCTGAACAAAAAAATATTTATATTACATTGAATAACCAGCAAAATTGAGCTATATGAAATTTGCCTTATTGACCGTTACCTATGGAGGATTGTTTTACAAAGGCGAGGCCCTATCCCTCGGAGAGCAGATCCATCGCGCCAAAGAGTTTGGCTTTGACGCATTGGCCATAGAGACCAAGCGCCCGGTTGCTTCACCGCTTGATTTGAGCAAAGCGGATCGTAGTCGTATAAAAAAGCTGGCTGCGGATGAAGGTATTGTTTTATGTGCGGTTGAAAGCATGTCGAATTTTGCCGGAAAATATATGGAGGAACGTGAAAACAATTTCGCCATGATGCGCTATGTGCTGGAAATGGCAAAAGATCTGGGTGTTGGGCTGGTAAAGGTTTTTGCGGCCTGGCCCGGACTGATCAATGATGAAGATGATATTACCTTATATGCGCAGTTTGAAAGAGGCAAGTATTATAAGCGTTTATATCCCGCCGATCTCCGCAAATGGAACCATTGTGTGGAAGGCATCCGTGAAGTGGCTGATATGGCTGCTGATATGGGTATTACATTAGCCTTGCAGAATCATGCCCCCGTGCTGGCAACAGGATATGAGGATACCCTGACTATGATGCAGGAAATCGACCGCAGAAACGTGGAGCTTTGTATTGATGTTCCGTTGTTCTACGAGCGGCAGAGCGATGAATATATACGTGAGGCCGTGGAAAATTGCAAGGGACATATAGTGCATTCGCATTATGGGGCCTGGAATTTCAGCCAGAAGAAGAGTGGTGAAATCGTACAGGACCCTTCACCCTCTACCGGTGACCTTATCAATTACCAGGCTTTCATTGAAGCGCTTTATCATACTGGATATAAGGGTTACCTCACTTCAGAGTATTGCCTGCCGGTAGTAAAAAATCATCAGATTGCCGGAATAGAAGAGGTTGATCATGCCACGCGTATTTCTCTTCAATATATGAAACAGCTGGTGCAGCAGGCTGTACTGGCATAGTGCATATAACTCATCTGACTGCTTATGCTTCGATACCCGAAGATCCGCCTCAGCATCATGATGTTTTTGCAATTCTTCATCTGGGGCGCATGGTATGCAACGGGTGGAAATTACATGAAGAGCCATGGCATGGCGGATACAATCTATCTGGCCTATATGACCAGCGCTATCGGCGCAATTGTGTCTCCTTTTTTTCTCGGCATGGTCGCCGACCGTTTTTTCCCTGTGCAGAAAGTGTTGGGGTTGATGCATATCCTGAGCGGGATCTTTGTTTTTTGTGCGCCTTTCTTTGCCGAAGGAAGTTTGATATCTGCCCCGTTATTTCTCGGATTTTTGTTGCTGCACATGCTCTGCTATATGCCAACAGTGAACCTGGCTGCGGCCACAGCATTTCATTTACTGCCCAACCGGGAAAAACAATTCCCATTGATCCGGTTATTTGGAACGCTGGGATGGATCACCGCCGGCATTTTAGTGAGCAGGCTCCTGCATGCGGATGCCACGGCGCTGCCCATGCGCATTTCAGGTATCGGCGGTGTGCTGATGGGCCTGTATAGCTTCACATTGCCGCATATTCCTCCTGCAGGTGCTGGCAAAAAAATATCTTTCCGGGATGTGATAGGTGCAGATGCTTTTGCCAAACTGAAATCAAAACCCTTCATCATTTTCATCATCAGCCTGCTGCTCATCAGTGTGCCCTTTGCAGCTTATTTTTCCTACGTTCCGGTTTTTCTGCAAACGGCAAGTGTTGCTAACCCCGCATTCAAAATGACTTTCGGACAAATGTCTGAGATCTTTTTTTATTAATGCTGCCCTGGTTCTTTGCCCGCTTCGGGCTCAAATGGGTATTGCTGGCGGGCATGCTCGCATGGACCTGCCGCTACGCATTATTTGCTTTGGCGGCACCCGATGCCATTACCTGGATGATTATGGCTGGCATCCTGCTGCACGGCTGTTGTTATGATTTTGTTTATGTAGCAGGGCAGATCTATATTGACAAAAAAGCCACCCCGGAAATCCGTGCGCAGGCGCAGGGCCTTTTCGTGCTGGTCTCCTACGGGGTCGGGCAGGGCCTGGGAACCCTGGCCGCCGGCTGGATCTTCAACAGCATTATGCGTAATGGCAGTTCTCTTCATCAGTGGCAGCTATTCTGGATAATTCCGCTGTTATTTGCCGCCGGGGTTATGGTTTTGTTTTTGCTCGGTTTCAGGGAAAAAGCTACGCTTCCGCAATAGAAGCTGTATCCGGATCAAAAGAACGGCAGAACATGGCGTGGAATCCGGCAAACCTGTCGTCTTATATTTTTACGCGATTCTGTTCTTCACTGGCTCCGCTTTCAGAGTTTCTACCGGCGTCTTTTGGTTTCTTGCCAAAGCGGTAACTGAAAGAGAAATTAACGATACGTGAATCCCTGCTTTGTATAAAATGTTCCTGAACATTTTGATAGTTGATGGTCCCATTAGTAACCTGGCTGAATAAAATATCCCTATAATTTAATTTTAATGTTGAATGATTATGCAGGATCTGTTTGGATAGGCCAAGCGAAAGGTCTCCCGAAGGCTTAATGGAAAATTGAGCTTCGGTGGCCTTTGAGTTATAATAACCGGTGATTTCTGCGGCCCACCCCTTTTTAAATTGAAACTCATTGCTGATATTGTACTGGGCATTCGGAGCAGAGCTTTGGATCATGGAGCCATCCACGGTCCCGGTTACTTTTTCATAGTTAAGATCTGCATGCAGTATTACGGACCAGAAAGCGGCCGGGTTTAGCTGGAGGTTCAGTGATAACCCGAAATTTTCCTGCCGGCCCAGGTTGTTCTGGCCGAAAATGGTAGTATCGCCGTGAGAAGTGAAAATTTGCTCAAAGAAATCGCTGGTTCTGCTATAGCTGAGCGTTGTCGTGAATACATTCTTGTAGGTGTCACTTAATTCAAAATTATAGGTATACTGAGGAAGCAGGTAGGGATTCCCAACAAGGTATGTGTAGGTATTGATATAAAAGAGGAAGGGATTCAGGCTTTGGTAAGCAGGTCTGTCTATTCTTCTGCCGAAAGACAGGGTAAACAGATGATTGCTGTCGGCCTGGTAACTCAGGAAAAATGTCGGAAATAAATTGTAGTACTGCCTTGAAAAAAGGGAATCAGGCTTTACCGGGTTACCCAACTGATTACCCTGATAGTTTGTATTCTCTAACCGTAGTCCCGCCTGAACATTCCATTTTTTTAGCTGCCTGTTGAGATTTAAGTAGGCGGCGTTAATGTTCTCCTGGTAAATAAAATGATTTGTTTTTCCGTAGTCCGGAACCCAAATGCTATTCTCCAAATTGTAGTAATCGGCCTGATTGGTTGTTTTGACTAAACTCGATTTCCAGCCGCTCTCTAATGTAAGGCTGTTTTTAAACACATGCGAGTAATCGACTTTGGCAGAATAGATAGCAATATCGGAAGGGTCGAAGCCCTGAAGCTGACCATTGGAGATAGGTGTCAGGTCAGGGTAATAACTGGAATTAAAAAATAACTGGTCATTCCGGAAGCGGTACACGATATAATCCAGATCTGCTTTTATATCGGAAACCGAATCGAACTTTTTTCTGAAATTGAGATTTATTCCCCCGCTATGCCAGATATTGTGAATCCTGTTTGTGGTGCTGGCAACGGAATCTGGAATACCCTGTGCATTCTCCAGAAAACCATTGCTTGTACCCTTCGCAATGCTGGGAGAAATAAAACCGGTGGCGACAAAACCAATCGTTGTTTTGGGACTGAGAAAATAATCCATACCCAGCTTGAGGGTATTGTTTAAAGTCTGCCGGGTCAAATAGCTGGGTTCATCAAAAATGGAGTTAATCGTTTTGCCATCAGCATTCAGGTAGCGGCGCGTAACATGAAGGTCAGTATATCCGAGACCGCCATTAAAACTATAATTCATAAAAAGATTATATGCACGGTTGCGGTAATTCAGATTGAGGCTGTTATTGGTTTTCCAATACCTTCCCTGGCCATAGCCCAGGGTGAGGTTTCCATTCAAACCCTGTGCTGTATTTTTTTTTGTTTTGATATTAATGATGCCTGAATTGCCGGCCGCATCATATTTTGAAGAAGGGTTGGTCATGATTTCAATCTGGTCAAGCTGGTTCGCGTTCATGCCGGAGAGCAGTGTCGCAAGATCGGCAGGAGACAGGTAAGTTGGCTTGCCGTCCAGCATTACGGTAACACCCTGCTTTCCGTTCAGGCTGATATTACCATCCTTATCAACCCGGATCCCTGGCGATCTTTCAAGCACTTCAAGGGCAGTAGAACCTGTATTCGAAATCGATGCATCCACATTGATAATGATCCTGTCTGCTTTCTGAACGATCAAAGGTTTTTTCCCTAAAACAGTTACAGCGCCTAATCCGGTAGTTTGCGTTTGCAAAACAATCGGCGGGAGTGAAATGGTCTCTTTTTCCCGGGTAATGTTTATTATTTCTGAGCGATATGGCCAGTATCCAATTGCGGAAACGGAAAGGGTATAAGCGGAGTAGGTGAGGTTGTTAAATAAAAAAGATCCGTCTTTGCCGGCAACAAGGGCCTTGATTAAAAGCGAATCCTCTGCATGCATCAGCAAAACCGAGGCCTGTTCCAGTTTTTTCCCACTGCTGTCAGTAATTACGCCGGATATCTTTCCAATTCCCTGCTGCGCAAAAGAACTGAGCAATGTGGATGCAGACATGGCCAGCAAAAATATTCTCTTTATTATTTGCGCTTTATGACAGTTAAATGTAACTGCAGGCCTGTAGTGATTTTCAATCGTCAGCATCATTTCAAATTGGGATAGTTCTGTAGAAACAAAATTATTAATTACCTATGAGCAGGTTTTACCGCTAATCCTTTTCGAAGTGTTCTTGGAAATATGAATTTGAATGATTGCAGAACGCCTGAGTTAACTTATTATAAGGTTCAGGCTGTATTTTTCCATTTTATTTGGATATATAGCCGAATAGATTTATATACTGTTAATGCGTAGTTACCTGAACGTAAATTGAATTAGCGCGGCCACTTGAATTCAAATTTATTTCTGCGCCATTTTTCCAATAAACGGCACTATCCAGGTATGGTGAGGAGGGGGAGACAAAGGTGCTGGAGTAGCCTGCAACATACAGGTCTGAGCCGTTTAGAAAAATGGAAGTTGTAGTACATGTAGTATTGCCATTCGTGGCGCCATTTACTTTTGATTTCCCATAATTTTGTTAAACAGAAATAGGAGAGGGAAACAAAACTCATTAACAATTTATAAGCATGCTGTTAACGGGTATGAAAGAATTTATTTTTTCTTTGGATCAATATTCTTTTTAGTTCTTTTTTTCTGTGAAATTGACTTCGTTATGGTGAGACCTTCACGAATTTGCTTTTTGTCTTTCACTTTTGCCAGGGAGTTTTTATAGGCCTCCGTAACCAGTTTCTTAATATATGCATTGGGGAACTCATTTTTACTTGTGACTAAGATATACCTGTACTGGTTTCCCTGTCCAAGCAGGATTTGTTTAGGATCGGATAATTCAGAACCCCAATAAAATCCGAAGTGAATATTTTTGCTTGTTCTGCCAACAGCAATGGAGCAGAACGTATGTCCAACTTTATCCGTAGGCGACCAGCCAAAAGCCAAAGCATTGTAATTATCATATATGAGTTCGTTTGTTTCTGGATATAAGTCCCAGACGAATTCTCTTAACCAAAGAACAAGCCCAACAATTTCCTTATCAAAAGGTTTCAGGAATTTGACCAGATCTGTGGTTTGATTCTTACTCATTTAACTCCATTAACTATTATGGGTTTACTAATGTATGGAATTTTCTGAATGAATGCCGGGAAAGAATGAATTAATCATAATTTCATTCTCAATTGACAAATTCAAATTTTACCGGTATGAAAAATACAGATGAAGTTAAGATTCCAGGGCAAATTGCATTAGTAACCGGCGCAGCCCGTGGAATTGGAAGAGCATGTGCGCTCGCACTTGCGGAAGCCGGAGCAGATATTGTACTGGGATTAAAAAATGTGAAAGCAGATCATGGCCTGGTGAAAGAAATTGAATTGATGGGACGAAAGGCATTGGCGCTGCAGATGGATGTAAGTAAACTGGAAGAAATCCATACGTCTGTAGAGAAAGCGATGAATTTTTTCGGAAGGATTGATATCTTAATAAATAATGCGGGGGTTGCCCCGGAGAACGCTGCGGAAAATGTAACGGAATCGGATTTTGATTATACACTCGATGTAAATCTTAAAGGAACTTTTTTTACAAGCCAGGCAGTGGGTAAGTGCATGATTAAACAAAGGTCTGGGAGGATGGTCAA
The DNA here is from genome assembly GCA_963705005.1 of uncultured Chitinophagaceae bacterium. Lineage (GTDB taxonomy): Bacteria > Bacteroidota > Bacteroidia > Chitinophagales > Chitinophagaceae > Puia. Next base: position 116,559 of record CAVPIO010000001.1, read on the forward strand.
TATCAGCTCGCAGGCCGGGTTTATTGCACTTCCAACGGAATCCGTTTATTGCATGACCAAAGCAGGGATTTCCCATCTTACTAAATGTCTTGCCGTGGAGTGGGCCAAATATAATATTGCTGTTAATGCTGTCGCACCAACATTCATTTATACACCCGGTACTGAAGAATATCTTGCAAATACGGAAGCCAAAAACAGAGTCCTTTCCAAAATTGTGTTGGGCAGGATAGGGGAACCGCGGGAAGTTGCCAACGCAGTTCTTTTCCTCGCATCGCCTGCAGCATCTTTAATCACGGGAACTACATTAATGGTAGATGGGGGATGGACAGCATCATGATCCTTTAATTTGGTTCCTTAATCCTCCTATCCCTGATCAGCAGCCAAAACAATAATATCAATTCTCCAAAATAGGTAATTCCTATAAAATTCAGATTAATGTTGGGATACAAATAAGGTTGTAAAGTGGTTATGATCCAGTCTAAACCATCTACGATTAACAATATCCCCAATATGCGGGGTATATGGTTCGACTTGTAAATTGAGTAACCAGGCAGCGGTAATCTGTCACTTTATTTGAGTTTAATATTCCCTAAACTGATTAAATAACTATTTAACATCTTATTGCCAGAAAGGAGGTTCAATCACAGTTCCTCCCATTTGCCTGCAATCGACGCAAAATGCGCTCGCATACTTTATGGTATTGAACCGGCCGGAAATATCAACAGGAATATTGCTTCCATTGCCAAAGGTTTCCGCAAGCGAAAACTCAAGCATTTCCAGAGTGCAGGATTCATATCCGGTATAAATGACCTGGGAACCCGGGAGTTGATCACGACTTATGAAAATCCGTTTTTCCGTTTCTGAGGTGCAGCCAATAAAACCGATCACCTGCTCGTCCGGGTTTGATATACAATGGAGGTTACCTGCTATTTCTGAAGGCTGTGCGTCGAAAATAGATCCGAGTCTCTCGGTATTTTTCTGGACTTTCTCAAGCCAGTTATACCAATCTTCCGTCAGTGCATATTGTTTTACCAGGATGCTGTATTTAATCACCAGTTTGTTGGTTGAAAAGGGGACTTGTGTAAGAGGAAATTCATAAATAACATCGGCATTTAATGCACCAGAAGTGCCAATTGAAATATCTGTAGAAATCACAGATTTCCAGCAGGTATAGATATCGTCACTGTCTGGCCGGCTGGCGATTATCCCGTTCTTATATTCATATACGGATTGATAAGCGGAAGTATATTTCCATGTTTCTTCATATTTCCATTGATAATAACCTGTATTGTTTTGCGGATCATGAGAAGACACATAAATATTGACTCCGCCTGATCCCAGCTTCCAGCTTACACTGTCGATCGGAGCTGTCAGTTTTGCCAGGGCGAAATCGGAGAGATACTCATTACCATGCGGGGTGGTAATCCGCAACCGGTACTGCTGGGTTAAGTCCACCGGTATCTGGCTGTAGGAATAATTCCCCTTTCCGAGCTCAGTGAGTGGGAAGCTTCCCCCGGCTTGTGTTTCCACGATTACCTGGGCACCGGTTTGCGGAATAATAACAGAGGAATCAAGTGAACTTGCCCGGCTCAGAGTAAAATTTGTAGGGCCATTGCCCAGATTAATAAAGCCCTCCACTACCAGGTAGCCGGTGGCCGGCAAATGATAGGGTGCAACGTATTTCTGAGTACATCCTCCAACAGCCAATAGCAGCAACAACCAGGGGATTGCCTTCATGTTTCAAATATAAGACGTCGTTGAGCTATTTTCTCCCGGTATTCGGTTAATCGTTAGGCATAAAAATAAAACGCCCGTAGTCCTTGTTTGTATTGGAAACCTTACTATTCCTACAATCAAATTTTCTCAGGCGCTCGGTTGAACTTAGGAAGCTTGGGACACGAATGTAAGACGGAATATGGAACAAGAATTATTAAACGGCTATTTCAGTTTAGAATGCGTTTTGCAGGAATGTATAACCTGCTCGATTGCATGAATAACTATTGCAGGATCTTCGAGATGAATATTATGGCCACCCGGCCCTATCGTAGGAAACAGTCCTGGGAAAAAAACCTAAAGGTATTCCTGACATAAATTCTTTTGATTGGTTGTTTTGAATGGGAGGAAAACGCAACCACTTCGCCTTTTCAACCTCCTTTTCTGGCCCTTTCACTATTTCGGTAACAAGAAAGTACCTGATATTGGAATTGGGAACCCCTCCCTTGAAAGGGCAAGAGCCATTGAGCAAATCATAAACGATCTTGGGAGGGAATTGATCGGAATAAAGCTGACTGTTGTAAAAAATCTGGTTATACCAAAATCAAAAAGTATAAACCGTAAAAGAACAGTTAAAAATATGGCCAGGCCATCTGTTCACTGATCGTACAGTTCCTGTACCGAAAGCGAACATAGCGACAGGGCATCCACTTGCAATGAGCTGGTTTTTAGACGGATAAAAAATGGCATTGTGTTGGTAGACCAAACTCTGCAGTTTATTTATTGATCTTAGATTTATTTCCCATGATTTTCAATTATCTCAAAATCGCATTCAGGAATATCATCCGTCATAAGGCTTTTGCCTTTATCAATATCGCCGGACTGGCCATCGGGATGGCCTGCAGTATTTTCATCCTGTTCTGGGTGCAGAATGAGCTCAGCTATGACCATTTCCATAAAAATGCAGATAGGATCTATCGTATTACCGCCCGCCTGGGAGATTTTAAAGCGGCGGTCAATACCGCATCCATGCCGCCGGAGCTGAAAAGGGAAATACCTGCTGTTAAGAACTTCGTCCGGTTGAGCGACCTTAACCAGGACCTGCTGGAAGTGGGTACAAAAAAATTTGAAGAGAAACGCATTTTCTATGCTGATTCGACTTTCCTGCAGGTCTTTTCTTTCCCCCTGCTCCGCGGTAACCCGGCCACCGCGTTGAACCGCCCTGGTTCGGTATTGATCACCAGGGATATGGCGAAGAAATATTTTGGCAATGAAGACCCGATAGGTAAAACAATACGGATGGATAACATGGACAATATTACCGTAACGGGTGTGCTCGAAAATATCCCTGCCAATTCCCACCTGCAGTTTGATTTTATTATTCCGATGTCGACTATTGCACAAACGAACCAGGACCTCAGAGACAACAAATGGGACAATTTTGATTTTTATAGCTATATCGTGCTGGACAAAAATTTTATACCCACTGCGGCTAACCTGGTCGCTTTGGAAAAACAGCTAAACAAAATTTTTAAGGAGCATGTAGACCCAAAAACATTGAATGTAGGCTTTCACCTGCAGCCCTTAACCGCCATTCACCTGCATTCGGATATGCAGGCCGATCTGCCCGGGCGCGGAAATATCCAGTATGTTAATATTTTTTTCATTGTCGCTATTTTTATACTCATCGTCGCCTGCATCAATTTCATGAACCTGGCTACTGCGAGGTCCGCGCGTCGTGCCAAGGAGGTCGGCTTGAGAAAAGTGGTGGGCGCAGGACGCGGGCAACTGATCGGTCAATTTTTAGGTGAGTCCATGCTGATCGCTTTTATCGCTTTATTAATCGCCATCAGCCTGGTGTGGCTGTTATTGCCTGAATTTAACGATGTGGCGGGAAAACAGCTTTCCATTCATCTCATGGATGGAAAGATCCTGGCAGGGCTCCTTGGCATCGCATTGATCACCGGCCTGGTTTCGGGCAGTTACCCGGCTTTGTTCCTTTCGGGTTTTCAACCCGTGAAAGTGCTGAAAGGAAATATGAAAACGATGGGGGGCAACCGCGTTTTCCGCAACAGCCTTGTGGTGCTGCAGTTTGTTGTTTCCATTGTTCTGCTGGCCGGTACGGCACTCGTGTATAAACAACTCAGTTTTATAAAAAACATGAACCTGGGTTTTGATAAATCCAACCTGCTGTACATGCCCATGACCGGCGATTTGTTCAACAGGCAGGATGCTTTAAAAAGCGAACTGAAACAAAACCCGCTGACCAGTGATTTCACCATTTCCGGGATCATTCCCGTCAACCTGAACAACGGCACTGTCAATGTGCAGTGGGAAGGGAAGGACCCAAATGCACAAATCATTTTTCCGAACATTGATGTAAATGAAGATTTTTTTGATGTATACCAACTGAAAATGATCAGCGGAAGGGCTTTCTCAAGGGATTTTAAAGGCGACTCCAGTAACTATGTGATCAATGAAAAAGCCATGCAGGCTATGGGAATGACTCCAGCTAACGCCATTGGTCAGCCGCTGACACAATTTGGCGTTAAAGGTGTTATTGTCGGGGTGGTAAAGAATTTTAATTTTAAACCTGTTCAACAATCGATCGAACCGTTGATTATCCGGTTGAACCGTAGCGGAGGAATCGTTACAGTGCGCACAAAACCAGGAACCACCGCTGCAACCGTGAAAGTACTGGAGAGGGTAAGTAACAGGCTCAATCCGGCTTATCCGTTTTCCTACGGCTTCGTTGATCAGGACCTGGCCAACCAATATAAAGGCGAGCAGCAGATGGGCAGCCTGTTTAATATTTTCGCCGGGCTGGCTATTTTTATTTCCTGCATGGGTCTCTACGGACTCTCCGCATTCATGGCCGAACAGCGCACCAAGGAAATCGGGGTGAGGAAGGTATTGGGCGCTTCGGTTGCAAACGTTGTTTATATGCTGTCCACCAGCTTTACCCGGTTAATCCTTGTGGCCGTGCTCATCGCTGTTCCCATTGCATGGTATGCCATGAAGCAATGGTTAGAGGGCTTTGCCTATCATGTTCAGATTGGCTGGATTGTATTAGGGGCAGCTGCCCTGGCTGCGCTTGCCATAGCCTGGTTAACAATCAGCTTTGAATCCGTAAAGGCCGCAGTGGCCAATCCGGTGAACAGCCTTCGCTCAGAGTAAGTTTTTATTTTTTTGCCGGAGGAATGGGATTCTTCCTTGCAGGCCTTATTTGCTGATAAGGAAATAGAGGATAGCTGCTGCTTTGAACACCTATGCTGCCGGAAATGGAAAAAGTTCTGGCATCATTTATATACATCAGTCCCAGTTCTGCTCCGGAATATATGCCGAAGCTGTTGGAATTGAGAAACCCATTATTGGGTTGCCATTTATTAATGTCTGCTGATAGAAATGAACGATTGAAGTTTATGAAGGCAGGCGCTGCAGATATACCTGCGAAAGCATAAAAATTATTATTCAGTCTGCGGTCTAATTGCAGGCCCATTGGCACAGCAAGAAAGTTTGCACTGCCTCCATTAAAAAAACTAAACCCGGTTGAAATGCTGCTGTATGGGGTTAGAATCCATTTCTTATCCGCCGGGGCTTGAAAAGAATGCAAGTTATTCCCAAAACTTAGCCCTTGCCCCTGATACATAAAACTTCCTGGCAAGGGGATTTGTGCCTTTATGGCTATAGAGGTTATCAATATGAGGAACAGTATTATGGTGCGCACGCTGTTCTGTTGAGATATAAAATTAATGAATATTTGCCTGCAGTGTTTCAATAAGTCAGACCGTTTCCGCTAAGTCTCTGACGGGCTTACTGCCTTGAAATCCGGGCTTTCTGCAAACCATATAGAAATGAATTTAGCCCAGGTTATAAGCAGTCTGTTGAGCTATCCCGGCTGGTCTTAATCCCTTAAATAGAAGCCAAAAACTCAGTACTATATCGAAAATACCCATCGGCGAATCGAACCACCAGAGATTAACGATCTTATCGAAACCGGGTTAAACATAGAAAATGAAAGTACACGCCACACAAAAGGCAGAAGAAATTATACCGAAGACCGCAAGTATCCGGGGAACATAGCTGGATTTGAACCAAAGGATGCCGCAGACCGTTGATGCCAGTGCACCGAATAGCAGGCCGACGTAATAATAGTCAAAACGCGTACTCAGGTGGAAGTCCACCAGGGCATTTAAGTGCCCGAGCACTTTCTCTATTCCGGTTTCGTATCCCCGCTTGTGGTCCAGTGCATTTCAGGCCCTGGCCTTTAGCGGAGTCGCCTTCATCTTTGCGGGTCGGAATTCGAAACTAAGATAGCGGGCACGTACAATACCAGCAAAGCGAATATTAGCCGTAGTGCGCTTTTTCAGAGAAATTTTTATTTTTCATTAATTGTTGGTGGAGGAATAACCCCGCACATTCTGAGATAGGTGACCATTTGCCCATAATGTTCATTTGCGTGTGTCAGGGCATAAAAGGCGAGGTCAAGCTTTGGCAGTTTTCTTCCTCTAAAGTCAATCATGTTCATTGCATTTTGGTTTGTCAACGTTGAAATTGATTTACGTCCAATAGCAAACGAGCTTTTAAGGTATTCAATAATGTCTTTTTTAGATTTAATACTTTTGGGGCCGTTTACGTCTTCGATGTCAGCACGAACTGAGTCGCCTGTAATTGCACTCCAAATCAGAATATTGTCGGTTGCCAGATGCATAATCTGACCCGCAAATGTTCGGACACCCTTAAAATTGCTATTTTTTATATTAAGGCTTTCGGGTGTGAAATTGAATTTGTCTGCGGGCATCGCTTCGGCGGATGTCAAAATATCGCTTTCAATTTTATTAAACTGTCTTTCGATTGCAGGTGAAAGCGATTGCTGCCCAACGCAGGTAGTTATAAAGGCAAGGTAGAAAACAAAAAAGTTTATCAGTTTCTTATGAAAGATCATAATTTAATTATTGCTGATGATGAATCATTGATGGCATTACAGCCAACTCAGCAATTTATAGTTTTTTGTTATGAAAATTTCCACCTCACGCAGAATATCTTTCAGATACATCTTCCTGATGGAATACGTTTTCCTGGAAAATCGACTGGTTTCCAATTACAATTCTAATTTATGTGGGCGGAGTTCGGGGGAGCCGACGGACTCCAGGACCATATGATCTTGCCGTAACCCTTAAGAAGCGGATGCTTGTAGATGTCAATTTGCCTGGTGATAAAGCGAAGGGAGTCCCGACCATCTGTTCCTTCAAAAAGCCAATTGGCAGAATCTATATTCCGGTAATGAAGTTTACCAATGAATGAACTGTCCCAGGAGGTGATTTTTATTGTTTTTTTGAGCGTATCTCCTTCCAGGTGATAATTTGAAACGGAACCGTCGGGAAACAACGCATAAAACCAGCCTCCTTCTTCAATAGAAAATTTAATCCACTTTTTTGGGTTATTAACGTTTGCAGAGATCCCTGCCCGCGTTCTATTGGATGTATCAATTTCATGAATTCCGATGAGTTCTTTATAGGGAGCGTGGTTCGCCTGATAATTCCAGTTCATATTGGTTATTAACTGTGGAATAATAGCAATTCCAATTACCAGCGCCTTTATAACATAGCCCAATTTCCGAAATTTCTTATTTCCAATAACCGGTGAAATAAATGATAATGTTGCTGATTGTCCCAAAATAAAAAGCCGGAACAGTTTTATTATGTCGGGCCAAAGAACGAGGAAATTAAATAGCAGAAGATGAATGGCGAATACTTTGACTGGCGTATCAAATCCAATGTCCAGGACTAAAATATTAACCAGGAGACTTAGCGCAACGAGCGCACCCAGGGTGGTTGTTTTTCTGAAAAGGAATAGGAGAGATGCTGCTACCTCCATGATTCCGCCGAAAATAGGGTATGATTTGGATGCCGCCATTGCAGTCCAAATCACAATTTGCGGCTGGTAAAAGTCCATTGGTTGAAAAAATTGATGCGGGGAAATAACCAGCTGATTCCCAAAAATTTTCCACAGGCCATATAGCAACATGGCAACGAAGAGGTAATATCTTGAAAAGGTGTGCATGTAAATGAAAAGTTTACGGGAACCCTTCGCCTTGTCGGCAAAGGTCCAAATAGAAGCGAGAACAAGTGCAATGACGAGGAAGGCCAATAATTTTGAGTATGTCCAGTAACTGTCCCAAAACCGTATTTCCTTAAAGTTCGGATTGAAAAAGGCCTTAAAAAGAAACAGGCCGAGGGAATCTGAAATGTATTTCAGGGGCGCATTTACATGCCACAATACCCGATAATTGAGTGCAAAATCGCTGATAAACAGGAAGTAGAGTATAAGGTACAGGCAATACGTTCTAAATAACAGTGTAATTGTTCTGTCGAATCTCTGTGGATTGGATTCACTCATATGGAATAGAGTTTTGTAAAAGAGAATGCAAAACAGACTGTGTTACCTGCTGGTTTTTGGGTTGATCCTCAGCCTGTCCCAGATACCTTCATTATGAATATTTTTCATCAGTTCACCAAAGTTATTGTCTTTATCAGGTGCACCCACTTCCTTATCTACAAAGAGGATCATGCCCTTATATTCCTGTCTTTTATATGTTTGCTTATCGGGTTTTCGAATGTCTATGTGAAAGATAGGCTTTGGAGTTAATTTTCCAGTACTATCGCCCGGTTCCGGGTAATATTTTTCAACTGTTATACTGTCAAAGTCAGGCGTAAGCTTTAGATTGTCCGCCTGATACTTACCAAGGACGTACGAACTTCCGGCTTCACAATAACCAATATATAAAAAACTGCTGTCGTCCAGGAAAAGGATATTAGCAGAGCAACAATCGCAGGCTCCTGTTGCCACTAGTTTTGTACTGTCCAATTCGGGTGCAAATAAATAAAGCTTGCCTGCCATGGAAAATGGCGAGGATAAAGAATCGTGCTTTGGTGGAAATGATGGAGGGTTAGAACAAGAATTGAAATAGATGACGATCAGGGGTACAGCAATTAATAAGGTAAATTTCATAGGGCTAAACATCTTACAGGCAAAATAATCTTTATAAAGCAATTATTCAAGCATTGATCTTCATCTATTTTAACCTAAGCAGGGTATTAATTTCCTTTTACATCATCATAGAATTTTGCCAGGGTTACGTGAACATAAGGGATCAGCCAAAAGAATCCAATACCTAATGTAAGAATGCACAATAATGCCAGCAGAAAAAAGCGAAGGACCAAATAAAATAATTTCAATTTGTACCCATCCATCATGGAATTGCTTTTCTTTAGAGCATCCTGCGGTTTGATGAGCGGATCATCAGCCAGGATGTAAAACGTCATGGAATAACCTAAGGCAGCTATAATTCCCGGAACAATAAGTAAAAGTGTCCATAGTAACACGTAAAGTATTACGAGCAGGTAGGCTATCAAAGCATTTGAAAAACTATTAAAGCCCTGAAAGATTTGCTCTAATCTTGCGTCTTTTCCGCGCGACATGGAAAGGGAAAAAATGGCTGCACCAAGTGCCAACGGGCCGCCAATTATTAATGTCAGCATGGAGCTTAATGTCAGCATGGAGCCGTGCGGCCTCATTGAACCAGATGTGGTAGTGAGCAAGGTATAGATTACAAATGTAAGAATGGCCAAACCCCATTTGCCTTTTAATGACTCGCGGGCCGATCTCATTAAAGTAATGTTTTCAGTATTCATTGTTTTTGATTTAATCATCACCCTGATAGTAGTCCCAATGCCAATAGTATGGCAGCTTTCAAATAGTCCGGGCTTCGTAAATATAGGCCTTCAGGATGGGTTTACATCAACCTTGGGATTCATTGGTCATCCAATCCTCTCCCATTGAGTATTTGCTTCGTGGATTTTTCAACCCTCGACTCCCGGGTTTTGGAAAGTTTGGGTGCAGAAAAATAAAAAATGTAGCCTCTTTGCCGTCCCGGGGTCAAAGCATGAAAGGCAGCTTTCAAGCCTGGAGTTTTATCTAATTTATTTTTAAATTCTTTCGGAATGGAGAATGCTGTGGTCTTTTTATACTCAACTTTCAAACCGGCTTTTTCCACTTCAATGGCTTCATAGATATAGGCTTTCAGGATGGGTGCCATCTTAACTATTTCCTGAACATTGGTGAACCGGATCTGGCGCGCTGCCTGCACATGCTTAGTCTGCTGGATCAAAATACCATTAGGATCATCCAACAAGGCACCTTTGAAAAACAAAAGTGCACAGTATTCTTTAAACACATGAATTAAAACTATGTTCCTCTTCTGAAGCGAGTAACAAGGAACACCCCATTTCAATTCTTCGGTCAGCCCACAGTCAAGAACGATCGTCCTCAATTGCTCCAATTCTTTCCCCCACCTGGCCTTGCGAAAATAAAAATCAACTTTAGGATTCATTTTATTTATTTTTTGGTACTGTGAAACAAAATAAATTTCCATGCAAAAATCAGACCCTTAGCGACCCGCGGAAACCCCTGGCGGCATAGTAGGAATCTGCACCGTTGTGATACACAAAAACAGTGTTGAAGCGACGGTCGCAAAAGAGGGCCCCACCGAGTTTTCTGATATCCGAAGCTGTTATTATCCAGCTGGACGTTTTGGTATCGAAATTTCCAAGTTTCTGCAATTCCCGGTATTGTTCTTCTGTCAATAGCTCTATGCCCATTGCGGTTGCCATATCCATGGCGTTATTTGCCGGTTTATTTTCTTTCCTGGCCTCAAGTGCTTTACGATCATAACAGACATTTCTGCGGCCCTTGGGGCTTTCCACTGAACAATCATAAAAAATGAATTCGCCGGTCTTTTTATCCTGACCAACAATATCGGGTTCTCCGCCAGTTCTTTCCATTTCATTGAGTGACCATAGTTTTTTGGCACCAGCTTCCAATTTTACCTGCACTTTAGCCCAATCAAGACCTTTATGACGGTTCATGTTTTTCTCAAAACGGGCTTTCAACGTGTTGAGTAGTTCTCCACGTTGTTTTGACGATAATTCCGTTTTCATTTTAATTATTTATTGATTAACCGAAATGATTTTTCTATCCGGAGGTCTGAAATACCAGGATAACACAATCAGTATTAGCAATGACAGCGCGGGGGCTAGTTCTTTCAGGGAATCGCCCGATGCGATATGCGAAAATACCGCCCCCGACATCACAAAGAAAAAGCCGGCATAAGCCCATTCTTTAAGTAGTTTAAATCCGGGAATTAGAATAGCAATTACTCCAAGTAATTTCCAGACACCAATGATGTACAGGAAGTATAATGGATAACCCAGATGAACAATGATGTCAACATACCCCTTGGTATGTGATATTTGCGCAAACCCCTGGGCTAGCATGCCAAAAGCCAAAAACCCTGTGATTACCCAATAAATTATTTTGTTTCTCTTTGTCATGGTATGTTATTTTAATTTGCTTACTACTTCCTGTAACCGGTTATGGGCCATATTCATGCCCTGGGCCATACCTACCTGCAGCAATTGATCCCTGTCCTCGACTGATTTAAATATCATGTGCATATTGAGTTTGCTCGTGTCATCAGTGAGTTTTTCAAATTCCAGGAACTCAAGCTGGACGGGAAAAGGCGCATTGTCCATTTCAAAAGTCCGGACGATTTTCTTGTTCGGGATAAAATCGTGGAAAACCCCATTGGCCCCAAATACCACGTTTCCCTGGGCATCTTTTTTTTCAAGCTGCCAACTGCCGTACTTTTTATTTTCATGTTTCAGCACTTTCGATCCCATCCATTGCTCAATAATGTCGGGCTCTACATGCGCTTTAAAAAGTAATTCCAATGGCAAATCAAACTCCCTCGTAATGACTACGTCCTGTTTGCCTTTTTCGGCCGTAATTTTTGCTTTCCGTTCCATATTATTTGTTTTTATATTTTTTCATTATGGCTTCTATCTTGTTGAACCGGTCATCCCAGATTTTGCGGAATGGCTCAATAAAGTCGGCTACTTCTTTCATTTGTTTTGCATTGATATGATAGTAAATTTCTCTCCCGATTTGTTTTTGCTTAAGCAATTCGCACTCAGTAAGTATTTGCAGGTGTTTTGAAACGGTCGGTCTGGCAGTGTCAAAGTTTGAGGCTATTGCACCGGCCGACATGGATTGCGAGACGACCAGCAGAAGTATTGCCCTTCTTGTCGGGTCTGCTATGGCTTGAAAAACATCTCTTCTCAATTGCATAGTGTAGTCATTTAACTACAAATATACATGAAGTCATTCAACTACACAAATTTTTCCTGAATTTTTTTATTATATGCATTCCGGACGATCATTGGCGGACTGCCGTTCCGGGATGTCGACCCACTTTAATGCTTTGATTTCTAAGCGCGTTTGACCACCCTGGGGCCTTAAATAAAACCGGGGGGCGTGCCGGTTATTCTGCCCTTAAACTCTTCACCGGGTTCGCTATTGCTGCTCTTATGGATTGAAAGCTCACCGTAATCAATGCAATGAAAATAGCCATCAGGCCTGCAGTTAAAAAAACCCACCAGGAAACATCCGTGCGGTATGCAAAACCTTCCAGCCATTTATTAATGGCCCACCAGGCAAGTGGCGATGCAATAACAAGTGCTACCATCACCAGCTTCATAAAGCCGGCGGATAGTAAGGTTACTATGTTTGAGATACTTGCACCAATTACTTTGCGCACGCCAATTTCTTTGGTGCGTTGTATAGTGCTGTAGGAGGTCAGGCCTAATAAGCCAAGGCATGCAATAAAAATAGCGAGTACGGCAAAATCCAAAAACAAACTTCCAAACCTGTCTTCGGCACTGTATTGTTTATTAAAATCCTCATCAAGAAAAGAATAATCAAAAGGCCTGTTGGGTATTATTTGATTCCATTTTGATTCAATCGCTTTAATAGTTGAAGGCATATGATGAGAAGACAGTTTTATGGAAAGCATTGGATCACGTGACTCAATGCGTATACTTAATGGAGGGATCTCCTTTTGCAAGCCCAGGTAATGGAAATCTTTAACAACGCCAATGATCTCCCCCAGGGTGCCCCATTGGTCAAACTTTTTCCCAATGGCCTGTTGTGGGGATTTATAGCCCAAAAGCTTTGCGGCACTTTCATTTATTACCATTGCATCCGTGCTATCCGTGGCAAGCTGTTTAGAAAATCCACGCCCGGCCACTATTTTCATTTCATATTGATTCATGAAATCTAAATCAACAAAATAAATATCAAGGCTTGCCTGTTGCATATCGCCGGTGCTGTTTTCAACTTTAGAATTTGCTACCGGATTATTATTTCCCGGAATCGAGTTGGAAAATGAAGTCCCCAATACACCCGGAATGGATAGCAGTGATTCTTTAAAGGCAACTCTGTTTTTATCTCCATTTGTATTAATTATCACCATCTGGTCCTTATTAAAACCAAGATCCTGATCACGCATAAACTGTAGCTGTTTATACACGATAATTGTAGAAATAATCAGGGCAATAGAAATCGTGAATTGAGCAATTACTAAACCCTTTCTTAAGACGATGCCTCTGGTTCCTGTTATGAAGCGCCCTTTTAAAACAGTGATTGGTTTGTATGATGATAATACAAGGGCAGGATAGATTCCGGCGATAAATCCAATACAAACTGAGGTTAACAGCAACAATAAAACATTATTAAAGTCCGCAAAAAATTCTGTACTTACTGTTTTACCGGCAAGCTGGTTAAACCTGGGTATTAAAAATGATGAAAGAATAGCAGTTATTACAAGTGCAATGAGGCAAAGCATAAGAGATTCACCTATAAACTGCCATACCAACTGAAATTTTCCTGCTCCTGATATTTTACGAACACCCACTTCTTTTGCCCGTTCAGCCGCACGGGCGGTTGTGAGATTGACAAAGTTTATACAGGCAATGAATAAAATGAATATAGCAACAATGGAGAAAATATAAACATTATTAATATTGCCGGCAGTATTCCCGTCTCTGGTTGAATGCAGGTATACATTTCTTAATGGTTCTAAAAAAAGGGAATAGCTCGTTTGCGTATTTCTGAGTTGCCCGCTTGTATATTTGTTAATAAATTCAGGGAATTTTGTCTGAATTGTTTTAGGATTTACTTCAGGCTTTAGAAGTAAATAGGTAGTCAGGTTCAACCTTGTCCAATGGCTATCCAGGCTATCGGATGACTGATGGGATAGCTGCTCCTGGGAAGACATGGAGACAATCATATCCGCTTTTATTTGTGAATTTTCCGGTATGTCTTTCATCACCCCGGTAATAACTGAATTTATATTGGCATCGGTAAGCAGAACCGTTTGCCCTACGGGGTTTTTATTTCCAAAATATTTCCTCGATGCTGTTTCAGAGAGTACTATACTCATCGGTTCTGTCAATGCAGTTTTTTTATTACCATACAGCAGTGGAAAATCAAATATGTTGAATAGCGTGGAGTCTGCCATAATTGAATTCTGCTCCTGAAATTTTACTTCACCTTTTCTCACCAGAAAGCTTCCGTATCGAATCCGCACTGCAGATTCAACTTCAGGGAAATTCTTTCTAATGTTAATGGCCATAGGTGCGGAAGTAGCGCTCAGGTGCATTATATTAGATGGAGTCTTAACGTCTGCCACCAACCTGTAGATCCTGTTTGCCTTTGAATTGAAATCATCATAGCTTGATTCGAATTTTACATATAGAAAAATGAGAAAGCTGGCCGTCAGTCCAATTGACAAGTCAACGATGTTGATGAATGAAAAACCTTTATTTTTCAAAAGATTACGTAATGCTGTTTTGAAATAATTTTTGAGCCTAGTTATTTATTTGTTTTTCTGAAATTCAAGCCATTCAGGCTGCACCTAATTCCATGCCGTGGCATTATGCTGCTGATTTACAATGCTGTATTGTTCTTTTGCACTACAGTCCTGTTCGTTTTTGATACAGGAAGTGTACTCTTTTATCAAATGTTAATCAGGAAGCATTTTCAGGTGGATTTTCTTCACGAATACTGTATTTGTAGTTAATTGTAAATTGAGACTGCGTTGGCCAGGCGCAGGGCCCCGCGCATGAACCTATTATCAATGGACCTGCAACCGCTCGGACTTCTCGCCGCAGGCTGCATCTGCCTGGGCGCCTGCCTGCTGGCAGCCGCATATCACGCGGTCTTGTTCCTTTACTTTAGGGACAGGATTTTGCTGGACTATGTAGCCTATCTCCTCTGCATGGCGCTGTTCATCTTCGTGCACAGCCACGCCGAGGCCTCGGTGCTGCTGGTGCACGCGCCCGAAACGGATAGGCTTTACACTTATTTCAACGAGGCGATACAGGTTCTGAGCTTTGGGGCCTATATCAATTTCGGCGTGCAGGCCCTGGCGCTACCGCGGGACAGGCGGTCTTTCTTCTATAAGGTATGGGTCGTCCTGAGCATCGTCCTGGCAATATACATCCTCACCATGCTGATCCTGAATATCCGGGGAATCCCGCCCCCTGGGCTGGTGAGGGCTTTGATACGGTTATTTATTTTCGCTATGTCCCTGGCCATCTTGTGGCGGTTTATCACAATGCCCAAGTCGAGGTTCCAGGGATTGGTATTGCTGGGTTGTCTGTATTTTTTTATCTGTGGCCTGATAAGTTTTGTGACCAACACCACAGGATATGACCCGACCGGCCTTGGCCCGGTGGCGTGGTTGTATATCGGGAACGTGGGTGATATCATTTTTTTCTCCGCCGCCATGGGCTATCGTCTGAAAAAGATTTCAGATGAAAGACAACTGGCGATACTGCAAACGGCTGAAGAAAGAGAGAAGCGGAAGGAAGCTGTGGGTGAGGAAAGAAACCGCATCGCGCGGGATATGCACGACGACCTGGGTAGCGGGCTGACCAAGATATCGATCCTGAGCGAGGTGGCAAAAACTCAGCTGCTGGAGCCGGACAAAGCACGGATCCCGCTGGAACATATCTCGACTTCGTCGAGAGAGTTGGTGGACAATCTGCAGGACATCATCTGGGTTCTCAATCCACGGGACGATTCTCTCGAAAGTCTGAGCGCCTATATCAGGGAATACGCGCTTCGGTTTTTCGAGCCCCTGGAGAACGATGTTGCTTTCGACTATCCTGCTGAAATCGGAGAGGTGGGGCTAACTGAAGTACAGCGAAGAAATGTTTTTCTCATCGTCAAGGAGACACTGAATAATATTGCCAAACACGCGCGCTGTCGAAATGTGCAGATCAGCATTGGCCAAGATCCCGGGGAAATTGTTATCAGTTTGCGCGACGACGGAATAGGTTTTGATCCCGGGCAGGTGAGGCGCTTTGGCAATGGCCTTCAGAATATGAAAAACCGCATGCAACAAATCGGCGGAACGTATTTGCTGGAATCGGCGCCGGGAAAGGGAACCCTGGTTCGCCTGACGATTCCTGTATAACATCTTTTGGGGATACACACCGGTGGGAGGAATGGTTAATTTTGCCAGAACATGATTACCGTCGCCATTGTAGAGGATATCCGGGAGATCCGGGAAGGACTGCGATTGCTGATCGACAGCAGCGATGGATTTTCCTGTACCCAGATTTACCCGGCTGCGGAAGAAGCGTTAGTTGCCATTCCACTGAATCCACCGGATGTCGTGCTGATGGACATACACCTGCCCGTTATGAATGGCATTGAGGCCGTGCGCCGGCTGAAAAATCTTTGCCCCGAGACCCAGATTTTAATGAGCACGGTCTACGAAGACGATAATAACCTATTCGAATCATTGAAAGCCGGCGCCAGCGGTTATCTCCTAAAAAAAACCGCACCGGTAAAACTGTTGGAAGCGATCACAGAAGTGTATTGTGGCGGAAGCCCAATGAGTGGCCAGATTGCCCGGAAGGTGATCTCCAGCTTCCAGGAAAAGCCGACCACAGACGAACTTACTCCCAGGGAACTGGAAGTATTGAAGGCGCTGAGCCGCGGGCTCAGATACAAGGAAATTGCCTTCGATATGGCGATCAGCATGGAAACGGTACGCAGCCATGTTCGTCACATTTACGAGAAATTACAAGTGCAAAGCCGCGTCGAAGCACTCAACAAGGCCTACGGCCAGCGATAGGCATCCCCCTTTTTTGCGATTGACTCCACCTGTTTTTGTACGCATTTTTGTTGGGAAGAAAAAATGCAAAACATGAAATACATCGCTATCGCTCTGCTGCTCCTGCTCGCAGCCGGTTGCAAAAAGCTAAACCCATTGAGCAACATAAACAATATTCTTCAGACCCTCAACGACAGCATCCCAGCCGCCGTGTCTGGTATTGGCACAGCTACTGGCACCCCGGTATCGAAGACCATTGGGTCTTCGGGCGGATCCCTGATCAGTGCCGACGGAAGGATAGAACTCGCGATTCCGGCAGGCGCACTCTCTGGGAATACGAATATCACGATACAACCAGTGACTAACACCTGCCCGGGCGGTCTGGGGGTCGCTTATGACCTCCAGCCAAACGGGACAAAGTTCGCCATCCCGGCAACTTTCACCTTTCACTATGGCGACTCGGACATTAACGGGTCTGACCCATACCTTTTATTCGAGGCAGTACAGGACAGCCTTCAGCAATGGGATGCGGACGTTTACCGCGATGTGGATACGATCGCTAAAACAGTAAGCTTCGACCTCAACCATTTTTCCATACGGTCGATGCTGCCCGGTATCGTCCTGGATGCAGACCCCGATGTGACTATCCAGGCGAACGGACATAAGCTCGACTATTATCCCAGCGAAATAGGCACGTTGCGATTGGTGCAGAGTGTGCGGGACGGACAATTGCAGGAGCCTGCTGGTGGAGACGATGATGCGCTGTCCACCCTACCTGTTTCCACACCTGTGCAGGGCAACCTCGTCAGCAATTGGTCTGTTGATGGAGGCATCAGCAACGGCACCGTTGCGCCAAACGGCAGCCAGGCTGTCTACACCGCGCCTTCTAAGATCGATAAGGACAAAAAGATCACAGTCTCTGTTGCGTACGGAAAGGGTGGATATGTGTACGTTCCTCACCGCAAGAGCAAAGCGCATGAGTCCGTCCAACGCTCGATACCGGTGTACCGCATTGCACTCAACCTTCACCCTGCGAACATTTCCTTTTCAGTCACTGTCACCGTGGATCTCACCGGCACCAGTGACGTGTATGATGACAAATACCACGACGAATGCACATTCCGGGTTGATGTAAAAAGCGGCCAGGTATCGATTCCTCAAGACGGCATCCAAAACCAGGCTCCTACGGTTACGCCTTCTTCGGGCAATGGCGGCGGATCCAAGGCTGAATGGGTATCAGATAATGTGGGACTAATCAATATCACCGGCGGGCAAGGGGTTGTTACGCCTCCTGATTCCGCCGGCTACCGGGTCGTTGCACTTACATTTACCGAACCGGGTACACTGGGGCCTGGTTGGAAGACAACCAATTCCCAGGGGTACACGAGTACGGTCCAACCTTATTCCCAGGTCGGAGTGCCTATGACAATGAGTTTCGAAATGAAGGACGAATTTCAGACAATCGATCCGCTGGAGGGCACAAAGGCGGCTGGGGAAATCAAGATTACGATCACGCCCATACATTGATTCATTTACAAAATAATAGTCTTTTGCCGAAGGGTGATTGGAAGGAAAATAGAAATTGAATGGGGACTTACCTTAACCCATCATTGAAAGGCATAATCCAAGCTAATCATAATAGCAGCAAGCGGCTACTTGAAATCACAGCATAAATCCTTTCAAGTAAGACACACCAATCGGTCCCCAGCTTTGCACTGCATCCTGGAGGGTTTTCCAAAGTTCTTTTTCATTGGTCAGTTTGCCTTTTTTGGGCGGAACGATGGCATCTTGCAGAGTGGAGCCTTCCGTAACTTTTGTTGCAAACCAGGTCAGGTTTTCATGTGGCAGGGCCACTCCGAGGATCATACCTGGCAGGCCGCTGAAAGATTCAGGACCGCCCGCTACAGGTATGCGCGTACTGTAAAAAGCAACTACATAAATAGAGTCAAGATAAATGCCGTTTGCCCTTCGGCAGGTATAGCCTGCGATGTCGCGGGTCTCATCGGTAATCTTCCACTTGATTTTAGGTACGCTGTCTTTGACCAGGTAGGTTTGACCAAATACCTTTTTCTGATCTACGGTGCGTTTAGCTGCAATGTCGGTAAAAATGGTATTGAACTGATTTAGCATCGGGCTGATGCCGATAATCGGCGGATTTTGAGGCAAATCAGCTCCATTGGGTGTATACAGCGTTTTATCATTTCCAAATTCCAGCTTTGCGGTAAGTGTTCTGAACTGCGGACTATTCTTCTTATAAAAATCGAACTGTGGCTGCAGCCACGCTTCGTTATCCTTATTAATGATTTTCTGTATCAGGGCATATGCATTGGCGCGCTTTTCAAATTCGATCGTACCCGAGGTGGTAAAATGAGCATACTGCGCCTGAAGTCCTGCGGAGAGACCCAACAAAAGACCAAATAATATAATTTTCTTTTTCATGGCGCTACTGTTTGGGGATCCCGGCGGTCATTTTGGTAAAATCGTAATTGATAGTAAGCATAAAATACCGTTTTAATGTATTGTAAGTGCTTTGGGTAATCAGGTTGGCCTGGGCGTTACGTGTAAAGCCTGAATTTTGGTTGAGCAGGTCGTTGCCCCAAAGCTCTACCATCAGATTTTTCTTTTTCAGGAAGGTTTTGATGATAAACAAGTTTAGCAGAACCTGACTGAAATCGCTGTGAAATGAGGCTGTTGCCGCATTATATTGGTAAGAACTGTATGAGCCAAACTGGAAGCCTGCGGGCAGGTAAATCGTGCCATCCAAATTGGCTTTGGCTCCCCAGCCGTTATTGTTGATATCGGGTTGTAAAGAAGTCTGGCTAATGCTATAGGTTGGGCCACCTGAAAAGCCCAGTTCGATTTTTTTCTCTTTATACATCGAAATCCTGAGCGAAGGGTTGAGCACATAGTTTTTCGACATGTTAAGCGAATCGTTTGCGTAGTTGTAAGCGGTATTCCCGTTAATGTCAAATCCGACACCCCCATCGATACCGCCAAGGCTTTTGAATTTGCGACTGAAGTTTATTCCGCCGTTAAAATTAGTTGCTGTTTTATCCCGCAGGTTAAAATACTGGCTTACGCTCTGGCCCGCCTGGTTGTAATTTATATGGTTAACGATGGGATTGGTAATAAACGAATAACTACCGTAGAGACCGAAAAACTGGCTGGTAAGTACTTCATAGGTGCGGTAATTCACGTTTAGAGTATTGGTAAAGGAGGGTATCAGCGTTGGGTTGCCAAGGATGATGTTCAGCGGGTCGTTGTTCGTGGCAACAGGCTGCAATTGCTCCAGCGTCGGTTGGGTTGTCGTGCCATTATAACCAATACTAAACGATTTCAGTTGCGAAAACCGGTACTCAAAAAGAGCCTGGGGCGCCCATTCAACAAATGTGCGGACACTTGCGCTGTCGGTAGACTCATCCCTCTGGTGAAACCGGTCATTGGTTACTCGCGTACCAAAATTGAAGATTATTTTGCCCTTTTTATAATTAAAGATTGCACCGGCATGATTTAAAACCTGCCTGAAATCATAATTGCTGCTCAGGCTGTCTACCAGCAATTTGTAGTTTCCCGGAGATGAAGGATTGAAAGTACTTCTGTCGGCGCCGGCAGTATTTACGCCGATACCATAGTTCAGCAACAGCGCCAGAGATTTTGTAAACGGTTCGGAATAGGTGATATTGGCGTTTAGAATGTTGCTTTGCAAATTATTGGTTTTGGCTTCGTTGATGTCCTGTGTGCTATCGACGGTCCCCTGCGCATTATAAAAATTCACAAAAGATTTTAAATACCCGTTGGCCTGGCTCTGACTGTAGGACTCACTAAGCAGGGCCGATAGCGTGCGGCCAGGTTTGCGAAATTTCTTTGTATAAAAAGCGTTTCCGTTAAATGCCCGCTGATCCACCGTGTTGTTCAATTGGCGCGTGCTGTTGTTTACCAACACATCATTCAGTGAGTCAGTCGCTGCATAGCTACTTTGGGTGATGATGTGTTTCAGGGTACCGTCAACGGAGATCTTCAGGTTTGAGCTGGAATCCAGCTTTACCTGGTAAACCTCGCTCAGCTTCTGCCTGAACATAGAATTGTTATAGTCTTTGTTGGAATTGCTTTTCAAAATAAAACCAGGGATGTTGTTCTGCGTAAGAAGACCGTTTGAACCGTTGATTGCTATATACCCAAGCTTGTAGTTGGCGTTCGTGGATTGTTTGTCGTCATCCCACTTGCCGTCATAATGTACACCGGCGGTCTGGGCAAGCGGAAAACCCTGACCACTGTAAATACCGCCGAAAACGTCCAGGTCGTCTGAACTTGCGGTATTGATGGAGATGCCATTGTCTGTAACATTCAGTTGGTCGCCGGTACCATATTTCTGGTCGTCCTCCCAGCCTATGCCCACCTTCCCGTTATTGCCGATGGTTCCGAAGACAGAAAATTTGCTCTTGTTTCGAAAGACGTTGAATAATGCTTCCCCCTGGTAGATACCCCCAGGGACCCCAGGGCCATCGCCGGCCTGCATCTTGCCGAAAATGCCCTTGTTCCTGTCTGCCCTCAACTTTACGTTAATGGTTTTTTCCGTCTTGCCATCATCCACGCCGGTAAAAGCCGCCTGGTCGCTTTTCTTGTCATATAGCTGAATTTTATCCACCATATCGGCCCTTATGTTCCGGGTAACAAGCGTGGGGTCGTCGCCAAAAAACTCTTCACCGTCAACTAAAACCTTGGTCACCGTCTGGCCCTCGGCAGTAATTTTTCCATCCTTGTCCACGGTTATGCCAGGGAGCTGTTTCAGTAAATCCTCCACCTTGGCATTAGGCTGGATCACGAAAGCTTTGGCGTTAAACTCGGTGGTGTCGCCTTTAATGGTCATTTGCAAAGTGCCTTTAACAATTACTTCCTGCAGCAGGCGCGCTTTAGGCGACATGCTGATATTGCCAAAATCGTGAAAGGTATTAGCTGAGTCGAGGCTGAACTGCTCAACATAGTCGGCATAATCCGGGTAAGATATAAGCAGGATGTATTTGCCACCTGGCAGGCCATCCAGAATAAAACTCCCGTCGGCTTTCGCGTAACCGAATTTTACCAGTATCGAGTCCCTCGCCTTCAATATGGTAACGGCCGAGGTGGCGAGCTTTACCTTTTCGACACTGTCGGCTATCGTTCCCTTTACGGAATACCCGTTTTGGGCGGAGGCGCTCAGACCAAAAAAGATCAAAAACGTCCAGAGTAAAATGATAAACCTCATGGTTAGAGAATAGGTGGTCGTTTAAAGCAAAATAAAGGAATTACGGAAGACAATAAGCAAGTAGGCCCTGTTTTGTCTGCCCGGCAGTGTATATAGAGAGTTTAGCGGAGACGTTTGTTGCAACAAAGTTGCTTTTTTTTTCAATACCGCGCAAATAGTATTTCAGTCATCCTCTACGCCTATGGCTGTTTAATGATATTGAACATCCAGCGGATGCCAAAGCGGTCTTTGCAAGTGCCCCAGTATCCCCAGAATTCATTATGTGGTGCAACTCCATCCGTTCCACCTTCCGATAGCTCTTTGTACAATCTGTCAGCTTCTTCTTTGCTGTCGGGACTCAAATTGATCGTAAAATTATTTCCTTCTATAAGTTTTTGCCCCATGCTTTCCAGCATATCGGTTCCCATTATTTGTACGCCGCCAAGTATAGGTAATGCAACATGGGTTATCTTGTTTTTGTCAGCTTCCGGTAGCGGAGGCGCCCCTTTACTAGGTGGCATGTCTTTAAACCGCATGGGTGGGGTGGAAAATTCTGTTCTGAAAACTTTTTTGTAGTGAGTAAATGCTTCTTCGGTATTGCCCATAAAGTTTAAATAAATGGATACTTGTGCCATGGTTATCGTTTTTATTATGGTTATTAAATTTTTCGAATTAGAGTGAGCGGTAGAAGGGCTTATATCCCCAGATAAATATACTTGTAAACTGAATTATAAAGTAAACATTTTGTCAATTTTTTCAAATCTTCAAAAAAGCAGGTCGATGATTTTCCCTGGCTTTGTGTCTTCCTGCTTTGTATTGTTATAACATTTGTTATAACTTTAGGACAAAGCACTTGTTATGACATTGCCAGATCGGAAACGCCCTGCACGGAAATCCAAGTCAAAAAGGAGCCCGCAAGCTGGTTCTCCCAAGAAAACGGGGTTTACCGGTAAGCCGGTAGCCCCGGGAAGGTATAGTACAGTATCCAAACCACGAACGGCTCGGGAGCCGGAAATTTCCTGTACCTCCCGGATTCGTCCGATCGGTAACTCAAGAGGGGTTATTTTGAATAACGAGGTGATGGCATCTGCAGGCTTAAATCCCGAATGGGATATCATCATACAGGCAAATAAGGGCGTGATTACCATTATCCAGGTAAAGCAAGCAGGAGTTAATACGGATCTTTCCACCTGGGATAAGCAGTTTAAGGCAGCGAAAAAGGAAGGAACCTTGCCGGATGATGATCTTTTTGAAGGAATGAACAACAGATTTGACTCCAAAGAATGGTAGTATGAAACAGTTTGATGTGTACCTGATAGACCTGAATCCAACCCGGGGTTCAGAGATAAACAAAAAAAGACCCGGGGTTATTATTTCTCCGGATGAGATGAACAAACATCTCAAAACGGTCATCATAGCTCCGCTAATGCATTCCATTAAAAATTATCCTTCCAGGGTCGCAAGTCGTTTTGATGGCCAGGCCGGAGAAATCACGCTGGACCAGATTCGCGCAGTTGATAAATCAAGACTGACGAAAAAGCTTGGAAGGATAGATGCCTCCACATCGGTTAATGTAAAGAGCGTACTCAGGACAATGTTTACATGAGATTTGTTCCCTGAGAGTAGCTTTATCCAACCTGTTAATCATCCTTTTTTGATTTGTTATTTAAAAGTATTTGCAATTTTTTGAGTTTGGTTGACCAGAATTTATCAAAGTAGTTGATGAAGTGCTGCAACTCCTTAAAGCCATCCTGTTTCAAAACACAGTGCCGTTCTCTGCCTATGTCTTTGATGGAAATGAAACCTGCGATGTAAAGAATTTTAATATGCTTGGAAACAGCAGGCCGGCTCATGTCAAAGTTTTCTGCCAGTGTATTTATATTCATGCTGTCTTTTGAAAGCATCACAAGCATTTGTCTGCGGCTTGGGTCTGCAATTACCTGGAAAACATCAAGTGTTTGTGCTGTCATTTCCTGGTTGTGTTTAAGAGTTCAGTAAGTCTGGTTTCTAATCTTGTCCAACCGTTGTTGTATGCAGTATAATCTTCCAATGCAGTGAAACCATTATGTACTAATTGCAATTCCGTACCGTCACCCTCCGGTATGAGTGTCCATACCACTTTTGAATCAAAAAGATTGTTATCATTCGCTGAAGAAAAGCGCCATAAATAAGAAAGCTTAGTAAATGGCTTTATTTCCAACACTTCGCAATAAACCATTTTTCCTGACTTGTCGGTGAAGCGGAATTTACTGCCTACAATTAACTGAAAGTCTGTTTTTGCCAGCCATTGTTCCATCAGTTCGGGTTTAGTAAGATACTCCCAAACCTCTTGTGGTGATTGACTGAAGTGCCAGACCTGTTTAATTTCCTTTTGCATAATATGTAATTTAAAAGTTACTCAAATATATATGTAACTTTTGAGTTACCAAACTTTTTTTATAAAAATTTTGGTAATTGCAATTCTATTGAATGGGGGTGAGTTCGGAGGAGCCGACGGACTCCAGGAAATTCTCAAAAGATGCCTCATTGGAGCTGGTCAATATTTCAAAAACTCCAGTGCTAGGAGAGGATTGCGGACTCGGAGTTTGTGGCCGTTGTAAATATATGTAAAGGAATGCAGAGGAAATGGGGTCGGATAGTAGTTAAGAGCTGGAATTTTTATAAATTGCATAAGTAGCCCAAGCCTCGAAATTATGGCCCAGAAAAAAACGACAAACAAAAAGGCCACACATGCCGCGCTGCCGAACGATGGAGCAACTGAGAGGCTCAGGAAGAACATGCTGCGTTCAGATATGGAAAAGCTCAGGCTCTTCACAGAAATGTTGCGAAAGGAAGTATTATATAAAAAGGCAGTAATTACCCACAATTAATAGCTATGGATGTTCTAGAAGAAGAACTGATTAAATTCTGGAAAATTCTGAATGAGCACCATGTTCGATACATTATGGTTGGTGGGTTTGCTACCCGCTTTCATGGTTTTAACAGGAGTACAGATGATCTTGATATGTGGTTGGAGGACACCGTGGAGAACAGAAAGCACCTGAGAAATGCATTTTTAAAATTCGGTTATGGAGATCTTCCTAATCTGGAAACGATGCAGTTCGTGCCAGGATGGACGGACTTTAAGATCGGAGGCGGCATTGAATTGGATATAATGACAGAAATGAAAGGTCTCGAACATCTTGGTTTTGATGAATGCCTGATGATGGCATCCACAGCCGATCTGGATGGCATAAAAGTTCCTTTTTTGCATATTAATCATCTTATCGCCAACAAAAAAACCATAAATCGTCCCAAGGACCAGGTAGACGTAATTGAGCTGGAAAAGATCCGTAAGATTAGAGAGGAAGCGGAACACAGTTCTAATAAAAAGGATAAGCCGTGGTAAAAACCGGGGCCTTTTCATATAAGCGATGAACCACTTATTGAAGTGGTTTTATTGTAAGGCCGGTTACTACTCTTTAGGCCGTCCAAAAAACAAAACATAGCCATCGGCATCCGAAACTTCAAATCCACGTAAATCATCACTGTTATCCTGAAGGGGTTGTCGGAAGGATAAACCACGGGAACGATATTCTTCAAACAACCTTTCCGGTTCCGCAGTAAAAATGTATGCATCCCAGCGGGGGGCCCATTTATGACGTGTATAATTGGGTATTGGTTTTACATCAACAGCAACTCCCTTAATCATAATAGAAATATGATCGCGACCAACAATTGCCCAATATGGATCGTCATCCGGACCAATATGCCGGACTTCAAATCCAAGTTTATCTACATAGAATGAAACTGAAGTCTTTAAATCTGTAACAATAAAACAGGGAAAAATGTTTGTCAGGTTTGCCATTTTTTATGTTTTGATGTTGAGAAAAGCAGGCATGCAATAAGGATTACTTAAAATTAATAAAAAGATGCAGTTTCATAGGGGCCAGACCTTATATTTATTATTCCGCCCTGCGAGTAATTGGGTATACTTGCCAAACTAAATCCAGATACCAGGAAAAGAGGAATAGTCTTTGTAAGTTATTCGCTTCATGTTTATAATTTCAATGGAGCTCATGAATGCTTCGCAATTATTCGCGAATTTTTGTAACTATAAAAGGAAAAAAATATGAACTCATATGTAATTTCATTTCAGGAGATCGACAGATCAAAGTTGATGATAGTAGGAGGCAAGGGCGCTAATCTTGGTGAGCTGTCCGGAATCAGGGGAATAAAAGTGCCGGCTGGTTTTTGCGTTAGCACCGAAGCGTATAAAAAAATAACTGAAAATAATCGGCAGCTTAACAGCTTGCTGGATGAATTAACGCATCTTAAAATAGAAGAGAGGGAAAAGATCAGCGAAATCAGCAAAAAAATCCGGATGGCCATCGAAAGAATTCCTATTTCTCAGGATATAGCAGAACAGATTGCGGATTCTCTCAAAAACTTTGGTGAAAAAGATGCTTTTGCAGTGCGGTCCAGTGCTACGGCGGAAGATCTGCCGACGGCATCCTTTGCGGGACAGCAGGATACATATTTGAATATTATCGGAAAGGATCAATCCTAAATCATATCAGCAAATGCTGGGCATCGCTGTTTACCGAGAGGGCAGTCATTTACCGGCTTCAAAACGGCTTTGACCACCGTAAAGTCCACCTGGCCGTGGTTGTTCAGAAAATGGTCTTCCCGCATGGCAGCAGGAATTTTATTTACTGCCGATCCCCTCACTTCCAATAGGAAAGTGTTATCCATTGATGCCAGCTTCGGTCTTGGTGAGGCCATGGTCTCCGGCCTGGTGAATCCTGATATTTATAAAGTGTGTAACGGCAGGATTATCGATAAGAAGATATCCACCAAGAAACTGGCTATTTATGCTTTAAAAGAGGGTGGTACGAAAGAACAGGAGATTGAGCCGGAGAGGCAGACCAGTCAAGTGCTGACGAGATGAGCAGATCTTAGAGCTTGAGCGCATCGGCAGAAAGATCGAAGAACATTTCGGCCGCCCACAGGATATCGAATGGTGTTTGGTGGATGATACATTTTATATTGTCCAGAGCCGCCCGATAACTACTTTATTCCCGATCCCTGCTGCGCCGAAGGAAAGCCTTGGGCGGCCGATAGAACCGAGTGACCAGGAAAATCACGTGTATATATCTGTCGGCCATCAACAAATGATGACCGATCCCATGAAACCATTGGGATTGTCTTTTTGGCTTATTAACAACCCCGGCATCCATGCGTACTGCCGGTGGAAGGTTGTTTGTTGATATTACAAATATGCTGGCTTCGCCCGTCAGCAGAAAAACAATAATAGATGTCCTGGGAAAATCCGACCCGCTCATAAAAGACGCACTTACAAACATCATAGAGCGCGGAGATTTTATAAAATTGTTACCGGATGATAAAACGCAATCAGGTCCCGGTAAAAGCAATCAAGCTGCATCGCTTCCGAATTATCAAACATTAAACGAATACGATCCGGCAATCGTTTCTGATTTGATCAGAAGTAGTCAAACATCGATAGAAGCGTTAAAACAAAACATCCAAACGAAATCAGGACCGGATCTGTTTGATTTTATCCTGGAAGATATCCAGCAATTAAAGAAGACCTTATCTGACCCACAAAGTTTTGCTGTGATTATGACGGGTATGAATGCTTCAGTCATGGATCAATGAAAAAATGAACGAATGGTTAGGTGAGAAAAATGCAGCAGACACGCTTTCTCAATCTGCGCCAAACAATATTACTTCGGAAATGGGCCTGGCGCTATTGGATGTTGCAGATGTGATTCGTCCTTACCCGGAAATAATTGAATATTTACAACAAGTAAAAGATGATAAGTTTTTGGATGAACTGGTTAAGTTTGATGGAGGAAAGGAAACTCAGGACGCTATCTATGCTTATCTCAATAAATACGGAATGCGATGTGCCGGAGAAATCGATATTACTAAGACTCGTTGGACTGAAAAGCCAACCACACTTGTCCCCATGATGCTCAGTCACATCAAAAACTTCGGGCCAAATGCAAGCAAACGGAAATTTGAGCAGGGACTGCAGGAAGCTTTGAAAAAAGAACAGGAGTTATTAGATCGGTTGAGTCAATTACCGGATGGTGAACAAAAAGCCAGGGAAACAAAACGAATGATCGACCTGGTCAGGAATTTTGCCGGTTATCGCGAATATCCAAAATACGGTATGATCAATCGCTATTTCGTATATAAGCAGGCTTTACTGAAAGAAGCCGGAACGGCTCATACAAAACAAGGTTATTTGTGAAAAAGAGGATATATATTATCTAAGTTTTGAAGAACTTCGCGAAGTTGTAGGAACGAATAAACTCGATTACGAGATCATCAGCAAACGAAAAGACGAGTACGAATTATATGAAAAACTTACTCCTCCACGTGTTATCACTTCTGATGGCGAAATCATTACTGGTAAGTACAAACGAGAAAATCTCCCGGCCGGAGCTATTGCAGGTCTGGCTGTTTCTTCAGGAGTTATAGAGGGGCGGGCACGTGTCATCCTAAAAATGGAAGATGCAGATCTGGAAGATGGAGATATATTAGTCACCACATTTACTGACCCCAGCTGGACACCATTGTTTGTATCCATAAAAGGACTGGTCACCGAAGTGGGTGGACTGATGACCCATGGAGCAGTTATCGCACGTGAATATGGCTTACCTGCAGTTGTCGGAGTGGAGAATGCTACCAGTCTGATCAAAGACAGACAGAGAATCCGGGTGAATGGCACGGATGGATATGTGGAAATACTATGAAATATCATTCTCAACTCGAACCAGTCCTTCGCGTAAGGCCTGAACGTATATGCGGGCAGGTTATTGATACATTTAGTATCTTTTACTGTATAATTAATTAATACCATCAGTATGACAAAACTTAACCGGCGAATATTCATTAAAAACGCGGCCTTGGGCGCTGCAGGCGTTAGCCTGGCGGCAAGTTTTCCGAAACTGCTGCATGCCGGAGAAAAAAAAGATCTGTTCTTTAAACTGGCAATTTCACAGTTTTCATTTGCCAGCCAGTTTTGGACAAAGAAACTTGACCCACTCGATTTCGCGGCCAAATCGAAGGAAATGGGAATAACCGGTCTGGATTATTGTTCGATGTTTTTTGCTGATAAGGCAAAGGATAGCGATTACCTTAACGATCTGAAAAAACGTTCGGCCGATAATGGAAGCTATAATCTGCGCATTATGGTTGACGGTGAGGGCGTACTGGGCGACCTGAACGATTCGGTAAGACTGAAAGCCGTCGAAAACCATTATAAATGGATGGATGCGGCCGCCACACTGGGCTGCCCGATGATAAGAGTTAACGTGGAAGGCGAGGGCGACAAGGACGCTGTTGCAAAAGCGGCGGTAGATAGTCTTGACAGGTTGATTGAATATGGCCGCAAGCAAAACATCGATGTAATCGTAGAAAACCATGTCGGAATATCCTGCAATGCAGGTTGGCTTGCAGCTGTGATGAAACAGGTGAATACTCCGCATTGTGGTACCCTGGCCGATTTCGGGAACTTTTGTATCAACCGCACCAAGCCCGAAACAAACGATATAGCCGGTTATATGAAAACCAAATGCCTTGAGGAGTACGATCGCTACAAGGGCATAGCGGAGTTGATGCCCTTCGCCAAAGGCGTTCATGCTAAATCCCATATGTTCGATGCAAAAGGCAACGACACCGAAACGGATTTCTACAGAATGTTCAAAATAATTAAGGATTCAGGATTTAAGGGTTGGGTAAGCGTTGAATACGAGGGAGGTCTGTTTAAAATGTACAAGCCCGGCAGCCCCTACCTGGGCGATTATGAAGGTGTTGCCGCCACCAAAAAATTGGTTGAAAAGGCGGGGGCAATGGCCTGAATTCTAAACTTGAAAATTTGTACAGCTACTTCATCGAATGCAAGCCAATCATATTTCCTTCCGTATCCTCTATCAGAGCAATAAATCCAAACTCACCAATATTAAGTTTCGGGCGGATTATTTTGCCACCGGCGGCTTCCACGCGGCCTAATTCGTCATTAATTTCTTCAGAGGAAAAATATACCAGGATGCCACCGTTACCGGGTTTGACCTGATCAATCTTAACCAATGCCCCGTTTGCGCCAATTCCATTTTCATCCCCCGGGAAAATAGCATACTCCATTTGAGCATGTCTATCGCTGCTCATAGGTAAATCTTTCAGGTTAAATTTAAATACCTCTGCGTAAAACCTTTTTGCCCTGCTAAAGTCTGAAGTATAAATTTCAAACCAGTTAATCACATTTTTCATCTCATTTTAATTTTGAAGTTCATTAATGTGAAAAAATTGACTGCCCGCTGTTCATTCAAAGATATTTTAGTATTGTGATTCGAATCAGTTTATATAATTTTTTTGACCCCGGGAATCAGGACAATCCCTGCACCCAGCAGGAAGCTACCAGATACGGCCAAAGGGGCTACCACCAGCAGTTTCACTGCCGGATCTACCGCCCAATTCTTAAACGCAAGTGCCAGACTAACGACCACCAGCGGATGAAAAATGTAAACGGCAAATGCAGAGCGGGATAATTTGGCCAGTAGTTTTGACGGACCATTCCATTTCTCTTTACCGATACAAAGCAGGGCTACTATAATGGAGATGCCGAGTACCTGTTCCCAGACCGCAGACAATAATTGCTGCGGGTGCCATCCACCCGTGAAGGAATTCTCCGGCAGGTGAAATGTTTTTTCCAGAAAATAAAAGAAGGGAAGAAAAAGAAGCAACCGGGGGGGAAATCGCGCAAATCTTTTGCCATTCGACAAAGGAATTTGATTCAACCAATTTCTTTCGGAGGCATAAGTACCCAAAACAAAAAGAACCAGATATTGTGAAAAATACGCAAGCTGGAACCCCAGGGGTTTTAGAACCCAGCCTACCGGAAATATTGTTCTTACCAAAAAACTAAGGATACCAATGGTCACACCGATTTTGAGGATCAAACCAAAAGATGGTGCAGGGAAGGTTTTCGGTTCACGCCTGATTTCGAAAATTTTTTGCCATAGTACGTAGGCAAGAGTGAATATCAGTAAGGCTGCCACAAACCAAAGAACACCAAAATCTATCCAGTCATCATAGGCTCGCAGGTAGCTTAGGAAGGAGATCTGGTTTCCCTTACCGAAATAATAAACGAGATAGTTTAATAGGGGAGAAAAGATAAAAGAATAAAAAATAAGGGGGATGCCCAGCCTTTTCAGGCGGTCGCTTACAAAACGGGCTGCACCTTTTTTCTTATATGAAGTGGGTATGAAATAGGCAGAAAGAAAGAAAAAGAATCCCATAAAAAAAGCCTGGTTAATGGTTACAAACAGGGTCATCGGAATGATTGCTCCGACAAGGGTTGTTTTTTGGGAATAGTACCAATCACCAGGGGCGCCATAGGTAATAAAAGTATGATGCAGTACCACCAGGGTGATGACGACTACTTTAAGGTGGTCTATATACAATATTTTTTTCGGCCGTTCGGCGACCGGAGGCTCAGCAAGGATTGCGTTAGGAGACATATATCAGGCAAATGTATGAGAGAAAGCCGTTCCCTTCGCTGCCACCTAAGCTAATGCTTTGGTGGTTAAAAAAAGTTATAGCAGGCAAAGGCTTAGCTCATTCCGAGCGCAGACTGGTTACAGGGTTGGCAACTGCTGCTTTGATTGCCTGGAAACTTATAGTAACAAGAGCTATCAGCAAACAAATGGCACCCACTGCAACAAACATCCACCAACCGATACTTATTCGATAGGCAAAATCCTGTAACCATTTGTTCATCGCCCACCAGGCAATTGGTGAGGCAATAAAAATGGACAATAAGAGTAGTTTTAAAAAATCTTTGGACAGCAACTCAAAAATATTCGTGATTCTGGCTCCCAATACTTTAGAAGAAAAAAAAATGAACGATTCTGATACACTATCTGTTCACTTTTCATAGTAAAGAGTTACTGCACCACTACCAAATGTTTTTGTTTTTATGAGTTTAAGATTAATTCTGTCCCTGACGTTTTTAAATAATGGTAAGCCCCTTCCCAAAACAATTGGGTGAACGGCAAGCTGGTATTCATCAATTAAGTCAAGATTCATTAAGGCTACTATTAAACCTGGGCTGCCAGCTAAAATGTTTTTACCCGCTTGCTGCTTGAGTTCTAAAACTTCTTCTTTAACTACTTCCTTTTTCAATTTTGTATTTTTCCAATCAACATTTTTCAGCGTGCGGGAAAAAACGATCTTTGAAATATTGTCTATTAATACTGCAAATTCATCCGTTGGCTTGTTACCGGTAGGGTTTTTTACGATTGTTGGCCAATAACTTTCCATAAGCTGATAGGTTATCCTTCCGTATAAAAGGGTGCCTGCATTACTTAACAGATCATTATAATGCTGATGTATTTCATCATCTGCATTCACTGCCGTGTGGTCGCAAAACCCATCCAGTGTCATATTGATTGCTGCAATTAGTTTTCTCATGACTTTATTTTTAATTGTGATTATGCAGTTTTCTTACCGTCATCGGATTTTTATTATATAATTTCCGGAACTGACGGTTGAAATTCGACAGATTATTGAAACCACAGTTCATGGAAATTTCGGTAATGCTTTGATTCGTTTCTGCCAGCAATCTTGATGCATGACTCAGCCGCACTTCATTCACAAAACCGGTAAAGGACTTGCGTGTACGCTGACTAAAATATCTTGAAAAGGAATTTTCCGCCATATGGGCGATGGCCGCTGCTTCCGGTAAGCTGATCTCCCGGTGAAAATGGCTGATTACAAAATCAATAATGCGGTTCATGCGGGTGGTCTCCGTTGGATTCTGCCCCCTGATCACTTCGTTGCATATAAACCGCAGATCCTGGCTGAGGGACAGTATATGAAGAATCTCCACCAGCAATAGCCAGCGGTCAAGCGCCCGGGCCTTCACCAGCTCGATGAGTTTTTTGCGGATAACCGGATGGGTTTTGCCAACAACGTTTAGTCCTTTCATAGACCGGCTCAGCAATAAACGGATTCCTTCTGTTTCCGGTAGTTTGAAAAAATTCTCCCCGAAACTGTCTTCCTTAAAATGTACGACGATGGAACGGGCTTTCAGTTTTGATTTCTTTTCGTAATATTTTGGATCGTTGCGGTATTGATGGGGCAAATAAGGACCGATCAGGGCGAGATCTCCGGGTTTGAATTCACTGATCGAATCGCCGATAAATCGTTTGCCCGTACTTTCGGTGACAAGCACGAGTTCGTATTCAGGATGAAAATGCCAGGGCGTGGGATAATAAGCATATTCGAAATCGCGGGATACGAAAGATTCACCCGCATTCCGGGCAGGTATTCCAATACCGGTTTCATAAAGCAATAATAAGGCATTCAATCGCATTTTCCGAAGGCATGTTAGAAAAGTACCGGTTTTGAACAGATGACAGGTAGTGAGGAAAGCGCGGTTTCGTTAGTTTTGTTCTCATAAATCAAATGCCATGTCAACAGAACGATTATTGCCGGAAGATGTCCGCAGGTATCATGATCAGGGTTTCCTGATCGTAAAGAATTTCTGCGGCCCGAAAGAAATCGACAAATTATTATCCACAGCCCTGCAGGATCAGGCCATGCAGAAAAACGCCCTGGATCTGAACGACCAGTCGGGTAAAAAAACCAAACTATCGCTCTGGTTTACGCCGGGAAACGATGTTTTCGGTTACCTCACCCGCAGTGAAAAAATGGTGCGTTCGGTACAACAACTGTTGGGCAACCATTCTGCCGTTTGTCATTTTCATTCCAAGCTGATGCAGAAAGAACCCCTGGTTGGCGGCGCATGGGAATGGCATCAGGATTATGGGTATTGGTATAAAAATCAGTTCATGTTTCCGGATCAGCTCATCAGTGTGATGGTCGCGCTCACGCCAGCCAACAAAGCCAATGGCTGTCTTCAGGTGATCCAAGGATCGCACAAAATGGGCCGCGTGAATCATGGATTTGCCGGTGAGCAGGTAGGCGCCGATATGGAGATGGTCAATAATGCCCTGAAAACAATGGACCTGGTCTATGTCGCACTGGAACCCGGAGATGCCCTGTTTTTTCACAGCAATATCCTGCACCGCTCAGAAGCGAATTTATCACAACATGCCCGCTGGTCCATCATCTCCTGTTATTCCTTACAGTCCAACCTGGCCTATAACGAAACCACCAGTTCCTGGAAAACACCCGTAGAAGTAGTGCCGGATGAAGCCATCCTGGAATGGAAGACAGACTCATTCTCCGGCGCAGATTTTTTGAAAAAAGAAAACGATCCGGCGCTCAAAGAAACCGTATGGGAAGCCGAAATAAATAAAGGAATATGAAAAATCTCCATCGCCGACGATTTATAGAATCCGCTGCCTTGCTTACTGGCAGTCTCGTTTTCGCCAATCCTTTCCATCTGTTCGCTTCCCGGAATTCAGGTAGCCGGCAGAAAATGTTAATCAGCGGACATATCTGGGTTTATGCCAGCCGGTTTCGGCAGCCCTGGGATTGTACGCCGGTGATTGAAGAAGCTTTTTCAGACTTTCAATACGCCGGACTAAACGGCATGGAGCTGATGGAAGTAAATCTCCGGCATGAGGATGCCGTTTCGCATCTGGGTGCTTTGTCGGAAAAATACGGTGTACCTATCACCGGTGCTTCTTACGGTGCAGCCATGTGGGATAGAAACAAACATAGCGAGATTGACGAAGATGCGGAAGTGGTTATTGGCAGGCTTCATCAGCTGAATGCCGAAACGCTGGGTGTTTCTGTGGGAGATGCGGGTCATATAAAAACGGAAGAAGAGCTGGATGCGCAGGCGGATTTGCTAAAAAAGTTAATGAAACGCTGCGAACAGAACGGCCTTGTATTAAATCTTCACAATCATACCTACGAAGTAAAAAATAATCTCCATGATCTCAAAGGTACATTGGCCAGGATACCTGATATCAAACTAGGTCCTGATCTGAACTGGCTTGTGCGCGCCGGTGTGGACCCTGTATGGTTTATTCAAACCTATGGGCGGCAGATGGTTTACATGCATATCAGGGATCAGGGCAGTGATCAGAAATGGACGGAAACCGTAGGCAGCGGCGTCACCGATTTTCACGCGATCGCGGAGGCGCTGCGTAAGCAGTCATTCCAGGGACGCGCCGCAATTGAACTGGCATTCGATCAGCCACCGGTTCATCCTTTAAAGGAGGACTGGAAAAACAGTCTTCTGTATGTCAGAAAAACCTTTGAATGGGATTAACATGAGTGATCATTTATATGATGCGATCGTTATCGGATCCGGCATTTCCGGCGGCTGGGCCGCTAAGGAATTATGTGAAAATGGATTGAAAACCCTGGTGCTGGAGCGCGGAAGAAATGTGGAGCATATCAAAGATTACACCACCGCCATGACGCCGCCCTGGGGCTTTAAATACCGGGATGAACTCTCCCTGAAAACAAGGGAAGAGAATCCCATTGTTTCCCGTTGTTATGCATTCAATGAAGGAACCGAACATTTTTTTGTCAAAGACAAAGAGCATCCGTACATACAAACCAAACCCTTCGACTGGATCCGGGGATATCAGGTAGGCGGAAAATCCCTGCTCTGGGCGCGATGGACGCAGCGCTGGAGTGAAATGGACTTTGAAGCCAATGTAAATGACGGCACTGCCATAGACTGGCCCATCCGCTATAAAGACATCGCGCCCTGGTATAGTTATGTGGAAAAATTTGCGGGCATCAGTGGCAACCGCGACGGATTACCACAGGTGCCCGATGGCGAATTTTTGCCACCCATGGAAATGACTATCCTGGAGAAGCATTTTAAAAAAAGTATCGAAGAAAATTTTCCCGGCCGGAATATGATTATTTCGCGAACGGCCAATCTTTCCAGGGCCATTCACGGCCGCGGCCCCTGCCAGTACCGGGATCTCTGTTTTCGCGGCTGTCCTTTCGGCGGATATTTCAGCAGCAATTCCGCTACCCTGCCTGCGGCCGTCGCTACGGGAAATTTAACCCTGCGGCCTTTTTCGGTTGTGCATTCGATTATCTATGACGAAAAAAAACAAAAGGCTAAAGGCGTTCGCGTGATCGACACCAACAGCCTGGAAGCCACGGAATATTTTGCAAAGATTATTTTCCTCAATGCAGGTACACTGAACTCCACGCTAATCCTCCTGAATTCCACTTCTTCCCGTTTTCCCGGGGGCATGGGCAATGATAGTGGTGCGCTGGGAAAATATTTAATGGATCATAATTACCGGGGCCGTGTAAAGGGTGAATATAAAGGTTTTGAAGATCAATATTATTATGGCAGAAGACCGACAGGTGTTTATATCCCGCGTTTCCGGAATCTGGATGGAAAAAAAGAAATGAATTTTCTTCGGGGTTATGCATTCGCCTGCGGCAGTTCCAGGGATCGGGGATATGATGAGGGAGATGTAAGTATCGGCAAGGATCTGAAGGACCAGCTCAGCGAGCCGGGCAACTGGTCTTTCTCCATGACTGGCATGGGGGAATGTTTACCGGATGTTCGCAACCAGGTTGCCCTGAGCAGAGATCAGAAAGACCGCTGGGGTATGCCATTGCTGGAGATCGACTGCAGTTTTAGAAATAATGAAACGGAGATGCTCAAAGATATCCTGAACAGTGCATCCGAAATGATGGAGCGTGCCGGTTTTATCAATATACAACAAACGGATTCGAAAGAGGCGCCAGGACTGGGTATTCATGAAATGGGCACGGCGCGCATGGGACGCGAATCCAAATCATCAGTTTTGAATGCTCACAACCAGGTATGGGGAGCATCGAATGTATTCGTTACAGATGGCGCCTGTATGACATCGGGCGCCTGTCAGAATCCTTCACTCACTTATATGGCCCTGACGGCGCGCGCCGCGGATTATGCCGTGCAGGAAAGAAAAAAAGGTAATTTATAGAACTGAAAAATCCAGTGATGGGGTATTGGAAACAGGTTTTTGCCAGGGAGTTTCAACCGGCGAAGCCGTGCTCCTCAAAAGCAGGTCGATTTTCATCATAGTCCTGTTACTGATTTTTTATTTCCCCGATTTTGGATAATTCACCCCAGGCCCAAAAAAACACTCGTATTCCCTGATTTTTCCATCTTTTAGCTTAAAATAATCGCTGTTCCGGAATAATTTGCCGTCTGTCGTCCAGCCATTACAGATTACAAAGGCCTCATCTCCATTTACGACAAGCTTATCCACATCGAATCGTTTGATCTTATAGGCGTTTGGCCAGCACCTTTCCTTAAAAAGCTTTAGACTGATATGATCATCAAGCGGGCTGGAGAAAGTAAACCCGTCAGCGAGAATTTGCTCCATCGAATTCCAAACTTTTTTCTCAAAAGCGGTATAATACGCCCTGACCATTTTTTCGTTTGCCGCATTTTGGAGCCCTGCTGTGGAGCCCGGAGAAGTCTGGGCAAATCCTGGCTGACAAGAACAACATTCTGGCTGTTTCCAAAGGATTTTATATCGCTTGCGAAGACATTCAACCGCAAAAGCGATATGTGGTATATTCAGGAAAAGACCGGTTTCCTTTAGCTCAGGGGGTTATGGCTATTCCGCTGTTCGAACTGATGCAGGAAATATTGCGGCATCATTAAAATCCTTTAGAACGCCATCAGTGAACTTTTTTCCCGTAATTTTTCTCGCCGGCTAAGATCGCTACCGGCAGGTCATTCTCCCCCGGCGGAATCGGGCAATTATATCCTGCTGCATACGCGCAATAAGGGTTATAGGCTTTATTAAAATCCAGCAACGTCGTGTTTCCCCCATCGAGGGATTCTACCACAATGCCCATATTGTCCATGCGTACCAATTTGCTTTTTGCCATAGTCTTATTTTTTACTTATTAATCAAAGTCATGATTTCCACAAATCATCTCTGCTCTTTTGACAAGAGAAAGTGAGTGGCCCCTTCTCCAATTATTCTTTGTATTTTATGGTATCCTAATTTAAACAGATCAATTCCTGAAAAGAGGCTTTCACCGGAACCAAGGAAAACCGGTGAGATTGCATAGTGGATTTCATCAATATAGCCTGCCTGTAAAAATTGACGAATAGTTGATACCCCGCCTCCAATTCGAATATCTTTTCCGGCGGCGGCTTCCTCAGCCCTGGCTATTGCCGGCCCGATTCCATCTGTAACAAAATGAAAGACGGTATTCCCCTTCATCTTAACAGGTGTCCGCTCATGATGCGTTAGCACAAATACAGGAACATGATAAGGAGGCTCTTCACCCCACCAGCCTTTCCATTCATCGTCTGTCCAGTTCCCGCGGATGGGCCCAAACATATTTCGTCCCATGATCCATGCGCCTACATTTTCAAATGATTTTTCAATAAGGTCATTATCGATTCCTTCCGTTCCATCGTTCTTACGGCTCATTTTCCGGAATGCTTTTGTCGAAAACATCCACGTGTGAACTTCCATGCCTCTTACACCCAAAGGATTCTCTTTATTTTGCGAAGGGCCTGCTCCATATCCATCTAAAGAGATAGAAAAGCAGGTTACTTTTATTTTACTGCCGCCAGTTTTGTTGCCGCTCATTTTTTATTAATTAACATTAAAAAAACCTCCATTTTATTAAATAAAGTTAATCATTATTTTGTCTCCAATCCGGCGCTTCAGATAGTGATAATGATGACTTTGGATTCTTCCTGTTTGATCATACCGGGAGAAAAGGGCAACGATTCCCGTGGATCTGTTCTGATCAGGTCATCGGATCCAAAGGAAAAACCAGCCATCCGGTTTAATTATCTTTCTACAGATCAGGATCGGAGGGAGTGGGTGGAGGCGATCCGCTGTGCCCGGAAAATCCTGAATCAGCCGGCGATGGATGAATTTGATGGCGGGGAAATTTCACCCGGACCTGGCGTTGATACCGATGAGCAAATACTGGATTGGGTCAGGCGTGATTCAGAAACTGCCCTGCATCCATCCTGCACCAGTCGCATGGGTACGGATAATATGTCTGTCGTAGATCCGCTAACCTTGCGGGTGCATCGCCTTGACGGTTTAAGGATAGTAGATGGAAGTGTAATACCGTATATAACGAATGGTAATCTGTATGCTCCAATTATGATGATCGCAGAAAAGTCGGCCGATATCATTTTAGGAAATCAACCGCTTAAACCTGAAAAATCTGATTTTTACAGAAAGCCAAACTAAATTCACCGCAGGACTTTCGTTGAGCGGTTACAGAAAAATGGATTGATGTCAATCATTAATATGAAGCCAAACACTGATCGTTGCCAATGGCGGGAATGAATGGATCTTCAAGACCGGTTGCCAATCTTCACCAATCTTTCAATACCGCTTTACCTGAAGTTGGTGGATGTAAAGACTTTCCCGGGAGGAGTCGTTGCACACACTTACCACACATAAGGCTCGCTTCGCTGCTACCGATTTCCTCCGCCTCAAGCTCCGCGCGACCCGACCCAACCATGACACTTTGGTAATTCGGTTACTTTTTCTTTCCAGCCGCCTTTTTTCCCGGAGCGATATAAAATTTAGTTTTAGTAGACTTAGTTCTATTTGATTTTCTTGTTTGAAAGTGCTCCCGTGTACTTATTTGAGTTGACGAGGAACTGACTACCTCGACGTTTAAAAGTTTTTCAGCATCAATGTGAAGGATTTTGTGCATTTTGATAGCAAGCCGAAAGCTGATGCCTTTTTTTTCATTAATTATATCAGAAACTGTTGAGCCGGAGATTTTAAGTACTTTTCCCAGGTTAGTTCTGTTGATTTTGTTCGTTTGCATATAACCTTTTAAAATCCCAGAGATGGAATTAGCCATTGGCATAGGATACTTCTTGGATTCGTATTCGTGAACTTTATCAGATAGTTCATCTAACCGTGAAACTTCATTATCGTCCAAATTGTCAAATCCCTTTTCAATTAATCCTTCCATTTCAGCCATAGCGACATGATATTTACTGGCACTGGTAAGTACAGCTGGTATTTCTTTAAGTGTAGACATATTATAACGTTTTTATTCTTCCGCTTGCATTTAACGAATCGTATTCTTCATGAGTAAACACGCCCCTGACAAAAAGTTTATGTATTTTAAAAAAAATCATTCCAACCAGCCTAATATTATTTCCTCCAATATTGAAAACATATCTTGAATCCCCGATAGCGTCTACTGACTGCCTTTTCGAAAAATGAGGATAAAAATGGATAAAGTCAAAACCCAAATGCCCCGGCACATCTGCACAATTTCAAAAGCTATTGTTATTTCACTGGCACGTGGGAAGAAAATGCTTAGTAGCCCGGCAGCGAAAAACATTATCCCGACTGCAATTGCTGCATATCCAAAAAAACGGGGAATGATATCAGATCTGAGCAAAACAATTCCAAGCGAAGTAATGAGCACAGGCGCCGGACCAAAAATAAATGTATAGTCGAATGCTTCTCCTCCACCGCCAACAAAGTCAAAAGCAACCTTCGTTGTATCTGTGTGTCCCAGGATGGCGGCGTTGGTAGCCTCCACCATGAAAGTGACATCTACAAGAGCTACAGCCAGCACGGCTGTTGTTGCAATTATTGTCAACAACCCGGCAAACCGGAGAATAGCCCCGGATATATAAACAAGACCAACGTAAAAGATAACCGACAGAAAAGAACCGATTCCCATCAGCCAAGCGTCCATTAAAATTGCCGACTGGTGCTTCGTTACAATGTCGCTAAGCTGCGCCGGAGATCCAAGTGCTGTAATTAAATTCCCTGGCACCAATACACCAGAAAAGTATATGCTTAAAAAGCACTGGCCTAATATCCCGGAAATAGCAATCGGAATTAAAAAGGATCTGTTAGAAATAGGGGCGTTCGACATGTTGAATATTTGAGTATTTAGCCTTTTAGCTGATGCTGGTCGATATCCACCTTTGACCACTTAACTTTAAAGAAGGTTAGTCCCGAATCTCCATCGTTAGCCATCTTTTCAGATAGACCTTAAGCTCCAATAGTACCTGTCTTGACTTTTCCGGCTCGCTTGTAATTGGCAATAATAACTCCGGTTGGTGTAACAGAACTCTCTGTTAATGTAAATGCTGCCGGAATCGTGCCATTGTCAAACAACTTTTTTCCTTTACCAAGAGTCAACGGATGAATTTTGAGCCAGAGTTCGTCCACTAAATCATTCTTAAGTAGCAGTTGAATGAGCTCACCACTGCCGTGAACTTGAATGTCAGAACCTTTTGAATTTTTGAGCTTTTTGATATCTGCCAGGCTTTTGAGGAAAACTGAGTTTTTCCAATCTGACTTTTTCATGGTCCTGGACATGACGTATTTTGTGACATCATTGATACCTGGCCATTCATTTTCATGTTCTGGCCAGTAGGCGGCAAAAATCTCAAATGTTTTTCTGCCCAAAAGAAGATCTGCAGGTTTCATTTGTTTTTTCATGACCTTACCAAAAACTTCGTCACCATAAGGTGCAACCCAACCGCCATATTTGAAACCGCCTGATGTATCTTCCTCAGGTCCGCCAGGTGCTTGCATTACTCCATCTAATGTAATAAATGATAAGACGATTATTTTTCTCATATTATTTCACCTCCTTTTATAGTTTAATGTTTAAAGACTGCTTCGATATTAGTTTGGTTACAAATCTCGCTAATAAAAATCGTGCTGTTGCGGTGTAAATGCGACAATCTTAGTGGCTGAATACGGAAAATATCGCCGTGCAGTAAAAAAAGGTCGTTGAACGGGTTTGATCTACCTTTAAAGGCCATCAACATACGAACTTATATCATATGCAAATAATTAAAAAGTATTCAATGTCCTTTTACAAAAAACCTAACATTATCAGCAATAAACAAATGAAATATTATATTTTAAACCTCTGTTTCCTGACATTTTGTATTGGATTTGCTGCTGCAGAAATTTCGCCTGAAGATCTACGATGTGAATACATGAAAAACCCTCAGGTTGTGGATGTTGCTAGTCCGCACCTTTCCTGGATAAATATTGCAGGCAAGGAAGAACGAGCTCAAATTCAAACTGCCTGGGAAATACGGGTTGCCAGTACGAAGGAGAAGTTGATATTCGGACAGGCAGATTTATGGAACAGCAGAAAAGTGATTTCTGGTCTGTCAAATAATATCCGTTACAGAGGAAAACCATTATTGTCAAGGCAAAATTGCTGGTGGCAGGTGAGGGTGTGGGACAAATATGGAAAGGTTTCCTCGTGGAGTCAACCAGCTTTTTGGTCGATGGGACTCCTTCAGGAAGCTGAGTGGAAAGCCGAATGGATTGGTGCGCCATGGCAGGGGGAAGAACCTTTGCCAAAGCCTGGATTCGGGAAGCCGGGTGATACATCCGTAAAAGATTTGTTACCGCCGCCCGCGCCGCTGTTGCGCAAATCCATCAATATTGACAAACAGGTGGAGTCAGCTCGTGCTTTTGTCACAGGCCTGGGATATTTTGAATTCTATGCAAACGGTAAAAAAGTAAGCCAGGACGTTTTGGTTCCCAACCTTACGCTCTACGGCAAAAGGCCGGATCTGGAAAAGAACTATATAGCAGTAGCAGACAATTTCAGGGAATATCGGGTGATGTATCTATCATATGATATCACTGGATTTTTGAAAAAGGGAGAAAATGTTTTTGGCGCTATACTTGGCAATGGGTTTTATAATGCACCGGCCCGCTGGACACAGTCTTATGGATCTCCGCGTTTCAGGGGTCAGATATACATTACCTATACGGACGGCAGCGAAGATATAGTTGAAACTGATCAAAGTTGGAAAGCATCAAAAGGTCCTATTATTTCAGATCTGGTCTATGGCGGCGAACACTACGACGCACGTATGGAACAGCCTGGTTGGTGCAGTCCCGGTTTTGATGATTCAAACTGGCAACCTGCCGCACTCAGGATTGCACCGATCGGTAAGATGAAAGCGCAGACTTCGCCAGTTGACAAAGTGATGGAAACGCTGGCCCCTGTCAGGATCACTCCGTTAAGTGAAGGAAAATATAGGGTTGACTTTGGACAGCAAATTTCAGGCTGGCTTCATTTGCTGAATGTAAATGGCGAGGCAGGAAGAAAAATAAGTATCAGGTATATTTGCGAATCCCCCGTAGGTGACAATTCTTATGTTCTGAGTGGCAGGGGTCAGGAATCCTATTCTGCAAGGTTTACCTGGTTTGAGTTCCGGGAAGTGGAGATATCTAATTGGCCGGGAGAAGCTTAAACCCGAACAGCTGAGAGCCGAAGCGGTTTATACAAACATAGAAAACACCGGAAAATTCAATTGTTCGGATACTTTATTTAATAAGATCAATCGAATTTGGGTACGCAGTCAGAAAAATAATATGCATGGCGGAATTGCGAGTGACTGCCCGCACCGTGAACGTTCACCATAT
Source organism: uncultured Chitinophagaceae bacterium (assembly GCA_963705005.1). GTDB lineage: Bacteria > Bacteroidota > Bacteroidia > Chitinophagales > Chitinophagaceae > Puia. Next base: position 159,910 of record CAVPIO010000001.1, read on the forward strand.
ACAGGTGACGGACAGGTTGCCTGCGTAACAGTAATGCACAATTTCGATGCACGAGCTTTTTACACTAAATGGATACAGGATATTCTCGGAGCTCAAAATCCTGAAACAGGATATGTCCCGAACGGAGCTCCGTGGCAACCCGGTTGTGGCGGTGGTGTCGCCTGGGGAGCAGCGATGAATATTATGCCCTGGGAGTATTATCTGCATTATGGTGATAAAGAAATGCTGAGCCGCAATTATGAAGGCATGAAGGAATATATCAGGTACATGTTAACCTGGACGGATAAGGCCGGGATCATGTTCTCAAGGGCTCCGGATTCCACAAAACCCAACAGGTGGTTGAATCTTGGCGATTGGGCCGGCCCCGGGAAATTACCGCCAGATCCCTTAGTGCATACCTTTTATTTATGGAGATGCGCGGATTTTACATCAAAAACTGCCCGGGTAATTGGAAATTTAAATGAGGCAGAAAAATACGCTGCACTTGCGGAAAAAACAAGAAATGCTTTTTACAATAAGTTCTATGATAAAGAAACCGGTTCATACGGTTCTTATGGCGCCAACGTCTTCGCTTTGAAGATGGGAGTTCCCGCAGATCAAAAGACAAAGGTCATTGCTGCTCTCAAAGCTAACATCGTTGCCAACGGAAACCATCTTAACACGGGAATGTTTGGGACGCAATTTTTTTTTGAAGTTCTTGCCGGGAACGGAATGCAGGATCTTGCATCTAGAGTAATGGATCAGAAAACCGCTCCTTCTTATGGATGGTGGATAGACCAGGGCGCAACGACGACCTGGGAGCAATGGGATGGCTCCGGCTCGCACGATCACCCTATGTTTGGCGGCGGCATTACCTGGTTTTACAGAAAGCTGGCGGGTATGAATATCGACCCGGACTACCCCGGATATCGCAATATCATTTTTAAGCCTCAGCCGGCAGGCGATATAAATTTTGTTTCTTATTCTAATGAAACGCCCTATGGTATCGCTTCCATTAACTGGAAAAGAGATCTCCGGACGTTTGATTTAGATATTACGGTTCCGGTCGGGGCAACTGCAACAGTGTATGTTCCTGCGTCAAATGCAAAGGAAGTGCTTGAAAGCGGCAGGAAAATATCGAATGATACCGGGGTACATTTTCAAAGGATCGAAAAAGGTTATGTTATTTTTTCGGTTGGCTCAGGCAAATATTCTTTTAAAGCCAAAGAAGGTTAAGGATATTGTGAATCGATAAGAATTCGAATCATTTATTTTTTATACCAGTCAAAATTGTATTTGCATAGGGTGTTCCTCGAATCAGAAATTATTGCGACACAGCGATTATTTTAACCTCTGGTGGGCTCTCATTTGGCGAAAAAAAACAACGGTGGAACTAATATCATATGTCATAAAATTATTTTAGAATGTTAATTTTGAAGAGATGAGTTCATTAAACCGCAGGGTGTTTGTGACTAAACTATCAATGGCAGCAGCAGCTGCTGCCGTTTTCCCCAAGATTGGGTATTCCAGATTCTATTTTTCACGTACCGGCAGTGCAGAGGTTTATGTTAATGCTGAAACAACGCATGGGAAAATTCGCGGGGTTAGAAGTACGGGAGTTAACATTTTTAAAGGTATCCCATATGCGGGGAGGATTTCCGGCGACAGACGTTTTAGAAGGCCGGCACCACTGGAACCGTGGACCGGAGTGCGGGACGCCTTGCAACCCGGCGCCCCTTCCATCCAACCTGCCCGGCGAAATGAACCGGAACCCGCTGAAGATTGCCTGTTCCTTAATGTTTGGACACCTGCTAACGACGAAAAAAAGCGTCCTGTCATGTTCTACAACCATGGGGGCGGCTTTGTCATAGGATCAGGAGGTGCTTCAGGGCAGGACGGCACGAATCTGGCCAGGAATTTTGATGTTGTGGTTGTGGAGACCAATCATCGATTGGGTTTGCTGGGATTTCTTTACCTTGATGAATTGGCGGGGAATGACTATGCAGGATCCGGCAATATGGGCATTCTTGATATTGCCGCCGGGCTGAAATGGGTGAACGAGAATATTTCACAATTCGGAGGTGACCCCAATAATGTGATGATTTTTGGAGAATCAGGGGGAGGAGCGAAGACCTCATGTTTATATGCGATGCCCGGGGCCGCCCCCTATTTTAATAAAGCTTCCATTGAAAGCGGGCCTGGAGTCCATATGACTTCAAAAGAATCAGCAGCGTTCACGACGGCCCAGGTTTTAAAACAATTGAATATTGAGCCAAAGGAATGGCGGAAATTACTGGATGTGCCCGCTGCTGATTTATTGGCCCTGCAGTCAAAGTTACCTTCCGTAGCTCCAAATTCTGGTAATAATAGAATCACTGCAGGTTTTGGCCCGGTTGTCGATGGTATCGTACTTCCTCAACATCCATTCGACCCGACTGCTCCTGAGATATCCCGAAATAAACCGCTTATGGCGGGTTGGAATGAAGACGAATTCGCCTTCTTCTTATGGGAAAGACACGACAGCAGTTTTGCTACACTTGACTTTGAAAGCCTGCAGACAAGACTTGAACCGCAATATGGCGTTGATACAAAAACGATCATTGACGTCTACCGCAAATCAAGGCCCACCGCCCCGGCCCCCGAAATTTTCATAGCCATTTCTTCGGTTACGATGATGGGATTGGGAACCATTACCATTGCCGAGAAAAAGGTGCAACAAAAAGGAGCTCCTATGTACCTTTATAATTTTGGCTATAAATCCGAAGTAAAAATTCCCGGTACTGATTACGCGATGGGAACGCCACATGCCATGGACATATCTTTTAAATTTAACAATGAACAACCCGGAAACGGGCCCAGCTTTTTTGGAGGTAACAGGCCGGAGCGGTTTATCGCATCTCACCATATGGCCGAACTTTGGACAACATTTGCCAGGACGGGTAAACCCGCAGCTAAAGATGTTCCCGAATGGCCGGCTTACAATTTATCAGACCGGTCAACCATGCGTATTGACACAAAATGTGAAGTGATAGATAATCGGTGGAAAGAAGAGTTTGAAATGTGGCGCTCTATAGGAAGACTATAAACGGAAATAGTTGTGGTTATATTAAATAACTGGAGAAATAAGGAGGATTTAATAAATAAACGACAACGATCCTTAATTGATGCAGACCCTGCTTTCAGGAATTCGGTTTAAGAAATTCCCGCAGAAACAGGACGACGGTTTGAACCTTTTGGGCCCTGGTCCATAAAATGGTGAGCAGTTGCAAAAATGACAAGATAAAATCAACTTCTATGTTCAAGACTTATTTCAAAACAACTATCCGCAATCTCTGGAAAAACAAAGGCTACAGCTTCTTAAATATTTTTGGTTTAGCCATTGGTATTGCATGTGCAGGTTTAATTTTTTTATGGGTTGAAGATGAGTTGGACTGGGATCAATTCAACACAAAAAAAGACAGCCTGTACCGTATAAGAGAAAACCAGAAGTATGATACTTACGTTGCCACGTTTGGTTCAACGCCGGCACCGATGGCTCCTGTAATGCAACAGGAAATTCCGGGTGTCGCAAACACTTGCCGCATTACCGCATGGAAAACAAAGCTTATAACGATTGGTAATAAATCAATGTATGCGTTTCCCAATTATGCGGATGCATCTTTGTTCAGCATGTTCACATTTCCTTTTGTTCAGGGTAATGCAGAAACTGCTTTTACACAATTATATTCAATGGTTGTTACACAATCAACTGCCAAGAAGTTTTTTGGCGATGAGAAGAATGTCATAGGCAAAACAGTGCGTGTTGACAATAAACAGGATTATATTATAACCGGCGTAATAAAAGATATACCGAAAAACTCAACCGTGCAGTTTGAATGGGTTGCACCTTTTCAAATCTGGTGGAATGAAAATAAGCAGTGGGCGCAAAGCTGGGGCAATAACGATCTTGATACCTATGTGCAATTAAAGCCCAATGTCAGTGCTGCCTCAGTAAACAAAATTCTCTATGATTTTATACAAAAGCGCGAACCAAAATCCAATGCAAGACCTTTTTTATGGACTGCAAATGACTGGCATTTGCGCGATGAATTTGATAACGGAGTTGAAACCGGCGGTGGACAAATTGAATACGTACATCTTTTTTCCATCATCGCATGGATTATTTTGTTAATCGGATGTATCAACTTTATGAATCTCGCAACTGCACGCAGTGAAAAACGTGCAAGAGAGGTTGGTGTAAGAAAAGTATTAGGCGCAGCCAAACAAAACTTAGTCTTTCAATTTATTGGTGAATCCATTTTGATGGCGGTATTGTCGGCGATACTTGCTGTAATAATAATATTGCTCGTATTGCCCGCATTTAATTTACTGGCACAAAAAAATCTTGTATTAGGGTTAACCGATCCGCTTCACTTTACAGTATTAATCGCCATCACCTTAATCTGCGGCCTGATTGCCGGCAGTTATCCGTCATTATATTTATCCTCCTTCAATCCTGCATTTGTTTTAAAGGGATTAAAATTGAAAGACAGCAGCGCGTCATTGGTAAGAAAGGGTTTGGTGATTCTACAGTTCAGTGTTTCCATCATACTTATCATAAGTACGATTGTTATTTACCAACAGATACAGCATGTAAAAAACAGGAGCCTTGGCTTTAATAAAAACAATTTGCTCGAGGTAAATACAAATGATGAATTCAATAAAAATTATGAAGTGATAAAACAAGACCTTTTAGGTACCGGTGTTATTCAAAACCTTGCGCTCTCTGATTATTCAGTTTTATACGGAGGTAATAATACTGACGGATTGATATGGGAAGGAAAGCCTGCAAACAGCCAGGTACTTGTGTCCAATCGTAGTGTATCGCCGGGTTTTATGAATGTGTATGGTTTAAAGCTTCTTGCAGGTAGAGATTTTGTTGTAACGGATAGTATAACATCCAAAAAAATAAATGTCATCATCACAAAATCTTTTGAACGACTGATGGGTAAAAGCAGCGCCGTAGGTAAAACATTTCATTATGACGGCGATACAAGCGGCACTGTTTTAAGCGTGGTTGGTGTGGTTAACGATTTTGTATATGGCGATATGTACGGCAAACCGGATCCTGTAATGTTTTACTGTGTTGAAAATGCCAGCGCATCAGAATTATATGTTCGTCTAAAAACGACTGATGTTGAAGTTGCCATAAAAAAAATGGAAGCAGTTATTAAGAAAGACAATCCATCTTATCCATTCACTTATCAGTTCGCAGACGATCAATTCAACAAAATGTTTTTGAATGAACAATTAATAAGTGAACTCTCAAGAGTATTTGCCACGTTAGCCATCATTATTTCCTGTTTAGGATTGTTTGGCTTAGCCGCTTTTACCGCCGAACGCAGAACAAAAGAAATCGGCATCCGAAAAGTATTAGGAGCAAGTGTTGCGGGTATCACGACACTTTTATCAAAGGATTTTCTGCAGCTGGTTGCTATTTCATGCCTTGTTGCATTTCCTGTAGCATGGTGGGTGATGCATAGCTGGCTGCAAAATTATAAATACAGGATTGGGATAAACTGGTGGATATTTTTAGCGGCGGGCATATCTGCCATACTGATTGCTTTAATCACCATCAGCTTTCAATCCATCAAAGCAGCCATTGCAAACCCGGTAAATAGTTTAAGAACGGAGTGAAATTGACTTTGTTCCGGACTTATTAAATTAATTTGAAACATCAGTCTTAATGAAACTTTCTTTTCTGCGCTTTTAGACGCAATTAAAGGAAAAATATTCAGTTAGCTCAGGTACAAAGAGTGATAGGGACTCATTAGCCATTGGCATAGGATAATTTGTTTTGGTCACTACTTGTCCTGACAATAAGTAAAGGGTAGACAAAAGTTGACCTTACATACTTGAGAAAATTCTACTCCGACCTCAAGCTTTTCACCGGGTTTGCTACAGCCGCTTTTATTGTATTAAAAGCTACTGTGCATAAAGCAATGGCAACCGTTATCCCTGCCGACAAAACAAATATCCACCATTGCATGCCGGTTCGATAGGCAAAATTCTGCAGCCATTTGTACATGATTACATAGGCAACGGGTAAAGCGATGAGGGTAGCCAATAATACCGGCCTTAAGAGTTCTTTTGACAGCAACAAGGTGACATTTTGCACCGTTGAGCCAAGGACCTTCCGGATACCGACTTCTTTCGTGCGTCTTGCGGTAGTAAACGTCGTAAGCCCAAACAGGCCAAGGCAGGCAACTAAAATTGCAAGACCAGAAAATATAGTAAGGATATGTTGCTGACGAATGTCTTTGCTGTAGAGCAGATCGAATTTTTGGTCCAGAAAGGTATACTCACATGGGATTCCCGGAGCAGCCTCGGCAAAAGCCTCTTTTGCGGCTTCGATGCCCTGTGTCAGGTTGCCTGCATTCATCCTTACAAGGGCAACATTTCTACCCGGGTTGGGCGCAATGACCAACGGTTCGATAGTTTGTTTCAGTGAGGTATAATTGAAATCCTCCACTACGCCGACTATCCTGCGCCGGGCACTGTCCCGCGTGGTATTCCTGATCCATTTGCCGATGGCTGCTTCCGGGGTGAACCCAAGGCTGGTTGCGGCCAACCGGTTGATAAGCACGGCTGACAGGGTATCTGTAGGATATTGTGCTGACAGATCCCTGCCGGCTATTATTTTTAAACCCAGAGTCTTTACGAATTCAAAATCCGTAAATTCCGTTCTTGCCAACCATGGATGGTTCTGCCCTTCCACTTCAAAAGCATACGAATCGAAATAACCTCCGGGTTCACCTGTCATCAGGCATGAAGACTTGATATTGCTATTGCTTAGCAGGGCTTGTCTGAACATGTCCATATGGTTATAAATGGCACTATTGTCGAACCGGATCACCAGGGTTTGTTCCTGATCAAAACCCAGGTCCTTATTCTTTATATAACGCATTTGCCGGAGGATAATGATGGTGCCGGTGATCAGGAAGACCGAAATACTGAACTGGACAACTACCAACGCCTGCCGGAAGATTGAACCACCCTGGCCAAGGAGAAGTTTGCCCTTCAATGCCTCTATGGGGGAGAACCGGGAAAGGACAAGAGCGGGATAACTGCCTGCCAATAGCCCTACCACAAAGGCAGCGCCCCCCAGGAAAGCATACAGCCACCATGCAGTATAGGGGATAGCCAATTTATATCCCAGCAAGTTGTTGAATGCAGGCATCAGCAGCAGCAGCAAGCCGAAGGATAAAACGCTGGAAATAAGGGCGAGCAAAACCGATTCGCCGAGAAATTGTGATGTCAAGGTACTGCGTAATGCTCCCATCACCTTGCGTAGTCCCACCTCTTTACCGCGGTCTGCCGCACGGATGGTCGACAGGTTCATGAAATTGATGCAAGCAATCAGCAATATAAGTACGGCTATGCTCAAAAAGATATACACTACCTTTTTATCGCCATGCCTTACATTGTCGAATACCGAGGCGTTTTCAAGGTATACATCCCGTAAGGGCGTCAGGGACAAATAGAAGTGAATGCCCATCTTTTGCATTTCCTTGCCCATATATTTATCCATAAAAGCAGGAAGGCGTTTTTCGATGTTCTCCTTCCTGGCATGTTCATTCAACACCAAATAAATATAGTCGCTGTTATTCGTCCAATTTTTCATAAACGGCTTAGGGATCAAAAAGTTAAGGGAGGTAACGAAATTGAATTGGAGAGTCGAATTGGCCGGCACGTCTTTCATGATACCGGTGACCATTAACTTTAACTTCCGGTCGAGCTCCAGGATCTTACCCATCGGGTCCTCATTGCCAAAATATTTTTTTGCTGTGCTTTCAGTCAATACAATGCTATTCGGATCATTTAAAGCAGTGGCCGGGTTACCCCGGAGAAAGGGAAAAGAGAAGACGGTGAAAAAATTACCGTCCGCCCATATCACATGCTTTTCATAGAACGGCTTGTTATTATAGATGATCAGGGCTGCATCGTTGGGCATCACCCGTACCGCCTGCTTTATTTCCCCTGGAAAATCGTTCAGCAGAGCCGGGGCATAAGGAGAGGAGACAAACGGAACAGAAGGTTTTGCCGGATCGGAGCCCCGCATAACCCGGTAGATATTCTTTGCATTTACATGAAAGCTATCGACACTGAATTCATTCATTACGAAAAGGAAGATCATCAGGCAAATAGTGAGTCCTGCTGTCAGGCCAAAGACATTGATGAGGGAGAATACCTTACTCTTCCTCAGGTTTCTCCATGCTGTTTTTAAATAATTCTTAAACATGCCGATTGGTTATCTACTATTAAGATCAAGGGCCCTAATCAAATGTTGCAGCCGGACCAAATATTATTTAGTTAATTGTAATACAATTCTGTTATGGTGCCGACAAAACAATTAAACACTTTTGATACATTTTGATGAACCAAATTGAAGTTTCAAGTTGATTTTCTCCTTTCCTATAGCGCAGGTATTATCAAATCCCTTTTCAATTAGCCCTCCAATTTCAGCCATAGCGGCATAATATTGACTAGCAATGTTTCGTACAGCTGGTATTTCAATAAGTGTAGACATATTATAATGTTTTTATTCTTACGCCTGGCCTGTTTCCTGGGGCATTGCAAATTGGATAGACCTTCATAATTGAGTGGCCCTTAAATGTAATATGTTGTGGCCCCAACGGCTATCAACCTGACAATAGCTAAAATTTTACTATACACTGATTTAATCCCCGATTTCAGTAAATTTGTTAGTGACATTATGATTACGTTCAAAAACAATTCGCCATGTCCAGGAAATATGCTCTTTCTTTCCTTTTAATTACCGGCTTTTCTCTCTTTACCATGCAATACGGCATCGCTCAATCGACTGTATTGTCAAAGGGGGCGGCAGCGCCTATGTTTACCGCCCAAGCCAGCCTGGCCGGCAATGCATTCGATTTTTCATTAAAAAAAGCCATTGCCAAAGGGCCTGTTGTGTTGTATTTCTATCCTTCTGCTTACACAGGCGGCTGTGACCTGGAAGCGCATACCTTTGCTGAACTCAAGGATGATTTTACGACAGCAGGTGCTACCATTATCGGTATTTCTGCAGATGATATTCAACGATTGAATTCATTCTCGTCTGATCCGGATTACTGTGCAGGCAAGTTCCCCGTGGCCTCCGACGCCGGAGGCGAAATTGCGGCAACTTATGGCCTGAAGTTAATACCTCCACGGGCCGGCGTTAAAGATGTAAGGGGCAAGGAGGTTACGCATGGTTTTATTCCACGAACCACGTTTGTTATCGATAAAAACGACCAAATTGTAGCTGTGTTTTCATCGGCGACGGACAAAATCGCGCCTGATGAACATGTAAAAAAAGCATTGGAGATTGTAAAGGGATTGTAGCTAAATCCTGGGCTATCTTTCCAACACGCACAGCATCGACCGCCTGCTCCGCTATGGCAGCCTGGTAATCGCCCGGTTGCAGCGTAATCCTCCGGCGAACAAGAGGAACTACTTACGGGATTCTTACAGTTGCAAATTGCTTCGTGTGTCTATATCTTTAGAAATTATTGATTTTATTTATCCCAAAATATGAGCAGACAAAATGGTTCCTTTTTATCGCTGATTTTTTGTATAATTGGTTTCTATGTGTCGTCCGTTTCTTGTAACCGCCACCAAGACCATAAAACATCAAAGACTCACGACTCTACTATCGTTGCGCAAATAATACCATCCAGACCAATAGATTCCCTTGGTTCAAGATGGATACTAATAAAAAAACTCAAAAAGCTTAAGTCAGTTTTTGGCTCGAATGTTGAAAACCAGATCCGAATCATTTTTCATTACCCCGTTCCTGACAGCATCATCTCTCTGGGGATTTCTTTAGATGACTCTGCATTTCGCTTAGAATATGAAAAGAACAAAGGTCTTACTGAGGACATGTTCATCAAACACTTCAAGATGATATATCGTGACTGGCGATTGAACGAACTAAACAAACTTTTCAGGTATTTACCTTTGGACAGTCTTCAACAAAAAGATACTTTGAAATATTATGACGCTGACAAAAAGGAACCTTGTCTTAAACAGTACTTTCTGATAGTTAAGGACAGTCTTGTAATGATAACCTACGGTACCAACGGTAACCCGGGATACAAAGGAAAAAAATCGGATGACGAAATCGGTGACGAGTGCGAATACGACACTTATTGGGAATTTCTTTTTGACGGTAAAACCCTGGTCTTCAAGAGACAGGTTGTTGCAGGATAGAGTGCAATACTTGATGGTATCTTTTTCAGACAGCTATCTCTTCTGTGATTCTCTTTCTTTTGTACGACAGCATCCTTCAAGCAAGTTCATGACTACATTAAGAATTACTGACAATAATTTACTAAAGCCTTTGTCACCATTTTTGATTTTTCCCCTAAAAAATACCGCCGATCTTAAATCGTAGCATATCTTCTCTTGTTCATCTCCAGGAATGGGCACTTGCCTTTTTTTCCTTTGTCTTACTATTCTTTCCCGTCAGGTCTCAGTATCCGATCCATTTGTCCAAAAAGGGTATCGTTGAAACGGGTTGAATTGCAGGGAGTTTGGGCGTGGGCCGTCGTTATCCAAAACAACAGTGAGGTCTTGAAAAAGTATTTGTACATGGTTTTTGAAATTGCCGGACAATTTCACCGTTAAAAGAAATTTTGCGAAGTCGATCGGTTGCACGTATATTTGCAGCCGATCGGCTTCTTAATTAACATTTATGAGACGCGACATTTTTCAAGCCATTGCGGACCCCACCCGACGAGCGATCCTCGTCCTGATTGCCGTGCAGGCAATGACCCCCAACGCTATTGCGGACCACTTCAACATTACCCGCCAGTCCATATCCAAACATTTGCGCATCCTGTCCGAATGCGACCTCCTGGCCCAAAAGCAGGAAGGCAGGGAAATATTTTATGAATTGAAAATCGATAAAATGAATGAAATCGATATCTGGCTGGACCAGTTCCGGAAGATTTTGGAAGGAAGGTTCCAGCAACTTGATGAAGTATTGTTCACCATAAAAAATAAGAAAAAATGAACCTGCTATTTGATTTCACCGTTGACAAAGCCACAGCAACAATTTACGTTACGCGTGAATTCGCCGCCGACGTCGATCTTGTCTGGGACGCCTTTACAAAAGCGGAAATACTGGACCGGTGGATGGGCCCCAAACCGTGGCGGGTCCAAACAAAGGAAATGGATTTCCGTGAAGGCGGTCGTTGGTTGTATGCCATGATCTCTCCCGAGAAAGTCGCCGCCCGCTGGAGTTTGGCGGAGTTTGTCGAAATCCAACCCAAGTCCAGTTTCACTACAAAGAATTCCTTTTCCGATGAAAATGGAAATCCCATCAATACTGGCTTTACCTTTTCCCTGACCAAAAACTCTTTCAAAGCCGGGGGCGAAAAAACCACCGTTCAAATTGTCAAAAAAATGGCGAGCCTTGCCGAACTTGAACAATTCATCGCAGGGGGCTATTATGAGAAAGGCATGGCCATGGGGATGAACAATCTCGACGAATATTTACTCACCCTGGTCACCAGCAAATGACAAAAGGGCTTTAATGACTGCAAACATCATCTGATTTTCTGTGGCCAATTTGCAGGGAAAGAGCAGTGCCGCCAACCAGGGAGAAATTTGATAATTCACGTAACCGGGAAAGGTCTTACAATACCTGGAAAAGCGGGGATCAATGCTATTATTTTTCGAACCTTGATAGTGATTTGAAGATAAAAGCGGCGCTGGCGTGGCTGGCGAAATAACCAGCATATGTTATTTTTGTCAAACAGTTTCGTATCAATTGCCGAACCATATCCTTGTAATTGCATTACTGAGAAGAAATTTGAATCCTTCCTATCAGCCATTTTTATTCAGCAACGCAAGTATAAAAGCGAACCGTTTTGCCGTTTCATGCAGTCTATCAAAACGTCCGGAAGAGCCTCCATGGGCACCATGCATATTACAATAAAACAATAATAAATTGTTGCCGGTATTGAGCTCGCGATGTTTGGCCGTAAACTTTGCAGGTTCAAAATATTGCACCTGGCTATCACCATAGCTTGTAGTTATCAACATGTTTGTATAATTCTTCTTCACTATATTATCATAAGGTGAATATTTTTTCATATAAAAATATTGATCCCTGATGGCAGGGTTTCCCCATTCTGTGTACTCTCCCGTGGTTAAAGGAATAGTGGAATCGCTCATTGAAGTAAGAACATCGACAAACGGCACATCGGCTATAATACCTTTAAACAGATCTGGGCGCATATTGCTGACGGCACCCATTAATAAACCGCCCGCACTTTCGCCTTTTGCAAAAAGCTTATTCGGAGAAGTGTATTTAGCTTTTACCAAATATTCAGCACAGTCAATATAATCATTAAACGTATTTATTTTGTGAAACATCTTGCCGTCTTCGTACCAGTGAAAACCCATTTCCATACCGCCTCGAATATGTGCAATAGCGTAAACAAATCCCCTGTTTACAAGAGATAAAACACTTGAAGTAAAATCAGGATCAAATGAAAGACCATATGAACCATAGGCGCGCAAAAGACACGGATTGTTACCATCCATTAGGGTACCTTTTTTATACATAATGGAAATTGGGACTTTCACACCATCTCCTGCGGTTGCCCATTTATATTCAGTAACATATTCATCCTTATTATAACCAATAACAGGTTGTATTTTTCTTATTACACGCTCACCCGTTGCCATGTTATAATCAATTACGGAAAACGGTGTTGTCATTGAGGAATAACCTATACGTAATGAATCGGTATTTAATTGCGGGTTGTAACCAAGATTGGAAACATAAGTAGGCTCGTCAAATGAAATATATTTATCAATACCATTTTGCCAGCCCATAACTCTTATTTTGGAAATACCATCAATACGTTCACTTAATACCAGATAGTTTTTGAACACATCAAATCTTTGCAGCAAAACATTATCGCGGTTTGGAATTACATCCCGCCAGTTATCTCTTGAAAAATTATTTACGGGTGTTGACACAAGTTTGAAGTTGAATGCATTTTTATAATTGGTTTTTATATAAAAGCTATCGCCCAAATTATCCACTTCATAATAAAAATCTTTTTCTCTCGGCGCAATCAGCTGCGGCTTTTCATTTGGAGAGTCAGCGCTTATGAATTGCGTTTCGTAATTCTGTGTATAACCGCAGGAAATAAAGATATATTTTTCAGATTTGGATTTGCTGATGTTTGCATACACCGTTTCATCTTTTTCTTCATACACCAATGCATCGTTTTCCATTGTTGCATTCAAAACATGTTTCCAGATTTTATTCGTGCGCAGGGTTACGGGATCTTTGGTATCATAAAAAATAGTTTTGGAATCATTCGCCCAAACTGTGTTGCCAGTCGCGGTTGGAAAATCATCATTAAGTAAACTGCCGCTTTCAAGATCCTTTATATATGCATGATATAAATAACGGCCGGTAGTATCAACGGCATAAATAAGATAATGGTTATCCGGGCTTACATTAATACCCTTTACAACACAGTATGCATGGCCTTTTGCCACATCATTTGCATCTACCAATATTTCTTCAGGCGCTGCTTTATTGGCATTGCTGCGGCAATAGATCGGATATTGCTTACCTGTTTCGAACCGTGTATAATAGTAATAACCGTTTTTGAGAGAAGGCACCGAGTTATCATCCTGTTTTATTCTGCCAAGCATTTCATTGTATAACTTATCCTGCAGTTTCTCCGTAGGCTTCATTACTTTATCGAAGTATGTACTCTCTTCATTAAGATATTTTAATACGGCACTACTGTCTCTTGTTTTAAGCCAGTAATATTCATCATCACGTACATCACCATGCTGCTCCATCAAATGCTTTTGTTTGGGTGCTTTGGGTGTCGGTATGGATTGATAATTGCCAAACAGGGTGGCTTGAGCATATAACCCCTGGCACATACAAAAAACAGCGATGGCTGAAAAGAAACCTTTCATGAAACAGAGTTTTAATACATTTCAAATTGTTCAGTGTTGAACAAGTATTCCTGAAAAGTACAAGTCCGTCTTCCAGGAGGTTATTTCAACGCAAACGTTGTCTACGCAATCTCAACTATGGTTAAAAAGCTACGCTGTGACTGTAGCTGTGTTTAAAAATGTGTGTTGTTAAAGAAAATGCCCAATTAGGAATTTCTGTCCGTTGTTGAAATGCTATCTACCCAGCTGATCCAACAAGGCACCAATACATCTCTTGTGTTCCGCGTTCGAGTCATTACTGCGAAGGTATACTCTTCTTTAAATTTGGGTATACTTTGTGGTCTTCGCCTTTTTTATACTTACGCCAGCATTCGCCTAAAAACGATGAAACCTGCTACCAGAGGATGTTTCAACCTAGCGGACCGGACGGCTCATAATTATTTTGCAGGTAATTAATTCATTTACAGACTTCGCGTTTTCGAAGTGGATGATTTTAACAGTCGATCAAAGAAAATTCGGCTCTGTTTTTCCAAGAATTTACTCAGAATTACGATTACATTATAAAGGTATGTACAATTAAATAAATTAAAGGTGAAATTTAATTTGTTAACGCGGCCCTATCTTGTAAACCGAATATTTTTACAATTTCATTTTTAATATTGACTTTCCACAAGATCCTGTAATTGAATTATTCTTTCTTTTGTAATCATTGTTTTCCACCAGAATTCTGTACTTGTCGGACATTTAATGGTTCCGAAATGAGCCCAGGCATCCCGGTAAAGTAACCATTTTCTTTGTGTTTTTCTTACCCCTGCTTTTGTTACGGAGCCATAAATTGCTAGGGTGTCATCTTTTATTTTAGAATAAACGCTGTTTAATTTTTTATCAGTCTCATTGAAATCTTTTCTTAAGTATTTATTTAACGAACAGTTATCCGCTTTTTCGATTTTATCTAAAAATTCTTCGTCTAGGTCGTCAGAATGATCCAACATCATAGCATTTCTGGATGTTCCTGTCATATCCACCTCATACATGTTACTCAGTTCAAAAAAAGAGTCCGCTGCATTCCGTAACTCTTGATAAGACTGTTTTTCCTGAGTAGTCCATTTTAATATTACGGAGTCAATTCGTTCTTTCCTTTGTATATCCGTTATTTCAGATCGTATTCCATGGCATATTCCATCCATTAAGCCGCTTGTGATATCATCGCAAATATCAAAAGTACCTTTGGAAAGCTCTGTTTTCATATCTGTCAAGTGCTGAATTCGACCTTTAAATTCTGCTGGAGAAGACCATACGTTTGCGCAAGCTATCCTAATACTTAAATCCAAATTTCTTTCGACCCCAAACCCATTCGCGTATAACATCATTAGTACACAATAACCATCAATCGGAGATTCTCCACTATTTTTTTCAATTTCCATAAACGCTTTTTGGCGTGCTTTGACATAATTTATTTCCGTGCCTATCCCATAGTAATATTTATATGACTCTTTGTTTTTTAACTTTGCCCGATCTGATTCACTTGGCAAGTCTTTCGCGGGAAAATCTCTTATCTCTACCTTTTTACAATCCTGGGTCATTGACATCAAAGGGGTTGTCAAAAAAAGCAAAATTTGGAATATGGCTACAATTTTAGTTTTTGAAATTTGTGTCATTAAAATTTGAATAATTAAATTAGTATCGTAATTGAACTTGCCCAATATTTTATTTTCCAAAGTGACTATTCAAGAATTGATAACTCATGCCTCAGATTTACGATTTATGATTCTGATTTTTGCACACGTCAAACAGTTTAACCATGATTATCAAATACTACCTCATAAATTATTTTATTCCTTTTTACATACGGCTGGTGAAATAGGCAATCAATAGTTAACTAAGGCAGAAGAATCTTGATTTTCATTATACAGATATTGAACTCCTGATTTTGGCTGCTGAAATATTTGAACATTAAAATAATATTGCCGATTTTCTTTACTGACCAGGTTTATATATTTTACTTTACCGAAGAAATATATAAAAATCTGCCCCGTTATTAAAGAATCATATGTAGACTTCCTCAAAGTATCAAACGCTGTCCATTGTCCCGAATAGGGGCTTTCTTTAATTGCATAAGAATTAATATTCGTTAAAGGTGGATTGAAATTCGGATATTTTTCAAATGGTAAAGTGTCAAAGCCATTATATTCTGCCTTGCCAAATTTTGCTGAAATGATTTTTGCCTGATCCTTTCCGAGATTGACAAGGCTGTAATAAATTATGGTTGGTTTTCCTACCCTAAGGCTATCATTTATAGTGCTAATTTGCAGAACTGGAGTAGTTTCAATAACGAATTGCTGGTGATTTTCTTTTAATGCTTTGCTTGAAGTAAGTGCACTTATCCCGGCTATAATTGCACTTAATGTAGTTAAACCGGCAATAGTCCAAGTCGCCCAATTCGCCTTGTTGTAATACCGCGCTGTTTCGGTATTCAGTGCATTTGTAGAAGTATTTGCAGCCTGCAAAGATGTATTTGTCGCAATAGTATTTTTGTTTAGTTCATCTTGCTGCCTGTTTCTTATTTCTTGGACTATGTATTCGTAACCTTTCCATGTTATATTTGCTTTAACGGAAACCTCGTCTTTACTTGGATCACTTCCCAAACTTGTTTTGTATTGTTCATTTGTTCCAGGACGATTTTTGTATTCGTTGATATTGAGATCTTTTGGAGAATAAGAGTAAAAAATGAGGTCATATTTTTGAAGTCTGTCTAATGCGGTTTTAATCCTATTTAAATCGTTAATATTCTCGGCGGGAATATCTTTCCTCCATAGCGTTTTTAGAAAGTCGGTTATATCTATCTGGGTGTCGTTAATAGCATCAACTTCTAATAAATGTTTAAGAATCTTGATTTGAAAAGTATCTCTCATAGAACTTTTTATGTCAATTTTAAGCTAAAGAATATTGGTGGTGGGCGGTCATGCAATTTGGACAATTTTGGCATTTCGACACAAAGGGTATGTGTTAACGAACTCAGAAATTGATTCTTTCAGTTGAACATATGAATCGCTATAAAAATAAAGACCAGTTTCTTTTTCCCCTTGCCAATTTCTATCCGCATTGGGAGTGATATTTGAAAGACGGTGTAGTTCGGCCAAAACAAAGTTGATATCGCATTCTTTATAAACTTTTTCTGGTAAATTTTGGCCGTCGAGATATATGCCAAGCCCTTCTTTTTTTCCAAACTGAATTTCCTCATTTGTTCGTTCAATAATGAGCTTCGAACCTTTGGGCGCTCCAAGATTTTCAAGTTTATTGATTATATCAGCAACTACAGATTTGTCAATAGTTTTGGATAGGAGTTCTATTTCAACGTCGCAATAGGAAAGTTCTCCCGATTTTTCTTGTAGTGTTCCTCCGCCAGTTACCTCGCCATAGCCTTTTGATTTCAAAAATTCATCAAGAGGATCTTCATAAACAAGTCCCCTGTCAATAGGTCCAACTTTATCATTGAGTTGTGCAACGATAAAGCTTCGACCAGATTGAGCTAAGTCTTCCTTTTTCTTGAATAAACTGGTTATGATTTTTTTAAGCATTTAGCCTAGGAATTTGATTTGAAGGACTTAAGATAATACAATTGCAGTTACGGTAGGCGTAAGGGTTTACCCTTACGGTAATGCCATAGAGAATCGTAAATCCAGGTTAATTGGTATTTATTTTTCCCGACTCTGGAACAACTATTGAATTTTCGACTTTACCCTGTTATAAGTTTATAAAAAAATATAACAATGAAAGAATTTGAAATAAATGAGGAATCCGGAACGCCAATGTTAATTCCTCTTCAGCAACAACTATTCTGGGAGACCATCCGAAAGGTGGTAAGAGAAGAAATGATATCTGTTTCAAGGACGAAACCGGAACCGCCAGTATATGAAACGCCGGGCCTTACTTATAAGCCACTGTATAAGATTGACGAGGTTTGCTCGATTTTTCATATAACAAAACCGACTGTCTACGATTGGATTAGACATGGGAAGCTTAAGCCTTTCAAAATCAGATCAAGGGTTTATTTTCTCTGGCAGGATATTGATCAGCTGTTGCGTCCCAGGCAATAATTGCCATATAATATTTTCTTTTCACCCGCCCTTTTTCCCTCTTGTCGTATTGTTTGTTGAATAGAAATGCTGGTGAAAAGGAATAATAGATTTGGAAATACCTAAAAAAATATAATAATCATGACAGACTTTAAAAGAAGAACCCTGACTTTAAGTACAGGTAAACAGATCAAATTGTTCGGGAACAGTATGGCAATTGGCAGGTCCCTTGAGATTGGAGAAGGTGGTGCTCCTAACATTTTTTCATGTTTTGAAGAACCATTGGAAGAGAAAGAAGTAACTGAGAATACGGGATCTGCGGAAGATTTCAAAAAAACTAGGGTCAAACGATCCAAAAAAGTCACCACCGGCGTTTTTAATCCCCACCGGCTAACCAAGGATGAAATGCTTGAATTGGCCGATTTTAATATCAGCCTTTGGATGGACCTTAAGAATAATATTCGGGAATACGGTATGGCAGATCCTAAGATCTTTAAAGTTGATACTACAAAGTATTAGGAACACAAGAAGGCACGAAGGGCGACGAATTAGGTCTTTCGCTAGGCTTTGGGAAATCCATCTTTAAATGGACTATAATAGTCGGCAGGCAGCCATGAGGGGGCGCCGGATGTTCGAGAGATGGGAGCCAGCTATGTTTCGGTTTTACCGAAACGCTGGTTTTTTCATCCCGCTGGGGCGGGATTCAAAAAGGGAGACATGGAAAAATGAACCGTGTGATCAATGGAACCGCTCAAATCTAGCAATCGAAAACCCGGGGGAAGGCCGCCAAAGGCCATCAAATCGAACCATTTTATTGGGGTAAAGTGCTCCTTAGTAGAAAAGACTTTATTAAAGCAAATGGCAAAACGGGATGGTCTTACACTTTCAGAATATCTCCGAAAAACGGGCTTAAATAGGAAAGAGGCCAGGAAAACAACTGCATTGCCAAAGGAAGTCCTGCAGTTTACTGGTTCGCTCAACCACATGGCTGCAAACCTTAATCAGCTGGCCAGAAAGAGAAATCAATTTGGAGAACTAAACACAATAGAACGGTTAAACCTGGAAAAACTGTCAGACCAAATCAAGCAATTGGCAAGCGCAATTAAAACATTTATCTCATGATCGGAAAGATATCCATCGGTAAATCCTTTAAGGGCTGTATAAATTATTGCCTCAACGATAAGACCATAGATAGGAGAAATGAAGAAAAATTGTTCAAAGATCGGGCAGAGATTATATTATTTAATCGGTGTTTTGGCGGTGCCAAGGAACTTATCGAACAGTTCAACGAAGTCAGATTTCTAAACAAAAAATTGTCCAACCCCGTCCTCCATATCACCCTGAGTCTCGCCCCTGGCGAGAAATTACCTACAAATATCCTTGCTGAAATCGCTCAAAAGTGTGCCGAAAACATGGGCTTTGATAAGAATCAATTCATTTCAGTGAAACACCTGGACACCAGCCATCAGCATATTCATATTGTGGCCAACCGGATCGATTTCGATGGTAAGGCCTGGAAAGACGGAAACAATTATAGAAGAATAGCCGATTTCTGTCGGAAAATGGAAATACAATATCAGCTGAAACAGGTATTAAATCCACGTCGTTTTCAGCCAAGGGAACTGCAGAATACCCCAAGATTTGATAATAGAAAAAGACTACTATCCGTGGATATAAAACAAGCTCTTACTAAATCAAAGAATTATCAGGAATTCGAAGCAAATATGAAAACGCTGAATTACGAAGTAATAAAATCCAGGGGAATAGCATTTAGAGATCAAAAGAAAGTCTACACTAAAGGAAGCGATGTGGGATATTCCTTGTCAAAAATTATGTCCATGTTAAATGATAATGTTGTTACCCACAAGATCCAAAACGCTAAAAATCCTTCGTTACAAAAAAAAGATCCGGCAAAAATAACTTTTAACTATGACAAGAATTTAAACCTGGCGAACAAGCCGTTCCAAAACGATCTAATAGATACGCTCATGAATTCTGAAAATGTGAGTGAAGAAATTACTAATACGGAACTCCTAAAGGAAGCCAGAAAGTATAGAAAAAGAAAAGGTCAGAGACTTTAAAATCACCAATTAAAAATAAATATTTATGGAAAACGAGCAAATATTATCCGTCCTGACTGAAATTCTGGAAGAGCAGAAAAACGCGGGTAACCTACTTCATGAAATTCATGATTCTTTATTTAATGAGAAAGCGATGAATGGTAAAGGTGAATTGCAGGACCATTCTTTGAACTTCGATGAAGCACTGAAAATAAATTTCAATGACATAAAAAACTTTATAGAACAGTTACCAAAAGTGGTTGAAGTTAAAAACAGGTATTTATTTTTTCCGGAACATAGCGCCAAAGAGTATTATTCTTGCGTGTTAAGATGGATATTTTATATGCTCGTTGCTACATATGCCTGTTGGACAGTTAGATATTCCATCTGGCTATTTGCTGAAAATAGAGTTTTTAATTTGGGGAAATAGATATGAAATTGACTTATTTACGATGTAAAAGTCCGAAATAGCTATATGGGCTTCCTCTAAATAACTTATTTGGAAAATCGGGATCAGCTTTATGCGATTTTTTATTTAGCAGGAGAAGTCGTTTCCGAAATAAATAAAGTTCGCGATTTCTTTTGCGATCTAAGTGTTTCAGTTGCTGCCGTACAGTTGCATTGTCATTCAATCTTTTGAATCCAGCCCCCCAACAAAGTTTGATTTTTGATGATCTTAAGTCATGAGCTTGAATTCTTCCAACAGCCATATTTATTAGCCGAGATTCAAGGGCTATGATTTGCTGTTTGCTAGATTTTCTAGAGTTTTGATTTAGACTACTTTCATTTTTATGTGCAATCGCATCAAGGATATTTTGAACTTTGGTTCTTTGTTTTGAAATCTCCTTTTCGACGGATTTTTTTCTAACTCGAATTGATCCGTCAAACCGAATTTGATATCCTACAAAACTAATCCAGGGTGAACTATTGATTTTGCCTTTATCTGAACTCCATTCATATGGTAATTTTGACTTGAAATTGTAAAAATGCTTTCCGTATAATCCGGTTTGTTCAGGTTTATGAACAAGTAATTGCTTTTTAAGAGCTGTATCAATGTATGTTTGTATTCCTTGATTAAGGTCATTTATGTCAGTGCTAAGCAGTATCATGTCGTCGCAAAATCGACAATAAAAAGTTTTATTGACATCAATCGTTGCCAATACTGAGACGTCTAAATCATGCATAAAAATATTGGCAATTAGGCATGAAAGCGCTCCGCCTTGTGGAACTCCGATCATTTTGCTATCGATATTTCCTCCATAAAATAAATTTTTTAATTCCTTCATGGGCCAGGTAAATTGACCTAGGTTATTTCTATCGTTAAAATACCCATTACTATTAAGCGGAAGAACTGTTTTATTAAATGAGTAACATTCAAGATATTTATAAAAGATCACTTTCGCTCTCTCGTCAATACTTTCGCCTCTTTTTAATATGAATTTGTTAATATCATCAAACGATCGTATTAAAGATTCATGATTAACACAGTCAAAGAACTTTTTTATATCGCACTCTGCTACATAAATTGTCTTGGTTTTATTCTTTTCACGGAAATCTAATATTTTATCGATCGCATCGTGGTGTGTTGGAACCGTTTTACCTGAACTTTTTGATCGGAACGCAAGTGAACATTCAGCAAATTCAGAGTCAAAGAGGTTGGTTAAATATTTTGTTGTTTGTCCGATAATTACACGTTCTTGAAGATCAAATTGAGAAATTGGCCGATATTCATTGCATGTTTTTTTATTGTCTTTACGTTTTGGAAGAATTGTTGGAGAATTTAATTTATGTGAACCAGGGTCATTAATCGTGGACTTTATTTTTCCAATAAATGTTTTTAGGTTGATATACCATATAGGTGGTTCAATATCTTCAGTTTTTACTTTGAAATCAGTTGAGAAAACTGTTCTTTTGATTTCTTCAATCGCTGATTTGTCGCCACTTGAAAAAATTTTTCTTTCCTCTGGTCTGAGCCTGATCCAAGTTCGTCTTGGAGGTAAAAGGGAATAAAGTTCAGGACTCTCGTCTATACGCTTTTTGAATTGTTTGAGATTTTTATCATTTGAACTTACATCCCTAAGCATGTGAAATTCATGCCTTTGTTTAGCATATTTAACTCGAAACTTGCTTAGAAGATGAACAATTTCGTGAAAACTAAATAAGGAGTCTAATGATTTCATTTATAAAAAACTGGAGTAGCTGACAAACCATAACGGCAAAGGTACTGACATAGTCAGCTGCACTGAATAACATACGGAGGAGTCAGTGCATACAGCCATCTTTTCAGTCCCGAAAGACCTAGTTTTACAATTTAAAGCGACTTGAAAACCCCGATTCAAATAGATGGTCACAAATGTTCCCACCCCTTCGCTACTCCAGTATTATAAATATAAGTAATTTGTTAGATATATATATGGACGATTCGGCTGTATTTCAATGGAAAGAGACAATATCTCAGTTTGCTAACAAGAAAGCTAAAAAGAATTTGCCAATTCTCCTGTTTGATCAACTTCAAATGATCAAGCAAGGGCATTACAAAGATTTGATTCTCTCTTGCCGTGCAGCACTCGAAGTAAGTAAGGTAAAATACAAGGAGCTAAAGGATGAACTTCCTGCTTTTACAATTTCTGGGAAGTTTGCGGACGGTCATACAGCAGACCAATTGGAAGAATATACTAATATTATAGTTCTCGTGAAGCCTTCCCGAAAAATCGGACAGTTAAATTTTATACAATTTTGTAAATTTAAACTGTTCAATTATGAAAAGAAAAAACTTTACCGAAAGCAAAATCCTTTCGATCATCAAGCAGTATGAGGGCGGCCGGGCAATAGAGGACCTCTGCCGGGAGAATGGCATCTCAAAAGCAACGGTGTACAATTGGAAAAAGAGGTACACAGGAATGGACGGCTTGCAGGTTAGGGAATTGAAAAACCTTCAGGAGGAGAATAAGCGCCTGAAGCATATGTACGCCGAGCTGAGCCTGGATTACAAACTGGCTAAAGAGATAATCGAAAAAAAATTGTAAAGCCCTGTCAGAAGAAGGAACTGGTTGCCTGGAGTATTAAAAAAGAGGAACCCGTATCCATTGACAGGGCTTGCAGAGTAACCGGATTGTCCAGATCACTCTGGTATTATCAGACTCGCCGAGACGATACAGAAGTGATTGATAAACTGCAAGAGCTTGCAGAGAAATATTCCCGTAAGGGTATTGACACCTATTATAAAATCATCCGGCGTGAAGGCTTGCGGTGGGGTCGCAACCGGGTACTAAGAGTATACCGGCTAATGAGACTTGGTTTTAGAAGAAAGGGTAAAAGACGCCTACCTGCCAGGCTTAAAGTGCCATTAGCCATTACAGAAGGCCTCAATAAAGTATGGAGTATGGATTTTATGAGTGATGCGCTGACCAATGGCCGAAGGACAAGAGTTCTGAACATTATTGATGAATACAGCAGAGAGGCCCTGACGGTCCATCCGGATTATTCTATTCCAGGTGTATCTGTCATAAATCAACTGGAAATACTGGGACAACGCAGAGAGCTCCCTGAAAGCTTTCGGCTTGATAACGGACCGGAGTTCACTTGTCTTGAATTTACTGAGTGGTGCAGATCGAAAAATATTAAAATCAACTATATCCAACCGGGAAGACCGATGCAGAATGCCTATATCGAACGATTTAATAAAACTTACCGGGAAGACGTTTTAGATGCTTACCTGTTTGAAAACCTGGAACAATTAAGAATCCTTTCGGATGAATGGATGAAAACTTATAACAATGAAATCCCGCACGGCTCTTTAAATGATCTGACGCCCAATGAATATGCAACGAAGGCTATTAACAGTGGAAAACCCGCACCGCCCAAAACCCATTCCGGGTTTACCACAATTAACAGCCATAATAGTAGTAATAATAGTAGGGAAAAATCTAAATTAGCACTGTCCTAAAATCGGGAAGGCTTCACTCGACTTAGACTCAGTTCCTACAGATAGAATTGAAAAGACGAAATCATCGCTATTTTCTGATCCGTATGTTCTTGCTATTTGGGATTCTCCTTCAGGTCAAGGACTTAAATTTATTGTTCGAATCAATTCAAATCATCATCAACATAAAGAAGCCTTTGTTCAATTATGTACTTATTTTGAAAATAAGTTTTCGATATTGACAGATAAATCTGGATCAGATATCTGCAGGTTATGTTTTGTATCATTTGATCCGAATATGAAAATAAAAGAAAGTTCTGAACTTTATACAGTTGTAATAAATCAACAAGACTTGGTTCACAATTCGGAAACTGAAACTAAAAATAAAAAAATATCGACAACCAAACGTATTTCCAAGCCAGTATATCTCGAATCAAAAACGAAACTATTTGAAAGCGAAGGAAAAAATAGTAAAAGTGATCGAGCGGAAATAGAAAAAATCATAGCTTATTTGATTCGAACAAAACAATCGATAACTTCTTGTTACAATGATTGGCTGCGAGTGGCTTTTGCTATTTCAAATACATTTACTTTTGATATTGGACTGAAATATTATTTGAGACTTTGCAGACTGGATCGGGCGGCACATGACGAATATAAAAGTGAAATGTTATTGAATTATTGTTATCACAAAAAACGAGATAACGTGATAAATTTTGCAACTATTCTTTATCTCGCTAAGTCAAAAAGTTATATTTTGAAATCTAAAAATAAATCAACTCACTTATGAGTCAACGATAAATCATCTCTTTGTTTCCATATTGCTTTTATTTTATGAGCGGCCTCTTCAGGTGAAATTCTAATGTATTTATAAAAATCTTTAATGCTTTTGTGACCGCTTATTTTCATAATGAGTTCAACTGGCGTTCCAGCCAAAAACTCATTTGTGCAAAAAGATCTCCTGGCAGTATGCGAGCTGATCCAGTCATATTTGGGTTTGACTTCTTCAATAGTTCTGTTTCCGCGTCTGTGCGAAAATTTGATGCTTTGGTTAATTCCGGCCATTTTACCGATCGTTTTGATATGCCGGTTAAATTCCGGATTCGTTAAGGACCTCTTTTTTTCGTGAAATTGCCTAATGAAAATAGCTTTAGCTTCATCTCTCAGCGGTATAATCACCCAATGATCGGATTTTTCCTGCTTTTTATATAGCATTCCTTTCTGTAGGTCCTCCGGTTTCAATTTGGAGAAATCGGAATAACGCAAGCCAGTTAAACAACCAAGAACAAAAAGATCCCGATATCTAGTAAGCTCTGGATGATCTGTAAGGTGAAGGCAATACATTGATGCAATTTCCTCGTGAGACAAATAAATTGCATCTGTCTCTTCTTCAAGAATTTTAAAGTCAGACATATCAATGGCAGGAATAATTTTTCTTTTCACCCGGTCTCTGACAAACACCCTGAGGTGCTTGATCGTCTTGCCGATGGTATTTT
This sequence comes from uncultured Chitinophagaceae bacterium, assembly GCA_963705005.1. Classification (GTDB taxonomy): domain Bacteria; phylum Bacteroidota; class Bacteroidia; order Chitinophagales; family Chitinophagaceae; genus Puia. The sequence continues at coordinate 185,423 of CAVPIO010000001.1, forward strand.
GCTTTAATCCGACCAGCCGTTCCTGTTTGCGGGTATGAACATGGTCGAAAGTCAGGTAATCAACGAATTTTTCGTAAAAATTGAAATCAAGGCTCCGGAAAGTAATTTTCTTGCTTCTGAATTTTTCAAAAGCAAGAAGGTGGGTTTTCATATTTCTATATACCACGCATGTCGCTTTGCTCACCCTCCGTTTCTTAGATTCTATATAATCGTCCAATTGGTAGTAAATATCCACCTTCGATTTTTTGATGGCCACCTCATTTGCCTGTTCCTTTTTCACTTCGCAGGTGACCTTATCGCCTATGTCAGAAGACTCGAGGGTAGGGCAGAAGGTGGCCTTCACAAAAGCGCCCCTTTCTTTCATTCCTTCTTTCACGGCATGATAAATCAGATCCTGGGCAACCCGGAGCTGCCGGGTTAGTTCTTCATTCAGTAAAAAAGAATTGCCGTATTCGGCTGGAAGCCTTTCCGAAATCTTTAGTTGTTTCTCCATCCAATATCCAGGAGGTATAGCGATTCCGGTATTTAAAAGTGTTCTGTGTCGCTGGCTGTAACAGTACTGAAGGAAGATAAAACTAGTGCCGTTTATACGCACTTTCAGGGCGGGACAAATGGGCTTGATGGGTAACAGCATAATTAGTCGATTTTTAGTCGATGAATGAAAACTGTAACCTGATATAAATGTCAGAAAAAGAGGTCGAACTAGGTGTTATGAAAGACTGAAAATCAAATACCTGAAAGTAAGATGGAGTATAATAAAAAAAGGACTGCAAAAATTTGCAATCCTTCCTTTGCGGACCGGACGGGACTCGAACCCGCGACCTCTGCCGTGACAGGGCAGCATTCTAACCAACTGAACTACCGATCCTTTTGTTTTTGCGGGGATTCAACGATTTTCACGCCTTTGCCGGATTCCGGCGCCCCGTCCTTCGTTTTTTCTTCGAAGGAGGGCAAAGATAATTGTTTTTCGTTCATTCGTTAAAAACTTTCCTTGCACTTTCTTCCCGGAATACGCTATAAATCAAAGCAATGAACCCACCAAATCCAATTTCAACACTCCGGAATTAAAATTCACCGGAACTAAAGCATGCCTTAATTTTACAGCTATATTCCCATTAGATTCACAAGCTTATGCCCCTGGATAAAAACCGTCAGTTCCTGGATTTCGAAAAACCCATCAAAGAGCTTATTCGACGAGATCGAGAAGCTGAAACAAACGGCCGAGAAAACGAAAGTGGATCTTACTGATTCCATCAATAAACTCTATGACCAGGTCACGGAAAAACGCCGCGAGATCACGGCCCACCTTACACCATGGCAAAAAGTTCAGCTGAGCCGTCACCCTGACCGTCCCTATACCATGAAATATATTGAGAAGATGAGTGAGAATTTTATCGAACTCTTCGGCGACCGCAATGTGCGCGACGATAAAGCCATGGTTGGAGGATTTGCACAACTCGACGGACAAACCGTTATGTTCATCGGCCAGCAAAAGGGAACAAATACCAAAATGCGGCAGATGCGCAATTTCGGTATGGCCAATCCTGAAGGCTACCGCAAGGCCCTGCGCCTGATGAAGCTCGCGGAGAAATTCAACAAGCCCATTATTACGTTAATCGATACACCCGGCGCTTTCCCTGGCATGGAAGCCGAGGAACGCGGACAGGGTGAAGCCATCGCCCGCAACATCTATGAGATGATTCGTCTACGCGTACCCGTTATATGTGCCATCATCGGCGAAGGCGCTTCCGGTGGAGCGCTAGGCATCGGGGTGGGGGACAGGATCTTCATGCTGGAGAATTCCTGGTATACCGTTATCTCTCCCGAAAACTGCAGCTCCATTCTCTGGCGCAGCTGGGATCAGAAGGAAAAGGCCGCAGAGGAACTGCGTCTTACGCCCGATAATATGTATGGCTTCGGACTGATCGACGGCATCGTGCCCGAGCCCATCGGTGGTGCGCACTGGGATTATTGCGAAGCCGCTGCATTGCTAAAGCCCAGGCTTCTCCAAACCCTGGAAGAACTCAGGCAGATCTCTCCCGAAGACCGTATCAACCAACGAATAGAGAAATTTAATAAGATGGGATTTTGGAATGAAGTTCCGGATCAGGAGGTAGTGCATCACGGAGAACCCTGGAAAGAACCGGTTAACGAAAATCATGGGTGATCTTCCTTCCATCAACCATCAACTATCAACCATCAACGATTAAATTAGCGAATGTCAAACCTAATACTACCCCTCTCCGGCACCGGCGTCGCACTTGTTACACCTTTTAATTCCCGAATGGAAATTGATGAACCTGCCCTGGCGCGCGTCATTGATTTTGTGATCGAAGGTGGCGTGGAATACATTGTTACTCTCGGAACGACCGGAGAAACACCGGTTTTGTCAAGGGAAGAAAAGGTAAGAATTGCGCGTTTTACTTTGGATGCCGTTAATAGTCGTGTGCCAGTCGTCATCGGTGCCGGAGGCAACAATACGAAAGAGGTGATCGCCGAAATAGAACAATTACCTACGGAAGATGCCATCGCCATTCTGAGTTCCAGTCCCGCTTATAGCAAACCCTCCCAGGAAGGAATTTATCAGCACTATAAAGCCATTGCTTCAGTTTCGGCAAAGCCGCTGATACTTTATAATGTTCCTTCCCGAACTGCGCGAAACATAGATGCAAACACGGTATTAAGATTGGCCCAGCTGCCCAATATTTCGGGCATCAAGGAGGCGGGAGGTGATATGGCACAGTGTGCGCTCATTCTCCGGGATCGTCCTGCGGATTTTCTCGTCGTGAGTGGTGATGATGCCCTGGCTTTTCCCCAGATCGCGATTGGAATGCACGGCGTTATCAGCGTGGTTGCAAATAGTTTTCCTGCTGCATTTTCTTCAATGGTCCGTGCCGCATTAAAAGGAGATCTTAAGAAGGCAAAGAAACTGAATGACAGTCTGATAGAAGCTTATCATCTTCTTTTTATTGAGAATAATCCTGCAGGTGTAAAAGCGGCTTTGTCCGAGCTGGGGATCATCAATAATTACCTGCGTCTTCCGCTGGTTCCTCTGAGTGATCATTATGGGGCGCAACTAAGGGCCTATACGAAAAATATGATCCAACTGACTGCGGAATCGATGGTGAATGCGGGCTAAACTCTTTCACTCAGACCGCAATGCATCCACAGGATTTGCCAATGCTGCCTTAATTCCCTGAAAGCTGACCGTTATCAATGCGATCAACAAAGCAATCAGGCCTGCCAACGCGAATATCCACCACGATAGGTTTGTGCGGTAATCAAAATTATCGAGCATCATTTTCATTGCCCATCCAGCCAACGGAGCGGCGATCAGGAATGCAATGAACACAGGCTTCAGGAAGTCGCGCGAAAGATTGAACCAGATATTGGAGATCCCGGCGCCCAGAATTTTCCGGATACCAATTTCTTTGGAACGTTGCTCCGCCAGGAACGCAGAGAGGCCAAACAACCCCAGGCAGGAAACGAGGATCGCTAAAATGCCTACCCAGTTGAGTAGCTCTACAGTCGTCTGGATACCGTTGAATTGCCTTTGATATTCTTCTGAAGTAAAATGAAACTCAAACGGATAACCGGGGTTGGTTTTTTTAATCACCTGTTCTATCTGCGCAATGGATTGCTGCCAATGATCATTGTTGCGAATACGCACAAAGAAATGATCCATCTTTCCCGTGCTCAGGTAAATGATCATGGGTTCAGGATTACTGAACACATCATTGTATATAAAATCCTTTACAACGCCCACGACCGTATTCCCTCCGATTTTGGTTCCTATTACCGGTTCTTTCAGTCTCATTTTCCTTATGGCAGCTTCGTTGATGAGACAGGTTGAGGTATCCGCGCCAAAGGCCGCACTGAAATCTCGGCCTTCTGCGAGAGTTAGTCCGGCCGTTTTCACCCAGTCGTATTGCACAGTGGTCGTTTTTACATAAAAATCCTGGTCAGCCGTTTTTCCCCGGCCATTCGAGGCCATTATTGCCAGCACCGAAACGGATCAGATCATCCGAACCGGCAGAGACATGGGTGATCCCTGGCATCCTGATCAATTCATTTCTGACAATGCTGAATTTATCAGCCATATCGCCCCGGGCAGGGATCTCTATCAGGTTCTCCTTATCATATCCGATCGGCCGGTCCTGTACAAAGTTTTTTTGTTTCAATATTACCATCGTGGAAATGATCAGTGCAATGGTGATCATGAATTGAAACACCACCAGTCCCTTTCGCAGTAAAAATCCGCTTTTGTTCCGGGTGAATAATCCTTTTAGCACGAGCACCGGATTGAAACGGCTGAGGAAGAATGCCGGATAACTTCCAGCCAGCAACGCGGTAAACAGGCCGATCAGCAGAATGCTTATCCATATACTACTGTTGCTGAAATTGAAGACTAATTTTTTGGAGATAAGCAGGTCAAAAGACGGAAGGAAAAGTTTGGCGAGCAGGACACCCAGGAAAAGAGCAAAAAAAGTAAGCAAAAAAGCTTCACTCAAAAATTGAAAGATGAGTTCCTTCCGCGAAGCACCCAATGTTTTACGAACACCTACTTCACGGGAACGGTGATCGGATCTGGCTGTAGACAGGTTCATGAAATTGATGCAGGCAATCAGTAACACAAAGAGCCCTACAATGCCCAGCAGAATCATGGCCTGCGCCCGGCCGCCTCCATCCGGTTTGCCGTACTTAAAGGAATTTCTCAGCCAGGATTCCTTCAACGGGTAAGCAAATAATTCCAGCGTTTTATCATTTGCTTTTTGCCTGAGCAAGGCTGTAAGTTTATTGTTCAGGGATGAAAGGTTGGTGTGGGGTTGTAAGAGAACCCAGGTAAGTATCCGGTTATCATCCCATTTATTCAGCCAGGGATTGTCTTTTTCAAACAACGCAAACGGCAGGACGATATCGAAATGATAACTGCTGTTTTCCGGTAAATCCCGGATCACCGCCACCACCTTCATCTCCTGTTGGTTATTATGTGTGATCATTTTTCCTATCGGATCCTGATTGCCGAATAATTTCCTGGCTGTTGATTCCGTGATTACCAGGGAGCCGGGATCTCCAAGTGCTTTTTCAGGATCTCCCGTTACGGCAGGGAAACTCATTATCCGGAAAAAATCGGGATCCGTATAGATTCCCTCTTCATAAATCGCCTTGTCCCCGTATTTCAGCAGGGATTTCTCAAAAGCGCCCCGGGCCGCATATTTTACTTCAGGCATAGAGGCTTTAACGGCATTAGCAAGCTTTCCCGGCACTGAAGACCCGGTCGAGACATGAGTTCCTCTTTCCGTTTTCATGAGCAAATGAATATCCGCATAATGTTTATGGAATCGGTCATAGCTTAATGTATCGATGATCACCAGGAAAATGAGAATGCTGATCGCCAGCCCGACCGCCAGTCCGGAAATATTGATAAAGGAAGAAAGCTTGTTTTTGACAAGATTTCTCCAGGCTATTTTGAGGTAAGATTTGAGCATGCTTTGGTAATTGTTTATGATTTAAAGTTGCTGTAATCGCCCGCTGAAGGTTTTTTCAATCACCGGCTTTATCCGATCTGTCCATAATGATCCAATTAAATGCCAGATCCACATATCCTTACTTTTCAATTCTTTGCGATATTCTTCTCATTACAATTATGTCCGTTAGTGATACGGTTGCCGGTCGCATTCGAAATTCTTTCAGAACTCTTGAAATAAAGCTTTCCAACGCGATTATCCTTGTTTTCCTGCATTTAGCTAATTTGACAGGAAGCTGGGCAATATGTTTCAATTTCCATTTTTATATTGTCTCATTTTCAAAATACCTAATCCCAACAATTGCTGTTGACGGCTTTGCCCACCGAAGGCTTCTTTAACCACCGAAGCTTTAGCGTAGGTGGGTTGGCAGCGGCTTGATGGCAATTTTACCTCTCTACTTTTAATATATTTCCCTTTCTTTGTCCTGCATTCAAGAGGGACTTTTACATAAGAGGTCCATCAACCATCAACCATCAACTTTTCACATCAACCCTTCCATGTCGAAATCCATCTTTCGCAAAAAATCCCTCGAAAAAATCGTTCGTGATGCTGAAGCCGGTTTGGGCGATGCGCATGAAAACAAGTTGCACAAGGTATTGGGCGTGCGCGATCTCACTTTTATGGGCATTGCGGCTGTGATCGGGGCGGGGATCTTTTCTACGATTGGCATGGCGGCTTATCACGGGGGGCCCGGCGTTATCCTCCTGTTTATGATCACGGCCGTCACCTGCGGGTTTACTGCGCTTTGCTATGCGGAGTTTGCCTCGAGGGTTCCGGTGGCAGGCAGTGCTTATACCTATTCATATGTGAGTTTTGGCGAAGTGATTGCCTGGATCATCGGCTGGGCCCTGATCCTGGAATACGCGATCGGGAACGTGGTTGTTGCTATTTCCTGGAGCGCTTATTTTAACAATATCCTGCGAGCTTTTGGGGTTCACCTGCCTGACTGGCTGGCCATCGGTTACCAGACGGCGAAAATGAATTATGATCTGGCGCTGGCAAATCACCAGCCTGTAAGAGATATGCTTTACATGACCGCCCCTCAAATCGGCGGCATGCGCTTCATCATTAACCTGCCCGCCTTCATCATAGTTGGACTGATCACTGCCCTCGCTTATATCGGCATCAACGAGAGCCGGAAGAGCGCAAATTTTATGGTCGCACTGAAACTCGTGGTCCTCGCTTTTATTGCCATCATCGGTTTCTACCTGATCTTTTCCACGGGCACGACCTCCAATTGGAAGCCATTTCTTCCCGAGGGAATGAAGGGGGTATTGGAAAGTGTTTCGTCGGTTTTCTTTGCCTACATCGGCTTTGATGCCATTTCGACGACGGCGGAAGAATGCCACAGCCCGCAAAAAGACCTTCCCCGCGGAATGATCTACTCCCTCCTGATCTGCACCGGTATCTATATTGTTACAGCCCTGGTGATCACCGGGCTGGTCAACTATAAAGAATTCTTCGGCGTGGCCGATCCGCTGGCCTATGTGTTTGACAAGATCCATATGCACAAGATCGGGTTCATTATTTCGGTGACGGCGGTCATCGCTTCAACCAGCGTTCTTCTTGTGTTCCAGATCGGCCAGCCCCGCATATGGATGAGCATGAGCCGGGACGGACTGATGCCGCCAGCCTTCGGCCGTATCAGCAAAAGATTTAAGACGCCTGGCTTCGCTACCATTATCACCGGCCTCGTGGTCGGCGTTCCCGTCCTGCTCGTGGATGACAAACTGATGACCGACCTCACCAGCATCGGCACCCTCTTCGCGTTCGTGCTGGTCTGCAGCGGCGTTTTATTCCTGCCTGCACTCAACCAGAAAATCCCCGGGAAATTCAAGCTGCCATACCTGAACGGAAAAATTATAGTCCCCCTGATGCTGATTGGTTTTCTTTACCTGTTTCGCGCGCGCCTAAAAGATTCATTCACGAATCTAAGCGCCGAAGGTTACCAGGAAGTCCTCTTCCTTTTATTTGTGCTCGTCGCCATCATCATCTCCGTTTTCACTTTTATCCGCAATTATTCCGTGATTCCCGTCCTCGGCACACTCTTTTGCCTATACCTCATGATCGAGATCCCGGCCAAAAGCTGGATGGTCTTTTTCATCTGGATGGGCATTGGGTTGAGCGTTTACTTGTTGTACGGGCGGAGGAAGAGTAAGCTTGCTAAAGTGCCTTCGTGAGGAAGGGGTGACGGTTGACAGTTGACAGTTGACGGACTTTGGGTGGGAATTCGCAATTGAAGTCGGTCAATTTTCAGCTTTCAACTACCTCGTCCTAAAAGACCGTACTTATTAAAAACTTTCAATGCAATTGTAACAAAGCGTATCAAATCCGGTCACTTTCCAAATTAGACCGAATGTATAAATTGCTGAATGATAATTTTTTAGCAGACTGGCATTTTCTTGGTTGTAAAAGAGTATAGTATTAAACCCAAATGATGGAAATCAGGTGCGAACTCACACTTAAAGTCCGTCAACTGTCAACCATCAACTATCAACCAAAATAAGCCATGTTCCAGAACTACTTTAAAACCACACTAAGAACCCTCCTCCGCAATCCCATCTATTCCTTCATCAATGTATCCGGACTGAGCCTGGGGCTGGCCTGCGCCATGCTGATCCTTTTATATTTGAAGGATGAAGTGAGTTACGATAGGTTTCACTCCAATGCAAACAATATTTACCGGGTATTCAGCCAGGCGACGATGACGAATGGGCCGGAGGGAACACAGACTCAGCGCATGGGCATCACCGGGTATTTCCAGGGGCCACATTTTGCTGCGAAAATTCCGGAGATAGAATCATTCGTGCGGGTACAAAGTGGCGCTGAGGATATGAAGACGGGTTCCAATGTTATTTATCAGCCGGTACAGTTTGTGGATTCGAATTTCTTTTCTGTGTTCTCTTTTCCCTTGCTTAGCGGGAATCCTAAAACCTGTTTACTGCAGCCCGACGCGATAGTTATATCGGAAGATATGGCAAAAAAACAGTTTGGTAATTCGGATGCAATGGGCAAGATTATCATGCTCAAAACCAGGGAAAAATTTATTCCTCATACCGTTACCGGAGTGACCAGGAGATGCCCTCAAAATTCCTCCATAAAATTTGATGTCTTATTGCCGGTAAACGAACCGACAGGCTGGGAGCAGAGAAATCTAAACTGGTTCAATTTTTTTCTGAATACCTACGTTCTTCTCAATCCCCAGGCCGATGTGAAGAAAGTAGAAGCGGAAATGACGAAAGTGTATAAGCAGGAGGCAGGTCCAACCATCAGGGGATTCGAGGCACAATCTAAGATGAAGGACCCGACGCTGTATAAGCTCGAACCCTTCCTGGCCATTCACCTGAATAAGGAAGTGAGTCGCGATGATATTGTGGGCGCCAGTGATCCCCTGTATTCTTATATACTTTCCGGAATAGTGTTTTTTATTTTACTTATTGCCTGTATCAATTTCGTAAATCTTTCCGTTGCCCGCTCCATAAAAAGGGGGAAGGAAGTCGGTATCCGGAAAGTGGTGGGGGGTAACCGGAAACAGCTTATCATTCAATTTTTGGGTGAATCCTTCATCCTCTGCCTGATTGCGTTTGTTTTAGCCATAATCATTGTAGAGACCCTCTTGCCTTTGTTCAACAGGCTTTCCAACAAAGAGCTGGCCCTGTCGTATTTGTTTGATGTGAAATTGGTGGCCGGCTACATTGCGCTATTCCTGATCACCGGGCTATTAGCCGGTTTTTATCCGGCCCTGGTAATGTCCAAATACGATCCGGTTAAAACCTTATACGGCCGTTTTAAAATGGCAGGAAAAAATTATCTGCAGAAAAGCCTCGTGGTATTGCAATTTACACTCGCTTCATTCCTGATCCTTGCAACATTTATAACCTGGTTTCAGTTTCATTATTTAACAACCGAGAAATTAGGATACGATGATAGCAATCTCGTATTGGTGAATAAACTGGATTTGAAACCAGGCGAGTCCGTACTATTGAAACAGGAAATGATGAAAAGCCCGAATATCCTGGGTGTTGCGGCAAAGGACAACGGATTTTCTTTTAGTGGTGCTAAAATAAACGGCGATAAGGGTATTGGTTTTGCCTATGTGACCATCGATGAATCTTATTTACCCTTGTTGAAGATTCCCGTTCTTAAAGGGAGAAATTTTTCGGCGGATCATCCCACTGATTCATCCCATTCCACAATCGTAAATGAAACCTTCGCAAAAGAAGCCGGATGGAAAAACCCGATCGGCCAGTTAATGGATTTCAATGATCAAAAATACCAGGTGGTGGGCGAGGTAAAAGATTATCATTTCCGGTCCCTGAGTTATAAAATCGAACCGGAGGCCTTTTTCATGGGCACCCAGGGTAATAATTATGGAATGATCTATGTAAAAATAAGGCCGAACACTGAATCGGCCAGTCTTTCCTATATCGAGAAAACATTCAAACAATTATATCCCCTAAGCCCATATTCCTACGAATTTAAAGACCAGGAAAATCTTAAGAATTATGAATCGGAAGCCAGGTGGAAACAGATCATGCTGTTCGGGGCCATTCTTACCATTTTTATTTCATGCATCGGCCTGTTTGGCTTGTCAGTTTTGTCAGCAGAAAAAAGGACAAAGGAAATCGGTATCAGGAAAGTATTGGGAGCATCTGTCAACAATATAATAACCATATTATCAACCGACTTCCTGAAGCTGGTTATTATTTCCCTGCTGATTGCAATCCCGGCTTCATGGTTTGCATCCAAAAAATGGCTGGACAACTATCCATACCGGATTGCACTAAGCTGGTGGATGTTTGCCATCGTATGCGGACTGGTCGTTCTGATCGCATTGACAACGGTATGTTTTCAGGCGATAAGGGCTGCAATGGCTAATCCGGCGAGGAGTTTGCGAAGTGAATGAAGAGGTTTGGTTGACGGTTGATAGTTGTTGGTTGATGGATCCCAAGTGCGAATTCACACATAAATTCCATCAACCATCAACTATCAACCATCAACGATCTTCATTCCGTTCTCAAACTTTCAACCGGATTAGCAATCGCTGCCTTCACTGCCTGGAACGCCTAAAAACTGTGCCCATCATAGTTAATTGAAGTTCAAAAGTTTAAAAAACAATTAGAATAGGGAATTGTATGATTTCGATACAATAATGTATTGTTTCGTGACATCGCATTTGAAATTCCCTCTTCCATCCCTTCAGCGAACTACAACAAAATGTTAATGTAGAAAAAGAGATGGTTAATATTGAAAAAGAAATGCAACAAGATGCAAAATAGTGCGTCATATTAATAGATCTGCGCAATTAAATTGCGCAAATTTAAATCGATAACGATGAAATTTCTAAGTTGATGACGAGGACATTACCCATCCGGCCACAAATTGTATCAGAAGCGTACAGACATCTAAACATTTTTTTTGTAGCACGTTGACCTTTAGCATATTATTTTTTGGCACACGCATGGTATTATAAAATGGAAGGGAGTTATTAGTTGATCCAATGTAAAAAACATCAAAGTATTTTTTAAATCTAAAAATCAGTACAATGAAAAAGTTAATGCTATTAGCAGGACTCTATTTCCTGCTTCAGGGCCTGCAAGCCGCACCCGCCAGCACGAATGTTAAGCACGTTATGGCACCTATCAGCGGGCATGACCGCGCCCTTATCCATTTCAGGGAGAATTATGCATGGGTGCAGGATGCTGTCTGGTACAATATGGAGAACGATAACATCCTCTGCGTTTTTCATCAGGGCAATATCGTGAACCGCGTATATTATAACAAGCTGGGGTACTGGCAATATACCTTATTGAGCTATCCTCCGGCTGATCTCTCTAATAGTGTGAAACAAAATGTCTTAAATAATTTTGGGGGATATCACATTTCCTACGTCAATGAAATCCGCTCCAACGACCGCGAGCCGATTTATATGATCAATATCGAAAATGAAAACAATATCAAAGTAATTGAAGTCATTGGCGAACAAATGGAAGTAACGAAGGACTTAGTAAAAAGCAACGGGTAGGCCGATTGTGCTAATTTGAAAATTTGAAAATGTGTAAATGAGGGCACTTGTATTTCATTTTCAAATTTTCAAATTTTCAAATTAGCACATTGACCTTTTCCCATTATTTCGAAATTGCCATCCCCACAAACGAATCTGCTGTGCCGTAGTACAGGAACCATTTATTTTTGAAGAATACCAGGCCTTCTGAGAAAATGGTGCCCGCCCGGTATTGCCCCGTAATTTCATTTGGTAAAGTAGGCCTGAGGAAATTGGAATCGCAACGGGCGATTAATTTTTCCGGGTTATTGACGTCAAATACCGCCTGGCCGACAGAATACATGCCCTTCGGTAATAAGGGATCTGCCTGGCTATCTGTCGCATTCCTGCCATTATACAGCAACACAATTCCTTTTTTTGTAATCACGGCGGGTGGTCCGCACTCGGTCAGATCGCTGTCGAATTTCCCGGGCCGGATTTCCATGACTCTTTTTAGTTCACCCTTTTTGTCAAGCAGCGGATACCAGTCGGTCAGGTTATCGGACCACGCCAGGTTGACGAAATGTTCTCCCCAATACATCCAGTACTTGCCATCTATTTTCGCGGCAACCAGTTTGCCATTGATGATCCTTGTAACGATGGATCCGGATTTTGTCCAGATACGCAGAAACCGGCCTTTGTATGCTTTTGCAAAGGCGCCCCCTTTCTTTTGCCAGTGGAATAAATCTTTTGAGATCGCAGTGGACAAAAGCGGTTTTATACCATTCCATGCCGTGTATACCACCACATAGGTGCCATCCGCTGCTTCAACAATGCGCGGATCTTCACATCCTCCGGGATAATCGTCCTTCATGAAGGGCCCTGTATCAGGGTACAAAACTGGTTCCGGGAATTTTGTAAAGTGTATCCCGTCCTCACTCACGGCAAGACCGAGCCTGGAAGTTCTGCCACCAATGGGGGCTGCCGGATTATCTTCCGCGCGGTACAGCAGGTAAACCTTATTGTCTTTTACAATAGCAGCGGGATTGAATACATCTGCTCTTTGCCATTTTACGACTCCTTCTTTTACCGGATCCCTAAATGTAAAACCTGAGTCAGGCCTCAATATGGGATTCTCTTTGGGCTTATAAAACGAGCTCAGGCTTTTATCCAATCCGTTTTGTGAGAAGGCAGTCATGGTGGTGGTAGCGAAAAAGAAGAGGAGGTTGGGTTTCAATTTGAAAATTTGAAAATGAAATGCAGGGGCAAGTTAATGTGGGAATGCGGTAATAATTTGAAAATTTGATAATTTGAAAATTTGAAAATGAAATACAGGAGCAAATAAATCTTAAAATCCCAAATGAAATGCCCGAATTATTTACAAATTAATATATTGACCTGTATTTCATTTTCAAATTTTCAAATTCTCAAATTCCTCCCTCATTCCATCCGCAAACTCTCCGCAGGGTTCGCCAGCGCGGCCCTAACTGCATGAAAGCTGATCGTGGCGAGGGCTATTGCAATGGCAATAATCCCGGCAACGAGGAAGACACCTGCGCCAATGTTGATCCGGTAGGCAAAGTCCTGGAGCCAGCCATGCATGATCCACCATGCGGCGGGGATTGCAAGCAGGAAGGCAAGGATGACCAGGCGAAGAAAATCTTTGGACAGGATGTATACCACATTCCGTGTGGATGCGCCAAGCACTTTGCGGATGCCGATCTCCTTGGTGCGCTGCAGGATATTGTAAGCCGACAATCCCATGAGGCCAAAGCATGCGATGAGGATGGCCAGGAAAGAAAATAAAGTGAAGGTATTACCAAACTGCTGATCGGATTTATATTGCCGGCCATAAAAATCATCCAGAAAAAAATAACTGAATGGATCACCCGGGAAATAGTTGTTCCAGACTTTTTGAATGGCAGCAGCCTGGCCGCTTAGGTCGGCCGACTGAAGCTTGATCGAATAGTCGTCACGCACATTGGGCTGAAACAGCATCAATTGCGGATCTATCGGCCTTCTGAGTCCAAGATGATGCACGTTGCCAATCACGCCGACGATAGTCAGCGTGTCCCCGCTTCCTCCGTCTATCTTTTTACCAATCGCATCCTCAATGCTGGCAAAACCCATGGTCTGCACTCCCTGCTCATTCAAAATAGCGCTGTGCCCGTGTGCATCCACGGGGAAGTCCTTTGAAAAATTTCTACCCGCGAGCAATTGAATTCCGAATTGCGGAATGAAATCGTAATCGATGGCCATAAAGTACATGGTCGCTGCTGTGGAAGATTTGGACGATTGGAGTTGCTTTACACCCCTTGTCCAGTAGATCTCCTGACCCATGACTCTGGATGAGGCTGTCATGCCCCTGACCCCGGGCAGCTTCAACAATTCATTTTTGAATGGCCTGTAAATGCCCTCATATATGGAATCGCTGATGGATTGGGATCCGCTAAGCACGAGGGTCCTGCTGATATCAGCTCCCAATCGCTGACGGCGCATAAAGTTCACCTGTTGATATACGATGATGGTTCCTGCGATGAGAACGACGGAAATGGCAAACTGAAAAACAATCAGACCCTTGCGCAGTATCAGGCCGCCCGATGTGTTTTTGAAAGCTCCCTTTAAAACCGCGATGGGCTTGTACCCTGAAAGCACAAAGGCGGGATACAGACCGGAAAGAAGCGCACCTGCTGCGAGGAGACCGGAAAAGAGCAACCAGTACCTTCCGGTCATTTGGAAACCAAGAATCCCCTGCCTTCCCATCAGGTTATTAAATAAAGGCGAAAGCGCATAGGCGATACCGAAAGAAAGGATCAGCGCGACGATATTCAGGAGAATGCTTTCCAGCATGAACTGCCTCACGAGGTCGGACCTTAGCGCCCCCATGACCTTTCTAACACCAACCTCCTTTGCCCTTTCCACCGAACGTGCGGTAGATAGATTTATATAGTTGATCCACGCAATGCCCAGAATGAAAAATCCAATAAGAAAAAGGAAGGCCACTGCCTGCCCGTTGCCATTCGTCTCGGCTTCTTCATTGTAGTTGGAATAAAGATGGATATCGGGGAGGGCGATAAGATGCAATTCACTCCTGACATTATTCGCCTTGTTCCAATCCCCGCTATTCATATACCGGTCGCAGAAGGCGGGAAGTTTAGCTTCGAATTTTTTGGGATCTGTCCCTTCTTTGAGTTTTAAATAAATATAAAAATCATACCAGCCGAAGGATGTATTGGCAACATCCGTCGTATCGCCCGATGCACGTATATCTGATTCCAGCGTGGCGTAGGGAGTGAGGTATTGTATAACAAGATGGGCATTTTCCGGGTAATCCTTAAAGACTCCGGAAATATTATACATGTGGTTTCTCGATCCGTTGGCTGTCCGCATCTCAAGTGTTCTGCCCAGTACGTCCTCCCTGCCGAAATATTTTTTAGCGAGACTTTGCGAGATGATCAGTTGATAAGGTTCTCTCAGCGCCGTGGCGGGATTCCCCTTTAGAAGCCTGATGCCCAATATGGAAATTGTCGATGGATCGGCAGTGTATCCCTTGGTCTCGAAGAATTTGATGTTGGTCCCTGGATTCGAGAAAAACTGCGCTCCAGTTATAAAGCCTGCACATGTCCTCCACTTCCGGGTAATTCCTATTTATTGTTGGTCCGATTGCAGGATATACAGTCGCCGACTTCCATTCCAGCTTGCCTTGTTTGTACTGATCCAGGCGCAGACGGTAAATCCGTGAGGAAGCAGACTGAAACGAATCATAACTCCGCTCGTAAGAAACATACTGGAAGATCAGCAGGCAGCAGCTAATGCCAATCATCAGCCCCAGCACATTCAGCAGCGCAGAGCCTTTTCTTTTGAGGAGATTGCGGAGAGCGGTCTTGAGGAACAAGCTGTTCATAATTGGAATAATTTAGTTAATGGTATATGGTGGATGGTAGATGGACTTTAGTTGTGAATTCGCACATGGGATCCATCAACCATCCACCATATACCATCTACGATTATTTATAGTCTCTCTACTCAGTACGCAAACTCTCCACCGGATTCCCCAAAGCCGCCTTCACTGCCTGATATCCCAGTGTGAGCAGGGCAATTAAAAATGCCAGCGATCCGGCTAATCCATAGATCCACCAGCTTATGGAAATGCGATAAGCAAAGGACTGCAGCCAGCGTTCCATTGCCCAGACAGACACCGGAACGGCCAATACAAAGGCGACGGCAACGAGGAGTAGAAAGTCTTTGGATAAAATAATCACGAGGTCCCTTACTGTTGCGCCAAGTACTTTGCGGATACCGATTTCTTTGGTCCTTTGCAAAACGTTGTAGGCAGATAGGGCCAGCAGACCGAGACATGCAATCATAATAGCCATGACGGAAAAAAGTGCAAACACATCTCCGAAACGTTTGTTCTCGTCGTATTGCTGGTTGAAGAATTCATCCAGGAAAAAATACTGAAAAGGATCTTCGGGGAAATAGCGATCCCAAATTTTTTTAATCGAAGTCACAGTAGTTGAGATCCGGGCAGGATCTATCTTGACAGAATAGGCAAACCTTGCTCTCGGGCCCAGGAACATGACCAGCGGAGTGATCTCTTTTTGAAGCCCCTCCTGGTGAAAATCAGCGACCACTCCTGCGACCTGCAAGGTATCATCGTTCTCGGAGGTGATCGTTTCATGAAGCGCTTCTTCAGGTCTTCTATAACCCAGTGCCCGCAGGGCCGAGACATTGAGAAGAGCCGCTTTTTGATCGGAGGGAAAATCCCTGGATAAATTTCTGCCGGCAAGTAAGTTCAAACCAAAACCCGGGATAAAATCATAATCGATAGCCATTTGAAAAAGATTCACTGCACCCTGTTTGCGCCCGTGTAGTGTTTTCCAGTTGGCGCTCCAGAGGATCTCCTGGCCCATCACGTTGGAAGAAGCGGTGATGCTTTTTACACCTGGAAGGATCATCACTGCATTTTTAAAAGGTTGATAAACCGCCTGGTGAACTGAATCCGGAACGGAAGCAGGGCCATTCAGTACAATCGTCTGGTTGATATCAACTCCAAGATTTTGCTTGCGCATGAATTGCACCTGCCGGTAAATGACTATGGTTCCTGCGATCAGGAGAATTGAAGTGGCGAATTGGCCGACGATCAATCCCTTTCTTAACCATAAACCTTTACCGGAATTCTTAAACAATCCTTTGAGTACGGTAGCCGGATGGTAACCCGATAAAACAAAGGCAGGATATATACCTGAGAGAAAAGTTCCTGCGAGAAATAGTCCGCCGAAGGCAAATGCAAAAGGGAAAGGCATTTCAACTAAACTACCGAGTGGCCTGCCGGTAAGCAGAGTAAATGGTTTCATCAGGATGAAGCAAATGGTCACCGCAATTAGAAGCGCCAATAAATTGATCAGCAAACTTTCCATCATGAATTGCATGATCAGGTCCCTGCGGACAGCACCTAACAATTTCCGCACGCCCACTTCTCTCGCTCTTTCCAGTGAGCGGGCAGTGGCCATATTGATATAATTAATCCATGCAATGCTCAGGATAATAAAGCCTGTCATAAATAAAAATGCAACGGATTTACCATCTCCGGCCGGTTCGGCTTCTTCCGTATAATGAGAATAGAGATGGATATCCTGCATGGAGATCATCTGAAAAACAGAATGGTCATGATTCGCTTTATTGTCCGGAAGACTATTTACGTGTCTTTCTGCAAAATCAGGAAGCTTCGATTCCAGCTTGTGCTCATCGGCTCCCGGCCTCAGCCGGATATAAGTATAAAAATCTGTCCAGTACCAGCTTGATTCTACCGGATCATCCTTCGCGTTAAGTGTTCCGTTCTGCTGGCTGAAGGTTTTGTAAGAAGCCAACGCGCTGAAGCTGACATGCGAATTGAGCGGGTAATTCCTGAATACTCCCGTAACGATGAATGAAATCATCCTGCCCCGGCCGGTCCAGCGCAGCATTTTGCCAAGCGGATCAATCTGCCCGAAGTATTTTCTTGCCAGGTCCTCTGATATAACTAATTTATCGGGTCCTTGCAAGGCAGTTTTTGGGTCTCCTTCAATCAGCCGGACATTAAACAGATCCAGAAATGCCGGCTCTGCATAGTAAATTCTTGTTTCATTGAAGCGGACATTCCGTTCTTCATTGGCAAGCAGCATATGGGTCTTAAAAAAACGCGTTGCTTCTTCCACTTCGGGAAAATCCTGTTTCAATGCAGGTGCAAGCGCAGCATAATTCGCAGCGCATTTCACGGTCAGCTGCCCGTTCTGGTAATCATCCAGCTGAACACGATAAACCCGTCCGCACCCTTTCTGAAAACGGTCATAACTTCTTTCGTACGCAACATACCTGAAGATCATCAGGCAACTCGTCATCCCCAGCGCCAGCCCGAAAATATTCAACCCCGCATATCCTTTTCTTTTGAGGAGGTTGCGGAGCGCGGTCTTGAAGAACAAGCTGTTCATAGTTGGAATAATTTGGTGGATGGTATATGGTGGATGGTAGATGGACTTTAATTGTGAATTCGCACATGGGATCCATCAACCATCCACCACATACCATCAACGATTATTTCATAGTCTTTTTATTCAGTACGAAGGCTCTCCACCGGATTCGCCATCGCAGCCTTCGTTGCCAGCAGGCTTACGGTGACCAGGGCAATGATCAGCGCGACCAGGCCGGACAATGCGAAGACCCACCAGCTTATAGCGATGCGGTACGCATAATCCTGCATCCAGTGGTTGACTGTAAACCAGGCCAGCGGCCATGCAATGAGGTTTGCGATCAGCACAAGCCCGATGAAATGCCGTGAAAGAAGATTGACAATATTGCCCACGGAAGCACCCAGCACTTTGCGCACGCCGATTTCCTTGATCCTTCTTTCCGCAGCGTAAGAGGCAAGACCGAAAAGTCCGAGACAGGAGATCAGGATCGCAAGAAAGGCCAGTATGCCCACCATCTGCGTTATCTGCGCATCCGTGCGATAAACGTCCTTGAAATGATCATCGAGGAACTGATATTGGAATGGTTGATCGGGATAAACAGTTTTCCAGGTTGACTGAATGAAGGAAATGGCCTCGGGCGCCTTCGCGCCATTTATTTTGATGGAGACTGTACTAAATCCCCATTCTTTCTGATTGAAAAGAAACATGGTTTCAATCTTGTAATGGAGCGAGTTGAAATTAAAATCCTTCGCGATGCCAACGATATAACCAAGGGAATCAAATCCAAAATGCTTGCCGAGAAGAAATGGCATCTGCTCTTTCGGATCGTCTTTCAACAATTCTCTTGCCATGGCTTCATTAATAATATATTCTTTTCCGTTGGCCTGTTTTTCGTGTGAAAAATTTCTTCCGTAGGCGAGTTTGATCTTATAGAGGCTCAGGTAATCGGGGTCTACAATGAGCCTGGTGCCAGTTAAATTGCGGAGCGGACCGTCACCGCGGAATTCAATGCCCGACTGATCCAGGTGGGAACCGAGCTGATCCTGGGCCGCTGTAACACCTGTAACAAGTGAATTGGCCAAAAGCTCCTCTTTAAACAAATCATATTTTCGATATGTCAGCCCGTCCAGCGGTACAGTTACCACCTGGTCCCGCACAAAGCCGGGATCCTGGTGCTGCATATAGTTGAACTGGCGAAAGACGAAAATGGTTGCGATGATCAGGAAGATGGCGCTCACAAACTGTCCGACCACCAAAATATTCCGGAAGTTTCCTTTCTTATTACCGCTTAAAACGGATCCCTTTAATACTTTGGACGCCTGAAAGGAAGAAAGATAGAAAGCGGGGTAAAGGCCGGAAACCAGGCCCACAACGATTGTTCCACACAAAACGCCAACTATCAGTGCAGGGTGTTGCAGAAACAAAGGGCGCAGATTCCTTTGGCTCAGGTTATCAATATAAGGAAGTACCAGGAATACGATTACCGAGGCAATAAGCAAAGCGATCAGTGAAAGCAATACGGTTTCTCCAAGAAATTGAATGCCCAATTGAAAACGCTGCGCACCGATGGATTTACGGATACCGACCTCCTTCGCTCTTTCGGTCGAACGCGCAGTGGAAAGGTTCATAAAATTAATACAGGCGATGGCCAGTACGATCAATGCGATGATCATGAAGATATTTGTATATTTCTTGTCGAACTTCTGAAAATTCACATAATCCAGTCCGATATCCGCTGAATTTGCGTGTACATCACGGAATGGAAGAAGGAACAGTTCATAGAATTTCCATCCTTCATTATCGCCGGTCATATGTTTTTTGAGGTAGGCCGGAAATCTTTTTTCCATCGCAGCAGCGTCAGTGTGCGGTGCGAGTTCCAGGTAGGTATCCAGCCAGTTGCCTCCCCAGTTATCCATCCATTTCGGTTTGTAAATGCTGTTGAAGGAAAATAATCCATCGAACTGAAACTGGGAATTATCCGGTACATCTTTTATGATCCCCGTGACGGTGAAGATCAGGGTATCCTGGGCATAATGGTTGATTACTTTTCCCAGCGGATTTTCATTGCCGAATAATTTTCTTGCCGTTGATTCCGTCAGCACCGCACTGTTCGGCTTATCCAAAGCAGTTTTCCGGTTTCCCTTCAGCATGGGAAAATCGAACATTTGAAGAAATGCCGTATCCACGAAAAAGACCTGGGGCAGGTATACTTTTTTCTCCCCATACGCCACCTGGTCCTGATTACCCCAGCGCACCCGGGTATAATTCATCACTTCAGGAAAATCCTGTTTCAATGTTGGTCCCATGGGAAACATGGAAAGGGAAACTTTTTGCGAAGCCACCATGCCCGGGAACTTCTGAACCTCGTTCAGCCTGTAAATATTTTTCGTTTGAAAATTGTCAAAACTGCGTTCATAAAAAACAAACAACATGATCACGATACAGGCTGCCATACCTGTGGCCAGCCCTACAATATTGATCGCAGAATACAATTTGTGTTTACGCAGATTGCGCCAGGCGATGAGGAGGTAGTTTTTGAACATAATGTTTTTTTGTGTTGATAGTATATAGTGGATGGTAGATGGTGGATGGTGGATGGATCCCACGTGTGGCTTTACCATGGAGTCCATCTACCATCCACCATCTACCATCCACCTTTCTCATTCCGTCCTCAAGCTCTTCACCGGACTCGCCAGCGCAGCCTTAATGCTTTGATAGCTCACCGTTAATAAAGTAATGATCAGCGCGCCTGCTCCCGCGGAGGCAAAGATCCACCAGGGAAGCCCGGTCCGGTATTCAAAATTCTGCAGCCATTCGTGCATGAAATAATAGGCGACCGGTGTGGCAATACAGAGTGAAATAATGATCAATGCCACAAAATCACGCGAAAGCATTTTCCAGAGATTGAGCACCGAAGCGCCCAACACTTTGCGTACGCCGATTTCCTTTGTTCTTTGTGCAGCTACAAAGGATGCAAGCCCGAATAGCCCAAGACAGGAAATCAGGATGGTCAAACCGGCGAATAGGGCGGAGAGGGTAGCGGTGCGTTTGGTATCGTCAAATTTTTTGGCATACTGGGCATCCACGAAATGATATTCAAAAGGATAATCGGGATTGTATTTTCTGAAAAGCATTTCCATTTTCGCCATATTATCTGCTGTGCTGCTCCGGTTCCCTAGTTTTATATTAACGACATTAAAGGTATTGTGCGTTTGACTGCCTTCGATAAACATCGGATGAATGGGCTCATAGGGCGAATGCTGGATGAAATCTTTTATAACGCCGACAACATGATATGTTTGATCGCCGTTTTTTACCAACTGGCCAATCGGATTTTTAAAGCCCATGGCTTTTGCAGCGCTTTCATTCAGCAATTCGGCCGATGAGTCCGTCGGAAATTCCTCCAGGTTCATATCGCGGCCGGCGATGATTTTCAGTCCCGCGGTTTTCACCAACCCTTCATCCTCACTATAATGGTCGAAATCGGTTTTATCATAGGGGCTCTTGCCCTGCCATTCCAGGCTCCAGGTATCGCTCCATACTTCTGTAAGGGGGCAGAAAGTGCGACAAACAGAGAGGGCAATACCTGAACGCAGGAGGTCGTTCTTGAGCAGGGAATAATTCTTATTCAGGTCACCTGTGAGAAAATGATAAACCAGCTGGCTGCGGTCATATCCTGTATTCCGCTCTTGTCCATACCGGATCTGCCTTACCACGACAAGCGTGCTGATGATGAGAATAATTGCGAAACTGAATTGTAAAATCACGAGCAAACGCCGGGGTGTGATCAGAGCCCGGACCTTTTTGAAAGTTCCTTTCAATACCGATATGGGTTGAAAAGAAGACAGGAAAAATGCGGGATAACTGCCGGCAAGCACTCCGGTGATCAGAATAAAAAGCAGGACGTATAACCAGAAATACAAATTACCAAATGGCAGAACCAGTTCCTTTCCCACCAGCAGGTCAAAGGAAGGCAGTAAGATTTGAATCATGGCCAGTGCAAGCACCCCGGAAATAAAAGCAATAAATAAGGATTCACCGAGGAACTGAAGGATCAATGCAATTTTGAAGGCGCCGGCTACTTTCCGTATACCTACTTCCTTTGCCCGTTTTTCACTCCGTGCCGTACTCAGGTTCATAAAATTAATGCAAGCGATCAGCAGGATGAAACCGGCAATGACGGCAAAGAGGCGGACAGTTTCAATCTCACCGCCCGCGATCTTTCCATTTTCAAACCGGGAATATAAATGCCATTTGCTCATCGGGTGAAGAAAAACTTCTTCCTGCTCCTCACCTTTGGTATGCAGCTTGATGATGTCTTTTATTTTTGCGTCGACAGTTTCCGGATTTGCATAAGGTTTAAGTTGAACAAACGTGTTAAAGGAGTTATCGCCCCAGGAGTCTGTATTGTTATCACGGCCAATTTTCTTCAGATAATCCCAGGGAAGCAGGTAGTCGAAACTAAAACGCGTATTAGTCGGCAGGTCCTTTAAAATGCCGGTTACTTTAAAATTATTCCGGTCAATCTGAATAATCTTATTCATCGGATCTTCTTCACCAAACATTTTTTTGCCCATTTTCTCCGTGATCACAATGGAATAGACGTTATTCAGGACGGTATTGGCGTTTCCCTGCAATAGAGGGAAACTGAACATGGTCAAAAATGCAGGATCAACGATGAGATATTCGGAGGACAATTTCTTGTTCCCGGCAGAAGTAACAAACCAGCCTCCCGTGGTTCTGGCCACTTCGGCTATTTCAGGATAATCCTTTTTTAGCGTCGGTCCGAGGGTCATGGGCGTACTATTCCAGCACTGCAACTTACCATCGAAGGTTCCCCTGTTCCATGCTTCGTAAATAAAGTCTTTATTCCTGTGAAAGCGGTCGTAACTGACTTCATTCTGTATCCAAAGAAGGATGAGCACCGCACTGGCCATGCCGATGGCGAGTCCGGAAATATTCAGGAATGAAAAAGCTTTGTTTTTCCAGAGGTTCCGCAAGGCGAGTTTGAGATAGCTCTTGAGCAAATTTGAAAATTTGAAAATGGAAAGGCTAATTTGATAAATTTGATAATTTGATAATTTGATAATTTGAAAATGGAAAGGCAAGTGTCTTAATTTGTAAATGAAAGGAAGGTTCCTTCATTTACAAATTATCAAATTATCAAATTTTCAAATTTCCTCCTGTTCCTCCTGCCAAGACGATGCCGGTTTCATAAACAATTCTTAATCAAAAAATTAGCATTAATAATGACTTGGTAAATGTCCGCAAATGATACAACTCCTGTACGATTATTTTCTCTGGAATTGCGCAAATTTATTATAAATAAAAGAATGAAATGAGGACATCAGAGGATTGATCAAAACGCACATAAGTTGTATCGATTACGTACATTTCCGCTTCCTACAATAGCGGCAAATGTATGATTATTAGCTAATTAAGAAAACGGCATCGTCTTGGCGGGAGGAACAGGAGGAAATTTTCAAATTAGCCTTTCCATTTTCAAATTTTCGAATTTGCTCAGGAGCTATCTCAAACTTGCATGGCGAAACCTTACCAGGAGTAAGGGCTATTCTTTTATAAATATCGCTGGTTTATCGACGGGGATGGCCATCGCATTGTTTATCGGACTGTGGATAGCCGATGAGCTTTCATTCGACACCTACTATCCAAACCACGACCGCATCGCGGAAGTGATGATCACCCAAACAGACAACGGAGGGTCTTCCACAGGAACCACGATTGCCATGAGGATGGGCCAGGCGCTGGGCACAGAGTTCCCGGATGATTTTAAGAGGTCGGCGCAGGTTTCCTTCCCGTCTGATCATATCATTTCGGCCGGCGAGAAAAAATTATCCGGCTCCGGGATTTGGACCCAATATGCGTTTCCCGAAATTTTCGGCTTCCGCATGTCGCAGGGATCCATCACTGCTTTGAAAGAGCCCTCTACCATCTTGCTGGCGGAGTCGCTGGCTACAGCTCTTTTCGGAATTGCCGACCCTATCAATAAAACGATCCGCCTGGACAATGAAATGGAATTTAAAATAGGCGGCATCTACAAAGATCTTCCGTCCAATACCAGCTTTCACGAAATAAAGATCCTATTGCCCTGGGACAACAAAGCAAACAGCTATTTGAACAGCAATACAAATTGGAGTGATCACAACGGGCAAATGTTCGTTGAGCTTGCTGATCAATTAAATCCTGAACAGGTTTCCGCGCGCATAAAGAATTTGCCTACCTCACATATAACGGGATGGAAGGAAGAAGCCCTGGTATATCCGCTCGAAAAATTGCATTTATATGATGAATTCAAAAATGGGAAGCCGGCGGGCGGCAGCATAAAATTTGTATGGCTATTCGGGATCATCGGAGGCTTTGTGCTGCTCCTTGCCTGCATCAATTTTATGAACCTCTCTACGGCCCGGAGCGGGCAGCGGGCCAGGGAAGTTGGGATTCGCAAGACTATAGGCTCGTCGAGAAGCCAATTGATCGGACAATTCTTCATTGAATCAACCATGGTTGCATTCCTATCATTTCTGTTGGCAATTGCACTGGTCTTTCTTTTTCTTCCCTTTTTCAATGGCCTTGCAGCAAAGGAAATGTCTATCCCATGGAATAGTTTTCTGTTCTGGTTGATGGCCATTGGATTTACCCTGTTTGCAGGAATCGTATCAGGGAGTTATCCCGCCTTGTACCTTTCCTCCTTTAAGCCTATAAAAGTGTTGAAAGGAGCATTCCGTGCAGGCCCCAACGCTGCTGTTCCACGCAAGGTGCTGGTCGTAGTGCAGTTCAGTGTTTCTCTTATCCTGATCATCGGTACAATCATTGTTTTCCTGCAAATTCAATTTGCGAAGGACCGGCCCATCGGATACGCCAGGGAAGGATTGATTACCATCGGAATCAATACGCCAGAATTGCAGGGTCATTATGATGCGATTCGCGGCGAACTGTTGAAGACCGGAGTAGTAGCTGATATGGCCGAATCTTCCATGGCGACAACTGGCTTTTTCACTAATAACTCGTTGGATTGGAGAGGGAAGACGCCCGATCAGGAGTCTATCTTCTTTCGAAGTGTGAGCGTGACGCCTGATTTTGGAAAAACAATTGGCTGGACCGTTCTCCAGGGCCGTGATTTTTCCCGTGCCTTTGCCACGGATTCCAACGGGATAATTCTGAATGAAGCAGCTGTCAAAGTTATCGGCATCCGGAATCCTGTTGGCGAATCCATGAAATTTGGTGGTCAGCAGCTCCAGGTAATTGGAGTGGTGAAAGATATGGTTACTAATTCGCCTTACGAACCAATTGAGCCAGCGATCTTCCTCGGAAATGGCTATATGCAGTATATCACCATCCGGTTTAAAACGGGTCAGTCCATGCACAAGGCCCTGGCTGCAATAGAACCGGTATTCAAAAAATTCAATCCCGGCAGTCCTTTCATTTACCTGGTGAACGACGATGAGTATGCGCATAAGTTTGCGGCCGAAGAACGTATCGGAAACCTCTCAACGGTGTTTGCAGGATTCGCCATTTTCATTTCCTGCCTGGGTCTTTTCGGACTCGCTTCCTTCCTGGCGGAACAACGCACAAAAGAGATCGGTGTGCGAAAGGTATTGGGTGCAAATCTGTTTACACTCTGGAGTTTGCTTTCAAAGGATTTTGTAAAATTGGTGTTCCTGTCCATATTCATCGCCATTCCGCTGACCTATTATGGCATGTATCAGTTGCTGCTGAATTTTCCTTACCGGACAGGAATGCCCTGGTGGATCTTTGCGGCTTCGGGCCTCGGTATTCTTTTGATCACTTTGATAACAGTGAGCTTTCAATCGCTTAAAGCAGCAATGGCGAATCCGGTGAAGAGTTTGAGAAGTGAGTAGAGATAACAAATGAATTGTTGATGGTTGATGGTTGATGGTTGATGGATCCCAGGTGCGAATTCACAACTGAAGTCCATCAACTACCTACAAAAAGTATAAGTATGTTTAAAAATTATCTCACCGTCGCCTGGAGAAACCTCCTGAGAAACAGAGCTTCTTCCTCAATAAATATTGGCGGACTTGCCGTGGGCATGACTGTGGCCATGCTGATTGGTTTGTGGATTTGGGACGAAGTATCATTTGATAAAAGCTTTCCAAACCATGATAATATTGCACAAGTGATACAAAATGTAACAAATAACGGAGAGACTCAAACCTGGTTCCCTATTCCTTATCCCCTGGGCGCAGAACTCCGCAAAAGTTACGGGAGCGATTTTAAATATATTGTTACTTCTACGGGCACCGGAACCCATGTCCTTGCATTGAATGACAAAAAGCTATCTAAATCGGGCGCCTATGCGGAGCCGGAGATCGGCGAAATGCTGTCATTGAATATGCTAAAAGGCAAAAGGGATGGCCTGAAAGACCCTTCCTCTGTGCTGATTTCTGAATCGACTGCCAAAGCCTATTTTGGGGATGCCGACCCGATCAATAAGCTTTTGAAGATCGATAATAAAGTGGATGTTAAAGTGACAGGGGTATATGAAGATCTGCAATATAATTCCTCATTCGCCGATCTGGATTTTATTGCGCCCTGGGATTTGTTTGCTTCGACCTACGAATTGAATAAAATGGACAACCCCTGGAGACCCAATTCCTTTGATCTTTATGTGCAAACGGCAGACAATTCAGACATGAACAAAATCTCACAAAAAATAAGAGATGTAAAGATCCATAAAGTTCATAAAGATGAGGTCTTTCACAAGCCCCAACTTTTTCTGCTTCCAATGAACATGTGGCACCTCAATTCGGAATTTAAAGGAGGTATAAATGTCGGGGGTGCGATCCGCTACGTTTGGTTATTCGGGATCATCGGCATGTTTGTTCTATTGTTGGCCTGCATCAATTTCATGAATCTCAGCACTGCACGCTCAGAAAAACGGGCCAAAGAAGTGGGTATCCGGAAAGCAATTGGTTCCTTAAGAAAACAATTGATCTGGCAATTCTTTAGTGAATCGCTGCTGGTTGTCTTTTTCGCGTTTTTATTATCAATCATACTGGCCCAGTTTAGTATGCCATTCTTTAACCAGGTCGCTCATAAGCGAATAATGATTCTATGGGGAAATCCATTATTCTGGTCAGCCGGAATGGGATTTTGCCTGATCACCGGTCTGATAGCCGGCAGCTATCCTGCATTTTATCTATCGTCTTTTAGACCTGTTAGAGTGCTGAAAGGAACATTCAGGGTCGGGCGATTTGCGGCGGTTCCCCGCCAGGTTTTGGTTGTGTTACAGTTTACAGTTTCCGTAGTGCTCATCATATGTACTATTGTCGTTTTCAGGCAGATTCAGTTTGCCAGGAACCGTCCGGTGGGTTATTCAAGGGATGGGTTAGTTGTATTGCCCATGGCAACCGAGGATATACACAAACATTTTGCTGTAGTAAAAGACGAATTGCTAAAAACGGGAGCCATTAAATCAATTGCGGAATGTTCAAGCCCGACAACAGAGATCAATTCAAGCAACAGCGGGTTTGAATGGAAAGGGAAGGATCCCGGTTTATCCGTCGATTTTCCCAATACTGAGGTTTCGCCTGAATATGGCAAAACCGTTGCCTGGGAATTGGTGAAGGGAAGAGATTTTTCGAATGAATTCCGTTCAGATTCATCCGCCTTTGTAATCAATGAATCGGCAGCCAAATACATGAACCTAAAAAACCCGGTTGGCGAGATCGTGAAATGGGACCACAATCCTTTTACCGTAATTGGCGTAATAAAAGATATGGTGCAGGAATCACCCTATGCTCCTGTCAGGCCATCTTTTTACCATTTGTCAAATGACGCAGAGAACTACATCACCGTAAAAATAAACCCTAAAATGAGTGTCAGCGCGGCCATAGGAAAAATTGAAGCCGTTTTTAAAATCTATAATCCGGCACAGCCTTTTGAATATCAATTTGCAGATGAGGCCTATGCCAAAAAATTCGGGGACGAAGAACGTGTCGGTAAGCTGGCAAGCTCCTTCGCCGGGCTTGCTATTTTTATCAGTTGCCTCGGACTATTCGGTATGGCTTCATTTATGGCCGAACAACGGATCAAGGAAATTGGTGTTCGAAAGGTATTGGGAGCATCGGTATACAACCTCTGGCGTTTATTGTCTAAAGATTTTTTGCTGCTGGTTCTCATCTCATTGGTGATTGCTGTTCCCCTGGCTTATTATTTTATGAATAAATGGCTTCAAAACTATGAATACCGGTCAGGAATCTCCTGGTGGATATATGGCCTGACGGCCATTGGCCGCCCTCATCATTACTTTACTTACTGTCAGTTACCAGGGCATTAAGGCGGCGATGGCGAATCCGGTGAAGAGTTTGAGAAGTGAGTAGACTTAACAAATGATTTGTTGATGGTTGATAGTAGATGGTTGATGGATCCCAGGTGCGAATTCACAACTGAAGCCCATCAACTATCAACCATCAACCATCAACAATAAAAATAATCATGTTTAAAAACTATCTCAAAACGGCATGCCGCAATATCCTTCGCAGTAAAGGATTCTCTATCATCAACATCAGCGGATTGGCCATTGGAATGGCAAGTGCTATTGTTATTTTTTTATGGATACAAAACGAGGTTAGTTATGATCGTTTCCATAAAACCATGGATAGGCTGTATGAAGTATGGGGCAACGATGTGTATGACGGAGGAATACAAAGCGGAACAAGCACTCCTGAAATTATGGCTCCGGTTCTAAAAAATGATGTGCCTGAAATAGATAAAGTATCACGCATTAGTTGGGGCGAAGATTATCTTCTTGCTGCAAATAACAAGAATTTAAAGGCGCATGGAAATCTTGTTGACCCGGATTTCCTGACGATGTTTAGTTACCCGCTTTTGCAGGGAGATGAAAATACTGTTTTAAAGGATCCCTATTCCATTGTGCTGACAGAAAAACTTAAAAGAAATATTTTCGGGAATGGAGACGCCATTGGAAAACTAATAAAAGTCGAGAATGATGAAAATTATAAGGTTACAGGTATCTTAAAGGATCTTCCTAACAATACCCAGTTCAATTTTGATTACCTGATGTCTTATGAACATAAGAGCATGAAAGGATATATTGATAGTGACTGGACAGACGTTTCTATCCGCACTTTTGTAACACTAAAACCCAATACATCTCTTCTTGCGGCAAATGCTAAAATTAAAAATGTTATTGTGCAGCATTCCGGTAAAAGGGCTAAAACAACAGAGTTCTTATATCCCGTCAGCAGGCTCAGGTTATATTCTGATTTTAAAAATGGAAAACCTGCGGGTGGACTTATAGAACGCGTAAGAATATTCAGCCTTATTGCCGCATTAATTCTGTTGATTGCCTGCATCAATTTTATGAATCTTTCTACTGCGAGAAGTGAAAAGAGAGCAAAGGAAGTTGGCATTCGCAAGGTGGTCGGCGCAGGCAGACAGTTTTTGATAAATCAGTTTCTCGTGGAGTCAATTGCAGTAGCCTTTATTTCAGGCGTGCTTGCCATAATAATTGTCCAGCTTTGTTTGCCAGCATTCAACCAGCTTGTGCAAAAACAATTATTCATTAATTATACAAGCATTTATTCCTGGATTACCGCCATCGGATTTATTCTGTTTACGGGTATTCTGGCGGGCAGCTATCCTGCATTTTTCCTATCTGCATTTAAACCCATTGTTGTTTTAAAAGGAACGTTTAAAAAAATAAATGCATCGGTTACTCCACGTAAAGTGCTTGTAGTGCTGCAATTCACTTGTGCAATAGCCCTGATTATCTGTACCATGGTTATTGAACAACAAATTAAATATGCACAACAAAGAGAAACAGGATATAATAAAAAAGACCTGGGTTATGTATTTATTATGGGTGATATTTATAAGAATTACGGCTTAATAAAAAATGCCTTATTAAGTTCAGGTATTGCCACTTCAATAAGTAAAACACAGGCGCCCCTGACTCAAAACTGGAGTTCAGGCATGAGTATGAACTGGCAAGGGAAAGATCCGGCTTATAAGATACAAATTAACCGTTACACTGAAGATGGTGATCTTGTGAAGACGGCGGGAATGCATCTGGTTGAAGGGAGGGATATTGACGTAAAAAGCTTTCCTTCCGACTCAACGGCCTGTTTAATCAGCGAATCTGCTGTAAAGGCCATGGGGTTTAAAAACCCGATAGGGCAAAACATTTTTGACGACCCTATTAACTGGCATGTTGTAGGCGTAATAAAAGATTTTATTCTGGAATCTCCTTATCAGTCTATAAAGCCTTTTATGATTAAAGGGCCGAGATACGGCGGGAGCGTTATTTACATCAGGTTTAACAGCGCTGGAACTACTGCGCAGGACATGGCAGCGACAGAAAAAATTTTCAAGGAATATAATCCAGCTTACCCATTTGAGTTTCATTTTGCAGACGAAGAGTATGCGCAAAAATTTAGCAATGAGAGGTTGACAGAAACACTCGCTTCCCTTTTTGCCTCGCTTACGATTTTTATATCATGTCTGGGCTTATTTGGTCTGGCCACCTATTTGGCGGCAAACCGGATAAAGGAAATAGGGGTGCGAAAAGTATTAGGGGCTTCCATTACTAACATTACATTATTATTGTCAAAAGATTTTCTAAAGCTTGTTGTGATATCTATTGTAATTGCCTCGCCCCTTGCATGGTGGGTTACGTATCAATGGTTGCAAAATTATGATTATAGAATTTCCGTAAGCTGGCGGATATTTTTTGAGGCAGGAGTAACGGCAATATTGATTGCGTTAATTACCATCAGCTTTCAATCCATTAAGGCGGCAATTGCGAACCCGGTTGATAGCTTGCGAACTGAATAAACGGGCCTTCTTAAATTTCTAAAATGAAAAAACTTTTTTTCAACTTCATTTTTATTGTGCTTTTAACTCTTCCCCTGGACCTGTTCTGCCAGAATCTGGAGAGGCTGGTTTACGATCGAACAGACACTGCGAATAATTATTATCTCGCGCTCACTCCGCGGTCGGGGAATATACAGGGTGTTCAGGTTTTGTTTTTGAGTTTCAATAACCCGGAAGATATTTTACCGGAAACACGTTTGCCGAACGTTGCTTATGCCAATGATATCCTCACCATCATCGCTTCCCTGGATACTTCACTGATTGCCGATGACGCCATAGTTGCCCGGATCAGTAAAATCCTGAATCATGTGGTGAAGCGGTATTCCGTGGATACTTCAAAATTTGCATTGGGCGGTTATGAGTATGCCGGAAATATTGTACTGCGGTATACGGAACTCTGTTATGAGCACCCGGAGGAATTTTCTGTTCATCCCAAAGCAGTATATGCGATTGATTGCCCTGTTGACCTGGTGGAATTGATGCATTGGTGCGAAAGGGAGATAAAGAAGAATTATTTCCCGGGAGCCGTCGGGGATGGAAAGTATATATCCAATGCAATGACCAGGCAGTTGGGTGATCTTTCTTCCAACATGGAGAAATACATCCGGGTATCTCCATTTTATAAAGATGCGCAGCATCCGGGAAATGAACAATATCTTAAGACCATTCCGGTACGTCTCTACTATGATACGGACATTGACTGGGAGCTTAAGAACCGGAGAAACAGTTATTATGATACTTATATTCCGGATGGTTCTGAATTGATCAACCGCCTGTTGCTCTCCGGAAATAAGGAAGCTGAGTTTATAGCATCAAAGCTCCCGGGCATGCGAAGCAACGGCCTCAGGAATCCACATTCCTGGTCGGTTTTGGATGAGACGGATTGTATACAATGGCTCAAACAAAAACTCGGGGTATTTGATCCGCGAACCTATGCCCCGGCGTATTATTTATCAATGCCGCAGGGTTGGGGCGTGGAACAATTCCGCCTTCCCCCGGATTTTGCCAGGGAGTTGCCCTACAGAGGAATTCAGGACGTCCGTTTTGCCCCGGGATGGGGCGATGTGAAAACGGAAGAGTACTGGGCCTATGCTTATCTGCTGTGGCTGGAAGCAAAACCAGTTATCAGTGCAGAAGCGCTGCAGGAAAACCTGAAAGCTTATTTCGGCGGTCTGGTAAGCAGAAATATTCCGGCCAGGAAAATACCGGCCGACAAACTGGTACCCACCTTAACAGCAATTAAGAAAATAAAAACATCGGAAGGAGATACGGAAACTTTTAGTGGCACGATTAGTATGCTCGACTATATGACCCAAACACCGATGGTATTAAATACCCTCATTCATGAAAGAAAACTTCCGGAAACAGATCGTACGGCCTTATTTTTCGAATTCTCTCCCCAACCGCGCACCCATGCCGTCTGGTCGCAACTGGAGAAGTTATGGACGGAGTTCAGGCTTCAAAAGCATTGAGGATCCATCCGGCATTTGCCATCCGCTAATCAGCTTTCGTACCTTTGGCCAATGAAGTTCCAGATCGGCGACAAGGTAACCGTATTGCATTCCAATGAAGAGGCGGAAGTGGTGGAGATGATCAATGACAAAATGGTGATGGTCGATGTACGGGGGGTGAAATTCCCGGCCTATATCGATCAGCTTGACTTCCCTTATTTCAAAAGATTTTCGGAGAAGAAAAATATTCCACAAAAAAAAGAGAAAAAATTTGTGGATCAGCTACCCGTGGAAAAACCTGCAGGGAAAAGCAATCCGCTTGATGGTGTCTGGCTTAGTTTCCTCCCGGTTTCTGATACCGATGAATTCGGGGATGAAGTAGTGGAAAGCCTGAAGATTCACCTGATCAATCATACGGTACAAGCGCTGCATTTTGAATATAAGCTGCTTTATTCCGGCAAAGCAGATTTCGAATTGAAGAATGATGTGCCGCCGGGAAAGGATTTTTACCTTCATGATATTGCCTTCGCGACATTGAACGACAGTCCTTTATTTGAATTTGATTTTAGCCTGATTGTGTCCGACAAAACCAAGGCTCCCCATTACGAACGCTCACTTAAATTAAAAGCGAAACAGGTTTTTCAACGTATCGAAGAAAT
Source organism: uncultured Chitinophagaceae bacterium (assembly GCA_963705005.1). Taxonomy (GTDB): domain Bacteria; phylum Bacteroidota; class Bacteroidia; order Chitinophagales; family Chitinophagaceae; genus Puia. Next base: position 218,369 of record CAVPIO010000001.1, read on the forward strand.
CGGGAAAAAAGGAAATGCCAGTTTCTCTTACAAACTTTTTGATATCTATCCGGATAGGGCCCCGGAAGAAGATAAACCGGATTTTCAACCACTGCAGGGAAGGGGATATAAAATCTACGACGCTTCTGCCTCGCGCCAGCATCTGGAGCCTGCGAAATATGAAGTTGATCTTCACATAGAAAAACTCACTGACGCCTGGAGCCATCTGTCGAATTTTGAAATGCTCACTTTACAGCTTGATACTTTCAACAAATATCTTGACCTGGCGATTGCCCATCACCAGCACAACCTTATTGTGATCCACGGTGTGGGTACAGGCAAACTGAGGGACGAGATCCATGAGATCCTGAAAACACGCCGGGAAGTGCGTTCTTTCATTAATCAGTACGATCCCCGATATGGCTACGGCGCTACGGAGATATTTCTTTAAATTCGCAGGAAGCTACCGGCCGGGCCATCGCTCCGGAAACGGGGAGGAAAGTCCGGACAGCAAAGGGCAATATACCGGTTAAGCGCCGGGGTCATCGTTGCATGGGCATCATGATACAGAAAGTGCCACAGAAAATTACCGCTTGTTCGCCGAAGCCTTAGATTCGGGGTTCGCCTGTGCTGAAGCTTCGGCGGACAAGTAAGGGTGAAAATGTAGGGTAAGAGCCTACGGCGATATTCAGTAATGAATATTGCGGGTAAACCTTGTATGCTGTAATGCCATGTAGGTTTTGTTGATTGGGTGGACCCGGAGGTAAATTGGTTGGCGGTTGACAGTTGACGGTTGACGGATTTCAGGTGCGGATTCGCGCACAGAATCGGTCAACCGTCAACCATCAACAATATTCAATTCTCCTTCGCGGTCCCACCTCATCGGTGAACGGTCCGTTCACATCGCTGCAAAGCGTAACAAAACGGGTAGGCAGCAAGATCCATTCAGTAATGAATGGGCCAGATAAATGATGGTCATTGAAACAGAATCCGGCTTACGAGCCGGTAGCTTTTTTTGGTTGATGGTTGATGGAACATTTACACATTTCTAAAGCTATCACTCATTTTCTCCAGCAGCCGCGTTTCAATCATCTTCTGGGCAAGCAACAACATATTCAGATAGGCTTTTGCGTGGGATATTCCATGGCCGATGATTACCGGCTTGCTTACGCCGAGAACGGGCGTTCCGCCGTAATCCTCAAAATTGAAGCGGTCGAAATACTCATTTTTTATTTTCTGGCGGCCTATGACTTCATGAAGGGACTCGGCGAGTTTTAAAATGATGTTGCCGGTGAATCCTTCGCAAACCATCACGTCGGCGGAATCCACAAAAATGTCCCGGCCTTCAATATTTCCGACAAAATTGATCTGGGTATTGGCTTTGAGCAGGGGATAGGTGGCCTGTGCAAGCAGATTGCCCTTGCCCTCTTCTTCACCGATATTGATCAGGCCGACCCGGGGGTTGTCAATGCCAAGAATATGCTGGGCATAAAGCGAACCAAGAATGGCAAATTGGTTGAGGTGTTCCGCCTTGCAATCTGCATTGGCGCCCACATCCAGCAAAAGCCCGGTCTTTCCGTTTTCCCTGGGAACAATGGTGGCGATGGTGGGCCTTTGAATGCCTTCAATCGGTTTTATGGTATAAAGGGAACCGACCAGCATGGCGCCGGTGTTGCCTGCACTGATAAAAGCATCTACTTTCCTGGTCGCGAGCAAATGAAATCCAATGGCAATGGAAGAGTGTTTCTTCTCTTTCAGTGCCTTTAAGGGATGCTCATGCATCCCGATCACCTGGGTAGAAGGAATGATCTTATAGGCTTTGGCAGGCAGGTTATACTGAGCAACCATTGGCTCCAAAACCTGACTGTCACCAATAAGCGAAACAAAACCAGGGGAAGGTTGATCGGATAAGTAATCCCGGATCCCTTTCACCACTTCTTCTGGTGCAAAGTCTCCGCCCATCATATCAAATGCAATATTCATCCAGGTTAGATATATATATTAGGAAGCCGGGGGAATTCCCCTTATTAGGTACGCTTAAAATATCATACCGGTTTATCCGGATGACAAAGATGGATGGATCCTTACTTTACAGGCGATTTCTCCGCCACTACTTTTCCTTTGTAAAATAGCTTTCCTTCACTTACATGTGCGCGGTGGCGAACATGCAGTTCACCAGTAGCGCTGTCTTTGCTCAGGGTAACCTTGGATGCTTTGTAATGCGTTCTTCTTTTTGCACTTCGTTGCTGCGAATGTCTCCGTTTGGGATTTGGCATATCTCGTCAATTTATGAGTAACCTGAATATTTATTCGTGTGTCCGGAACTTTTCAAGTGCCTTCCAGAGCGGATTTTCCGCATTGCCGGCACCGGTATCCAGCTTCTTTAGCATGGCCAGGACTTCCGGATTGCAATTTGATCCACCGACCCCATCTTCTGCACACATTCTCTGAACAGGAATGCTCAGGTTAATGAACTCGTAAATCCAGTCCGCCAGGTAAAGATGGCTTTCCGTTCTCGATATATAATACACATCCGGATCTTCCTCTTCCTGGTTCATGGCATCAGGGTGCTCAACGAGCTTAACCAGTATGTTGAATTCATCCCAGAGGTCCAGTGGAAGAGGATTTCCGCAACGGTCACAATGCACGTCCACTTTGCCGACGACCTCAAACCTGAGCATCATGAATCCCTGGTTTTTCTCCAGGAATAAGGTTACCTGTACGTTACAGTGTTCAAAATCCTGCTGCTGGTAGGCTTCAAAAAACTTGTCTGTGATCTGATATTCAAACTCATGAACGCCGGGCTTGAGCCCCACAAACGCAATTTCGAATTCTCTGCGGTTGTTCATCAGCACTATTTTTAAATAGTCGGCAAAGGTAGTGCCTTTTGGGCACATTTACCCTATCTTTTTTCTATTTTCAGCACTTTGTTACCCTTATCAGTAGCGAGTTTCATCATATATATGCCCCTTGCCAACTGCGACAGGGAAAGGGTTTGCTGAAACCCATCCGTCTCCTTCCGGTACACTAACCGCCCAGATGCATCAAAGATCTGAATATCGCGGCACTCAGCCGAACTAATTATATTGATTTGACCGGGGGTCGGATTGGGATACACGTGTACCTGCAAATTGTCGGGATCAAAAAAGATCTGCCTGACCGGTGAATATAGACTGTCGCCGTCCTGGAATATCAGTTTCAGCCTGTAATAATTATGGCCGCCCAGCAATAGCGGATCAGTAAAGCTATAGTCGGCCGTGGAGTCAGCATGCGGATGGGCCGTCACCGTTCCGATCGGAGTAAAGCTGATGCTGTCACCGCTTCTTTCAATCACAAAATGGCTGCTGCCAATTTCCCTCCATGTGGTCCAGTTCAAAAGACCCGTACTGTTTTGGAGGGTTGCTGTAAAATCCATCAGCCAGGCCGCCACAGGGTGGTCTTGTTTCCGGCCTCCGCCATTGATCCAGAACTCAGAAAATCCGGCCACCCTGGTCTCTGCATAATAGCCATTATCGTAAGGAATTACCTGAATATTCACTTGAGGTCTATGAAATAAATAGCTGCCTTTGATATTGTTACGTAGCGTACTGTCTTCTTCAGTGAATTGGGGACTGCTATATTGGGTCAGGCCGGATGAATAAGCATCCTCCTGGTTAGTGCAGCTTGAACAGCTGGTGTCTGCAAGCAATTTATTCATTTCGGAATCGGTAAAATAATAACGGACCGAAACACTGTCGGAGGGTTGAACCGATGAATGGATCACCCAGTTTCTTCCGGCATAATATTGTCCGGCGGTATCCCTGACGGCCCCGGAATCGATGAAAAGGGAAACATTTACATTGCCCAGGTTCTGGCCGTTTGGATTCATGGACAGAATGCGCTTTCCATTTTCAGTGAAGTCTGTCCACCCGTTGCCGCTCACTGATTGTGAAACCTGTGATATCAGACTGTCAGTAAACACCGGTGCCTTATCGAATATATGTACATCGTCGATGCCGACGCCTTCGTAATTGGTTCCCGGGTCGGAATACATAGCAATGCGGAAGCGCAGTTTGGATGGATGGACCGGAATATCAAAACTTGAAACATGCCACCTGGGGTCAGAAAGTTGCCACGCGTTGACAGATGCATCATCATACCAGTTCACCCCGCTCGTCGCATTTCCCAGCAAATACCAGGCAGAATCATCCATGCTGAATTCCACCCAATGATAATCACAGTTGCAATCGTCTTCTGTCTGAAAAATATGGCTGAAAGATAAGACCGGTTGGGTGAGGGAACTCAGGTCAAAACAGGGTGAATACAAATACGCATATTCATTATCGTTATAGTTGCCGGTAAGATTTGTAACCCAGGCGTTTGCTCCGTTAGCAGCCTTATGTATGATGGTCTTCTGAGGTTTCCCCCACTGCCAGTCATCATTGATTCCCCCCGAATACCAATATCCATTGTTATTTTCAAATCCTTCGAGATAAGGATATTGCGTGATCAGCGGGGTAGTCTGCGCAGTATAATCTACCGTGCTATCGTTATAATGATAATTGTCTAAAGGATAACTTACCCAGGCTTTTACATGATAAAATTGAAAGGCAGACAAATCTGCTGTTTTCGTGAACGTATAATTGATACTATCCCTGGGAGCAATGAAAGGAATGATCTCCGTAACCGTATCCGTGTTCACGATATAGGTAACGGGAACCTGCAAAAGCGAATCGATGCCATAGTTCTTTATAATAACTGTTACTTTTTCTGCATTCGACAAAGAACAGATGTTTTTAAATACCGGTTGAATGATACTTGTAATACCGGCATCTTCCTGCGATTTCGTCAGCATAAAATCATCGAAGCTTATTCCGCCACCGGGGAGCCCGCCTGGTACCGGCGATGCAGCAGGCGTAAATCCTTCTGAACCGCAACGCACCTGGAAACTGCTGCTGACCGTTTGGGCTGGACTGGCATTTGCCAGTGTTCCGGAAACATCCACATTAACATGAATATAAATTCCGGCCGGATCGGTAGGATTGATTAGACTTTTCACCTGTATCCACGCGGCCTGATCATTGCCACGAATCCAGATCTGATTTCCAGGATATCCGATTATGGGGGATTGTATTTTATAAAACAGGTCGAGCCAGATTTGATCTGCTGAAGTATAAGCGGACAGGTTGTATGTCGTGATAAGGGAATCGGCCGCAATACCGCCGTCATTAATTACATCGAGCATGATGCTGCGGTTGCCTGTGCGTGCAAAGCCGCTGTTGAAGTAAGTGCTCAGCCGTCCATTAGGGTTTGAGTTATTGAAATCGGCCCGGTCCAGACTATCCAATCCTTTTTTTTGAAGCGACAGGGTTTGATCAAGCGCAGATTCAAACCCTTCCGTAAAGGAAGGGTTCAGATTCAACGGATCGTTTTTCAATTGTTTAATGGTTGTAGTCATGGTATCATTGCCAGGGGCCGGATCAGAAGCATAGCTGATCCATGTTTTCACTGTATAGGTTCCCGGAGCAGAGAAATCATAACTGTCGGCTGCTGAAAAAGTGTACAACCCGGTAACATGACCAGGGATTGCGCCTCCAAAAACCTCGTTCACTATGGCGCCTGCATTTACCTGGTAAGAAAATGTTACGGGGGATGAAGTGGCAATGGATCCGGCATTTCTAACGGTCACCTGTATCCGCGTATTCCCCAGTTGGGAAGAGGTGAACATCCTGCCTGTCACCGGCGTTTTCAATGCATCCATAACAAGATCATTGTTTAACCCGGCAAGTGTACAGGGTCCTGCGTTAGGAATGATATTTCCGGCAATTGCCCGGCGGCCGCCGGTTCCGGCCACATCCGCACGAACACTGAACCAGTAACTGCTGTCTTTGTTCAGACCGGTGACGAGCCAGCTGGTATCTGTTGTGCTTGCGATGACCTGCATGCTGTCTGCCACCAATTTCGTGATCTCGTAGGAGGATGCGCCCGGAATGGTATTCCAGAGCAATTGAGCGTAACCCGGACAAGGATTGGTAAGTGTCAGCAGGGGCTGACCCAATATCGTAAAGGGAAAATCACTGGCATCGGAATAGCCGGCACTGTTACGCGTTACCCGGATCTTTGCGTTATTTGTCGCCACGGGCGGAACGGTCCAGTCGAATGATCTTGCAGCCGGGGGAATCGAATTGCTTATCAGATTCCAGCTGGATCCGCCATCCGTTGAATATTCGAGTGTGAAGGAGTTTGGATCTCCACCGTATGCGCTCCAGCGTATGGTTGCTATTTCACCAGGCACAAGCGTTTCTGTTCCGAAAGGAAATTCTACAGTCACTGATGGTTGAATGATTTCATAAGCGATATAGAAAGCCTGCGGGCCCTGGGGTATGGCTGTTCCCATTACCGAAACAGTACATGTTCCCGCGGCCGGATTATTGATGACTACCTGTTCAATATTGTTAGTGTGGTCCTGGCCTTCAACAGCGTTTTTATTTATCCCTCCCGGCGAAGGATCCAGAATGAGCGGCAGATGGGTTGTTCCTGAGGGGTCCCTGACCGTTAGATCGAGGTCATTTACCAGGGTGGAGGGAGCAAAAGGAGCCGCTGCCGGGTCCGCCCAATAAAGCATGATCTTTAGCTGATACGTTCCGGAAGGTAAGGCGGGAATTGAAAAAGATGCATTTCCGTTCTGGCTGATTGTGCCCGTAAAGTAATGATTTTGCTCCAGCGCTTCTACCGCTGTGCGCGCATTGATCATGCCGAATCCATAAGAAAAATCAGGTCCGGGATTTCCCAGATCATCCGCATTGTTTGCGATCAGGGCCTTGACCAGGGCCGCATCCGGATCCGTTCCGCCGTGCAACTGCCGGTAACGTTCATCAATAAGCGCTAAAATACCGGTCGCAGTCGGAGAGGACATACTGGTGCCTGACATGCCGCCGTACCCATTATCCGGCAGGGTGGAGACCACATTCACACCGCCCGCAACCACTTCCGGTTTGATCCTCCCGTCAGCAACAGGTCCCTGACTCGAGGAAGAGGAAATCGTATAATTGGCATTACTGAAATTCCCAACAGTTAAAACATTTTTTCCGCATTGAAACCCTGATTTGACAGTGGCAAATCCGGGTGGATAAGGAGAACAGGAATCATGGCCGTCGTTTCCCGCTGCGAACAAATGCATTATTTTCGGGTAAGCTATTAACTGGGAATCCACATAATTGCTGAGGGCGTCATAATCCCCTTCACCAGGACAGTCGCTTGCTCCGTTAAAATAGGAGTTATTCGTCAAAACCATCTTATAATCAGATGAATATATTGGCGTATTTATGAGAATATTGCTGAAATCGTTGGTCACGAGGCGGGCCTGCGGGGCCATCCCGGCATACAAGGGATTCAGGATGCCGCCTCCTGCAAGCGTGCCGCTGGTATGAACTCCGTGCGGATTGGATTCAGGTTCATCTGTACGCATGATAAGTCTTCCCGTAAAATCAACATGCGTTGATGGGTTGCCATTATCCCCAATGCCAACGGTAACTCCGGTCCCCTGAAGATTTCTACCGATACTGGCTGCTAGTGCCTGCACCCCGTGAACTGCGCGGTTATTGTTATTTAAAGGAACGTCCTTTAAACGCTGTGGATTTATGGAGACCACAAATGGTAATGCTGCAATTTTTTTCAACAGCTCCATTCCAGCCGGGCGTATAAAAACAATATGCGCCGGTCTTATCTTAGTTTGCGCTATTTCTGCTCCTGCCTTCTGCAATTCCTGGCGGATGATTGCCGGATCCAAATCTCCAAAATAACTTATGGCAACCAGGTCTTCCGGGGAATGATTTTGCCAGAAAAAAGTGCTTAACTTTTTACTGATTTTCAGATCTTGCGGAATAGCATACAATGCTGGAAGGAAATTTTCTCCCATGCTTTTCAGGTTCCCTTCACCGTTCCATTGGGCAAGCCAGTTGTTGCCGGAAATGTATTGATCGAGGTGAAATCCGCTGGCAGCAAGCTCTTCTTTTTGGTTTTCGTCCGGTAGCCTTTCAAAATGCACAATCAGGAAATAAGTCTTATTATACAAGGCCGACTTCCACAAAGGATGGTTTAATTTATGGTGCAGGATTTCGAAAGATGCCGGAACAGAACCATTTTTGAAACCCGGCGGCTTTTCCACATGCTGAGCAAATACGGATAAAGAAAAACAGCATAAAGCGGTCAGCAAAAGGCCCGGGTGGTTTCGGTTCATGGAGAAGGGTTTTGGTCGACTTCCGCGCATGCCCGGGAGCATGGAAAAGAAGGCGGTGATCACCAGGATCTAAACGCAGGGAAGGCATGATTATTTTATGATAAAAATCTGAAAGCTAATCCGATAGACTAATCTGCCTGAATTATTTTGGGAATAGCCGGAATTCAGCTTACTTCGGATGATTTTCTGCCGGCCAGTGCGAGGATCCACTTTAGGTCAGCATGCAGAATAGAATCCTGTTCAACCGATCAAGGAGAAGTGCTCAGCAATTTGAAAAAATTCTTGCATATCGTTTATCGTTTTAGCCTGTCCTGCTGTTTGCTGGGCCTCAGTCCGCGCCTGAAAGCACATGATTTTCCTTCTCATATGATTGTCAGGGATACCATCCCGCAACAAGTGCCTGCTTCTTCGATAAGAAAAAGCCGGAAGGGCATAGCGAAATATATCAATATTATTACGGATCGTCAGCAGCGGGATTCCCTGCTCGTCCAACTGGGGAAGCAAAACCAACCTGTTCAGGCGTCTGACAGTGCAATCTTCAAAAACCGCGAGAATGCGTTTAGCGTATATGGTGGCAAGCACATCCGGTATATTTACTATAACCAGCTCAAGGTATTCGGTACCCAGATCGAGGATACTACTCAGGTCTCCTCAAAAATGATCCAGTTTGCCAACCGTCTCCATTACAACACACGGACCTGGGCGATCCGGCAGGCCTTGTTTTTTAGAGAGGGTGATACAGTTAATGCATATAAGATGGTTGACAACGAGCGCTATCTCCGTAGCCTTCCTTTCATTCAGGATGCCAGACTTTATGTAATTAATAGCGGCGAGGCAGGTGATTCCATTGATATTGTAGTGCTGACGAAAGATGTTTATGAGTATGGCGGAACAATTGGCACGATCAACAATAAACAGGCCGCCGCCACGGTCTTTAACACGAATTTTCTTGGTGCCGCACAAAGGCTTTACATGGGTTTTAAGTGGGACGAACCTTATTCACCGCAGTGGCGGACAGGTATCGGTTATACAAAATATAACCTGGCCGGAACGTATACTGATGTGGCATTGGGCTATAGTGTACTGAATGACCGGCCGACGACGGACACGGGAGTTTATGAAAAATCCACCTATATAACCATCAACCGGCCTTTGTACAGCTCCTGGGCCAAACTTACCGGGGGGATGACCCTTTCAAGTAACAGGTCCATCAATATTTTTAATTTGCCCGATACGGTTTACCGCAATTATCAATATAGCGTCGTGGATTTTTGGGGCGGATATAATTTCAGGAATCAGTTCAAGGGCACTGGATATAATAGCGAAAAGCCAAATATTGCCGTGGAACTGCGAAGGTTTACTATGGACTTTTCCAAGCGGCCTACGCAGGATACCTTTAGATTGAATCCGAATTATAACAACCATCAGTATGTTCTCAGCAAGCTGGTGTTCTTTCATCAGGAATTTTTCAAGACCAATTATTTCTTCGGATTTGGTAAAACGGAAGATATTCCCCTCGGTTATAATGCTTCAGCTTCATTTGGTACAGATGAATGGACTGGCCGAAAGCGAACCTATACTGCGGTCGAAACGCAGAAATTCTGGTTGCCTGGAAAAAACCTGATCAGCACGAGTGCCTCTTTCGGAACTTTCTGGTATAATCATCGTTCAGAAGATGCCGTACTCCATATTACAGGAGATTATTACAGCAATCTTTTCAGGCTGAAAAACCCGAAGCTCAGAGAATTTATCCACGCCGATTACATCATTTGTTTTAATCCTGTACTGTACAAGCCTGTAAACATCAATAAGGAAAATGGGATTCTGGGCTATCGTTACACCTACTTCAATAATTTTCAGCGATGGAACATGAGTGCGCAAACGAATTATTACAGTCCGCTGAATGTTTACGGATTTAAGTTTAATTTTTTCATTCAGGTTCAGGCCTCCCTGCTGGCCAAGCAAACCGAATCCATATTTGACAGTCCGTTCTATTCAGGATATACCATCGGCTGCCAGATACGGAATGAAAATTTATCCTTCAATACTTTACAGATCACGGCCAGTTACCAACCCCTGGTGGATCACGGTCCCCAGGCGGCTAACGGTCCGAAAAGTCTTTTTGTACAGATCACTTCGGTAACAACTTTCAATTTCAACATCTTCGCGCTGACGGAGCCGTCGCTTGTAGCGTTTAGGTGAAGGATTTTTAATTCCCCACCATCCCTGAATTCTTAATACTTTTGCCGCTGCAAACTCCGTCAACCGTCAACCGTCAACCTTCCATCGTCAATTATCTGAGGAAGAATATCCTCAATGGCTGGAATGGTTTGTGAATAATAAAATGAAAATTTGGTACTATGATAGAAGCAACTGAACAAACTGCAGCAGGGATAGAACAACTTTGCATCAATACGGTGAGGATATTGGCAGCCGATGCCGTTCAACAAGCGAATTCAGGTCATCCGGGAACGCCCATGGCGCTGGCGCCGGTTGGCCATGTACTCTGGTCAAAACTGATGAATTACAATCCCCAGAATCCGAACTGGGCCAACCGCGACCGCTTTGTTTTGTCAGCGGGTCATGCCTGCATGTTACAGTACAGTTTTCTGCATCTCACAGGATATGATATTACACTTAACGATATCAAAAAATTCCGCCAGCTGCACAGCAAAACGGCGGGCCATCCGGAGTTTGGATTGCTTTCAGGCATTGAAGTGACCACCGGACCATTGGGGCAGGGTTTCGCCAATGGCGTTGGAATGGCTATTGCCCAGCAATACCTCGCTGCGCGATACAATAAGCCCGGATACAATTTATTTGATTATAATATTTACGCGATCTGCAGCGACGGGGATATCATGGAAGGCATTTCTTCAGAAGCGGCTTCTATTGCGGGCAATATGCAATTAGGCAAACTGATTTATATATACGACGACAACCATATTACGATCGAAGGAGACACAGCGCTTACGTTCAATGAAGATGTTTCCGGAAGATTTGTGGCTTACCACTGGCATGTTCAGGAATTGCCGGATGGAAATGATGTTGAAGCAATTGCCGAGGCATTGAAGAAAGCAAAAGAAGAAAAGACCAGGCCTTCACTCATCAGGATAAGAACCCATATAGGTTATGGAAGTCCGAACAAGCAGGATACGGCTTCGGCCCATGGCTCGCCTCTCGGAGCAGATGAAGTGAAACTCGTGAAACAATTTTTCGGTTTCGATCCGGATCAATTTTTTGTGGTTCCGGATAAGGTGATTTCCTTTTACAGAGAAGCGGGTAAAAAAGGGATTGAAAAAGAAAAACAATGGAATAACCAGTTCAAGGAGTACAAAGAAAAATATGCGGATGCAGCAAATGAATGGGTTACCCTCAGCAGCGGGAAATTGCCTTCGGGCTGGAAAGAATTATTGCCCGTATTCAAGGGTCCGGATAAAATTGCCACGCGTAAAGCTTCCGGAAAAGTATTGAATGCCATCGCCGGAAAATTACCATTTCTCATCGGCGGCGCGGCGGATCTATCTCCTTCAACCGATACCATCCAGGATAAATACCCGTCATTTTCTCCGGAACACCGGGATGGGAGAAATTTTCATTTCGGCATCCGTGAACATGCCATGGGAGGAATCTTGAATGGCATGGCCGTGAGCAGGGAATTTATTCCTTATGGCGCTACCTTCCTGATCTTCTCAGATTACATGCGACCTTCCATCCGGCTTGCAGCGATCAGTAAGATCAGACCCATATATGTGTATACGCACGACAGCATCGGGTTGGGAGAAGACGGCACCACCCATCAGCCTATAGAGCAATTGGTTTCTTTAAGAGCCATACCCAATATGACCGTGATCAGGCCGGCAGATGCAAATGAAACAGCACAAGCCTGGCGTGTAGCTTTGGAACACCAGAGCGGACCGGTTGCGATTGTTTTGACCCGGCAGGGGATTCCTGTGATTGATCAGGAGAAATATGCAAAGGCATCGGGACTTGAAAAAGGCGCTTACATTTTGTCCGAATCCACAGGCGAACCAAAGGTCATCCTGATCGGAACCGGGTCCGAGGTTTACCTTTTGCTCGCGGCACAGGAGAAGCTGATGCAGAAATCCATTGCCGCACGAGTAGTGAGCATGCCTTCCTGGGAAATATTTGAAAAACAGGATGCCGCTTATAAAGAATCCGTGCTTCCCAAAGCTGTCAGAAAAAGACTCTCTGTGGAAGCAGGCTCACCCCTGGGCTGGCTCAGGTATGTTACGGAAGAAGGAAAAACATTAGGCATTCAACGGTTTGGAGAATCGGCACCTGGCGAAGAAGTATTTAAGGAATTTGGATTTACTGTCGATAATATTGTTACGTTAGCGGCTTCATTATAACCGGCTCACCTACTAACCTCATGTTAAAGTTCCCATTTTATGCCCGTGTGGCTCTAACCCTGTTTGCTATCGCCCTGGTTGTTTTGTTCATGTGGATGGGGAGAACGATTTTGATTCCGCTTTTCTTTGCTTTCCTGATTTCCATATTGTTGCATCCCGTTGTAAGATTTTTTGAGCGAATCCATTTTCCGCGCGCTTTAGCATCACTGGTAACCATTCTTAGCTTTTTGATATTGATCGGCGGCTTGTTTTATTTTTTCAGCCGCCAGGTCGTGCGTTTGTCCAAGGACCTTCCAACTCTTCAGAATAAGGTTTCAGAAAGAATCCAGGACGCGCAGGATTGGATCTACAACAAATACCATATCAACAATTCAGAGCAGGCCGTTTATATTAAAAAAACAGTGAACGGCGTCATGGGCTCGGCTGTGAACTCAGCGGCGACAACTTTTTTTGGCATCGCCGAGACCGTGATCCTGATGATCTTCTTTTTTATTTTTACTTTTTTTATTTTATTTCACCGACGGTTGCTCATGCAATTTCTGCTGGCACTCTTTGATGATTCGCACAATAGGCGGGTAGGCCTTATCGTAATAAAAGTACGCTTGCTGATTAACAGTTATATACTCGGTCTGCTGCTGGAGATGTTAGTACTTGTTTTATTGATTTTCACCACCCTCACGATCGTCGGAATCAAATATGCCTTGCTCCTGAGCGTAATGGCCGCTGTTCTCAATATCATCCCTTATTTCGGCATTTATATATCGATGGCGATTGCGATGCTGGTGACCATTGCCAGCGGAACAGGTGGTGGTGCTTTAACAGTGGGTATTGTGTTTCTTGCCGCTCATTTTATAGACGCCAATATTATTCTCCCAAGAGTAGTTGGAGGGCAGGTTAAACTCAATCCTTTTGTGACCCTGCTGACCGTTCTGATTGGTCACCTGCTTTGGGGAATTCCGGGCATGTTCCTGTTTATCCCGCTGGCGGCCATGGTAAGACTTGTCAGTGAAGAAATACCCGCCATGAAACCATGGGCCATTCTTATGGGAGAAGAAAAACCTTTCCGAAGACGGCAAAAAAAAAGCGGTTAATATTAAGCTTTCAAACCTCCTGCTCTGAAGCTTCGCGGGTATAATTCTGTAGATTTTTTTCCCCATGGATTAGCTCTTATCTTTTGAGGCTTGTTCTGAATCATGTTTTAAAAAGGGCCTGCTCTTTGCTTTAACCATGACACCCAGCCAAGCACCATGACCATCAGCGAGAAACTGAAAAAGATCTTCAGGCGCATTTTCCGTATCACCCTCACTACTGTATTGGTCCTTTTCAGCATTATTTTACTGATCCTGCTACTGATCCAAACCAGGCCGGTCCAGAATTACGGGCGGCAAAAAATAGAAGCTTATCTCGAAAATAAACTACATACGCGGGTCCGCATTGGGAATCTTTATATCGGGCTGCCATCTAAAATAATACTTAAGAATATCTACATCGAGGATCAGCAAAAAGACACCTTACTATCAGGAGCCAATATTGATGCGGATATCAGCATAATGAAATTGCTGAGCCATGAAGTGCGGCTCAACGATATTGAACTTGACGGCGTAACGGTGAAAATTAAAAGGCTGACGCCGGATACGGCTTTTAATTTTCAATTTATCGTCAATGCATTTTCTTCTCCTGAAAAAATCCCCGTCGAGGCGAAAGACAGCACGGGTGGTTTTAAATTCAGGATCGGAACGATTCATCTTCAGGATATCCGGGCCACTTATCACGATGATGCCACGGGCAATGATATTTTTATAAACCTCGGTAATTTTAAAACCAGGCTCAAAACCTTTGATCCGGCGCATCAGGACTTCGCCATTCCGGATATTTACCTTGGTCAGGTTTCCGGAAAGATCCGTCAATACCGGCCCATCCTCATCCTTCAAAATATTGAGGATACGATTAGCCGGCATAATCAGCAGGAGCAGCCGGTACGGTTGAAGCTCGGTCATATTGGACTTGACATGATCGCGCTGGACTACCGCAATGATGCTGAAAACATGGATGGAAGAATCAGGATGGGGAGCTTTGGAACGGATGCCGACTCCCTTGACCTGGGCAAAATCCGCCTCAAATTAAAAAAGATATCCCTTTCCAATACAACGGCCAGCTTTCATTTGGGACCAAAGCCAAAGATAGGGTCCGGGGGAAAATTAAGTATAAAAGATACCGTTACGGGCACCGGCTCCTGGGCATTTGATGTTGCCTCTCTGCAGATAAATAATACGCATTTACAATATGAGGACGATAACAAAAAACCGGTTAAGAAAGGCATCGATTACAATCACCTCGATGTTAGCAGATTCAGCATTCAGGCCAGCAGCCTCCATGCAGATCCCTTGTTTTATCATGCAGATATCGGGCTGATTGCCCTTGATGAAAAAAGCGGACTCATTCTAAAAAGGCTTTCTGCACAAGCCAGCTACGATAACAGAGGCGCACAGCTGAAGGATCTTATCATTCAAACCAGCCATTCAGAAATCAGGAGTCAGTCAGCCATTCATTATCCTTCAATATCCGCATTCAACAAACAACCCGGTGATATAGAAACGGATCTGTTGCTTGACCATTCCCGGATTGCTGTTGAGGATATTCTAATATTTCTTCCTTCGCTTTCTGAAAGGCTGAAAGATGAAGAGCACGCCGTAATTACGATAAATGGAAAAGTAAATGGCCTCCTCAGAAATATTCATATTCCTTACCTGGAGATTGGTGGAATTGGAAATACATCGCTTGCCGCCTCGGGAAGTATCCGCGGCTTGCCGGATGGGGAAAATGCCTGGTATGATATTAATCTTTCCAGGCTGATCACTTCGAGTGCTGACCTGATTAAGATCGTTCCGGCCAGGTCATTGCCTCAGAGCATCCGCTTCCCGGCTCAAATGAGTGCAACCGGAAAATTCACGGGCACGCTTAAGCGCTTCCGGGTGAACCTCCATGCCGGCACCAGCGAAGGGAATGCGGATATTGCCGGCTTGCTGGACCTGGATCATAAAACTTACGATTTGTCTGCAAAGACTCAATCCGCCGATCTGGGTTATATCCTGAAGCAGGATAGCCTGTTTGGTAAAATAACAGTTGATGCAACGGCTAAAGGATCCGGTTTTGATCTAAAGAAAATGAACAGTGTATTCCATGTTAATCTGAAAGAAGGAACCATAAAATCCTATACTTATAAGGGTTTGCTGGTGGATGCAAACCTGCATCACGGATCCGGTACGATCATATCTTCCATGCACGATCCCAATATTGATTTTGTGTTAAATGCAAACGCGGATTTCCTGGCAAAATATCCTTCCGTGAAAATCAACTTTAAGCTGGATACCATAAACCTGCTTGCACTGCATTTATTGAAAGATAGCGCCCGGATGCATTTTCAGCTTGATGGAGATTTCCCTTCCACAAATCCAGATTCTCTTCAGGGAAAACTGAATATCTATGATATTGCCTTTTCCAATGGCGGCAGGAATTTGTATACGGATACGGTTCGCCTGATCGCCGCACATTCAGATACTGCTCAACAAATCCGGTTTCGCTCTGAAATGGCCGATCTGGACTGGACCGGAAGGTACAGGGTAACGGAGGTTCCCGCTGCATTCAAACAGCTCGTCAATTCTTATTACAAGCTGGCGGCCTCTCCGGATACGGCCCGGATTGCAGATCAGGAATGGCAGATAAAAATTTCGCTAAGGCCGTCGCCCCTGGTATTGAATATGATGCCTGACCTGAAGGGAACAGACAGCGTTCAGGGAAATATTTATTTCAACAGCACAGAAAAAAAATTCAGCCTCGAAGTGAAGGCACCGAAGATTCAAATTAACGGTGAGTCTATTCATGAGTTGAATCTCCAGGCCGGAACAAAAAATAACGCCATTAACTATGATTTGACTGTTGCCGGTGCGGGGAAGCCTGGCTTTCAGGTATATCAGTCCTCTCTTTCCGGAAAAATAGCTAATGACAAATTGTTCGCGACCCTCTTGCTGAAGGATAAAAAGGAAAAGGATCGCTACAGGTTGTCCGGAACCTTATCCCAGGTGGCTAATGGGATCCGTTTTGTATTCAACCCAGACAGCCTGGAACTGAATTACGATCGCTGGAATATTCCTGCTGACAATTATATACTTTATGATTCTTCGGGACTCCTGGTGCGCAACCTGAAACTAGAACACAAAACGGAATCGCTTGCTGTTAATACGAATGGAAACTCGGAAAAGTCCCCGCTTGATCTCGCTTTTACCAATTTTCAAATCCATACGCTTACCCAATTTGCCGACCAGGACTCCCTGTTTTTGGATGGAACAGTCAACGGCCATGCTGAAATAAAAAACCTGGATACAAAACCACTTTTTACTTCCGATCTGAAAATTCAGGATCTCGCCTACAAGGCAGATACTGTTGGAAATGTTCTTTTAAAAATCAGCAACGAAGAACAGAATGCCTATACCGCACATATTTTGCTGAGCGGAAGGGATAACAATGTAAGCATTGATGGTAAATATTTCTCCGGAGAAAGCAAGATGGATCTGGACGTGAAATTGAATCAGTTAAATCTCGCTTCCTTCAAATCAGTAGCCGCATCCCAGATCAGGGATATGAAAGGTTTCCTGAAAGGAACCCTGCATGCCAGCGGCAATCTCGACCAGCCTGTTTTGAATGGCAATCTTTATTTTGACAGCGCAATGATCGTTCCTGTATTTACGGGAGAATCACTGAAGCTCGGCGGGGACCATATTGGGTTTGACAAGGACGGATTTAATTTTTCAGAATTCTCCATGCTTGATTCTGCCGGCGATAAAGCCACACTGGATGGAAATGTATTTACCAGCGATTTCAGAAAATACCGTTTCGACATGACTTTCAATGCCGAGAATTTCCGGCTCGTGAATGCACCTAAACAACCCAACCGGGTATTTTATGGAAAACTGAACATCAATGCGGATGTAGATGTAAAAGGCGACCAGGATCTTGCCAGGGTCAATGCCTTTATCCGCGTAAATAAGAATACGGATTTTACAGTGATCCTTCCGAGTGATGACCCGGAAGTAGTGGATCGTCAGGGCGTGGTGATATTTGCTGAAAAGAACCGACCGGTTGATTCTGCCCAGTTCAAACATTTTCTGGATTCGCTAAGTTCGAATGCGCACCTGAAGGGTATGGACATGTCGGCCATTATCGAAACAGATAGCAATGCCCAGTTTACGCTGGTGATTGATGAGAGGAACGGAGATGCCCTGGCCATGCGGGGGCGTGCGGAATTAACCGGCGGCATAGATAAGAGCGGGAAGACTACCCTTACCGGGAATTATGAACTGGATAATGGATCTTATAATCTTACACTAAGTGTGTTGCACCGTCAATTTATGATCCAGCGGGGAAGCACGGTCACCTGGACCGGTGATCCGACGAAAGCAAATATTAATATCAATGCAATTTATACCGTCAACACGCCATCCATAGATCTGGTGGAACAACAGCTCGCGGGTCGCACTACGGATGATATAAACCGGTTCAAGCAAAGGCTTCCATTCCAGGTAAAACTTACAATGACCGGAGAACTTCTTCAGCCAAAGATCAAGTTCGATATTGATCTGCCGGAAGAATTGTTGTCATTGTGGCCGGATGTGGATCTTAAACTGCAACAGATGCGTACCGATGAGGCGGAGGTGAATAAACAGGTATTCGCCCTTCTGCTCCTGGGACGTTTTGTTACGGAAAATCCATTTGAAAGTGCTGCAGGAGGAACGAACGCGAATACGATTGCGCGTCAAAGTGCGAGCAAAATATTGAGTGACCAGCTAAATCAATTGGCCGGATCCCTGATCAAAGGGGTTGATGTGAATTTCGACGTGAATTCCAATGAGGATTATACAACGGGAACCTTGCAAAACCAGACGCAACTGAATGTAAATGTTTCCAAAAGCCTTTTCAATGATCGTATCCGCGTAAGTGTCGGAAGCGATTTCCAGCTTGAACAAACGGACCCCGGTCAGAACGCATCCAATATTGCAGGAGATGTAAACCTGGATTACAAATTGAGCCAGGATGGCCGGTACATGATCAGGGTTTACAGAAAAAATCAATATGAGAGTGTGGTAGAAGGCCAGGTGATTGAATCAGGACTGAGTTTTATCCTCACTTTCGATTATGACCAGTTCAGGGAATTGTTCGAAAACAGAAAGGAACCGAAAAAATTGAAAAAGCAAAAGCCGGTCAAGCCGGTTGCAGAAAATGAGGCGGGTGGAAAATAAAATTCAGGGGATGAAAGTTGTAATGATCAGGTGTTTGGTTTTTTTTGGCCTGGTGGCCATCCTTTTTTCCTGCAGCGAAACAAAAAGCCTGCAGGAAGGCCAATACCTGTATGACGGTGCTAAAATAGTAATTAAGTCGAACCCGAAAATTAAAAGAAAAGAAAGAAAAGAACTGGAGCAGGAGCTGAATGACCTGCTTCGCCCCAAACCTAATACCAGTTTCCTGGGAATTAAATTCAAATTGTTATTTTATAATGCAGGCTCCGCAAAAGGAAAGGGAATTGGACATTGGATTCAGAAGACTTTGGGGGAGCCACCCGTCCTGGCCTCTTATTCAATATTGGATAAAAGTAGGGCTGTACTCCAAAACAGATTGGATAATCGCGGATTTTTTAAAGATTCAGTAACCCTGGATACAACCTACAGGGGAAGAAAGTTGCGGGCCAGATATACTGCCGGATTAGGATACCAGTATAAGATCCGGGATGTGGTTTATCCCTCGGATCCCGATTCACTCGGTGTTCAGATTTCCCTCATGGCCAAACATTCATTGCTGAAGAAGGGCGAACCATACAATCTCGATGTGATCAAAAACGAGAGGACGCGCATAGATACCCGCCTGAAACAACGCGGATATTATTATTTCAGTCCTGATGACCTATTGGTTAAAGCTGATACAACTGTTGGGGACCATCAGGTGGATATGACCCTGATCATAAAAAAATCAACCCCGGCGCAGGCACGGGAAGTTTACCGTATCGGTGAAGTGGTCGTATTTGCAGATTATGATATTAATTCAGATACGGGTCAGGCAATGAAGCAGGTTCCCAAATTTCATGGCTATACCATTGTTGATCCCGGCAAAAAATTCAATCCGGACCTGGTCAGTCGTGCCCTGGTGTTCAAACCCGGAGATCTCTATAACCGCAGGGATCAGGATCTCTCCCTGAACCGCCTGATCACGCTGGGTGTTTTTAAATTTGTTAAAGTGCGTTTTGATGAAACGGACACAGGAAAAAATATCCTGAATGCCTATTATTATCTAACGCCGGCCCAGAAAAAATCCATCCGGTTTGAAGTATCCGCGCTCACCAAATCAGACGATGCGAACGGGGGAGAATTATCGGTAAACTGGAGAAACCGGAATTTTTTCCACGGCGCCGAATTGTTTACGGTCACAGCCTCCGGTGGCCTGGAAAAACAATTTATCGGCAAGGGGCAGAGCATTACGACGAATAAGCTGGGTTTAGATCTTAACCTTTATTTACCCCGCGTCATTGCTCCGTTCCAATTCAGGACCAATAGCGCTTTCATGCCGAAAACCAGAATAAATCTGGGGTATGAATATTTTGACCAGATCACCCAGTATACCCTGAATTCATTCAAGACCAGTTTTGGATATGTATGGAAAGAAAGCACGTCAAAAGAGCACACGCTGGATATGATCAGGATCGATTATGTAAACCCATCACATATCAGTCCCGCTTTTCAATTGGGGCTCGACACAAATACTTTCCTTGCGCGCAGTCTGCAGCGACAATTTATTATCGGACCAGTTTATAATTTCAATCTGAATACACAGGTGCGGCCAAATCATAAAAAGAACAATTTTTATTTCAACGGGAACCTGGACCTTTCTTCGAACCTGCTGGGGATCCTTACAGGAGCAAACGTAAATAAAGGGAAAGAGCAGGAAATATTCAATACGCCATTTTCCCAATACATCCGCGCCGAAGCAGATTTTCGACATTACCTTAATTTCTCGCAGTATACGGTATTGGCAACTAGGGCGACAGCCGGGATCGGGTATGCTTATGGGAATAGTGTGACCATGCCCTTCGTTAAACAATTCTTTGCCGGCGGCGCAAATGATATCCGTGCATTCCGTTCCAGGTCGCTTGGGCCGGGCTCATTCTATGCGGGAAACCGGGATACGGCATTTCTGGCCGACCAGCCCGGGGACATCAAGATGGAAATGAATGCAGAAATCCGGTTCAAACTTTTCTCTGTTGTGCGATGGGCATTTTTTGTGGATGCCGGAAATATCTGGACTTTAAGAGAGGATTCAACCAGGCCGGGCTCAAAATTCACCAATGATTTCTTAAAGCAGGTTGCCGTCGGCGTGGGTACCGGAATCCGGCTGGATATAAGCATACTTCTGCTAAGGCTCGACCTCGGCATACCGGTAAGGGAACCTTTTCTACCCGAAGGTCAGCGATGGCTCTTTGACAGCAGGAACCTGGTTCTTAATTTCGCGATCGGGTACCCGTTTTGACGCGGTACCTGATACTGATATATGAATTCATTCCATTCTCAGGCTATCTACTGGGTTTGTAAGGGACGCCTTTATGGAATGATAACTCACCGTTATCAGGGCAATAAGCAAGACAGATAAAGTAGCATAGAAAAATATCCAGCCATTCATGGCTATACGATAAGGATAATGATCGAGCCACTTATTCATTGTCCACCATGCTGCAGGAGAAGCAATAAATGCAGACAGGATTACCAGTTTTAAGAAGTCATTGGAAAGTTTTCCTACTATTCCTTTAACTGATGCCCCCAAAACCTTTCGGATGCCAATTTCTTTTTTTCGCTTTTCGGCAGAAAATGTTGCCAGGCCGAAAAGGCCAATACAAGAAATAAAAATGGTAAGTGAGGCGCCAAAGGCAATTATTTGCTTCCAGGTTGCCTCCATATCGTACTGGTCGTTGTTGCTGGCGTCTTTAAAGGTATATTGATATGGTTCATAGGGGTACAGTCGTTTAAACGTCTTTTCAATGAAACTCAATGATTGTGAAGTATTGCCTTCCCTGAGTTTTATATAAACGTTATTGTATGAGAGATCCGGCCTCATCGAGAGTATTTCCGGCCCCATTTTATCTTTTAAAGACAGAAAATGATAATCCTTTATCACGCCGATTACAGTGTATTTCTTATTCATATAAAAGAAATCAACCAGCTGCCCAAGCGGGTTTTTCCATCCTGCCTCCTTTACAAATTCTTCATTTACTAAAACGGACTGCGCACTGTCTGATTTAATGTCTTTCGAAAAATTCCTTCCCTCAATAACGGGTATGTCAAAAAGGGTCACATAGTTTTCATCAACATGTTGTATGTCAAACCCTATTTCCTGCTTGTTGTTGATATAAGCAAGCGTTCCGATCCTTCCGCCCCGGTTCGCTGTTACATTCTTAATGGAAGGGCTCTTTAATAGTTCGTTCTGCAAAAGCGCGAGTTTTTGCCTGTCCATGTCCGGGGCCTGAACTAAGACAACATTTTTAAAATTATAACCCAGGTCGTAGTGCATTAAATAATTAAACTGCGAATAAAAGGTGATTGCAGCAATGATGAAGAAAGTTGCCAGGGTAAACTGGAACACCACAAGAGCTTTCGATAAATAATTTTTTCCAGAAAACTGCTGTCGATTGTATAGTGACTGAACCGGATTAAATCGTGACAATACCAGAGCGGGATATAAGCCGGCCAATAACGCGGTTACCAAAAAGCTGATTAAATAACCCGTTATTAATTTTGCATCTAACAGATAAGAAAACGAGAGGGATTTATTGGCAAGCTCATTAAAATATGGAAGGGTAAGGATCACGAGGATTATGGCAAACAAAAAAGCAATCAGGCTTAGGGCGCAGGATTCGCCCAGGAATTGGGCGACAAGCTGCGAACGCAAGCCTCCAACTACTTTACGGATGCCAATTTCCCTGGCTCTTTTAAGCGATTTCGCCAAGGTAAGATTGATAAAATTTACACAGGCAATTAGCAGAATAAACAATGCTATACCACTTAATATATAGGTATATATAGGACTGCTGGCATCTCTTAAGCCATTGTCGGCTGGATAATCTGCGCTCATATGCATCTCCGGCAATGGCTGCAGCCCAAAATTAATTTTGTCCTTAAAGCTATGGTTCAATTCAGCATCCTTCAGTTGGCCGGCCGCTTCCGTATTGAATGTCTCCTTCATCTTTCTTTTCACCAGGGTTATGTTCGACCCTGGCTTTATTACTACAAAAGTGTTTAGAAAGAAATTGAGCCAACTGTCATCTGGATTCAGGGACTGCATAAGCTTCATGGGCAAAAGCATATGTATTTTTATGGAAGAATTCTGGGGTGACCTTTTTACAATGCCGGAAACAATGAATGTGCGGAAGCTGTCATTTATTTTGAGGTCCAAAAACCTGCCAAGTGCATTTTGTCTGCCAAAATATTTTTCAGCTGATTCTTCTGAAAGCACAACAGAATTTATATTCCTTAGGGCAGTCGCGGGGTCACCTCGCAGCATGGGAAAAGAAAAAACGGAGAAAAAATCGTCGTCAACATATAACGCATCCTGGTCAAAAGCACCCGTACCCGTTCTCACGGTAAGGTTGACATCTTTAATCCGGACAAAATTTTCAATTTCGGGAATTTGTCTCTTAAACGCCGGCCCTGGCATCATACCCGTGCTCGAATATTTATTTATATTGCCATCAGCGCCAGTGAGATCCGCGACCACCTTGTATATCTGGTCCTTTTTTTCATGAAAGCGGTCATAACTTACCTCATCCATAGTATAAAGAAGGATAAGCATGCAGCAGGCGAGCCCAACACTAAGGCCAATAATATTGATAAGGGAAAACACCTTATTCTGGCGGAGATTTCTGAAGGCTGCTTTTAAATAGTTTTTGAACATGATGACATACTTTCCCTGGGTTCCGGTTAACTGTGCGAACTAAATGCCAGATTAGTATATTATTGTAAATCAATATTCTATTTTTATTATTGAAATCTGGATTGTGCGTTTTTGATACAGGAAGTGTGCGATTATTTCACCCCCACGGTTTCTTTAATTGCCTTATACATAGATTTCCACATCAAATGAAATATGGAACGGTGCCGGTCACGCCCAAAATCAACGCTCGAGACGCGTGTCTCGCCCTTGGCAGGGTTCGAGGCCTTTACCAGCAGGCCTGCCGCCATCGTGGTTAATACCTTTGTTTTATATTTATTATTGGCATCGTCCTTTTTTAGCAGGATCAATTTGACATCACTGTACAAAAAGGTCAGTTTGCCTACCCCATGCATTTTATTTGCGTCCAGATGGTAGCTGAGACTTTGTATTTTCCCTTTGTCAACCCTTGCCAGTGCCAGGGGCTCGATCATTGGGTTAATGAAGACGGCATTGATGCCATCCATTTTTGCATTGAGGGTGAAATTCCCATCCTGATCGTTGAGCACCATGATCAATTCAGCATGCATCGGCGCTATGTTCAGGAACCTCGATTGAAAATCCAACCGCATTTTATTGTTTTTAGCAATGGAAGCAGCAATATTTGTCACGTTGCTCAGCACGGCATGTACCGCGTAAAACTGAACCTTGCCACTGCTATCTGATTTTGGATTTTTTTCTTTGTACTCTATATAGGCCTTCGCAAAAATCAGTTTGCGGATATCCAGGGGTAGACCCAGTTTCATAAGTTCAATTTGCGGATAGTTATCGGTCCGGTCAACTGAATCATGGGGATGCGTGATATCGCGATATATTTTGAAGGAACTGTACCCGAGAATAATGCTGTCGGCGATCAGCCGCTGGCTAAACAACGCAAACCGATCGAGATGCCTGATCGACAGGTTATCAATTGTAAAGTCGAATCGGTCCTTTGAATATGAATATTGAGCCGCGAATGCCGATTCTGATAACTGAGGCACGACGAGGATTTTTCCGACCTTGAGTAAGTTATCCGCACTGTTGTAATCCAGCCCGGAAAATATATATTTATACTGCTTATCTTTTGAATTCAGGTTAAGGCTATTGCAGCGGATTGAAATCTCTTTGGCAAAAAGAATGCGGGAACTATCGTTCTGGCTCAGGCTGTCAATTAAAATATCGGAGAGTCCGCATGAAAATCCATTTCCTTCAAATTTTATCCTTCCGGATTCAGGATCCTTAATGATGAATGTAATATCGTGCAGGTTCAGACTGTCGGCTTTAACCCGTTGTAGATTCCCAAGCACCTGTTTATAGATCTGCTCAACCAGCATGGATTTGTTGGAATTGCTTTCCTGCTTTCCGGTAGTGAGTTGTATTGTTGCGCTTTGAATATTGATTGAATGGCCTTCCAGTTCTTTATTCAGCAGCGCTTTGGGCGTTTTGACTCCTGTGATCACTATTTTTGGTATCGAGATATCAACACGCGCCGGCGGATTATCTCCCTTGCTTAGTTGCAAATAAACCGAACTATCCGTTTCCAGGTGAACGTCTTCAACTGAAACATTCCCGGCGACTTCATCAATAACCAGATTCTTATAGGAAAGCTTGTAAAGCCCTGCTGATTTTCCTGAGATCGCCGTGCTTAATTTCCGCCTGACCAGTTCGTATTTGATATTTTGCCAGAAGAAACCTGCAATAATCCCAATAATAACCAAACCTGAAATAATATATAGCCATGCTGAATGACGGGAACTTTTTTTTTCAATCATTTAATAGAATTATGGCCGTAACAAAATGGTACCGGAAAATGGAAATACGCGGATATGGATAGCAGCAGGATCAGTTAGAATAGGCGGGAGTGTAGACTGAGTGATCTGCAGGTATTCTGCTGAAGAATTCCTGGTTTTGCGGCCTGGTTTGAAGAAACCAGTGCTGTACAATCACTTTAACCTGGCCCATCAGCATGCGTGGTGAAATCTTTGCCTGATTTCTTTCTACGTAATCAGCGTGCGTAATTTTTACTTTCAGTATGACCAGCTCATTCCTTCTTGCCTTTTGTTTAATGGCCTCAGTCAATCCTTCAATGCTGTTGACCTCTTCGGGATCATTTATGATATAAGCTTTCCCCAAAATCTTCAGATAGTAATCACGACCCTTCCGGAAAAAATCCAGTTTGGCCTGAAATATTTTATCGAAAGTGTGAATGAACTGCGTTGGTTTGGGCACGACAAACCAAAGCTGACCGAGATCATCTATCCTAAGAATTTTCACTACGCAGGTTGGAATTTTCAAAACTGTATCGCTGGTGGAAAAAAATAAAGCGTTCTCCAGGTCGCGCACTTTCTCTTCAACAAATGACAAGGGCAGATAACGAGTCATATTTTCTTTTTTGGTGATTATTCGTTGGTAGAGAAAGTTCAAAACAAGTACCATTTTTCACAAATGGATTTCCTATTCGTATTTGCAGGATAAATTCCTTATCGTCAATCTTTTATTTGATTTATATTCATGCCTGGATATTTCCCGTAAAGGGAAAATCGTTTTTAATTGAGCAACAGGTTTACAAAATGAGTAAAGAATTCCCCAAACGGCCTTTGAATCCTTTTTATCCTGCTTTGAATGTATGGCATGGATTTCCTTTCCTTCAGGCCTATAACGCTTATGCAAAATCGCTTTAAAAAATATTGGCTGCTGGCCAAAGGAACTTTTCTGCATTTTGATTCTTTCAACGGATTAAAACTTAGCGCTGCCTTATCCTACTACACCGTTTTTTCTTTGGGCCCATTAATGATCGTGATCATTTCCCTGGCGGGCATATTCTTCGGAAGGCAGGCTGTGGAGGGCCGCGTTTATCATGAGATCAGTGGATTGGTTGGAAGTAATGCAGCCATGATCGTTCAGGATATTATCAGCAACATCCGCAAATCAAATCATGGTATGGCCGGGGGTATAATCGGCGCAATTATTTTAATCCTCGGCGCTTCCGGAGTATTTTCTGAAATCCAGGGTTCCATAAATTACCTGTGGTCAATTCCGGCACCTAAGAAGAAAGGATTCCTGGTGGCTGTGATTAAAAAACTCATTTCTTTCTCTTTGCTGATCGCTCTGGCTTTCCTGCTCATGGTATCCCTGGTGATCAGTGCAATGGTGGATGCCTGGAGCGACCACATCAAGGTCTTATTCAACAGCTCCATGGTAAATTTGTTTTATGTGCTGAACATTATTATTATCCTGATTATCGTAAGTTTTCTGTTCACCCTGATATTCAAAATCCTCCCCAACGCGGTTATACGCTGGAAAGATGCCATTACCGGCGCAACATTCACTGCGTTTCTGTTCTTAATCGGTAAATTCGCCATTGGATTTTATCTGGGCAGCTCCAGGATCGGATTCACATACGGAACCACAGCTTCCATTGTGATCCTGATGTTGTGGGTGTATTATTCATCCATTATACTTTATTTCGGAGCATCATACACCTGCATCTACGCCGCTTCCCGGGGATATCCAATCAAATCCAGGTAATCTTAACTGGTTTCCATGGTACGTTTTTTATATGATGGTATGATATTGAAAGTTTTAAGACCCTGTCGCAAATCAAAAACCGCCTGCATTTGAAAGTGAACATAAACCCAATACAGGAATTTTTATCGCAGCTGCGTATCTCCTTTCTGGGAGATAACCTCATGCATAAATATGATAATGAAAAAGCGCCAATCCGTTCGGAACTTTTCAGTCTTGAACAGTTGGAAGCCTATGCCAGAACCCTGGCTAAAACACATCAGATTACGGCCGAACACAGCCCTGAACAACTACTGAGAAGACTCGCGGAAAATGAAGAGATCCTGCTGGAAGTGCATAATCTGCTCACTGCATCCGCTAAAGAAAATATCCGGATCACGCCCGCCGGAGAATGGCTCCTGGATAATTTCTACCTGATCGAAGAACAGATCTATACCGGTAAGAAACATCTGCCCAAAGGATATAGTAAAGGTCTTCCTCAATTGTTGAAAGGTCCTTCTGCCGGCCTGCCGCGCGTGTATGATCTGGCGATTGAACTTATTGCACACAGCGATGGACGGGTTGACCTGAAAAGCCTGAATAGTTTTACGGCTTCCTACCAGGAAGTTTCAGAATTAAAGCTGGGAGAACTCTGGGCCATTCCCATCATGCTCAGGCTGGCATTGATTGAAAACCTGCGCCGGCTGGCAGCACTCATAGCGAAAGACCGGATCAACAAGAACCTGGCGGATTACTGGGCAGACCAGATGACACAGACAGCAGAGAAAGATCCGAAAAGTCTGATCCTGGTGATCGCAGACATGGCACGTTACGGACCTCCCATGGAAAGTTCGTTTGTTGCCGAACTCACCAGGCGACTGGTTGGGAAGGGATCGGCCTTTTCATTGCCCATCAGCTGGATCGAACAGAGATTGTCTGAACAGGGCATGACCAGCGATGAACTCGTGCACATCGAAAATCAGAAACAGGCTGCGGATCAGGTCTCCATTGCAAACAGCATTGGAAGTCTTCGCTTTTTAAGCAGCAATAACTGGCGCGATTTCGTGGAAAACATCAGCACGGTTGAAAATATTCTGCGCAAGGAGAGCAATGATGTATATCCTTCCATGGACTTCCGCACACGTGATGAGTACCGCCATATGGTTGAAAAACTGGCCAAGGGGAGTGGACGTTCTGAATCCGAGATTGCCCGGATGGCAGTGGAAATGGCCAACGAGGGTGACGCTGCACAGCCTGATTTCCCCAGGGCCTCCCATGTGGGTTATTATCTGATTGGGAAAGGGACGAAGAAGCTTGAAAAAGCAGCCGGTGTGAGCTTTCCGTATCTGGAGCGCATTAAAAGGACCTGTTGGAAAATGCCCCTGATGCTCTATTCCGGATTAAGCTTTATAGGCGCGGTTTTTTTTTCCGGCGCGCTCGTTCACCGGGAATACCTGAACGGACTCAGGCATCCGTGGGTTATCTGGGTCATTGAATTTTTTACACTGATTGCCTGCAGTCAGCTTTCCATTACACTCCTGAATTGGATCACGACCATCCTCGTTCGCCCCCGTGTGTTGCCCCGAATGGATTTTTCCGAAGGAATTCCGGAAGAATTCAGGACCCTGGTTGTGATACCATCCATGTTTAACGATTCAAAAGAACTGGAAGAGCTGGTTGAAAACCTCGAAGTGCGCTTTCTTGCGAACCGCGACCCGAATATTCATTTTGCCTTACTAACGGATTTCAAAGATGCACAAACGGAGAACCGCCCCGGAGAACAGGAATTGCTTCATGAAGCGCTCGCAGGAATTGTCGCATTGAATGAAAGATACGGGAAGCTAAAAAATGAAATCTTTTTTTTGTTTCACAGGCCCAGAAAATATAATGCGAAAGACAGGGTATGGATGGGCTATGAACGCAAACGGGGAAAACTGGCAGAGATGAATGCCTTGTTGCGCGGACATGGAAGGGAAAATTTTTCATTGATTGTCGGCGAACCCGAACTATATGAAAAGGTGAAATACGTCATCACGCTGGACACAGATACGCAACTCCCGCGCGATGCCGGATGGAAAATTACCGGCACTATGGCCCATCCGATGAATCAACCCTATTATAATGAAAAAAAACAAAGGGTCACGGAAGGATATGGCATTCTGCAACCACGCGTTGCCGTTAGTCTGCCCTCGGAAAAAAGCACAATCTATGCCCGGCTGCATGCCAATGAGCCCGGTATTGATCCTTACACCCGGGCCATTTCAGATGTTTATCAGGATCTTTTTGGAGAAGGATCGTTTATAGGGAAAGGCATTTACGACGTGGATGCTTTTGGAAAAGCATTGGATGGCAGGTTCCCGGAAAACCGGATACTGAGCCATGATCTCCTGGAAGGTAGTTATGCCCGCTGCGGGTTATTGAGCGATGTGCAGCTGTACGAAGCCTATCCAACCCGGTATGATGTGGATATGAAACGGCGTCACCGCTGGATCCGCGGCGACTGGCAGATCGCCAGCTGGCTCTGGCCCTGGGTTCCGGGCGGATCGCACAGGTATGTAAAAAATTCCATCTCGGCATTATCCAAATGGAAAATTTTCGATAATCTGCGGCGCAGCCTGGTTCCGGTTTCACTATTCATCATGTTGTTGTTTGGCTGGATGTATTCTGACTCGCCTATGTTCTGGACTGTTTCGATCGTTGTGATCCTGTTACTTCCTTCCATGGTGAGTTTTTTCTGGGAACTCTGGCAGAAACCGGAGGACATGCACATGCTGCCTCATATGATCATCAGCATTCGTTTTACTATTCACCATTTCGCACAGCAAATACTTCAGATCCTTACCCTTCCTTACGAAGCATCGCTGAACGCGGATGCCATCTTCCGTACGAATTGGCGTATACTGATCAGCCACCGCAAACTGCTGAAATGGAATCCTTCCAATAATTTGCTGAAGAGGGAAAACAAATCATTTTTCGGAAGCTATCTTTCCATGTGGTTTCCTCCGGTGGTTGCCCTGATCGTTTTTGCCTGGATGAGTTACTGGGAAGCCCCGGAATTGAATTGACCCTTCCCTTTCTTATCGGCTGGCTCGTGGTGCCTGCCATCACCTGGAGGATCAGCCTGACCTATAAAGGAAAGGCGGTGGTGCTGAGTGAAGATCAGAAAAAATTCCTGCACAAACTTGGGCGTAAGACCTGGGCCTTCTTTGAAACCTTTGTGACCGCCGGCGATAACTGGCTTCCGCCTGACAATTACCAGGAAAGCCCGGTTGACCGGATCGCCCATCGCACATCTCCGACCAATATCGGTCTTGCCCTTCTTTCGAATCTCACGGCATGGGATTTCGGTTATATTCCGACGGAAGTTTTATTGGAGAGAACCTCGGCCACACTGCATACTATGCAACGCATGGAGAGATACGAAGAACATTTTTATAATTGGTACGATACCCTTTCGCTTATGCCCATGTCACCAAAGTTTATCTCATCGGTAGACAGCGGCAACCTTGCAGGCCACCTGCTCACCCTCAAACAAGGTCTATTTGCTTTAGGAGAAGCTCCAATGGTAAGCCCCAGGATTTTCAATGGAATCGATGATACACTTGAAGTGCTTAATGAAAAAGCAGAAGGGCAGGATATTTTCAAACCCTTTGTAGCTGAACTGGAATCGGCGATTTCACCGGAACAGCATACGATACTGGGTATCCGGGACAGCCTGGAAAAATTGGTCCTCAGCGCGGAGGCCTTGCTTCCTTCACTGGAGCCTTCACCTGAAGCGGCCTGGTGGGGGGCGGCCATGCTAAGGCAGATTCGTGACCAGTTGAGTGATCTTTATGAAACCTCACCGTGGCTGGTCCTGAAAAATTTTCCTTCAAAATTTGAACCCGCTCAGGCCATGCTTTCCCGGATCATGACACTGAATGAACTTTCCGCGCTGGAACTTTCCGTGCTGCCTGCCATTCATAATTTTACTGAAGAGGAGATTTCTGAAGATGAAAGAAAATGGCTGGAAATTCTTCGCAGGCACGTAGTGGAAACCTGTCGCCGGGCAAAGGAACGTTTGCTCACGATACAGGCGCTGATGAGAAGCTGTGAAGAATTTGCCGACCTGAAGTTTGATTTTCTATATGATAAATCACAACGCTTACTTTCCATTGGATATAATGTTACTGACCACCGCAGAGATCCCGGTTTTTATGATCTGCTGGCTTCGGAATCCCGTCTCACGATTTTTGTGGGTATTGCCCAGGGAAAATTAATGCAGGACAGCTGGTTTGCATTGGGGAGGCAACTGACCAATCCCGGTACTTCTCCGGTACTGGTTTCCTGGAGCGGCTCCATGTTTGAATACCTTATGCCCTTACTGGTGATGCCTACCTACGATAATACCCTGCTCGATCAGACCGATAAGACCGCAGTTCAAAAGCAAATCGAATATGGAAGAAAACGCGGAGTGCCCTGGGGGGTTTCCGAATCCGGTTATAATATGGTCGATGCAAACCTCAATTACCAATACCGTGCGTTCGGCGTTCCGGGTCTGGGGCTCAAACGTGGATTGGGAGAGGATCTTGTCGTTGCTCCTTATGCTACCGTGATGGCGCTCATGGTGGCTCCCGAAGAAGCTGCAGAAAACCTGCTGGATATGGATACGGAAGGATTTGGGGGGAGGTACGGCATGTTTGAAGCGATTGATTATACTGCATCAAGACTTACCCGCGGTCAGCAATATGCCATTGTCCGATCCTTCATGGCCCATCACCAGGGCATGTCTTTTCTGTCCATTTCCTACCTGCTGTTGAACAAGCCCATGCAGAAAAGATTTAATAGCGAAGCACAGTTCCGGGCGGTGATGTTGTTGCTGCAGGAAAGGATCCCGCACGCCACCGAATTCTACTCACCCTCTGTACATGTTTCGGACATCAGTACAACTTCCCAGGAAGTACAGATGCGCGTGATCAAAACGCCAAACACGCCGGTTCCCGAAGTACAGTTATTGTCCAACGGCAGGTTTCACAGCATGATCAGCAATTCCGGAAGCGGATACAGCCGTTGGAAAGACATTGCGGTTACCCGTTGGCGTGAGGACCCGACCTGTGATGATTTTGGCACCTATTGTTTTATCCGCGACCTGGATAACGAATCTGTTTGGTCGGCGGCTTATCAGCCATCCCTGAGCGTTTCGGAAACCTATGAAGTTGTTTTTTCCCAGGGAAGAGCGGAATTCAGAAGACAGGAACAAAACCTGGAAACACATACGGAGATCGTGGTCTCTTCAGAAGATGACGTGGAAATGAGGAGGATACAAATCAGCAACCGTTCGAGAAAAAAAAGATACCTTGAAGTGACCAGCTATGCGGAAGTGGTGCTGGCTACTCCTGGCGCGGATGCCGCCCATCCCGCATTCAGCAACCTTTTTGTACAAACTGAAATTCTTCCGCAGCGGGATGCTATCCTGTGCACACGCAGGCCAAGATCTACCGGAGACAGCCAGCCCTGGATGTTTCATCTCATGAAAGTGCATAATGCAGAGATCAAAGATATTTCTTATGAAACCGACCGCTCCGTTTTTACGGGCAGAACCCGAAGCATTCATGAGCCGGATGCACTAAAGAAAACGCAGCGTCTCACGGGCACACAGGGTGCCGTGCTTGATCCGATCGTTTCCATTCGATACCGCTTTGTAGTGGATGCGCATGATTCTGTAACGATCAATATGGTGCTTGGTATGGCAGAGAACCGGGAATCCTGTATGGGGCTGGTTGAAAAATATCAGGACCGGCCTTTGACGGACAGGGCGTTTGAACTTGCATGGACCCACTCGCAGGTAGTACTTCGCCAGATCGATGCAACAGAAGCGGATGCGCAATTATATTCCAGGCTTGCCGGTTCGGTGATCTTTCCAAATGCTTCCCTCCGTGCTGATCCTTCCATGATTATCAGAAACCGAAGGGGGCAATCTGCGCTTTGGAGTTATTCCATATCTGGGGATCTTCCGATCGTGCTTTTACAGATACAGGATTCGGCAAACATTGACCTGGCAAAAAAAATGGTGCAGGCCCATGCCTACTGGCGTCTTAAAGGCCTGCTGGTGGACCTGGTGATATGGAACGAAGATTATGGCGGTTACCGTCAGGCCCTGCAAAATGAGCTCTTTAGCCTGATTTCCCCCGGAATAATCAGTGACGTGCGCGATAAGCCTGGAGGAATTTTCATCCGCGCCGGCGAACAGGTATCACAGGAAGACCGGATCCTGTTTCAAACCGTGGCAAGGATCATCATTTCAGACACGCAGGGCACACTGGAAGAGCAAATTATCCGCCGTACCAAAGTAAGACCGGTTATTCCTTATTTTACCCCTTCCAAATTTTATGCTTCCCTGGATTCAGCCTTGGAAATTCCATCAGGGCTTGCTTTTTATAACGGAACAGGAGGTTTCACCCAGGACGGAAAGGAATATGTTATTGTTACAGACGAAGAGAATGTCACCCCGGCGCCCTGGTGCAATGTAATTGCAAATCCCTTGTTCGGAACGGTCATCTCTGAAAGCGGTCAATCTTACTCCTGGATGGAAAATGCGCACGAATACCGGATCACGCCATGGAACAATGATGCGGTAAGCGATCTCTGCGGAGAAGCATTTTACCTCCGCGATGAAGAAAGCGGAAAATTCTGGTCACCTTCGCCTTTGCCTCATCCCGGGAAATCCCATTATATCAGCCGTCATGGTTTTGGATACAGCGAATTCCATTTTGCCGAAGACGGCATTTATTCTGACATGACCGTTTTCGTGGATACGGAAGAACCCGTAAAATTTATCGCATTCAAAATAAAAAATGCATCTGCGCGGGTGAGAAAATTATCACTCACCGGATATATTGAATGGGTATTGGGAGAATTGCGGTTTAAATCGCAAATGCATATCATAACCGAATTGAATACAGAAACGGGCATCTTAATGGCAGGGAATGCCTATAGCGGAGAATTTGGAAGCCATATCAGCTTTTTTGATGTAGACGATCCCGGAAGGTCATTCACCTGCGACCGCACCGAATTTTTAGGAAGGAACGGCACCTATAAAAATCCGGAAGCCTTGAGTAAGGCAAAACTCTCCGGCAGGGTGGGCGCCGGTCTCGATGCATGTGCCGCATTGCAATGTGTGATGGATCTGGCAGATGGCGAAGAAAGGGAAATTGTTTTCAGGCTGGGTGCAGGCACAGACGCTTATTCAGCCTTGCAGACTGCAAAAAAATTCCGCGGATCCCAGACTGCCCATAAAACGCTGGACAAGGTAAAAGCGTTCTGGAGCAAAACATTGACCGTTGTTGAAGTGAATTCTCCCGATGCGGCCATCAACTTCCTATGTAATGGTTGGTTGAACTACCAAACCCTGGCTTCCAGAATCTGGGGAAGGAGCGGATTTTATCAGTCCGGTGGGGCTTTTGGATTCCGCGATCAGCTGCAGGACTCATTGTCCCTCCTGCACAATCGCCCGGACCTGGTAAAGCAGCAAATTATACTCAGTGCTTCCCGTCAGTTCAAGGAAGGAGATGTACAACATTGGTGGCATCCGCCCATGGGCCGTGGTGTGCGCACTGCCTGTTCGGACGATTATTTATGGCTGCCCTATGTATTGGCGCGTTACATATCACATACCGGAGATGAAAATATATTGAGTGAGCAGGTAAAATTCGTGGAAGGCCGGCCATTGAATCCGGGTGAGGAATCTTATTACGAGTTACCCGCAGTATCAGAGCAATCGGTAAGCGTTTATGAGCACTGCGTCCGGTCTGTGAAACATGGAATGCGCTATGGAGATCATGGCCTTCCCCTGATGGGTTCAGGCGACTGGAACGATGGAATGGACAAAGTAGGTGATCAGGGAAAAGGTGAAAGCGTTTGGCTGGCTTTTTTCCTCTACGATGTGCTGATTCGTTTTGAAGAGGTTGCGAAGTTAAAAAAGGACACTGATTTTGCTGACCAGTGCGGAAAGGAAGCAAGGCAGCTCAGGAAAAATATTGAAGCGAATTCCTGGGACGGGGCATGGTATCGCCGCGCTTATTTCGATGATGGAATGCCCCTGGGTTCCATAGAAAATGAAGAATGTAAAATAGATTCCATTCCGCAAAGCTGGTCGGTTATTTCCAGGGCAGGCGATCCGGAGAGGAGCAGGGTTGGAATGGATTCGGCATATTC
This sequence comes from uncultured Chitinophagaceae bacterium, assembly GCA_963705005.1. Classification (GTDB taxonomy): domain Bacteria; phylum Bacteroidota; class Bacteroidia; order Chitinophagales; family Chitinophagaceae; genus Puia. The sequence continues at coordinate 253,634 of CAVPIO010000001.1, forward strand.
AAGGTTGGTAAGCAGGGACAATAAAATCATCCAGTTGTTTGATCCGCCTTTCGATCATGCAGCTTTGAATCCCGGGTATATAAAAGGATACCTGCCCGGCGTACGTGAGAACGGCGGCCAGTACACCCATGCTGCAGTATGGCTGATCATGGCGTCCGCTGCACTCCGCAACAAGGAAAGAACTTACGAACTGATAAATATGATCAATCCACTGAACCATGCGGCCACCGCCGAAGGAATCAGAATCTATAAAATTGAACCCTATGTAATCGCTGCTGATGTTTATGCTGTGGAAAACCATTTGGGAAGAGGGGGCTGGACCTGGTATACCGGTTCGGCCGGATGGATGTACCAGTTGCTCATTGAATCTTTCTTAGGATTGAAACGTGAAGGCAACAAACTCTGGTTCGAACCCTGCTTACCGGAGAGCTGGCCGGCTTTCACAATAAAATACCGGTATGGAGATTCTGTTTATGAATTGAATCTTGACCAGCGCGAAAGCTGGAAGGAAACAAGCATTCTTTTAGATGGCGCTGAGCAGGAAGGAAATGCGGTATTTCTGGTTAACGACCGCGAAACCCATCGCGTGATAATCCGGTTACCATTAACGAGCGGCAAAGCAGTGAAACAACTGCCAGAGACGGTGAAGGCCTAAGATCAGGATGCTTTTTTCTTTTTTACATTCAGGCTTTCTTTCAGCTGGGACATCAGGTCTTTTGATTTGCTGTGAACAACACGAAGATGGGTAACTTCCGGCTTTTTCCCTTTTGCTTTCGCGTGAATGATTTTGAGCAGTGCATCAGAGTAGGAATCCCTGTATTTTGAAATATCAAATTTTGTACTGAGCTGGTCGATGAGTGCCATGGCCATTTGCATTTCGGCAGCCTTGATCGTTGCTTTGCCCGGAACATTGATTTCGTTCACATTCCGGATCTCCTGGGCAAAGCGGATCCTATTCAGGATAATGACGTCCTCCATTGGTTTTATTACGCAGAGCGCCTCTTTGCTTCGCATAACATAATTGCCAACACCCACTTTTCCACTTTTACGCAAAGCCTCCCTCAACAGGGCATAAGCTTTTTCTCCTGATTTCTGTGGCTCCAGGAAATATGGGGTCTCATAAAAAATCGAATCGATCTCAGGCTCGTCGACAAACTCCATGATTTCGATGATCTTTGATTTTTCCGGGCTTGCCTTTGCAAAATCCTCGTCGCTGACGACCACATATTTTCCATTATAATCATATGCTTTCACAATATTTGTCCATTCCACTTCCCTGCCTGTTTCTTCATTTACACGTTTAAAACGGATCTTAGCATGGTCTTTTTTATCCAGCATGTCAAGGTCAAGACCGCTATCCTGGGTTGCGCTGAAGATGCGAACCGGAATATTCACCAGCCCGAATCCAATGGCGCCTGTCCAAATGGCTCTCATATTAGTTGATTTATGAAAAAAGAAAGGCTAAAACAATGCCATATCCTGACTTAATTCAGGTATTGGTTCAGATCCGTAAGGCTGATGGGTTTTTCCCAGATCTTAATGGAGGAAAATTGCTCGGCGAAGGTGGGGTTATATTGATAGGCACTGATGAGATTAATGCGGGTTTCAGGAAAGTGCTGGCTGATATATTCAGTTTGTTCCCAGCCAAGACCATCCGGAAGATTATTATCAAGAAATAGAATATCCGGTTTGAAACTTTTAAGGGAAGCCATTCCATCTTTTAAGGTATGGGATATATGTACTTCATAATTCTTTTTGAGAAAGTAATTTTTGATTAAGAGGCAGAAGTCTGCTTCATCGTCAATTATAAGTACTCGTTTGACCGGCATGGGCAAGAAGATTCAAAGTACGTTTTAAGGGAATTTTCCTTGGGTTGGAAAAAGCTGATTACCACATCTTCCAAATATAGTGACTGTTTGCAAAAATATTTTCAATATTCTTATGTTTTTTTTGTAGAAAATCATCTACAGTGCTTTGGTAAATTATTCAATTCTATTATTTTATGAATGGAAAAGGTTAAATCTGCGCTATGGCACGGTATTACCAATAGTCACCAAACGATTTGTTAACCCTCAAAATTTATTTATGCGGGTCTTTATTGTACATCATTGCTGTCATTCTGATCATAGGGTGGATATTGGGATTCTTTGTATATAGTGCGGGCGGACTGATACATATCCTCCTGGTCATTGCAATCATTGCCCTTATCCTTGGAGTAATCCGGCGGGCCTGAATCTGTTGCGACAGAAGGAAGGCGTGATTGTTTGATGCCCATTCGTTTAGGGATGGGCATTTTTTTTATTTACTGGCATGTTTTTTCGGCTTAAATAATAAACAATGAATATGAATATTGCGGAAACTATTCAAAAGAACCTCGGGTACGGGAGCATTCAAAAGGTGGACCCGAACTCTCAGGAAGTTCCTGAAAAAGAAGCTGTTCACGGGAATGCAGCGCTTGCACAGGCAGCAATTCCTTCTATATTGCTCGGATTGTATAACCGATTGGAAAAGGAACCGGACGCTGCCCTCTGGCTGTCTGGCAACCAGCCAACAGGAAATCTGCTGGAGAAGATTTTTGGCAAGGCATATGAAGATGTGGTGGAACATGTAAGCATGTATTCTCGGGTGCCAGATAAAAACGCCGAACAGGAAATGGAACATATAGCTTCGGAATGCGTCCGCGTGATCAGGGATCATATTTCAGACCTCGGGAATGAAGATAAGATTAGCGCATTCGTAGCAAAACATAAACTCGAAGTGCTTCATTATTTGCCTGCTTCACTCCAGATGGGTACCTTACTGGGAAATAATAACCTGGATGACAGAACAAACAAAATGGAAGGACCCGTATCAAGCCTGATGAACCGGATGGAGAAACAATTTAATTCTTCTGAAAATAATTAACCGGTCGCTTTTCGGAATTATTATTGGTCGGTTCGGGATGTCTGGTACTCTTGCGACGGAAAAATCTTTCTATCAGTTCCGACCCTTTTTCTTTGATCTTTTCGGCATTTTTCGCCACTACTCCGCCCAGTCCAAATTCAATCGCTGCACCAATCACCCTGCGAAGTATTCCGCCCCCGGATTTACCCATCATGAGTTTTCTGCCGATTATTCCGGAACCCAAACCGATAGCGGCCTTAAAGAGGTCCTGTTTATTCTCACCGGAAAAAGCAGATTGCATTAAATGCCTGACCAGGTTGAATGGTTTTAAATTTTCCATCACTCCCGAAAAATGCTCCTTTAATTCCTGCTTTTGAAAGTTTGCCTTTTCTTCGAGCATTTCAATGGCTTCGTTCAGTTCATTTATATTCCTTATATTCTTCATGGAGAGGGTTCTATTTCAGCATTTTTTTTATGAGCAGGTTTGCCACCGGAATTTTAATCCACTTGTCACGCAAAACGTAAATGATCAGGAACACGATACCGTAGAAGCCAGCCATGATAAAAAAGCCTGTGTGAGGTGAACCGATCAGCGATCCAAGAAGAAGTGCCAGCGCAATGCTGATAAACAAAAAGCAGAGGAGAGCCAGGAATACAAGCAGGATCAGGACTACAATAGAAGAAAGTATATCAGAGGATTTTTCAACTGTCTTCAGTTTCGTGATTTCAATCTTTGTTTCTAAATAATCCTGGGATTTCTCAATGAGTGATTTAATGGAAACGGCTGATTCGGGCATAACAGTAGTTAATGTATTGGCCAAAGTTAATCACTTTAAAATGCCGTGGAACTTATCTTCCAGTCTGTCGACAAATTCATTGAATTTTCCTTTTAGGTCTTCAGCGAGGTTATTTGCCCTCTTCAGCATTTTTTTGCTTATGGAATGGTGCTTTTTGGAAGAAATGAGCAGGCTGATCACCGCTCCCGTGGCTAATCCGGCTAACACACCAGCAATCAATTTTTTATTAGTCATAGTTCATGCTTTATTCACATTTTACTTTCTAAAATCAGGCCATATCTGCAGGCTTGGACTGCTAATGCTACTTATGATTAAGCGCAACAGCACCGGAAAGGGGAAACTCCGGATGAATGGGTAGTTATTTCCACGATCGGGTATTAAAGGATAACAAAATCAATCTTAATTCCCTGATTAACGAACGGCATGATCTTCTAATGACTGCTAAAACAACTACCGTTAGATAAAATGACAACCGCGGATTCACGCTTGGCCGCCTGGGTTCCCCTAAAAAAAGCAGCTGAGCATGCCGGAGAATTCACCCTTTTCTTTTTTCGCTTTCTAAAGGAGGTAGTGAGGCCTCCATTCGAGGGAAGGGAATTCCTTCAGCAATGTTTTAAGGTGGGCAATAAATCATTAGGCCTCGTTGCCATTACCGCGTTTATCATGGGTTTGGTCCTGACGCTTCAAACGCGCCCTTCACTTGCAGGCTTTGGCGCAGAATCTTTATTGCCCGGAATGGTTTGTGTTTCTGTGATCAGGGAAATAGGCCCCGTGATCACTGCAGTCATTTGTGCAGGGAAAATTAGCTCCCGCATCGGTGCTGAATTGGGTTCAATGAAAGTGACAGAGCAGATCGATGCGATGGAAGTGTCGGCGATCAATCCTTTTCATTACCTCGTGGTTACCCGCGTACTGGCCACTACATTCATGGTTCCCCTGCTGGTTGTTTTCGCTGATGGCATTTCCATATTCTCCTCATTCCTGGCTTACAATATCCATGGGGATATTACCATAGTACGGTTTTTTGACATGGCCCTTTCCAAACTGGAATGGATTGATATTTTCCCGTCTATTATCAAATCCATTTTCTTCGGAACCGCTATCGGTATTATCGGATGTTATAAGGGGTTTCGCGTCGACGGCGGCACAGCGAGTGTGGGAACGGCTGCGAATTCGGCCGTCGTCACTGCTTCCCTGGCCATATTCTTTATTGACATGATAGTTGTCCAGATCACCGATATACTATGAAAATGGAACCCGTAGAAGCTGTTGAGCCGGTCGTGCGCATTCAGGGACTGAGTAAAACCTACAATGGCCAAAAAGTGCTCAATGCTGTTGACCTGTGCATTGGTAAGGCAGAAAATGTAGTTGTGCTGGGAAAATCCGGGTCTGGTAAATCTACGCTTATCAAATGCATGGTCGGACTGAGCGAACCGGATGATGGGTCTATCTGCATCATGGGTAAGGATATAGTGAAAATAAATTATCAGGAACTCAATGCCCTCAGGGTTAAGATTGGCTTCCTTTTTCAAAACGGTGCTCTGTATGATTCCATGAACGTCCACGACAACCTGGCCTTTCCGCTGAGGCATCATAAAAAACATTTAGGAAAAGAAAAGATAAATGCCATGATCCGTGAAGTGCTTGAAAACGTTGGCTTACCTGAGGCAGGTAATAAAATGCCCGCTGAACTCTCGGGGGGAATGAGCAAACGCATAGGTCTCGCGCGCACACTGATGCTAAAACCTTCCCTGATGTTATATGATGAACCGACAGCTGGGCTGGATACCGCAACCTCAAAGGAGATCAACCAGCTGATCCTGGACATGCAACGGAAATATCAGATCTCTTCCCTCATTATCACTCACGATATAGCCTGCGCAAAAATGACGGCCGACCGGATCGTAATGTTAAAGGATGGAGCGATGGTGGCGGCCGGCACTTATGATGAACTGAATAAAAGTGACGATGAATGGATAAAATCATTCTTCAATTAAATGTATAAAAGACATTGAACATGAAATCATCTATTAGGCTAAAATTGAAATTAGGCCTGTTTATAATCTGCGGCCTGGTACTCCTGGTACTCGGGTTATTTTATGTGGGCAAGAAAAAAAACATGTTCGATTCTACTTTTCAGCTAAGGGCTCTATTCAAAAATGTGGGTGGTCTGAAGCCCGGGAATAATGTACGGTTTGGCGGCATCAATGTGGGCACGGTGGAAAGTATCGATTTGGTGACAGACAGTTCAGTAATTGTGAGCATGACGATCAAATCAAAGGTTCATAAATTCATTCATAGCGATGCAGTCGCAAATGTAGGCTCCGAGGGTTTGATGGGCGACCGCGTAATTGAAATAACTCCCGGTTCCGGAACCGGCAGAGCAGTAAGGAAGAATGAAGTTCTCGCTTCACATACACCGGTGGAAACAGACCAGATTCTGGCGGGGTTAAAAACCTCGGCAGACAATGCTGCACTGATCACCCAGCAGCTGGCAGAAGTTGCGTATAAAATAAATCACGGACATGGTGTTCTGTCCCGCTTACTTGCCGACTCGACCATGGGTGATAATCTTCATAGCACCATGGTAAACCTGAAACAAGGCTCAAAAGGTCTGAGTGAAGATGTGGAGGCCGCAAAACATAATTTTTTGCTCAGGGGATTTTTTAAAAAGAAAAAAAAGCGTGAAGAAGAAGAAAAAAAGAAAAAGGAAATGGAATCGGAAAGCGGAAAAGTGACTCATAACCCATAACTCATAACCACAACCTCTCGCCCACAGCCCAAATTGCCTGCTTTCCCCAAATCGAGCAATATATTCCCCACAGCCGTAAATTCCCCGGCCATTATCGCATATTTCCTAAGGGGGAAATTTCTGGTGTTCTATTTGTTTTATAAGGGTAACAAAAGCTACAGCATGCTTAATCAGCTTCAGTCGCAAAAGCTCCAGCATAAGATTCTGCCGCACCATATAGCATTGCTTAACCTGCTCCACCTGGATTCTCTTTCGCTGGAGCAGAGAATAGAAGATGAGATCAACGAAAACCCGGCGCTGGAAGAAAGCACCAATCCCGAAGATTCACTGCAGGATAAATTTTCCAAGGAAACCGTTCAGGATTTTCAGAACTGGGAAGAGTACGGGTATGATGATATTCCGGATTATAAAACAGAATACGAAAATTACCTTCCTTCAGATAAAATGCCCGACCGCCAGATTGCGGAGGCCATTGATTACCGAATAGAATTAAAAAAGCAATACCGTTTCATTGAACTGGATGAAGCGAAATATCCGTTAGCTGATTTCATCGTAGATTCCCTTGACGAATTTGGATTTCTGTTGCAGGACCTGGAAGCTGTTGCCGAAGAGATTTCTTTTAAACAGCATACCTGGATTGATGCACCGGACCTGGAACAAATCCTTAAAAATATTCAGGAGCTGGATCCCCTCGGTTGTGGTTCCCGGGATCTTGGAGAATTTTTTAAGCTCCAGCTGACCAAAATGGATCAGAAAAAGCCGCTTGTACGTATGGCAACAGAGCTCGTGAGCCTTCATTTTCAGGACCTGCACGCCTGTAACGTGGAGAAGATACGACGGGACATGAAAATGAAAGACGAAGAAGTGAAGCAGGTGCTTCAACTTCTTGCCTCTTTGAAGACCCGTCCGGTTGTTACATCTGTAAATACAATTCAGGTAAACAATACGGTTTTTCCTGATTTCATTATTACTATGGAGGGAGAAGAAATTACGGTTGCCCTTGCCCGTCAACGCTCAGCAACCCTGCATGTAAACCAGACCTGGGCTGAGACGGTCCAGAACCTCGACCATGATAAATCTACTGACAGAGGAACTCGCCAGTACATGCGCAGCAAGCTCGCATCTGCACAATGGTTCATAAAAGCAATACGGGAACGTGAATCGAATATGCTCAAGGTAATTAAAGCAATAGTTCATTTTCAGGCAGAATACTTTAAGTTCGGAGATACCATGCAGCTCAAACCGATGGTGCTTAAAAATATCGCAGAGATTGTAGGACTCGATATCTCTACCGTTTCCCGAATCACCTGTAATAAATATGCTGACACGCCATTTGGCATGATCCTGCTTAAAGACCTTTTCACCGAAGGGTTGTCAAACAAAGAAGGAACGATCATCAGCAATAAGGTGATCCAGACCATTGTTGAAGAAGTGGTTGAGAAGGAAGATAAAAAAAGGCCATATACAGATCAGCAGCTGGCTGATATTCTCTCCGGAAGAGGTTATATTGTGGCTCGCAGAACCATTGCTAAATACAGGGATCAGCTGAATATACCGGTTGCCCAGATGCGCGCACTTTTCTTTTAAGATACTGCCAAAACATTTTGAAATACTAATTTAACGTTTATGAAAAAAATCCTGGTAATTGATGATGACAGGGATATTTGCCTTTTGCTAAATCGATTTTTGACGCGGAGGGGATATGAAGTCATTGAAATGTTTACAGGAAAGAAAGCTTTATCCTGGCTGGATTCCAACCAGCCCGATCTCATCATGTGCGACTACAGGCTCGGCGACATGGACGCAATGGAAGTGCTCAGCAGTATCAAGAACAGATATTCCGAAATGCCTGTCATCATTATTACCGGGTATAGTGATATGCGGACGGCTGTCAAAGTAATGAAAATGGGCGCCTATGACTATATTACCAAGCCCCTGCTTCCGGATGAGATCATTCATACCATTCAGCAGGCTATCGAGCACGGAGAAGCCGCATCATGCAACAACTCCAATAAATAAAGAGCCCGCGCAGGAGGCCTCAGTGGAATCCAAAGGGGTTACCTATTCAGGTAGTTATATTTTCGGAGACACGGATGCATTCCGCAAGATAATGAAACAGGTTGTACTGGTTGCCCCAACGAATTACAGCGTGATCATTTACGGCGAAACCGGCAGCGGGAAAGAATCCATTGCCCAGGAAATCCACAAACGCAGTAAGCGCAGCAGCAAACCTTTTATTGCCATTGACTGCGGAGCTTTATCGAAGGAGCTTGCCGCCAGCGAATTATTCGGACATGAGAAAGGGTCATTTACCGGCGCCATGAATCAAAAGAATGGAAGCTTTGAGCTGGCCAACGGAGGAACCATTTTTCTGGATGAGGTTGCCAATCTTTCTTACGACGTTCAGGTATCCCTACTAAGGGTTGTTCAGGAAAGAAAAATGAGAAGGGTCGGAGGAACAAAGGATATCGACCTGGATGTACGTATTCTTATTGCCAGCAATGAATTGCTCTGGAATGCAACCCGTACAGGTAAATTCCGGGAAGATCTTTATCACCGTTTCAATGAATTTTCAATTGAGATTCCGCCATTGAGGGAAAGGAGAGAAGACATCATGCTTTTCGCAAATCATTTTCTCAGGGTCACCAATGAGGAGCTTGAGAAGAATGTAAAGGGTTTTGACCCCGATGTGGAATCCATCTTTACAAAATATGTTTGGTATGGGAATTTACGGGAATTGAAGAATGTGATCAAACGGGCCACCCTGCTCACGGAAGGCGATTATATCGAGGCGAAAACCCTTCCCTTTGAGATCTCCAACTATAGCAAGCTGCAATTTGGAGAGCAGCCACCGGCCAACCTGTCGGCCGCCGCACAAGCGGCACCCATAACGATGGGCACCGACCCGAAAACTGCGCTGGGAAAAGTAAACATCAATGAAAGCTCCCTTAAAGAAGCCAGTATCGATGCAGAATACGAAATGATACTTCAGGCTTTGAAAGAAAGCAATTATAACAAGAGCAAAGCTGCGCAGTTGTTAAAGATCGACAGGAAAACCCTCTACAATAAGATGACCCTGTATGAAGAAATGAAGAATCACTATCCATGAGCGCTGAGAACCTTCCCATACGCGTATTGATCATCGATGATGATGAGGAGGATTTTTTTATTACCAGCCAGTATATAAAGAAAATCAGGGGAAAGGAATTTGTGATTGACTGGTGCTACAGGTATAAAGATGCCTATGAGGCAATCCTGGAAAAGAAATACGATATCTACTTTATAGATTATTATTTGGGCGCCAAAACCGGTTTGGATCTGATGAAGGAAGCTTTGCAAAGCAATTGCGAACAGCCTATGATCCTGCTAACCGGCATGGGTAACCAAAAGATTGACCTGGAAGCCATGCAGGCTGGTGCATTTGACTATCTCGTGAAGTTGGAGCTGAATACTGAAAAGGTTGAACGCTGCATCCGTTATTCCCTCGAAAGGGCAGATTCACTGAAAACACTAAGATCGAATGAAAGAAAATTCAGAAGTATATTCGAAAAATCCAAGGATGCTGTTTTTCTCACCGATCAGTCGCTTGTTTTCAAGGATGTCAACTACATCAGTACAACCCTCTTAGGTTATTCGCGGGAGGAATTGCTAAATCTCAGCCTGAATTATTTCTTTGCCAGCCCCGATCAGGTCGCAGAAATCAGTAATCTCCTGAAAACGGAAGGGGAAGTGGAAGACGTTGAAGTGGAATTGTTTAACCATAGCAAGGAAAAACTCCAGGCCATTCTCTCTCTGTCTATGGAGATGGATGCCGAAGACCACCTTTACGTTCAGGGAATTATCCATGATATTTCGAATCTGAAACGGGCTGAAAAAGCAACTCTTCAGGCTGAAAAGCTCGGCGCCGCGAACCGGTTGGTGCGGGCCCTGGCCCACGAAGTAAGGAATCCCTTAAATAATATCAATCTTTCGGTAGAGCAGTTGTTGCAGGAAAACATGGCCGAGACGGGAAATGTTTACCTGGACATTATCAGCCGCAACAGCAGGCGGATCAATGACCTGATCACAGAATTATTATTGTCTTCTTCAATGCCCCCGGAAAATTTGCGGGAGAAGAGATCTCTTCAGAATATCCTGGACGATTCCATTTCTACCATCATTGACAGGATCACGCTTAAAAAAGTGAATTGGAAAGTGGTCTATCCCAATGAACCAGCATATATACTTGCGGACCCCTTAAAACTTAAGATCGCCTTTACCAATATTATCATCAATGCCATTGAAGCAATGAATGAAAATAAAGGCGAACTGAACATTTCTGTTACAAGCCAGAACGGCCATCACCTGGTATCCATCAAGGACAATGGCAGCGGTATCAGCAAAGAAACCCTGCCGCATTTGTTTGAACCTTATTTTACGTTCAAAAGAAACGGACTCGGACTTGGTCTGGCAACCACCTTGAATATCATCCAATCCCATAAGGCTTCCATTGATGTACAAACAGGTATCGACCAGGGATCCAATTTTATTCTGAAGTTTGACCGCGCCTGAGCATGGGGTTCCCGTAGAATATTAGCTTACTGTCCTTTCAGGATTTTTAGCAGGACCCTTTCCGTTGAAGTGAGTTCGGTATTTTCTGTCTCGTCCGGAGTTCCGTTTACAGCGTTAAAGTATTTTGAAAAATTATTTTCCTCATAGAGCCTGAGCAATCCCGGATGTACATAATATTTTTTGCAGATGGCTCTCGAATTACCCAATTTGCTGCTGACGATATCCAGCATCGCCAGGATATTTTTCTTCCTTTCGGATTCCTCAGCCGATTCGGGCTGGGCACATAAAGCGTCGAGGGCATGAATGGAACCAGCCCAGGTGCGGAAGTCTTTTGCACTGAAATCCATACCCATGGCTTTTTTTATATATTCATTCACCATTCCGGATTCAATTGTCTTCCGGTTTCCCTCCTCATCATAATATTGAAATAATTCCTTACCCGGAATTTCCCGGCACTGCTCCACAGCCCGTGCAAGGCGTTTGTTCCTCAATGTGATCTTATGATGAATGCCTTTTTTGCCGCGAAAAGAAAACAGGATTTTATCCCCTGTAACCAGTACGTGCTTATCCTTAAGGGTGGTGAGGCCATGGGAGCCGTATAATTTTTCATAGTTACTGTTCCCGATTCGGATATACGTACGTTCCATCAGGCTGATGACGGTTGCCAGCACTTTTTCCTGAACAAGTTCCTTTAATTGAAGATCCTTTTCAAGCTGGGTCCTTAAACGGGGCAATAATTTACCAAATTCATAAAGTCTGTGGAATTTGGTCTCCCCCCTGAAAGCCGTCCACAAAGGGTGGTACCTGTATTGTTTTCTGCCCCGCTGGTCAAGGCCTGTGGCCTGGATATGCCCGTTTTCCAGCGTACAAATCCATACCCCCGTCCATGCGGGCGGAATGGCCAGCTTTTTAATCCGGATAAGTTGTCCTACGTCCTGCAGGATATTGTTTTCCAGAAGGTAAGAGAAACCCTTCCCCTTTTTTAACCGTATAATTCCAGGCGTTTGGTCGTTAACATAAACCAGGTTGGCTGCCCTGGCGGCTTCTTCATAATTCCGATCCGCCTTTAGAAATTCAAAATGACTAAGAGAAGCCTTTTCTGCAGCCATATATTATGGGAGGTAAAATGAAAATCTTAGGTTATCAATAGCCAAATGTCGGTATATGATTTGACATATATCGATTGAAACTAAATCTGGAACGTTTAAAACAGGTTATGGATATCAGGGACTTTAATATTATGGATGGGATGGCCAAAACCGAGGTGCTCGCAACCACCGGGGTGTTTCTCGCAGAACGCAACGATGGCTGTTACCGGATAACCTTGTATCAGGTGGACGACTTTTATGTGGAGATCTATTACCACACAACCCGGTATTTCTATATTTGTATCCGGAGCTTCGAAGACGTGGGAGAACTCTATCCATATCTCCAGGATGTGGACATTTCAGAAGTCTATAAAGTGATTTACAGCTTCTGACTTCTTCCAGGGAATTTATATTGCAAATCCCCGCTCTCTCAAATATTGGGTGATCACCTGAACGTTGTTACTTTGGGTGGCCCTGATGGCCTGCAATAACTGGTTTGGAGAAATTTCCCATTTTTTTGTCCAATAAACAATCTCATCCAGCCGGGAGAGATTTACGCAGGGTTGTAAATGCTTGTTCATAAATCAAGGAATGAAAAAGGGTTACCTTAAAAAGTGCAATGGCTGTGCCATGCCGGATACAAATCTTAAATGCACTGATCTTCCTGGGAAATTGGTAAATGTCAAATATTAATTGGGAAATAAATTCTACAACAGACGAATGCCTTTGACCTCTCAGCCTTTTATTTTTTGGCAGCATGTTTGTCTTAAGAAATGAAGTTGCATTCATTAGTCTTAGTTGAGGGAAATTTACAAAGTCCTGAATTTTGTTCAGGACTTTCGTATTTTCATTCAGATGATCCTGTAAACCCCGATGCTTTAACATGATCCTAATTGTGGATGACACGCCGGAGAACATTTTCTCGCTCAAAACCTTATTGGAGTTACATTCCTTTCCAACCGATAGCGCCTCAAGCGGTGAGGAGGCGTTGAAAAAGGTTTTGAAAAGATCCTATGCGCTTATCATCCTGGATGTCCAGATGCCGGCCATGGATGGATTTGAAGTTGCTGAGATTTTGTCCGGAAACAGTTCCACCAAAGACATTCCGATTATTTTCCTTTCTGCCATCAATGTAGAGAAAAAATACATAACCAAAGGCTATTTGTCGGGTGGAATAGATTACGTAACCAAGCCGATCGATCCGGATATCCTTTTGCTGCGTGTAAAAACCTTTTACCGCCTCTATGAACAGAATAGGATATTGACAGAAATGCAGGATAACCTGAAAAAGGAAATCGAATACAGGAAACTTGCCCAGCAGGAAGCACAGGCCGCTTCGCGGAGAAAGGATGAATTCATGAGCATTGCCAGTCATGAATTAAAAACACCGCTTTCAAGCATGAAGGCCTATGTGCAGTTGCTCGACCGGTCCCTGGATAAAGGAGACAAAATAAAATCCTATGTTGACCGGACCCTGATCCAGATCAACAAGCTGAATACACTTATTACGGATCTCCTGGATATATCAAGGATGGAGAACGGCAAGCTGAAGTTTAACGAAACACTCTTTAATTTTGACGTCCTGATCCGCGACGCAGCTGAAATGATTGGACAAACCTATCCGGATTACCAGATCCACATAACTGGCCGGAAGGGAATCCAGGTGAGGGGGGATGAAGCCCGGCTGGAACAGGTTCTTTTGAATTACCTGACCAACGCAATTAAATATTCTCCGGGTATGAAAGACGTGCATATTCGCACCCAGCTTGAAAACAATATGCTTATCGTGGCAGTGAGAGATTCCGGCATCGGGATATCAAAAGAAAATCAGGGAGAGCTGTTTCGCAAGTTTTACCGTGTGGAAGGATCATCCCACCGCTTCCAGGGACTTGGCATTGGCCTTTATATTTGTTCAGAAATCATAAAGCGTCATAAAGGAAGCTGCTGGCTGCAGAGTGAGCCCGGAAAAGGATCCACTTTCTTTTTTTCAATACCTGCCCTTGTGCAGCCCCAGAATCAATAAAGATTCAATAAACAGACATGAAACAATCGCTGACCCGAAATCTTGTCATTGGCTTTGGCTTTTCGCTTTTGCTTCTCCTCGGAAGTTCAATAGCATCCTTCCTAAGCATTCAAAGCCTGCTCGATAGTTCGAGATGGGTTTCTCATACTTATAAAGTCATCTCTGAGCTTGATAATGTAATTTCTCCCGTCAGAGAGGCGGAAACATCCCAGAGGGGATTTTTAATAAGTGGTGACCCCATGTATCTTGGGCCTTTTCATGGATCATTTCAGGAATCCCTGACTGCGCTTGATCGGGTTAAAAGCCTGACTGCAGACAATAGCATGGAGCAGGAGCGATGCGAAGATCTTCGTGGTTTCATCAATTTGCGGTTTGCCCAGATGGAAACCCTGATAGCAGAAAAAAAAGATAATAACCTGATCCATGTAAATGAATTGCAGGAGGGAAAGGAATATATGGATTCCATCAGGACTACAATCCTGCTGATGAAGAACAGCGGAAACTGCCCTTCTTACCGAAAGAGCTTCCAGGTTTAATACATTCTCCAATTTCACGCCAGCCATAATTATCCTTGCATGTATTCTGGCAATTTTAATTGCTGTATTCTTTTTTATCCGCGTCAGAAAGGATATAGATGAAAAATCCAGGCTCACAGAGGACCTTGCAAAAAAAGACAGGGATATCGGGAGGCGGATCGACATTATCCGCGGAATCGCGAATACCGTTTCTTCCGGGGACTATACCGTCAGAGTAAATGACCAGGAAAAGGATGATCTTGGCAGTCTCTCCGCTTCAATGAATAAAATGGCTTCATCCCTGGAAGAGTCCTTTAAAACGATCTCGGATAAGGAATGGCTGCAATCCGGCTCTGCTAGGCTCAGCGAGATGGTCAGGGGAGAAAGACCCATAAGCGAATTGACCCGGAATACCCTGGAAGCGATGGTCAATTATACAGGAAGCGTTGTAGGTGCTTTTTACCTGTCATCTTCTCCCGGAAAACTTGATTTTTCCTGCGGATATGCGTTTGATCCGGCACAGGATCGGAAACAGATTCGGTTCGGCCAGGGAATTGTCGGTGAAACAGCTCAAAGCAAAAAGGAAATAGAAGTAAAGGATCTTTCCCGGGATGATCTTCAGATTACTTATGCCACAGGAGAAGTAAGACCTTCCAGCATCTATGCCTTTCCGTTGTTTTTTGAAAATACCCTCATGGGGGTTGTTGAGTTGGGTAATCTGAATGTTTTTACTGCACGTGATAAACTGTACCTGAAAAATGCGGCAGAGAATATTGGGGTTGCATTAAATACTGTGATAACCAGGATGAGGCTCCAGGAACTTTTGGAAGAAACCCAAACTCAATCGGAGGAGCTGCAAACCCAGCATAACGAAATGGAAGTGCTGAATGCAGAAATGGAAGCGCAAACTGAAAAGCTCCAGGTATCGGAAGAAGAATTAAAAGTGCAACAGGAAGAATTATTGCAAACCAACCGCGAACTGGAGGAGCGCAGTAAATTATTGGAAGAAAAGAATGAAATGATCGGGCATAGAAACCAGGAAATACAAAAGAAATCGGAAGAACTCGCTTTAAGCACACGCTATAAATCAGACTTTTTGGCGAATATGTCCCATGAACTCCGCACGCCCCTGAATGCTATACTTTTATTCTCCCGGCTGATGGCAGAAAATAAGGAAGGGCATCTTACCCCGGAGCAGGTCGAATATGCCGAGGTGATCCAGAGTTCCGGGAATGGTTTGCTGCAGCTGATAGATGAAATCCTGGACCTCTCCAAGATTGAATCAGGCCGGGTGCAGCTTGAATATGGTTTCTTCAGCATTAGCCAGATCGTAAACGATGTCAGGGAACTTTTTGATCCGCTGGCAAAGGAAAAAAATATTGAATTCAATATACACATTGATCCGGGAGTTCCGGATGGAAATTGAAACCGATAAAATGAAGGTGGAGCAAATACTTAAGAACCTGCTTTCAAATGCTATTAAGTTTACTTCAGTAGGCGGCGTAGAATTAATTATTAAGCCGGAGGCAGAAAATGATATAAGGTTTATACGGTTTGAAGTAAAGGATACCGGTATCGGAATACCCGATGATAAACAGGCGACTGATTTTTGAGGCCTTCCAGCAGGCTGATGGTTCCACCAAACGTAAATTTGGAGGCACCGGACTCGGACTCTCCATCAGCCGGGAACTGAGCAAACTGCTGAACGGTGATTTGTATGTAAACAGCACCGAAGGCAAAGGAAGTGTTTTTACTTTCCGGCTTCCTGCATCCCGCCTGTTCCTGCCTGATAATGTCATGCCATCCCGGCCTGCTCCTTCAGCAGGCGCAAACGGAGTAAAACCTCCGCCCCGGCAACCGGCGGTTCCTCAACTAACGGCCACGGATATTCCAAAGGATATACCCGACGACCGCGAACAAATCCTGCCGGGCGATAAGGTAATTCTGATCATAGAAGACGATATCCCGTTTGCCAGGGCCCTGCTTGAGTTCACCCGCAAGCAACAGTACAAAGGGATTGTGGCGGTGCGCGGGGACACCGGCATCCAACTGGCCAGGACATTTAATCCACGAGGTATTTTGCTGGATATTCAACTTCCGGTGAGAAACGGTTGGGAAGTGATGGAAGAATTGAAGCGGGATGCCAAAACAAGGCATATCCCCGTGCATATCATGTCATCTTTTGAAGCGAGGAAGGAAAGCCTGAGCAGAGGGGCCGTGGATTTCATCAATAAGCCCTTTGCTTATGAGCAAATACCGGAAATATTCAAGAAAATTGAACTCGCCCTCCATGAGGGTCCTTTCAAAGTGCTTATCGTTGAAGAAAATCCAAGGCATGCCAAAGCATTGAGCTATTATCTGGGAACCTATGGGGTCAGTCCTGTAATTACTCCGTCCATGGATGAAAGTATTCATGCCCTTCAGCAGGATGAGGTGAACTGCGCGATCCTTGATGCTGGCCTGCCGGATTCGAAGGGCTATGAACAGCTGGAAGCTTTTAAATCTGCCCCGGGCCTTGAAAATATTCCGGTAATTATTTTTACAGGGAAAAATTTCTCAAGAACGGAGGAACAGCGGATCCGCCAATATGCCGATTCAATCGTAATCAAAACGGCGCATGCTTATGAAAGGATCCTGGACGAGGTTTCATTATTCCTGCATATCGTAGATGAGAAGGAAAAACCCAGGAATTCCGCGCCGATGGAAAAACTCGGGGCCCTGGATGAAGTACTCAGGAATAAATTGGTTCTGATTGCAGATGATGACGTCCGGAACATTTTTTCCCTGACAAAAGTTTTGGAACAGCATAAAATGAAAGTGATCCCGGCGATAGACGGAAATGAAGCGGTTGCAATGCTTCAGGCAAACCCGCAGGTGAACATTATACTGATGGACATGATGATGCCGGAACTTGACGGGTATGACAGCATCAGGAAAATAAGGGAAATACCGGCCTTCCGGAATTTACCAATCATCGCAGTAACGGCCAAAGCCATGGCAGGAGACCGGGAAAAATGTATTAGTGCCGGCGCTTCGGATTATATTTCAAAACCGGTTGACATGGATCAGCTCATTTCTTTGTTACGGATCTGGTTATACGAAAAATAGAATGTAAGTACAATGCCCGTACACGATGAGGAGGTGGATCTTTTATTAAATGACCTGATAGATCATTATGGCTATGATTTTACGGGTTATGCAGAAGCTTCATTGAAAAGAAGGGTTAACCGCCTTTTTATGGTGGACGGGTTTCCAAGTTTTGCTGAATTCCGATACAGGGTGATCCATGATGCAGATTATTTCCGGCACCTGGTAGAAGAGCTGACCGTAAATGTAACCGAGATGCTAAGGGATCCGCTTTTCTACAAAACGCTCCGCGAAGAAGTGATTCCTGTTTTGGCTACCTATCCATACATCCGTATCTGGCACGCCGGATGCTCAACGGGCGAAGAAGTGTATTCAATGGCGATTCTTCTGAAAGAAGCCGGGCTTCTGCACAAATCCCGCTTATATGCAACTGACATCAATCCCAAAGTGATCGAGAAAGCCAGAAAGGGAATTTTTCCTGCAAACCAGATGAGAAAATATTCTGAAAATTACATTCAGTCAGGTGGAACAAATGATTTTTCATCCTATTATACTTCCAATTACAACCTGGCAAAATTTGATACCGCACTGAGCGGACAAATGATTTTTGCCACGCACAACCTGGTCTCGGATTCATCATTCAACGAGTTTCAGCTGATTCTATGCAGGAATACCCTTATCTATTTCGACAAGGAACTGCAATCAAAAGTGTTGCAACTTTTCGACAATAGCCTGGAAACCTTGGGTTTCCTTGCCTTGGGGACAAGGGAATCCCTGAAATTTTCGCCGGTTGATTCTAAATTTAAATTTGCCGTACCCGGGCAAAAAATATGGCGCAAAATGAGCTAAATAAAATGGAGTTGGTGGTGATCGGTGGTTCATCCGGAAGCCTCGAAGTGATCCTCAGTATCCTGACGCAACTTCCTGCAGATTATCAAATTCCGATTGTACTGGTCATGCACCGGAGTAATTCCCAGGAATCCCTATTACCCGAGATCCTTTCACTCAAATCCAGGATACCTTTTCAGGAGGTAGAAGAAAAGGAAGCAATCAGGCCGGCAATGGTCTATCTGGCCCCGGCGGATTTTCATGTGCTTATCGAAAAGAATAAAACATTTTCACTTGACTATTCTGAAAAAATGAATTATAGCCGCCCAAGCATTGACGTTACGTTTGTCTCAGCCGCCGAAGTGTATGGGGACAGGCTAATAGGCATACTATTGTCGGGCGCAAACGAAGATGGATCAAAAGGACTGAAAGAAATTAAGATGCGGGGAGGTTATTGTATTATTCAGGATCCCGGGGATGCCAGGATGGAATTTATGCCAAGGCATGCACTGGATCACATGCCGGCAGATGCTGTTTTGCCCGGTTCCGGAATAATTGATTTTCTACTTTCACTGCATGATCACGGAAGTCGCCGGGTCTGAATAGCTTTTGAAACGATATTCTCCAACTCATCAATTTCAAAAGGCTTTTGAAGGTAAAATTCTGCGCCTGCTTCAGTGGCAAGCTCCTGAACATTGATGTTGGCGCTGAAAAAAATTACCGGAATACTTTTTAGGTTATCATGGTTCTTGATGAGTTGCGTCGCCTTGATTCCGCCGGTATCGGGAATCCAATTATCCATCAGGATCACATCGGGAGCAAATAATTCCACATCCTGTACGATCTCATTGCATTTGTTACATCCGCTTACAGCATATTGTTTAGATTTCAATACAATAGAACAAACATCAAGCAAATCCGTATCATCGTCGAATATCATTACCCTGCCTTGCATAAAGATCAGTTTTGTTATTTTAAAGCCTGAACCAAAATTAACAAAATTAAGCCAGCCCACGATGGCACGGGAATTTAACAACCTTGCACAAAATAATGCTTCTTGAACAAGGAGAAGGTAGGCGCAATTTATGAAACGGGTACCTGCTTATTTACCGTTTGGGCCCCTTTGAAATCGCGGATGGAACTGATTATTGAATCTCCCTTCCGGATGACACTGTCTATGGAAAAAAAAGAACCGGGGTACTGGCAAACCTCTGCTTCTGTTGAGCCGGGCGCCAGGTACCGTTTCCGGGTGGATGATGAAGGGCCCTTTCCGGATCCGGCATCCTTAAGCCAACCCGAAGGCGTACACGGACCGAGTGAAGTCATTGACCTGAACCTGTTCATATGGAAAGATGACAGATGGAGGGGTATTCCACTGGCAGACATGATCATATATGAGATCCATGCAGGTGTATTTACTGACAAGCATAATTTTGAAGGTATCCGGGGCCGGCTTGATTATCTGAGAAATATCGGCATAAATACAATCGAACTGATGCCCGTCGCCCAATTCCCCGGCGAGCGTAATTGGGGATATGATGCGGTGTTTCCCTATGCCGTTCAAAATAGTTATGGAGGAGCGGACGAATTAAAAAACCTCGTGAACGAAGCGCATAGCAAGGGTATAGCGGTTTTGCTGGACGTGGTTTACAACCATCTCGGACCGGAAGGGAATTATTTCTCCCGGTTTGCTCCATATTTTACTGATAAGTATAAAACCTTCTGGGGCGAATCCATTAATCTGGATGACGCCTGGAGCGATGGAGTGAAAGAATATTTCATTCAAAATGCAGAAATGTGGCTCGGGGATTTTCATATTGACGGCCTTCGCCTCGACGCCGTTCACGCTCTCAGGGATTTTAGTACCAATCATTTTGTAAAACAATTAAAAGAAAGAGCAGAGGATGTTGAAAAGCGTACTGGTTCCCAAAAACTGATTATAGCAGAGATTGATCTGAATGACACACGCTTTATTCTGGATAGAAATAGGGGAGGTTACGGACTGGACGGTCAATGGGCCGACGAATTTCACCATGCCCTCCACGCATTGATAACAGGGGAAAGATCCGGTTACTATGAGGATTTTGGAGAAACGGCCGACCTGGTAAAAGCATTTTCAGCTACATATGTTTATGACGGTAATTATTCTATTCACAGAAAAAAGAAATTCGGATCGGATGCTCATGGATTTAATTACGATCGCTTTGTTGTTTTTGATCAGAACCATGACCAAACCGGTAACCGCCTGGATGGAGGGCGGCTCAGCACCCTGGTTTCCTTTGAAGGATTGAAGCTGGCAGCAGCAACTGTTCTTCTTTCACCATATATTCCATTGCTCTTTATGGGAGAAGAATACGGGGAGCAAAATCCGTTTTTATTTTTCGTGGATCACAGCAGCGAAGACCTGCTGGCTGCCGTTCGGAAAGGCAGGAAAGAAGAGTTTGCCTACTTTCACCATGAAGGCGAATTTGCTGATCCCGCCTCGGCCGAAACTTTTCTCAGATCGGTTCTATCCTGGAATTATGCTGATAAACAATCCGACGCGCTTTTGCGTTGGTATCAATATCTCATCAATTTCCGGAAATCGCGCAAGGCCATGCGGGGCAAAGAGCGAAGGCAAACCAAAGTAAGTTCTCCGATAGATAAGCTGATTCTCCTGGAGAGAGAATTTGAACAAGATCATCTGGTAATTGTTCTAAATTATGCAAACAGGGCACTATCGGTAAAATCCGATTATAATAAAAAGCTCTCCAGGATTGAGGATTCATCCTCAGGGCAGTGGGGAGGTACAGGTTCCGGAACTGCATCTGTATGGGGATCCGGACAATGGCTTGAGGTTCCCGGTAATACCATTTGTATCTATGAATTCAATGAAAACTGAATAATGTATATTCCTACGGCCACTTACCGGATCCAACTTTCTCATGGTTTTGGTTTCTCTCAATTATCCGATATTCTTCCTTACCTGTATGAACTAGGCATTTCCACCATTTATGCATCTCCGGTTACACGGGCCATTCCAGGCAGTGACCATGGATATGATGTAATCAATCCGCTGGAAATTAACCCGGAGATCGGAACACCCGATGCATGGGAAACAATAACTTCTTTTCTCAGGGATCATAACATGGGATGGTTGCAGGATATTGTTCCCAATCATATGGCCTATGCAATTGATAACCCCTGGATTTATGATGTGTTGGAAAGAGGAAGGCACTCGGACTTCTATTCTTTTTTTGACATTATTCCCCAATTGGCTCCGCCCTCAGCCATAAATCGTCCGGCACCAAATCAAATCATGCTTCCTTTTCTTGAAAAGGAATTAAATGATTGTTTGAATGATGGGGATATTCAATTGGGTTTTGGAGAAGATGGATTTTTCTTTCGGCATAAAACCAAGGTTTACCCGGTGGCCATCAGCACATATAATTGGATCTGCGCAGTGATTCCTGAACTTTACCTGCCGCTGCTGGCCTGGGCAGATAAAACGGGATCCTTTTCCATGTTGCCCTGGCAGAGATGGATTTATTTTAGAAAAAGAATGTTTAATGAAATATGGAATAGCCCAAGGCTGAGAGGCATGATAGGAAGCTATTGCAAGTACATTAACCAGGATCCGCACCTGCTGGAAGAACTTTTATCATTTCAGCATTATGAGTTGTGCAGTTTCAAAAAGAGTTTTTCAAAAATGAATTACCGCCGTTTTTTTGCGGTAAACAGTCTTATTTGCCTTCGCATGGAAGACGAAAACGTCTTTAACAACTGGCACCCTTTATTATTTTCCCTTTACAATCAGGGCCTGATCCAGGGTTTCCGTGTGGATCATATTGACGGGCTTTTTGATCCCTCCGGGTACCTTAAAAGACTTCGGGCCCTCGTTGGTGCCGATGCCTTTATCATCACAGAAAAAATTCTTCAGGAAAACGAAGATATAATTCCATCCTGGCCAGTACAGGGAACCACAGGTTATGATTTCCTTTCTTTCGTTAATCAATTGCTTACTGATCATTCAGGCAAACAGAAACTGCTGGATTATTTCAGGAAACATATCAGTAATGAGGCCTACGGCAGTCTGGTGTTCGATAAAAAATGGGCATTCCTCAATAGTCATCTGAAAGGCGAATTAAATAACCTGATGCGATGGTTAAGTCCGTTGATTTCAGAAAAAGAAACGATTCTTTCGTCTGGGCAAATTAAAGAGGCCCTGGCTGCCCTCATGGCTTCCTTTCCCATTTACCGGATTTATCCTGATCAATTACCCTTATCAGAAACAGACCAGCACTGGGTGGACAAGGCTTTTGCAAAAGCAGCCGTTACTGCACCTGCGTCCGGGGAAGCGCTCCATTGGCTGCGCCCAATCTTCAAAACAAATCCGGAAGATAAATTCGCAAAAGAAGTTTTGTATTTTTTGCGAAGGTTCGCCCAGTACACGGCCCCGCTGGCAGCAAAGGGAACGGAGGATACGGCTTTCTATAATTATAATGTTCTCATCGGTCACAATGAAGTTGGGGATTCGCCTGTGCATAGTATCATCAATGCCGGAAAGTTCCATGAACTCATGAAAGAGCGGCAGCAAAAGGCTGCACTTAGCCTGAATGCCACTTCCACACATGATACCAAAAGAGGGGAGGACAACCGTTTACGGATAAATCTGATAAGTCTCTTTGCGGATGAATGGATTCGCCTGATCGAAGAGTGGAAATTACTCAACGGATTATTCATCTGTGTAAATGATAACAGGCGCGCTCCCTCAGCGAATGATGAATACCTGATTTATCAGGCCCTGGCGGGCGCCATTCCCGAAGACCGGCGTATCAGTATGAGTTTCCGAAAAAGGTTCGCTGCATACCTTACAAAAGCCCTTCGGGAAGAAAAACAGGATACCAGCTGGGAAGCTCCAAATGAAATTTATGAAAAGGCCTGTCATCATTTTGTAAGCCAAATCCTTTCGCCGGCTCACAATTTTTTATCTTCTTTCCTGCCGTTTGTAAACCTCATCATTTCACGGGAAAGGGTTTTTTCACTAACTCAGACCCTACTCAAACTTACCGCTCCGGGTATTCCCGACATATACCAGGGATCCGGATTGTGGGATCTCTCGCTTGTGGATCCGGACAACCGTTTACCTGTTGATTTTGAATTCAGAAAAAAAATGATGGATACAATCATTTCGAAAGAAAAAGAAGGCAGCGTTTTGACCTATACCAGGGAGCAGCAGGAAGCAGGAGCCAATAAATTATTTCTAATCCGCAAGATCCTGCATTTTCGCAGGGATCATCCTGAAATCTTCCATACCGGTCAATATATTCCTGTGGTCGGTACGGTGGCGCACATCGGGTATATACGGACCTGTCATGACCGGCGTTTATTGATCCTGGCACCATTGCCCTCAACTGTAGAAGAGCACCTCCTCCGCGGGGTTTCAGGTATACAAGGCCGTTGGGAAAACCTGCTGACCGGTCAGGAAATGGAAATGGCCGACTCAATCGACACCGATTTATTATTTAAATCGTTTCCTGTTGCAGCCCTGGTCTCACAAAATCCTTAAATTGCCTTAACGATAGAAGATATGATCGAGCATCTCCAGGATTTCTTTTTGCGGATTCCGGATTTTTTTTGGAACCTGGGCCTTTGTTTGCTTGCTATCGGGATCGGATTGCTTACCCGGGTGATTATTCATTTTATTCTTCGAAACCAGACGAAATCGGCCCAGGGGTTTTCCTTCTGGCATTCCATTCCCAGGAGGATGAACCGGCCGCTTACTTATTTTCTTCCTTTTCTCACCCTTTACCTGATGCTTCCGCTGATACGCACAAGCCACGAATCTTATCTTGACCTTCACAAACTCGCTGATATCGTGCTCATGATCACTTTTGCTTTTTTAGTGATGGGTCTGATGAATATTTGTGAAGATTATGTTTACTATACTTATGATATTAAGAAAAGCGACAACCTGAGGGAGCGAAAGATCCGCACACAGCTACAATTCATCCGGAGGCTGTCGACCGTGGTGATTGTAATTGTCACCCTCTGCTTTATTCTCATGAGTTTTGACAGGCTTCGAAAAATCGGAACAGGCTTGCTCACGGGTGTAGGTGTTGGTGGTATCATCATTGGCTTTGCTGCGCAAAAATCCCTATCCAGTTTTCTGGCAGGATTTCAAATCGCATTTACGCAACCTATCCGCATTGACGACGTGTTGATTGTGGAAGGAGAATGGGGAAAGGTGGAGGAAATCACATTTACCTATGTGGTGCTGAAGCTATGGGATCTTCGCAACCTGATCATTCCGCTCAATTATTTTATTGAAAAGCCATTTCAAAACTGGACGCGTACCGGGGCTGGCCTGATCGGCACCGTTTATATTTACCTGGATTATTCGGTTCCCGTGGATTCTCTGCGTGGCGAACTTACGCGTTTACTTGCACTAACGCCACTTTGGAACAAAGAAACTAATATTATCCAGGTTACGGATCTTACGGACAAGACCATTCAGGTGCGCGCTCTTGTGAGCGCGAATAACTCTTCAGAGGCTTTTGATCTCCGCTGTTATGTCCGCGAAGGACTTTTGAATTTCGTAAAAAATAACTTTCCCGATGCTCTTCCTGCACTCAGGGTGAAGAGTTGATGGTTGATGGTTGATGGATATCAGGTGATACTGGACGACTAAAGGCATTTTCCACTTCTACAATCTTTATCTTTGTTTGGCTTTATGTTACCGTCAGGTTGTAACTCTTCTTACGCTGACACACCTAAAGTCTATCAACTATCAACCATCAACCATCAACTCCAATTTAGTCTTCACATCAATCATGAACCATGCAAGCACATTACAGGATCAATTTGATGAGCTGAAAGTCTGTGTTCTGGTGCCTACCTATAATAATTCGGCAACGCTTGGCGGATTGTTGATGGATATCAATTTTTTTACCCGTAATATCCTCGTGGTAAATGATGGCTCAACAGATGAAACAAAAGAGATCCTCAATGGATTTCGGGAAATAGAGAATATCAGCTACCTGCCAAACCGGGGAAAGGGTTATGCCCTTCGGCGGGGATTCATCAAATCGGCGGAGCTTGGATACGACTATGTCATTTCAATTGATTCTGACGGGCAACATTTTGCTAAGGATCTGCCGGAATTTTTGACTGGATTAAGGGAAAATCCAGGCTCACTGATCATCGGCGCACGGAATATGGATCAATCGGCTGTTCCTTCAAAGAGTAGTTTTGGAAACCGGTTTTCGAATTTCTGGTTTGAAGTGGAAACGGGTATTCGACTGCCCGATACCCAGTCCGGCTATCGGTTGTATCCTATTTTTCAATTCCGGGAAATGCATTTCTTTACCCCAAAATATGAATTTGAGATCGAGGTGATTGTGCGGGCAGCCTGGAAGGATATTCCGGTAATCGCTGTGCCGGTTTCTGTGTATTATCCGCCGGTCGGGAAACGCGTTACCCATTTTCGTCCGTTTATTGATTTTACGCGCATCAGCATTTTAAATACTGTGTTGGTCCTGATCAGCTTTCTCTATATCAGGCCGAGGAATCTTATCCGGAAATTATTTTATCAAAAAAAGTGGAAAGAATCCTTTATTCAGGAGTTGTTGCATCCGCACCAAAGCGATACCAGGAAATCGGTATCGGCTGCTTTTGGCATCTTTATGGGTATTGTTCCGATATGGGGCTTTCAGCTTATTGCAGCTATCCTGATGGCCGTTGTTCTCCGCTTAAACAAGGTACTCGTCATTCTTTTCGCTAACATCAGCATTCCGCCGGCAATTCCCCTGATCATCTATTGTAGCTATAAAGCGGGCTCCTTTTGGATGCCCGCCTCCGGAAAAGACATTAGTTTCAGTAAAACATTAAGTTTATCCGCCATCCGGTATAATTTTAAGCAATATCTGCTGGGAAGTATTACACTTGCTGTTGTTGCCGGCCTGGTGACGGGTTTGATCACCTTCCTGCTGCTAAAATTATTTAAGAAGAAAACGCGGCCGGCTTCGTAGAAACATGGCAAAACCATTCCTACATATCTATAATTATTTTGCGAATCACCGGATCGTTTTTTTTACGCTGTTCATCGCCCTGTTTCTTACAACGGGATATTTCGCCTCGAAAATCCATCCCGAAGAAGATATTTCAAAAATACTTCCGAAGGACCGCCAGACGGAAAAGTTGAATGATCTTATCCAGAATGCCCAGTTCGCTGACAAGCTGGTCCTGATGATTTCGATGAAAGACAGCACCAGATCCTCGCCGGGATCCCTGGTAAACTTCTCAGATTCGTTTACCCGCAACCTGCTGGCCCGCTATCCGGGCTATATCAGGGCAGTAAATGACCGGGTGAACGACAGCATGGTCCCTCAGATCATGTTCACCATGCAGGATCATTTGCCCGTATACCTGGATTCCGCCGATTTTGCAGCTATCGATAGCCTCCTGACCCCACAACAATTAACCCGCACCCTGGCTTCAGACCTTCATACGCTTAGCTCACCAGCTGGTATGGTGCTAAAAAGTTTTATCAGCAAAGATCCGGTGGGGATCAGCCAGCTCGCATTCAAAAAGATCAGGCAGCTGCAGTATGATGAGAATTTTGATTTATACGAGGGTCATATCATAACCCGGAATAACCGTTATCTGCTCTCATTTATTTCGCCCGCTTTCCCGGCGGATAATACAGGCAGGAATGAAACCCTGCTTCAGGGTATGGACAGCATCATTCAGGACTTGCAAAAGCATTATTTTCCTGACCTGAATGCGGCGTATTTTGGTTCTGTAGCCGTTTCGGAAGGGAATGCAAGACAACTCAGGAAGGATTCCTTTCTAACGCTCGGGATCACATTGGTTTTCCTCTTTGTTTTTATTGGCTGGTATTTCAAAAAGAAAAGGGCTCCTTTTATTATTATGCTGCCCGTGCTGCTGGGAGCATTGTTTTCCCTTGCCTTAATTTATCTCATCAAAGGAACGATTTCCGTCATTGCACTGGCAGCCGGATCCATCGTGCTTGGGATCGCGATAAATTATTCCCTGCACGTCTATAATCATTTTCGCCACCGCCGCAACATGCGCGCAGTGATTGAAGACCTCGCTTTCCCGCTGACTATCGGAAGTCTCACTACCATTGGCGGATTTTTAGGCCTTCAATTTGTGAAATCAGAAATGCTGAAAGACCTGGGATTGTTCGCTGCCTTCAGCCTGGTAGGTGCCGCCCTCAGTTCCCTGATCTTTCTTCCCCAACTGATCACGGATTCAGGAGTTACGGCGGGTGGCAAAAAAGAGACGGAAAGAAGTTCCTGGATACTCCGGTTTTCAAATTACCATCCGGAAAAAAATAAATTCGTCATAGCAATTATTTTCCTTCTGACCATCGTGTTTGCTTTTACGATGAACAAGGTGGGTTTCGACCAGGATATGATGCACATGAATTTCATGCCGGATAAGCTGAAAAAATCAGAAGCTACACTGAACAGGATCAATGAATATAGTCAGCGCTCTGTTTACCTGGTAACGGATGGAAGAAATCTCGAAGAGGCATTGAAAAAACAGGAAATGCTGAGCAACAGCATAGCGAAACTGCATGAGCGGAATATCATCAGGAAATACTCAGCGGCCTTTGATTTACTGATATCCGATTCCCTTCAGGAATCCAGGATCCGCCGCTGGAACCGGTATTGGACTGAAGAAAAAAAATCCAGATTGCTCCAAAGGCTGCAGAATATCGGGGATTCACTGGGTTTCAGCCCGACCGCATTTCGGGAATTCTCCGTTTTGCTCGGCAAAACTTTTCTTCCATTGAACAGGGAAGAAGAAAATACCTTAAAAAAAACAATTGCCGGCGATTATATCATGACTAAAAAAGGACTGACCTCCCTGGTTACCCTCTTAAGGGTGGCTCCTGCAGATAAACCGGTCATTTATAAAACTTTTTCCAATGATCCGCAGGTCACCGTCATTGACAGGGAATACCTGACAGCGAAACTTGTCAATATCGTCAGCTCCGACTTTGGTCAGATTGGCTGGATGACGTCCATCATGGTCTTTCTGGTCCTGTTGCTTACCTATGGAAGGATAGAACTTACGCTGGTTTCCTTTATCCCCATGATCATTGCATTTGTTTGGATACTGGGGATCATGGGCATTGCCGGTCTCCAGTTCAATATTGTAAATATTATATTATCTGCCCTGATCTTTGGCCTGGGAGACGATTACAGCCTGTTTATTATGGATGGATTACTGCAGGAATACCGGACGGGCAAAAGAAATCTTTCTTCATATAAGTCTTCGATCGTTTTATCTGCCATCACAACACTGGCGGGATTAGGCGTTTTGATATTCGCCCGGCATCCCGCGCTCAGGTCCATTGCCCTGGTTTCCATTACCGGCATACTCAGCGTTGTCATCATCGCACAGGTGCTCATTCCATTCATGTTTCATTTCCTGATCACCAACCGGGTAAAGAAAAAACGATTCCCCTGGACGGCAGCTGGCCTGGTCAAATCCATTTTCTCACTGAGCTATTTTGCATTTGGCAGCCTGATTGTTACGGTTTGCGGACTTATCCTCGTGAAATGGAATCCATTCAATAAAGGAGAAAATAAGAACGGAATAGGAAAAAGACTATATCACCGGATACTTTCTGCCTACACCTGGTCGGTCATTTATATCATGGGAAACGTAAAAAAGAAAATAATCAATCCGCAACATGAAGAACTGTCAAAGCCTTGCATAATGATTGCAAATCACCAGTCATTCCTGGATATACTGATCATGACAATGCTTTTTCCAAATGTGGTGCTGTTGACAAATGAATGGGTGTGGAATTCACCCCTGTTTGGTAAATTGGTAAAAATGGCCGGCTATTACCGGGTGGCAGACGGAATAGAAAATGGGATCGGCAGGCTTGCAGAAAAAGTGAGGTTTGGTTATTCCATCGTCGTGTTTCCGGAAGGAACCCGCACTCCGGATGCCCAGATCAAAAGGTTTCACAAGGGTGCTTTTTTTCTTGCTGAAAAATTGCAACTGGATATCCTGCCGGTGCTTATCCATGGCACGGCATATACCATGTCCAAAGGAGATTTCCTTTTGAAAGACGGAAGGATTACCATAAAATATCTCCCGAGAATATCTCCGGCAGACAATTCCTTTGGAGAAACCTATACCGACCGGACAAAATCCATCGGAAAATATTTTCGCGGAAAATATGAGAGCCTGAAAGCCTGCGAGGAGCAGCCGGTTTATTTCAGGGAACAACTCATTTATAATTATCTCTATAAGGGTCCGATACTGGAATGGTATATGAAGATTAAAACGCGGATGGAAAAAAATTACCAGCTGTTTCATGAGCTGTTGCCGCAACAAGGTCGTATACTGGATCTCGGATGCGGCTATGGTTTTATGAGCTGGCTGCTTCATTTTGCTGGTCCGGAAAGAGATATTACAGGATTTGATTATGATGAAGAAAAAATCGACGTAGCGAATCACTGTTTCAGTCTTGATGAACGGATCCGCTTCATCGAAGCCGATATTTCCCGGATCCGGCTGGAATCGTCGGATGGCATTATCCTGGCCGATTCGCTGCACTACCTGGAACCGGAAAAGCAGGTCATTCTGCTTGAGCAATGTATGGATAAACTCAAGCCCGGAGGCGTAATGGTGATCAGGGATGGCGACCGGGACCTCAGGGAAAGGCATAAAGGAACCAGGCGCTCGGAGTTTTTTTCCACGCGTTTCTTTGGATTCAATAAAATGGTTCATAAGAAATTATTTTTCCTTTCTGGCAATACTATCCGGGAAATGGCAGCTCAAAAAAACATGGCCTGCCGGACCATTGATCCTTCAAAATTCACTTCAAACCTTATTTTCGTTATAACCCATTCTGCCTGCGATGAAAAAGTTTGACGTTTTGATTATTGGAAGCGGTATGGGCGGCCTCGTCTGTGCAAATATTCTCAGCCGGGAAGGATACCGCGTTTGCATGGTTGAAAAAAATAAACAGCTGGGAGGCTGTCTCCAGATTTTTGTTCGTAACAAAGTAATTTTTGATTCCGGGGTTCATTATCTCGGGGGACTCGACAAGGGTCAGAACCTTTATCAGATCTTTAAGTGGCTCGGGCTGACAGACAAGCTCGAGTTGGAAAGAATGGATGAAGCCTTTGACCGCGTGTTATTGGAGGGGGACGATAAGATTTACGAAATATCCCAGGGATATGAATCTTTCATCAAAAGGCTGACGCGCGATTTTCCGGAGGAGGAAAGCGCGATACGTAAATATTGCAAAACCATTAGGGAAATCTGCGACTATTTTCCAATGTACCGCTTGCAAACGGAATCCGGCGGAAAGGAAAAGCTGGAAGTCATGGGAATTTCTGCCAGGATTTTTATTGATCAGCTGACACAAAATAAAAAACTCCGCGCCGTGCTGGCGGGTAATAATATGCTGTATGCGGGTGCAGGAGAACAAACTCCATTGTATGTACATGCCCTGATCCTGAACAGTTATATGGAGAGTGCCTGGAGGTGCGTTAATGGCGGATCCGGGATTACTAACGGCCTGGCTGCAAATATCCGTGCCAACGGATCCGTGATCCTTCGTAAAAGGGAAGTGAGCCAATTGATTGTAGAAGATGGATTGGTGAGCCACGCGATATTAAAAGACGGAACCCGGATAGCCGCAAAATATTTTGTTTCAAATACAAACCCGGTAAAAACATTCAGGATGACGGAAACCTCCCTCATCAGGCCGGTTACACGGAAACGCCTGGAAAATATGAAGAATACGGTTTCTTCTTTTATTATCAATATTGTATTTAAGCCGGGTTGTATCCCATATGTCAAGCACAACTATTACTGGCTTAAGCCCGGATCGGAATGGAATATGGAAGCTTATGAACTTGAAGAATGGCCGCTTGGATATGCATTATACATGGCGCCCTCTGCACAGGGCAGGGAATTTGCCAACGGGATGACTATTTTTGCATATATGCGCTATGAAGAAGTTCTTCCCTGGGCCTCGAGTTTCAATACAATAGCCAATCAACAGGATCGTGGCCCGGAATATGAAGTATTTAAGCGGGTGAAAGCGGAGAAGCTGCTGGGTAAAGTGCAGGAAAAATTTCCCGGCATCAGGAACTGCATAAAGACTTACTATACGTCCACACCCTTGTCTTACCGCGACTATATAGGGAACGATGACGGAAATCTTTATGGAACGATGAAAGATTACCGCGACCCCCTGGCCGCACTGGTTGCTCCGAAAACAAAGGTTCCGAATTTATACCTTACCGGCCAAAGTCTGAACCTGCACGGAATTCTTGGAACTGCCATCAGCGGATTGATCACAGCCGCTGCCCTCACGGGCAGGGATGATTTCATTGAAAAAATTAGAAATGCCTGACAGAAGGAAATTGCGCAGAGGATTTTTGCGGACATTGGGAGTGTTTCTCCTGTTGCTCCTGATCGGGATAGTATATATCCTTATCGTTTCCAAAACCAATCCGCCTGAAATAGCAGATCGTTCTGCCTTAGACTGGCAGCGGACTGAAAACACAGCAGGCTTTTATAGTTTGAAAAACAACTGGTTCAGGAAAAGCGAATCGGGATTGTTTGAATTGTATGTGGAGGGTAAACCTTACGAGCGGGGGGTCGCAAATGGCAAATTAACCAAAGAACTGCTGCAGAAACAGGAGGAATATTTCAACGACCAGATTAACCGGATGATTCCCTCAAAATTCTACCTGCACTTTCTCAAATATTTCGTCGGCTGGTTTAACCGCGACCTGGACAAATTTGTATTGCCAGAGTACAAAGAGGAAATTTATGGCATCTCGGCTTCTGCTTCGGATAAATACGATTATGTGGGCAGCAAGTATCAGCGTATATTAAATTACCACGCGGCACATGATATTGGTCATGCTTTGCAGAACCTGGCGCTTGTGGGTTGTACTTCCTTCGGCACCTGGGGCAGCAAGTCAGCAGACGGCAACATGATCATAGGAAGGAATTTTGATTTTTATGTCGGTGATCATTTCTCCGAAAATAAAATTGTTGCATTTGTAAATCCCTCCGAAGGCCATAAATTCATGTCCGTTACCTGGGGTGGCTTCATTGGCGTGGTCTCCGGGATGAACGACAAGGGTCTTACGGTTACGATCAATGCTGCAAAATCCAGCATCCCCACTGGTTCAGCAACGCCTGTATCCCTTGTAGCGAGGGAGATCCTTCAATACGCACAGAATATTTCAGAAGCCATCGCTATCGCCCGGAAACGGAAGATGTTCGTATCAGAGTCTTTTCTTGTTGGTTCTGCAGAGGACAGTAAAGCCGTGATCATAGAAAAAACCCCGGATTCCATGGCTGTTTACGATCCGGAAAAAAATTATATTATCTGTGCCAATCATTTTCAGAGCAATGGTTTGGGACAATTGAAATCAAACCAGCAGCAGATCAGGGAAAGTGCGTCTGAATACCGCTATAAACGATTGGAGGAACTGCTGGATTCCACGAAGGAAAATACAGTAGCGAGAACGGTGGCTATTCTGCGTGACCGCCGAGGCATGCATAATGAGGAAATCGGGATCGGAAATGAAAAAGCGATTGATCAGCTCATCGGGCACCATTCCATTGTATTCGAGCCGAAAAAAGGCCTGGTCTGGGTCTCCACGGCGCCATGGCAACTGGGCAAATATGTTTGTTACGATCTGAAAAAAGTTTTTGCCAGGGCCGGAATGAAATCCGACCAGGAAGTTTCAGACAGCAGCCTGGATGTTCCGGCGGACCCGTTCCTGCTGACCCCGCAATTCCGGGATTTTCTCAGGTTCCGCAAATACAAAGAAGCAATTGTTGATGGAAATACGGTGGACCCGGATAGTCTGATTGCAAGCAATCCGGATTTTTACCAAACATATGAACTTGCAGGTAATGAATATTTCAAAAGAAAAGACTATCCCCGGGCTGCTGCTTATTACCGGCAGGCGCTGACAAAAGTTGTGGCTACGAAAGGAGAAGAAGATTATATTCGGAAACAAATAAAAAAAGCGGAAGAAAAATAAATTACAGCGATGATCATCGGAACGGGAATTGATATGATTGAAGTGGAACGGGTTGCGGCCCGCGTAACGCGGGACACAGGATTTCGGGAAATGGTATTTTCCACCGGGGAGATCGAATATTGTGAATCCAAAGCAGATCCGTTTCAGCATTATTCTGCCAGATTTGCAGCCAAGGAAGCATTCTTAAAGGCCATAGGCAGTGGATGGGAAAGCGGATTAACACTGAATGAGATTGAAATCGTAAATGAAAAAAACGGGAGGCCGCTGATCCGGATTTCCGGCAAAACCGAAATGACACTTGCTCCTTTGAAGATCCGCGCCATTCATGTTTCCCTTTCGCATTTAAAATCCTATGCAAGTGCCATAGTCATTCTTGAATCATGAATAAGGAACTCCATAAGGAATATATGAATCCGGAAGATATCCGCCGGCTGCAGGAAAAAAATTTAAAGGAACTGGTATTGTATCTTAACAGTCATTCTCCCTATTACAAAAAAATATTCCGGTCAGCCGGGATCGATCCTGGCCGGATTGTTCAACTGGAAGACCTTTACCTATTGCCAACGACTGTTAAAGAAGACCTGCAGCAAAACAATGATGATTTCCTTTGCGTGCCACGCAGCAAAGTAATTGAGTATACCTCCACTTCCGGCACGCTTGGCTTGCCGGTCACGATTGCATTGACAGAAAATGACCTGCAAAGACTTGCCTACAATGAATACAGTTCTTTTCGTTGCGCAGACGGATCTCCGGGGGACATTTATCAGCTGATGCTTACGCTTGACCGCCAGTTTATGGCTGGGATGGCTTATTATTCAGGTATACGTAAGCTCGGGGCTGGCATCATTCGCCTTGGGCCGGGCGTTCCTTCCTTGCAATGGGAAACCATAATGCGGCTCCGGCCGACGGCCATTGTGGCCGTTCCCTCCTTCATCCTTAAGTTGATACAATATGCTTCAGAACATGATATTGATCCGAATGAGTCGTCTGTTAAAAAAGCTATTTGTATAGGTGAGAATATCCGGCAGGCGGACTTTTCCTTAAATGTTTTGGGAAAGAGAATCACGGAAAAATGGAATATCAGGCTCTACTCAACCTATGCATCCACGGAAATGCAAACGGCTTTTACAGAATGTGTGGCAGGCAGGGGCGGGCACCAGCAAACGGAGCTCGTCATTGTGGAGCTGCTGGATGAGGCGGACCATCCTGTGAAAGACGGCGAGCCTGGTGAAGTTACGATCAGCACCCTGGGTGTGGAAGGCATGCCCCTGTTAAGGTATAAAACGGGAGATATATGTGTGGCTCACAACGAACCCTGCATTTGCGGGCGATATTCCAGACGCTTGTCACCCGTCATCGGCAGAAAAAAACAAATGATCAAATTTAAAGGGACCACACTATTTGCGCCCGCGCTGTACGATCTGCTGAATGGCATGGACGATATTGTGGATTTTGTGGCTGAAGTCCACTCAAATGAAATCGGAACGGACGAAGTGCTGCTGCACCTGCTTCCGGTTTATCAATCGGAGGAAACAGATCACCGCATCCGCGCTTATTTGCAGGCCAGGCTCCGGGTGACTCCTCATATACGCTATGTAAGTGCAGAACAACTCCAGGAATTACAATTCCCGGTAGCGGGCAGGAAAGCCTTGAAATTTATTGACAAACGGATCGGTCAGGGTGGGTAATGGCATGACTTTTCGTGATTTATATTGAAATAGTTTTGATATGAAATATATATTCGGGGGATGGGCACTCCTGGCAATCATGACTTCATGCTTTAGTCAAACTGTTGCCGCCATCAACAGGCCTGCCTATTACCAGGCGATGCAGGAGAATAAAAAGGAACTCGTTAACCAGGAGTTGAAGAAACTTAAATCTGAACCGCTTTCCGCGAGGCAGGCGTTCGAAGGTGCCCTGATCATGAAAAAGGCGGGCCTGGGCGGGAATCCGGTCCAGAAACTGAATTTATTCAAACAGGGGCATAGCGAGCTGGAGGCGGCGATCAAAAACGATCCTAAAAATGTTGAGTTTCGGTTTCTTCGCCTGATGATCCAGGAAAATGCCCCGGGAATGCTTGGCTATAAAGATCAGCTTACCACGGATAGTGAATATATTAAGAAATCTTATAAAACACTACCGGATGAAGTTCAACGGGCCATTGAAGATTACAGCAAAAAATCGAAGATTTTAAAGCTACAGGTTTCTTAACTTCGGCCCCAGAATGGGCAAAAAAGTATTAGCGGTATTCTATACCCAATCCGGCCAGTTATCAGATATTATAGATCATTTCACCCAACCGCTGGTAGATTCGGGCGCAACAGTGGAGAAACTGCGCGTTTATCCCGCGGCGCAATATCCTTTCCCCTGGACGGGTAAGGCGTTTTTCGCAGTTATGCCAGATTGCGTAAACCAGGTTCCGGGTCCCCTCGAACCATTTTCCATTAAGGAAGAATCTTATGATCTGATTATACTTGGTTACCAGGCATGGTTTCTTTCGCCAAGCATTCCGGCCAACAGCCTGATGAATCATCCGCAGTTTAAAGCGGTGGCACGAAATACACCCATAATTACGATTACCGGTGCAAGGAATATGTGGATAAGTACAATGGAAAAAATTAAGCCGACCTTGAGGGGGCTGGGTGCTAAATTGGTTGGCAATATCGCTCTGGTGGACCGGCATCACAATTTGATTAGTTTCGTTACGATTTTCCATTGGATGTTTAATGGAAAGAAAGACCGTTATTTGAATATTTTCCCTATTCCCGGAGTGTCTGCAGAGGATATTTCAAATACTAATGTGTTTGGTGAAGCAGTCGTACCGCACCTGCAAAGTGGCAACTGGCAAGGGTTACAGGAAGAGCTGGTGGACCTTGGTGCGGTGGTGATCAAGTATCCGCTGATGTTTATCGAGTCCAAGGCAAGAAAGATTTTTAAGGTTTGGGCAGGCATTATTTCGAAACGCAAAAAAAGAACTGGCTGGCTTGTTGCATTCAAATATTATCTTTTAATTGCGCTATTTATAGCAGCCCCGATAATCTTAACTGTTGACGCGATTTTTTTTAAACCATTTTTATCCGGGCGAATAAAAAGGCAAAAACAATATTATTCAGGAGTGAATTAATCCGGTTTTGAAAATGGAGTTTAACGAGGTATATATTACAAAAACAGCAACTTACTTTCCAAATGACCCCGTGCTGAATGAGGAAATGGAAGAATACCTGGGACTGATCAATCAAAGCCCGTCAAAGTCAAAAAGGATTGTTCTTCGCAATAACGGGATCAAGAGGAGATTTTACGCCCTTACACGTGGTGGAATACCAACCCATACGAATGCGGAAATGACGGCTCATACCATCCGGAAAATGCTGGATAATGACCCTGAAAAAATAAAATCTATCGAGCTACTGGCTTGCGGCACCTCTTCCCCCGATCAGATGATGCCATCCCATGGCGTGATGGTGCATGGGGAATTGCCGGAATCCCGATCCATTGAAGTCGTTTCCCCAGCAGGCGTTTGCTGCGCCGGCATGCATGCGCTGAAATATGCCTATATGGCCATTAAGATTGGCGATGTTCATAATGCTGTAGCCGCTGGATCCGAACGGCTTTCTGCTGTACTTAAATCAGAGGTATTTGAGGATGAAGCGCAGAAACTCAAAGAATTGGAAGCAAATCCTTATATCGGGTTTGAAAAAGAATTTTTAAGGTGGATGTTATCAGACGGGGCTGCATGCTTTCAACTGTCGGATAAGAAAAATGAAACGGGTTTAAGCCTTAGAATCGAATGGATAGAGGGAATTTCCTATGCTAATATAAAGGAGCCTTGCATGTATATGGGCGGGGACAAAATGGAAAATGGAAAGTTAAAAAGTTATCTTGATTTTAGTCCGGAGGAGCAAAGGGCCCGTTCCATTATGAGCATCAAGCAGGATGTGAAATTACTCAGCGAAAATATAGTTCCACTGGGCGGACTCATGCTCAGCCGTCTTTTTAAAGAAAAGAAACTGGATCCGGCAGATGTGGACTATTTTCTTCCGCATATGTCCAGCGACTTCTTTCGTGATAAAATCTTCAACCAGCTGATCGCGAACGGAACGCCCATCCCTTATGAAAAATGGGTCGTCAATCTGCCTACTTTAGGCAATGTCGGAGCCGCATCGGTCTATTTTATGGTAGATGAAGTATTTCAAAATCCCAACCTGAAAAAGGGTCAGAAAATCCTGCTGCTTGTTCCGGAAAGCTCGAGGTTTTCATATATGTATGCGTTACTTACGGTCTGTTGAGAATCGTTGATGGTTGATAGTTGATGGTTGATGGCTCCCATATGGAACATTACGCATAAATTTAGACTCCATCAACCATCAACTATCAACCATCAACGATAATTATTCTGCTGATGAAAAAAAACGAAATCCCCCAGGACCCAAGTGCCCTGGCAAAAATTACCAAAGAAATTTGTTATGCAGTCGACGAAACCGGCAAGTATGGCACCGAATTAAGCAATGGATGGGAAGTAAAAGTCTCTGCACTTGATAAGGCATGGCAGGACGTTGAACAAAGGATTGCAGCCGCCAGGCAACGTGTTGTGGATAAAGAAGCAAGTCCGATTTTATTTTTTATGGAACTGCATGTTATGGATATACCTATTGTTGCTGCATACACAGGATTCTGGAAATGGCAGGTGAAAAAACACCTGAGACCTGCAGTCTTTCATAAACTTTCCGAAGCCCGCCTGCAGAAATATGCTGATCTTTTCGAAGTCAGCATCCAGGATCTAAAAACCATGAAAGCAAATGAAACTTGATTTTCAGCATACACAGGCTGCACATTGTGAGAATGGAGTAACCACCAGCCTGCTTCGCCACCACGGGGTAAACCAGATCAACGAACCCCTGGCCTTTGGAATAGGATCCGGTTTATTTTTTATCTATATCCCGTTCATGAAAATTAATAATGGGCCGGCCATATCATTCAGAACTGCGCCGGGCCTCATCTTTAAAAGAACCTGCAAGGCACTGGATATTCCGGTCGAGAGAAAAAAATTCAGATCAAAAGCAGAGGCGGAGAAAGTATTGCAGGCCTGTCTGAATGCCGGTCAGCCTGTCGGTTGCCAGGTGGGCGTTTATTATCTTACTTATTTTCCGAAGGAATACCGGTTTCATTTCAACGCGCATAACCTGATTGTTTTCGGTAAGGAGGGCGACAATTACCTGATCAGTGATCCGGTGATGGAATTAGCCACGTCTCTGAGCAGTTATGAGCTTGAAAGGGTCCGTTTTGCGAAAGGGGCTTTTGCGCCGCGTGGACAATTATATTATCCTAAAGAGGTACGCCCAGTTACCAATGAGCAAATAAAAAAAGCCATCCGAACGGGAATCAAGCGGAATGTACGCGATATGCTTCATGTTCCGGGCAATATTGCCGGAATCAGGGGGATCCGTTACACTGCAAAGAGAATCCGCGGATGGCGGGAAAAGCTCGGCCTTCAGAAAGCAGGCAGCTACCTGGCACAACTGGTGAGAATGCAGGAGGAGATCGGAACAGGCGGCGGGGGATTCCGGTTTATCTATGCTGCCTTTTTGCAGCAGGCCTATGAATACCATGGCCTGGATGAGTTGCCTGAGATTTCCAAAGAATTTACGAAGTCCGGCGATATCTGGAGATCCGCAGCCGTGCAGGCAGCGGGAATTTATAAAGGACGTCTTGGTAGCCAATCAGATTTCAACACGATGAGTGATTACTTATATCAATCAGCGGAAATAGAGAAACGCGCTTTCGTGGCTTTATCAAAGATAAAGTGGCCAGCATGAGCATCCCTGCCATAGCGATCAGGTCGCTCAGCTTCAGCTACCCGAAGCAGGAAGGCATTCAATTCAAAGACCTTAACCTGGAAGTTGACGATGGAGAGCGATTCGGGCTTTTCGGCCCAAACGGCGCAGGAAAGACCACGCTCATGAACCTCATGACGGGTCTTCTCAGGTATAGAAAAGGCAGCATCCGCCTGCTGAGCCATGAAATCAGCGATCATCCCAAATCTGTAAATAAATTATTCGGATTTGTTCCCCAGGATTTTTCTTTTTATCCGGAATTGAGTCCACGGGAAAACCTTTTATTTTTCGGTGCCTGGTATGGACTTGATCAGCACAGTATCCGGAAAAGGACGGCCGAACTGCTGGCGGTATTGGGACTTGACGAAGTGAGTAACCGCATGGTGCACACTTTTTCCGGAGGCATGAAAAGAAGGGTCAACCTGGCCATCGGCGTAATGCATCAGCCGAAGGTTTTATTTCTGGATGAACCTACCGTGGGCGTTGACGTGCAATCGCGGCACGCCATCATTCATTACCTCAAAGAATTAAATCAGCAGGGTACAACATTAATTTATACTTCGCACCAGCTGGAAGAAGCAGAAGGACTTTGCGAAAAAATTGCATTGATGGACGAAGGTAAAATAGTAGTTCATGACCGGCTTGCCATTTTGCTGGAGGAACACCGGCAGGAAGGGCTGGAAGGCTTGTTCCTCGGCCTGACCGGTAAACATTTCAGGGACTGATCATGCAAACATTAACGGCCACCATCATTAAAGATCTGAAAATACTCATACGTGACAGTATGGGACTCGTCGTGATTTTTTTTATGCCTGTCCTGCTTGTGATCGTGATCACCAGCGTTCAGAACAGCAGTTATGAGTTGATAAACAATAACAGGATTACGCTGCTTGCGGATAACCGGGACAAAGGACCTGAAGGGGCACGACTAATGAAAGCCATAGAGAAGATTGGCATGTTCAATATTATTCCTGCAGATTCGACAGCCCCCGAAAATGAAATCTCAATCCGGATGCATGCCCGGGACGCACTGGTGGCCCTGGTGATACCAGCCGATTTCTCATCCTCCATTCAGAAGAGGGCAACCGGAATTGCTGATCGCGCGCTGCAGGATCCGGACTCTCCCGTTTTGAAAAAAGATATTCTTACTATGCAACCGGATTCCATAGTCATGTATTATCATCCGGTCATGCAGCAATCGTTCCGTCAGTCTATCGAAGGCGCATTGCATAGCGCAGTGCAGGTTATCCAGGGAGAAGCCATCGTGAAAAATTTATATCATGCAATAAATAGCAAGTCCATTCCTCCGGATCTTGAAAAAGACATTCTATTCGGTCAGATTCCGATAACTGAAATTCCGGTTTCAAGAACCGGAAGCAGGGTAGTGCCCAACGCATCCCAGCATAATGTTCCGGCCTGGACGATCTTTGCTATGTTTTTCGTGGTCATAACCCTGGGAAGCACCCTGGTGAAGGAAAAAACAAGCGGAAGTTTTCTCCGGCTGAAAACTCTTCCTTCCAGTTATCTGAATGCGCTCTTTTCCAAACAGATCGTATACGTATTGGTTACATTTCTCCAGGCAGCAGTGATCTTTGCGATCGGGAACTTGTTGTTTCCGCATATTGGTCTGCCTGTACTCCATCTGCCGAATGATATTCCGGGACTGATATTGGTTACATTGATCACCGGTTGGTGCGCAGCCAGCTATGCGATCTGTGTCGGCGTCTTTTGTAACACGACTGAACAATCAAATGGATTTGGGGCTATCTCCATACTTATCCTCGCTGCGCTGGGCGGCCTCCTGGTGCCGGCTTTTGCGATGCCCGCAAATTTTCAGCGGATCATGCAGATCTCTCCGCTGCATTGGTCACTGGAAGCCTATTATGGCTTATTCCTGGAGGGGGGAAAACTGAAAGATGTATTAGCGAATATTCTATCTTTAGCAGGTATAACCATCTGTATTCAATTGCTCACATTATACGGATTGAAAAAGAAAAACCTAATTTAATATTTACATGGAAACAACAGAATTAAAGCAGCAGGTAAAGGAGCAGATCATTAAATTCCTGAATTTAACAACGCTGAAACCCGAAGATATCAAGGATGATGAGCCCTTATTCGGGGAAGGCCTGGGCCTGGATTCTATTGATTCCATCGAATTGATTGTGATGTTATCCCGGGAATATGGCATCAATATACAGGATCCGAAAGAAGGCAGGAAGGTGTTGGTGGACGTAAACACGATGGTGGATTATATAGAAAAAAACAGAACCAAGTAAAAGGACCGCCTTGAGCAGGATCATGATCACCGGGATGGGCATTATTAGTGCGATCGGAACTTCGGTTGAAGAGAACCGGCATTCATTGATAAACGAAAGAAGCGGTATTTCCCAACTTGAATACTATCCCACGGCTTATGCTGGGAAATTGCCCTGCGGCGAAATCAAAATTTCTTCCGCAACCCTAAATAAAAAGCTTTTTGCACAACCTGATCCTACGATCACGCGCACCGGTTTACTGGTTCTGCATGCTGCAGATGAAGCTGTCCGGGACAGCGGTCTTTCGAATGCCCAGCTTGCTTCCACGGAAACAGCCCTGATAGGCGCTTCCACCGTAGGTGGCATGTGCCTTACTGACGAGATCTTTCATGATGCACACGCACATTCATCTGGTACCCCTTATACTTCTTCCTATGATTATGCGTCAGGCACGCTGGTAGCACAAAAACGATTTGGAATACTCGGAGAGGTAAGTACCATAAATACCGCCTGTTCTTCTTCCGCCAACGCCATTTCATTCGGCGCCCGGTTGATCAGCCATGGATTTGCCAGACGAGCCCTGGTGGGAGGAGCAGATAGCCTTGCAAAGTTTACAATCAATGGCTTCCATGCCCTGAATATTCTTTCCGACAAGCTCTGCGCGCCATTCGACCGGGACCGCAATGGCCTCAACCTGGGCGAGGGTGCTGCTTTCCTGGTGCTGGAAAAAGAAGAAGATGCGAAAGGGAAAAGAATTTATGCAACCCTCTCCGGATTCGGCAACAGTAATGATGCATTTCATCCGTCCTCGATCTCCCCGGAAGGGGAAGGGCCCTATCTTTCAATGAAATGGGCTTTGGGAAAAGCAGGAATTAATCCGGCTGATATAAATTATATTAACGCCCATGGCACCGGGACGGAAAATAATGACGAAACGGAGGGTCGCGCCATGCAACGTTTATTCGGCTCTCCGCCTCCCTTTGCTTCAACAAAATCATTTACAGGGCACACCCTGGGCGCATCCGGGGCCATTGAGGCAGTCTTTTCCATTTTAAGTCTGATGCACCAGGAATTATATCCCTCATTACAATTCAAGAACCCAATACCTGAAACGAAATTTGAACCGGTAAAACACTACAGAAAGCAATCCGTTCAGCATGTAATGTCAAACTCCTTTGGATTCGGGGGAAACTGCACAACCCTAATTTTTTCAAAACCGTAGAACATGCTTTTCGTCCATAACAGCAACTGCATTTCGCCCCAGCAAACTTTTCCGGATACAGCGCTCGACCTGGTCAACGAATCAAGGGATAATCAACTATTGGTGAAGGAACCTGCATATACCAATATTCCTCCGGGAATCCTGCGCAGAATGGCGAGGGCGGTCAGAATGTGCGTGGGTGCAGCATTACCGTTATTGAATGGGATTCCTGAACCCGATGGTATTGTTATTGGAACTGCCAACGGTGGTATCGAAGACTGCATCAAATTCCTGAATCAGATCATTGAATACAATGAAGGGCTGCTCAGCCCGGGCAGCTTTGTACAAAGCACCTCCAATGCGCCGGCAGCGCAGATTTCCCTAATCAGTAAAAATAAAAATTACAATAACACGGTAACACACCGGGGGCTTGCATTTGAAAATGCTCTGATGGACGCCGTGATGCTGCTGAAAGAAAAGCAGGACGGCTGCTTTCTTGTTGGTTCCGTAGATGAGATCTCCGATTACAATTTCAATATCGACCTGCTTGCAGGATCCTTCAGAAAAGAAATCGTTTCCAACCGGCAACTGTTTGATCATCCTGCAATCGGAACAATTGGAGGTGAGGGCGCTCTTATGATGACTGTTTCCAATGCAAAGGAAGGAGCGGTGGCCAGGTTGGATGACCTGCAAACCATTCACACCACCGATGAGACCCTGCTCCTGGAAACGTTAAAGCTTTTCCTGGAAAGGAATAACCTCATGCAGAATGCTCCGGACCTCCTGATCACGGGAGAGAACGGAGACATCCGGCTGCAGAAATTTTATCAGGCTGTTGAGTCCTTGTTTCCGGAAAATATCTCCGTGGCCAGGTTTAAACATTTGTCCGGCGAATATTGCACTGCTTCTTCATTCGGGTTCTGGATGGCAACAGAAATTCTGCGTAAGGGAAAAATTCCGGATATTGCCTTAAAGAAAGGAAAACAGACTGGTTTCAGGAAAATCCTGCTCTATAATAATTACAGGGGAATGCAGCATAGCTTCGTGTTGTTGGGGAAGGCGATGTGAGAATGTGGAAATGTGGTAATTTGAAAATTTGAAATTGTAAAGGCGGAAGGAGGTAAGCGAAGGAGGGTGAAAATTTTTTGCTTGCAGAGGGTGGTTTTTTTAATTGTTGTTTAAAATTATATAAGATGAATCCTGA
This sequence comes from uncultured Chitinophagaceae bacterium, assembly GCA_963705005.1. Lineage (GTDB taxonomy): Bacteria > Bacteroidota > Bacteroidia > Chitinophagales > Chitinophagaceae > Puia. The sequence continues at coordinate 297,705 of CAVPIO010000001.1, forward strand.
AAAATTAGAGAAGGCCATCAATGCAATCATTTTTTTGGGGATCATGTGGATATTCCAGGGATGCCATTCTAATCAAGACCCGTATTCGGGTTGGCCGGTGGTGAGTGGGAATCCCACCGGAAATAAATTTTCATCTCTAAAACAAATCGACACTTCCAATGTACAGCAGCTGCAGCCGGCCTGGATCTATCATTCCGGCGACGTGGATACTGCGGCCCATTCCCAGATCCAATGCAATCCCATTATTGTAAATGGCATCATGTACGTGACTTCCCCGCAGCTAAAACTCATAGCGATCGATGCGGGAACGGGTAAGGAAATCTGGACCTATGCGCCGTTTGATTCGGTACCCGGTCAGAAGAAATCATTTTTTATTATGAATAATAGTCGCGGAGTGGCTTATTGGACAGACAATAACGGCGACGAAAGAATATTTTATGCCGCCGGAGCCTTTCTTCGTGCCATTAATGCAAAAACAGGAAAGTTAATCGATTCGTTTGGCAAAAATGGTACGGTAGATCTGCGTGAAAATCTGGGCGCCGATGCGATGAATCTTTTTGTTACAGAAACCTCGGCACCGACTGTTTACAAGGATCTCGTCATCGCCGGCACCAGGGTTTCCGAGGCCATGGACGCTGCACCTGGTCATATACGCGCTTACAATGCACGCACCGGAAAACTGGAATGGATATTCCATACAATCCCTTATCCGGGTGAACCTGGTTATGAAACCTGGGAAGATAAGGACGCCTGGAAACTTACAGGAGGGGCAAACAACTGGATGGGTATGATCGTGGATCAGCAAAGGGGAATTGCTTATGTTCCTATCGGCTCGGCGTCGATGGATTTTTATGGAGGAAAAAGAAAAGGCGCCGATCTCTACGCGGATTGTCTCCTTGCCCTTGATGCGTTGACGGGAAAATTGATCTGGCATTATCAATATATCCATCATGATATCTGGGATTGGGATCCTCCCAGTGCTCCGGTATTGCTTACTGTGAATCACGATGGAAAGGCAATTGATGCCGTTGCACAAACCACGAAAACCGGATTTGTATTTCTATTTGACCGGGAAAACGGAAACCCGCTTTTCCCGATCGTTGAAACTCCCGTGGATACGGTTACGGAGTTGACAGGAGAAAAAATCTGGCCGACACAGCCAGTGCCTCAAAAGCCAGCGCCCTTCGTGCGGCAGTCCTTTACCGAAAAAGATATCAATCCTTATTTATCGCCTGAAGAATTTGCCGAGGTAAAAATACGCTTAGCGGGCTATCACACCGGAATGTTTAAGCCGGAATCCAGGGGAGGAACCGTGATCCTTCCGGGATTTGATGGCGGTTCCGAATGGGGAGGACCCGCTGTCGATCCCCGAACTGCCGTCTTATATATAAATGCAAACCAGATGGCCTGGGTTCAAAAAATGCTGGACATAAAAAATAAACCTGCCAATAAAGAAGATTTCGGAGAAGCAGGGCAACGCTTATTCAAACAAAATTGCATGTCCTGCCACGGACCGGACCGCAAAGGAAGCGGGAATTATCCTTCCATACTCGGAGTAAATAAAAAATTCAGCAAGGATGAATTTGTCCAATTCATTGGAGTGGGGAGGAGGATGATGCCCGCATTTCCCTTCCTGAAACCGGAAGAAAAAGAAGCCATTGCCTCATTTATTCTGGATAATAAAAAGGATCAGACAAAACCATTTGTGCAGGAATTATCCGCGGCGGATAGTTTCCGTCAGGTTCCGTATAGCCCTTCCGGCTATGACAAATTCCTTTCAAAATCAGGCCAGCCGGCCCTCTCACCACCCTGGGGCACGCTGAATGCGATTGATCTGAACAGTGGAGATTTCAAATGGACGATCCCACTGGGAGAAGATGACAGTCTGATGGCAAAAGGCATTCCCCAAACAGGGGTTGAAAACTACGGAGGCCCCGTAGTTACGGCCGGCGGATTATTATTTATCGCAGCAACAAAGGATAGAAAATTCCGTGCATTCAACGAGCGCTCGGGCAAACTCTTATGGGAAGCCAGTTTGCCGGCAGCGGGCTTTGCTACACCGGCTGTTTATGAAATCAATGGGCGGCAGTTTGTAGCTATCGCCTGTGGCGGAGGGAAACTCAATACGGTTTCAGGAGATGCTTTTGTGGCGTTTTCTTTACCGGAAACGAAATAAGGATTTTCTATGCGGATCTTAATGCTGGTCATCCTGGTTCTTGTCTTTATTTTACCGGCTGGCGCTCAGGAAACCAGCCCGGGCGGTCAGCGCGTGAATATTATCTTCGACACGGACATGGGGCCCGATTACGACGATGTCGGAGCCATCGCATTGCTTCATGCTTTTGCTGATGAAAAGAAAATAAATTTACTCGCAACGATCGCCAGTACACGTTATGAAAACGTCGCGGCAGTATTAAACGTTTTCAATACTTATTTTCACCGGAGTCAAATGCCCATCGCAGTTTCCAGGGAAAACGGACTTTTGCTCAGAGACAGGCAACATTGGACGGACTCCCTGGTTGCTAAATATCCACATCGCATAAAAAATAATAGTGAGGTTTCCGAACCGGTGGCGCTTTACCGGAAAATATTGTCTACTCACGCCGATAAGAGCATAACCATTGTAACAGTCGGATTTTTGACTAATCTCGCGGCCTTGCTAAAGTCGCCCCCAGATAATTATTCCACGCTAAACGGATATGAACTCGTAAAAAGGAAAGTAAACCGGCTGGTGAGTATGGCAGGAAAATTTCCATCCGGAAATGAATTCAATATTAACCGGGATGCTGCTTCATCTGCATATGCTTACGGACACTGGCCTACGGAAGTCTGGTTTAGCGGATTTGAAATCGGCGAAAAAATAAAAACGGGCATTCCGCTGATCAATAACAAAAACATTCAGCACAGTCCGGTCAAGGATGTATTCCGCATTTGCATTCCCATGGCCGCAGAGGACAGCGCCGGAAGAAAAAGCTGGGACGAGACAGCGGCGCTTATTGCAGCAACAGGATACAATGCCTACTACACATTGAAGGAAGGAAGAATTCATATTTCCGAAGATGGGTCCGATACCTGGGACGATTCAGGCAAAGGGCAATTCCACCTTGTTGAAAAAATAGATCCCCAAAGGGTCCAGGACCTGATCAACAATCTAATCCAGCACCAACCCCGCTAGCTTCCGTTTTTTTTATTGTCGGATAGTGCTTAATTTAGAACAAGTTTTTTTTAAAAAAATAATTAGTTAACCAGGTTCAGTGGCCGGTCGGACGGAATGCAATTCCCCACCTGCTGCAAGCCCGGGCGTTGTGCGTAAGCGCATCAGACAACTTAATAGACAAAATTTTTTAGCAAAATGAACAAGACATCAATATTAATTTTAGGACTTATCGCTTCATTCTGTTTGGGTTTTGCTTTCAAGACAATAATTGTTAAACAAAATAACTCTAAAACAAAAAAAATGAAAAAAGTAACAGGAATAGGCGGTATTTTCTTCAAATGCAAAGACCCAAACGCAATTAACGAATGGTACAAAACACACCTTGGATTTGACACAACCCCATATGGAACAAGCTTTGAATGGCGGGAGATTGATGACAGTACTAAAAAGGGGCTTACCCAGTGGAATCCTTTTGCAGAAAACACAAAATATTTTGAGCCTTCAACAAAAGACTTTATGATAAATTACAGGGTAGAGAATTTAGAAGCATTGGTGGAAGAATTAAGAAAGGAAAACGTAACCATCGTAGACAAAATTGAAACTTATGATTATGGAAAATTTGTTCATATTTTAGACATTGAAGGCAATAAAATTCAATTGTGGGAAGCTAAAGATTAGCGTATGAAACGGATACACTACTCATATTTTTTACTTTTTACTTTTAAATTTAACCATCATCCAGGCTCCCTGCGCCGAAAGGATAGCAACAATCGCAAACATCGCAGCATTAACCGACTGCCCGGAACCAAATAATGCAGATCCCATGGCTATGGTAAAAACGAGTAGTGGCGCAACGAACAATAAAATCAAACCATTTTTTTGAAATGGAATTTTAAACGGCCGGTGTGCCTGGGGCGCTTTTTTCCTGAGATGGACAAGGGTGATGAATTCAAGCGATAGGCCAGCACTGTAGAGCGCAATATCAAGCACCAGCAGGTCAGAAATAGGCCACATCACCAGAAAGCTGACCACAACCGCACAAACGATAATAGAAATATAAGGAGTTTTATATTTTGCATGCGTCCTGGTAAAAACTAAAGGCAGCAAACGATCCTTACCCATAACTGCGGGAACGCGCGAAACAGAAAGCAACACAGCAATAAAAATTCCGAGCATGCTGGCCATCCCTGCAAAAGAAAGAACCGCACCCAGCCATTTTCCACCGATCAGGGCGCCCAGGTAAGGAATTCCTTTTTCGGTAAACATGGCAGTTGAAATACCAGAATGAATCGCCAGCCAGGCCATCGCTATATAAATTATATAAATGGATGAAAAAGCCAGGGCGATGGAAAACAGGTATGATTTGACCGGACGGTTTACTTCTCCCGCATAAGTAGTGGCATTATCCCAACCTATATAATTCCACATGATGGTAAAGAGTGCCATGCTGAAAGGAGAAAAACCAGTTGGGGCTGCCAGCTTTGAAGGCAGGGAATGCAGCGGATGAATAATACCCGTAATTAGAAGTAAAAGAAAAGGAATGATCACCAGCACCGACAAGACAAGAGCAGATCTGCCCACCGGCACAATTCCCCGGATATTTAGGGCAGCGTTGATCCAAATAACAGCAAGAAAGATGGGTATTTTGTAAGCATGAATTTCCGGAAAGAAAAAAGCGGCATATTCCAGTAGGAAAACAGGATAAATTGCGAGATCCACAAAAGTGTAAAGCCAGGTCCACCAGCCTTCATAAAAAGCCCAGCGCAGGCCGAGCCCGCTTTTCACCCATTCGTAGTAACCCCCTTCTACAGGCATCATGCTGTTCAGCTCCAGCACGGCAAGAATGCATGGAATATCCCAGAGTAACGGAACGATGAACAGAAGTGGAATAGCCCAGCTCCCTGCATAGCCTAACAGGGGTTCAATACCATAAGGCCCGCCGGAGACCGTAAAAAAGATAACCGCAGCCAGCGGGATGCGACCGAGTTTTCGGATATTATTTCCTGAAACAAGCGTTGAGGATTTCATTGGCCGGCGGGTTGCTGAATATTTAACTAGCCATTCTGATTTGAAAAAATATTAATTGAGAGGAGCGCAATCAGGAACAACGATACAACAAAAAGAGGAATGAGTCCGAGAGAACAAGGCGGTTTTTTGCTTAAAAATTTATGCATTATATTTGCGGCCCCTGGCAGGCGTAAAATGTTTGTCCGGCAACAATAAGAACCGGCCCCGTAGCTCAATTGAATAGAGCATTTGACTACGGATCAAAAGGTTTCAGGTTTGAATCCTGACGGGGTCACGAAAAGCCACATAAATACTCTGATAATCAATAACTTAAATTTCTTGGGGAAAACGTGGGGGGAAATTTCCAAATTATTTTAAAAATACTTTAAAAAGACTCTTTTTCAGCGTCTTTTTTTTATGGATTTATGATACTTTTTATTACCAATCAAATTCAATTTTAACCTCAGGATTTCCCACCAAAATACCAGCAATATTTATTAGAACTTTTAGACTTGCTTCTAAATTAATCCTTCAGGTATTTTTCAATTAATATGCGCCTTCTACTTATCTGTTAAACGCTTAATTTCATGTTCAAAGCTGGTAAGGAAGGATGTAATTGGGGTTTGGATGATAATTTTGACATCCCAGTATTAGAATTATGATAACTTGATCAATACCGGAGAATGGTCGCTGCAATCTGTATCCATGATTTCAACTGATTCGACCTTAAATTTGTCTGAAACAAAGCAATAATCAATGTGGTATGGCTTTGACCGGTTCCGGTACAAATAAAAGGTTGGGCGGGATTCTGAACCATGTTCCTCGTCAAAAAAAGTATGATATGCGCTGTGTATATTTTTACCAGCTAAAAATTTTACGACGTCAGAATGGTTTCCAACCCTATCTTTATAATCCCAAATTTTATTGCTGTTCCAGTCGCCCGCGATAATGTCACACTCATAATAATTAACTGCACCCCAAATCTGACCAATATAACGTTCTCTATGATGTGGCATATTTTGCGACCACACTGCAAGCATAGTAAAAGTGTCCTTTACCTTAAGTGGTAAAACGTATCTGAACCGTGGTTTTTCAATCAGCTCAATCTTGTATTTGGAAAAAACAGCAATTCCCTTTTTATGGTTGTCGCCATACCATACAACAGCATCGGCTGTGTCAGCCTTACTGCATTCTGAAATTATCATTATGTCACAGTCAAGGCCAAATATTCCAGCTTTATTTTTATAGCCTCCCTGACAATTCCATAGCATTAGTTTCATTACCCAATATAGTAAATGAATCCGAAGTTGGAGTTTAATCCTAAACTCCCACTTTTATGGTTAGTTTTATATAGAATGTGGCAAATATAAAAGAATATAATGGGAAATCCTGCTATTTTACGCTAGTAAGGTTTTAATATATTAATAGAAGGCAGTTTATCCGTTAGTCCGCAAAATAAGAGATGATCCTTCACCGCCAGTACCTGGTCTTACAACGAGGAATTTCAAGTGAAGCTAACCTCATCTGCTCAATTGTTTTTCATTCTCCCTGTCAAGTATATAATCAATCCTGGCTTTTACATCTTTTAAATCAGTCTTTTTGAAATGCTGCCCATACCGCTTGTTGATAAATTGTAGCAGGAATCGTGAGGTTTTTTCCACACCAACGGTTCCAATCCGCAGAATTTTTATGCTATCTTTTTGCAGAACTAATATTAATTCCCCCATATAATTAGTATTTCCATCAGCATCTCCACTTCCCCATTCATAATAACATAACCTCATTTGGTTCTTTCTTCCAAGTATCTGGTACAACAGGAATTTATCTGGCGAAGGCTTAACTTGCTTACCCTTAAGTGGCTTGATGGGTATGGGCATAAAATCCGTTGAATCTTTTTCTGAGGGAAATTTCATTCTCAGATAATCAATGCCACCTGGTTTAACGCTAATAATATCAGCCCTTTTCGTTTTACCGGATGGAAGTAAGGCAACATGATCCAACGGACCTTCTGCGTCGACATTGATGTAGCCTTTTAGTGTATCGTTATTTTTTGTAAGGATATAGCCTTCTCTAACCAAAGCAGGGGACAGGAAATTTTTCTTTCCTGGCCACAGGCTGTTCAATTTACGTTCAGGAGAATTACAGCCCAAAAAAATGAATGCAGAAAGCAGCCACCAATTCTTAAAGTGAAGCTTGGACACAATAATCAATAGTTGATGTATCCGGTCAAAATTATGTTAGTTTGTGATGATTAGCGAAGGATTGTCAATTTAATAATGATCATCAAAAAAATTGTAATCACTATTGAAAAGCGGGCCACATTTCCGATATACTTTAATCTGTCGGAGACCCTTCTCGGAAATGTAGTTCCCCATTTTACCATTAAGAAGAGAATGGTAAAAGTCATTCCAAATACAATTAGAGATATATATTGCCAGGGTTGCATAAGGGGGTATTCTTAAGTTATCTGTTTTAACTAACCATTTTTGATTCGTTTAGCCCAAAACCGCCGGGGCGTATTTCTATAATGCTCCTTTGAAAGCAAAGAAAAGTACAAATCCGGCGTCCAGGATCAATAACCCGAGAGTACAAATGATGGCCCATTTTAAGAATTTAAGACTCATAAGATTAAAATTGTGGAGACAAAACTAGTATGCGCTCTTATTTTAAAAAACGGGACTTACACTGGTTTTTTGAAGGGTATTTTTCCCGGGTATGTGCGGTCTTTCATGCAGGGGCCGGAATGGTCCTTTTGACTTTATTTCCCGCAGTCCAGGAGATTACGAATGCAACTCCGCTAAAGGCCAACGCCTCAAATACGCTGGTTACCTCGTTGCCATTGTCTGAAGGCAGGGCAATAATAGCCCTTGGAATATGCAAAAAGATAAACCAGAGAAAGATCATCAGGCCCAGCAGAAGGGCAACTAATTTCACCCTGATGTTCAGAATAATGCAGACCCCGGACCCGATAAGTGCAATGGCGGCAAAATAGGTCCAGAAATTGTGGCCGGGAATCCAGGCAGGGACAAGGGTAGACACAAATTCCGGGTAAAGGAAATGATCAATTCCGAAAACGATCATGGTTATGGAAAAGAATACTTTTCCCCAGGGAATGAACCGGTCCAGAAAGCGGTATAATGAGGATATCCTGTTTGTTGCCGGTTCTTTGATAGGCAAAGAACCCGCAATGACAAACGCACCGCCGGAAAGCGCGAGCAATTTAAGCGCATTGGACCATGCTCCCGGGCTGGATGTATTGGGACTGACAAACAACATATAAGGAAGATGAAATACTATAAAGAACAGGAGCATGGCTCCCCCCGCAATCAGCGCCGCCTCCCGTGGTCTTTTTCCAACGGAGATCATAATAGCTGCAAAAAACAGGAGAGCCCCTGCTAGGGTCGCCTCCATCGGGAACCTATGCATCCACGAGGGCCAATCAGGCAAAATGACGGGACGAAATGCTTTGTAAAAATCATTCTGAAGACCGATCCCTGTTATACCGATAGCATAGAAATACCGGCCGGCTTTGTTGAGTGCTTCCATAATCAGATTATGTGGTTACTATTTTGGCTTATTTATTCTGCCATAACTTCTGTAAATGGCAGAGTCAATCATATCCGCGTTCACGAGGTTCATTCTATTGTCAAAAAAATAAAAAACCAAATCCTTACTTCGGTTATTATTTTTTCTGATCTGATACCTGCAAGTGGCGATCAGTCCAAATGCCTTCTTGGTGTCGCCTGACCTGATCGATTTCGTTATCGAGTCAATCTGGATCAGCATATATTTTATTTCGTCGTTATAAAATTCTATGCTATCACTTAACTGTTCCTTTTTGGCATTGACCAGCTGATTCTCTACATGATATAATTCTCTTTTGTAAATGGTATCATCAATGATCCTTCCTAATTTTTCGACCATCGTATCCATTCTTAAAACCTGGAAGGAATCTATAACAATCGATGGGTCAATCTTAATTACATGTTTGGAAAAATTCGCTTTTAACTGGTCCGGAATGCTAACGGGCTTATTTCCGCAATAGGTGTAAATAATACACATAAATAGCAGCAATAAGGTTGTCCTATTCATGAAAGGGGTTTTCGCTGGAAGTAATAACCTAAGTTAATCCTATTAGGCGGGAATGCCATGGACCAATCTCGTATTTTAGTCCTGACTGATCCAGCCAAACAGGTTGCTGAATGCTTTAAAGGCGCGTTGGCCAAACAATTGCAATTATAGTGGAAAGCACCATGGGTTGGGCGTTAGTAGCGGGGGGCAGCAAGGGCATCGGATATTATATAGCAGAGGCATTGGCCAAAAGAGGCTATGATATTTTATTGATTGCCCGCAATCCGGATGAACTGGCAACTTCGAAAATCAGGCTGCAGGATAAACATAAAACCCGCGTCGAAATCCTATCCTGCAATTTGTTCCAGCCTGAGTCTGCGAGCGCGATCCTCAATTTTTGCAATGATAAATCGCTGGAAATAAAGATCCTTTGCCATGCTGCAGGATTAGGCGGCACAAAGGATTTCCTTAGTTTGCCATTGGAGGGCCTGCGGAATATGGTGAGGGTTAATTTCGAGTCGGCCATGATCCTTAGCTTATCCTTACTTCCAATCTTACAAAAAAATGCACCGGCTTATATTTTGAATGTTGGGAGCATGGCAGGGTTTGCTCCTTTCCCCGTCAAGAATGTTTACTCAGCAACCAAGGCAGCCCTGCTTTTCTTCAGCTATTCATTAAGGGAGCAACTTGCAGAAAAAAATATTTCTGTAAGCTGCCTTTGTCCCGGACCTGTATTTACAAAGCCGGCAATCAAAGAGGAGACAATTAACCAATTGGGATGGGTAGGAAAAAAAATGGGCCTGCTGCCGCAAACCGTGGGGGAGATTGCCGTCCGGGATATGCTGAATGGCAAAATGATTATTATACCTGGAAAGCTGGCCGCCATTGGCTCTTTTTTGTTACGGATTCTGCCTGCCCGATTTTCAGCCCGCATTCTTTTTAGATCAGGAAAACATGCCAGACATGAAGAATCCGCACCGGTATAGATTTCAACCAACATGCATGAAATACTTAATCATCATTTTTCTAATCAGTGGCCCATGCCCCGGCTGTTTTGCTCAATCAAACACAGAAATTATTCCAAAAGCTTACAATTCTAAACCATATGCCCTTGTTGCAGGCGGCAGTAAGGGAATCGGATACGGCATTTCGGAAGCATTAGCGAAGAGAGGATATAATCTGATTTTAATAGCGAGGCATTTGGATACCCTTGATAAGGCAAAGACCATATTGGAGTCGACATATCATGTTCATGTCGATATTCTTCCTATTGACCTGAGTTTTGACAAGTCTGCCGCGGAAATTGCAAAATGGTGCACCGACCGGGATATTCATCTGAAAGTTCTTTGTAATGTAGCAGGAATGGGTGGGTCCAGGGATTATTTATCATTGTCGCTTGATTCCCTCCGATATATGGTCAGGTTAAATGTTGAATCCTGTATGGCGCTTTCACTTGTATTGTTACCTCTCCTGGAAAAAAATTCTCCATCCTATATTTTGAATGTGGCAAGTATGGCGGGATTTGCACCAATTCCCGTAAAGAATATGTATTCCGCAACCAAATCAGCCATTGTCTTTTTCAGTTACTCCCTCCGCTATCAGCTAAAAGACAAACATATCAGCGTAAGCTGCCTTTGCCCCGGTCCGGTTTTCACCAAGCCGGAGATTGTGAAAGACACGAAAGCAAAACTGGGAAAGTTTGGCGTTAAGATGGCATTACAGCCGGAATATGTTGGGGAAGTGGCCGTAAAAAAAACACTAAAAAGGAAATTGATCATTGTGCCTGGCACCTTAGCCAGGATCAGCTCCATTGTGATCAGAATACTTCCGCGCAGGTGGATCGTTGCCCTATACGGGAGAGCGGGTAAAAAAGCAGACGCGAAAAAAGAAAAAGCGAACTCTTAATGCTGCTGATTGTGGGAAATCCACCAGTCCTCCGACAATAAATTGCTCGTTGAAAAAACCTTCAGTATGGTTATTGATTCTGTTTGAAGGATGCGTATAATATTCTCATGAATGTCCAGTATAGAGAACTGGTTTGCTTTTTGTTCATCCGCATTATCATAAAGGATATCCCCTTCGCTTATCCCATCCAGGGAAGAAACTTTCTGCAGCATAATCCATTTTTTTAGAGCTAAATATTAAGCTGCTATAAAAATAGAAATTGATTTATTAAAAAATTTAATTTTAATGTTAATTTATTATTCCATGCAGCAGTATTCGGCCAATAACAGCCTGAAATCGGAGTTCTTATTATGCTCGTTAAAGAATAGTTATTTGTGATTGTCACTCTTGACAACAACTAAAGAGCAGTCATTGAATATTAATTTTTAGACCTGCCTGTAAACCAAATTTATTTTGACTTGCGGATGTTTTGAACTCACCATTGCCCATGAACGTATGCCGTGATCTGAACATTCTGTAGAAAACATTCTGCACCATATCCCCACTGGCTTCCCGATGCGATGTCATATGAAATAGAAACCCAGCAAAAATTCCACCCCGGCTGCGGCATGACTATTGAACAGGTTGCAAAAATTAAAACGATTAATTATGAAACAAAAAGCAACCGTGAAATGGGGATTGTATGTCGTTTTTACAATGGCAATATTATTTTCCGTATTCAGCGCATCCGCCCAGGAACAACAGACTTCCGAGGAAAGCGGATTAAGTCCAAAGTTTGGTATTAAGGCCGGGCTCAATCTTACCAATCTTTACATTACCAATGCGTCCGATGAACACCTGAAAGCCGGCTTCAACGCCGGTGTTTTTGCGAAACTTCCCGTTACCCGAGGATTTTCAATTCAACCTGAACTTTTGTACAGTGTGAAAGGAGCAAAAGACGATTATAATAATTTTGTCGAAGGCGGCGGGGAATACCAATTCAACACCGGGTATATCGAAATGCCCGTGCTTGCAGTGGTGAACCTGGCGAGGAATTTCAACCTCCATTTGGGAGGGTACGCGGCTTATCTGGTCTCCGCAGATGTACAGGATGTACACAGCGACGGAACCATTACCGGAGCAACAGATCTCGACGCGAATAATTTTCAACGTTGGGATTTTGGGCTTGTCGGTGGACTAGGATTTGATATTGAAAACTTTACGATTGGCGCCCGGTATAATTACGGACTTCAAAATATCGGAAAAGCAGGCACGCTTTCGGGTGACCTCACGGAGCACTCAAAAAATGCGGGGTTTTCCCTGTATCTGGGATTTGGATTCTGAGTTATGAAGAAGGCCGGCTCTGCAAAAGAGCCGGTTTTTTCGTAGAATAATCTTCCTTATCCGGATGAAATAATCCGGGCCAATATGTCCACGCATTTTTCTAACTCATCCGGGGTAGAAGAGGCAAAACCCAGTCGCGTTGCATGATTCGCCGCATTATAAATCTTTCCGTCGGAAAAATAAAGATCATGTTGCAAAGCTTTTTTGGCCAGGACAGACAGATCGAGGGTATGATCAAAATTTGTCCATACAGCCATCCCTCCATCCGGAACCTGAAATTGAAGCTGCTTATCCAGGTATAATTTAAGCAGATCGCAAAAATAGTCCCTGCGCATTTTGTAGATACGCAATGATTTTCGCAAATGTCTTTGTATCACACCCTGCCTGAGCAACTCGGCCATGGCGTTTTCAAGTATCGTGTCTCCCTGCCGGTCAATGATCCGGCGCAGTTGCGATAAATGGCGGATAATATTTTGCGGAGCGGCGAGCCAGCCTATTCTGAATGCTGGTGATATTGTTTTCGTGAAGGAGCCGCAGTAGATCACCATGCCGGCTGCGTCTGAAGCGGCAAGCGGGAGCAGGGGTTTGCTTAGATAATGAAAATCATAATCATAATCATCTTCGAATATGATAAACCCATATTTTTCCGCCAATTGTAATAAACGCACCCGGCGGTCGGCGCGAAGTGCGACAGTTGTGGGGTAATCATGATGTGAAGTGGTATACAGCAGTCTCAATTTTTGGCTGAGGCAAATTTGTTCCAGGGACTCAATAACAATTCCATGTTCGTCCACAGGTATTTTAATCAGTTTTGCCCCCGCCTGCAAAAAATTTGCATTTGCACCCTCCCAGCTTTTTTCTCCGACAACAACCTGGTCACCCGGAGAAAGCAGGCAAGCACTAACCAGATAAAGTCCCATGACCACGCCCCGGGTCGTAAGGATATTTTCCGCATTCGTTTTCAATCCCCTGGTTTCATTCAGATATTCTGACAACTCCTGCCTGAGCCAGGAGGAACCTTTTGGATCTCCATATCCTAAACGCAGGTACCTGTTACCTGTCATCATCTGGCTTTTATAGGCGCGGGAAAGCTCTTCCAATGGAGCCAGACGGGAATCAGGGACGCCTTCATCAAGATGAAGACTGGTTACCGGATTCAACATGTCGCGGTTCAGATGGGGTAGTTCCTGAAAGGAAAAACCGGCAGTTCGTGCAGGATAAAAACGATTTCCTGCAGCGGTCAGCAGGATCTGTGGCATAATTACCGGCAATTGACGGGCAACAAAGGTTCCGCTTCCGGTATGACTCTCGAGCCAGCCCTGGGCCAGTAATTCCTCATATGACCTCACTACCGTTCTGCGGTGAATATGGAGCAGGGAGGCCATCTCCCTTGAACTTGGTAGTCTTTGCCCCGCTTTCATCCTTCCCTGCTTGATTAAGCCCATCAGCTGGTTGGCAATCTGCAAATAAACAGGCTGCCTGTTCTTTTTATCTACGGTAATTAGAGAAATAAGGGCCTGCATAACAAAATTGGACTACCTGTTTTATCAAAATCGGACTATTATAATAATCCAATAAAGATAGAGTTTTGTTGAAAACAAACCCATGTCAATGCATCCGCCGCTAGTTCCCAGCCGTTTGGCCAAACGTGCACATTTTGACCCCGAAACGATCAACTTCATTTTGGACGAGGCCCTTTTTTGTACCATAAGTTATGTATTCGAAAACAAACCCTTTTCCATTCCTACGGCTTTTGTCCGTCATAAAAACAGGCTGTATATCCATGGGTCAGTAGGTAGTCACTTCATCCGGGAAATTGAAAAGGGAATACCCGTTTGCATTACAGTCACTCTGATGGACGCCATGGTGGTTGCCAAATCAGCCTTTCATCATTCAATGAATTATCGCTCGGTAATTTTGTTTGCCCATGCAGAAAAAGTAGAAGGATCCCATGAAAAAACTGCAGCATTTGAATGGCTTACCAATAAGATGGTTCCCCAAAGTTGGAATTACCTGCGTCCATTAAAAGAAAGTGAAGTAAACAAGACAACGGTGCTTGCTTTTGGACTGGATGAAGCGTCAGCCAAGATACGGAGTGGAATGCCTGTAGATGAAGAAGAGGACAGGGGATTGCCCATCTGGTCGGGGATCATACCCATCGAAACAAAAAGAATATCTGCGGTGCCGGATGAATTCAGTAAGAACATTCCACTTCCTTCGCATTTATTGTAATTCCCGCGTCGATTAGCATATTTTTTCGAATAAAATAAATGCCAGGCAAACATCTGAATAAAACGCTTAATAAAGATTTAAATGCGAATCAATAAATTCTCCAAGCTTCTCATAGCCTTTCTCATTAGGATGCAAACCATCTGAAAAAAGAGACTCATCTATTCTTTTATCCTCTTGCAGAAAAAGTTTTCCTGCATCTGCGTATTGAATCTTTGAATTAAATTTTACCGCAGCAAGCCTTGCGTTAAAGGCCGCAACTCTTTTTTCCATATCCCTCCGGGGAAAAATGCCCAGCAATAGGACGGGCGCTTCAGGTTGTTTTATCTGAATTGCCTTGATTAAGAACTGCAATCCCTCAATTATTTCTTCATCATTATTAAACCCCAGGTTATTGGTGCCAATCATCAATACAATATGTTTGGGCTTTATGCTATCAAGCTCGCCATGGTATACCCTCCATAATACATTTTCAATTCTGTCCCACCCAAATCCCATATTGACTGAATTCCGGGGTTCAAAATATTTTTTCCATGAATTCCTTCCCCCGGCGCGTTTTTCTTCGGGTAATCCGCCCCAATAATGCGTGATGGAATTTCCAATGAAAACGATTTGCGGGGAACGCGCCCTGTTATATGCAAGCACTTCCTTATGCCTTGTTTCCCAGTCATAGATAGCTGCATCCCGTCGCTGGGTTAAGGGAATGGTTGTGGAAATTTTGCCAATGGGTTCTTTTAAAATGATCCTTATCTTTTTTTCATAGGCGTCAGCATACCGCATCATACCCATATCATTGGGATGAGTACCGTCCACCATGGTCTCGATATCCTGATTGATCTCTTCTTTTGAAAGCCGGTAAATATTTTTAACTCCAACGGCAATCAGGGAATCAAATACTTCGCGAAAAGCGGTATTCGCATCCTGATATTCTTTGCGGCGGACGGCGTTGGTGCCTTCATCCGTATATCCGGCATGGTCTGTTAATAAAATAGGAATTCCGGGTCTTTTACTTTGCAAAAGTTGAATCGCTCTGGTAATCCGGTTTTTCAATTCATTCCCTGTAAAAGCCGGAGATACCATATTGGGAAGACAATCCAGAATAAATAATTTAGCGTTCAGCTCTGCCATCATGTCGAGCACTTCTTTTTCTAACAAGCCATTTGAGGAAAAGCCTAAATTAATCAACGGCCTGTCTAATTTTCTTTCCAGCAATGCCGTCCAGGCCAGGCCCGGGCGTGAAGCACAACCTCCCTGCGCTATAGAAGTTCCGTAAACCACAATGGGATTGTCTATGCGCACCGGTAAGGGCTCGAACATACTCTCCCCAGGTACAGCGATCTCCATCCACTTTACTGAATTGTACAAAGGAAGGTATAAGGTATATTCACGGTTACTCACGTTTTCATCATTTGCAATAAGATTTGAAAACCGGTACACAAGGGTGTCGCCAATTGAAAATTTTCCGGAGCACCACAACCAATTGCCATCAATGGTTTTGGAATACAAATCGATTCCACGCACTCCTGTGGCGGGCATATTAGGAAATTGCATCGCTCCTGTTGCGATGTATCTGATTATTATACTCTGGGCATTTGTCCTGAAACGAAGTCCGAGTCCCGCAGCATTTTCAGACAGGTTCCAAACATCCCTGCGGACAGTATTTTCCGCCCTTGCAGGCAACCGATCATAATAATTTTTTACTTCCTTCGGCCATGCCTGGCCCTCCAGCACAGGAAAGGCATTTGATTGGGGATTCCAGGACTTATATTCTTTTTGATCCTGGGAAAATCCGGCTTGAAAACCCTGGATGAGAAGCGCAATGGCAACCAATTTGAATTTCATCAGTATTATTATTTGCTTATCGGAAACGATTATGGTCATGAACCTTCAGAGAGAGCAGGACGTTAAGCGTCCAGCGGAAATTCATTTTTCTGTTCAAGGAGCTGGCGCAGGAATTTTGTGGATTCTTTTTCCGTATTCGCCATATCGTGAAGGGTAATTTTATCGAGCAGCTGGTCAACCGTAAATTGGATCATTTTCCAAAGTGAGCGTGCAGAACAATCCACTGAATTGGTGCAGAGGTTTAATCCCCCGGCATGCAGACCGCAAAAGTCCTGATCATAAAGTACGCCACCCAGAGCCTTCAATACCTCGCGAATGCGGATCTGCTTTGCCGGTTTGGCCAGCACATAGCCCCCTTTATATCCGGGTGTGCTGTTGATGAATCCGGCCATCCGCAACATGCGCGTCAACTTCGCCACATAGTGGCTGCTTAACCCTTCCGTCCTGCTTAATTGAGGAATGCTCATACCCTCCATGGTCTGGCATCCTGCAATGCGGATCAGAATACGTAAGCCAAATTCTTCCTGTGCGGTTATTTTCATGCAGTGAATTATCTTTTTATACCTGCTATAGCATGCCTAATTCGAGTTGCGCCGTTTCTGACATCATGCTTTTGTCCCATGGCGGATTCCAGGTTACAGATACATGCACATCATTAACGCCTTCGATCGTGCGAACTTTCTGATCCACCTCAACTGGCAGGGATTGTGCTGCAGGGCAGCCGGGTGCAGTCAGGGTCATTACGATCTGTATATTATTTATCGGTAAAATGCTCACTTCGTAAATCAGCCCCATTTCGTAAATATTCACCGGGATCTCCGGATCATAAATCGTTTGGAGGCATTCAATTACTTTTTGTTTCAGCTCTTCCGTGCTCATAATCTTTTATTGAACTATTTTTTATCTTATAAGCCAGCGCGAAATTTTTCATTTGCTTAACCATGGATAACAGGCCGTTTGACCTTGTCTGAGCCAGGTGCGTGGTCATTCCAATCTCCTGAATGAAGTCCAGTTTATCATTCAGGATTTCCTGAGGCGTATGGCCGGATAAAACCCTGATCAGCATACTGATCAATCCCTTTACAATCACCGCATCGCTATCCGCCTTAAAAAACACTTTGCCTTCCCGAAAATCTGTAGCAAGCCAAACGGTCGACTGACAGCCCTTAACACGATTTTCATTTATCTTATATTGATCATCCAGGGCCGGAAGTTTTTTTCCCAGGTCGATAATATATTCATACTTATCGTCCCAGGAATCAAATAAGGAAAACTCCTCCACTATTTCTTTCTCTGTTTCTGCTATGGTTTTCTGAGTACTCATTTCATCAGGACAACATTTTTATCGCTTTTTGCAACCCAATCACCAGTTCATCCACTTCTTCCGTTGTATTATAAACGGCAAAAGATGCCCGGATCGTACCCGGAATACCAAAGCGTTGCATAAGCGGCTCTGCGCAATGATGGCCAGTTCTCACCGCAATGCCCCGGTTGTCCAGCAGGATGCCAACGTCCTGAGGATGGGCATTCTCAACCACAAAAGAGATCAAACTCACTTTTTCTCTTGCTGAACCAATGATCCTTAGCCCCTGAATTTGTTCCAATTGCTCTGTTGCATATGCCAGCAGCTCATGTTCGTGCTTACGGATTTTTTCTTTCCCCGTTCCCACTATGAATTGAAGGGCCGTTTTAAATGCTATCACATCCGCAATATTAGGTGTACCCGCCTCGAATTTATAAGGCAGATCGTTATAGGTTGTTTTTGCAAAAGTCACTTCCCTGATCATTTCGCCCCCACCAAGAAAAACGGGCATGGATTCCAGCAAAGCCTTCTTACCATACAATACCCCCGTGCCCGTAGGGCCATAAAGTTTATGTGCTGAAAAAGCGAAAAAGTCGCAATCCATTTCCTGTACATCTATATCGAGGTGCACAGAGGACTGAGCCCCGTCAACCAGCACGCGAGCCCCGGCAGCATGAGCCTCTTCAATGATCTGCCTGACCGGATTTATAGTTCCGAGGGCATTTGAGGCATGCACGATGGAAACCAACTTTGTTTTGGAATTTAAAAGCTTTCTAAATTCATCCATCAGCAATTCCCCACGATCATTAATCGGAATTACGCGAAGACGGGCTCCTTTCTCTTCACATAGAATCTGCCAGGGAACTATATTTGAGTGATGTTCCATGGTGGAGATGATGATCTCATCTCCGGATCTTATGTTTTGCCTTCCCCAGGTGTATGCTACGAGATTTATACTCTCCGTAGTTCCCCGGGTAAAAATAATTTCTTCCCTGGCCGATGCATGAATGAATTCCCGCACAGTATCCCGGGTTTCTTCAAATGCAGCGGTAGCTTCCTCTGCAAGCGTATGAATTCCGCGATGGATGTTGGCGTTATATCCGGCATAATAATTCAGCAGCGCATCGATCACCTGCCGGGGTTTCTGCGAGGTGGCCGCATTATCAAAATATACCAGGGGCCTGCCCTTGACCTCACGGCTCAATACCGGGAACAGTTCCCGGATCGCAGCTATGTCTAAAGTTTTTTTTATGGCAGCAGAGGGCATCATGATATATCAGATTCTAAACGGTCAACAATTAATCGTTCAACATACATTCGGATGGGGATGGGCTTTATGTGCTCCATGATATCAGAAGCATATGCGCGCAGTAAAAGCATGCGCGCGGTTTTTTCAGAAATGCCTCTTGACTGCAAATAAAACAATCCGTCTTCATTGAGTTTTCCAACCGTACACCCATGAGTGCATTTCACATCGTCAGCAAAGATCTCCAGTTGTGGTTTGGTATTTACACTCGTGGTGTCAGAAAGCAATACGTTCTTATTCGACTGATAGGCGTTTGTTTTTTGTGCCTGGGGCCGCACAAATATTTTCCCATTGAACACGGCGGTTGACTGGTCATTCATGATGCCTTTATACAATTCATTACTCAGGCAATTGGGTTTCATGTTGTCAACCACGGTGTGATTGTCAATATGACTATGCCCGGTCTGGAAATACAAACCATATAAATGCGATTCGCAATATTTGGCATCGAGCACCAGGTTCAGATTATTTCTTATCAGTCCTCCGTTCAATGAAATGGTTACCGTGTGCACATAGCTTTTGCCTGTTTGCCGGATATGTGTCGTACTTACCTGATTTGTATGAACTCCGTCATTTTGGATTTTGTAATATTCCAGGCGGGCGTCCTGCTCAACAGTAACTTCCATTACCTGGTTGGTGAAGCTTTGATTTGAGCCAAGGGTGATATATGTCTCCACCAGTTGCACATGCGCATTTTCATTGATATGAATAAGGCTGCGCGGTTGGGCAAGGATATTTGCCGAGCGGGCATCTGTTATATTGTAGATGTAAACAGGATGTTCTACAACCTGGCCCTTCTTTATATGAATGAAAATGCCTCCATGAACAAAAGCTGTGTTAAGCGCATGAATGCCGTCCTTTATATACTTGCTGCTGTCTCCGAATTGCTTTTCCACAAGCTCACTGAAACCATTTTTTGCCGCATCTTCGAGCGACAAAACGGTCAGGTCTGCGGACCGGATCACGGAAAGCGGAAAAGAAAAGAATCCGTTTACAAATACCAGTTCATTGGCCTGTTCGTGCCCGGGTAAGCGCAGACCATCCAATTCAATTGCGGTTACCGAAGCAGTGAGAGAATCCTGGGGAAATTGATATTCCTGGTTGAATAAGCCAGCCACCCGGGTATATTTCCATTCCTCGTTTTTTGTCGTCGGTATGCCCAGTTTGCTGAATACATTAAAGGCTTCCTGACGGATCGCGCTGAACCCATTATGACCATTGGCAGGCTGCCATTGATCAAACCGTTCTTTAAAATATTCTATCGTGTTCATTTTTTTATTTTGAATCCCGGGTGTTAAACCGTTTCCACCTCACTCGTTTCATGCTTAATAAAATCATATCCTCTTTCTTCCAGTTCCTGGGCAAGTTCCTTGCCGCCAGATTTTACGATGCGACCATTGTACAATACATGAACAAAATCCGGAACTATATAATCAAGCAGACGCTGATAATGCGTAACTACCAAAACCGCATTCTCTTTATTACGCAGTTTGTTCACTCCATTTGAAACAATACGTATGGCATCTATATCCAGCCCTGAATCGGTTTCATCAAGAATGGCGAGCTTCGGTTCCAGCATGGCCATCTGAAACACCTCGTTGCGTTTTTTTTCGCCTCCTGAAAAACCTTCATTGAGGGAACGGGCTCAGCAGCGATTGTTCAATATTCATCAATGCCATTTTTTCCTTCATCAGTTTCAGGAAAGCAACGGCATCCAGCGGATCCTGACCGCGATACTTGCGGATTTCATTCACGGCAGTCTTAATAAAATTGATCGTGTTCAGTCCCGGGATTTCCACCGGATACTGAAATGCAAGGAACAAACCTTCTCCGGCTCTTTTTTCAGGCGAAAGTTCCAGCAGGTTCTTTCCCTGAAAGTCAGCTGTACCGCGACTGACTTCATAGTCAGCCCGACCTGCCAATACATTCGCCAGCGTACTTTTGCCTGAACCATTCGGCCCCATGATCGCATGCACTTCACCTGGTTTGACCTCCAGGTTGATCCCATTTAGAATTTTCTTTCCTTCAACGCCCGCATGCAAATTGTGAATCGATAACATATTCGTGAGCTATTATTTATGATGTTAAAATAATGTGCCAATTTGAAAATTTCCTCACCCAACACTTCCTTCCAAACTTACAGCAAGCAACTTTTGCGCTTCGATGGCGAACTCCATGGGCAAATGATTCATTACTTCTTTGGCAAAACCGTTAACGATCAAGTGCAACAGCAGTCTCTGTGGCTATTCCCCGCTGATTACAATAAAAAATCTGATCTTCTCCGATTTTAGAAGTTGTTGCTTCATGTTCAACCACCGCAGAATTGTTTCTTACTTCTATATATGGAAAAGTATGTGCTCCGCATTTGTCGCCCAATAAAAGTGAGTCGCATTGGGAAAAGTTTCTGGCATTTTTCGCATTCTTGCTCACGTGCACCAGGCCCCGGTAGCTATTATTGCTGAATCCTGCAGATATGCCCTTTGAAACAATCCGGCTCTTGGTATTCTTTCCGAGATGCATCATCTTGGTTCCGGTATCCGCCTGCTGATAATTGTTGGTAACCGCAACGGAATAAAATCCCCCGATAGAATGATCACCTTTAAGATTACACTTGGATATTTCCAGGTTATCGCTGATCCGGTCTCCACCTGGGTCCAGGATATCTTGGCATGATCACCTTTGCAGATGCCTCTCTTGGTCACAAAATTGTAAATCCCTCCCTTACCCTGTTTATCGCCCGGATACCAGTTCTGGACCGTAGAATATTTTATTTCGGCATTTTCCATGGCAACCAACTCAACAACGGCGGCATGCAGCTGGTTTTCGTCGCGCATGGGAGCCGTGCAACCTTCCAGATAGCTCACGTAGCTTCCGGCTTCGGCAATGATCAGTGTTCTTTCAAACTGCCCGGTATTTTCAGCATTGATCCTGAAATAGGTCGACAGTTCCATCGGGCAACGAACGCCTTTGGGAATATAGCAAAATGAACCGTCGCTGAAAACAGCCGAATTCAGCGCAGCAAAATAATTGTCTGTTAAAGGAACCACAGAACTCAAATATTCCTTTACCAGCTCCGGGATGCTTCCTGGATCGCTTCACTCATGGAACAAAAGATGATCCCCAGCTCAGCCAGCTGACTTTTAAAAGTAGTCCCGATCGAAACACTATCAATTACCGCATCCACGGCAACACCGCTAAGTCTTTTCTGCTCATCCAGCGATATACCCAGCTTTTCGAACGTTTTTTTCAGTTCCGGGTCAATTTCATCCAGATTTTTCGGATTTATTTTTTGTTTTGGTGCCGAGTAATAATATGATATCCTGAAAATTGATCCTGCGGGTACTTGATATTGGCCCAGCTCGGCTCTTTCATCGTAAGCCAGTGACGATAGGCCTTCAATCTCCATTCAAGCATCCATTCAGGTTCATTCTTTTTTGCCGAAATAAAACGAACAACCTCTTCATTGAGGCCCATAGGTGCCTCATCTGCTTCAATATCAGTTACAAAGCCATATTTGTAATCACTGAAAACCGTTTTTTCTATCGTACTTAGCCCATCCCCGGAATCCTGGCTTTTAACAGGTAAAAATCTCTGATTTCATTGCGCAAATTTACGAATCTATTTATACAAAAAAGTATAAACAGAAATTTTTCTTTGGTTAAAAAATAGGCTGAAATGGTGGCGGAAACAGTCCTGGCAGCCCCTAGCGCAGCTTCCTCGATGTTCGATAGGCCGTGCCCTTAAAGAGGCAGACCAGCTCGTCTTTTTCATTTGTTGTCCGGATATCATACAGGCCCGTCTTATCGCCAAGGTATAATTCCCGTGCCTCCACAGTTAGCAATTCGCCAATTTGAACCGCCCGTGTGAAAGCAATGGAAGCGTCCAGGGCAACCGTGATCCTTCCATGGGAATTGCAGGCAAAGGCAAATGCGGAATCCGAGGCAGAAAACAATACGCCGCCATGCACGTTCAGGAAGCCGTTCAGCATATTCTCCCTGACGGTAAAATGAAGCCTGCAGTATCCCTCTTTAATCTCGTCCACCTGCAATCCGAGCCAGCGCGTAAAAAGGTCTCTGGAAATCATGGAATTCAGTACCTCGCCGGGCGTCAAATCTTTTTCTTCCTTCATAGAGACAGATTTGCGAAATAAAAGGGCAGCTGATGATATAAAAACCGGACCTCTTCTTTAAACCGGTTACTCCGGAGATGGCAAATGGCATCAAATGGCAGCGTTTCGATTTCAGGGTCAAACAGCATGTTAATAATCTGATGAGGCGTCATGAAGTTAACTCAAATAAGACCTTCAACGACCGATTCTTCAAATTCAGCAGGGATTTACGGCCACTCGTCGAAATCATTTTCAATTCAGGTGACCAGATTGCATCTTTGTGAATCTGGCTGATATTTCAGTTTATAAAAAGCCTGGCAACAGGAATCCACGGCCCTAAAAACGGCTTTTCCCCGGTTCCATTCGTCGAAGAAATACGACCAAAAATCGAGCATTAATGGCCAATGGTCGAAAAAATGCCTCCCTTCCTTATTAATTGACAAACTTTAAGGTGATTTTGACCCTTCCAGGTTCAGTATTTAGTTCGAAGTACCTGAAGTAAACCGTGACCCATGAAACTAAACCTTTACCCTATCACCGGGTTTATCATGCTGTTTTTTCTACAGTTCAGCCTGGTAAACAACCTTGCAGCCCAGGATTGCAGCGGATTAACGGCAACCTATACTTCAACCGAATCCAGGTGTACGGCAACGGGCTCACTTCAGGTAAATGCCTCAGGTGGTTCAGGAACCTATAACTACAAGGTATCGGGGACTGTTTCCGAAGATTTTACTTCTTCCAGCACCATTACTGGTTTACCTCCGGGATTTTATAACCTGACGGTAAAGGATATCGTATCAGGATGTACATATGAAATTGACAGTATCTCCATTTCCGGTTCCTACAGTGATCCCAGGTTTGGCATCACAGAAACAGACGTGACATGCGTGAATGGAAATGACGGAGTCATATCAGTGGCTGCCATGCTGGGTGGACGCGCTCCGTTTTCTTTCAGCCTGGTTGCACCTTCACCGATGGGAATCGGAACAACAAATTCCACCGGAACTTTTACCGGCCTGATCCCGGGATCATATGCCGTTCAGATGACAGACTCCTGCGGAGGTATTCAAACCCGTAATATCAGCATACAGAATTATACCTGGTCTATCGTTTCGGCGCCAGTCACGCTGGTGAGTTGTACTTCCTACCAGGCAACGATAAATTTATTGGACAGCAAAGGAAACACCAACAGTTCCGGCTCAGCCTTTAATGGATTTCAATACGGGGTTGTTAACGGACCGGGTGATACCACCTGGTTTACAACCTCCACTTTCAGTTATGACCTGGGCCAGAAAAGGACTGTGACCCTGGTGGCTAAAGACAGGTGTGGAAATGTTCAATTCAAAAACTGGACAAACGCAGTCATTCCATCCGTTGCTTCAGGAGTGACGGTTTCATCCTTAACATGTACAGGTTTTAATGTTTCGATTACGGGAATGCAACATCTTACCAGCCCGACCTACTGCATATTTGATAATCTGGGAAATCCCGTAACCGGTCAGCCCTGCAATACAACCGGGTCTTTTACAGCTCTGCCCTATGGCGCTTATTGCATCAAAATAACCAATACCTGTTTTGATACAGTGATCAGCAGATGTTTCAGCGAGGCAAGACCTATCCCGGCCATTACGGGCGCCGTAAGCATTTCCAATTTTACCTGTACGACCGTAACAGCAACGGTAACCGGACAACAAAACCTGAAAAGCCCACAATTTTGCCTTTTTGATAATCTCGGGAATCCCGTCGGTTCCTGCAATGCGACAGGTATTTTCAATAATGTGCCCTACGGTTCCTATTCAATTGTGGTGACGGACGGTTGTACCGGCTCCGTTTTCACGGTTAATTTTAATGCCGCCAAGCGTGTACGCTCTGTTGCAAGCAACGTAACGACGAATGGATTCACATGTACCAGCTTTAATGCGACCGTAACAGGGCAATCAAACCTGACCACACCGCAATATTGTCTGGTGGATAGTGTGGGAAATCCGATTACCTGCAACAGTACAGGTATATTCAATGGACTTTCTTTCGGGTCTTATTGTATTAACGTGACAGATGCCTGTGCAGACACCAGCATCCAGAGATGCTTTACCGTTGTGCAACCTCCGCCGACCGCAGGCGCACCGGCAATCGGTAATAAGACATGTACGGGATTTACGGTCACCGTTACCGGTCAGGCAAATTTGTATAACGGACAGTATTGCCTCCAGGATAACCTGGGCAATCCGATACCGGCCATACCTTGCAATACCACGGGAATATTTACGAATGTTCCATACGGATCTTATTGTATAAAAATTACTGACGGATGCACCGGAACCGTCATCACGAAATGTTTTTCGGTTACCGCGCCTGTTCCCTCTGTCGGCCCCGAAGTAACGAGCAATCTGAGTTGTTCCGGATTCACTGCAACTATCTCCAACCAGCAAAACCTGACTAACCCCAGCTTTTGTCTTTTTGATAATCTTCACAACCAGATTGGAGCATGTAACAATACGGGAGTATTCAACATAACCGGATTTGGAACTTATTCTATCCAGACAACCGACGGATGTGCAGGTGCAGTTTTTACATCAAACTTTTCGGTGACTAAACCGGTTCCTTCCGTAGGACCAACCGTCAATTTCAGCAATCAGAGTTGTACTACGTTTTCTGCATCCATTACCGGTCAGCTGTTTTTGAACGGAGCAACATACTTTCTGAGGGATAGCACCGGAGTAGTTATCAACACGAATACCACCGGCGTTTTTAACAATATGGTTTATGGATCTTATTGCATCGATATTCTGAATGCCTGTTCGGATACCATCATTGTAAGATGTTTTGCGCTGGCACCCAGCTCAACGATTATGAGTGTAACTGCAACGCCTTCATGCACATTCAATGCAAGTGATCTTACAGTGAATATAACTTCCGGATTTTCACCCTACGTCGTGAATGTTTTCGATAGCCTGAATAATCTGCTAAAAACAGTTACGACATCCAGCAATAATATTCTTATTCCGCAAATTCCGGCCGCTGTGCCAGGCCAGCAGTATAGAGTGGTTGTAACGGGAACCTGCGGCATACCTGCCACCCAAAATGTTCTGGCCCAGCAGAGCACACTGACGCATGCTTACACGATTACTCCGAAATGCCCATCCAGCATTCAGCAGAATGGCTCGTCTGACCTGCTGGTGGTTGCCAGCACTAACCTGGCGGGCGTCAACCTTTCGATCACGCAAAAGGATTTTGTGCCAACTTCCATCGGGTATTCTTTCAGGTCCGGCAATAACTTTACATTTAGTAATCTGGACGCTGCAGTATATGTGATTACGTATACCTTCACCGGTTGCATCACCACCATCAATGATACCGTTACGCTTCCGGACTATGCATTCCCCGATCTGGCCAGGTCAGCAGCCTTCCAGTGCGACAATAATAGCTTTAGTGTTGGTGCGTCTGTAAGTGGCGGAGTTGGTCCGTTTACCTATCAGGTGATAGGCAGCGTGCCTTCAACACCCAGCATCATTTCTTTGCCCCAAACAAATCCCGTTTTCAGCATCAATAACGGCGTTCAGTATTCTCTCGTGCGGCTGAGAGCAATTGACGCATGTGGAAATGCCGCGTTGAACGACGTGAGCATTCTGCCATTGGCCAACACCATTGTAACCGCCACTTCAGATTGTATTTATCAGAATATTACGCTGTCAACAGATGTTGTACCAAATGCAACATATATCTGGTACAAGAAATTAACAGCTGATGCTACTGACAGTACGCTGGTTGGCACGAATCCAACTTATAATATTCCATTTCTCACGCCGGCCGATACCGGAGTGTATGTAAACCGCATGTCAGTAAATAGCGGCTGTTTGACCAAGCTTTCCTATTTTCATCTTGACGGGATGTGCGGAGGCTTGATTGTATTGGCGCAGGCGGTGACGCTTAAAGGCCATGCCTTAAGCGAAACCAGTTCCCAATTGTTCTGGGATGCTCCGGGCGATGCAGGCGGAACAACCTACCAGGTGGAAAGGAAAAATGAAAACAACAGTGACTTTGAATTCATTGGTGCTGTACAGGGGAATTCCGGGGCCGGTTCCTACAATTTTATCGATAATAACTTTGGGAGAGGGGCCAATCTCTACAGGCTAAAAATAGTTAGTGCAGATGGGAAGTTTGCCTATAGTAATACAGTTCAGATTATTACTCAATCAACAGATCAGATCTCGGTGTACCCGAACCCGGTAAGTAATATATTGAATATTAATATTCAGTCAACGCAAACTCAGCGCTTTCAGGTTGGTCTATATAATATCGCCGGACAGGTCATCTTCACCGGATCACCCGTATCAATCCAGAACAGTACGATTGTGTATTACCGTGATGCTTCTGTTGCTCCCGGTTTATACTTTCTTAAAGTGAAGAATCTTTCCAGCGGAGAAAGTACTGTTTATAAGGTGATGTTTGGGGAAAGGTAAATTCAGTTGATGGTTGATGGAGGCCTCAAAGAATTTAAATAACCAAAATGGGATTCCAACTGCGGTACTGATGAATTCAATTTGGGTATCACCCAAAAAGTCCATCAACAATCAACTATCAACCATCAACTAAATCCCAGCGTTTTCCTGTTCGGGTACAAAACGTCTTCCGCAGTTTCATAACCTTCATTGGCAATATGAATGCGTTTCTTTTCTGTTATCTTTCTGGTTCTGATATAGTGAATGACCACTATTGCGGCAAGGGTTATGCCAATACCGACCAATACTTTACTGCTTTTCATTCGGCAAAATTATCGTTCTGATTCATAGTTCTCAACTAACGCTAAGGAGTTCCACTTCAAAGATCAGCGTGCTGTTCGGACCGATCTGTGCGCTCACCTGCCTGTTCCCGTAGCCGAGATCGGGAGGAATAAAAAACCGCCATTTGCTCCCGACCGCCATTAACTGAAGGCCCTCCGTCCAGCCCTTAATGACCATATTCAGCGGGAAACTGGCAGGCTGGCCGCGGTCAACCGAACTGTCAAATACAGTGCCATCAATAAGAGTACCATGATAATGGCAGGTGACTTTGTTTGCAGCCGTTGGTTTTACCCCTTTCCCTTCAATTAAAATTTCATACTGCAACCCGCTTGGCAATGCCGTAATACCGGGCCGGCGCTCATTGGATTTTAAGAAGTCATGCCCTGATTTCAAATTGATGGTTGCCTTTTGATTTCTCAATTGGAATAGTTTGTCGGTAATGCCCATAGCCGTGATTTGGGCAAAGTTAATTTAAACTACATTTATCCTGTCATTGCAGGATTTATTTACCTAACCATAATCCGGAGATCTTACTTTTTATGCGCTTTCAATTCAATTCCCTGCCTTTCTACCATAAACTGGCATCTGTTATGGTAAGCCTGATTGCAATCGGTTACCTGGTTATTCTGTCAAAAGAATTGCTGAGTCCAATTATTTTTTCCTGTTTATTTTCCATTTTGCTGCTTCCGCTCGCCAGTTTCCTGGAAAACAAATTCAGGTTGCCAAGGGGGGAGCTTCCATGCTGGCGGTCCTGCTTTTATTGGCAGCCATTTCTCTTATCGTATATGTTGTCGGAGCTCAGATCGGAGCGCTGGCAGATGACTGGCCGCAGTTTAAGCAGCAGCTCTTCAGCTCCCTTTCCGATCTCCAGCACTGGATTTCGCGCAAATACCATATCAATGCGCATAAGCAATTGAATTATGTTCAGTCGGCTACTTCCCAGGTGCTGGCTTCCGGCACTACCGTAGTGGGCGCAACATTGCTTTCCCTTTCCTCGATCCTTTTATTTTTAATCTTTACATTTATTTATACCTTCTTTTTTCTTACCTACCGGAGACTCATCATGACTTTTCTCATCTCCGTATTTCTGGAAGAAAATTCCCTGATCGTTCATGAAATAGTTGAAAATGTTCAATTCATCCTGCGGAAATATATTCTGGGATTATTTATCGAGATGGTAATCGTCTCTACTTTTGTCTGTATTGTATTCTGGGCCCTGGATGTGAAATATGCCATATTGCTTGGGTTGATCACCGGCCTGTTTAATATCATTCCTTACCTGGGCATTTTTACTGCTTTGTTACTGAGTTCGCTGATCACTTTTGCCACGGCTGTGGTTGCGGGTAAAGTAATACTGGTGATCATAACCCTGGTAGTAACCCATCTGATCGACAGCAACGTGCTGTTGCCGGTGATTGTTGGATCCAAGGTGAAAATAAATCCGCTCATTACGGTGCTGGGCGTGGTGATCGGCGAAATGATCTGGGGAATTTCCGGCATGTTCTTATCCATTCCGGTTATAGCCGTTATGAAAATAGTTTTTGACCGGGTGCAGAGTCTAAAGCCATGGGGCGTTTTATTGGGAGAAGAAGAAAGGCCGGTCCGCAGTAAGACCATCCCATTGGCTGTCCGTCCTGACCCGAAGCAATGAAACTTCACGGTTTCCGGTTACCCGGAGTTATTGTTATTCGAGATGGGAAATAAAAAATGAGGCCTGACTATTCATGTTTCAGGGATCTTGTATATTCCCTGAAAACGCTGATCGTACGCCCCAGGAATTCCTCCACTTGTTCTTTATCGAGGAGTTGGACATCGTACCTCCCGTTTGGTTTCATACTGGCCAGCATTTCAAAATCCGGTCCGGTGGCGATATATGGATTCTGAGATATTAATCCGGGCTTCATCTCTTTTTCTGCAATGAGTTTCTCAAGTTCTTCGCGGGTGAGATCAGACAATTTGGAAGACATGACCGGGTTTTTTCAAAGTTCGCAAAATATCGGAGCAGACAAAATGCAACCGGCAATTTGATTATAAACCATTTGTTAATGCTTATAAAATCCGGGGTCTTCTGATCTGAAATATTCCCCGGGAATTCAATAAACGCTATTTCCTTTCAAAAACAGGGTTTTTTAACGCTATTGGCCGGTTTTAAAATTTCCTATATCTGCCGGAGTCGCCAGGCCCCAACAGAAGGATTCCCCCGGGTTTTGATATTGGGGATAAACTCTTGGGCAAGGGGCGGATATTTCCGGAAAAATTATGCGGGAAGGTTTTACATTTGTATTATGGCAGTTTTGAAAAATGTGCAGTTTTCGAAGTTGATCAAGGCCGAGGGTCGTTTGCGGGAATTCAATTTCAGAAAGAGTAATGGGATCGGTGGTTCGGTATACCATGTAGATGTAAGTGACGACCGGGGCAACCGGTATTATCTGACCCTTTTACCAGTGGATGATGTCTGGACCGTCCAGGAAAATAATTTACCGCCATGGGTTCAGGAGGCAGTCCCTCAATTTAATCCAGCTATTCAGGAGCAGGAAGCGTAAAACATTCCTTTCTACTTTTTTTCTACCACCACCGCAGTTCCATATGCCAGCACTTCCGTGACGCCGTTCATCACTTCATTGGCATCGTAACGCATGTTGATTACAGCATTTGCTCCTCTTTCGAATGCGTGCTGTATCATGTGTTGAAAAGCTTCTTCACGCGTCGTCTCGCATAATTCCACATAAATGGAAATCTTGCCTCCGAAAAGAGTCTGGATTCCACCCGCCACATTGCCAAGTATACTGCGGGAGCGTACGGTAATGCCGCGGACAATACCCAGGCTTCTTACTATCTGATATCCGTTGAGTTCTATGTTTGTGGTTATCATTGCAGGGTCAATCATAAAAATTATTTTATACTTGTTTGAAGTGAATAAATAATCAGGGTTGGTAGCCGAAGACCGCTTTCTTGTCGCCGATCATCAAATCAAAATCCCCGGCTTCCGTAACGGTTTTCAATTGAGCATTTACAAACGAGAGATCATTTTTGTCGATCGTAAAGACCACTGTTTTTGATTCTCCGGCTTTCAGCGAAATTTTCTGAAATGCCCTGAGGCGTTTCATACTTGGCGTTATACTGGCATAATGCTGATGCGAATACAATTCAACGGTATGCTTGCCATCCCGGGTCCCGGCATTGGTAACGGTAATGCTTACCTGCAGTTTTTCAGAACCCTTCAGGAATTTGGTATTTAACCCGATTTCCCCATACGAGAACTGGGTGTAGCTTAGCCCCGATCCAAAGGGGAACAGGGGATCATAACCATTCCAGGTCATGTTGGCGTTGAAAATTTCCCTTACGTCTTCCGAATGTTTGCGGTCGTATAAAACCATTTCCCCCATACTTCTTGGGTAAGAATAGGGCAGTAGTCCATCCGGATTGTAATCGCCAGTCAAAACATCGGCAATGGCCTCGGCGGATTTCCTGCCGGACCAGTAAGCCATCAGTATTCCCTGCATAGATGGTTCGATGGAAGTAATGAGTCTCGGCCTGCCTTCCGAAAGAACCAATATTACGGGCTTCCCGGTGTTGGCTGCGGCCCTGGCGAGGGCCAGCTGATTTTCCGGGAGTACGAGGTCGCGGATATTACCAGGACTCTCCGCATACGCATCCTCTCCAAGGCACAGGATTATTGCATCCACGTTCGCTGCTGCTTCTTTTAGTTTTGCGGTGTCAAAATTATCAGGATTTTCAAATCCCTTACTCCCGGCAACAATAACCTGTCCGGGTTTAAATTTTCCCTCCAGCGCCTGCACAATGGTCTTGCTGTCTTCCGGATACCATTTTTCATCTTTGCCCTGCCAGGTATAGGACCAGCATCCATTGAGAGCAGATATACTTTGCGCGGCCGGACCGGCAACAAGAATTTTTTTGTCTTTGGAAATTGGAAGAATATGATCCTGATTTTTTAAAAGGGTCATGGCCTCATGGGCCGCATCCAGGGCCAGTGACTGGTATTCGGGTCTTCCGAAATTGGATTCAGTCCCTTTTTCCGGATAGGGATTATCGAATAATCCCAGCGCATATTTAAGTGTAAGTATTC
The DNA here is from genome assembly GCA_963705005.1 of uncultured Chitinophagaceae bacterium. GTDB lineage: Bacteria > Bacteroidota > Bacteroidia > Chitinophagales > Chitinophagaceae > Puia. The sequence goes on from CAVPIO010000001.1 coordinate 329,824, forward strand.
TGCGGACTGCTTCATCGATGCGACTCATGGAAACTTCCTTTTTTTCAACAGCCTCCTTTAACAAATCAAAAAATGAATAGTCAGTAGGTACCATGCTCATGTCAACGCCTGCGTTCACTGCGAGCACCACGGCCTGCCTGGGCGTGGCAGCAACGAGATGGCGTGTGTGAAGACGGATGATGTCTTCCCAGTCACTTACAATCACCCCCTGAAATCCAAGTTCCTTACGAAGTACATCGGTGAGCAGATAGTGGCTGGCGTGAACAGGAGTTCCATTTATCTCTCCGGAATTGATCATGATGGTGGAAGCCCCTGCTTTTATTGCTTCCCTGAACTGAGGCAAATAATACTCGCGCATTTCGATTTCAGGCAGATATGCAGGAGTCCTGTCCTTACCCGTTCTCGGGTCTGAATAACCCAGATAGTGTTTCATGCAGGCTGCAACGGCCGTAGGATTGGCCAAACCATCTCCCTGGTAAGCGCGGATCGCAGCAGAACCCATGGTCTTGCCGATAAAAACATCCTCACCATAAGTTTCAGGGAATCTTGACCAGAGCGGTTGACGCCCACAATCCAATACAGGCGCAAAATTCCATCGAACGCCAGACGCGCGCAGTTCTCTTGCGGTAGTGCCCGCAGCTTGGCTAACGAGTTCGGGATCACGCGTGGCAGCCATACCAATGCTTTGAGGGAAAAGCGTTGAATTTAGCGTGTAGGTCTGGCCGTGAATTCCATCCAATCCATAGATTACGGGGATTTTTAGCCTGCTTTTTTTTGCTTCATCCTGTATGGTGGTCTGGATCTGACGCCAGGTCTGGACGGAGAAAGCATGCACCGTTGTATTGAGAATAGAACCTACTTTATAATCCAGAACTGCTTTTTTGAGCGCATCCGGGTCAAGCACACCATCTTCATTACCACCACCTCCTTTCGTGACCAGCCCTAATGTGACCTGGGTCATCTGCCCGATCTTTTCATCCAGGGTCATTTGTTTAAGCAGCGCCTCCACCTTTGGCTGATATGATGGATTATTGATCTGGGCAAAGCTCTGTTGAAGAATCAAAAGGACCGAAGCGGCAAGAAGCAATCGTTTCATTGTATATATAGCTGTTTTGGGTTTTGCAGAAACGTAAAAATAGATTATCTGGAGAAATTTTAACGTGCTTCTTTTAGGCATTTTATGCAGAAATTGAAAGATAATCGGCATTTTTGGTAGTCCCGGGCTGTGCGACCAATACCAACTTCATGAACAAAACAAGGCTGGAAACATTTAGTGACGGGGTGCTGGCGATTATCATCACCATCATGGTCCTGGAAATCAAAATTCCGCAAAATGCTGAATGGAGTGCACTAAAGGAAGTATATCCCTATTTCCTAAGCTATGCGCTGAGTTTTGTATTCGTTGGCATTTATTGGGGAAATCACCATCACCTGTTTCACACTTTTCAAAATATCAATGCCGGAATAATTTGGGCGAATCTTAATTTGCTCTTCTGGTTATCGATGGTTCCTATTGTTACCGGCTGGATGGGAGAGAATCATTTTGCAAGGAATTCGGTCATATTGTATGCAGGCCTGCTGGTCATGTGCGGACTTGCTTTTACCATTCTTCAGATTTGCATTCAGCGGGTAAACCGCAACAATGCAAAGCTGAAGCGCGCTTTTGAACAGGTTATGCGCAAGGGGGTTTTCTCCGTAATATGTTATTCCCTGGCCATACCCCTGGCTTACTATAGCACAATGTTCTCCGGATTGCTTTTTGTAGTTGTTGCCATTTGCTGGATCATCCCGGATAAAAATATTGAGCGCGCTCTCGGCAAAAACGACGAACAGGGGTAAACCCTTAGCAGACAATAAACCCCAGTGATCCCCGTTTTCAAATTTTCATTTCAACCCTAAATCTCAGCCTGTTATGAAAAACCTCCTTGTTGCAATCCTTGCTGTCTTATTATCCCAGTTCACTTTTTCTCAAACCTTTATGCATGGTGTCGGAATTGTCACATTCATCCAGGCATCTCCGGGATATAGTACGTCTGTAACCGGCGGATTTACCTATTCCCCCAGGGTAAGTTTCCTGGAAACGGGAAATACCTCCCTTTCAGTAGGTATTCCACTCAGCGCAGGCGTTTCAGCCTCTTACTCCTATTCAAGCTATGGAGGAGAAAGCGGTAATCTCGGATTAATGCTGGACGCGCCGCTCATATTCAATTTCAATGTTGGAGCAGGGTCCAGTAAGGAAACGGAAAGCAGGTTCGGCTTCTTTGCCGGCGGTGGTTTTGGGTACCACGCAAGTTCTAACCGGGCAAGTGATCTTTTTGGGAATGATTTTTCCTATAAAGTAGCCGGTTTCGGTCCGGTGGCCAACATGGGCTTCCGCATCGGTGTGGGCAGGCGGTCCAAAAATATAGAGATCCGATTTTCCTATATGAAAACCCTGGATATCAGTAAATCAAATCTCTTTGGTCTGGGAGGTATTTTCAATTTGTAATTCATCCTTATCTCCTATATTATTCATGAAAAAATTACCCAATAGTTTTCTTTTCTTCGTATATGTATAATCGGATTTAATCAGTATCCCGCTTTCTCCGGCGCCGAATTACGATTGTGTTCGCCTTTGGGTTTCAGCTTCACACATTATAAACTAGCCATATCAATTACAAAACGGTAACGAACATCGCCCTTTAGCATTCTATCGTAGGCGGTATGGATATATTTTATATCAATCACTTCCACATCGGATACAATGCTTTGAGCTGCACAATAATCCAGCATTTCCTGGGTTTCAGGCAATCCGCCAATCAGCGATCCGGCAATGCTTTTCCGGCCGCCAATCAAATTGAATCCAGAAATCTCAGTAGGCTTCGGAGGAGCTCCAAGGCAGATATGTACACCATTGGTCCGTAAAAGCCCGAGGAAAACATTGTGATCATGCGGTGCCGAAACCGTGTCGATTATAAAATTAAAATAACCTTGCGCACTTTTCAATTGTTCCGGATCCTTCGTCAGCAGGAATTTATGTGCCCCCAGTCGTCTCGAGTCTGTCTCTTTTGATGGAGAACTGCTGAGCATGGTCACCTCCGCTCCAAATGCAGAGGCAAATTTTACCGCCATATGACCAAGACCTCCAAGGCCCAATATGCCAATTTTATGGCCATTCCCAACCTGCCAGTGTCTGAGTGGTGAATAGGTGGTAATACCTGCACACAACAAAGGCGCAACAGCCTCCAGCGGGAGTTTGTCTGAAATGCGAAATACAAAATCTTCATGGGCTACCATCAGTTTGGAATATCCTCCATAAGTTGGCGTTTTTTTGTCCTGCTCCATGCTGTTGTAAGTCTGTGAATTCCCATTCTGGCAATACTGCTCCAATCCTTCTACACAATTATCACAATGACGACAGGAATCCACAAGGCAGCCAACGGCAGCCAGATCGCCTGGTTTGAACTTGCTGACCTTAGTTCCTGTTTTAGTCACCCGCCCCACGAGTTCATGACCAGGCACCATTGGAAATGAAGAATTGCCCCACTCGTTTTTTATCTGATGAAGATCAGAATGGCATACTCCGCAATATAAAATATCGAATTGTACATCTCTTGGACCTGGCTCACGCCGGTCAAAACTCCAGGGGCTTAATTGCCCGTTAGCTTCACGGGCTGCATATCCTTTTGTCCTTGTCATAGTATCGAAATTATTAATTTAATGAATACCTGTTCAACAGTTGTTTCGGATAAGGGTTCGGTCATTAAAAAAAAATTACACTCCCAACTCAGGGTCCTGATCTTCCGCAGTAAAATCCTTGCTTAATGGATGCGCCGATCTTTATGGGCCTGAATTCATTGTATTCATTCTCATTTGCCACCGGAAGCGGAGCATTCCATGAATCGTCGTGTTTAACTAGGTATACAATCGTTCCATCCGGAAAATGACCTTCAGCCATTTCTTCCGGCATCCGGTATGGAAGAGGGGGCTTTAATAATAATTTGTTGGCAAAAATCCATTCACGCGCGTAATAAAATAACCCGATGGCCGCCATAAAGATTGCGACAAACCAACCCAGGACCCAGGCATTCTTTACAAGAAAATATTTAAGCGCAATCGACAGAATCAAAATACAATAGATACTCATAAATCCGTACCCGAATCTGAAATCCGGCGCTTTCAGTAACCAGAGACATATTCCACAAATCGCTGTAATGACTAAAATAATCTGGAAAAGATATTTACCAAATGCCCGGATTCCGTTTCTGAACGCTATTGTGATGCTCAAAATCGCAAATGCAAAAGTTGTCGCCACCGCACCCAGGAAAAAGACCTTCTGAAATATGGTTTGTTGAGGAAACCATTTTGGAAACCATTGTATCAGGGTTTCAACAAAGGGCTGGCCGTAAGGTTGCGTAGGATCTGCAGCCATCACCATGATGGCTGATACCTGAAATTTTACAAACCGGGATGGCATTTTCCAGGCGACAGGGAACAGATCAAGTGCGGGAAAAGGATAGAGGACATAGCCGGATAAAAATACATTCCGTGCGATCCAGGGCATCAGTAGCAGCAAGCCAATCCCTACCGAATACGGGATCGGTTTTAATTTTCCTGACTGCAATGCCAAAAATACCGGCAATATTAAAACCGGAATCGCTGAAAGCTTGATTGTTACAGCCAAAAAGCTGTAAAATACAACCAGCATTTTTTTTGAAGGATCCTTCGCAGATCCGAGAAATAAAATAAATATGATCCAGATCAGGAGACAAACAGGCAGATCCGCCGTACATGATTCAATAAAATTGAAATTAAACATCATCCAGTCGCTGGCCGTTCCGCGATAAAAAGCAAGCGCAGGAAGAATGAATATGGAACGCATGATCACAGGTAAGGATCGATCCCCCCGCATCAATTTTATCATACCGCCCATAGCATAGACCAGGACATACAAAAACAACAAGCCGTTCAGGTCGTTAAATAATCCCAATTTCAAAAACGCAAATCCATACATGGCCTGCAGGATGAGCCAACTGCTGTTGAAACCAATCCGTGAATTGAGATTCGCTAAGCCTCTGACCGTTCCGTATTCCTGCAGCCACTTGATGGAAGTGGAATAATATAAACCGTCGTCATGATGGGAAGATGGCTGGGAACTGATATTGCAAAAGACAATTAGGAAAATCAGGAAAAGAATCCACAAAACGATTGGCGCGTTTCTTAAATCCGATTTGGTCGTTTTCCACTGGCGGCCCAAATTTTTCCTATTAATAAAAGCAAAAAGGACCGCGATGAATAACAATATACTGCCTGCAATGGCAGCAAGCGGTATGAAAAGACAAAGAAGAGTGGAAATAAAAATAGTGGCCAACATTCCACTTATACAAACCAGAGGAAAGTTGGAAATATCCTGATCTTTCGATCCGGTAAACCTGTTGATCCCCGAGTGAATAAAACTGCCGATAACATAACTGATGGCAGTAATATAAACCCAGCAAAAAAGGATATAGATCATAATATTGAATACCCGGAGGATGGGACGGGGTGCTTTCTGTAACAGTTTCGGTCAGACCATTTGAGCATATCTTTTATTAATTTTTACTTATACATCAAATACTTTTTCCTTTTCTTTTTGAACTCCGATAGTGCAGGCTCCCAGCTTTTCCTGATCGCAGATTCCGGATTGCCGGCGATGATTTGTTTTCGCAGGGAGACCACACCCGCCAGTTTATCAAAATTCCCGATCTGTTTGCTTTGGGTCGCGTCGAAAAACTTTTCCTTCTCAGGATAAGCACGGTACAATTCTATAAGCCAGTGCAGGTTCAGTTGCCTCGTTTTGCGAAAATTATCCGGATCATAATTTCTGAGATCAATCCCGTAGCAAAGGGAATCCCGGTGCAGCGGACTTTCGCTCATTCCGGGTATGCTTTCTGGTTTGAATGAAAAACTGTATTTCCCTTTAAGCGCCGGAGATCCCAAAACGGTAAAGGGAAAAAGTGTTCCCCTTCCCTGACTAATAACTGTTCCTTCAAACAAACACAAACTGGGATATAAAAAAATCGATTGCTGCGAATTAAGGTTTGGAGAGGGGACGACGGGTAAAATATAATTTGAATTATGCGTGTAATTGGCCAATCGGATAATCCGGAGCATGCAGTGAACATGCCCTTTCAGCCAGCCTTCTCCATTAATCATCTGCGCCAGTTCACCGACGGTCATTCCATACACGATGGGAATGGGTTGCAATCCCACTCCTGAACGCAACGAATCTTCAAGTACCGGCCCGTCAACATAGAATCCATTCGGATCAGGCCGGTCAAGTATCATTAGCAGTTTATGATTTTCGGCGCAGGATTGCATTACCTGCTGTAAGGTTATGATATAGGTATAGAACCTGGCACCGACATCCTGGATATCAAAAACAACAATGTCTACATCCTGCAGATCTTCCCGGGAAGGTTTTGATTTGTGGCCATACAGGGAAATGACAGGAATTCCTGTTTCCGGATCCCGGCTGTCTGAAACCAAAGCACCATTGCTGGCTTTACCCCGGAAACCATGCTCCGGGCCAAAAACCTTTATAACCTGTATTCCCGCATGAAGGAGGCTGTCCACCGTAGGTGTTCCTGAGATCTCAGAAGTGGGATTGGCCACGAGCGCCACATGTTTTCCTCTTAGCAAGGGAAAATAGTTGCCGGTTTGATCGGCACCTGTCATGATGTATTTCCGGGTTGGCTGGGCACGACCGCAAACAGAAATCAAAAAATATAAGGCGCAGAGGCTATATTTCAATTTCATCAAAAGAGTTTTTGATACAGATTACCACATTCCCTCAGACTCCTCTTTCAAGCTTTCAGCACTATCCATTCCTGTCAATCATACAGCTTTTTTGCAACACTTTCAACCAGGCGCTTGGGAAGAAGCCAAATAAAGAAGGCCGTTAATTTGTTTATTCCGCCGGTAATGACTTCTGCTCTCCGTTTAAAAAGGCTGTCGATTGCAATATGAGCAACAGTTTCCGGGGACATATTAAATCGCGCAGCCGCTTTCTGGCCTTTTTCCCCAATGTTTGCGCGATCAATAAAATGCGTGTCTGTCGGTCCTGGACAAACACAGGTTACCGATACGCCTGTTCCTTTCAGTTCATGGAATAGTCCGCGGCTGAAGTTCAATACAAAGGCTTTGGACGCCGCATAAGCTGATAGAAAAGGCACGGCCTGGTATGCAGCCGAACTTGCGATGTTCAGTATATAGGAAGCAGGTTGCTTTTTGAGTTCCGGAAGAAAAAGACGCGTGAGCGAAACCAGGGTAATAATATTCAGGTGTAACATTTCTGAATGAGCCCCGGCAGAATATTTTTCGAAAGCCCCGCTCAAACCGTATCCGGCGTTGTTCACCAGAATACTCACAGGAAAATGATTGCTCTGGCACCATGCGTAAACCGAGGAAGGGCCCTGTTCCCCTGCGAGGTCAATAGCCAGGTAATGACAGGTGATGCCCGAGCCGGTTGAAATCTCTTCAGAAACGGTTCTCAGCAGATCTTCTGAACGGGCCACCAGTAAAAGATCATAACCACGCGAGGCCAGTGCCCGGGCAATGGATTTTCCGATTCCTTTGCTGGCACCCGTGATCAGGGCAAAAGGCATTTGAAGACAATTTATGAATGGATCAATCGGCAGTTAGTTCTGGACCTTGGAAGCAAAACGATGATAAAAAGGAGTTTTGCTGTTTTCATCCTTTGGCATGTATTTGCCGGTAATAATGGGAACATACATGACTCTTCTCCTGCTGGCTTCTCCGAGATGGGGGGATTGTTGCGCCCGGTGCCAGATGCGCCCGTCATGTACGGTAAGATCGCCAGGATTAATGTCGAACCCAAATTCTCTTGCGTCAGGGTTATTGTCAATAAAATATTTCTTTTTGAAGAGCATGCGCAACACGCCCTGCTTATGGGTACCGGGCAGAACGCGCAGTCCGCCATTCTCAAATGGGCAGGGATCCAGGTGAATGCCCACATTTAACATCGGCATGATCTTATGGCCAAGAAAGAGGTCCCTCGGACTGTCTGTATGCCAGCCCATCTGTGAAAAATTGCTTTCGGGGGTTCGAACATAATGATTCAGTATCAAACCGTCCTTCTCATTTTCGGCAATTCGGCCCTCATATGGCTGAAGTAATACCAGCAGTGCCTGCAGCCTGGGGTCATTCAGGAATTCGTGAAATGTGGGGCTGAAAAGTGACAGAAAGCATAAACGCTGAATGATCTTATTACCGTTGTGATCTTTACCAAATTTCAAAGGGACTCCGTTAATCTTCTCTTTGCCTTCTTCAAGCAGTTTTTTTTCAATCCTGTTGATTTCCTGAATAAAAAACTCAACGGTCTCGGGCTTAAGCACATTGCGGAATACAATCACCCCATTTTTATCAAAAAAGGTTGCTTGCTCCCGGGTCACTTTATCTCCTAAAACGAAATCAGGGCATAGTAATTTTTTCATATCATGGTAGCGTTTAAGTCTTTAGCATTCCATACAACTGCTTAAAAACCCTTGAATTGGACAGGATGAAATTAACTTAAAATAATTATGAAATTTCTATTATTTCCAAAAATAATGAAATAAGACATGTTTCGAACATCTAAAATGGGTCGATTTCCCGATAATTTGCGCATGTAGCTATACGTTTTAAACTCCCGGGATAAACGTAGGAACGGATTCATTCGTATTCCAGGGAAAGAGATAACACCTGCGTATTAGCAGTTAATTGCCAGTTAAAAGCCTCCGTTCTTTCCTGGTTAAAAGCCTTGCGCATAGCCATGCTGCGTAGGTAAATACAGGGGCTGCCAGCACATCAATGGTATAGTGAACATGCTGCACCAGCAATAATAATCCGATAAGAATAGTCCCCAAACCCGTCAGATATTTATCTATCCTGCCTTTCAGGCAAAAGAAAATCAGACAAACAGAAGCCGTATGGCCGGAGAAAAAGAGGTCATGCGTAATATACCTTGATCCATAAAACAGATTCGTGAGCGGATCAGCCAGTGGAATCAGGCCCGCGGGCGGATTAAGTGAGATCAAAGCAATGCAGGTCATTCTTGCAATTGTAAGCAGGTTATATCCCCAAATGACCACTAAAAAGAGGTCAGCGTCCGTTCCCAGACGAAAAATAATCAGGAGAGTGCTCGCCCAAATAATCATGAATACGGGGAGGGACATATTGCGCGGACCCAGCCTCTCCAAAATGATATCAGAAAGAACTGCTCCATTCCGGCCCTGAATAGTATCAAAGAAAAATGGGAAATAAACCAGGATTGCCAGCAGGACCGCCAGCCCGGTTAAGCACTTTATTCTGTAAGAACGTTGTTGCCAGGCTAATCGCCAACTATTAGGTTTTACCACTTTGAATTTTGTTCGTTGATAGTTGATGGTTGATGGATCCAAGGCGGGAATTCACACGTGAAATCCATCAACCATCAACTATCAAGCATCAACCTTATAAGTCAGCCGTCAACCTTTTAATAATGCCATCTCACAAATGCCTCCATCGCTGCATACTTTGTGAGCCCCAGCTGAGCATAAAGACTGGCCGTATTGGCATTCCTGTCCTCGGCCCTTTGCCAGAATTCGCGGCTGTCGGCACCCTGAAAAGGAACCATATCTTTCTGCGACTGATGAATGAAAATACCAAACCTCTTTTTCAACACCTGGTCCGGACTCATAGGTATAGCCATTTCGATTTCACTGACATCCCATTCCTGCCAGGCGCCTTTATATAACCAGACCCAGCAGTCCTTTATCCAGGACTCGCCTGCCGCTTTGAGCCTCCGCAGAGATTCAAAAACAATATCCAGGCACACTTTATGCGTTCCATGGGGATCAGCCAGGTCCCCTGCACAATAAACCTGATGTGGCTTTATTTTCTTCAACAGGTCAATGGTAATTCTTATGTCTTCTTCACTCATCGGCTTTTTCTCTATCGTGCCTGTTTCGTAAAAAGGCAGGTTAAGAAAATGGATACCTTCTTCTTTTATTCCTACATAACGACAGGTAGCGCTGGCCTCCGTACGCCGTATCAGCCCTTTAATTGCCCGGATTTCTGCAGAATCCACGCCTGAGCTTTTTTTGTCTTTCAGATAGCTTTTGGCATCTTTGAGAATCTGCAGGGAACGCTTATTGTCAATTCCTGAAAGGGACTCAAATCCTACCGCAAAATCAACAAAACGAGTCACAAACTCATCGGTAACAGCAATATTCCCCGAGGTTTGATATCCCACGTGCACTTCATGCCCCTGATCGTGCAAGCGCATAAAAGTTCCTCCCATGGATATGATATCGTCATCGGGATGCGGTGAAAAGATCAGACATCTTTTAGGATATGGCGACATCCTTTCCGGTGGGTTCGGCAGGGGTTGATTTTTGCCACCTGGCCAGCCCGTGATGCTGTCCCGCACCATATAAAAGACTTCCAGGTTGATTTCATAAGCATCCCCCTTAACTGCAAGCAGGTCACTCAGTCCATGGTCATTATAATCTTTGTCAGTCAAACTCAAAATCGGCTTTTCCAGCCTGAGTGCGGTATTCACCACAGCCTTGCGGATAAATTCCTTTGTCCATTCGCAGTCACCCATCAGCCATGGAGAGGTGAATCGTGTCAGAAGGGAAGCTGCGGCCTGGTCAGTGACAAACAAGGTTTCATCATGTTGTTGAAGCAGCGATGCCGGAACTTCTTCCGTGGATGAACCTTCGACTGACTTTTGAATCACGGGAGCCTTCGAATAGCCCCAGGCCATCAGGATGATCCGCTTACTCTTTAATATCGTACTGATACCCATGGTTACAGAAAGCCTCGGCACATTCCTGATACTGGGAAAATCTCCTGCATTGGATAGACGCGTTGAATTTTCTAATGGAGTTATACGGGTTTTGGAAAAAAGGCTCGAACCCGGCTCGTTGAAGCCGATATGTCCATTTATTCCAATACCCAGGATCTGAAGATCAATTCCTCCCGCAGCATCAATCGACCGCTCATATTCCGCACAATATTTTTTCATGGCCTCTTTGGGCAGTTGACCATCCGGAACATGGCAATTGGCAGGATCGATATCTATATGATCAAAAAGATTTTTGCGCATGAAGTGGTAATAACTCTGGGATGCATCCCGGTCGATCGGATAATATTCATCCAGATTGAATGAGGTTACATTCCTGAAGCTCAGGCCTTCTTCTCTGTGCATTCGGACGAGCTCGGCATAAAGTTTGAGCGGCGAGGATCCCGTAGAGAGACCGAGTATGCAGGATTCGCCATGCGCCTGTTTTTGTCGTATGAGGGCCGCAATTTCCCGGGCAACAAATACAGATCCTTCCTCCGCGTAAGGAAAAATCTCCAGCGGAATTTTTTCAAATGAATCTACCATTTTCATGTATGCGCAGTTTTAACAAAAAATCCTGCTGCGAAAATACTCGGTAATTGGTGAAAAGGAGAGGAAATTAAAAATTAAAAAGTAAGAAAAGGTTCTTCTTTTTAATTTTTACTTTTTAATTTCTTAAGGCATCGTAACAAAGAGAGAGTAATTGCCTGCTTTCAGGAGACATCAGCTGAAGTTTTATTTTGTCCTGAATGCCCTGCATAAGCTGTAAATACCGTTCTTCGAAATTCCTTCGCTGGCTGAGTTTAGCCACGATAAGGTCAGTGCAAACGTTTCCGCCGCTATGTGTATTTAAAGACCAATTCGGTTTGGCTTCAAAAAAGCTGTCCATATGTGCAATGGAACTCATCTGATCGCATATGGGAATAAGCTCATATTGGAGCGTTTGTGCCAGCCAGTCCCCGACCATGAACAGGTCACGGTGGTTGTAAATAGCATAATCCCTGAGCACTTCATTTTGCGGATCATTCGAAGGAAAATCCTTGAGGTGTAACACGATGCTGCAAAGATTCGATTCCTTCTGAAGTATATCACTCATGAAGGACTCTTTTATGTGGCGGATCTGGGGATGCCAGATTTCAAGCACAAAGCTTACACGATAGTTTACAGGAAACTGGCTCAGAAAAATAATAGAGAGTTCATCTACACTCTTCTTGTTTTTTCTCCTGTAGGTATAATTCGTCCGGTTGAAACCGAAGTTGGCACGGTCCATTATCGGTCCGGTCATTTTGTATAAGTAAGACTGGACGTCTTTCAGCCATAGCTCCAGTGGAGAGGGTTGTTTACTTGCGGATTCCATGAATGAAGGTTTTAACATTCATTAGCCTGCGGCAATTAATATACAAAATAAATTTCATCATTCAAAGTTTGAAAGATTTTTCGCAAGGTTCTCTGGATCAAATCTTTGAATAAATGGCCAGTTGGACCATATGAGCGAGGGGCAGCCGGGATCAGGCTTTTGTCAATTATTTTATAACAGGCAATCCAATGAAGGACGGATGATCCTTATCATGATAAATGCGGATTCCTGCTTTTTGAAAATCTGCATCCGAACAGGTATAGATATCGGTAAATTTCTGAGGATTGCGGTCACCCAGCGGAAACCAGCTGCTTTGTATCTGGATCATGAGCCGGTGACCTTTTTTGAACGTGTGGGCAATGTCGGGCAGCTCAAATCGAACAGATTCCACGTGACCGGGACGGAATGGTTCAGGCTTCTCAAAGCTGTTCCTGAATTTGCCGCGGAAGATTTCACCTCTTACGAGCATTTCATATCCGCCCATGGGATAGATTCTCTCTGCTTCCCTGGCGGCATAAATATCAATCCGCTGGTAGGAAAGCGTATCAGGAAATACATCAATTACTTTCACTACAAAATCTGCGTCGGTGGTACTTATGCTGGTCCGCAAATCAACTGTAACCGGCCCTCCAATCGTAAGATCTTCTTCCAGAATGGTCGTTTGATAGGTCAGGACGTCGGGCCTGCGGTGGGCAAAACGCTGGTCATCTGTCATATATTCCCTTGTCCTGTTAAAATGAACCGCATCTGTATACGGCACCGGATGGGCAGGATCGCTGATGTATTCATCATATCCGGTTGCGGCTGAAGGCGCGCTCCAGGATAAGCCACCATTTTGTTCCAGATAAAGATTTTCATTTTTTGCTTTTTCCGTTGGCCAATTATCGAAGGTTCTCCATTCATTTTCTCCGGAAAAGAATATCGTTGCCCTTGCGAGAGCGGGATCGTTTTTCCCCTTGAGAAAATGATTGAAAAAGGGGATTTCAATTTCATTCTGATACCAGATCGCCGTATTGCTTCCAAAAAAAATATTCCCAAGATGCGAACCATCGCCGGAGCCCCATTGGCCATGATACCATGGTCCGATAACGAGGTGGGCATTGGTCTCCGGACTTTGCGTCCGGATGGCCTTATAAAGATTCCAGGCACCATAGCAGTCTTCTGCATCAAACAATCCGCCGGTCACCAGGATTGCCGGCCGGATATTGTACTGTGCAACCCTGGCGTTCCGGGCTTTCCACCAGGCGTCTTCATTCGGATGCTGGTACAGCTCCCGGAAAAATGCAATGCTGTCGCCGGTAAATTTCAGCAAATTTTTGTCTGCCCCCTGCCGAAGGTAAAAAGCATAGTTGTCTTTGCTATTGTAAATGTCAGGCATCGCTGTCTCTGTTTTTCGGGGCAGCGGATGAGGCCGGCCGAAACCACCTGCTACATAAAAATCAAATGCATCCATGTAAAAGAAAACACCCTTGTGATGAAAGTCGTCGCCCCTGAACCAATCCGTAACGGGAGCCTGCGGGCTAACCGCTTTCAAAGCCGGATGCCCTGAAGCTGCAGCCATGCCGGCATAAAATCCTGGATAAGAAACGCCTTTTACACCGACATTTCCATTATTGCCCGGAACGTTTTTGATGAGCCAGTCAATGGCATCGTATGCATCGCTCGACTCGTCTGTGTCTGCATTTGATTTTTTCTCCCTGATGAAGGGGCGGACATCGACAAATTTTCCTTCGCTCATCCACCGCCCGCGCACATCCTGGAACACCATGATGTATCCTTCGCGTAAATAATACCGGGCATAGCCTGACCATAGTTTGGCAAATTGATCTTCCCCGTACGGAGCGCAGGAATAAGGCGTCCTTTCCATCAGTATAGGATGCTTTTCTGTGCTGTCTATCGGAATATATATGGCAGTAAATAATTTTACGCCGTCGCGCATGGTAATGCTGCGTTCCATCTTATAGTAATTTTCACGGAACCAGGCGCTATCCTGGCCTTCGTTCTGACCGAAAGCAAGGCTGGCAGTTAAAAAAAATCCGGCAAGAAAAAATAATCTCATGAGGGCCTATTTATTGATTAAATATATGAATTAACAGCGCGATATGGTGGTCTTAAAAATTAAAAAATGGATGATGATAGTGTATCTTGAAGCTATAAAGACTCCATTTTTTAATTTTTAATTTTTAATTTTCAATTGGCTTAAATTGAGAAATAAATAAAACCCATGTTCAACCGACGCAAATTTTTACATTCCTCCCTGCTTGCTTCCACCGGCTGGATGATGAAAGGCCATCTGCTGTTTACTCCAAAAACACACAGTTCCACCAAACCCATTGTTATATCAACCTGGGATTTCGGAAAAGCAGCCAATGCGGGCGCCTGGGAAGTGCTGATTAAGCAGGGCCGTGCGCTTGACGCCGTGGAAGCCGGCGTGAAAATTCCTGAAGCAGACCCCAACAACCATTTTGTTGGATACGGCGGACTACCCGACCGCGACGGCCATGTTACGCTTGATGCATGCATAATGGATGAAAAAAGCAATTGCGGATCGGTCATGTGCCTGGAACATATTGTGCATCCTATTTCCGTAGCCCGCATGGTCATGGAAAAAACACCGCATATCATCCTTGTGGGCGAAGGCGCTTTGCAGTTTGCACTGGCAAATGGATTTAAAAAGGAAAACCTGCTTACACCGGAAAGTGAAAAAATGTGGAAGGACTGGCTTAAAACATCTAACTACCAACCGGTGATCAACATAGAAAATAAAAGCAGCGCTTCATTAAATGCGGTCACCGTGCCCGGCGGCCCATTTAATCATGATACGATTGGCATGCTCGCGCTGGATTCGTCCGGGAATATGAGTGGTGCCTGCACCACCAGCGGGCTTGCATATAAAATGCATGGCAGGGTAGGAGATTCTCCTGTTATTGGAGCAGGGTTGTTTGTAGATAATGAAGTTGGGTCAGCTACGTCCACCGGCGTGGGAGAGGAAGTGATCCGCATTACCGGATCCCATCTCGTCGTGGAATTCATGCGACAGGGAGCAGCTCCTGGTGAAGCCTGCAAAAAAGCAGTTGAAAGGATTGTAAAAAGAGATCCGGAAAAAGCAAAGGGTTTGCAGGTCGGGTTTTTAGCCCTGAGGAATGACGGCAGCTATGGCGCATTCTGCATACAGAAAGGATTTACTTATGCCGTGCGCACCGGCACAGAAGACAAAATTTATGAATCGGAAAGCTGGTTTTGATCATGGATAAAACTTCATTGGAAATCTGTTGTTTCAACCTGGAATCGGCCCTGATAGCAGCAGATACAGGTGCTGACAGAGTTGAACTCTGCGCTGACCCGACGGGCGGAGGAACAACACCGCCGTTGGGGCTGGTCAGGGTAGTAAGAAAGAAAATCTCCATCGAACTATATCCGATTATCCGTATCCGCGGCGGTGATTTTTTATTTTCAGAAGAAGAGTTCGAGGTCATGTTGCATGATATTGAATTATGCAAATCCGCCGGATGCGACGGTGTGGTGATCGGCATGCTATTATCTGACGGGCGTGTAGATAGGTTTCATTCAGCCATCCTCGTTGAAAAAGCATATCCGATGGGAGTTACCTTTCATCGAGCATTCGACTGGACGCGCAATCCGTTTGAATCCCTTGAAGACATAATCGATATTGGCTGTGAACGGATACTCACTTCGGGCCAGCAGCCAACTGCGATCCTGGGCGCTGGTCTGATAAAAGACCTGGTGAAGAAGTCAGCAGGGCGGATCATTATAATGCCCGGGTCGGGTGTTCGGGCATCAAATATCGCTGATCTGAAATGGGAGACCGGCGCGCAGGAATTCCACAGCTCGGCACGCATCAGTAAAAGATCCGCGATGGATTTTGTTCAGCGATCCATGCAGGAAGAGCAGGAAAATATATTGGCAAACCGCCAGGAAATTGAGAAAATGATCATTCGATTGCATGGCTGAACCGATGCCTACTCCACCTTCGAAATTTTCAGGAGGTTAGTGGGTAAATGCAGGTTCACCGGAAGACTGCCGGTATTTATAATCACATCCCCTTTTTTTATGAATCCCCTTTGTTTGAGAATTTCAGTCAGATCTCCGATGATGTCATCAATGCTTTCTTCTTCGGCATAATGAAAAGCACGAACACCCCAGCTGAGGCTCAGTTGATTGATCAGGGTTTTTTCTTTGGAAAAAATATATAGCGGGGATTTAGGCCGGTAGCTGGACAACATAAATCCTGTATATCCACCTTGCGTCATGCCGATCAGGGCATCAGCATGCGTATCTTTTGCCAATTTGCAGGCATTGTAGCAAATGGCATCGCTAAGAAAAGAAGGAGAATGTGGTTGTGGCGCCAGTTCATCTTCCCGGTTATAATTGTAATCGGTTCTTTCCACTTCCATGATAATCTTGCGCATAGTTTCAACGACCAGGGTAGGATAGTTTCCTGTAGCAGTTTCTGCGCTGAGCATGACAGCATCTGCCCCTTCGAGCACAGCATTAGCAACATCAGTGATCTCGCTGCGGTTAGGTTTGGTCCTGTCGATCATACTTTCCATCATCTGCGTCGCAACGATGACCGGTTTTGCACGGTGAATGGACTTCCGGATGATCTGTTTCTGGATAAGCGGAACCTGCTCTACCGGAAGTTCCACGCCCAGATCACCTCTCGCAACCATGATACCATCTGATTCCAGGATGATCTCGCGCAGGTTCGTAAGCGCTTCCGGCATTTCTATTTTTGCAATGATCTTGGTCTTGCTCTTTTTCTTGTTGAGTTTCTCCCGAAGCCCTACGATATCATCCACCTTTCTCACAAAAGAAAGCGCTACCCAGTCAAGTTGCTGTTCAATAATAAACTCAAGATCCTTTTCATCTTTTTCTGTAATTGCCGGAAGCGAGATTTTCGTATCCGGCAGGTTGACGCCCTTCTTGGAAGAAATGATGCCGCCCAGGGTCACTTGCACCTTCACATCATTATTCGGTTCTATGCTTACAACTTTCACCTCGAGCTTACCATCATCAATCATTATCGTGTTGCCGATTTTCACGTCGAGATGAAGATTGGGATAAGAAACATAGATCCGATCCTTATTACCGACCAGTTTCGTATTCGTGAACGTGAGCATCTCGCCTTCACTTACCTGCATGCTTCCGCCTTCAATTTCACCAACCCTGAGCTTCGGTCCCTGAAGATCGCCCAGGATAGCAATATTGAATGGTTCATCGGTATTGATCTTTCGTATGTGTTGAATGATCTTTGTTTTGTCCTCATGACTTCCATGGGAGAAATTCAACCTGAATACATTTACCCCCGCCCGGACAAGGGAAAGCAGCTTATCGTATGTGTCGCAGGCCGGACCGACGGTCGCTACAATCTTGGTCCGGTGAAACGTATGTTCCAGCCCGGCCTGCTTGTCCATCTGTCCGTAAATGTATTTGTCGATGTTTCTTGACATGATTTATTATGTTGATTGTTCATTAAATTAAAAAGTAAAAATTAAAAATTAAAAAATGGAGGCTTCAATTTTTACTTTTTACTTTTTACTTTTTAATTTTTACTTTTTGATTTAAGACGCTAAAATCTTTATTATCCTCAGCCAATCGTCACTGATTTTCTGCTTGGCCTTCACCGCTTTTTCCAATGGCGTAAAATGCATTTTATTATTCACGATCCCTACCATTACATTGAATTTTCCTTCAAGCAAACATTCCACGGCGGAGTAACCCATGCGGCTGGCAATCACGCGGTCGATACAGGAAGGTGAACCGCCGCGCTGTATGTGGCCCAGAATGCAGACTTTGGTATCGATGTTGGGAAGCCTTTGCTTCACTACTTTCGCTACTTCTTCAGCACCTCCGTAATTATCCCCTTCGGCGACGACGACGAGATTAACCAGCTTTTTCCTTTTTTCCTTCTCCTGGAGTGAGCTGATCAATTCTTCGATATCGGTTTTTCTTTCAGGAATGAGAATGTTCTCCGCACCCGTGGCGATTCCGCTATGAAGTGCAATATAACCTGCATCCCTGCCCATCACTTCGATCACAAAGAGACGATCGTGTGCATCGGCCGTATCTCTTATTTTATCAATGGCCTCCACGGCTGTATTGACCGCCGTGTCGAAGCCGATGGTAAAATCCGTGCCGGCAATGTCTTTATCAATCGTACCGGGTAGTCCGATGCAGGGTATCTGAAATTCGGTGCTGAATTTATGCGCTCCCCGGAATGAACCGTCCCCGCCGATAATGATGAGCCCGTTAATACCCAGTTTTTTGAGACTTCCGAATGCGCGGGAACGACCTTCATATTCAAAGAATTCCTTGCACCGTGCAGTTTTTAAAATGGTACCCCCACGCTGTATGATGTTGGCAACGCTTCGGGAATGAAGGGGAACAATGTCGTTTTCAATCATTCCGCTGTAGCCCCGCATGATTCCATAAACCTCCAATCCGTAATAAATCCCTGTGCGAACAACTGCACGAACGGCGGCATTCATTCCAGGCGCATCACCCCCGGAAGTGAGTACCCCTATTTTTGATACTTTTTGTTGCATTAACTAGTAAAGGGTTGTATTCGTTGCATCAGTTTTAACTAAATGGCTAAATTTTTTGAAATTCTTTAGTCTTTCCAAAACAAGTCCCAAAAATAAGCATTTTGAATGGAAACAGAACGCTGATCGCCTCTTATATAACAGAAAGCCGCAAAACAACGGATCACCCATCAGATTATTTTCCGGATATAAAAATTCATTATATATTTTCGGTGAGTAATGAAAATATTGATCACGGGGTCCAATGGTCTGCTGGGCCAGAATCTGATACAACAGCTTGCAGGCATGAATCATCGGGTGATTGCAACCGGACGGGGTCCTCAAAGAATTTCTCAGCACGCCGGCATAAACTATGTCGATCTGGACATAACCCGGACGCAGCAGACGCGAAAATTTATTCGGCAACATGCACCGGATATATTGATTCACTGCGCCGCTATGACGCAGGTGGATGATTGCGAACGGGATCAGGAAGGGAGCTTGCTCGTGAATGTTCTTGCCACGGAAACAATGTTGGACGCCTGCTCGGGTGGAAATACCCATTTTATTTTTCTTTCTACTGATTTTGTATTTGATGGTATAAAAGGAAATTACTGCGAGGAAGATCCTGTAAATCCGGTTAACTGGTATGGAGAGACCAAGGCGCTTGCAGAAAAAAAGGTTGCTGAATATTCCGGTGCCTGGGCCATTGCCCGCACCTGTCTGCTTTATGGCGTGCCCATTCATGGATCCAGGCAGAATATCATTTCATGGGTAAAATCTGCGCTCGAAAAAGGTGAACATATCCGGATGGTGAACGACCAGGTGCGCACACCGACGAATGTACGGGACTTTGCAACCGGGATCCGTCTTATCCTCGAAAAAGGGGCACGGGGTCATTTTCATTTGTCAGGAATGGAAATCATGACCCCATATGAGCTGGCTATTGCCGTTGCTGATTATTTTTCCTTTGATAGAAATCTGATTGATGCTGTTGATGCAAATTCTTTTTCACAATTGGGAAAGCGGCCCCTGAAGACCGGCTTCAACATCAGCAAAGCCCGGCAGGAGTTAGGCTTTTCACCTTGCAGTTTGCAATCGGGCCTGGAAGAATCCTTTAAATAAAGTTGTTATTCATCACGCAAGCTCGTGGTTGGATTTCCTAGTGCCGCATTAATTGTTAACCAGGCTGTGGTAGTGAGGGCAATTAAAACCATCGAAAATACAGGCAATACAAATTGCTGACCGTTTAAATGAACCCTGAAAGCATAACCGTTTAGCCATTGTCTGATCATTATGTAGGCCAGGGGGATGGCAATAATACTACACAGAAGGATCAGCTTAATGGTGTCCCAGATTAGTAAGGCAATGATGTCCTTAACGGATGCTCCCAATACTTTTCGCACACCTATTTCTTTTGTTCGGCGGGCGGTTGAATAGGCGGTTAATCCAAACAGTCCCATGCAGGCAATAAATATTGCCAAAGAAGAGAAAAGCATGAAGTTGTGACTGAACTGTATTTCCTGCTGATACTGACGGTTGTAAAAATCGTTCAGGAAGAAGAAATCAAAAGACGATTCAGGAAAAAAGTTGTTCCAGATGTTTTTGAAATCATTGATCTTATCATGGATCTGCGTGGTGGTCAGTTTTACGGAAAAATAATCTGTCGGAATCCAGGAAAAATCAGGATCCATAAACAGGATGAGGGGAGTATAATTTTTCTGCAGGGATTGCTGGTGATAATTTTTTATTACTCCGATAATTTCATCCGGGTGCCTGTCAAGTGTTTCAAGCCACACTTTTTGGCCAATGGCCGACCCGGGCGATTTATAACCCAATTGATTCACGGCTGCTTCATTCAGGATTAGGCAGGTCGAATCCGACGGGCGGCTTTTATCAAAATCCCTTCCGGCAACAACTTCCAATTTGTAGGCCCTGATGAAGTCATGATCCACTTTCAGCATTTCATAAGTGCGTTCTTCTTCCCGAGAGGCGCCATATCGCCTGTTTGCCAGGGCCTGCCCCACTTCTTTGCCCGGTATCGCTCCGGATGCCGTAACCATGCTAACTCCCGGAACGGCAAGCAAAGCGTTTTTCAATCCTTGTATTTTTTGGGCGTAGCCGGGCGTATTCACCGGACTTTTAATGGCAATTGTCTGACTGATGCTAATACCGGGATTTTGGCTGCTCATATAATTAATCTGCCTGCTGATGGCAATTGTACCGGTTATCAAAAGCAATGAAGCGATAAATTGAAAAGCGACCATGCTTTTGCGCAACATCGTGCCCTTTTTTGAAAAAGAAAAGCGACCCTTCAATACTGCAACGGGCTTTAACTTTACAAGAGCCAAAGCCGGATATATCCCTGAAAGCAGAAAGGCAAACAATAATATACAGCCTGTATGGAAATATAAATCCTTATCGAATAAAAGACCTTTTGAGCCATAGCTATTTAAAAATGGAGGCAGCCATGTACAGGAGGCAATAACGAGAAGAATGCCAAGCGACAATGCGATCAGGTTGATGATGAATGACTCCAGCAGGAACTGGGAAACAAGTTGCAACGGAAGAGCGCCGCTTACTTTTCTGATGCCTACTTCCCGCGCCCGGTCAATTGATTTGGTAGTTGTGAGGTTAATATAATTTACGCAGGCAATGATGAGTATTATATAAGCCATCATGCTTAGGAAATTGACAGCAGTGCGGCTGCCCTTTACCTCTATTTCATTTGGCTTAGCCGGATTAAGATGGATATCCGTAAGAGGAACAAGATGAATGGCCCACTTCAATTCTTTGAGTGCGGGGCCTGTTTTATATCGTTCCGCAAGAGATGGAAATTGAGCCTCCAGATTCTGCACACTGGCTCCAGGCTTGAGTTTTACGAAAGTGTAGCTTTCATGCTGATACCAGAAATCCTTAAAGAATGCAGGATTCGTAGCCCAGGACATGAGAAAATTGAATTGCATCGTGGAATTGGCAGGCATATCTTTAAAGACCCCGGTAACTGCACAATGATAACTGTCTTCCTGTGTATTAATTTCCAGGAACTTTCCAATGGGATCGGCATTGCCAAAGTATTTCTTTGCAGCCGATTCAGATATTACAATCGTATTTACTTCTTCCAGTGCTTTCAGCGGATCCCCCTTGATCAGGGGATAAGAGAAGAATGAAAGGAAATTACTGTCAGCAAAACAAACATGTTCTTCCCTGTATTTGGTTTGCCTGTACCTGACGACGCGTTCTGAATTATGCCAGTCAATACGGGCAAAAGAAGCCATTTCAGGGAGGTTGCCCATCATGGCGCGGGCGTACCCGTTCGTGCTGGTGGCCCAGTCATCTGTTAATTGACCTCCTTTGTAAAACTGACTTTCTACCCGGTAAATCGTGCCACCCGCTCCAGGCATCCGGTCATAGCTTTTTTCGAAGTGAACATAGGCACTGACAAGAATAAACGCTGCGATACCTAAGGTTAGTCCGACAATATTAATGAAGCTGTAAGCTTTGTTCTTGATGAGGTTGCGGTAAGTAACCAGCAGGATATTCCGAAACATGGTTGATCAAAAAATTAGGAAAATCAAATTGAAAACCTGATAATGGCGCAAACTTAAGCTTTTGAAAAATGAATTACATTGCGATGAAAGGATATATTCTTTCATTCTCAAATTACCCCAAATGCACCTCTGCAATCATGCAGCGCGCACTTCCGCCGCCGTTGGTTTCAATAGTCTGAAGAGAGGAATGCAATAACTTGTTGTAGGAAGATAACATATCAATCTGTTCCCCGGTCAGCGCTTCGTAAGCAGCAGTTGACATCACCAGAAACTTTTCTCCCCGGGCATTTTCCACCTGAAGCATGTTTCCTGCAAAATGATTCATTTGCTCCAGGCTGATGGGAATAATTTCCTTGCCTGTTTTTCCAATGGCTTCCAGCACTGATTTTTTTTCCAGGGGATCCCGGATCGAATCCAGGCAAATTACAACGTAGCGATCGGCGACACACATCATCACATTCGTATGATAAATGTCCTGGCCCATTTCATCCATGGCATGAAAAACACACGAATTGTAATTCATTTGCCTGCAAAAATCTTCCAGCACTTCCGGATCAGTTCGGGGCGATATACAGGCATATGCTATGCGGCCTTCTCTGTCAAGCACCATACTGCCTGTTCCTTCAAGAAACTGATTTTGAAATTCGTAATGGGTCAGGTCAATCCGGCGAGCAATCTTAAATTTCCTGCGGATGGTATTGATGACAGCTTCTTTTCTCTCTGAGCGCCTGTTTGGCGCATACATGGGGTAAAGGCAAATCGTATGCTGGTCATGGAAAGAAATCCAGTTATTCGGGAAAATGGCATCGGGTGTATGGGGTGTGAAGCTATCCTGCACTACAATCACATCCACTCCATTGGACCGGAGGAGGTCCACCAGTTTGTCAAATTCTTTCAAAGCATTTTCCTGCACGCCCTCCTGATCCCTTTTGATCTGGAATGCATTATTAACTGCGGTTTGTTCATTGTAGCCGAAATGTGCCGGCCTGATCATAAGTAAATGGGAAGTGGTTTGCATGGATTCATTTATACGTCATCGCGAAGCAGTGGCATACTCATGCAGTGAAAACCGCCGCGGGCGCGGGAAAGTTCTGCCGAGGGCATCAGGATCAGGGTATCATTAATATCCTCGGCCTTCACAGTTCCGTTCTCCATCTGCTGAATCAGGTCAGCAGCATGGATGATCTCAAAACCGTTTTCTTTAAATGCTTCAACTGTTTTGTCATTGCGATCATATCCCAATACAACGCCTTCCTTCAGGGCAAGAAGGTTACAGGAGTCTGTCCATTGTTCACGCGCATCAAAAGGGAATTCATTATTTCCGGAATAAATAAATTTCACTTTGCCTGAACATTCCATATCCTCTTTGCTGATATCGTTCAAAAGGTCTTCGAGATTGTCGAAATAAGAAGGGTTTTCCATATCCTTTTTACGGAACTGGATAATTTTCATTTTTTCGTCTTTTTTCGTTCCTTCCAGCACACGCTGTACCGGATCCTCATTCTCGTGTTTCATTGATTTTTTGGAGAATACACCCAGCATTACCCAGGCGTCCCGCCTGACCTGAGTGAACACCGTATCAATATGCATATAGTCCCTTTTTTTCGGAATACGGATAACGGTTATCTTCTTCACCACATTTTTCTCAAAAAGCAGGTTGATGGCCTGGTGGGCGGCTTCCATGGTCGTCCGTTCACTAACGCCGATTAGCAAATGATCTTTTGTAACCACCATTACATCGCCGCCTTCCAGGGTAACTTTCTTATCATCGGCTTCCCTGGGCAATAAAAAATGGTGGTAACCGTCGTTCAGCTCCA
This sequence comes from uncultured Chitinophagaceae bacterium, assembly GCA_963705005.1. Lineage (GTDB taxonomy): Bacteria > Bacteroidota > Bacteroidia > Chitinophagales > Chitinophagaceae > Puia. The sequence continues at coordinate 353,937 of CAVPIO010000001.1, forward strand.
GGATATTTTGCTGGCAGGATTGAAAATAGGGGTGGTTGAAAAAAATGTATTTGGCCAGCAGGGCTTCCCGTGTGCGCGCTTTCTTTGCAGGTTTATTCAGTAATACAAATTCATTGACGACGATACCGATATCCCGGGTAAAAATAAAATTCGGAATGGGTGCAAAAAGCATTCGATCGCTTTGGAGTGTGCCGGTAATAAAGGCTTTTGCCAGTGCTATGGGATCCAGCTCCAGTAATTCTTTTTGTGTATCGTAAGAACAATTCTCAATGGCACATACCGAAGCGGCCAGCTTTAGCCTGATCTCGACGTCTTCCAGGATCTCGGCCAGCAGCCATTGCAATTCAATAACTTTATCTGACCTGAAAAAATCCGGGTGTTCAGGCTTATAAAAGTTCCTTTTATTTTTTTCTGAATCGATTGTTTGTAATTTCCCGCGGATGGTTTCAGGGTCCAGGAAATAGAGAAGCAGTTTCGTATAGTAATCATATTCTTTCCTCCTGATCGTATCCAGGTGCACAATATCTTCAAACAGCCAGTCCTGCGCTTTAGATGGTACCACTTTGCCCAGCCCGCTATCCGGACTGTGCACCAGCAGCCGTCTCAGCCGGCCGATCTCTGAACTGACGCGGATGGCATTTGTGTGTTTACTCATATGTTTACCAGAATGCACAAAGTTAACTAAACCCTTTCCGGGTTCAAAACCTAACGGTTGTTAGTTTTTGAACTTATTCAGCTATTTTTGCGCACAGCATTTATCGGGCTATGGATTTCTCACTTACAGAAGAACAACTTTGGATCAGACAGGCGGCCAGGGATTTTACGGTCCGTGAATGTTTGCCCGGCGTGATTGAAAGGGATGAACATCAGAAATTCCCCCGGGAACAGTTACTAAAACTCGCAGACCTGGGCTTTATGGGCATGATGATTTCACCTGATTATGGCGGAGCAGGCCTCGACGCGGTTAGTTATGTGCTGGCAATGGAAGAGATCAGCAAAATTGATTCGAGCGTTTCCGTAAGCATGAGTGTAAATAATAGTCTGGTTTGCTTCGGCCTCGAAGCATTCGGATCCGAATCACTGAAACAGAAATACCTCGTGCCACTGGCAAAAGGAAGAAAAGGAGATCAGCTTTATATCGGCGCTTTCCTTCTTAGTGAACCTGAAGCCGGCAGCGATGCATCTTCGCAGAAAACAACCGCGGTCGACAACGGCGATCATTATATCCTGAATGGAACAAAAAATTGGATCACGAATGGAAATTCTGCTTCCGTTTATTTAGTGATGGCCCAATCACATCGGGGAAAGGGCAGCAAGGGTATCAATGCCCTGATTGTTGAAAAAGAAACACCCGGGGTTGCCGTTGGTGCCAAGGAAAATAAGCTGGGCATTCGGGGCAGCGATACGCACAGTGTGAGTTTTACCGATGTAATTGTACCGAAAGAAAACCGGATCGGTGAAGATGGTTTTGGTTTTACTTTTGCCATGAAAACCTTATCCGGCGGCCGCATCGGCATTGCCTCGCAGGCCCTGGGCATTGCCTCCGGAGCATATGAACTTTCTCTCAAATATGCCAAAGAAAGAAAATCATTTGGTACGGAAATTAAAAATCACCAGATCATCCAGTTTAAATTAGCAGATATGGCAACCCGGATTGAAGCAGCACGGCTGCTTTGCATGAAGGCTGCCCGGGAAAAAGATCAGAAGATGGATTATACCGTTAGTTCTTCCATGGCGAAGGTCTTTGCCAGTGAAACGGCTATGTGGACGACCACGGAAGCAGTTCAAATCCACGGTGGGTATGGCTATGTGAAGGAATATCATGTTGAAAGACTAATGCGTGATGCGAAAATCACCCAGATCTACGAAGGCACGAGCGAGGTACAAAGGATCGTGATCAGCAGGAGCGTTTTGAAATGAATAAAACCGCTTATCATAAAATACTGGAAGAACTCCGGCCGGCAAATGTGCAGCTCTTAGCCGTTTCCAAAACAAGAACTCCTGAGGAAATCATTGAACTTTACAATCTGGGTCAGCGTGATTTCGGAGAAAACTATGTGCAGGAACTGGCAGAGAAACATAGCAGCCTGCCGGATGATATCCGATGGCATTTCATCGGACATCTCCAATCCAATAAAGTAAAATACATTGCACCTTTTGTTTACATGATCCAGGGCGTGGACAGTGAAAAATTAATCATGGAGATCGACAAGCAGGCTGGTAAATACAGCCGGCAGATCAGGTGCCTGCTGCAGGTGCATATCGCAATGGAAGAGACAAAGTTCGGATTCAACGAAAAGGAATTGATGGATCTGGCAGGTTCAGTTTCCGGGCTTCGCCTGGCGAATCAGATAAAGCAAGTGCAACTGGCGGGTGTCATGGGGATGGCTTCAATGACGGATAATAAAGAACAGATCCGGAATGAATTCAAATATCTGAAGGGATTATTCGATCGCTTAAAATCCAAATTGTCCGGAGATCCATTCGATACACTGAGTATGGGAATGAGCGGCGATTATCAAATAGCCATCGGGGAGGGAAGCACGATGATCCGCATTGGAACATTACTATTCGGGAAAAGGAAATAAGACATATGATAGCCGTGAATGCAGTCAACCATTTTAATTAATTTTGCGGATTCATACCTAAAGAACACATGGCAGACAGCACAGCGCAAGAAAGATCACTGAATTTCCTGGAAGAGATTGTCGAAGCCGACCTGCAAAGCGGCAAATACAAAGCCATCCATACCCGGTTTCCGCCGGAACCCAACGGATATTTGCATATTGGTCATGCCAAATCCATTTGTCTCAATTTCTCTCTTGCTATGAAATATGGTGGCAAAACCAACCTCCGGTTTGATGATACCAATCCGGTTAAGGAGGAAACGGAATACGTTGACAGTATCCTGGAAGATGTAAACTGGCTGGGGTTTAAGCCTGCTAACGTATTTTATGCATCCGATTATTTTGAGGAGCTTTATGGATATGCCGTCAAGCTGATTCAAAAAGGATTGGCTTATGTTGACGAAAGTACCAGCGAACAAATTGCTTTGCAGAAAGGAACACCCGCCGGAGCCGGCGTCGTCAATGAATATCGCAGCCGCTCCATAGAAGAAAACCTGCGCCTTTTTATAGAAATGCGTGAAGGGAAATTCGCTGATGGCGCCAAGGTATTGCGAGCCAAAATTGACATGGCTTCGCCGAATATGCATCTCCGCGATCCGGTCCTTTACCGTATCAAGCACGCGAACCACCACCGCACCGGTAGCGCCTGGAGCATTTATCCCATGTACGATTTTGCGCATGGTCAGTGTGATTCCATTGAACATATCACCCATTCCATTTGTACGCTGGAGTTTATTCCTCACCGGCCGCTTTACGACTGGTTTATTGAAAAGCTGGAGATCTTTCCATCCAGGCAATATGAATTCGCAAGGCTCAACCTCAATTACACGGTGATGAGTAAGCGAAAACTGCTGCAACTCGTGAATGAAAAACAGGTGAGCGGCTGGGATGATCCGCGTATGCCGACCATTTCCGGGTTGCGGCGCAGAGGTTATACTCCGGTAAGTATCCGCAACTTCACCGAACGCATCGGTGTTCAGAAAAGAGATAACCTCATTGATGTATCCTTGCTTGAATTTTGTATAAGGGAAGATCTCAACAAAACGGCGATGAGGAAAATGGTGGTTTTTGACCCCCTGAAGATCGTGATCAGCAATTATCCGGAAAGCATCGAAATGCTGACCAGCGAGGATTATCCCGAAGGCGCAGAAAAAAACAGTTATCGCGAGCTGCCGTTCAGTCGTGAATTGTATATTGAGCGGGAGGATTTCATGGAAGACCCGCCTAAAAAATTTTTCCGGCTTGCGCCGGGCAAAATGGTGCGGTTAAAAAGCGCTTATATTATTCAATGTGATGAGGTGATTAAGGACGGATCCGGGAAAATTACAGAACTCCGATGCACTTATTTACCTGAAAGTAAAAGCGGTGCCGATAGCTCCGGACTGAAGGTGCAGGGCACCCTGCATTGGGTAAGTATTTCCCATGCAATAAATATTGAGCTGAGATTATATGACCGCCTTTTTAAAGTGGAGAATCCAGGTATGGAAGACGAAGATTTCAAAACTTATATCAACCCGGATTCACTCCATGTGATCACGCATGCATTTGCGGAGCCTTCCTTACGCAATGCAAAATTTAGGGAGGGATATCAATTTATCCGGAAAGCCTATTTCTGCCTGGATAGAGACAGTTCCGCCGAAAAAATCATATTCAACCGCACAGTGAGTTTGAAGGACACGAAAAAGGGTTGATAGTTGATGATCAGAACCTAATTTCCCCCACCACCCGAACCACCTCTCATCGGCCTGTTCTTCATGCGCCAATCCTGATATTTCTTAAAAAGATCATCCCCAAGCACGGCCTGGATCCGTTTGTCAGACTGATCTGTGACTGCTTTCATCTTGGTCCTTTTATCGTCCTGGCTCAGGGATTGATCCATATATATATCCCTGCGTTGTGGCATGAATTCCTGGTTGATTGTGACTACTGAATCAGCTTGAATATCAGTTAGTTTCAAGTCTGTTTTCAATTTTTGCTTCATCTCAGCAGCCCTTGCCGCAGGATCTTGTTGCTGAGCAAAGCTGTTAACTGAAGAAAACAGGGCCAGCATAATGATAGCTCCTGCAATGATTTGTTTCATCGTCTGAGGTTTTGTTGTATGTAGGAAGAAGCTAAATATATGCCAGAGCCCGGAATTCATATACCCTTTATGCAAACGGTAAAAGGGTATATTCCACCGGATCAATAAGCGCTTTCAGAACTTCAGTAAATTGCGCCTATGAAGCAATATCTCGATCTGCTCCGGCACGTGTTGGATAATGGAGTTCAAAAATCTGACCGGACCGGTACGGGCACACTCAGTTGTTTTGGCTACCAGATGCGGTTTGCACTCAGTAAGGGCTTTCCGCTGGTAACGACCAAAAAACTTCATCTGAAAAGCATTGTTTACGAATTGCTCTGGTTCCTCAAAGGTGAAACGAATATCCGCTACCTGAATGAGCATGGTGTGAGCATCTGGAATGAGTGGGCGGATGATCGGGGTGAGCTGGGGCCCGTTTACGGAAAACAGTGGAGATACTGGGAAGGAGCTAATGGCAAGCAAGTGGACCAGATCAGCGAAACCATTCAGCAATTAAAAAAAAATCCGGATAGCCGCCGGATCATTGTGAGCGCCTGGAATGTGGCTGATCTGCCGGAGATGGCACTGATGCCTTGTCATGCTTTATTTCAATTTTACACCTCTCCGCCTGAGATCTCCGGAGGACGAGGAAGTTTGAGTTGCCAGCTTTATCAACGCAGTGCGGATGTATTCCTGGGTGTACCATTTAATATTGCCTCTTATGCATTACTTACCATGATGATTGCGCAGGTCTGCGGGCTGGAACCTGGAGAGTTTATTCATAGTTTCGGGGATGTACACTTGTATAATAATCACCTCGAGCAGGCAAACCTTCAATTGTCGCGAACACCGAATAGTCTTCCGGTTATGAAACTCAACCCCGCGGTGAAAGATATATTTGAATTTCATTTTGAAGACTTCTCACTTGAAAATTACCAGCCCCACCCGGCAATTAAAGCGCCGGTAGCGGTGTAAATCCGGATATGAAATGAAACTTGCTATTATTGTCGCCGCCTCGGAAAATAATGTGATCGGGAAAAACAATAAAATGGTCTGGAATCTGCCGGAGGATACACGCTTTTTTAAAAACACAACCTGGGGTTTTCCCCTCATCATGGGCAGGAAAACCTTTGAGGCCCTTGGAGGAAAGCCGTTGCCGGGACGATTCAATATCGTCATTACCCGTCAGCAGGATTTTAAGACCGGAAATCCGGGTGTGCAGGTTGCAACTAACCTGTCTGAAGCGATCAGGCTGGCAGAACAGACAGACTGTAAAACGGCATTTATTGGCGGAGGCGGACAGCTTTATGCTGAATCCATCATGCAGTGCGATATCATTTATATAACCAGGGTAAAGGCCGCACTGGACGGAGATGCATTTTTTCCCGAAATTCCACAGGATAAATTTCAATTGACCCACTCAAAGCTTGTTCCTGCAGATGAAAAACATGCTTATGCCATGGACTTTCAAACATGGACAAAAAAAAATTCTCTTCCGGCATAACGGATTAATGCGCGAACATGTATTCCTCTACTGAGCTTGCCATTAAATATTTAAATTATGCCTGGCGGGCTTCCAGTGGAAGGGGCCATGGCATCCATTCACCTTTTGTTTATGAATTCGTTTCCCAATTGTTGAATGATTCGAGATCCTTTTATCCCTATGCTGAAATTGAAAAGCTGAGAACCACACTGGAAAAGGATCTTCGAATGCCGGAGTCAGAAGATTTGGGCACCGGCTCTTCATTGAAAAATATATCCGAAAAAACAGTTGCGGATATTGCGCGGCGATCACTCTCTACCCAAAAATTCGGCCGCCTGTTATTCAGAGTGGTAAATTACTATCAGCCGGTGAACCTGATGGAACTGGGCACATCACTCGGCATTTCTACAGCATACATGGCTTCTGCCAATCCCGCCTGCTCCCTGGTCAGTTTAGAAGGATCCAAATCGATCGCCCAAATTGCGGCAGAGAATTTCAAAAAGTTGAATCTGAAGAATATCAGGCAGGTTGTGGGCAATTTTGATGATACCCTGAAAGACCTTATAAAGCAATCTCCTCCGTCGGATCTTGTATTTCTGGATGGCAATCACCGGAAGGAACCTGTATTAAATTATTTCCACCAATTTCTGGAAAAGAGATCCGTTTCCTCGATGTTTATTTTTCATGATATTCACTGGAGCAGGGAAATGGAGGAAGCCTGGCGGGTAATTCGCGATCACCCGGAAGTAATGGTGAGCATTGATTTATTTTCTGCGGGCTTTATCTTTTTCCGGGAAAATTTCAAGGTCAAACAACATTTCATCATCCGATTTTAAATATGATGAACCGAACACCTGAAGCTTTTAAACCCAAACTCCCCCAAAAATTAATTGCATCTTTAAAAACACTGGATCAATTTGATGAAGCTTCTTTCCGTGCCGTGCATGAATCGGGAGAACAAGTGAATTCAGTGCGTTTTAACACAGCTAAAATCAAAATGAATGAAGGCAGCTGGCCAGCAGTCATTTCTGAACCGCCTTTCCCGCTGGCCGGCAGGATTCCCTGGACCAGGGATGGTTATTATGTTTCCGTCCGGCCCTCCTACACCCTGGACCCCCTGTTTCATTCAGGAATTTATTACGTACAGGAGGCATCTGGCATGTTCCTGGAGCATGCCCTGCGAAATATCCTTGATCTTTCCCTGCCCTTAAAGGCGCTCGATCTTTGTGCGGCCCCTGGTGGCAAATCAACCCTGATCCAGGGCATGATTCCTTCAGCGTCTTTGTTAGTTTGCAATGAGGTGATTAAAACGCGCGTACCTGTGCTGCACCAGAATATGGATAAGTGGGGTTTCCCAAATGGGTTTGTATCATGTAATGATCCCAGGGACTTTAAAAAGCTTGCGGGTTTCTTTGATTTGCTGCTGGTTGACGCACCCTGCAGTGGCAGCGGTCTTTTTCGAAAAGATGCTGCTGCTATCGCTGAATGGAGTGAGAGCGCAGTGAATCTTTGCAGCCGGCGGCAACAAAGGATCCTTGCTGATGCCTGGGATTGCTTAAAAGAGAATGGCATGCTGGTGTACGCAACATGCTCCTATTCTCCCGAGGAAAATGAAAACATCCTCGACGGCCTGTTAAATAATTATGATTGCGAATCACGACGGATCCCGCTTGATCCTGCATGGAATATTATAGAAACCCGTTCAGCAAATGCAAAGGCGTACGGCTATCGGTTTTATCCCGACAAATTAAAAGGTGAAGGCTTCTACCTGGCAGTTGTTCAAAAAAAGTCAGCGACCATACATTATTCCAGTATTTCCGAAAAACCGCAAGCCATATCTAAAAAGGAGGCATATTATTTAAGAAAATTCCTGCCGGATGAGAGGCTTCAATTCGCTCGAATCAATGAACAGATCCACGCAATGCCGGCTAACCTGATACCTGATTTATTGTTAATCAGGAATTCCCTGTATCTGAAGAAGGCCGGTATAATGACAGGAAAAATGGGCTCGGGTGAGTGGGTGCCTGACCATGAACTTGCCTTGAGCACAGGATTAGACCCCGGGATCCCTGAACTGAGGCTAAACCGGCCGGATGTATTGAAGTACCTGCGCAGGGAGGATTTTACTGCGGGTACGCAAACAAAAGGGTGGATGGCCGTGAGTTACCAGGAACAGAAACTGGGCTGGGTTAAAATACTTTCAAACCGGATAAACAACTATTTCCCCAAATCCTGGCGCATACTGAAATAAACAGCCTGTCGGAGCCCGTTCCGCCGGTTTTTAATATTTTATTTGCAAGATATTTTGGGATCTTTGCGTTTATCCAAAAAATAAACCCATGAAGAGCCTGATCACCGGTCTGTTCAGTATGGTGCTGGTCGCATCCACGGCGGTTGCCCAGCATGCACCGCTCCAGATTGAAGGTATCAATGGAAATTTTTACCTGGTTCATACTGTGATTGCAAAAGATAACTGGTATAGTATCGGAAGGCTATACAATGCGAGCCCTCATGATATTGCCACTTATAACAGCATGAGTTTTGATAAGCCGCTGGAAATTGGCCAGCAGCTCAATATTCCTCTAACCTCGGTCAATTTCGACCAAAAACTAAAAAAGGCAGCTACAGAAACCCTGATACCCATTTATCATATCGTTCTGGATAAGGAATGGGCGTTCCGCCTGAGCTCCATTTATAACGATGTGCCGGTAAGCAGCCTGGAAAAATGGAACAGGATTAAACGCGACGATGTTAAGCAGGGCATGCCGGTTATTGTGGGTTTCCTGAAAGTAAAAAATGACCAATCCCCATTTGCTTCGGTGCCGCCCGGATCACCTGGTGCACAGGCTGGTAACATGGAGCCGGTTGTTGAAAAATCCAGGGACAGCAAAATCATAGACCAACCCGCGCAAACAGTAACAAATTCACAGACTAAAACAATTTCAGCTCCACCCATCACCACAACTTCCGGCAGCAGTAGTACTGAACACGTCAATACCTATTCGTCTACCCATGCTGCGGGCGGCTTTTTCAGCATCAGCTATCTGGGAAACGGCAATAAATCAATCAATGGCCAGGCCGGCACTTTCAAAAGCACCAGCGGCTGGACCGACGGCAAATATTACGCACTTATCGATGGCGTTCCGGTCGGGACGATCGTCAGGATCAACAGCAATGGAAAATCAGTTTATGCGAAAGTGCTGGGGCAGCTTCCGGAAATGAAAGAGAGCAATGGGCTGGTTACCCGGATCAGCAATGCAGCATCTTCAGAACTGGGTACTGGTGAAGGCAGGTTCGTAGTGGAAATAAGATATTGAAGAATTATTTTTTCTTTTCGTGCCCTCCGCCATCTTCAGGTTTCTGGCAACAGGTTGGTAATTTCTGGTACGCTTCGGGATTGGCAGTTACATCGTCGGCATCATAACCTATATTGGCTATGGCCGTCTTGATATTTTCAAGTGTCGTGCGGTCCCAGAGATAGGTTACCCTGGCTGTTTTTCTTTTGTAATCCACCGTTATTTTCTGAACACCGTCCTCACGGCTGATATATTTTTCAATCCGATCCTTACATTCGTCACATTGAACTGTGGGAACCTTGATCGTCGCTGTTTCAATAGCACCTTTTCTTACGACCTGCGCATGGGAATACACAAAAAAGGAGCTCAATAAAAAAGAGAGGGAAATGAATTTTTTCATAGGGTAAAGGTAAAATTAAAAAGTAAAAAGTAAAAATTAAAAAAGGGAGGCTGTGGTGGTAAGAAGAAAGCAATTTCAACCAGTAGAGGCGGATTACAAACTTTTTAATTTTTACTTTTAATCCCCCAACCTCCCGGATCCATCCTCCAATCCATCAAAATCTCCTGCTGCGCAGAGGATACCATGCCTTTTTCGGTAGCAAGACGGATCAGGGCAGGATAATCGGTTAAAGATCTGGATTGGATACCCGCTGCTTCAAAATTTTTTTTTGCCTCGTCAAATCCATAGTCAAAAATGGAAACAAGGCCGATAACCTGCAATCCTGCTTGTCGTAACGCTTCGATAACCTGGAGACTGCTTTTCCCGGTCGATACAAGATCTTCAATAACAACGATTTTTTTACCAGGCTCGTAATAGCCTTCAATCTGATTTCCCAGGCCATGTTCCTTGGGTTTTGAACGAACATATATGAATGGAAGCTTGAGCTGGTCTGCCGCCATTGCTCCCCAGGCAATTCCTGCCGTAGCTACGCCACCGAGCCATTCTGCTTCTGCAAATTCCCCAAAGATCAGATTACACATTTCCGATTTGATGAATTCGCGTATGTGAGGAAAGGAAAGCACTTTGCGGTTATCGCAGTAAACGGGGCTTTTCCAGCCAGAGGCCCAGGTAAATGGTTTTTCTGGATTTAGCCTGACGGCCTGGATTTGTAATAGCTTTTCGGCAACGGCCTTTTCGTGAGTCATTGCGTGAAGATAAAAATTCTGCCTGGTTTTTTTATGTCGTTGGCCTACCCGGTATATCTTTGGTTGCCAGCATATGGAAGCATCAGTTACCAGGATCATTCAGGCGGCCGGGGGACTGGTGGAAAACGATCGGGGAGAACTGCTATTTATGTTGAGGCGAAATAAATGGGATCTTCCAAAAGGGAAAACAGAGCCTGGAGAGTTGCCTCATGAATGTGCTTTGCGGGAAGTAAAAGAAGAAACAGGCATCCAGGAATTAAAGCTTGGATCATTTCTGCTTGTTACAGCGCACCGATACGAAGAGCAGGGGGTGGAAATATTAAAGGAAACCCATTGGTACCGCATGAAGGCTGCCGGAGATCAGCCCCTGGTTCCCCAACTGGAAGAAGATATCACCGTGCTCAGGTGGGTTGGGGAAATGCAATTGGAGGAAATGAAACAAAATACCTATTCCAATATACTCGACGTGCTGAAAGCGGGAGGACATTAGGCCCCATCCGTTTTTTTGCGTATGATGTATACTGTTAGCCTGCTTGCACAGATCAGTTTTTCATGCTGATCGATAATTTTAATTTCCCAAACATGAGATGATGCCCCGAGATGAAGCGGGATTGCCGTCGCCGTAACAAATCCTTCCCGAACGCTGCGCAGGTGATTGGCATTGATTTCCACTCCGACGCAGATGAATTGCTGCGGATCGATTACCATGGCAGCTCCCACGCTGCCAACGGTTTCGGCAAGGGTGGCCGATGCGCCACCATGCATTAATCCATATGCCTGTTTTGTACGATGATCCACTGGCATCGTTGCCTTCAGATAATTTTCGCCCACTTCTATGAACCTGATGCCTATATAGTCATTCATGGTATCCCTGGCAAATTCATTGAGCATTCCAGGATTCAATTCTTTCTTAAACCAGATAGACATTTCAGGTCGTTTTATTTCTTAATGAATCTGCCACCACCTGCGGAAGGAATTGCATGGCGTCACCTCCATTCCTTAGTACATCCCGCACAAGCGTTGAGGCCACGGAAGTGTATTGGGGCAGGCAGGTAAGGAATACGGTTTCAATCTGATAATCCAGGCTCCGGTTCATATCTGCAATGGCTTTTTCATATTCAAAATCATTTACGTAGCGGATGCCGCGAATGATAAAACGTGCGCCCGCCTGCTGGCAACATTTAATGGTAAGTCCCTCGTATACAACAACGTCAACCTGGGGATTGTCCTTATAAATTTCTTTGGTCCATTTTAACCGCTGTTCCTCCGTGAACATAGGCAGTTTATTCGCATTCCGGCCGATACCGATCACCACTTTATCGAACAGCGTCAGAGAGCGGTTAATAATATCCAGATGACCAATAGTGATCGGATCAAAAGTGCCGGGAAAGAGCGCGATCCGTTGCATAAATAGAAGATTAAGGATTAAAGATGGGTTGCTTTGCGGCAAGCAGGTATAAGACCGCCATTCTTACCGCAACTCCATTCTCTACCTGCTGGAGAATGATGGATTGTTTGCTGTCGGCTACGTCACTATCTAATTCCACTCCCCGGTTAATTGGTCCGGGATGCATAATCACGATCTCCTTCGAGAGGCTGTCCAGCATTTTCCGGTTAATGCCATAAGCCAGGTTGTATTCTCTTAAAGAAGAAAACAAAACCTGGTTCTGACGCTCAAGCTGTATGCGCAATACATTGGCCACGTCGCACCATTCGAGTGCTTTCCGCAGATTGTATTCAACGCGTATATCAAAAGCCTCCCTGATATGAACTGGAATCAGGGTGGGTGGCCCGGCGACCATTACCTCGGCGCCCATTTTCTTCAACAGATAAATATTGCTCAGGGCCACGCGGGAATGCATGATGTCCCCGATGATCGCACATTTTTTACCCTCCAGTGATCCGAATTTCTCACGAATGGAAAAAGCATCAAGTAATGCCTGTGTAGGATGTTCGTTGATCCCGTCGCCCGCATTCACAATAGCTGCCGGAATATGCTTAGCCAGAAAATGAGGCGCACCGCTGGCACTATGCCGCATAACCACCATGTCCACTTTCATGGAAAGGATATTATTGACTGTGTCGAGCAGGGATTCTCCTTTGGAAACGGAAGAACCGGAAGCTGTGAAATTAATCGTGTCTGCTGAGAGGCGTTTTTCGGCCAGTTCAAAGGAAATGCGGGTGCGGGTGGAATTTTCGTAAAATAAATTCACGATTGTCACATCCCGGAGCGTGGGGACTTTCTTGATCGGCCTTTGTAAAACTTCTTTAAACTGGGTGGCGGTATCTAAAATAGTCTGTATGTCGGAAGCCTGTAAGTCTTTAATGCCAAGAAGATGTTTGGTACTGAGTTGCATTAAAACGCAAAGTTAGATTTTCAAAAGCCAACCACCAAAACAGTTGGGAATCCACTCACAAAAGAACCACCTCTTCTTTTCCGTCTCTTTCCTTCCATAAAACCTTTACTTTCTGGGTAATGATGGTGTCTATGGATTTTCCTGCATAATCCGCCTGGATCGGCACCTCCCTGCTGAACCGCCGGTCAATCAATACACAGAGTTCAACTTTAGCAGGCCGCCCGAAGGCAAGCAGGGCATCCATCGCTGCGCGAACTGTTCTTCCCGTATATAATACATCATCTACCAGGATGACTGACTTATTTTCAATTGAAAAAGGTATATCCGTTTGATTCAGCGTATGCAGACCCTGCCTGACATCATCCCGGTAAAACGTAATATCAAGCTTTCCGTAAGTGATTTTTTTCGGAGAAATCTGCTGATTGATCTGCTTTACGATACGATCCGAAAAAAAAATTCCCCGCGGCTGAATGCCGACAATTACCAAATCTTCGAATTGCAGTCGGTTCTCCAGCAATTGATGACACAGACGCAAAATGGTAATGTCAAGCTGTTCTTCTGTGAGGATTGTCTTCAAACCCGGTATTTTTTATAAAAATAGGCAATGGATTTCATGCTTCCGCTAAAAAAGGATAGTCATGACTTGTGGGTGGTTGATATGTTTCCTTGATGGTTCTAGCGCTTATCCATCGGTACAGGTTCAGGATGGAACCTGCTTTATCGTTGGTGCCACTTGCTCTTGCTCCGCCAAATGGTTGCTGACCGACTACAGCACCCGTGGGCTTATCATTAATATAAAAATTCCCTGCAGCCTGTCTGAGTTTTTCAGTGGCTTCTTCTATGGCTTTCCTGTTTCGCGATATAATGGAGCCGGTAAGTGCGTAAGGAGAAGTGCGGTTTACAAGATCCATTGTTTGTTCGAATTCGTGCTCATCATAAACGTAAATGGTGAGCACAGGTCCGAAAATCTCCTCTTTCATGCTGATATATTCGGGATCGGTCGTTTCAATGATGGTGGGATCAATGAAATAGCCGATCGACTTGTCAGTGTTTCCACCAGCAAGGATGCGTGCATTTGGATCTGATGAAGCCCGGTCAATATAAGATTTGATCTTTTCAAAACTTTTTTCATCGATCACCGCATTTACAAAATTCCTGAAATCTTCGACTGAACCTGTTTTCAACGATTTAACTGCGGTTATTAATTTTTCACGCATAAGCGGCGCCAGGTTCGAAGGAATATATGCCCGGGAGGCCGCTGAACATTTTTGGCCCTGGAATTCAAAGGAACCCCGGACGAGTGCAGTGACGCACACGTCCACATCAGCATCTGGATGAATGAGCACAAAATCCTTTCCACCCGTTTCTCCGACAATGCGGGGATATGACCTGTATTTCCCAATGTTTTCCCCAATGGTTTTCCAGATCGAATTAAACACAGCGTTCGATCCAGTGAAATGTATGCCGGCAAAATCCGGGTGACTGAAACAAATCCTGCCCAGGTCGGCTCCCGCCGGATAGATCAGGTTGATTACTCCGTCTGGCAACCCGGCTTCCAGCAATATTTTCATAAACAAATTTGCACTGTACACCTGGGTATCCGCCGGCTTCCATACCACCACATTTCCGCAAAGTGCAGCTGAAGTAGGCAGATTCCCAGCTATCGCAGTAAAGTTAAAAGGGGTGATGGCCAACACAAATCCTTCGAGAGGGCGGTACTCAAGGCGATTATGAACACCCGCGGGGCTGATGGGTTGCTGCCTGTATATTTCGCTAAGGTAATGCGTGTTAAATCTCATAAAATCAATGAGTTCGCAAACGCCATCAATTTCTGCCTGGTGAATATTTTTGCTTTGACCGAGCATGGACGCGGCATTCATGTAATAGCGGTATTTCCCAGCCAGCAGATCGGCTGCTTTCAGAAAAATCGCAGCACGGTTTTCCCAGTTCATCTTTTCCCAGGAAGGCTTGGCGGAAAGTGCTGCATGGATAGCAAGGTTTATGTGCTCTTCCGAACTCCGGTGAAAATGACCCAGCGTATGAGAGAGTTCATGTGGCGGGCGCATTTTTATTTTATTTCCGGAGCGGACTTCCTTTCCACCGATGATCATTGGTATATCCTGTTCCTTTTCTTTTAATTCCCGGACGGTTTTCTTCAGGGCATTTTTTTCCGTTGAACCGGGCGCATAGTTTAATACCGGCTCGTTGGCAGGGAGCGCATAATGAAAATAGCCAAGATTCATATTCTGTTCGTTAAGTGGTTTGGCATCCTAGTTTGCAATTTCTTTTTCCGTCATCAGATAAGCTTTAATGAATCCATCCAATTCTCCATCCATTACCGGCTGGATATTGCCTACTTCATAATCGGTGCGATGGTCCTTGATCATCTTATAAGGATGAAAAACATAAGAACGGATCTGTGACCCCCACTCAATTTTTTTCTTACTCGCGTTGTTTGCATTCTTAATGGCTTCCCTCTTACGAATCTCTTCTTCATATAACCTGCTTTTCAGCATGGCCATGGCCTTCTCACGGTTTTCTCCCTGCGTGCGCGCCTGCTGGCATTCCACAACGATGCCGCTGGGCTTATGCGTAAGCCTGACGGCTGTTTCCACTTTATTTACATTTTGTCCGCCTGCGCCACCGCTTCTGAAAAATGCCCATTCCACGTCTGCGGGACTGACTTCAATTTCAATACTATCATCTATCAAGGGATATACATAAACCTGAAGCGAAAGAAGTATGTCTTCTTGCGTTACTGTCAAACGGAGAAATCCTGACCAGGCGATGCACGCCACTTTCCGCTTTCAGAAAACCATATGCAAAGGGACCATCAAATTGGAGAGTAGCACTTTTTATGCCGGCTCCCTCACCATCCTGGTAATCGAGTTCAGAGACTGTCCATCCTTGTTTTTCACCATACATGCGGTACATGCGCATCAGCATTTCGGCCCAGTCCTGGCTTTCCGTTCCACCTGCTCCCGAATTGATTTGCAATACTGCCGGCAACTCATCTTCGGGTTGATTGAGCGTGCTCTTAAATTCTGCCTCGTCAATCTTTTCCAGGGCTTTATCGTAAGCTGCTTTTGTTTCCTCTTCGGTGGCTTCGCCTCCTTTCCAGAAATCAAGTAGTACGGCAAAATCTTCAACTGCCATTTCAACGGCTTCAAATAGTTTTACCCAGTACTCATTGACCTTAATGTTTTTGAGAATACCCGTAGCCCTTTCGTTATTATTCCAGAATCCGGGGCTGATAGTCAGTTGTTTTTCTTCTTCGATTTTGATCTGCCGGTTATCGACGTCAAAGAAACCTCCTCAGTCCGCTCAGCCGGGACCTCATATCGTTTAGTTTTTCCTGTGTCATAGAGGCGCAAAGGTAAAGATTCGTTTTGAAATACCCTGAGTAAAAGGTTGATGGTTGATAGTTGATAGTTGATGGGCATTATGTGCGGATTCGCACCTGATATCCATCAACCATCAACTATCAACCATCAACCCTTTAAATGCTGTTCCTCTTTTCCGTCTTGTCCGTCTGCGATCTAAACCACCTTGTAAGCTGGTCCCTGGTCTGGCCAGTTTTTCTCTGGAGCCGGCCAAACAACTCTTCTTCATTTCCCTCTTCATATTTCAGATCGTCGTCTGTCAGATCAGCGAATGATTTTTTTAGTTTCCCCTTCAGGATATTCCAGTTCCCTCTTAATTCCAGATTGTCCATAAAATTGATTTTCCCTATTGATTCCAATCATCATGCCACCGGAATTTTCTCCTCGCCTAAACACTTATTAACTTCTGATTATCTTTATTGAGGAATTTCAGCCCCTTATTCATCATCCTTAAATTTTTCCCCTTGATAGATTTGCGGTCCGATACGGTTACCCGGCCGACCCCCGGCATGATGCAGGCCATGATGGAAGCATCTGTCGGTGACGATGTGTTCAGAGAAGATCCTACAGTTAACGAACTTGAAAAAAAAGCTCAGGAGCTTTTTGGCATGGAAGCGGGTCTGTATTGTTCCAGCGGCACTATGAGCAATCAGATTGCCATTAAATGCCATACCCAGCCAGGGGATGAGGTGATCTGCGAGCGTGAAGCCCATGTATATATTTATGAAGGTGGTGGCATAGCTTTTAATTCAGGATCCCAGGTGCGTGCAATTGCTGGTGACCGCGGCCGCATCAGTGCGCAGCAGGTATCTACCGCCGTCAATCCGGATGACGTGCATAAAGCACGAACATCTCTGGTTTGCCTGGAGAATACTTCGAACAGGGGTGGCGGAAGTTGCTATGATTTCGAAGAAATAAAAAAGATACGCAAGGTCTGCGACGAAAAAAACCTGATGCTTCACCTGGATGGTGCCCGACTGTTCAATGCGCTGGTTGCAAGGAAAGAAACACCGGGGATGTATGGCAAATTATTCAACAGTATCTCCGTTTGTTTTAATAAAGGATTAGGCTGTCCCGCTGGCAGCATGCTGCTGGGAACAACATCCTTTATTCGCAAAGCCAGACGCATACGCAAACTATTTGGGGGGGGTATGCGTCAAACGGGCTTTCTTGCGGCAACAGCATTGTACGCACTCGAACACCATGTAGAAAGGCTTGGCCTGGACCATGCCCATGCAAAACAGATCGAGGAAACCCTCGGAGCAAACCCTAAAGTGAGTACGATATTGCCCGTCGAAACCAACCTGGTAATTTTCGGTTTGATACCCGGAGAAGATCCGAAAAAATTTGTAGACAAGATGAAGGCGGCAGGCATCCTCCTCCTTCCCATTTCAGAAACCAGTCTGCGTATGGTAACCCATTTGAATGTGGATGCATCGATGGTGGACAAGGTTTGTACCGTTTTGAAGGAAATCAGATAACAAACCACTTTCCCTGCTCGTCCTTGGAATAAGAAAGGCCATTGCTCATAATATGAATTTCTCTTCCGGTCTCCAAATCCCTTGCCATTTTCTTTTCATAAACCCTGATCCCGTTGTTTTCCCGCGTAAGATAAAAAATCAGGGCGGTGATGGAAGGGGGCAGCTCGTGCAACAATTGTTCTTCATTTTCTTTAACAAAAGCCTGGCTCATAAAAATGTTTTTGATTCCAGTATAAAAATCATACCGCGACTATCTTGCAATTAACCAGATTAGGATCTGTACTTTTGCAATGGATTTAACAACCCAAACGTGAATATGTTTCCCAATATTTCTCCCGTTCAAACGGCAAGCTGGAAAAAGCTCCAGGAACATCAGCAGGTGATGAAGGGCGTTCAGATGAAGAACCTTTTTCGAAGCGATCCGCACCGCTTTGACCATTTTTCCCTTGATTTGAATGATATCCTTTTCGACTATTCCAAGAACCTGATCAGTGCTGAAACGCTTTCAATTCTAATGGAACTTGCCAGGGAATGCGGACTTTCGGATGCAATCCGGGCCATGTTTTCCGGAGAAAAAATTAACCGCACGGAAGACCGGAGCGTGCTGCATACTGCACTCCGGAATCTTTCCGGGGAGCCCGTTTATTCCGATGGACAGGATGTTATGCCCGAAGTGCTGGAAGTATTGGCCCAAATGAAATCATTCAGCGAGAAAATCCATTCCGGTGAATGGAAGGGTTATAGCGGAAAACCCATTCGTAATATTGTAAATATCGGAATCGGAGGCAGTGATCTGGGTCCGGTTATGGTTACGGGTGCCTTGCAATCTTATTGGATACAGGGCATGCAGGCTTATTTTGTTTCTAATGTAGATGCTACCCAGCTGGTGGAAACGCTGAAAAAAATAAATCCGGAAGAAACGCTATTCCTGATTGCTTCCAAAACATTCACGACGCAGGAAACCATGACCAATGCCTACAGTGCGAGGGAATGGTTATTGTCTTTTGCCGGCGATGAATCCCATATTGCCAGGCATTTTGTGGCCTTATCTACCAATGAAAAGGAGGTTGTGAAGTTTGGAATAGACCGTTCCAGCATGTTTGTTTTTTGGGATTGGGTAGGAGGCCGGTATTCCCTTTGGAGTGCAATCGGACTTTCCATCGTACTGATGGTTGGGTATCCGCGATTTGAGGAATTGTTATATGGCGCGCATAACGCGGATCAGCATTTTAGAAATACAGAATTTGAAAAAAATATTCCGGTAGTCATGGCCCTTATCGGGATCTGGTACCGCAATTTTTTCGGTTCTCAGACCGAAGCCATTCTTCCTTATGATCAATATATGAGCCGGTTTGCAGCTTATTTCCAGCAGGGAAACATGGAGAGCAATGGAAAAAGCGTTGACCGGACCGGTGCGCCCGTTACCTATTCTACCGGTCCGGTTGTTTGGGGCGAGCCGGGAACAAATGGTCAGCATGCTTTTTATCAGCTGATCCACCAGGGCACGGTTTTGATCCCCTGCGATTTTATCGCGCCGGTAATCAGCCATAATCCATTAGGAGACCATCACGAAAAATTATTGTCGAATTTTTTTGCACAGACAGAAGCGTTGATGAATGGACGAACGCCTGAGGAACTAATGCAGGCGAAGGTGAAACCGGAATTGATCCCTTTTAAATTCTTCAGTGGAAACCGGCCCACCAACTCCTTTTTGATCCGTGAAATTAACCCTTTTAATCTGGGGCAACTCATTGCCCTCTACGAGCATAAGATCTTTGTTCAGGGCGTGATCTGGAATATTTACTCATTTGATCAATGGGGTGTGGAATTGGGCAAAGAACTGGCTGGGAAAATTCTCCCCGAATTGAAAATGGCATCAGACACCGATACGCATGATTCCTCCACTAACGGGTTGATAAACTGGTATAAGAAAATAAGGTTTTAACAAGTTGAACTAAAATAAAGAACCCCATATCCCGTTTAGTTTTCAACTATTTCCGTTTACTTTAAGCCTAATCACCTGTTCTATGCAAATCCTCCAGAAAACAACTGAAAGGCTCCGAATTATTAAAAAAAATCAATACCGGCTGTTTTTTGTGATCATTCTGGGGGCTGCTGCCTCATTCTATATATATAATTTATCCGGTGCAAACGGCCCCTTTCATAAGGCTTCTGCCTCCGCCTTGGCGGATACAGTTATTAATAAGGATACTGCCCTTGCCATTCCTATACTCGATACAGCAGATTACGTTCGCCGGATGAAGCTGCTGAGCAATGGTGACTCCTCTGGCAGGTGGCCGGTTAAAAGGGCATATCCTGAGCCCGGCGCAATCCTACCTTTTAAGAGAATTGTTGCCTATTACGGAAATCTCTATTCCAAAAAAATGGGCGTGTTGGGAGAATACCCTACAAATGAGATGCTGGCAAAACTGGGAGCCGAAGTCAAAAAATGGGAAGCGGCTGATTCCACAACACCTGTTCAACCGGCCCTTCACTATATTGCCGCAACCGCCCAGGGATATCCCGGGAAAGGAAATAAGTACCGTCTCCGCATGCCAGCAAAACAAATCGATTCTGTCATTAGGATGGCTGCACGTATTCACGGGTTGGTATTCCTTGATATTCAGGTAGGATTAAGTACTGTTGAGGATGAAGTGCCGATGCTTGAACCTTTTCTTAAATTGCCCCAGGTGCATCTGGGAATAGACCCCGAATTTTCCATGAAGACCGGAAAAAAACCGGGTACGGTCATCGGTACCATGGACGCTGCTGATGTCAATTTTGTCATTAAATACCTTTCCGACCTCGTAAAAGCCAATCATTTGCCGCCGAAGATCCTGGTGGTGCATCGCTTCACCCAGGCCATGGTAACCAATTACCGCAAAATTCAGCCCGTCCCGCAGGTCCAGGTGGTCATGGACATGGACGGTTGGGGAGGCCAGTCGAAAAAACTCACGACATACCGCGAATATATTTATAAAGAACCTGTTGAATTCAGCGGCTTCAAATTATTTTATAAGAATGATTTCAAAGAAGCCAATAGCCGTATGCTCACGCCGGCAGAAGTGCTCAAACTAAAACCAAGACCGGTTTACATTCAATATCAATAACCGGCTGCTACTTTTTGAGCATGAACCGGAGCACAATAAATCCTATAACAGCCAGCAGTAAAACAATCAGGATACTCCAGTATATCCATGCTCCGAATTGAATATCCGTTTTGCTTCGGCGCGATTTTGTGTGGGATAAATGATGCTGAAGCTGTTGGTTGAGGTGAGTCAGCGTCTTTGGGATTCCTTCCTTGTCATTTATATGATGCAACCCTTCAACCGCATCTTTTAAAAATGGGTCTGCAGGAACCTGGCCCTCAAAATGCGCCCGTTCGCTTTCGGAAAGAGATCCCTTCAGGTATTCAAGGATCTTCCTGTTGTCTGGCTTTTCAGACTCACCCGGATCCATATCTTTTTTTTCGTCTGACATAACTGTTTAGCCTGGTCCGCTAAAATTTATCTGTTTTTTTCTCTATGATCAGTCGCAGATTTCTTTTTCCATTCTGAATATAGCTCTTTACCTGCAATAAGCTAAAGCCTGTTTCAACAGCAATTTCCTGATAAGATTTTTTTTGAAGATAAAAAAGGCTGACGCATCGTTTTTGTTCCGCACTCAGTCCTTCCATAGCCGTTTCCAATTGCTGTAACAGGTTTTCCTTTTTTAGAAATTCCGGCTCTTCCTCTTCCGCAATCCATTCTTCATTGTCGGTAAAGGATTTTGGCGGAAATTTCTTGTCCCGCAATTTCATCAGGCAATGATTCTTCGCGATCATATAAAGCCATGAGCTGAAATAAATCACTTCATATTTATGCAAGCCTGTGATGGCTTTCAGAAAGATCTGTTGCACGGCGTCCTTTGCTTCTTCCTGGTCCTTAAGATATTTCATGGCGACGCCATAGAGCAACAGGGTATATCTTTCCAGCAGTAATCCCAGCCACATGTTGTTGTGATCCGCATAAAAAAGTTGCAATAGCTCCTTATCGGTTAAACTGGTATGGGATTGTGCAGGCACGCGTTATTTTCAGCTTTCAGAACAACGACTTTCATATCTTCAGGAATTGCTCCTTGTAGGCAGCGATTGCATCTTCGATCACTTTAAGGGCCGTCGTTTTATCTCCGAATTCTTCCACTACAACGGTCTTATTCTCAAGTTTTTTATATTCTTCAAAGAAATGCCTAAGCTCGTCAAAAAAATGTTTGGGCAATTCCTCAATATTATTATAATGGTTAACGCTGGGATCGGTTGCCGCCACGGCAATAATCTTATCATCGGCATCGCCACTATCTATCATCTGCATTACGCCCATTACTTTTGCCTCCATAAGGCAAAGTGGAACCACCGGCAGGGAGGTGATCACCAGGATATCCAGCGGGTCCTTATCATCTCCATAGGTTTGCGGGATAAATCCATAGTTCACCGGATAGTAAAAGGAAGAATAGATAACGCGGTCAAGCCTGAGTAAGCCGCTTGGCTTGTCAATCTCGTATTTGGCCCTTGCACCCTGGGGAATTTCAATGATGGCATTGACGATTCTCGGCGCGTGGCTTCCATATGGAACGCCATGCCAGGGATGTGAAACGGTGTTATTATTCATGGTTACCTTTTATCATTCAGGATTTCTTTCAGGTCCACCAGCCATTCACCGTCTACGCGGACAATATGTACGGTTGTGGTATCTTTTCGGAAACTGTTTGAAAAAGTATAGGAAGTAACGGAATCATTGATCGCATGAATATTGATCGGCAGAATACTGGCTTCGCGGTATTGCTGCCTGGTATTCCTGTCCATTTTGTCAAATCCCTGTTGCCATTTGCTGATGAGCAGCAGGTTGACCGAATCATTCAGAAGATAAAACCTGGCCTTTTCATAATCACCGTCAAGCGATGCACGAATGAACTGTCTGCCCGCATCCTGAGCATCTTCTGCTCTTTTAAAAGTTTTCCCGGCATCACAGCCAACGATCAGGATCAGGAAAAGGAGGGCGAAAAGGGGTTTCAAGATTTCTTTTTTAGGTTAAATATAGGTTTGAATTTACAATCTGAACAGATGCATTTACAGGTGCTCAGACGAACCGCCCGTCTCAACCTGCTTGTCTTTCTCATAAGCACGGATAATGGCTTTGACTAGCCTGTGCCTTACAACATCTTCTTCATCCAATTCAATATGAGCAATACCTTCAATCCCCTTAAGTATATACAAGGCTTTTGCAAGCCCGCTTTTCTGGTTCTTCGGAAGATCGATCTGGGTCAAATCCCCCGTAATGATGGCCTTTGCATTGGGGCCGATGCGGGTGAGGAACATTTTAATCTGGAGATTCGTTGCATTTTGAGCCTCATCCAATATGATAAATGCATTATCCAGGGTTCTTCCCCTCATATATGCAAGTGGTGCAATCTCAATGGTTCGGGTGGTCATATAATATCCCAGCTTGTCGGCTGGTATCATATCATCAAGCGCATCATAAAGTGGCCGCAGGTATGGGTCAATTTTTTCTTTCAGGTCGCCCGGAAGAAAGCCAAGGTTTTCGCCGGCTTCCACCGCAGGGCGGGTAAGAATAATCTTTTTTACCATTTTGTTTTTCAGGGCCCGCACCGCCATGGCTACAGCCGTGTAGGTTTTGCCGGTTCCTGCCGGCCCAATAGCAAAAACAATATCGTTTTTTTCTGAAGCGGTAACCAGCTTTTTCTGATTTACCGTCCTGGCCCTCACGGTCTTGCCATTAGGTCCGAAAACCAGAATGTCGTTCGGGTTCCGGTCAACAAAATGATCCACCGTCTCGGCATCGTCACCACCGAGGATTTGGGAGAAATAATTTTCCGTCAGGCTTCCGTTTCTTTCCAGGTATTGCAGGAGAAGATCAATTTTTTCTCTGGCCGATTCCACCTGTTCGGGCGCACCGCTCAACTTTATCTGCGTTCCACGCGAGAGGATCTTGAGCAGGGGAAATTTTTTTTTGAGTATGTCCAGCTTGCCATTATTTACACCAAAGAATTCGATAGGATTTACGGTATCCAGGTTGATGATGGTTTCAGTCAATTCCGGGTATTTAAAGTTTTCAAAAAAGGTTTTTGCGGCAGCATCTTGTGCGTCCTTTCAAATTTAATTATTTAAACCCATATTTCATTAAACTTACTTATTAACAGCTTGTGCATTGGCCCTAAGCATTTCGGCATAGCTCATATTCCTTTCCATTGCGGTAACCGCCAGAGCAATCCGCTTTGATTTTGTCTGAATAGTCTTTGCACTTTCTATCCATTTGCTGTAATATAATTTATGAGAATGCGGCAGGGCATCAAATCGTTTAAGTGCCAACGGTGAATCGGCCAGGCACTCCAGTAGTTCTTTGCAAATCAGAGGCGGTTGCTTGTCTTCCTGAAGCCTTACATTCAACATGGCGCCCTTTTTTTTATGAATGCCTTTTCGGATGGCTGCATTCAGTGGCAGGATAAAATCTCCGTCTCCCATCGGGAGCAGCGCTGTTTTGGAAATGGAATGTTCATCAAGCTTGCCTTTTACCCGGAAAGATTTTTTTGTGCCGGGCCTGATCATCTCCGCTATCTCTTTTGGAATTGAAATATAGGTCCACCCGGTTTTCTCACCTTGTTTAGCAAACCGGAGTATGACAGTAGTGAATTGAACCATGATGCAGGCTTCATTAGACAGGATCCCTGCGAAGCCTCCATAAAAATAATCCAAAAGCGGAGATCAGGAAATTTTGAGTTCCTCTTCGATCAGGTCGTTGAATTTAGTTGAGCTGTTCCGCACCCAGTCGGGAACCGGATGTTCAGTCACCAGCACCCAGTCATTCCCCTCTTTGTGCATTTTAAACATGATGCGGTTTCCCCGATCATCACTAACGTCAACCGAGAAGAGCTCTTCATGCAAACCATTAACTTTCCTGAAATTGAACTCCCGGAGACGGCCCTCAGTTTTTACCAGCCTGGTAAACTGAATGTTCCTGTTTTGAATTAACATAAGCTGAAGTATTCGGGAAATATCAACAATTTTCGTGCTATAATTTGGTAAAGGATTACTAATATAAGGGTGATTTTATCCACACTACCGTTATTTTTGCCTGATGGCAGAGGAAGTTTTTGCTTCAATTTGTATTCCGGCGTATAAAAGGAGTGATTTCCTGGCGCGTCTACTGGATTCCATACTCGTCCAAACCTACTGCCTTTGCGAAGTGATCGTAACAGACGATAGTCCTGGTACCAATGATCAGGTTTCAATGCTTCTGGCCGGGGCCCATATTGAGAACCGGGGTTTTTTCCAAATGCCTGATGGGCATTTATTTTATTTTTCAATTCCTTAAAATAGCCCGTGGTTAACCTGTCTATTATTATAATCAATTACAAAAGCCTGCCGCTGATCAGGGATTGCCTGAATTCCATATACATGCACAGGCCTGGGCTTCAATTTGAAATTATCATAGTAAATAATGATGAACTGCAGGAAAGGGAAAGCCAGATCATAAACGGATATCCTGAAGTGAAATGGGTCAACATGGGATATAATGCCGGTTTTGCAAGAGCCAACAACGAAGGCATACGGCGTGCCAACGGAGAAGTTGTTTTATTGCTTAATCCGGATACCATTATTCCGCAAGGCGCGCTGGATAAATGCTTTCTGCAATTCACCCATTCGGAATACATTGGCTGCGGGGTTCAGCTCCTGAACGAAGATGCCTCTCCGCAGATATCGGGAAATTATTTTATAACCGGCGGACTCAACTATCTTCTTCCTTTGCCTTATTTAGGGAATTGGATTAAATGGGCGGCCAGACTACTTTCAATAAAAAAGCCTCATGTAGCAGAAGCGAGGACCCGGGTGGATGTAGACTGGATCAACGGGGCTTTCCTGATGGTTAAGATGTGGGCCGTAAAAAAAGCAGGATTGCTGGATGAGGATTTTTTTCTTTATGCGGAAGAGGTGGAATGGTGCGCCAGATTAAGAAAAATCGGGAAATTATGTATCCTGGGTGATGTTCAGGTTTTCCATTTGCAGGGTATGACGGCCAATGAAACTTTTATTTCCAGGGGGAAAGGATATTATAATCTGTTCGACCGGAAAGGCCTGCAGATTATGATCTCCAACCTCGTAAGGATCAGGAAACAATACGGAAGTTTTTGGTTCCTGTTTATCCTGATTATTTACACCATTGAAATTCCGTTTTTTTTTGCAGGGGTCTTATTTTCGATGCTTTTGCCGGAAGAAAAAAGGGTCTACAACCTGGATCAGGCCCGGGGTTTTGCAAGGAATGTTTTGTTTGTATGGTCGAAAATATCAGAAATCCTTTCAAACAAGCCCTATTTTTATAAAGTACTCTAGTATGAAATCGTTTTCTATCAGTTACTTTACCAAATGAATTTGTCTGGCTAGTTTAATAATTAATGAATCAGCATGGGCACAGCATTCGCTTATGGAAAAGACAGTCTGACGTTACTGAAAGCCATTCAAATCGCGGAAGGAAGTGTAAATGGCATACTCACGGATGAAGTACTGGGAAAAATCAGGAATAGCCAGCAGCATGTTAAGAAGATCATATCGCAAAATAAAACAGTCTATGGAATCAATACCGGCTTCGGTGCATTAGCCAATACTAAGATCTCTGAGGAAGATACACGGATCCTGCAGCACAAAATCCTTCAGAGTCATAGCGTTGGTGTTGGTAAAGCCATTCATCCGTTCCTGGTGAGACTGATGATGATTGCCAAAGTGAATTCCCTCGCTCAGGGTTATTCCGGTATTCACCCTGCAACACTTGAGCGCATCATATGGCATATTGAAAAGAATATTTCCCCTGTGGTTCCCGAAAAAGGGTCCGTCGGTGCATCCGGCGACCTGGCTCCGCTTGCACATCTTTTTCTTCCGCTGATTGGATTGGGGGAAGTCATTGTAGAAGGACGGGAAGTTCCATCTTCGGTTATACTTGAACAATATGGAATGAAACCGCTGCAGCTCGGCCCGAAAGAGGGGCTTGCCCTGATCAATGGTACGCAGTTTATCCTCGCTTATGCCATCGCCAATCTGCAGCGTATGCATTATTGTCTGGAAGCCGCCGACCTGATCGGAGCCATGAGCCTGGAAGCGCTTACAGGCACAAAAGCGCCCTTTGATGAGCGCCTGCATGCGCTCCGTCCTTTCAAAGGGAACCAGCTGGTTGCGCAGCGGCTCCGCCTGTTACTAAATGATTCAGAGATAATGCAGAGTCATGTTGACTGTGGCCGGGTCCAGGATCCTTATTCACTTCGCTGTATGCCCCAGGTGCATGGAGCCAGCAGGAATGCCTGGCTGCACCTGAAAGAACTTTCTACCATCGAGTTGAATTCAGTTACTGACAACCCATTGATCTTTTCGCGAGATGATACGATCAGCGGGGGAAATTTTCACGGCCAGCCTCTTGCCATCCCACTTGATTATGCCTGCGTTGCTGCTTCGGAGATCGGAAATATTGCCGACAGAAGGTGTTATCTTCTATTGGAAGGTAAATGGGGGCTGCCCCTGCTCCTTATGAAGGATGTTGGTCTGAATAGCGGATTCATGATACCCCAATACACTACAGCTGCGCTTGTCACTGAAAATAAGACACTTTGCTTTCCTGCAAGTGCCGATAGCATTCCGACTTCTCTGGGGCAGGAAGATCATGTGAGCATGGGCAGCATCAGCGGCCGAAAACTGGAACAGATCCTGGACAACCTGGAATATATCCTGGCCATTGAATTGATGACAGCCTGCCAGGCGATTGAATTCCGCCGTCCGCTCCGGAGCAGTCCGGTCCTGGAACATGCACATGAGTTTATCAGGCAGCAGGTTAGTTTCGCAAATGAAGACCGGATATTTGCCGACGATATTGCAAAAATCAAAGCCCTCATCAACAGCTTTGATTTTGTCAGAAATATTAACCAGTATGCTGAACATAATAATTTAGGTCTTAATTATGGATATGCATCCTTTTCCCTTTCCTGAATCTCATAATCAAAAAAAACCCAGCGGCAACCCCATAACCAATAACTCATAATTCATAACTCATAATTCATAATCCTTCAACCCATGTACGATCCCATAAAATATAAAACGCCAACGGGCACGAAAATCCAGTGCAGGGGATGGATACAGGAAGCTGCGCTACGCATGCTGCTGAATAATCTGGATCCCGGGGTTGCCGAACGGCCGGATGAATTGATCGTGTATGGAGGACGTGGAAAAGCAGCCAGAAATTTTCAGGCACTGGACGAAATCCTGGCTGCATTACGTGTGCTGGAAAATGATGAAACATTGCTGGTTCAAAGTGGCAAGCCCGTAGCTATCATGAAGACACATTCCGACGCGCCAAGGGTGTTGATCTCCAACTCCCAGCTGGTGCCGAAATGGGCAACCTGGGAACAATTTGACCTGCTTGAAAAGAAAGGTTTGATGATGTATGGCCAAATGACTGCCGGCTCCTGGATATATATCGGTTCCCAGGGTATTGTTCAGGGCACCTATGAGACTTATGCCGCTGCGGCCTCCAAACATTTTAACGGATCACTTAAAGGAACACTGAATGTATCGGCAGGCCTGGGCGGAATGGGAGGTGCGCAGCCCCTGGCCATTACGATGAATGAAGGTGTTGCGCTTATTGCTGAATCGGAATACTGGCGCATCCAAAAAAGGCTGGAAACAAAGTACCTGGATTTCGAGACAGAAAATCTCGACGAAGCCATTGACCATGCCCTGAGAGCTAAAGAAGAAGGTAAGGCAGTTTCCATAGCTGTATGCTGTAAT
The DNA here is from genome assembly GCA_963705005.1 of uncultured Chitinophagaceae bacterium. Lineage (GTDB taxonomy): Bacteria > Bacteroidota > Bacteroidia > Chitinophagales > Chitinophagaceae > Puia. The sequence continues at coordinate 382,588 of CAVPIO010000001.1, forward strand.
GCTGTATTACTGCTGGCCAGATTATTAGAAAGGAAAATAATTCCGGATACCCTAACGGATCAAACCTCTGCACATGATCCGCTGATCGGATACTGGCCGCATCAGATATCCGTTGATGCAGCATTAAAGCTTAGGAAAGAAAACCCGGAGCAATACATGGAACTTGCATATGATTCCATGAAGCTGCACGTAGAGCACATGCTTGAATTGCAAAAATTAGGAGCGGTCACTTTTGACTATGGAAATAATATCCGGGCACGGGCCCAGGAAAGAGGATTAAAGAATGCTTTTGATTTTCCCGGATTTGTTCCGGCATATATCCGTCCCTTATTCTGTGAAGGGAAGGGCCCTTTCCGCTGGGCCGCATTGAGTGGGGATCCTGCCGACATATTCGCTACCGATGAGCTCATTACCGGTATGTTTCCGGAAAACAGTTCAATGCAGCGATGGATAAAACTCGCGAGGGAGAAAATTGCTTTCCAGGGACTGCCCGCCCGCATATGCTGGCTCGGACAGGGCGAGCGCGAAAAAGCCGGACTTGGCTTTAATGAGCTGGTGAGATTAAAAAAAATTAAAGCGCCGATTGTAATTGGTCGTGACCACCTGGATACAGGATCGGTGGCCAGTCCCAATCGCGAAACCGAAGCCATGCTGGATGGCAGCGATGCCGTTGCTGACTGGCCAATACTGAATGCCCTCGTAAATACGGCAGGCGGTGCCAGCTGGGTTAGCCTCCATCAGGGCGGTGGCGTGGGTATGGGATATAGCATTCACGCAGGTATGGTGATTGTTGCTGATGGCACGGATGCCGCTGCAGCAAGGCTGAGCCGGGTGTTACGCAATGATCCGGGGCTGGGTGTGATCCGTCATGCAGATGCCGGATATGAAGCGGCCAAACAAACAAAGAAAAAGTTCAACCTCTGATCCTGAACCATGGCAAGCCGGATACTAAAGCATATTAAACAGCTCGTCAATGCACGGGAGGATACTGGCCCTCTGTATGGCGGTGCGCTGTCCCAACTTCCCCGGATTGATGATGCCTATCTCATTATAGAAGATAATGAAATCGCAGGGTATGGTAAAATGTCTTCGCTGGATAAAGATCATGCGCAATTGCCCGCAACGCAGGAGGATTGCAGAGGAAAGCTGGTGTTACCTTGCTGGTGCGACAGTCATACCCACCTTGTATTTGCCGGATATCGAGAAAACGAATTTGTGGATCGCATCAGCGGCCTTGAATATGCCGAAATAAATGCCCGCGGTGGCGGAATCCTTAATACGGTCCGGAAAGTGAAAGAGACATCCGAAGATGAATTGTTCCAAATATCCTGGAATCGTCTTCAGGAAGTAGCTGCTTTGGGAACGGGGGCCATTGAAATTAAGAGCGGTTATGGATTAACGGTAGATGACGAGTTGAAAATGCTGCGGGTGATCAGGAAGCTGAAACAAAGATCTTCCCTATCCATTCGATCTACTTTTCTCGGAGCCCATACTTATCCTGCGGCTTACCGCGAAAATCATGAAGGGTACATTAAATTAATTATCCGGGATATGCTGCCTGTGATTGCAAAAGAAAAACTCGCAGATTATATTGACGTTTTTTGTGAAAAAGGATTTTTTAGCCCGCAGGAAACAGAAACCATTTTGCGCGCTGGTCTTGGTTATGGTCTGAAACCAAAATTGCACTGCAATCAACTCAACAGTATAGGCGGGATAGAAACAGGCATAAAGCTGGATGCCCTTTCACTTGACCACCTGGAAGTGATTTCAGAAGAGGACACCCGGCAGCTTGTGAACAGGAATTGGAAAGGCTTTTGTACTTTATTGCCCACATCGGCCTTCTTTCTCGGCATGCCCATGCCGAAGGCAAGAAAGCTTATTGATGCCGGATGTGCGGTTGCGCTCGCATCAGATTATAACCCCGGCTCATCGCCCAGCGGAAATATGAACCTGGTCGTTTCAATGAGTTGTTTGCAAATGAACCTGTCACCTGAAGAAGCGGTGAATGCGGCGACAGTCAACGGCGCTTTTGCCATGGGTCTTGGAGAAACCTGCGGCAGTATTTCCATTGGAAAACAGGCCAATCTTATTATTTCGCTTCCCATTCCTTCACTCGCTTTTATGCCCTATGCGTTCGGGACAAATCATATTGATAAAGTGATGGTCCGAGGTCAGTACCTCGGCTAGCAGATCACCATTCGGTTAATACCCGGAGCCTGTTTTTACCCGGGTCCCTTTCGGAAAAAGAAAGGTCGGATTCCGGCTGCCCGTATTGTAAACGCGAAATCCTGCCGGGGATGTTTGAAAGATTATGTTGAATTCCTCAGGATTCTCCTGTTCCGGGGCTGAAAACCTTTCTCGTTTTTCCTGCCCTCCGGAAAGCAGCATCCGGAACCGGAATGATTTTCTTTCCTTAACATTGTAATTCAGATTAACCCATGCCAGCCATTATAGAATGTGTTCCCAATTTCAGTGAGGGCCGCGACAGCAGCATCATACAATCCATCAGCAGGGAGATAGAATCGGTGGGGGGTGTGCGCCTGCTGAATGTGGATCCGGGGAAAGCGACCAATCGCACGGTAACTACGTTTGTCGGCGAACCGCAGGCAGTAATTGATGCCGCATTTCTCGCGATACGAAAGGCAGGGGAGCTGATTGACATGCACAATCATAAAGGAGAGCACCCACGGATGGGCGCAACAGATGTCTGTCCGCTGATTCCCGTTTCAGGTATTACCATGGAGGAAACAGCACGATGGGCGCAAAAACTTGCTGAAAGGGTGGGAAAGGAGTTGGCCATTCCCGTTTACCTGTATGAATCCGCACAAAAAAATAAAGAGCGAAGCAGTTTATCGGTTATACGTGCAGGTGAGTATGAGGGATTCCCTGAAAAAATAAGACGGCCGGAATGGAAGCCGGATTATGGCCCTTCTGAATTTGACCTGAAACGCGGCGCCACGGTAATAGGAGCCCGTGGCTTCCTTGTCGCTTTTAATGTAAATCTCAACAGTACCTCGGTCCGGAAAGCAAATAGCATTGCTTTTGACGTACGGGAGGCGGGAAGGGTAAAGCGCGAAGGCGATCCCGTAAAAGGCAGGATTATGAAAGATGAGCATGGAGTTCCGCTGAATATTCCCGGCTCATTAAAATCGGTAAAAGCCATCGGATGGTTTATTGAGGAATATGGTATCGCGCAGATCTCCATGAACCTGACCGATCTTTCCGTCACACCCTTGCATATTGCTTTTGATGAAGTCTGCCGTAAAGCCGATGCAAGAGGAATCCGGGTGACAGGCAGTGAACTGGTCGGGCTCATTCCGCTGCAAGCCATGCTCGATGCCGGAAAATATTTTTTAAGAAAGCAGAAAAGATCTGCCGGCGTTGCCGAAAAAGAGCTTATACGCATAGCCATCCATTCGATGGGCCTAGATGAATTAACCCCTTTTAACCCGGAAGAAAAAATCATTGAATACCTGCTGAAAAATAAATCTGAACAGAAGATGATCCATTTATCCTTATCGGATTTTGCGGATGAAACAGCCAGCGAGCTTCCGGCTCCCGGAGGAGGATCCGTAGCAGCCTACCTCGGCGCATTGGGTGCTGCCCTGGCCGGGATGGTTGCAAATTTATCTGCTCAGAAAAAAGGCTGGGATGATCGCTGGGAAGAATTCAGTGATTGGGCTGAGCGTGCAGAAGAAAGTAAGAAGGCAATGATCCTCCTCGTCGATGCCGACACAAGAGCATTTCAGGAGGTCATGAATGCGCATGCGCTTCCCAAATCTTCTGAAAAGGAAAAGGCATTCCGTAAAAAGGCAATAGAAAAAGCAACAGCAACTGCCATCGACGTGCCCCTGCAGGTGATGAAGCTGGCGCTGGACTCGATGCTGATCATCAAGACGATGGCCCAATTGGGAAATCCGAATTCCCTTTCCGATGCCGGAGTAGGTGCGCTTTGCGCAAGAAGCGCTGTATTGGGAGCCTACCTGAACGTGCGCATCAATGCCTCCGGATCCGAATCTGAAACATCCGTGTCAACTATCCTTGCTGAAGCCAAAAAAATGAAAGAGGAAGCGATATCGCTTGAAGGGGAGATTTTGAATATTGTTAATCTGCATTGATGAGTTATTAGTTATGGGTTAAGGGTGATAGATAACTATTGTGAATACGCATCCAAAGTCCATCATCCATCACTCATCACTCATAACCCATAACTCAATCTACTCAACTCATAACTAATCATCGATCAACTCCCGTAACAAATAACCCATAACTGATAAATCCTAAAATGGAATCCCAATATTCACATACCCCATTACCCTTTTCCACTGGTCGCAATACATGGCGCTGAGCTCGAGCGGCCCCAGGGCAAAATTATAGGTGAATGTGAGGGCGTAGCCCGAGAGGAAATCCGGCGTTTTATAAAATTCACTTCTGCTGATAAAATTACTGAACAACACATTTGTTTTTCCTGTGAGATAAACATTTCCAAAGAGCTGATAACGCAGGCCTACCTCCATGGCAGCCAGGCTTGCAGAGTAAAAAGATCCTTCACGCAGGCCGGCAAAAGTAATCTGGTTATGGAAACTATACGTGAGGCCGCCGACTGAAAATTCATTCATGATATTGCTGCCATAACGAAAGTTGATTCCCGATTGCAAATGGAAAAGCAGCGTGCTTTTCGAACTCAGCGGCGTATAGCTTTCGAAGTGAAAGAGGAGACGAGGATAAGGATTGACTGCGCTTACCGTATCGATATCTTCATTATTGGTATGCAGCTGGATATTTGGATTTTGCTGAAAGACCCAATCTCCTTCCAGCTCCGCTTCAATTCCTTTTTTCGGATATACCGGTCTATCCAGTGAGTTATGCTTAATATAAACATAGCTTGTCGGAAAATCATTCGTGCCTTCAAATGACAATACCGATGTAATAGAAGGTTTGTAGCGAGTCCATTCAAACCTGTTTCCTAAACCCAGGGTGAGGTTTCTGTTGGTAGAATAGCCCATCCGTATATCTGAAACAAAATAGTTCTCGTTATAAATTCCCGCTTCCCTGGTGTTTGTATAGGAAGTGATATTGAACTGGTCGAATTGGGTGGTTAGCGCAAGAGCAAATTTTCTTCCTCTGCCTAAATACTGGATGTGCTGCCCCCGTATCCTGAAATTTTCCCCGATATCAACCGTAGCCAGGCTTCGTGAACTGGGAGTAAAGAAATCACGGCTGGTTAAATTCAGAATGGCGCTGATGCCGCTGAACTGATTGTAGTGCAATGAAACTTTACCGAAAGTGAGTGGATTCTCGGAAACATCAAAAATGATCTTTGATCCCTTCCCCGGTTGGGAAACCAGGGAGTAAACAATCCGGTTATAATAGCGGGTTCCTTCTTCCCGCCGGATCATGTCGGACAGATTTTTTGCAGTGTATTTGCGGTGGGTCAGCAATCCTGTGGTATGGATGAAAAAATTCTGGGTGGTATGATAAAGCCCCCTGACCTCAAAGCCGGTAATCAACACGGAATCTTCGTTCCGCAATGTTTTTTTTTGATCAGGCACCCCATAGATTAAATTCAGGGAGTCTGCCAGCCGTTTCAATTGAGGATAAAATTTTCTTCCTTCTTCTACGCCGGCTTCAATAATTTCATCCGCCTGCGAAAAACTGGCCATATTATATTTGTCCAGGGGCGTCTGTACATAAATATCGCAAAGGGGTACCTCTGTTTTCGTATCTTCTGCTTCACGGAAAAAAGCAACCTGCAGTAATACCTGTAATGCATTGTTCAGTTTGTATGCTTCCATCAGGCCCGCAGAAACATTGCTTCCGATGATAATCTGAGCGCCCATTTCTTTCACATCTTTAACGGGAAAATTTCTAACCACTCCGCCATCTACCAATCTTTTCCCATTGTAATCCACAGCAGTAAAAACAGAAGGAATAGCCATGCTGGCGCGAACAGCAGATACCAATTCCCCACTGTCCAGCACAATCGGCTGGCCGGTGGAAAGATCGGTAGCAATGCATTTGAAAGGAATGGGCAGACGACTGAAATCCTTAATCTGATGAACCGGAAATAAGAGTTCCGAAAATTTTATCCAGAGCTCCTGACCTTCAAGTACACCGGTATTTAAGCGGAAAAAATGACTGACCCAGGGGAGTTCAAGATCGTACCTTCCGTATTCGTTTTTTTCTTCCATAATGATTGTTCGCAGGGAGAGCTGGTTGGAAAGCATCTGGTCCCAATCTATTTTCCGGGCGATTTTTTCAATGGAATCCGCGGAATATCCCGCAGCGTAAAGTGCGCCGATAATGCTTCCCATGCTTGTGCCTGTAACATAGTCAATAGATAGTCCGGCAGAATCGATGGCTTTCAAAATCCCGATATGCGCCAGACCTTTTGCGCCGCCGCCGCTTAGGGTAAGTCCGATTTTAGGTCTTGTCCCTGAATTTGAAGGGGTTTGTGCAAGAGCACCAAATACAAGCAGGCACAAAAAAAGGCCTGAAAAAAAACAGTTTCTGCCAACGGTACGAAAAGACGATAGCCGATTAATGATTGAAAAGCATTTTGGATAAAATTACTGAAACCCGTGGAGGATTCAATATCTGCTTTAGCCCTGAGCTTCCTCCAGCACAATGAGTTTTTCCAGAGCGGCGTCGTATGCAATGCCGGCTTCAGCCAAAGCCAGCTCCGCCTTTTTATATACATTTTCCGCTTCGGCGAAGGTCTTTTTATCGGCATAGATCTCCGGTTCGGTGAGCCTGAGTTCCAGTTTTACGCATTCCTCTTTCAATAGGCGGATCTTCCCGTCCAGCTGATCTACGACGCGCTGTTGCTTTTGAAGTAGTTTTTTAGCCTCTTTATTTATGGGTTGTTGAATCACCGGGGATTTGACCGCTTCCGCTTCCGGTTTTTCACTTTTCTGTTTGCCTGCTGCAGGTTTCATCTGCGCACTCATTCTTTTGTTCCATTCTACCCATTCTTCATAAGGCCCCTTGAATTCCCTGATCTTTCCATTGTCTATTTCCCAGATCTTATTTGCTGTTTTGGAAATAAAATAACGGTCATGACTCACCAGGATATAACTTCCTTCATATTTGTTCAGCGCTTCAGCAAGCAATTCGCAGGAATGGATATCGAGATGGTTGGTAGGCTCATCCAGTAATAAGAAATTTGCTTTCCCGGCAATGGTTTTCGCAAGCGCAACACGCGCTTTTTCTCCACCGCTCAATACCCGGATCTTTTTTTCCACGTCGTCACCAGAAAATAAAAAACAGCCCAGGAGTGTTCGCAGTTCGAGTTCATTCTTCTGGCTGCCGCACATTTTCATCTCTTCAAGCACTGTATGATTAATGTTCAGGGATTCCAGCTGGTGCTGGGCATAAAAACTTTCTTCCACATTGTGACCCCAGCTGCGTGTTCCTGAAAAAGGCTCCGTGCCGGCAATAATGCGCAGAATAGTAGACTTCCCTTTCCCATTGGCGCCGATAAGTGCAATTTTATCGCCGCGGTCAATTTCTGCATTCGCGTGATCAAGAATCCCGATATCACCGAAATGCTTGCCGACATCCTTTAATTCTACCAGCACTTTACCCGGCGTCTTGTCAATCCGGAATTGAATCCGCATATCGGGTCTTTCCAATTCCACATTTTCAATGCGATCGAGCTTTTCAAGGCGTTTCATGGCCGACTGCGCAGCGGCTGCCTTCGTAGCTTTTGCACGGAAACGCTCTATAAATTTTTCCTGCTGCCGGATATAGTCCTGCTGGTTTTCGAAAGCCCTTTGTTGCAGGGAGATGCGCATCTCTTTTTCTTTTTCATAGAAAGAGTAATTACCATTATAGAAATGCAGGTTCTGCTGATATAGCTCAACGATTTCGGTGACCATGCGATCCAGGAAAAATTTATCATGACTTACGATCACGACGGATCCCGGGTAATGCTGAAGGTATTTTTCCAGCCACTCAATCGACGGAAGATCCAGGTGATTCGTGGGCTCATCCAGCAAAAGAAGATCCGGTTTTTGAAGGATCATTTTGGCCAGTAAAACCCGCATCCGCCAGCCGCCGCTGAATTCGCGAAAGGGTCGCTGCAGATCCGCGGTAGAAAATCCTAATCCCTGCAATACTTCCTCTGTTTTATGATGAATCGCATATCCGTCGAGCAAATCCATCTCGTGCAGCTTATCGGTATACCTGATCAATAATTCCTCTGCCGCCTCACCGTTTTTGTGATTTTCGGCTTCCAGCTCGCGGGCCAGGTCTTCGAGTTCCTTTTCAAGCGTCAATACTTTGTCAAATGCGCCCATGGCCACTTTAAGAATGGAGTCAGCGGTATCAAAACTCAGCAGGTCCTGATGCAGGTAGCCAATGCTTATGTTCCGGCTCCGCTCCACAGTTCCCGATGTGGGAGAATATTCACCTGCCAGTAATTTTAACAGCGTGGATTTACCTGTTCCATTATAGCCGATGAGGCCGATATGTTCATTGGGTTGTATATGCCAAGTGGATTCTTCCAGGATGGTTCGCGCACCGAATTCAAACCTAACATTCTGCAATCCTGCTAACATAATCTTTCTATGGGGATTAAATCAAACGCGCAAAAGTAAAACAAATGTTTTTACAATTATCTTTGATTAAATTCTACTCATGAAGAAGGCTCTGTTACTGGTGTTGGTTTTAGCGGCTGCACTCGCCATCACCTACCTGCTTTTACGCAGGGGTAGTCCGGCAGAAACGGTTGAAAAAAGAGATGAACCTTTATCCGTTTCTTCAAACAGTGCTGCATTTACCCGTTCTTTTTCAGCTGTAATGGATAATTACTATAAACTGAGCGATGCATTTGTGGATTGGGATACAGTGGCAATCAGAGCAAAGGCAAAAAAGCTGGCCCTTAGTGTTGATAGTCTGCATCTGAAACAGTTGAAAGCCGATACGGCGGTAGTGCAGACTGCAGAAAACCTGGTACAATCCATTCTGGGAGAAATTACCGGCCTGAACGGTGAAACCTCGATGGAGGAGAAAAAAAGGGAGCTCAATATGATCACAGATGAACTATATAGCCTGATCCGGACAGTGCGATACGATGGCGGGGTGATTTATCATATGCGATGTCCCATAGCGTTCAGCGATTCCTCAGAAGGATATTGGCTTAGCCCCAATGACAGGATAGTTAATCCATATATGGGCAGAAACCATCCGGTATACAAGGACAAAATGCTGGGCTCCGGTGAAGTGAGCGACTCCCTCCACTTTGCCGTGACGCAATAAGAGTATAAAAAGTCAAACATTTGCCATGAGAAAATTCTTGTTTTTACCGATCCTATTATTTACTGCCGGCCTATATGCCCAGAATGAAAAGCAGGAGGAGGCCATGCTGGCCAAAATCCGCAATGAAGGAATGAATCATTCCCAGGTCATGGATATTGCTTTTTATCTGATCGACGCAAACGGCCCCCGACTGATGCAGTCGCCCGGTTATTTCAAGGCAGCCAACTGGGCGAAATCAAAACTGGATGCATGGGGATTGGAGAATACGGCCCTGGAACCATGGGGTCAATGGGGCAAGGGATGGGAGCTGGAAAAATTTTATATCGCCATCACCGCTCCCTATTACAAGCCTGTGATCGGTTTTCCAAAAACTTTTACACCCGGCACCAATGGACTGACGCATGCATCGGTGATTTTGATGGATGTTAAGGATTCATCCGGTTTGCCTTCCTATAAAGGCAGGCTGAAAAATAAAATTGTGCTCCTGGTCCGGGACGATTCGCTTCCACTGGGCTTCAGTCCCGATGCGAAAAGGTATACAGATGAGGAACTCAATAAACTCAGTGCATTTGATCCCAAAGCGCCTGCGAGGCGGAATGGAGGAAATGGAAATCTTCGTGCTGCCGCCAGATTGCTTACCCTCGCAAAGGACTTTGCAAAATCCGAGGGCGCGGTTTGCATGCTAAGTACGAGTACAAGAAATAGAGACGGTACTGTATTTGTGCAGAATGGCACCAGCTATACTCCGGAAACTCCTGAAACATTCAATGACATTGCGCTCGCTTATGAGGATTATATGACCATTCAACGTATTCTTCAGCATCATATGCCTGTGGAAATGGACCTCGAACTTCGAACAAAACTGTATGCCCAGGATCAGCGCGGATATAATGTTGTCGGAGAAATAAAGGGAACTGATAAAAACCTGAAAGATCAGCTGATTATGATTGGTGGTCATCTGGATTCCTGGCAGGGCGCAACGGGAGCCACGGATAACGGTGCCGGAAGTGTTGTGATGCTTGAAGTAATGCGAATCCTGAAAACCGTTGGCTTCAATCCGCGCAGGACCATCCGCATAGCGCTTTGGGGAGGTGAAGAAACCGGATTGCACGGATCGAAGAACTACGTGAAAAATCATTTTACTGACACGGTGACCAGGAAATATAATGCAGAAGGAGATAAGCTTTCGGTATACCTGAATCTGGACAATGGTACAGGAAAGATCCGCGGAATTTATCTTCAGGGAAATGAGGAAGCAAAACCCATTTTTGCAAAATGGTTCGAACCTTTCCACGACCTGGGCGCATCCACACTTACTTTGGCAAACACCGGAGGCACCGATCACTTGTCATTTGATTCTATTGGACTGCCTGGCTTTCAATTCATTCAGGATCCTATGGAATATGGCAGCCGGACCCATCACAGCAATATGGATACCTACGATCACCTCAGCGGGGAAGATCTTAAACAGGCAGCTACCATTATCGCCAGTTTTGTATATGACGCTGACAGGATGGATGAAAAAATGCCCAGGAAAATTAAAAATTAGAAGGTCCGCCCTTGGGATGGTTGCGGGGACTATTCTATTTTTTTGTATTTAAAATTGATCACAGCGTTTTTCTGTTCGGTAGAAACGATGCGGACTTCATATTTCTTGTCACCGTCACGCACCACCAGCAGGGATGTATTCGGAGGAATATCACCCAGGTTGTCGGCAGTCATAACCAGTTTGTGCAGCTGGCCGGAAGCGTCAACATGAATGGTGGCTTTTACGGGCACGTCTGAAATGCGGGCTTTAGAAACGATCAGTTTATTATCATAATACACCGAGACCGTATCATTGTCAATCGCTCCGTCATCATAGATATCAAGGTTCACCTCCGTATTATTTACAGTGATTTCCCTGACCAGTTCATTGGACCTGGTGGAAATCACATATGGTATAATAACCGGCATTGATTTCTGATCAATTTTTAAGATGCTGTCGCTGGGTGCATGCGTTTGCTCAGGCACGAGCGTTAATGATTTTTTCTCCGGTAGCGGCAAAGTTTTGGGCCTGGCAGCTGGCTTGGAATTCGGCGCTGTTTTAGCGACTGATTTGTTCGCCGGGATTTTCTTTGCTGTTCCGGGTTTTTTCGTCGCTGCCCGGGCAGCAGCAGCGTGCAATTCATTTTCTTTTTTCTCCAGAAAGGATTCTTTATGGAAATCGGATTCAGCTACTTTATGTAAAAAAATACTGCCATTGCCGCATCCCGATAAGGAATCGTGCGTACTCGCGCTGGTATAATTTCCCTGAAGAAATTCATCGTCTCCCAGCCTGGAATATTGCAGAAAGCAGGTCATGATGCAAACATCGCCTCCCGCCATCCTGACTTCCAGAATTTTCAATTCCCGCAGGACGATCTTTTTTGTTTTGGGATTAATCGTACCGGAAGCTTCAGCCTTACCGTAAAATTCTGCATTCTTATATGAGTAGGTTACCGCCTGAAAAATATCACGCGTTTGCGCAATCTGCACTTCTATTTTGTAACGGTCATCATAGCCAGTCAGTCGCTCAAAACCTTCATTGGATCTGAAATGTCCACGCCAAATACCGGTGATATCCTGGGCATGAATCAGGGCAGGAGCCAGGCAGGTCAGCAAAAGGAAAAAGCGAAAATAAAAGTTCCTCTTTTTCATACACTGGCAAATTATTGAATATTTTATTCTATCCAACCCATTGAAAAGTTATTCTGGCAAGAGTTTGTTAATTTTGCAACCCTTAAACGGGTTATATATAGTTTCAAATGATTAAAATTACTTTACCTGATGGGGCGGTCAGGGAATTTGAAGAAGGAACCACATCCATGCAGGTCGCTAAATCCATCAGTGAAGGGCTGGCCAGGAAGGTGATCGCCGCTTCGGTCAACGGGGAGGTTTGGGATGCAAGCCGCCCGCTTCCCCGCGATGCGAGTCTCCGCCTGCTGACCTGGAATGATGCCGGGGGAAAGTCGGCCTTCTGGCATTCCTCCGCACACCTGTTGGCAGAAGCCGTAGAAGCCATCTTTCCCGGTGTTAAATTTTGGGTCGGTCCGGCCGTTGAGAATGGATTTTATTATGACATGGATCTTGGCGGCAGGCAGATTACTGAAGAAGACCTCCGCCGGCTTGAAGTTAAGATGAATGAGCTGGCAGGAAAGAATAGTGTTTTTGTGAGGAAGTCTGTTTCCAAAGCAGACGCCTTAAAATATTTCGGGGAGAAAGGGGACGAATACAAACTGGACCTGTTACAAAATCTGAAAGACGGGGAGATTACTTTTTATACCCAGGGGGATTTTACTGATCTATGCCGGGGGCCTCATATCCCTGATACAGGATTGATTAAAGCGATAAAGCTCACGAATATTGCGGGCGCCTATTGGAAGGGCGACGAAAAGAATAAACAACTCACCCGGATTTACGGAACAAGTTTTCCCTCCAAAAAGGAGCTGGATGAATACCTGCTTATGGTGGAAGAAGCCAAAAAAAGGGACCATCGAAAGCTTGGAAAAGAAATGGGCATTTATATAATGGACGATGATGTTGGGCCTGGTTTGCCTTTATGGATGCCGAATGGAACGATCATTATTGAAGAGTTGGAAAAATTAGCCAAGGAAACCGAGCTGGAATCGGGTTATCTCCGGGTGGTGACGCCTCATATTGCAAAGGAAATCCTTTACCTGACGAGTGGCCATTTACCTTATTATAAAGACAGTATGTATCCTCCCATGGAACTGGAAGGTGTGAAATATTATCTCAAAGCGATGAATTGCCCCCACCACCACAAGATTTTTGCTGCAGAACCCAGAAGCTATAAAGATCTTCCTTTAAGGCTTGCGGAATATGGCACCTGCTATCGTTATGAACAAAGCGGAGAATTATTCGGGCTGATGCGCGTCCGGTGCCTGCACATGAACGACGCCCATATCTATTGCAGCAGGGAACAATTTTCACAGGAGTTTCAGGCGGTAAATGCCATGTATCTCAAATACTTCCGAATTTTTGGCATTGAAAAATTTGTAATGAGGCTGAGCCTGCACGATCCTGCCAAGCTGGGAAAGAAATATGTCAACGAGCCGGAGCTCTGGCTGGAAACCGAAGCCATGGTAAGGAAAGTGCTCATAGAAACGGGAACACCCTATGTGGAGGTTCCTGATGAAGGTGCGTTTTACGGGCCAAAAATTGATGTCCAGGTCTGGAGCGCCATCGGCCGCGAGTTTACCCTGGCCACCAACCAGGTGGATTTTGCCCAGGGCAGAAGTTTTAAGCTGGAATATACCAAACCGGATAATCACCCGGAAACCCCCCTGATTATTCACCGGGCTCCATTGGGTACCCATGAGCGCTTTATAGGGTTTTTACTGGAACATTATGCAGGGAAATTCCCCTTGTGGTTAGCTCCGCAACAGGTTAAATTACTGCCGATAAGCGACAAATTTTTACCCTATGCACAAACTGTTCTTGAATCCCTTAAAAAAGCAGATATTCGCGCAGGCATTGATGAGCGCAGCGAGAAAATAGGGAAAAAAATACGCGATACGGAACTGGCGCGTATCCCTTATATGCTGGTCATTGGTGAAAAAGAAATGAATGATCAGAAAATTTCTGTACGCCGGCAGGGAAAAGGAGATTTGGGGATTCAGGATCTGGAGACATTCATTAGGAATACGAAAACAGAAATTACTTTAAGAACCGGAACATAAAAACAAACAGGATTCCGGTCTTAACTATCGTTCACTTAAAAACAATAAATGGCATTTCCACCGAGACCTCCAAGAGGTACTTTTAATCCCCGGTTCAGAAAAGAACAGCAACAGGAACACCGCACAAACAATATGATTCGTGTGCCGCAGGTCAGGCTGGTAGGAGAAAACGTAACGGTAGGCGTTTATACGATCCAGGAAGCTCTAAAGATGGCACAGGATCAGGCCCTTGACCTTGTGGAGATATCGCCCAATGCAGATCCTCCGGTTTGTAAAGTCATAGACTATAATAAATTCCTTTATGAAAAGAAGCGTAAGGAAAAGGAAATGAAAGCCAAGAGCAAGGCTTCAGAAGTCAAGGAAATCCGGTTTACGCCGAATACAGATGATCACGATTTCGACTTTAAGGCAAAGCACGCTGAAAAATTCCTGAAAGACGGAGACAAAGTAAAAGCATATGTGCAGTTTAAGGGCCGTGCGATCCAGTTCAGGGAGCGCGGAGAACTGCTCCTTCTGAAATTTGCAGAACGTCTGAATGAATTTGGCGTCCTGGAAGGTATGCCCAAGATGGAAGGCAAAAGGATGCTGGCGATCTGGGCACCCAAATCCCAGAAGAAGAAAGCCTGATCCGGAAAAAGCTTTACTCATATTCAGGGCAATAAAGTGCATGGACATAGTAATTATCGGCTCAGGAAATGTGGCAACTGCAGTCGGCCGAAAAATCCGAGCCGCAGGCCATCACATTATCCAGGTATTCAGCCGGCAAAAAGAACATGCTTCCCTTCTTGCTTCCCTGCTGGAGGCAGAGCCGATTAATTCCTTCGATGAGATAAAAAAAACGGACCTGATCCTGCTGGCCGTTCCGGATAACGCATATAGTGCGCTGATCACTAAATTGCCTTTTACCAATGCTTTCCTGCTCCATACAGCGGGATCCTTGCCGCTGGACATGTTAAGAGGCAAAAGTGCCCGATATGGTGTTTTATATCCTCTGCAAACATTGCGGCAGGAGTTGGATACCATTCCAGGTTTTCCCTTGCTTATTGATGCCAATGACGAAGAAAATTTGATTGAACTCGAAAAATTCGCAGCAGGTTTGAGTAAAACGGTCATTCGCGCTAAGGATGAAACACGCCTGAAATATCATTTGGCAGCCGTAATGGTCAGCAATTTTACCAATCATTTATTTGCGCTTACAGAAGATTATTGCCGCAAAGAAGAAATTTCGTTTTCGTTGTTGCAGCCATTGATGGAAGAAACCGTGCACCGGCTGGAAACGAATTCTGCTGCTGGATTACAAACCGGACCGGCCGTCCGCAACGATACAGAAACCATGGAAAAACACAGATTGCTGCTAAAAAACTACCCGGAACTCCTGCCCCTGTACAGCGAGCTGAGCAGGAGTATACGGCGGAGAGCAATGTGAAAATGTGAAATGCTAATGTGCTAATTTGAAAATTTGAAAATTAATAAAAATTTTTCATGAACAAATTACTCATTAATTACATAACCAATACTTTTGCAGCAGATGTGCCAGGCATTTTCAAATTTTCAAATTAGCACATTAGCATTTCACATTTTCACATTAACTCCATGGCTGACCACGAACGCAACCTGCTATCATCCTTCAAGCCAATCACCTGTTTTGTATTTGACATGGATGGGGTATTGACAGACGGGAATATACAAGTATTTGAGACGGGCGAACAGGTGAGAACAATGAATGTAAGGGACGGATATGCCCTTCAACTCGCGGTGAAAAAAAAATATCAGGTTGCGGTCATTTCCGGCAGCAAGGGCCTTGGCGCAAAAAACAGACTGTTGCAACTCGGTATAGCCGATGTATTTCTCCAGGTTCTGGACAAAAAACAGGCAATCGAAGAATATCTTGACAGACAGCGGTGCTCCTGGAAAGAGCTTTTGTATATGGGGGACGATATTCCCGACTATGCGGTGATGAAAATAGCCGGACTCGCCTGCGCACCAGCAGATGCTGCACCTGAAATAATTCAGATCGCAAAGTATATTTCTCCTTTCCGGGGCGGCGGCGGCTGTGTGCGGGACGTAATTGAGAAAGTTCTCAGGCTGCATGCCAACTGGGATCTTGAAACCTCAATTCCTTCCAGGTAAGAAGCGGCAAATCCATCCAACATGAAACTAAATGCAGCCATCGCTTTTTTACGTTTGATCCGGTGGCCGAACCTTTTGTTCATCGCAATTACGCAGTGGCTGTTTTATTATTGCATTTTACTTCCCAGTTTTTATATTGCAAACCCGCCGCACGAGAACATATTAAACCCTTATGAATGCCTGCTCTTAAGTATTTCCTCGGTATTGATTGCTGCGGCGGGATATATTATCAACGATTATTTCGATTTGCATATAGATCGTGTAAATAAGCCTGAGAAAATCGTGGTGGAAAAGATCATCAAGAGAAGGTGGGCTATCATCTGGCATTGGGTTCTATCTTCACTGGGGGTGATTATCGGATTTTATCTTTCCTGGAAATTGAGAAATATTTTTATAGGTCTTTCCAACTTGGCCTGTGTTCTTCTGTTATGGTTTTATAGTACAACTTTTAAAAAGAAATTACTCCTGGGAAATATCCTGATTTCTTTTCTTACGGCCTGGGTAATCCTTGTAATGTATTTATGCGAATTCCGCGTACACCGGTTTATAAATCCGGAATACCATGCGGCGCTTTCCAGGGTATACAAATTTGCAATCTTATATGCTTCATTCGCCTTCATTATTTCACTCGTGCGGGAAGTGATAAAAGATATGGAAGACCTGGAAGGAGATGCGCGCTATGGACGGCGGACCATGCCGGTAGCCTGGGGAATTAATGCATCCAGACTTTTTGCCACAAGCTGGCTGATGATGCTGCTGATTGCCCTGGTGGGTATTCAATTTTATATATTACAATACCGATGGTGGCTGGTGGTTATTTTTTCCACCTTATTTATCATTCTGCCCGTTCTGCGGGTGATTGTAAAAATAAACAAAGCGAATGGTCCTGCAGATTTTCACAGGCTGAGCGGCATGATCAAGACCATTATGCTCATGGGAATTCTTTCCATGATCTTATTAAAAATCTATACGTCATGGATCGGATAATCCTGGCTTCTGCTTCACCACGCCGGAGGCAATTGCTCGAGTGGGCGGGCCTTTCATTTGATGTGATTCCCGCTGATGCGGATGAAACTATCCCCGCGGGTTTAACCATGGAAGAAATTCCGATAGAAATTGCATGCCGGAAAGCAGCCCGGGTACAAGCAAAAATTGAACCTGGCCGGATTATCCTTGCTGCAGATACGCTTGTTGTAGTTGATGAGCATGTGATCGGCAAGCCGGTTGACCGGACTGATGCAATGCGCATGTTAAGTCTGCTCTCCGGAAGAATGCACCAGGTCATAACGGGCGTTTTTATTACGGACTCAAAAAAACAAGTTGCATTTACGGAAACTACTGAAGTGTGGTTTCATAAATTGGAAATTTCCGGAATAGAATATTATGTTGATCATTACCAACCGTACGACAAAGCAGGAGCTTATGCAATTCAGGAATGGATCGGTGTTACCGGAATCCGGTCGATCCGCGGAGATTTTTATAATGTGATGGGTCTTCCTGTAAGCCGCGTTTTACAACAGCTTAAAATGTTTTCCTGAGAACTTTAAAGTGTTTTCGCTTATTTGTCCCTGTTTTTCTCCGCTGTTTTTTTCGTTTTTGTTCTTTTCCCTGGCCGATTCTCATTTTATTTTTGACTCGCCTGATGTTCCTGGTTTTGTTAGGGCAATAACAATTCACCGGTGGCGAGGCTGGAAAATGACTGAAAAACTATTCCAGTTCATCTGGAAATACCGGTACTTTAACCATCAGGGACTGGCACTGACCACAGGAGAACCGGTTTGGATTGAATATCCGGGGGAAGAAAATCAAAATCAGGGCCCGGATTTTATGAACGCAAGAATAAGGATCCTGGATACCTGCTGGGTGGGAAATGTCGAGCTCCATCTTTTTTCTTCCGGCTGGATCAAACATGGTCATGCTCCTGATAAAAATTACCGGAATGTCATTTTGCACGTGGTCTGGAAGCAGGATCCGGCAGAAATGTCGAGGAATATTCCGCAGCTGGAATTATTTCATCGTGTATCCCGGATTATGCTGGAAACTTACGAAGGTTGGATGAAGCAGCATGCATTTGTACCCTGCGAACACAGCCTGCAGGAGCCGGAAATAAATATTTGGAATGCCTGGAAGCAGGGCTTGTTATTGAAAAGATTAGACCGGAAAATGATCCTTATCCTGCGTTCCCTGCGGTCGAACCATTATCATTGGGAGGAGCAGCTCTGGTGGATGATTGCCGGTAATTTTGGAATGAAAGTAAACGCAACGGCTTTCGAAGCGGTAGCCAGAAGCATTCCCTATACCCTGTTGGCCAAGCATCGGCAACAACCCTTCCAGCTGGAAGCCATATTGTTTGGCCAGGCCAACCTGCTGGAATCGGATTTCAGCGAAATGTATCCGGTGATGCTAAAAAAAGAATATCATTTTTTAAATAGAAAATATGGATTAAAAAAAGTTTTTGAACAGGTGCACTTCCTGAGAATGAGGCCGGAGAACTTTCCGACCATCCGTCTTTCCCAGCTAGCGACTTTTTGCGTGGACTCCGGTAACTTATTTGCATGGATCCTTCAGTGTAGTTCTATTGGTGAACTTCGAAGAAAATTTGCGCCCGCAGCAAATGACTACTGGTTTTATCATTATGTATTTGATAAAAAATCCAGGTTCAAAGAAAAGATCCTGGGCAGGGCAACAGGGGAGCGCATTATCATCAACAGTGTTATTCCATTATTGTATACCTATGGAACCCTGTACCCGGATAAATCTTTCAGGCAAAAAGCGATATCCTGGATGCAGGAAATCCGCGCTGAACAAAATGAGATTATTTCCCACTGGAAGATGCTTGGAATCCAGATCGGATCGGCTGCGGAATCGCAGGCCCTGCTGGAACTTAAAAATGAATTCTGTCAGCAGAGAAAATGTCTGGATTGTGATATTGGAAAATACCTGCTCAGAGCTCAGGGGAAAAAGTAGACGGAATTGACGGCAACTATTGCGCCGTTGTAAGAGCGGGCCAATTATAATTGACCTCAACCTCAATTTCGGGATTGATGCTATACCTTACCGGGCAGGTATTTCCAGCCCGCTCGAGAATAAGGCGCTGCTTTTCCGTAGCCTGCAGGTTATCAGGGAAATGAAAATGCAGCTGGATGCCCCCAATGCGCCGGGGATCCGCCTTCATCAGTTTCTGAATTTCTATGCTGGTATTCTTCAAATCCACATTCAGGTCCCGCGCCTTCATGCCCATGATGGTGAGCATGCAGGTTCCGAGTGCAGTGGCTACAAGATCTGAGGGCGAAAATTTTTCTCCCTTACCCTGATTGTCAACCGGAGCATCGGTTTCTATCCTTGTTCCGGAAGCAAGATGCCGGGCAACCGTTCTGAGTTCTCCCTCGTAAATAACAGTAGAGGTCATGTATTTTTCCATAAATTTACAGCAGTAATCTTTATCATGGCATTAAAAAGGTTGTTCTTCCTGGTTTGCTTTTCCATCGCCACAATTTCTCTTTTTGCCCAGCAATCCCCGCCGCCTGACTACAATTCAAGCCGTAACACGGCCCGAAAAGACCGCATTAACCGTTTGATGAAGATGGAGGAAGAGGGCGACCTGATTTTTGATCATCACAGCGTTTTTGGTTTGAAGATAGCAACGGATGGTTATGGCATTTTTTATGAAAGAGGAAAATTCATTACGCCAAAAAGAACAAGGCTTCTCCAGTTTGAATTGAATGAAAAGAAAGACCCTAAAGACCACAAAGTGGCCGTTGGCGGATTTAATGGATACACCCTGAATTCCATTGCTATTGGGCGGCTCAATAATTTTTACCAGTTCAAAGCCGCGATCGGCCAGCAATATCTTGTAGGTGGAAAAGGGAATAAAAATGGGGTAGCGGTTACCGCTTTATATAGTGGAGGCGTTTCGGCAGGAGTGCTGAAACCTTATATTTTGCATGTTTACAAGGCTCAGGGCGATGAATCCTTGTTCGAAAGCACATATCCGACCATTCTGGACAGCGGTTACCTCGTCAATGATGCCGAAGGTCTTGGCGGAGGCTGGAGTAAACTGAGCTTCAAACCGGGGCTCAACGCAAAAGCTGCCCTCCGCTTCGATTATGGCCGTTTCAATCAAAATATCACAGCCATTGAAGTCGGAGGAACCGCAGAATTTTACTTCAGCAAGATTCCCCTCATGTACCTCGTTCCCCAGAAACAATTGTTTTTCAATGCCTACGTGAGCATTATGTTTGGCCGGAGAAAGTGACTATTTTTGCACTTTCCTTATCATCATGCAAGAACTTCCCGTTCTCGACCAAACGAATCAGCGGCAAAACTCAGAAAAAAAACCTGCCTGGCTCAGGGTAAAACTCCCCATCGGGGAGAACTACAAACAGGTCCGCAACCTGGTCGACCAGCATAAGCTCCATACCATCTGCGAAAGCGGAAATTGCCCGAATATGGGCGAATGCTGGGGTGCCGGCACGGCAACCTTCATGATCCTGGGTAATATCTGCACCCGCAGTTGCGGTTTTTGTGCCGTAGCAACGGGCCGGCCACTGGAGGTGGACTGGGACGAGCCCCAGCGCGTAGCAGAAGCCATTCTCCTCATGAAAGTAAAACATGCCGTGATAACGTCCGTGGACCGGGATGAGATCAAAGACGGCGGCAGCATTATATGGCAGAATACCATCCGCGCTGTAAAAACCCTGAACCCACACACCACCCTCGAAACCCTGATACCCGATTTTAAGGGGGAGGAAGAAAATATCCAGCGGATCATTGATGTGGCGCCGGAAGTGGTTTCTCACAATATCGAAACAGTGGAACGCTTAACCAAACAGGTTCGCATCCAGGCGAAATACTGGCGAAGTATGCAAACGCTGAATATATTGAAGAAAGGAGGCATGCGGACCAAGAGTGGGATTATGCTGGGACTCGGAGAAAGCAAACATGAAGTGATCCAAACGCTCCGGGACCTTGTAGGTAGCGGAGTAGATGTGGTAACTATCGGACAATACCTGCAGCCTACCAAAAAACACTTGCAGGTAGTGCGGTTTGTTCATCCGGATGAATTCGCTGAATACCGGGATATCGGCTACGGGTTAGGGCTTGACTTTGTGGAAAGCGGCCCGCTGGTACGCTCTTCTTATCATAGCGAAAAACATGTAATCCCGGGATTTGGAAAAAATCAATGGGTGAAGGAAAAGACTGAAGCATAAGAGCTCATGGTTATTTTCCCCTGGCATGATTTTTAAATTCATTATGATGCCGGTCCTTACCGGAGATTCTTAAAAAATCATAAATGCCGGTTTCATGAAAAGATTTTTCTTTATCCTGCTTTGTTCGGGATTACTTTTTTCCTGCGCGCCTTCACGCCATGCACCAAGGCCTCCTCATCCGCCTGTACCGCCTGGGGCTCCGACTCCGCCGGCACCGTAGTAAGGTTGATGGCCGTAAAGTTGATGGTTGATGGTTGATGGGATTTCTATGCGGCTTTAAAACCTATAATAATCAGTATCAGAAATAAGTCCTCCTTTAGGTATTCCGATTCATTTGAACATCCGTCAACCGTCAACCATCAACTGCTTCACGCCATTTCCCATACCAGCGCGCTCGCTCCCAAAATGGCAGCGTCGGACTCGCGGAGATGGCTGACAAGGATTTTTACGCGGTTCTGGAATACCTGGATCAGGTTGGCTTCCATATGTTCCCTTGTAGGCTTTAGGATAAGATCGCCCGCCTTTGTGAGCCCACCGAATAATATGATCGCTTCGGGGCTGGAGAACATAACAAAATTGGCGAGGGCCATTCCCAGGATCTTACCGGTATATTCAAATATTTCTTTTGCGATCGCATCGCCAAGCATGGCCGCGTCATACACTTTCCTGGAATCAATTTCATCAACGGGAATTTGCCGGAGTGAACTTTCTTTATTCGTTTTGGAAAGCACTTCTTTTGCAGTGAGTGTGACGCCGGTGGCTGATGCATAGCTCTCCAGGGATCCGTATTTTCCGGTGCCTCCATGAAAGCGGCCTTCCGGAATGATGATCGTATGCCCGAGCTCACCCGCAAAACCATCATGACCCAGGATCAGGTGGCCGTTGGCCACAATGCCACTACCCACTCCGGTACCCAGCGTGATCATAATAAAATCCTTCATGCCTTTTGCGGCGCCATACATCATTTCACCGATGGCAGCGGCATTGGCATCATTGGTGAGAATACTCGGCAGTTGAAATTTATCCTGGATGAGCTGGGCAAGTGGAATAATACCTTTCCAGGGCAGATTTGGCGCATATTCAACTGTGCCCGTATAATAATTTCCATTGGGAGCACCGACGCCTATGCCACGAATCCTTCCCGGCCCCCCGGAATTCTGTATGAGAACTGAGAGGTTCTCATGCAACTCATCAATAAATGTTTCTACCTGTTTGTGCTTTTTAGTTGAAATTTCACCTGAAAATAAAACATTCCCGATGCGATCAACGATACCGAACTTGGTCCCGGTTCCGCCAATATCGATACCCACCGCTAATGGCTCCATGGAAGCCGGCGTTGATGTTGCTTTTGCCATGCTTTTTTCTTTAATGGGTTCCCCCGATCTGCTCGTCAAAATTAAGTCCTTGGGATTTCAGGATCGTGCGCATTCTGATCGCCAATATAGCAAGGGCCGCAAAACATCCCGCAGCAACGAGATATGAAATATGCATGTTATTTGTCTTATCCCCGATTGATCCCTGAAATGGCGGAATAACCGCACCACCCAGTATCATCATAATCAGAAATGCCGAACCCTGGCTGGTATATTTGCCCAAACCGGCAACGGCCAGAGCAAAAATGCTGGGCCACATTACGGAACAGAAAAGACCGCCTGCCATAAAACAGTACACCGAAAAAAGACCTTTGGAAGATACGCCGAGAAGCATGGCAACGGTGGCAAGCAGGGCTACGGTCAATAAGGTCTTCACCGGTTTTTGCTGTCCGATAAAGAACGCAATTACGGCTACAGCAACCCAGCAGGAATAAGGAAGAAGATCTCTGATCGAATTGCCGTAAGTATGGTTAATAAAAAGACACGAAAGCAAATGCTATGAATGGAACAACGATCGTGGCTATTGTTTTTCCGATTTTGGAAAGATTGAATACACCGATTGCGCCCGTCCATCTTCCAATCATCAGGCTTCCCCAATAAAGCGTAATATATTTTGAAATTTCTTTGTCCAGCAGTCCTGCTGTTGTAAGGTATCCGGGCGATTTTAACAATGCCCCGAAATTATTGTCAATCGTTACCTCAACACCTACGTATACAAAGATGCCAATCATGCCTAAAATCAATTGCGGATATTTCATGGCGCCCCATCCGTCACTGGTTTTTGATGCCTTATTATAAGAAATAAATAAAACTGCAAATACCAGCAAAATGGTGAGGCCTGTTAATTCCAGTTTACCAATACTGGTAAATTGCCCGATCAATATAATAATGAGCATCAGCACGGTTAATGTAACCAGGGACATGGAGGCTTTTTTCGATCCTTCAAAAGCAGCATCGTCCTTTCCTTCAGGGAGTTTGGAGAACGCAAAAAACAAGGCTACTGCAAGAAATACGGCAGCCACGATCAGGTACAAGGTGTTTATATTAGTTACGGTAATAATTTTACTGGCGGCCGATGGCGTTCCAAACAGGAAATAACTGACAATGATTGGACCCAGGGTAGTGCCTAGAGAATTAATCCCACCTGCAAGGTTTAACCTGTGGGTACCTGTCGCCGGGTCCCCAAGCGCAATGGCGAAAGGTTGGGCAGCAGTCTGCTGAAGTGAAAATCCCAATGCAACCACGAAGAATGAACCCAGGATTGCAGGAAATGAATTGAAGTTGGCGGAAGGAATAATTAATAGTGCGCCGGCGACCGAAATCAGGAGCCCAAGCACAATCCCTCTTTTATATCCTATCTTATTCAATATATCATAACCCACCAAACTTGATAATAAATACAGGAATAAGGATCCAATAAAGTAAGCTCCGTAAAATGCAGATCCGATCAATTGAGACTGAAATTGATTCAGATGGAAATGGGTCCTGCAAAATGGAATAAAGATGCTATTGGATGCAGCAATAAATCCCCAGAAAAAAAACACAATAACTAAAGTAGCTAAGGCTCCGCCATTGGTTGGCTGTTTAGTTTGGCTCATAAGCGGGGATAAATTTTAAATGAGTGTTGAAAGTAGTTAAGTTTTCGCTTGGCGAAAAATTTTTTCATATCTCACGGGAATCCCTAAATCCTTCCTAAATTGAATATCAATTGGAACGGTCCCCATAACCAGATACATCATCCCGATGGAAATTTTACATGTTTCAGCAGAATGTTATCCGGTTGCAAAAGCAGGGGGCTTGGGGGACGTTGTTGGGGCGCTGCCCAAATACCAGCACGAGGCGGGTCAAATTGCCAAAGTGGTGATGCCCATGTACAAGACCAAATTCCTGAATACCCATGAATGGGACGTTGTTCATAAAGGCTATACCAATCTGGGAAACTGGTGGTTTATTTATACAATCATTAAAGAAAAAACGAATGTTCTCGGATTTGATCTTTACCAGGTTGATATCAATGGCTTACTCGATCGGGAAAAGATTTATGGATATGATGATGATCCTGAAAGATTCGTTGCATTTCAGATAGCCGTGGTTGACTGGATTGCTGCATGGAAACACCATCCCGATGTGATCCATGTGCATGATCACCAGGCAGCCCTGATCCCCTTCATGATCAGGCATTGTTACCGGTACCAGCACCTTCAGGGTATCCCGACCGTCCTTACCATTCACAATGCGGAATACCAGGGATGGTTGGGATGGGACAAAAGCTATTTCATCCCTGCCTGGGACAATTGGAAATCCGGTCTGCTGGAATGGAATAATTCTATCAACTCCCTGGCATGTGGCGTCCGGTGTGCCTGGAAAGTGACTACGGTAAGCTACAGTTACCTCGAAGAACTCCGCTGGTCGGCCAACGGCCTGGAAGCCCTGTTCGAATACGAAAAAGGAAAATGTACAGGAATCCTGAATGGTATTGACTTGAATGTATGGGATCCGGAAACGGACAGCTATATCGAAAACCATTACAGCATAAAGAACAAGACAGAAGGCAAGGCAAAGAATAAAAAATTATTGTGTGAACGGTTTTCGCTTGACGAACAGAAACCGCTGATCGCATTTATCGGTCGCCTCGTTGGCGAGAAAGGAGCTGATCTTTTACCGCAGGCCATTGGAGATTCGTTTTATTATATCGGCAGAAAAATGAATTTTCTGATCCTGGGAAGCGGATCTCCCATTATAGAACAAAATCTGGAAAGGGCGAGAACACTCAGCTCCGGAGATTGTAGTATCTATATCGGATATAATGAATCGCTCAGCCACCTGATGTACGCCGGAACAGATTTTATCCTTATGCCATCCCGGGTTGAACCCTGCGGACTAAATCAGATGTACGCGATGCGTTACGGGACCATGCCCATTGTAAGGAGTACGGGAGGCCTGAGAGACACGGTAAGGGATTTTGGAGATCCGGATGGTTATGGAATAAGATTTAACAACCCGGTCATTGGAGACATCACACATGCGATCTGGCGCGCAGTTCAGTTGTATGCAGACCCCCTGCTGATGGACGAAATGAGAAGAAGAATGATGCGGCTGGATTTTAGCTGGGAAACCAGTATGAAACATTATAGTGATCTTTATGCTTCTTTGTAATACTCCTTTTTAAAATTCGCTTGTTATGACAAATAAAGTGCTAGCTGTGATTTTAGGCGGGGGTGCAGGCACCCGGTTGTATCCTCTGACCGCCAGCCGTTCCAAGCCGGCCGTTCCCATCGCAGGGAAATACCGGTTGGTGGATATTCCCATTTCAAATTGTCTGAATTCAGGAATTGACCGCATGTTTGTGCTGACCCAGTTCAATTCCGCATCCCTGAACAGGCATATAAAAAACACCTATCATTTCAGCGCTTTCAGTAAAGCCTTTGTTGATATTCTTGCAGCAGAACAAACGCCGGATAATCCGACCTGGTACCAGGGAACTGCAGATGCCGTAAGGCAATGTCTTCGACATCTCGGGCCATTTGAAGGGGAATATATCCTGATCCTTTCCGGTGACCAACTCTACCAGATGAACTTCATGAATATGATCAACAATCATATCAACAGCAAGGCGGAAATCACAATTGCCACCATTCCTGTAGCTGACCGGGAAGCTTCTGATTTTGGGATCATGAAAAAAGATTCAGACGGTTTTATTACTTCTTTCACTGAGAAACCAAAAAAGGATATTCTGAAAGACTGGGAAAGCGATACGGGTCCGCTCATGCAGAGTCAGGGCAGAAAATACCTCGCATCCATGGGCATTTATATTTTCAACAGACAGCTGCTGCAGGACCTGCTGCAGAATGAATATGTGGAGGCGACTGACTTCGGAAAAGAAATACTTCCCCAGTCACTGGAAAAATACAAAGTAGTCAGCTATCAATACGACGGTTATTGGACGGATATCGGAAATATTTATTCTTTTTTCGAAGCAAACCTGGGTCTGACCAATGATATCCCTGATTTTAATCTGTTTGACAATAACAATTCCATCTACACGCGCGCACGCATGCTGCCGCCGGCCAAGATCAGCGGAACCACACTGGAGAAAACGATCATCGCTGAAGGTTGTATTATCAATGCTTCCCGGATAGAAAACAGTGTGATCGGCATCCGCACGCGGATTGGCAGTGGAACGACTATTGTCAGCAGCTACCTGATGGGGATTGATTTTTACGAAACCATTGAGGAAATAGAGGATGATAAACAACATGGTTTGCCATCAGTCGGAATCGGGAACCGTTGTTATGTGCGCAATGCAATCGTTGATAAAAACTGCCGGATCGGAGACGATGTACGCATAAATGGCGGATCACACCTCGAAAATACCGATCATTCCTTATACACTGTAAAAGACGGAATCGTGGTTATTAAAAAAGGTGCTGTAATTCCGAATGGATTCGTGATTTAAACCAGCTAACGATCGCCCATGTCAGCTTCAACAACGCCCGCGCCATCGGGGCCTACCGGCACCATTCCCAAACCGAAATTATCATTCTGGCAGATATTCAACATGAGTTTCGGCTTTCTGGGTATCCAGTTTGGTTTCGCGCTCCAGAATGGAAATGCCAGCGGCATTCTCCGGAATTATGGGGCCGATGTTGACAAACTTTCCTGGTTCTGGCTGGTCGCACCGATCGTAGGCATCATTATTCAGCCCATTGTGGGTCATTACAGCGATCGTACCTGGACGAGACTGGGAAGAAGGCGCCCTTATTTTCTTGCCGGCGCCCTGCTTTCTGCAACGGCTCTGATCCTCATGCCGAATGCAAATCTCTTTACTGCATTTGGACCGATTCTTTTTATCGGCGCGGGGTTCCTGGCCATCATGGACGCCTGTTTTAATCTGGCAATGGAACCTTTCCGGGCCCTGGTGGCCGACAATCTGCCGGACTCCCAAAGAACGATGGGATTTTCTATCCAGACCTTCCTGATCGGTATCGGCGCTGTGGCCGGTTCATTTATTCCTTATATCCTCCACAACTGGTTCAGCGTTTCCAACGAGGCCCCGGCGGGCAGGGTGGCCACGAATACCAAACTTGGTTTTTATATCGGCGCTTCTGTTTTTATTGCAAGTATTTTGTGGACCGTACTTAAAACAAAGGAATATCCTCCTGCAGAATATGAAAAATTTCACGGGAAAAATCCGGACCATGACAAAGGACTGGGAAATATTTTCCAGGACCTGAAAAAAATGCCAAGGACCATGAAGCAACTCGGACTCGTCCAATTTTTTTCCTGGTTTGCTTTGTTTGGGATGTGGGTATTTACGACAGATTCCATCGCCACTCATATCTTCGGACTGCCGGTAACTGACAAAAGTTCAAAATTGTATCACGACGCGCAGGACTGGACCGGCGTCATTTTTGGTATTTACAATGGAGTCTCCGCCATATATGCACTTTTCCTTCCTGCCATTGCAGGAAAGATTGGCCGCAAACGGACGCATTCCATTTCCCTGATCATCGGAGGCATTGGCCTGATCTCCTTTTTTTTCGCGCCAAGCAAAGAGTTCCTGATTTTTTCCATGGCCTGCGTAGGCATTGCCTGGGCCAGCATTCTGGCCATGCCTTATGTTATTCTTTCAAGTTCCATCCCGCCCGGAAAAATGGGCATTTACATGGGCATTTTTAATTTCTTCATCACCATTCCCCAGATTGTCAATGGCGTGATCGGGGGTCCGGCCGTAAAATATATATATAACAATCAGCCCGTGTATGCAATTGTACTGGCAGGTATTTTTATGCTCTGCGCCGCAGTAAGCGTGATTTATGTTTATGATCCCGGTGCAATAAAAATAAAACGGAACGAACTTTTGCAGGTATGAAATGATAACCCGCAGCCGATGGGAAGACCAAGGGGTAATTAAGCATCCTGAAAAGATGAGGATGCATGCCGGAGGAGTCATTATTCCCGCATTGAAAAAAAAGGCAGGCTGATAATAAGATCGTATATTTAGATGAAGGTAAACATGTGATAGCCAGCTACGAACATACTCATTTTGTTGATTCAACAAAACCGGTTTGGAATTACTCCCTTTTTTCAGATTCCGATATCAGCAATTTTCAAAACGGCACCCACTATCGTTTGTACGAAATCTTCGGATCCCATCCGCGCAAAGTGCTGGATACATCGGGGTATTATTTTGCTGTTTGGGCTCCAAACGCCACATATGTGTCCGTGATCGGAAATTTCAACGATTGGAACCCCACTGCACATCCTTTATTTGTCAGACTTGAAAAATCAGGCATCTGGGAAGGCTTTATTCCGAATCTGCCGAAAGGAGAAGTGTACAAATACCATATCCGCGGATTCAACAACAAGGAAACGGTTAAGGGAGATCCATTTGCCAATTTTTGGGAGAGACGTCCCAATACCGCTTCAATCACCTGGGAGCTTGGATATTCCTGGCATGACCAGGAATGGATGAATATCCGCAAAGACCATAACAGGCTGGACAGGCCATGGAGCGTGTATGAAGTACATCTGGCCAGCTGGATGCGGCCGGATAAATTCGATGAAGAATCCTATAATTCCTACGATCAGATCCGGAAACAGTTGGTGCCTTATGTAAAAGAAATGGGCTTTACACATGTGGAGCTGATGCCGGTGATGGAATTCCCCTTTGATGGCAGCTGGGGTTATCAGGGGGCGGGGTATTTTGCCCCAACCTCAAGATTTGGAGACCCTCAGTCTTTCATGACGCTCGTAGATGCTTTTCATGCTGCCGGGATCGGAGTGCTGCTGGATTGGGTTCCTTCTCATTTCCCATATGATTCCCATGGTCTCTTCATGTTCGACGGCACGAATACCTATGAATACGCAGACATGCGCAAAGGGTTTCATCCCGACTGGAACAGTTATATTTTCAATTATAAAAGGGGAGAGGTGAAATCCTTTCTGATCAGCAGTGGAAGATTTTGGTGCGACCGATTCCATGCGGATGGCATCCGGGTAGATGCCGTGAGCTCCATGTTGAAATTGAATTATTCGCGAAAAAAGGACCAGTGGGAACCGAATGAATATGGCGGTGACGGAAATATTGAAGCCATTGCATTTATCAAGGACCTGAATGAAACTCTTTTCCGCGATTTCCCGGATATACAAACAATTGCAGAAGAAGCAACAGACTGGCCCGGAATCAGCAAGCCGACATTTGCGGGGGGGTTGGGATTCGGAATGAAATGGATGATGGGTTGGATGCATGATACCCTGGACTATTTCAAAGCTGACCCGCTATTCCGCAAGGACCTGCAGAATAAATTTACTTTCAGCATGATGTATTTCTATGATGAAAACTTCATGCTGCCGCTCAGTCATGATGAAGTGGTTCATGGAAAATCGCCCATGCTTTACAAAATGCCCGGTGATGACTGGCAGAAATTTGCCAATCTCCGGTTGATGTATTCATATATGTTTACCCACCCGGGAGGTAAACTGCTCTTCATGGGAGATGAATTCGGGGCAACGGCCGAATGGAATTATAAAAGCGAATTGCAATGGGATCTGCTTAAGTTTGATTCCCACCGCATGCTGAAAGATTGTTTGCGGGATCTGAATTTACTCCTTCGCAGCGAACCCGCATTATATGAGAATCAATTCAGATCGGAAGGATTTGAATGGATTGACCTTAACCACCGCAATGAATCGGTCATTGTTTTCAGAAGAAAGGGAATGCTTCCCGAAAATGACCTCCTGATCATCCTTAATATGACACCGACAGTAAGAAATGACTGGAAGGTTTACGCATCCGGTAAACCATCATGGAAGGAAATCTTCAACAGTGATCTTAAAAAATATTGGGGTACAGGCGATGTGCTCAATCCCGATCCGGTAGTAAAGCTGGTCGATAAAAATCAAAACCGGTACGAAATAAATATTCACCTGCCTCCGTTGGGAGCTGTAATCCTGAAATGAAAGCAATGGTTTTCCTCCCCCGGCTTCCTGCAAGAGATCCATCCAGGCCATGAATCATCCTCCTATGAGAGTATTTTACTTTTATATTATATGTCTGCTTTCCGTTTTACATGTCAGCGCTCAGTCAGCCGACAGTTCCAAATTTTACTTTCACAGAGCCATGGACGAAAAATCAAACCGGTTATACCTGGTTTCATACAACGATTTTCAGCGTGCCCTGTCTTACGATACTTTAAATGCGGATGTTCTGCGTGAAACGGGACTCGCTGCCGTAGCATTGAGAAAATATGAAATCGCGGATACGATTTTCGAAAAATTGATTCAGGTTCGAAATAATGATACGACAGGAATTAACCAGCTTGCCATTTTGAATTTCTGGTTGCAACGTTGGGATAAGGCGATAAGCTATGCTTCAAGGGCCCTCCAGATGCACATTGGAAAGAATAATTATTATATGCTTGGGAAGAGTTACTATGAACTGGAGGACTATGCTCATGCTTTCAGCTATCTCCCTTCAGCTGCCACGGAGGATCCAAAAAATGCGGAAATTCCTTACCTGATTGCGCGAGCATATGTTGACATGAACAATTACCGGCCGGCTATTCCGTATTTTCAGAAAGCCATCGCAATGGATTCTTCAAAAGCAGAATGGCTTTACGAATGTGCTTTAGTTTACGCAACGATATATGAAGACGTCACCGCAATTCATTATTACGACCTTGCAGCGGCAAAGGGATATAAAAAAGATAACGATTTTTATGAAAACCTGGCTGACTCCTATATAGCATCCGGACAGGCTGCCAAAGGTCTTGAGATCCTGCAGGACCTGGTGGTGAAAAAACCGGCAGATCTGGACTTGCTGAACAGCCTGGGTTTCACCAGCTATAAATTGAAAAAATACGACGAGGCCATTGATTATTGGAATAAAATTCTGTCGTTTGACGACAAGAATTTCCACGCACTATACATGATCGGTATGGCCTATCAGAAAAAAGGCGATATCCAGAAGGGCAAAGAGATTTGCGATAAAGCGATTGCACAGGATCCCTCACTTAAAAACTACCGGCAGGAAATCAAACTCGAACAATGAAAACTCATGACCTAGAGATGGTCATTCAGAATTTCCACCAGGTCCTGAATGCCTTCCGTGGCAGGCTTCTCAATTTTAATGAGGCCGTATACCCGGGGAGTATAAGGTACTCTCTTATCAATAATAAATTTGGGAACCAGCGCTCCTGCATAGTGAATCAGTCCGGCGGCAGGATATACGACCAGGGAAGTTCCAATCACAACTAAAATATCTGCAGATTTTACAAGACGCGCGGCTGGTTCTATCATGGGAACAGCTTCTTCAAACCACACAATATGCGGTCGTAACTGCGCACCATCCCCGGCTTTATGACCCAATTTAATGTCATCCCTGATTTCATAAATCAGGTTCTCATTCATTTCACTGCGCATTTTAAATATTTCTCCATGGAGGTGGAGCACTTTAGTTGAACCGGCCCGCTCATGAAGATCATCAATATTCTGGGTAATGATCTGTACATCAAATTTCGTTTCCAGCCGGGCCAACCCTGTATGTGCCGCATTTGGTAAAGCCGCGGATACATTGCGGCGTCGCATGTTATAGAAATCCAGCACAAGCTCCGGATCATTCTCCCATGCCCCCGGAGTAGCAACCTGGGCTACATCGTATCCTTCCCATAATCCGTCGCTGTCGCGAAAGGTTTTTAATCCGCTTTCTGCGCTGATACCTGCCCCGGTAAGAACAACAAGTTTTTTTTTAGTCCTGTTCATAGAATTCGTACAATTGATAGGCGAAGGATAACTACATCCGCTCCGGTACACGGATTCCCAAAATGCCCATCGATGATCTCAGCACGGTGGATGTGAGCCGGCAGATGCAAATTCGAAGCCGCTTTTTGTGTTCCGATTCGGCCCGGCCTACAGAATGCTCCACATAAAAAGAATTGAAGATTTTAGCGAGGCTAAAAGCATAATTCGCCACGAGTGAAGGGTTCATTTCCTGGCAGGCCGTGTGAAGCAGTCCCGTATATTTTTCGAGCGTAAGGATCATTGCTTTTTCCAAAGGAAATAGTGGAGTAACCTGATCAGCAGCATTTTTTCCAAAGGTTTCTTTTCTTAGAATAGATCTGACCCTGGCATAGCTGTATTGTACAAAAGCCCCGGTGAATCCATGAAAATCGATGGATTCATCGGGATTAAAAACTATTCTTTTTTTCGGGATCAACACGCAGGAGGAAAAATTTCAATGCACCCAGACCAATAGTATCATACAATTCGATTCTTTCTTCGTTAGTAAAATCATCCACCTTGCCCAGTTCATTGGTGTGTTCCTCCGCAATGCTGTTCATTTCATCTATGATATCATCTGCATCAACAACATTACCCTCCCGGGTTTTCATTCTTCCCGTAGGAAGTTCTACCAGTCCATATGACAAATGAAAAATCCCGGCGGCGGAAGGAAGCTGCAATTTCTGGCAAATCAGCTTAAGCACTTTGAAATGATAATTCTGTTCGTCCGCTACCACATAAATACTTCGATCCATATGGTATTGCTCATATTTTTTTACAACGAGCCCGATATCCTGGGTCATATAAACCGCCGTTCCATCGCTCCGCTGCACAATCTTTTCATCCAATCCGTCTTCACGCAGATCGATCCATACACTGCCGTCATCCTTCCTGTAAAAAACATGCTTGTGAAGGCCTTCTTCCACCAGATCTTTTCCCAGCAGGTAGGTCTCACTTTCATAGTAAACTCTGTCAAAATCGCTGCCTATGCGGCGGTAGGTAATATCAAAACCCGCATACACCCAACTGTTCATTTTTTTCCATAGCGCAATGGTTTCCGGATCTCCGGCTTCCCAGTCAACCAGCATTTGCTGCGCCACTTTCATCAGCGGAGCCTCTTTTTCAGCCGCTTCCCGGTTCATTCCTCCTGCTTCCAGCAATGCGACCTCATTTTTTAATGCCGTGCCGAACATCACATAATAGTCACCGACAAAATGATCCCCCTTTATTCCCGTGCTTTCCGGTGTGGCGCCATTCGCGAAAAGTTTCCAGGCGAGCATGCTCTTGCAAATATGGATACCCCGATCGTTTGCTATGCAGGTTTTGATGATATCATATCCGTTGGCGCGGTACAGGGAGGCCACGCTCCAGCCGAGAAAATTGTTCCTGAGATGACCCAGATGTAAGGGTTTGTTCGTATTGGGAGAAGAATATTCCACCATTACAGTGCGGCCATTGGCAGGTCTGAGACCGTATTCCGGATCTTCATACCTGCTCTGCAGAAAATCAGTTAAAATTCCATCTGCGATCACCAGGTTGAGAAATCCTTTGATAACATTAAACCCTGCAAAAAGCCCGGGATTAGCTTTCATCATCGATTCTCCCAGCTCCTTACCCATGGTATCCTGATTTAATTTCAGGCTTTTACTGATTGAAAACAGCACTACGGTATAATCCCCGGTAAATTCGGGCTTGGTTTCATTCACCAGGATGGTTTCAGATTCCACGCTGAACCCATATTGCTGATCCAAAACGGATCTCACTATTTCTTTTATTCTGGGAACCAGCTCCATCATAAATAAATTGACGGCAAAAGTAGGATTTGTTAGGTACACTATTTCAGGCCTTTATATTACCTTCGGGCGGGAACTTCCGGAATATATGCCAAAAAAGCAGATCATTTCTTTCATAGATTTCTTCTACCCGCCCTTTCGAAAGCTCATGCCCATCCAGACCTTCCGGTACGCTGCCTGCGGGGGTGCCAACACACTGCTTGATATTTTTGTTTTTTTCATCAGTTATAATTTCATTCTGCAAAAGCAGGTATTGCATGTTGGCCCCCTCGCGTTCAAACCTTATATCGCCGCTTTCATCATGTCTTTTATGGTGAGCTTTCCAACGGGATTTCTTCTGATGCGCCACGTCGTCTTCCCCGGATCAAGTCTCCATGGCCGGGTGCAGCTTTTTCGTTATTTCCTGCTCGTGCTGATATGCATATTGCTGAACTATCTTTTTATACGCCTGTTTGTTGAAAAATTCCATATCTATCCAACCATAGCAAAAATAATCACGACCGGAATCGTTGTCTTTTTCAGCTACCTCACCCAGAAGAATTTTACTTTCAAAAACACAGATGGAATCGGTAAACGCAAAACGCTGAATGCTGGGCGTGAACTTGGAAAAGTAGACCATTGACAAGAGATGGCTCCCGGTGATTGTGGTGAAAATCTTTTTTTCCCAAAAGACCCAAATCCGATAACTTTAAAAAATCTTTCATTAAAACGACATTGCCATGAGTACATCACGCAGGAACTTTTTGAAAACAAGCGGACTTTCAGTTGCAGCCCTTGCTCTTGGATCCCACAAATTATTTGCGCTGGCTGATGCCGGTATTTACGTGGGAGTACAATTGTACTCCGTGCGAGACGATATGGATAAAGATCCTTCCGGTACCTTAAAGAAGTTATCGGATATAGGTTACCGTTATGTGGAACATGCTAACTACCATAACCGGAAATTTTACGGTTACTCTCCGGCCGACTTCAAAAAACTCCTGCAGGGATATAACCTGGACATGGTCAGCGGGCACGTCGTGATGAGGCCATCAGATTATGATTTCACCAAAAATGATTTTTCTGACAATTGGAAAAACACAGTAGAAGATGCTGCAACAGTGGGCCAGAAATACCTGGTTTCGCCCTGGCTGGATGAGAGCCTTCGCAAGAACATGAACGATTTTAAGGCTTATATGGGCGTATTCAATAAATCCGGAGAGCTCTGCCAAAAGTCAGGTATGAAATTCGGTTATCATAACCACGATTTTGAATTCAGCACTGAAATCGATGGTAAGGTTCTGTATGACCTGATCATGGAATATACCGATCCGGCCCTGGTTGCCCAGCAACTCGATATGGGAAATCTCTATAATGGTGGCGCAAAAGCCATTGATATCGCAAAAAAATTCCCCGGCCGGTTTGAGCTCATGCATGTAAAAGATGAAATCCCCAATACTTCAGGCAAAGGGGAAAAATTTGAAAGCACCATACTCGGAAAAGGTATCGTCGGAACAAGGGAAATCTGCGATATCGGAAGAAAATCGGGTGGAACCAAATACTTCATTATTGAGCAGGAGTCCTATCAGGGCATGGACCCCGTAGAATCATGCCGTCAGGATTTTGGGATAATGAAGGATTGGGGTTATTATTCTCCCTCCCGGACATGAATCCTAAAGGATAAATTGCCTGTTGACCATTCCGGGAAGGTTTACGGATGAGATGGGATTATTGATCTTTTTCCCGTTATTGTGGAAGCAATTACCCTTTTGATCCGGCTCTCCCATCCAGGGTGCTGATATGCATCAGTATTCCCCGGAATCTCACAATGGACATTATCAGCATAAAAGCTGGCAAAACATTTGAGCGATTTAATGATGCATCATTAAAATTCATGTTATGCCATATCTGCAAGCTTCAAAAAGCTCCATCGCACCTCCGGTCAGCTTGTATTATGAAGACACCCTGCATGGGAAACCAGTGATATTCATCCATGGCTGGCCCCTTAACTCCTGCATGTGGGAATACCAGCTGAACGAGCTTCCAAAATATGGCCTCCGGTGTATTGTGTACGACCGCCGGGGATTTGGCAGGTCAGACAAACCCTGGGGAGGCTATGATTATGACATCCTCGCGGCCGATCTCAAATCAGTAATAGATGAATTGCATTTGGAAGAAGTGACCCTTGTTGGTTTTTCTATGGGTGGGGGTGAAGTGGCCCGCTATATCGGGAAATACGGCACCGAAAAAATTCACAGCGTGGTGTTGATCAGTTCGGTTACACCCTTCATGCTGAAAACAGGTGACAACCCTGATGGTATTCCACAGGATACTTTTGAAGAGTTTATCGAACAGATCCGTGAGGACCGTCCCGCATTTCTGAGCGGTTTTGCCAAGCTTTTTTATGGAGTCAGCTTTCTGAATAAGTCCGTCAGTCTGGAAATCCTGGACTGGAATCAGTCCATGGCACTGCAAGGATCTCCCAAAGCAACGACAGATTGCATCCGTTCCTTTTCGGAAACTGATTTCAGGAATGACCTTCCTAAAATTAACGTTCCCACTCTGATCATTCACGGCGACAGCGATAAAATCGTTCCTGTTGAAATCAGCAGTAAAAAAGCCGCAGCCCTGATCCCGGATTCATTATTCAAGATTTATGAAGGTGAGCCGCATGGCCTGTTTTTTACGCAGAAAGAAAAATTAAACCAGGACCTGCTTGATTTTATTGTAGGCTCGGAAAAGGAAGAACCGCTATATGATGAAGAAAATCCGGAGATCAGAGATCCACTTTGGCGGGACCCGACAATTTTTCCAAATACATCCTTTCCTATTTTGTAAATTGAGCCCATGCTCCGGATTGCGCCCGAAACATGGACTCTGAAATGTGATTTCCGGGAAATTAATATCTGTAATTATCCGCCTTGAAAGGTCCGCTTTTTGGTATGCTCAGGTACTGGCTTTGCGCATCAGTCAACTCATCCAGTTCAACTCCAATTTTTGCCAGATGCAGTCGCGCAACTTTTTCGTCCAGCTGTTTAGGTAATACATATACCTGGTTTTCATACCTGGCATTATTCTGCCAGAACTCAATCTGAGCAAGCGTTTGGTTGCTGAAGGAATTACTCATAACAAAACTGGGATGGCCGGTGGCGCAGCCCAGGTTAACGAGGCGGCCTTCCGCCAGGATGATGACATCTTTCCCTTCAATGGTATACAGATCAACCTGGGGCTTGATCGTATCCTTGGTGTGACCATAATTCTTGTTGATCCAGGCCATATCTATCTCGATGTCAAAATGCCCGATATTGCAAACAATCGCTTTGTCTTTTAATGACCGGAAATGTTTTTCGGTAATCAGATCCCGGCATCCTGAAGCAGTAACCACAATATCCGCTTCTTTAACTGCGTCTTGCATTTTCTTTACTTCAAATCCGTCCATCGCAGCCTGAAGTGCGCAGATCGGATCGATTTCCGTTACGATCACGCGGCATCCTGCTCCACGCAATGACGCTGCAGAACCCTTACCTACATCACCGTAGCCGCCGACAACGGCAACTTTGCCTGCAAGCATTACGTCGGTCGCGCGGCGGATCGCGTCCACCAGGCTTTCCTTACAACCGTATTTGTTATCGAATTTGGATTTAGTAACCGAATCGTTTACGTTGATCGCAGGAACCGGCAGGGTGCCCTTAGTCACTCTTTCATAGAGGCGATGCACGCCGGTAGTGGTTTCTTCAGAAATGCCTTTCAGGTGCTGAACCAATTCGGGATAGGAATCAAGAACCATATTGGTTAGATCACCGCCGTCATCAAGAATCATATTCAGGGGTCGATCAGTGCT
Source organism: uncultured Chitinophagaceae bacterium (assembly GCA_963705005.1). Taxonomy (GTDB): domain Bacteria; phylum Bacteroidota; class Bacteroidia; order Chitinophagales; family Chitinophagaceae; genus Puia. The sequence goes on from CAVPIO010000001.1 coordinate 420,676, forward strand.
TCCGAAAAATAAAGTCTGTTCAATACACCAGTCTGCTTCCTGGAGTGATTGCCCCTTCCAGGCGAAAACACCTACACCAGCCGCAGCCATGGCCGCAGCAGCATGGTCCTGCGTAGAGAAAATATTACATGAACTCCAGCGAACTTCAGCGCCAAGCTCGATCAGTGTTTCTATGAGCACTGCTGTTTGAATGGTCATATGGAGACAGCCGGCTATGCGCGCGCCTTTCAATGGCTTTTGTTTTCCATATTCCGCGCGGATAGACATCAAGCCTGGCATCTCGGCTTCTGCCAATCGGATTTCCTTCCGCCCCCAGCCTGCCAGGCTAAGATCCTTCACTTTGTAGGGGAGCTGCAGATCAATATTTTCTGTTTTTGCTGACATGGATTTGTTGATTTGTAGCAAAGATAGTATGGTAGAATAAAATATAGATATTTTAAGACGATTTGGAATAAATACATAATTTAGGGCAAATTTAAAGAATAAACGACCAGCACAACCATGCAAAAAGAACTCCAAAAAGAAAATCCGGCTAGTCAGCCCGCTACGCTGGATGAAAAAGACAGGGCCATTTTGCGCATTTTACAAGCCAACGCCAAGGCAACCGTAAGGGAAATTGCAGCCAGTGTTCATCTCAGTACAACACCGGTCCATGAACGCATAAAGAGAATGGAAGATGAAGGCATTATAGTTCAGTACACCACATTGCTGAATCATTCCATGATCAAAAAAGGGCTGATGGTGATTTGTTATATTTCGCTGAAAGAGCACAACAAGCGGTCAGGCGCAAAATTCGTACGGACCATACAGGAACTGCCGGAAGTGATCGAATGCTTTATCATTTCGGGGGAATTTGACTTCATGCTGAAAGTAGTTGCAGAGAATATGGATAGCTATTACGATTTCCATGTAAACAAACTCGGGCAGGTGGAAAATATCGGCCAGGTGCAAAGTACTTTTGTAATGGGTACCATTAAACAAACCCAACCATTGATCACTTAAAACAGCTGCTTCAGGAGCGCGGCGACTACCTTGTCGATCGGGAGGGTTACACTTTCTTCACTGAAATCGTTCCAGCCAATAAAGCGGAAAGTTTCTGTCTCACCGGTTTTATTGTAAATCTCCATTTGCTTTTCGTCAAAATCAAATAAACTGGTTCTCAGGGGAACCTGAATTTCTTCCATTGCCTCTGCCAAATAATAGACAGAGATGATTTGCTGTTCGGAATTGAATGCACTCATCTGAAAAAAATCGGTGGTATACAGGTGATCCGTAATTTTTACGTCCAGGTTCATCTCTTCCCTGAATTCCCTTTTCAGACAATCCCGTGTTCCCTCTCCGAATTCGAGTCCCCCACCCGGAAACTTTGTGATATAATATCCGCGGATCAATTCGTCCGATACCAGCACTTCTTTATTTTTTCCGCGCAATATTCCGTACACCCTAACATTGAACAGATTATTCATTATTTGTGATTCAATTACTAAACATAAAAACCCGCAATATGGATTGCGGGCTTCGAGGTTCCGAGCAGATTCGAACTGCTGTAGAAGCTTTTGCAGAGCTCTGCCTAGCCGCTCGGCCACGGAACCTAATGAGGTTGCGCAAAAGTAGTATATTCGGATTAATTTGCCTAAACCTGCAAATCCCATATGCAGCCGATTGAAGAAAGCGAACTGATCCTGAATTCCCGGAATGCCATTTATCATCTTAATCTGCGCCCGGAAGAAATTGCGCATAAAATTTTTCTCGTCGGCGATCCGGGTCGCGTGCCGGTTGTAAGTAAATATTTCGACCGGATAGAAAATAAACAACAACACCGGGAGTTCATTTCTCATACTGGTTTCATCGGGTCCGAAAAATATACGGTAATCTCCACAGGTATAGGTACGGATAATATTGACATCGTGATGAATGAACTGGATGCCCTGGTCAATATAGATTTTGAATCAAGAACTATAAAACCCAACCTCACCCAGTTACAGATTATCCGCATCGGCACCTCCGGGTCCCTGCAAAATGAAATTCCGGTGGATGCTTTGGTGGCTTCCACCCATGGACTGGGTATTGACAACCTGTTAAATTTTTACCGGATGGAACCGCGTGGCGCGGAGCAGGACATACTTCAGGCTTTCATTACGCATACCCAGTTGCATCAGCAATTTGCGCATCCGCGCATTGCAGGTGCATCCGCATTCCTGCTGAAGCATTTCACTGATGGATATTTCAATGGCATTACTGTTACATGTCCGGGATTCTATGGCCCTCAGGGAAGAATACTTCGTCTTGGACTTAGTCAGCCCGACCTCATCGAAAGGCTTACTTCGTTTGCATTCGGACCCTACCGCGTGAGCAATTTTGAAATGGAGACCTCCGCCATCTACGGGTTGGGCAATATGCTGGGTCATCTATGCCTGAGTCTGAATGTGATTGTAGCAAACCGGATAAGTAAAACATTTTCCTCAAACGGTATGCTGGCCATCGAACGCCTTGTTGAAAAAACACTGGACACGGTTTCTTCCATGGCGCATTAAGAATTATATTTGCAGATTGATATGACCATCTTATTTTATAAATACCAGGGTGCCGGCAATGATTTCGTATTATTGGATAACAGGATACAAAGTTACTCCGGCATTTCCCGTGAAGCAATTATGCGTTTGTGTGATCGTCGATTTGGCATCGGAGCAGACGGATTGATGATGCTTAACCAGAAAGAAGGATATGATTTTGAAATGAAATACTATAACTCAGACGGGAAGGAAGGTTCCATGTGCGGCAACGGTGGTCGTTGCATGGTCAGGTTTGCCTACCATCTGGGCATGCACAAAACCAGCTATCATTTTCTGGCATCCGACGGAGAACATGAAGCCGAAATAGATGATGGAAGTTCCATCATTAGCTTAAAGATGAAGGATGTTTCCGGATTCAGGGAAGAGAACGGGGACTATATCCTGGATACAGGATCTCCGCACTATGTAAAAATTGTCGGGGACGTGATGGACTATGACGTGCTGAAATCCGGTACAGAGATCCGTTATAATGAAGAATTCAGCAAGGAGGGCATCAATGTAAATTTCGTTGAACAAAAAAAACCGGATGAAATCGTTGTGCGTACATATGAACGTGGCGTGGAAGATGAAACTTTTTCTTGCGGAACAGGAGTCACAGCAAGTGCCATCGTTTGTTTCCATAATGATGTCGGTTATAACGACGTGACGGTATTTACAAAAGGAGGGAAGCTGGTTGTTAAATACGACAGGCACGATGACAATAGCTTTACCAATATCTGGCTATGCGGTCCCGCTGAAAAAGTATATGAAGGCAAATTTGAATCAGCTGATTAAAATGGGATCCACCTGATGAAGTACGCTCCTTATTTTGGAATTCTTGCTGCAGTCTTACTCATCATCGCCAGTATTATTCCCTGGGCTTACTATCCTGATATTAAACAAACCTTCAACGGGTTTTATTCCAACCAGAATATATACGGACAACCCGGAAAGGCGTTTGTCTTTTTCGCGGTGCTGAGTTCCGTTTTTTTCCTCATTCCGAAATTATGGGCAAAAAGGGTCAACCAATTTCTGGGTGTTATCGTGCTTGCTTACGCCATTAAATCATTCAATCTTTTTGCTGCCTGCTACCAGGGCATTTGTCCGCAGAAAAAGACAGGCTTGTTTCTCATGCTGATCTCCGCCCTGAGCATTTTAATTGCCAGCCTTTTTTCCGGTGTGAAATTGCCGGAAGGTTCAAAAAATCAATAATGGCCGGTCTGGATCAACCGCGCTATAGCAAAAGCGCAGCCTGCGGCAATAGCACCGATAATCATTACGCGCATGGCCCCCTCCCAAACGTTGACGCCCGTAAGCTTGCTCTTAAAATATCCGAAACCAAATAAGCAGATCAGTGTGATCAGCGTCGAGATCTTCAGGCCCTGAATACCGCTTGAGGAAAAAAAATAGGGGCTGAGCGGGATTAGTCCGCCAACGATATACGAAAACCCAATATTGAATGCACTTTTTTTTGCCCTCCGCGGATCCGGTTTTTCAAGGCCCAGTTCATACTTCATCATGAGCTCCACCCACTTTTCCTTATCCTTGCTAACTTCTTCGACTGCCTGTTCCTGCACCTCATGACTTAGTCCGAGGGAAGAGAAAAATGTTCTCAGTTCCTGCTTTTCCATTTCCGGAACAGTCTCAACCTCATCATATTCCCTTTTCAACTCAGAATTATAGTGATCAACTTCGGTTTTACCGGCCAGATATCCGCCAAGACCCATGGCGATGGAGCCCGCTGCAATTTCAGCAAGGCCTGCAATGATGATCAGGTTAGTGCTTGAAACAGCGCCACTTAATCCTGCTGCAAGTGCGAATGGAACCGTGAGTCCGTCAGACATACCGATCACCACATCTCTCAAAACGTCTGCGCCAATTACATGTTTTTCACCATGGTTGTGATGGTGAGTCTTGGGAGGCAGTTCTGTTTTTTCAGCGCTGTTCATGCATTGAATTTACAATCCCAAGGTAGGCAATAATCAGGCTAACTATTTTAAAATACGAAGGCTGTCTGCTATCATTTCCAGGCATTCGTCCAGCTGCGTTTTCGTGATCGTAAGCGGAGGCGCAAGGCGGATCTTATCGCCGTGAGTTGGCTTGGCGAGCAAGCCATTTTCTTTGAGCTCCAGGCAGATATTCCAGGCAGCATCTGCACTGGGGTGTCGGATAACGATTGCATTCAACAGTCCCTTCCCCCGGACAGTTTCGATAAAAGGAGAATGCAGGGATGCTAATCCCTTTCTTAAATATTCGCCCTGCATGGCTGCATTTTCGGCCAGATGTTCTTCCCTGATCACGCCAAGTGATGTGATCGCAATAGCGCAGGCCAGGGGATTCCCACCAAAAGTAGACCCGTGTTCGCCCGGTTTGATCGTCAACATGATTTCATCGTCAGCAAGAACTGCCGATACAGGCAAAGTTCCCCCACTCAGCGCTTTGCCGAGAATCAGCACATCAGGTCTCACATTTTCATAATCGCAGGCCAGCATTTTCCCGGTTCTGCCGAGGCCGGTCTGAACTTCATCAGCAATAAACAATACGTTCGCATCTTTGCAGTACTGCGCCGCAGTTCTTAAATATCCATCATCCGGCACAATTACGCCGGCTTCACCCTGGATGGGTTCCATCAGGAATCCTGCTACATCTTTATTTTGGAGTGCCCTGGCAAGAGCCTCTTTATCGTTATATGGAATGATATCAAAACCTGGCATGTATGGGCCGAAACCTGTAAAAGAGCCGGGGTCGCTGCTGAATGAGATGACCGTGCTGGTGCGACCGTGAAAATTACCCTCACAAACTATAATCCTGGCTTTATTTTCAGGGATGCCTTTAATCGCATACCCCCAACGACGGCAAAGCTTAATGGCCGTCTCCACTGCCTCTACGCCGGTATTCATAGGTAACACCCTGGCATAACCGAAACAGGCAGTGATGAATTTTGCATACTCCCCAAACTGATCATTATAGAAAGCGCGGGAAGTGAGCGTGATTTTATGTGCCTGTTGAATCAGGCTGGCAATAATTTTAGGATGACAATGACCTTGATTGAGTGCTGAATAACCACTCAGAAAATCATAATATTTTTTGCCGTCCGCATCCCAAACATACACGCCTTCTCCTTTGCTGATCACCACCGGCAGGGGATGATAGTTGTGGGCGCTGTAGAGGTCTTCCATTTCAACCAGTCGGGCGGTCAATTCTGAATAGGATGAAGTCAATTGCATAAGAATGGCTGGGCGTTTTATAATGTTCGAAAAATAGTATGAATTACGCGAAACGTTTCCCCGTCCTGGCTTTCTTCAACCGCCAAACCATTGGCAGGAGAAAACGAAGTGGTTCCAACGCAAAATCCTCATCGATGATCGAGAAAATCGAGGTTGCCTGCAAGAAACGATATGGAAGGCAAATTAAAAATAATACTGGCTTATGCCGCAAGGTACAAAATCGGGCCGGTATTCAAAAGAATCCGCTTTCAGGGCAGCAGAATATGCCCGAAGGACGGGTCAACAATTTCGTCGGGAATCTGGCCCTTCCGATAAATTCCATAGACACAGGAACCGCTTCCTGTCATGGATGCATAAAGTGCACCCTTATCGTATAGCCAAAATTTGATTTTTTTCAATATCGGGTATTGTCGGAAAACAGGAATCTCAAAATCATTTCTTAGCTGATCTTTCCAGTTTTCTACCGGGCCGGATGCAAGATCCTTAATATCTCTTTTTGCCACTTCCGGATGAATTTGTGAAAATGCCCAGGCTGTGGAAACCAGGATTTCAGGATAAACAAGCAAAATCGAATATCCTGAGAGATCAACAGAAAGGGGCTCAAGTATTTCGCCCCGGCCCTTTGCATAACAAGGGGAAGATTGCAGGAAAAACGGGCAATCGCTACCCAGTTTTAACGCCAATGACGCCATTTTTTCCGGCGAAATTTCGAGCTTAAAAAAATCATTTATCAGGCTGAGCATACAGGCTGCATCGGAAGATCCGCCGCCAAGTCCTCCGCCTGTCGGAATGGCCTTATAAAGATGGATTTCGAGCGGACCGACCGCAGGATAATAATCCTTCAACAGATTGAATGCCTGCATGACCAGGTTACCATTTGTGTTTCCCGGCAAGGGCAGACCGGATAAAATCAGGGATGGGGAGGAGGCGGGAATGATCTCCAGGATGTCCCTCAGATGCAGTGGATAAAAAACCGTTTCCAGGTTATGAAACCCGTCGGTCCTTTTGGAATTGATGGAAAGGCCGAGGTTAATTTTCCCATGGGGAAAGCCGATCATCCGTGCCTGCCTTTTTTCCGGCTGTTGATTTCATCCCGGATCCTGATGGCCCGGATATAATCTTCCTGTTCCAGCACTTCAGAGAGCAGGTTGTTCAGATCTTCCAGGGAAAGCCCGCCGAGGTCTTCCTTGGCGCTACCCTCTGTGGTAATGGTTTCCTTTGGGTGCTTTTTCTTTCCGGCGCTGTCTTCCATGAGAATGCCTGCGCTTTCAATGATATTTTCGTAGGTGAAAATGGGGCATCCGAATCTTACAGCGAGGGCCAGCGCATCCGAAGTCCGTGAATCTATTTCGACGGTATCATGCTCGCTCGTGCAGATGAGCTTTGAATAAAAAATTCCTTCCTGAAGGTCCGAGATAATAATCTCCTGAAGGTCAATGGTAAAAGCGCTCATGAAATTTTTCATGAGATCGTGTGTAAGCGGACGGCTGGGATGCATTTTTTCCAGAGCCACAGCGATAGCCTGGGCCTCAAAGCCGCCGATCACGATCGGCAGCCTGCGAAGGCCGTTAATCTCACCCAACACAACGGCATAGGAATGTGTTTGGGTAATGCTATGAGACAAGGCTACAATTTCCAATTCTATCTTCTTCATAAAACGGTTTGTCCACAGTCGTAACTTAATAGCTGCTGATTAAAAGGGCAAATATAAAAAACTAAAGCCTTCCAAAAATTTCAGAAAGCTTTAATTGTAATTTATGTAAAATCAAAGGATTAATTCGTTGCTCAAGCCAAGCCTTTGAGCTTTTTTACTGCCTGGATCAGTTTGGGCAGCACTTCAAAAGCGTCCCCGGCAATTCCATAGTCAGCCGATTTAAAAAACGGTGCCTCCGGGTCTTTGTTGATCACCACGATCACTTTGCTTCGGTTGACTCCGGCGAGGTGCTGGATGGCGCCCGAAATACCTATAGCAATATAGAGATTCGGTGCGATAGCAATGCCCGTTTGACCCACGTGTTCACCATGCGGTCTCCACCCGGAATCCGCAACGGGGCGGCTGCAGGCAGTAGCTGCATGCAGGAGTTTGGCGAGCTCTTCTATCGGTCCCCAGTTTTCCGGCCCCTTCATACCACGGCCGCCGCTGACTACAATTTCCGCTTCGGTGAGGGGTATTTCGCCGGAAGCTATGGACGCGGATTTTAGTTTTATTTTCGAAACATCAGTTTTTATCGAAACCTGCACAAGCTTTGCGGATCCTTCTCCGGAAACAATTGGGTAGGCATTGGGGTTTATTGTAATTATTTTTACCGGCGTTTTAATCGAAACATTTGCGGAGGCTTTCCCGGAAAAAACATTTTTCTTTACTGAAAATCCACTGCTGGTATCCGGCAGGGCAATCACGCCGGTAACCAGGCCTGCCTTCATGCGCGCCGACAATCCCGGTGCAATCGCTTTGCCCGAGCTGTTATGGGAAAAAACAATCACAGTTGCTTTTGTAGAAGCGGCAAGATCCGCCAGGACGCGGATATAAACCTGCGGGTCGAGTGCGTTCAAAGATTCCTGGTTCACCTGATGCACATGCTGAATCCCATATTTTCCCAATGAAGCAATATCCTCCGTCACTGTTCCCAACAAAACGCCGTCTGCCTCCACGCCGAGTTGCTTTGCCAACGCAGCTCCATAACTTAGCGCTTCAAAAGTTGTTTTTTTAAAATGGCCATCGGCATGATCGAGGAATATGAGAACGGACATGGTGGGTTGAATTTTTTGGATTCGTGTAATGGTTAATTTGAAAATTTGAGAATTTGATAATTTGAAAATGGCCGGTTAAATAATTGAAAATAGGTAATCCAAAACCTTAGTAAGACCAATTTTCTAATCAACCTCTTCATTTTCAAATTCTCAAATTTTCAAATTAATTTCGCTTCCTCATGCAACAACCTCACGAGTTCTTCTGCGTTTTCTGCAGGGATCATATGAACGCCTTTTTTGGCCGGAGGCAATTCGAATGAAATGATTTCCGTAAGGGGCTCCACGGCTTGTGGTTCCACGACCTTCAATGGCCTGGACCTTGCTCCCATGATCCCTTTCATATTCGGTATGCGCTGCTCGGCCATCCCTTTCTGGCAACTGATCACCGCAGGCAGGGAGACCTCTTCTGTTTCTTCTCCTGATTCCACCTCGCGCACAACTGTTGCCGTATTGCCTGCAAGATCGAACTTTGCTGCCAGTGAAATATAAGGCAGGTCAAGAAGGCCTGCGATCATTCCTCCAACAGAAGATCCGTTGTAGTCAATCGTTTCCTTTCCGGTGAAAATAAGCTCATATGCTCCTTCGCTGGCTACAGATGCAATTTGGGAAGCTATGAAAAAACTATCCTGACTGTCGGCGTTCACGCGGATGGCTTCGTCTCCGCCCAGGGCCAGTGCTTTCCGGATAATGGCATCTGCATCTGCTGTTGCCACGGTTATAAGATGCAGGGTAATGGATGGGTCTTTTTCCTTTAATTCAATGGCCCGGACTAATGCATACCATTCGTCATATGGATTGATGATCCACTGAACGCCCTCAGCAGCAAATTTCCTGTTGTTATCCGCGAAGGCTATTTTTGCCGTTGTATCCGGCGTTTTACTTATGCAAACTAAAATCTTCATGCTCCCGGTATTCCTTGTAAATAAAAGTTGTTTATGCAACTAAAACAAAGGTAAGTCTTGATTTGAAAACTAAAGTAAAAAAATAAAAAGTAAAAATCGGAGTATGGAGAAAATGGATCAGCTCCGTGCCTTTTTAAAGCTTTCTCCGGACGACCCGTTCCTGAAACATGCACTGGCCCTGGAATATATTAAGGTCGGAAAAGACGAGTCTGCACGGCAGTTGTTTATGGAAATACTGAGCAGGGACCCTATGTACACGGGCAGCTATTATCACCTGGCCAGATTGCTGGAAAGGGCAGGAGAGCGTGAATCGGCCCTGACCTGTTATGAGAAAGGCATGGCGGCTGCAAAGGAACATGGGGATCAGCACGCCTATAACGAATTGCATGCAGCGTACGAAGACCTCATTTACTAATGATCATGGATAATCTGGTTTTACAATTTCAGGAAGTAGTCAGCCGCCAAATGTTGTTTAGCGGAAAGGATCGGTTGTTGATTGCCGTGAGCGGAGGAATGGATTCCGTGGTATTGGCTGAATGCTGTTACCAGTCAGGATACGAATTCGGTATTGCCCATGCCAATTTCGGATTGCGCGGAGCAGAAAGTGAACGTGATGAGGAATTTGTTAAGACGCTTGCTGAAAAATACGGGAAGTCTTTCTTTCTGAAACGATTCGATACTGATCAATATGCCAATCAGCACCTGGTTTCGATCCAGGTGGCAGCCAGGGAATTGCGTTACACCTGGTTTGCATCTTTACTTGGAAAACCTCCCGAACATTTCAGGTTTGTCCTTACAGCCCATCACCTGGACGACAATATAGAAACCATGCTGATGCATTTTTTTCGCGGTACAGGTATCAGCGGCCTGAGAGGCATGCTTCCCAAACAGGGAACCATCCTCAGGCCCCTGCTGTCTTTTTCAAAGTCCGTGCTGAAGGCTTTTGCGGAAGCCAGGGCATTGTCATGGGTGGAAGACAGTTCCAATGAATCAGATAAATATACAAGGAACTATTTCAGGAATAAGCTCATTCCTGCTGCTGAAACAGCATTCCCGGGTGCCTGGCATAACCTGGAAAAGAATCTGAATCGTTTTGCTGAAACGGAAACTTTATACCTGGAAGCCATCATGCGCCATAAAAAAAAATTACTCAGGCAGGTGAATGATGAGATCCATATTCCGATTCTCCTGCTAAAAAAATCGCACCCGGTCAACACGATCCTTTATGAGATCCTCCGGGAATACGGCTTTTCCTCCGGGCAGGTCGGGGAATGTATAAAGCTTATGGACGGAAGCAATGGCAAATATATTCAGGGCATTTCCCACAGGGTGATCAAGAACCGCGCCTGGCTTATCATTGCTCCATTGAAGAATGGCGGAACTGAAGCGCATATCATCATAGAAAATAACCATGGTTCCGTCATTTATCCCGATGGCGAGTTAATATTAAGAGCGTTCATCGCAGGAGAGAATGCGTCCATAGAAAAAAACCCGACCCTGGCTCTGATGGATGCCGCCAAAATAGACTTTCCCCTGATCCTCAGAAAATGGAAGACGGGTGACTATTTTTATCCACTGGGCATGAAAAAGAAAAAGAAGGTTGCCAGGTTCCTCATAGATCAGAAATTATCAAAAACAGCCAAGGAAAAAATATGGGTGATTGAAATGGATCAAAAGATTCTATGGGTTGTCGGTCATCGAATCGACAACAGGTTCTGCCTTTCACCGGCAACAAAGGAGGTTTTAAAAATCGAAATGCGGATGTTTTAGTTCTGCCATGAACATATGGACAACATCCGGATGCAAAAGAATGGTAAAAATAATTCCGAACAATGCCCCGTAGAAATGCGCATCATGGTTGATATGGTCACCGCCTTTCCGGGACATATAAGCAGAATAAATGAGGAACAAAGCGCCGTAGACAATGGCTGGAATGGGAATAAAAAGAACCAGGATGGTCTGCCATGGCTTTAATAAGATGAAAGCAAAAAGCACAGCTGATACCGCTCCCGAAGCGCCCAGGCTTCTGTAATTATAATCATTCTTATGCTTGATATAGGTTGGGATATTGGAAACGATCAGGGCGCCGATATAAAGGGCCAGGTAATAATAATTTTGAAGGCCCAGCATTCCCATATAATAAACTTCCATGATCTTCCCAAAAAAATACAGGGTGAGCATGTTGAATAACAGGTGCATGTAATCCGCGTGGATGAGCCCACAGGTTATAAAACGGTAATACTGGTATTTCTTCGTAATAGCGGGCGGCCAGAAAATGAGATCATCCACAATCTTGCCGTTCCTGAATGCGGTAATTGAAATTGCGGAAGTTATAATAATAATGCTGAGCGTGATGTTAGACATGCAACACGATAATAGGTTTAAAGATATGTTTTAATTCCAAATGGCCTAAGGTTTCAGCCGTGATGATATTTCTCTTTCCGTGTGATGCTGCAGGCCCTGTAAACCTGCTCGGCCAGGATGAGTCGCACGAGTTGATGGGGAAAAGTAAGTTCAGAAAGCGACCAGTTGAATTTGGCTTTGCTTAATATTTCTTCACCGAGCCCATAGGCTCCGCCAATCAGAAATATAAGTCGTTGTATACTTTCGTTTGACCGGTCCTGAATGAAACGGGCGAGCTTAACCGAACTCAGGGCCTTTCCGTTTTCATCCAGCACAACAAGATAGTCATCCTTCTTTAAGGACGCCAATACCAGGGCTGATTCCGTCTGTATCCATTTTTCCGGAGAGCCGGAGCCAGCCTTTTTTTTAGGTGTCAGGATGCGCCATTCAATCGGGAAGTAATGCCGGATTCGGGAAGTAAAATCTTCGACGCCCGGTAACACATAAGGTTCATGACTTTTTCCAAACGACCAGAATTCTATTTTCATTTACCAAAATTAACAGGATCCCGTTATCCATTCTTTTATTATACGTTGAATTTTCTCTATTTTGTACCCGTATCAGGCATCCCTCATGAAAAAGAACATCCGGCTGAATGATTTTTGGATACTCATCCTGGTCTTCGTTGTATCCAGGGTGATTGCTATGCTTTTTGGTATCCGGATGGGCATACAACCCTTGTATGTGTATTGGCAGTATCTCGACGTACAGACCCTGGAACATCACCTGCTCAGGGGCGTCTGGTACGATCATGCACAACCGCCTGCTTTTAATTTATTCCTCGGACTGATATTGAAAACATTCGGATCAAACGCACTGGCATTCGGCGTCATCTTTAAAATGATTTCTCTGGTGAACGGCCTTTTACTCTTCTCCATTTTGAAAAAAGCCTGCAATCAGCGCGGTATCGCTTTAGTGCTGGCCATCGCCTTTCTGCTTAGTCCGGCCACTTTGATATATGAATGTGAATTATTTTATACCACCTTCATATCGCTGCTGCTCCTGATGTCAATTTACTTCCTCAACCGGCTTCAGTCCAAATCATCCTGGATGAATGCAGCTGGTTTTTTTATGCCGCTGGTATTGCTTTGCCTTACCCGCAGCGTATATCACATCGTTTGGCTGTTCGCCATCATCCTGGTATTGTTATTTTATTTCAGGCGAAAACCTGTATTTTTTATGATCGTGACATTCGGGATCTTCAGTATGTTGTTTGCCGGCAGCTGGTATATAAAAAATAAAATAATCTTTGGAAAACTTTCTGTATCAACCTGGATTGGTATGAATATGGCAAGAAATGTTTTTCACGATAACCAGGTGAAGGATTCGGCAAGGATTGAAGCCTACGAGCCCTTTTCCAGAATCAGTGTTTACCAAAAATTCATCGATACCACATTTGAAAAAAAATATGCCGGCCTGAACGACCGGGACTTACTGATGGAAATGAAGAACGACAGTTTTATAAATGAAAATAATATTAACTATATCCCTGTTTCCGATCAATATCAGCAGGCCAGCGTCCGCTATGTAAAATCACATCCCGGAGCTTACACTATGAACGTGCTGCAGTCGCTGATCCTCTATTTTACGCCCGCGACCATGTATTCCCTTGCCGTTGACCAGGCCGCGAAAATCAAATATTACGATGTGATCTATTCTTTTAATCTGACTCATTTCGCACACAGCAAGCAGGCTCGTCGCATCGCGCTTACCTTATCGGCCATCCCAAAATTGATTTTATACCTTCTTGTGTTTTTTATTTTTATTCAGGAAGCTTTCAGAACAAAATCCATAAGTTCCTGGAACCTCATTATTGTTCTTACCATATTTTTTGTTTTTGGCGTGAGCTCTTTTTTTGAGCACTATGAAAACATGCGTTTCCGGTTTGAGACGGAACCCCTGTTCTTGATTCTTGCGGCCCAGGCCATCAGCCTGCTGAATAAAAAAAGACTGAAACGGCAGACAGTATCAGGTGACCAGGATGCAACCCTCAGGCCCTATACCCGCGCAGAAAATCTGTGACCGGCATACGCTTTTTCCCTTCCAGTTGTATTTCCTCCAGATAAACATAGCCGTCTGAACCAGCAAAGCGAAACCAGGTTTTTCCATCCGTTTCAAATGTGCCCGGTAATGGTGATGATGAAGTAATTTCCGTGTATGAACGGAGGATCTTGAGCATTTTACCCCGGAAAACAGTAAAAGCTCCGGGATATGGTGAAAGGCCCCGGATCTGATTATGAATTTGGATTACGGGTCTGCTCCATTCGATCCCGCAGTCGGCAGTCAGGATTTTAGGTGCCGGTTTCAGAAACAAGCCGTCCTCTGCGGGCTGGGGCTTTTCTTTAAGCGACCCGTCCTGTAATCCCTGAATGGTCTGTATGACCAGTTGCGCTCCCGCCAGTTTCATGCGGTTCTGCAATTCACCAGCAGTTTCATTTGGTCCGATTGGAATTTTTTCTGTCAACAAAATATTTCCCGTGTCAATCTGCTGTTGAAGTTTGAAAGTGGTCAGCCCAGTTTCTGTTTCACCATTCATGATGGCCCGATTGATCGGTGCGGCGCCACGGTACTGAGGCAGCAGCGATCCGTGCAGGTTGATCGTACCCATTGGCGGCATGCTCCACACAGATTCCGGCAACATGCGGAAAGCAACGACAACCTGAAGATCCGCATGGAATTGTTTAAGCTCTCCGAGAAATTCCGGATCCTTCAATTTCAGCGGCTGCAATACAGGAATGCCTTTTTTGATCGCATATTGCTTAACCGACGATTCAGAAAGTTTCATACCACGGCCCGCCGGCTTATCGGGCGCAGTGACCACCGCCAGAACGGAATATCCGGATTCCACCAATGTATCCAGGGTGGCTACAGCAAAATCCGGAGTGCCCATAAATATGATTTGGGGGTTGATGCGCATCTGCAAATATAGTTGACGGTCCATCAACCATCAACCATAAACCATCAACCAATAAATTCCTAATTTTGGCTAAACAAACCATATGGTTCAATCCGGAAATACAATTAAAATCCATTATCATGGTCGCTTGAGTGACGGGACCGTTTTTGACTCTTCAAAGGGGCGGTCGCCTCTTGAATTTAAGGTGGGCAGCGGATCTGTCATCAAGGGTTTTGATGAAGGTGTAAAAGGAATGTCTGTCGGAGAAAAAAAAACGATCGAGATTCCATTTCAGGAGGCATATGGAGCGGAAGATCCTTCCATGGTCATGGAATTTCCAAATGACCGGTTGCCCGAAGACCTTCACCCGGAAATCGGTATGCAGTTGAATGTGAACAATGCCTCGGGCGAACAATTCCCGGTTGTCGTGACTGAAATAAATGCAGATTTCGTCGTCCTGAATGCCAATCATCCGCTTGCCGGGAAGGATCTCATTTTTGACCTGGAACTGGTTGAGATTGCTGATTGATCTTTTTTTGCATAATTAGAAAAAGAATAATAATTGCAAGGATGCAAATGGCCATTGTGATTGCTGATCCTTCCAATCCGAAAGCCCCTCCCGTAATATTTTCATCTCCTTTTAATTCGGTTTGTAGCAAGGTATCGAAATGAATACCGCTTACGGGATAGCCCAGGATGGGACCTTCGATAAAATTCCAGCCAAAATGAAAACTGATGGAAAACCAGAGATTTCCGGTTTGGGCATAATTCAGGCCGAGGAGGATACCGATTGCGAAAAGATTCACGACCGAGAAGAAATCGAATCCCGGATTACTTATGTGAAACAAGGTAAATAAACCGGCGGATATGATGATGGCTACCCACTTATTAAAAGATTCAAGGAGATTGCCCAGAATGTATCCCCTGAAAACGATCTCCTCATAAAGTGCCACAAGGATGAGATTCCCCATTGCAATAACAAGTGTTCTGTCGTTAAAGATTATATCCATCCATTTCAGGTGGCCAAGAGCCAGCAGGATAAGCGTTGCAAGCCCCAGGATGGATAGGGCCAGCGTGATTCCCGACACCAGGTCGGCGCCATGATTTTGATAATCCAAACCGAGTGACAAAAAAGATTTCCGGTCAACCCAGCGGCGAAATACATATGTAACACTCCAGGATCCTGCAAAGCCCATCAGGATGACTCCCCAAAGGAGATTGCCTTTCATCAATTGAACGGCGTCGACCGTTTCTCCTTTTACGTGGTGAATGATTGTGCTCATTATATAAACCCCGGTAAAGATCAGGAGCAGGTAAACAACGCAAAATATGAGCACACGCATCCAGCCGGCTCGTATCAGGGGTAAGGATGAAGAAGTAATGGCCATGTAAAGAAATTGATGGAACTACCGGAATACGAATATCGTAAAGCCCTGATTAAGATCAGAAAAGAAATTTCATGGCAACTTATCGCAAACGTAATATTTTTAACCTGTCAATTCATTTTTAATAATTCATTATGTTAACAGGTTATCATTCCGCCATGGTGGAACGTTTTTTCAGGTACGTGGAAACAGACACGCAAAGCGATCCGGCTTCTTCTTCCCAACCTTCAACCGAAAAACAAAAGCGACTGGCAGTCATGCTGGTAGAAGAACTAATCGCAGCCGGGATATCGGATGCGGAGCTCGATGAGTTTGGCTACGTGTACGCCACGATCCCTTCCAATTCTCCTAAAACGATACCGGTGATTTGTTTTTGCTCACACCTGGATACGGCACCGGATTGCAGCGGTACCGGCGTTAAACCTCTATTGCACAAAAATTATGACGGATCCGACCTCAGGTTGCCTGACGATCCCGCGCAAATCATTTCAACCAGGCAGCATCCTTATCTTTTGGGGAAGATCGGTGATGATCTCATAACGGCTTCCGGAAAAACCCTGCTGGGTGCGGATGATAAGGCGGGAGTCGCCATCATTATGGAACTGGTGAACTACCTCCGTGATAATCCGGAAATCAGGCATGGAAAGATCCGGATTCTTTTTACGCCAGATGAAGAGATTGGCAGGGGAGTGGACAAAGTAAATATGCAGAAACTGAATGCAGATTTCGGATATACGCTGGACGGATCTGAATTGGGCGCCTTTGAGGAAGAAACCTTTTCTGCCGACGCCATGAAGTTTATTTTTCATGGAGTGGCCACTCATCCGGGGCACGCCAAAGATAAACTTGTCAATGCCATTAAACTTGCATCTGCATTTGTCAGGTCTCTGCCAACGGATGAACTTTCGCCCGAATCCACAGAAGGCCGCTATGGTTTTGTTCATCCGATACGAATGGAAGGAAATCCTGAAAAAATGACGGTCGAATTGATCATCCGCGATTTCCTGACTTCCAAACTAAAGCCCTATGAGGATTACCTGATCGACCGCGCAGAAGCGGTCCTGCACCCGTTTCCCACCGCCCGCTTTGAATATGAAATAAAAGAACAATACCGCAACATGAAAGACATCCTTGAAAAAAACCCGATGGTCTCCGAATACGCCAGGGAAGCCATTCGTCGGGCAGGCGTTCCGCTGAAAGAATCTGCTGCCCGCGGAGGAACTGACGGTTCCCGCCTGTCTTTCATGGGACTGCCTTGTCCGAATATATTCACCGGTGAAATGGCCTTCCATGGAAAACATGAATATGTGAGCGTTCAGGATATGGAAAAAAGCCTGGAAACCCTGGTCAATTTATGTCAGATATGGGAGGAAAGAGAGGACAATAATGTGTGAATGTGCTAATTTGAAAATTTGAAAATGATTTTCACTCCGAAGGAATAATGGAGGGAATTTGCAAATAATTTCGGACCCTAACGAAGCACTTGACATTGGGAAGGAGCAGAAACAATTTACATTGGGGAGTTGAAAAATCAAACAAGTTCCCGAGCTTGTTTTTGGCTTACGATAGCTTGTATAATTTTCCTGGCGTGCTCCCTGGAATTCTCAATGAACCATATATGGGTGTCCATCCCGCCACAAACCACCCCGGCCAGGTAAATATGTTTCATATTGCTTTCCATTGTTTCTGCATTATAAGTGGGACATCTTTTGGCATCTGGAGACAACCTGATGCCCAAGCCTTCAAGAAATCCGAAATTGGGCTGGTAACCCGTCATGGCCAGTACAAAATCATTGGGAACCGTGATCTTTCCGCCAGGCGTTTCGATATCTGCTTCCTTTTCTCTCACGGCAACAAGGGTTGAGTGAAAATACGCCTTGATGCTTCCCTCAGTAATCCGGTTTTCAATATCCGGCCTCACCCAATATTTTACCCTTTTCCCGATCCCTTCTCCTTTGATCACCATAGTTACTTCGGCTCCTTTGCGCCAGGTTTCCAGGGCCGCATCCACGGCGGAATTGTTCGCGCCGACAACGATCACTTTTTGCATCGCATAATAATGCGGTTCCTTATAGTAATGGGTCAGTTTGGGAAGATCCTCGCCCGGGATATCCATGAGGTTGGGAATATCATAAAAACCTGTAGCAATAATGATATTTTTTGCTTCGTATACAGCCCTTTTCGTTTGAACATCATAGTGATCACGCTGTTGAATCACTTTTTCAACTGCTTCCTGCAGATGTATATTCAGGTGGTTGGAGACGGCGATGCGGCGGTAATATTCCAGCGCTTCAGCGCGGGTCGGTTTCACATTATTGCTCACAAAGGGAACATCTCCGATTTCAATCCGTTCGGAAGTGGAGAAAAAAGTCATGTTTGCCGGGTAGTAATATAAGGAATTCACCAGCACGCCTTTTTCCAGAATCAGATAGCTCAGTCCCGCTTTCTTCGCTTCAAGTCCGCAGGCCAATCCGATGGGACCAGCACCGACGACCAGGATATCCAATGCTTGATTCATTATTTTCAAAGTTATAACATAATCAGTCAGCCTTTGTTTTCACCCCCCAGTCTCCAAAATGAAGTACATTCACCCGGGAAAAGCGAATGGATGCAGGATCCAAAGGATTTAGCATTTTGTTAAAAAATAGATGCAGGTCCAGAGCGTTATAGGCTGAAAGTTTTACTTTTACCGCACTAAAACCAGCATGGAATGAATTTATTCTTTCTTCAGGTTATCATTGATTCAGCGAAGATTAAGGACAGTCTGGCCCGCGCCGGCGTGCTTGTCACATCAGACAAGCAAACGCTATGGGATATATTTGAGAAAGGGGGACCGCTGATGATTCCGCTGGCCATCCTGCTGATGATTGCCATTTTTGTGTTTATAGAGCGGGTCATGGCTATTAACAAAGCCTCCAAAACGGACGAAAATTTCATGAACATCATCCGCGATCATATTGTGAACAGCAATGTAATGGCTGCAAGGAGCCTGGCCAAAAATACGAATAATGCCGTGGCCAGGATGATCGATAAGGGTATCCAGCGGATAGGCAAGCCCATTGATGCCATTGAAAAAAGCATGGAGAACGTAGGTAAGCTGGAACTCTATAAAATGGAAAAAAACGTTTCCGTACTGTCGGTGATCGGATATATCGCCCCGCTGTTCGGTTTTTTAGGAACCATTATCGGGATGTTTGAATTGTTCTACAATATTGCGTCCACAGGCGAATACAGTATTTCCAATATTGCGGGCGGCATTTATGTGAAAATGATTTCCTCGGCCGGAGGGCTGATCATAGGTATCATCGCTTATATTGGATACCGGTACCTGACCTCGAGAATAGATAAGACAACCAATCGGATGGAAGTAGCAAGCGCTGATTTTATAGATATTTTGCAGGAACCGACGAGGTAATTTGAAAATTTGAGAATTTGAGAATTTGAAAATGAGGCAACGTGTAAATGCACTTGTGAGGAGCTTCAGAGTTTAGCATGATTGTCCTTTATTGCATTTCATATACGCGTTAACACTATGCCACATTTTCAATTGCCACATTTTCAAATTCTCAAATTTTCAGGTTCTCAAATTGAACAAAATGAACCTACGTAATAAACACAGAGAAGAAGGTGAAGTGCACACGGGACCGCTGAATGATATCCTTTTCATTCTGCTGTTGTTCTTCCTGATTGTTTCCACGATGGCGAATCCTAATGTTGTTAAGCTTTCCCAGCCTAAGTCCAAAAGCGATACCAAATCCAAACAAACGGTCGTGGTTTCAATTGATGCGAACAAGCAGTTTTATGTTGGAACGACTAAGGTTTCTGTCACGGATCTCAAGGCCCGGCTTGCTCCCTTTTTAGCCAAAGAAAGAGATCAGCCATCCATAGTGATCAATGCAGACAAATCCGTTCCCATTGATGATGTTGTTGCCGTAATGAGGGTCGCCCGCGAGCTTGGCGCAAAAACAGTTCTTGCCGTAGACAAATCCGGTGCCCAGTAAATAAAAATCGTCATAATAAAATTTACATAGCATGGCTGTGTTAATCTATGAAAAGACGTAAAGCCATTGGCAGGATACTCGTTGCCGGCGGAGCAGTTGTGCTTGGTTTTGGCGGTTACGAGTGGTATGAGCTGGCCAAAAAGCCGGACATACCTTATCTGCTGACAAAAAAACAACTGCTGGCCGATCTCGCAGAAACGATCATTCCGGTGACCCAGACGCCGGGAGCAAAAGAAGCTGGTGCGGTTGACTTCATGGTTCCCATCCTGACTGAATGCACCGAACCCAAAACCCTTAACCGGTTCATAGACGGGCTCCGGGATCTGGAATCGCATACCCGTTCACGTTATCACAGGGACTTTACCCAGTGTACCGCAAATGAAAAGGAGGAAATCCTGCATTATTTTGAAAAAGAATCACGATCAGTGAACAGGCTGCTGACCAAGGCAAAAAATAAGTATTTAGGCCGTCCTTTTTTTGAAACCCTGAAGTGGTATAGCGTGGAATGCTACTGTATTTCTGAAAAAGGAGCTACTCAGGGACTGACCTATATTGCGGTGCCCGGAAGTTATCAGGCATGTATTCCACTGGCGCCCATGCAGAAAGCCTGGGCAACCAAATAAAAAAAATGGGCGATCCAAAACAGGTTTATGTAAATATTAAAGGACTCGGGCAGCATAGCTTCGATGCAATCGTGATTGGTTCAGGCATCAGCGGCGGCTGGGCCGCAAAGGAGCTCTGCGAAAAAGGATTGAAAACCCTGGTCATTGAAAGGGGAAAAAATGTAGTTCATATCAAGGACTATTCCACTGCCTTCATGGCACCCTGGCAGTTTCCCCACGGAATCAATAATACATTTAAGGATGAACAGGAAAACCCGGTGGCTTCCCAAAATTACGGACCAGGAGACGAAGCTTTTTTTGTGAAGGATATTGACCATCCATATATCCAGGATGATCCATTTCACTGGGTTCGCGGTTACCAGGTTGGGGGACGATCATTGACCTGGGGGAGGCAATGTTACCGTCTAAGCGATCTGGATTTTGAAGCTAACGCGAAAGACGGCCATGGAGTTGACTGGCCTATCCGGTATAAGGATATTGAACCCTGGTATGATTATGTAGAAGAGTTTGCCGGCATCAGCGGCAGGGCGGAGGGATTGTCTCATCTTCCTGATGGAAAATTCCTTCCGCCGATTGAAATGAATTGTATTGAAGATCATTTTGCTTCAAGCGTCCATTCAAACTATAAAGAGCGGGTCGTTACCCCGGCCCGGGTAGCCAATTTATCCAAAGGGTGGAAGGGAAGGGGCCCCTGCCAGTTCAGGAATCTTTGCTCTAGGGGATGCCCATTCAGCGGATATTTCAGCAGCAACGCGGCAACATTACCGGCAGCTGCAGCTACAGGAAATCTTTCAGTCGTTTTTGACGCTATCGTGATCGAAATTTTATATGACGACCGGAAAAAGCGCGCCACCGGCGTTCGCGTTATGGATGCGCATACAAAACAAATCACCGAATATTTTTCCAGGATCTTATTTCTGAATGCATCCACGATTGCATCCGCCGCCATTTTGCTGCAATCCAAATCTCCACGGTTCCCTGATGGTTTGGGAAATGACAGCAGGCAGGTTGGGCGGAATTTGATGGATCATTTTACCGGAGGGGGAGCCTATGCTGATTTTGAGGGTATGGAGGACAGATATTATTATGGAAGAAAACCAGCAGGAATCTATATGCCCAGGTTCCGGAATATCAGCGCGGATACTCAACGTTCTGATTATGTTCGGGGATGGGGCGTTCAGGGCAGCGGGTCCAGAAAGGATTGGCATAACCTGGGAATAGAAATGCATGGTTTCGGAAAGGATTTTAAGGAGAAGCTTTTAAAGCCAGGTCCATGGACTATCTGGCTCGGAGGCTGGGGCGAAACGCTCCCGTATTATGAGAACGGGATAAGTCTGGATAGTTCAAAAAAAGATGCCTGGGGTTTACCTATCGTTCACATTCAATTCAAATACGGCCATAATGAAACTGCCATGAAGAAAGATGTTGAACAAACTTCAGTCGACATGCTGGAAAAAGCAGGCTTTCACAATATCCAGGGATTTAATTATGATCAGCCGGGAGGTACTGCCGTACACGAAATGGGCACGCTGCGCATGGGCCGGGATTCTGCAAGTTCCGTACTCAATGATTTTAACCAGGTTCATGCCGTGAAAAATTTATTTGTTACTGATGGGAGTTGCATGACCTCTTCCGCCTGGCAGAATCCGTCCCTTACCTATATGGCGCTTACAGCCAGGGCCTGTGATTATGCGGTGGGGGAAATGAAGAAAGAGAATATCTAAAAATTAACGTGCACACGTGCAGAAAGGATATGCACCGGGCCACGGTCAGCATTATACGCCGGATGCAAAACAAATTGATAATCGGCGGTTGCATAAAGGGCTTCAAAAAGTTTAACCTGATAAAAAATTTCGGCAATATTTTCCCTTGCATAGTCAGGCAATTTCCCATCCCCGATCATAAATCCATAACCACCGATATTCAGGAAATCCCGGTGATCTTCTGAAATTCCGTTGGAAAGTATTGAAACGCCGATATTATCTGATGTTCTGTTTTTCCCGATGCCGTAGTAACGAAGACCGGCGCTTACGGTGTTGTCAATCTCAGCAAATGCCCAGATAGCTGTTTTACCGTCATTCCAGCCAGCGCGGAAAAAAGCCCTGAGACGATCGCTGAATGCCTGATCTGCATTTATTCCCACTCCAAATTTCTTTCCTCCATACGCTTTACCATAGATTGCATCAAGAGAGGTATCGGAACCATTCAGAAAATCATTGATCGCCGTTCTATATGCGGGCGCCCTGGACACATTGTAATAAAAAAGAAGCCGCGCCGAACCAGGATGCTGCTTCATGGAATAGTCTTTTTCCAGTTCAATGGTTTCTTCATTCGTTTTGGAATAATTAAAATTCAGCGTGGGGCCATTGGCGTAGACGGGAAGTAGGGCAGTGGCCACCCTCAGGGCCCAACCCGGACGGTAGTATTCAACCACCAAACCATAGGTATAACCACGTGTATTGGCCGCATAGTCATAAGCCCCATTATTCATCAGTGCCCAGTTCATGAAATCCGACCGGGGATCGTGGCTCACTGCATTCTGATCAAAAAAATCAGCCATTCCGAATTTACCCACGTTGATGGATATGCGAGAAGTGGAAACCTGTTCTCTTACCTGATTCATTCCATCTTCCCGGCCTTCCATATGCAATTTATCAAGGTTGATATTTTGACGGAAGAAAATGCGGGCAACATACACGACGGGCTTGGAATCCCCAATCCGGAAAGTTTCCCCATTGGGAAAACCTGCAATTCCCCTCGTTGTGCTGAGCCCTTCGCCGCCGGTCATTTCCGGATCGAAATAGAGGGAAGCCCCGTTCCACAATTTTCTTCCTATATATGAGGTGGTGGTTACGGAATATGCCCTCTCCGCACTTGCCTGCAGGCTGTTGATTCCACTGTAAGGGGAATGAAATGGAGGATGGTACTGAATGATACCGGTAAACTGAAAATGAAAGCTCCAGCCTGAATCCGTCAACAGGGCATCTCCGGTTTGTGCATTCAAACCGGGCGCAGCCAGGCATAAAACGAGCACGGATATTATGGATATTATTTTCATAGATCCTAAAAACTGTGCAAAAGTAAGCGGATTGGATAAATGAACCGTGGATGAATACTACTAAAACTGTGCTCTGAGCATCCTGTTCTTTCCGGAAACATCCTTGCGGAGTTCAGAGGAAAAACCATTTTCGCTAAACCAGTTCATGATCTCCCTGGCAAAATCATGATGCAATTCCAGAAAAAGTCTTCCGCCTGCAAGTAATTTTTTCCGTGCAAACTGGCCTAACAACTTGTAAAAAAGAATCGGGTCTTCGTCCGGGACAAAAAGTGCCAGTTCGGGTTCGAAGAGTCTTACATGCTTGTCCAGGGTTGCTCTCTGGTTTTCCGGAATATAAGGCGGATTGCTGATGACGAGGTTAAAACCGGGAATTTTCCCCCAGGAAGAAACATCCCGGATATCACATAAGAAAAACTCGACTTCCACATCATTTGCCACTGCATTTTTGCGGGCAATTGCCAACGCCTCAGCACTGATATCGCAGGCCATGAACTCCAATTCCTTTCTTCCCTTCGCGATGCTGATTGCCATGCATCCACTTCCTGTGCCAATATCCAGGGCCCTTAAATCCTGTGCCGGGACTGATTGCAAATCTGCCAGGACCCACTCTACTAATTCTTCAGTTTCGGGACGCGGAATAAGTACGTGTTCATCCACATAAAACCTAAGGCCCGCAAACCAGGCCTCTCCCAGCACATACTGCAAAGGCCTGTGGTCCGAAAGTTCAGCAAGCCAATGCTGAAAAAGATGAAGCTGGGAAGGCTCAAATTCATCATGCTTATGGATCAGTCGTGCAGTCCTTGACATTCCCGTGATCTTTTCCAATACCAATGAACTTATCGATGCCACTTCGCGATCGTCGTAGATTGGGATAAGCGTGGAAATCAATTGCCGGTTTGCCTCATCGATGGTCATGGTGGCAAACTTACAATGATTTAAATTGCGTTCATGCAGCCTTATTCCACAACCATAATCAAAAAAGCCGGGGATGTTTTGCATGAAACTTATATGCAAAGGTGTCTTCAGCTGGCCGTTATTGCGGCTGGCAATACGGCACCCAACCCAATGGTAGGCGCGGTGCTCGTATACGGCGAAAGAATTATCGGTGAAGGATATCATGAGTATTTTGGAGGGCCCCATGCTGAAGTCAATTGTATCCGTTCGGTAAAAGAAGCAGACAAAGCGCTGATTGGGGAGTCAACTCTTTATGTTTCCCTGGAGCCCTGTGCGCATCATGGTAAAACCCCTCCCTGTGCAGACCTGATCATCAGGGAAAAAATCCCTCGCGTAGTAGTCGCCTGTCGCGATCCCTTCCCCGAAGTGGATGGAAAAGGCATTAATAAATTATTATCAAATCAGGTTGATGTCATTGTCCCGGTAATGGAAAAGGAGGCCATAGAAATCAATAGACGCTTCTTTACTTTTCATCAGTTCAGGCGACCTTATATTATTTTGAAATGGGCCGAGTCAGCAAATCACAAAATGGCTGCTAAGACCGGTGAACGAACTTATTTCTCCAATGCATATTCCAATCGCCAGGTGCACAGATGGAGAAGTGAAGAAGCAGCCGTGATGGTGGGTACAGAAACGGCCCTGCTTGACGATCCTTTACTTACCAACCGTTTATGGACAGGGAAAAACCCCTTAAGGATGGTTCTTGACAAAAATCTCCGGCTCCCGCATTCCTTACACCTCTTCGATGGGACTGTTCCCACCGTTTTGCTCAATGGCCAGCAAGAAAGCTCTTCGGGGAATCTTCGATATAAAAAATTAAATCCGGATGAACCCCTCCTTCCTGCCATGATATCTGCGCTATATTCCATGAACATCCTCAGCGTGCTGGTCGAAGGCGGAGCAAAATTACTGCAAACCTGGATTGATTCGGGAATTTGGGATGAGACGAGGGTGATTACAAATAATGAACTCGAAATAGAGGATGGTGCGTCCTCACCGTCTTTGAAGACCATGACGCTTTTTAATTCGGAGTCTTATTTTTCTGATACGATTCGCTTTTATTGGAATAAACAACCGGGGTCCCCTCCATTCCCTTAATCTTAGCCATCACATGGTGAATGGATATTTAATCCCGTGAAGGACGAGGCGGTTCCGGCTCCTGCTGATTCTGCAGCCAATCCAGATCTTTTTTGAGCAACTCGGTTAAAGCGGGATCATACCCGGTTTGACCAGCTCTGTCTATTTGCCGCTGAAGCGCCTTGGTGAGTTCTGCTATCCGCTGGGCGAGTATTTCCGGGTTTAAAGGCATCCTGCAATATCGTATAATTATATTTAATTGAAATATCCCTATTCATTCTTTTTTAGTATGCGTCCAAATCAGGGAGGCTGACGATGAAAGTAGAACCTTTTCCAGGGGAACTGTGTGCAGTGAGGGTTCCATTATGCCTTTCAACAATTTTTTTGCAGATCGAGAGTCCGATACCGGTCCCCTCAATATTATGGTAACTGTGCAGGCGCTTAAATACAACAAAAATTTCCTCAGCGTATTTTTCATCAAACCCTATGCCGTTATCCCTGAAGCTTATTCTGTAAATTGTACCAGATGATCCGTTCTTGAATCCGGACGCAGGATTGGTCAGAATTTCATCACAGAAAACCTCAATATGCGGCCGTTCATCTTTGCGGGAAAACTTGATAGAATTGCTGATCAGGTTTTGAAATAATTGTCTGATCTGAGTCGGCAGTACAGCCAGGGCAGGCAGCGGATTAACGGTAATGTCCGCTTCGGCTTTTTTGATCTCCATTTCCAGATCCGACAAAACATCGTTCAACAAATCATTCAGGTTGGTCCGAATGAAGTCCTCGTCTGTATGGGAATTCCTGGAATATTTCAGGAGGTCGTTGATCAGCATCTGCATCCTGCCCGTGGCTTTGACAGAACGTTCCAGGTAATCTGCAATGGATGCATCAGCAGTATTCCCTAATTTTTGAGCAATCATATCATTGAAGAGCAATATCTTTCGCAGAGGTTCCTGGAGATCATGAGATGCAACAAATGCAAAACGGTCGAGCTCTTCATTGGTTGATTTTAACTCTGCATTGTTTTCCAGTAATTGTTCATTGAGCAAATGGACACGCTTTTCGGAAATTCGACGTTCCATAATCTCAATTTCCAGCGAATAGTTAATGGCTTTAAGTTTTTCTTCCTGTTGGACCAGTTCATTTGTTTTCCGGTATAATTCCACAAAAACACCCACTTTAAACCGCAGCAGGGCAGGATCTACCGGTTTATGGATATAGTCCACTCCACCCATTTTAAATCCTTTGAAAATAAGGTCTTCCCCAAACTGGTGAGCCGTTATGAAAATAATAGGAATATGTTTTAATTTGTCCCTTTCATAAATGAGGGTTGCCGTTTCCAGTCCACTCATATGCGGCATCTGAACATCCATTAAGATCAAGGAAAAATCATGCTCTTTCAAGAGAATTTCAGAGCTGCCCTCCCTGAATTTGCTTTAACGACTGTAATAACCCTCTTTTTCCAGGATCGTCTCGATAGACAATAAATTATCCTCCCGGTCGTCCACCGCAAGTATTTTGATGGCGCATTAACCCGAAACGAGCCGTTTTCCGTGCGTGCATGGATTCATGCTCTGCTTTATTTATATAACCAAACGCGCATCAATGAGAATAATTGGTCTATCTTAACTGGTTTTGTAATATAATCAGATGCGCCTGCTTCGATACATTTTTCCCGGTCACCTTTCATCGCTTTCGCTGTCACGGCAATAATAGGGCAGGTTATTGTTTTTATGTTCCCTTCTGATTTTCTGTGTTGTTTCGTATCCATCCATTTCCGGCATCATGATATCCATAAGCAGCATATCCATGTGCATTATTTTCACCCAGAATATCAATGGCCTCCTGTCCGCTTTCCGCCGTGATCACATTCATATTGTATCTTTCAAAAGCTGTAGTCAGGGCAAACAGGTTCCTCACATCATCATCCACAACCAAAACAGTTTTGTTCGCCAGAATATCTTCCCTTGATCGAAGGTTTTCAATGATCTTTTTTGTTCGGGAAAAGATCCTTGTGATTCAGATGAAGATGCATGACGACTTCTTCCAGTAGCAGATCCAGCGAGTTCACATCTTTCAGCAAAATCCGGTTGGCATATTGCTTTAATTGTAGTCTTCTCCCTGGAAGTAAAATCCTTTGCCGAATAAATGATAACCGGCGTTAATCTGCGATTTATTTATTTCATTGATTTCAATCATGAAATCCATTCCGGTAATATCCGGCAGCATATAATCCACAATGATGCAATCATAGATATTATTTCCTGATCAGCTCCGGAGCCTTCCTTGCCGGTGCTGGCAATTCTAATTTCCAGCAAATCCTCATTTTCCAGAAATCTTGCAATCTGGGAAGATTCCATTTCATTGTCTTCAATCAATAAAAGTTTTTTTGGCATGTCGCTCATGATATTCTATGATATCATCAAATAATAAAGACAGTGCTTCATTCTTCAGTGGTTTCAAATTGAAACTTCTTGCGCCACGCTGCATACCCAGCAATTTATTTTCTTCGCCGGAAATCAGGTGAACAGGAATATGCCTGAAATTGATATCATTTTTAAACAGATCCAGGATCCGCCATCCGCTGGCATCCGGCAGTTTCACATCGAGGGTTACGGCGATCGGGATTGAATTTATTCACCAGTGCAAATACATCTGAAAATCCTGTTGCCACCATGGCTTTCAGGTCCCCGTTCATGCGCTTTTTCAATCATGATCCTTGCAAACCGGATGTCATCTTCAATGATCAATACGACTTTATTATCGTTACCCGATGAGATTCCTGTCATCCCCTGTTTCATTGATGATTTCACTGATCACATCCAGGTCTCTGGTCTCCGGAAGTTTAACCGTTGGAACGGATTGAATGGCTGAATCGTCATTATCCTGGGTCGAGCAGTTTATATTCACTGATGGTCAAGCTGCTTTGTTTTTCTTTTTTTACATGATCTGGATTATATTCAATCGGAAGGAATAGAGTGAACCTGCTTCCCTGATCAACTTCACTTTCCAGTTCGATAGAACCACCCGAGCAGGTCGGCAAGACCGCGGCTGATGGAAAGCCCAAGCCGGTACCTCCATATTTCCGGCTTGTAGACCTTCTGCCTGTTGAAAGGCTTCAAAAATGATATTTTGTTTATCCCTTGAAATGCCAATGCCGGTATCCCTAATTTCAAAGGCAACTACCTTTTTCGCATTGTCAAGGCTGGGATTGCTCTGTTTCCAGTTTCTGTTCGCTTCATAAATACTGGAGCTTGACTTCGCCTTTTTCCGTGAATTTAAAGGCATTGGAAAGCAGGTTTTTCAATATCTGGTTGAGCCGCTGAATATCGGTTTCAAGACTATCCGGCAGATTTTCATCCAGTTCGATGTTGAATCTTAGATTTTTGCTTTCAGAAACATGTTTAAAAGTGGTTTCAACAAATGAAGTGATCTCGCTGCAATTTGACTTTGATGAAATCAGTGGAAATATAACCGGATTCAATTTTGGAAAGATCAAGGATATCATTGATCAGCTGGATCAGGTCGTCGCCGCAACTATGGATGGTTTTTGCATAACGAACCTGTTTTTCGGTAAGGTTACCTTCCTGGTTTTCAAATAGCTGCTGGGCAAGAATCAGCAGTGAATTTAACGGTGTCCTCAGCTCATGCGACATATTCGCGAGGAACTCTGATTTGTATTTTGATGTCAGTTGCAATTGAGCCGCTTTTTCTTCCAGCGATTTTCTTGCTTCTTCCACTTCATTGTTTTTATCTTCCACTTCTTCTTTTTGTTTCGCCAGCAGGTGGGCTTTGTCCTGCAATTCTTCATTGGTCCTCCTTAATTCATCGGTCAAGTGATTGGGATTGTCAAGCAGTTCTTCCGTTCTGGAATTCGTTTCAATGGTATTCAGCACGATACCGATACTTTCCGTGAGCTGGCTCAAAAAGTCAAGATGCGTTTCATTGAATGGTTCGAAGGAGGCCAGTTCTATAACCGCTTTGATCTCGGTTTCAAACAATACAGGCAGTACAATAACATTAACCGGAGATGGATTTCCCAAGCCGGATTGGATCTTGATATAATTTTCCGGAACATTGGTTAACAGAATCCTTTCTTTTTCGACCGCACATTGTCCCACCAATCCTTCTCCCAGTGCAAATTCTTTACTGATGACGATTTCGTTGTCATAAGCGTAGGCAGCAAATAATTTCAGCTTTTGATTTTGCATATTCTCATTCTGCTCCAGAATATAGAACATGCCTTGCTGTGCATTCACCACCTGGGCGAGTTCAGAAAAGATACGACGCGTTACAGCATTCAGATCTTTCTGGCCCTGCAGCATCTGAGTGAACTTTGCAAGATTTGATTTAAGCCAGTCCTGTTCCTGATTCAGCAGCGTTGTTTCCTTCAGGTTCCCGATCATCTGGTTGATGGTATCTTTCAGTTCTTCCACTTCACCTTTTGCTTCCACACGGATCATCTGGGTAAGGTCGCCTTTCGTAACGGCGGATGCCACTTCTGATATCGCCCGTACCTGTGTGGTCAGGTTTTCTGCCAGCTGATTTACATTTTCCGTAAGGTCCTTCCAGGTACCGGAAGCACCGGGCACACTGGCCTGTCCCCCAAGCCTTCCATCCACCCCCACTTCGCGGGCAACCGTTGTAACCTGGTCAGCAAATACGGCCAGGGTATCAATCATTTCATTGATGGTATCTGTAAGCTGTGCCACTTCTCCCCGGGAAACGATGGATAATTTTTGTTTAAGATTTCCGGTGGCTACTGCCGTTACCACTTTGGCAATTCCACGCACCTGGTTGGTAAGGTTGGATGCCATCATATTTACTGAATCTGTAAGATCCTTCCAGGTCCCGGCCACACCCTGCACTTCTGATTGCCCGCCCAGTTTCCCTTCCGTTCCCACTTCCCTGGCCACCCGGGTCACTTCATAGGCAAATGAGTTCAACTGATCCACCATGGTATTGATAGTATTCTTAAGGTCCAGTATTTCTCCTTTTACATCAATGGTTACTTTTTTGGAAAGATTACCGGAAGCCACGGCTTTAGTTACTTCAGCGATATTTCGAACCTGTGAGGTCAGATTACCCGTCATCTGATTTACGGAATCCGTGAGGTCTTTCCAGGTACCGGCAACTCCTGGTACAAAAGCCTGGCCCCCCAGTTTTCCATCCGTTCCCACTTCCCTTGCCACACGGGTTACTTCGGAAGCAAACGCCCGCAACTGGTCCACCATCGTGTTCAGTGTTTCTTTTAATTGCAGGATTTCACCGCGCACATCCACGGTAATTTTTCTGGACATATCACCGTTAGCAACCGCGATGGCCACATCGGCAATATTGCGCACCTGGGCAGTTAGGTTGCCCGCCATTTGGTTTACAGAATCGGTAAGATCCTTCCATGTTCCCGCAACGCCGGGTACATTGGCC
Organism: uncultured Chitinophagaceae bacterium; assembly: GCA_963705005.1. Taxonomy (GTDB): domain Bacteria; phylum Bacteroidota; class Bacteroidia; order Chitinophagales; family Chitinophagaceae; genus Puia. The sequence goes on from CAVPIO010000001.1 coordinate 451,935, forward strand.
TGTCCTCCCAGCTTTCCTTCGGTACCCACTTCACGGGCCACCCGCGTAACTTCCGACGCGAAACCCCGAAGCTGTTCCACCATGGTATTGATGGTATTTTTTAATTCCAGAATTTCACCCTTAACGTCCACTTCAATTTTGCGCGAGAGGTCACCATTCGCCACGGCCGTAGTTACTTCCGCAATATTTCTAACCTGGGAAGTCAGGTTGGATGCCATTTTATTTACAGAGTCTGTAAGGTCTTTCCAAAGGCCTTCCACCCCGGGTACATCTGCCTGCCCTCCAAGCTTTCCTTCAGATCCCACTTCACGTGCTACACGAAAGACTTCCGATCCGAATGAATTCAACTGGTCAACCATGGTGTTGATCGTATCTTTCAATTCCAGGATTTCTCCTTTTACATCCACGGTAATTTTTCTTGACAGATCACCCCTCGCAACCGCAGTAGTTACTTCGGCAATATTTCTTACCTGGCCGGTGAGGTTGGATCCCATCTGGTTTACAGAATCTGTAAGATCCTTCCATGTTCCACCAACACCCTGCACTTTGGCCTGTCCGCCCAGTTTCCCTTCGGTACCTACTTCGAGCGCAACCCGGGTCACTTCCGAAGCAAAGGAATTCAACTGATCCACCATCGTGTTGATGGTTTTCTTGAGTTCCAGTATTTCCCCGGCTACATCGACCGTGATCTTTTTAGAAAGATCACCATTTGCTACCGCAGTAGTCACTTCGGCAATATTTCTGACCTGTGCCGTAAGATTTGATCCCATTTGGTTTACGGAATCCGTAAGATCCTTCCAGGTTCCTCCGACGCCCTGCACTTTGGCCTGGCCGCCCAGTTTCCCTTCCGTTCCTACTTCGAGCGCAACACGCGTTACTTCAGATGCAAATGAATTCAACTGATCCACCATTGTATTGATGGTATTTTTCAATTCGAGGATTTCTCCTTCCACGTCCACCGTGATCTTTTTGGAAAGATCACCATTCGCGACCGCTGTGGTTACTTCAGCAATATTTCTTACCTGGCCGGTTAGATTGGAAGCCATCTGGTTCACGGAATCAGTCAGATCTTTCCAAACACCCCCGACGCCCTTTACAGTGGCCTGTCCGCCCAGTTTTCCTTCTGATCCGACTTCACGGGCAACCCTTGTCACTTCTGCGGAGAAGGAGTTTAACTGGTCTACCATGGTATTAATGGTATTCTTCAATTCCAGGATTTCACCTTTTACATCCACGGTGATTTTTCTGGAAAGATCCCCCCTGGCCACCGCGGTGGTCACTTCGGCGATATTCCTAACCTGACCTGTCAGGTTAGAAGCCATCTGGTTTACAGAATCCGTAAGATCCTTCCAGGTTCCCGCAACACCCTGGACCTCAGCCTGACCTCCCAGTTTACCTTCGGTACCCACTTCACGCGCCACGCGGGTTACTTCGGAAGAGAAAGAGTTTAACTGATCCACCATGGTATTGATGGTGTTTTTTAATTCCAGGATTTCACCCTGCACATCAACGGTAATTTTTTTAGAGAGATCCCCTTTGGCAACAGCCGTAGTTACCTCTGCTATATTTCTTACCTGGGCAGTAAGGTTGCTACCCATCTGGTTCACAGAATCAGTAAGGTCCTTCCATACGCCGGCAACTCCCTTCACCCTGGCCTGTCCGCCCAGTTTTCCTTCAGATCCAACTTCAAGGGCAACCCGGGTAACCTCCATGGAAAAAAGATTAAGCTGCTTCACCATGTCGTTCACTTCTTTTGCAATGCGGAGAAACTCTCCCTGGAGTTTGTGATTGCCGATTTGGAGCGGCATTTCTTCTGAAAGATCGCCCTTGGCCACGGAACCTATCACATGGGCGATTTCAATGGTCGGGTGAACGAGGTTTGAAATCAGCTGGTTGATGGAATCAACACCACTGCTCCATTGTCCCCTGGCAATCCTCGGAAGTATAATGCGGTGGGAGAGGTTCCCCTGCCGTCCGATAATATTCCCCGCTTGGGTTAATTCCAGCATCAGGCCCTCATTAAGCGAAATGATCTCATTCATGGTATCGCATATCTTACCGTCAAGACCCAGCAGGTCAACGGGCATGCGCACACTAAAATTGCCATTCCGCATCTGCGCCAGAACACGAAGCAATTCCCGGTTGTCCAGCGATGAAGGATGGTGGGTCTGCCCATTGCCATTCCCGTTGGAACCCGAACCGCCCGTTTTATTGCGGGATTTCAGTGCTGTCTTTTTTGTACCATTTAAGGTAATTGGAATTTTGTCCTTTGCAGAAGTTTTACGGGACAGGGTATTTGGACCCTCGGTCTTTTGTTTTTTTCCAATCATAAAAGAGATCCGGGGAAGTGTTTTATGTGAATCCGCCTATCTTTATTTTATTTGTGAAAAGGAAATGACCCATCACACAATCTTTCTTGCCATGCCTGCCCCTGAATTGACCCAAGATAAAAAAAAATCATTACGCAGAAAATACTTGTTTCTTGGAGAAGACGACGAGGATGATGTGGAAATTTTACTCGAATGCCTGCAAAAATTAGACCAACACATTGAGATGTTTGTGCTTAAAAGCGGCCAGCAAACACTTTCTTATTTAGAATCCCTTCCGGAAGAACGATTACCAGGACTTATCCTGTTAGATTACAATCTTCCGGAGATCAGTGGTTACCAAATATTGATCACTTTAGCCGGGCTGGAAAAATATAAATCTGTTCCAAAAATAATCTGGAGCACCTCAAATTCTCCATTTCATATTAAGGAATGTCTGGATTCCGGCGCCCTTAATTATTTTGTAAAACCATCCGAAATTGCGGGGTTTTATTTATTTGCACAGGAAATCATAGACATTTTGCATGGACCGTAAGCATATGTTATAAGAACCCATTTTGCGATATTTTGATAAGCGGTCAGTTTCTTTTGGCGTCATCATTTAAGTTTGAACTGAATTGCTGAGGACATTTGAATTGACCTTGGTTATCCTCATTTTTCAGGGGTAAAATTTAGCCCATGTTTAAAAATTATTTAAAAGTTGCCCTGCGCAATCTCTGGAAGGAGAAAATGACTTCGGTTTTAAGTTTGGTTGGCCTTGGCATAGGCATGGCTTGCTGTCTGCTCATCCTGATTTACATCAAGGACGAATTCAGCTACAATGAATTCAATTCGGGTATAAATAATATTTACAGGGTTAAATGGAATGTAAAAGCCGGGGGTAATGGGGCTTCCTATGCAACCACGCCGGTGACCCTCGGACCGGCCATCGCGCATGACCTGGCGGAGGTAGAAAGGGTATCCAGACTGTATCAGCGCAGCGGGCAAATGCAGATTCAGGATGCTAACCATGCTAAGACTCCTGAAAAGAAATTCCAGGAACTGCAGGTCTATTTTGCTGACAATGACTTTTTAAATGTGTTCAGCATCCGGTTCCTGAGTGGTAACCCTGCAACCGCACTGCATTCTATAAATTCCATTGTGATCACGGATGAAATGGCCGCCAGGTATTTCGGCAATGCTAATCCGGTAGGAAAGACATTATTTTATGATAATAAGACATTGCTAAACGTAACGGGGGTGGTTAGGAAAATGCCGCCGAATTCAGACATAAGCTTTGATTTCCTGATTTCATTCGAGACCCTGTTTCAGGTTGAGAACCAGGGCATATCAGATTACCTGAAAACAGACTGGAGTTATAATCCCTGCAACACATTTATTTTATTGAGACCCGGCACAAATCCTGCACAGCTTGAAACAGGATTAAACCGCCTGCTTCAAAAATATGCAGATGAAAGGGCGCGGCATTTATATTCGATTTCGATCGATCCTTTGCGTCGCATGCATTTATATTCGGCATCTGTCATCGGCAACCCGTCTACAGGGAACATCATTTATGTGTATATATTCCTGGTGATTGCATTGCTCATTCTTTTCATTGCCCATGTTAATTATATTAATCTGTCCATCGCACGCTCGATGAACCGTTCCCGCGAAGTGGGCATGCGCAAGATCATGGGCGCAGCAAGAATCCAATTGGCGGGTCAGTTTATCGGTGAAAATCTGCTTGCGGGGTTTTTTGCCTACCTGCTTGCCCTTTTTCTATGCTGGCTGGCCATGCCGGTGCTAAACCAGCTGACAGGTAAGCAGCTGACTCTAATGACATGGTTGACCGTTCCAAACATGATTTTATTTTCCCTGATCTTTTTCTGCAGTAGTTTGCTGGCCGGGGTCTACCCTGCTTTTTTTATCACGCGCTTCAGCCTGGTCAGGGCCATCAGCAGAAAATCAGGAGAAGCCGGCTCCCGTAATATATTGAGAAAGGCCCTCCTTGTCACCCAGTTTTGTATTTCTGTTTTATTGATTATAGGCACCATGGTGATCTATCAACAGGTAGCATACCTCCACAATAAACCGCTTGGATTTCAAAAGGAGCAAATGGTTACCGTTCCCATTTTTGGTACCGGGGCTTCCAGCATCGGCTATGGAGTAGACGCGCCTATGCGTCAACGCATGAATGTATTTACTAACGAACTCCTGAAATATACGCGGATTAAAGCAGCAACAGCAGCTTCAGGCCTTCCCGGACAGGGTTTTGTCAGAGGCCTTGTTATACCTCAGGGCTATTCAGGTAAGGATAATATTTTTCTGCCCTGGGTTTCGGTTGATTATAATTTTATCTCCACCTTAAAAATTCCGATCGTTGCAGGAAGAGATTTTTCCAGGGAAACCGGTACAGATCATCTAAAGGCATTTATTATCAGTGAATCTGCCGTTCGTTCACTTAATTGGAAGAGCCCGGAAAATGCTATCGGAAAAAGCATCATCCGCGGAGATGAACAGGATGGAAAAAAAGGGCAGGTGATCGGGGTAATTAAGGATTTCAATTTTGACCCGCTTGATCAGCCGATGGAGCCTTTGATAATGGACGTGAACGTTCCGCGGTTTACTCAATTTGCCATTAGCGTTCAAGCCGATCATCTGCCGCAAACCATTGCTTTTATCAAACAAATCTGGGAACAGGTTTTTCCGGAGCGGATCTTTGAATACAGCTTTCTGGATAAGGATATCAATGCGCAATACCAGGATAAGGAAAACCTGGGTAAAATGATTGGATATTTTGCGGTGATTGCCATATTGCTTTCCTGCATGGGGTTATTCAGTCTCACGTCTTTTTTAACACAGCAGCGTACCCGCGAAATCGGGATCCGTAAAGTACTCGGGGCAAGTGTGTCCGGAATCGTCGGACTTTTATCGCGGGATTTTTTATTCCTGGTGATCCTGGCCTTCCTTATTGCCTCGCCCATTGGGTGGTTTGCTATGAACAGATGGCTTGATCACTATGCCTATCGGATCAGCGTCGAATGGTGGATATTTTTACTTGCGGGCGTTTTTGTTTTCCTGGTCACTGCGATTACGGTAAGTTATCAGTCGCTGCGCGCAGCCATTGCCAATCCGGTGGAAAGCCTGAGAACAGAATAATACTGACTAAGATTTCAGAAATGCCGGATGATATCGTATTCAGGTTTTCAATCCGCTGAGCATGGCTCTTTCACCCTTTACTTTAAAGTGGATAAATCCTTCTGCTGCCTTAACCCCCGCCTGCAATCCCCTGAATTCTTCCATTGTCTTAAAAAAGCCATTGTAAATTTCTTCCGGATTTTGCGTTTTGTGAGCAAACATGGCGGATTTTTTCTTATCGCGGACGCCGGAAATATCAACATAATCCGTAGGCTCAAAATCCATCGTTTCACTTCCGGTATTTACTTCGTAATAATAAAGTTGAAATTGTTGTCCGGATTTCGCCCAGGCATTGAATGCCAGTAATCCTGCAATTTGATGATCTGGATGGGTATCGAGCGGCCAGTGCGCAAAAAGAATATCTGGTTTCTCAGATTGAATAATCTTTATCATATCATCAATCGTCCTTTTATTCAATTCCGTATTTGCATCTATCTGGCCTGCAAAAAGCGGTTTGACATTTAACAGTTTGCATGAAGTCTCAGCTTCCCGGGTTCTCAAGGCAGCCGATTCCCCAAATGATTTGGAAGGATCACCTGCTTCTCCGCGGGTAAGGTATAAAACACTAACGTAGTGGCCGGCATCGCTATACCTTGCCAGCGTGCCTCCGCAACCAAATTCAGGATCACCTGGATGAGCGCCCACACACATGATATTAAGCTTCCTTTCATCCTGTTTCGGGGAAAGACCTGAAACGGGATTCCCTTTTGGAGTTCCGGTAAAGGCCGAAAAAGCGAGGGCCCCGATTCCCGCAGTTGAAAGTTTTACGAATTTTCTCCGGTTCGGTTTATTTTTATTCGTCATAATCCATTTTATTCAATTTGAATCTGTCAGCATTAAACTTTATCAGGCCTCTCAGCTCAAGTCATCTCCATCATCTTGTACCGGCTCTTTCTTTCACAGGAATAACGAGCTTTAATCCCGACCAGTATTCGTCTATTGCGCAGACTTTTATATCCACAAGTCCGTTTGCCAGGGCTAATTCACGGACCATTGTCTCTGTTATATCGGTCGGGATCTTTGAAGCTTTTTTGTACCAGGAGATCCAAATTATACCATCTTCCTCAATCTCTTTCTTAAGATGGGAAATTTCCTTTTGGAGGTTTCCGGCATGTATTGCGAAATAATGTATGAAATTCTTTTTGACCTTTTTGTTCGTTAGAAAAAGGAGGCCTGCCGGAAGATCTGTGAATAATTCAAAATAATATCCAGGTTGATTTACCAGACGGATTTTGAAGCCGGTCCTAATTCCCAATTTTTTGGCAAGCGTTGTTCCTGAATATCCCGCTGGTTTCAATTGATTGGTTATTTCCTGTCAAATCTCGCCATAAATTTCTTAATGAACGGGCGCCGTTCCGGATGAATATATTGACATGGAAGCGAAACCTTAATGCGCTCTGAATCTTTCACCCGGCAGCAATTCCTTTGAGCCCGGGCTATATTTATAAAAGCCCTCACCGGATTTCACACCCAGGTTTCCGGCGTTCACCATATTGACGAGCAGGGGTGAAGGAGCATATTTCGCATTGCCAAATCCCTCCTGCAAAACCCGCATAATGGAAAGGCAGATATCTAATCCGATGAAATCCGCCAGCTGCAAAGGTCCCATAGGATGGGCCATCCCGAGTTTCATAACCGTGTCAATTTCTGTAACGCCCGCAACACCTTCGTGGAGACTGATAATCGCCTCGTTGATCATGGGCATCAGGATCCGGTTCGCAATGAATCCGGGGTAATCATTTACCACACATGGCACTTTCTCCAGATGCCTTACGATTTCCGTAATAATTCCGGTAACCTCGGCTGATGTTGCGAATCCATTGATTACTTCAACAAGTTTCATCACCGGCACCGGATTCATAAAGTGCATACCTATTACCTGTGCAGGTCTTTCTGTTGAGGCTCCGATCCGCGTAACGGAAATGGAAGATGTATTGCTGGCAAGGATGGTCTGCGGCAAGGCGAGCTTATCCAGCTCCCTAAAAATATTCAGCTTGGTATCCACGTTTTCAGAAACTGCTTCAATAATTAATTCGGCACCCGAAACACCTGAATTAAGATCAGATTCCGGTTTGATTAGCCGGAGGGTTTGTTTTTTCTTTTCTTCCGAAATCGTTCCTTTCTGCACTTGTCGCTCGAGATTTTTCGAAATGATATTCATTGCCCTTTCCAACTGCGCATCGTGCAGGTCCACCAGACTGACCGGAAAGCCGTGCTGGCTAAACGTATGGGCAATACCGTTACCCATGGTACCCGCTCCGATAACTGCTATTTTTTTCATACGCGTTTGGTATTTTGAGACAAGTTTACGAAGCTTCTCTCAACTTTTTAGGCTTATCTTGCAGCTCCTATGTATCCTAATCTATACTACGCTTTTAAGGATCTTTTTGGTGTTGACTGGAAGTTCCTTCATTTTATCAATTCTTTCGGATTTTTTGTTGCCATCTCTTTTATTCTTGCCGCTATTGTGCTGGGCCGCGAACTGAAACGCAAGGAAGGCCAGGGATTATTGCAGGCAGAAGATGAGACCCGCGTTGTAGGCAAACCCGTCGGACCGGGCGAATTGTTCACGAATTTTATACTTGGATTTATTTTAGGTTATAAGGTAATCGGTCTCTTTATTTCGAGCTCACCGGTAACACAAAATCCGGCTGACTATATATTTTCATCCGATGGAAGCTGGCTTGCGGGAATTATTCTGGGATTGTTATTTGCCGGAATGAAATGGCGCGAGAAATACAAACAACAACTTCCCGAACCAGAAGAAAGAAAGGTCCGGATCTGGCCGCATGACAGGGTAGGGGATTTCGTCATTCTGGGCGCAGTCTTTGGTTTTTTGGGTGCCAAGATTTTCAATAGCCTCGAAACCTGGGATGATTTTATAAAGAACCCGGTTGAATCCCTGATCTCGTTCAGCGGACTTACCTTCTACGGCGGTTTGATCTGCGCGACATTAGCCATCTGGTATTATGCCCGCAAGCATAAAATTGGAATCTGGCATCTTAATGATTCAGCAGCTCCTGCGCTTATGCTGGCTTACGGCACGGGAAGGATTGGCTGCCAGACTGCAGGAGATGGAGACTGGGGCATCATCAACAGCGCATACGCAGTGGACGCAACTAACCTCAAAACCATTCTTGGAAGCCCCTCCAATTTCCAATCTGTAATTTCAAGGAATAGTGATTTTTACCTTAGTCAGTTCGGATCGCTTAGTGTGCCGCACCTTTCTGTAAAAGGACCGTCATTCATGCCGGACTGGCTATTCGCTTATTCCTACCCGCACAATGTGATCAGCGAAGGGCTGAAAATTCCCGGTTGCTCCGGTCCCTATTGCAGTTATCTTCCTTTGCCCGTGTTCCCCACACCATTTTATGAAACTGTTGTATGTATCGGGCTTTTTTTCCTGATCTGGTCGGTCAGAAAGAAATTCAAAGTCCCCGGAACTCTATTCGCCTTTTACATGGTCCTGAACGGCATCGAACGTTTTTTCATAGAAAAAATCAGGGTCAATACCCGATATTCTATCTTCGGCTATCATCCGACCCAGGCAGAAATCATATCCGCCCTGCTTGTAATTTCAGGCGCAATTCTATATTTCGTGCTGAAAAACAGGTATAAAACTCCTCACCGAAGCAATCAACAGCTCATATAACCGCTGCTAATCAATCTTTTCCATTCATCCTGAATAGCAGTTTTAGCTGCAACTTTCCTGGAATAGCTGCGTCCTATTCCCAAAACCATTTCCCGATTATCAGTAAAATCAGCCACCCAACATAAAACAATGTTCTATGTAATGCTTGGTACTGATCTTTGACCTGTAACTACTAACAAACAGTACCAAGTAAACCAGAAAACATGAAACTCACTCTGTTTACCCTGCTGATTGCGTTTTCCATTGTGGTGAATGCCCAGCAACCGGCAACCGCCAATATTCGTGGTTCAGTCTCCGAAGAATCAAGGAATCCGGTGGAAGGAGCCAGCATTGCTCTGATAAAAAACCAGGATACCGCGGCTTACAAAATGAGCGAAACGGACAAATCCGGAAGGTTTGTTTTTGAAACAATCCCGGCAGGAAATTATCATCTCCTGGTTACGGCGATTGGCCACGAACCCTTTTCCGGTCCGGCTTTTTCTGTTTCCACAGACAACAAAAACATTAATCTGCCCCAGGTCGTGCTGAAGAAAAAGACCAACGAACTCCAGTCCGTTGCCGTAGTTGCCAATAAGTCTTTCATTGAACAGAGGGCCGACCGGATCGTGGTGAATGTTGATGCCTCTCCGTCAAACGCCGGATCATCGGCTATGGATATACTGGAAAAATCACCCGGTGTTACGGTGGACAAGGATGATAATATCAGTCTCAAAGGCAAGCAGGGAGTGATCATTATGATTGACGACAAGCCCACCTACATGACTGCAACGCAACTGGCAAGTTACCTGAAAAGCCTTCCTGCATCTGCCATTGATCAATTGGAAATCATGACCAACCCTTCTGCAAAATATGATGCTGCGGGGAATTCAGGGATTATTAATATTAAAACCAAGAAAAGTAAAACCAAGGGTTTCAACGGGTCATTGACACTTTCGCAAACCGAGAGTAAATACGGAAAGCCGGGTGCAAGCGTCAACCTGAATTACCGTACCGGCAAACTGAATATTTTCGCCAATGCAGGATTTAACCGCTGGAAAGGTTGGCATAATCTGGATATCAACAGGAATTACCTTGATTCCGGCGACGGAAAAATTAATTCCATCTTTACGCAGACAACGCACATGCAATATACTAGCCCTGAATTCAACCTGAAAACAGGAATAGATTATTTCCTGAACGACAAAACTACCCTTGGCTTTGTTGTGAGCGGATTTCAGGATGACGAAAAAAATCAATCCCAGAGCTATATTACCCTCAAAGATGCCAATAATATTCCTGATTCGCTGGTGCATTCATTTGGAAATATTGAGGGCAAATGGCAGAATCTCTCTGTAAACTTAAATTTCCTGAGGAAGTTTGATTCTCTCGGAACACAAATCACGGCGGATGCAGATTATGTGCTTTATAATTCGAAAAATGACCAATACTATCTGAATGCTACATACGATCCGAAAATGAATCCGCTCGATGCAAGCACGCTGAGCGGACATCTTCCTTCCATAATCAATATCTACACATTTAAAACGGATTATACGCATCCATTCAAAAAAGATTTAAAGTTGGAAGCCGGCTTGAAAACGAGCTATGTGGCAACGGACAACCAGGCCAACTATTTTAACGTGGTGAACAATATAGAATATCCTGACACTACAAAGACCAATTATTTTGTTTATCATGAAAATATCAACGCAGGGTATCTGAATGTAATTAAGAGATATAAGAAATGGAATTTCCAGGCAGGCTTGCGTCTGGAAAACACCAACTATTCGGGCCATCAGTTTGGCAATAAGTACACGGTGATAAATAATGATTCTGCATTTTCCAAAAGTTACATAAGTGCTTTCCCCACGGCTTATATTTCCTATCAATTGAATGATAATAATATGTTTGGGCTGAACTTCGGCAGGCGTATTGACAGGCCGGATTATGGTGATCTGAATCCATTCTTATTTTTTCTTGATCAGTATACTTATCAGGCAGGAAATCCTTATCTGCAGCCGCAGTACACGACCAATTTTGAATTGTCACATACCTACCATAACAAGCTGACCACTACGCTGAACTACAGCAACACAAGAAATTTCTTTTCCGAAACATTCGAACAGCAGGGACATGCAACGATTGTGCGTAATGGAAATATCGGAAGAAGACAGAACGCAGGCATTTCAGTAAGTCTGAACCTGCCTGCAACCAAATGGTGGACAATCATACTTTACAGCAACCTGAATTATAATCATTTCAATGGCATATTGTATGGCGAGAACCTCGATGTCAGTGCCGTAAATCTGCTTGGCAACCTGAATAACCAATTTAAGTTCGGCAAAGGATGGGCCGGGGAGCTGTCCGGGTTCTACAGAACTGCCGGTCTGGAAGGACAGGTCTTAATAAAACCGGTCGGGCAAACTTCAGCAGCCATCGTTAAACAACTTTTCAAAGAAAAAGGAAGCCTGAAACTGGGAGTCCGCGATATATTCTATACCCAGCAATTCAGGGGAAGCATTAATTTCCAGGAAACAGAGGCCACTTTTCACAACACCAGGGATAGCCGCCAGTTGAGTCTCACCTTCACATACCGGTTCGGAAAGCCCATAAAAGGCCCGGAAAATAACCATCATTCCGGAGGCGCAGATGAGGAAGCCAATCGTGTAAAAGCGGGAGGCAACAATTAATCTGTAGTTTTCGTGAATAAAGACCTGCTCTGGAGGATGAGCGGGTCTTTTATTTTTTATTTTTGCTGACTAATAAACAGCCTATGCCATCCTTTGATATCGTAAGTAAAATTGATCCGCAAACGCTGGACAATGCCGTGAACACTACAAAAAAAGAAATCCTGAACCGATTCGACTTTAAGGATTCGCCTGTGTCCATCGAACTCAATAAAAAGGAAATGAAGATAGAACTGGAGGCCGCGAGTGACATGAAGATCAAACAAATCACGGATGTGCTGATCAGCCGCTCAATCAAGCAGGGCCTTGATCCCCTGGCTTATGACCTCGGAAAAGAAGCTTATCCGAGTGGCAAGGTAACACGGAAAGAAGTACCGGTTCGCAATGGCCTCAAACAGGAAGACGCGAAAAAGATTGTAAAGCTGATCAAGGATTCCGGGCTTAAAGTGCAGGCAGCCATCATGGATGACCTGGTGAGAGTGACGGGGAAAAAACTAGACGACTTACAGGCCGTCATCCAGCGCTGCAAATCGGCTGGTTTGGAAATTCCCTTGCAGTTTGATAATATGCGGAACTGATTTGGTTGAGGTTGACGGTTGACGGTTGACGGTTGACGGTTGACAGTTGATGGTTGATGGTTGACAGAACAGCAGCCTGGATAGATAAGATATTGATTGACAATATAATGCTGCAAATATTTAAAGAATTGCTGGCCGGTGAATAATAAGAGTCCCGGCCATTCACGCATTTCCGTCAACCGTCAACCATCAACCGTCAACCCATCTTTTCGCTTCGCGAAAAGATTTGGATCCCTCATTATCAAGCACTAGTTTTGCAAACCCTTTCGTGCCGGGATGAAATTAATCGCACGGTCAAATTGAAAAATATGAAACAAAATCTTCATCCGGAAAATTATCGCCTGGTCGTATTCCGGGATATGAGTAACGGAACAAGTTTCCTTACCCGTTCAGCTGCCAATTCCAGGGAAACTATCAAGTGGGAGGACGGAAATGAATATCCCCTGATCAAGCTCGAAATTTCAAATACCTCTCATCCTTTTTTTACCGGAAAGAATGTGCTGGTAGATACAGCAGGACGTATTGACAAGTTCAAGAAACGCTACGCAAAGAAACCTGAATAAATTTTCAGAATCTTAATAGGTCCCTTTCTGTTTTCAGAAGGGGATTTTTGTTTTCGTGAAAGGCGCAGGAAAGGTTGACGGACATCAGGCGCGGATTCGCAATTGGAGTCGGTCAGCAATCCCGTCGATAAAAAATACTAGTTTTAACTATGCATCCCATCCTGATTGACGGCCCCTTTGCTGAGCATCTTTTTCCTTTCTGCCTGACCCGTTCTGTTGCGGACATCCGGTGTGGAATACTTAGTATCAGGCAAAAATGGGAATGCATTTTCCCTGATTCGGATACTGAAATCGAAGGGATTGAAATCCCCGGCAATGTGCTTCCGGAGGATCAGCTGATTGAGGCTATACTCCATAGAAAGGAACATGAAATTCAGGAAGCCATTTTGCTTGCAACCAAACTTCAAAATCCGGTAGACATCGTAAGGTTGAACGGGCGCGAAATCAAGAGCGATTTCCTTCACATTTGCAAGGGCCGGAAGTCCCGCCCTATCCCAATTTCAAACCAGATCATTCTGCCCAAATCTGCGGATAGTTCGATATCGTCTGATCAAATTTACCTTGAATCAGGTGCCGTGGTGGAGCATTGCATCCTGAATGCAAGTGAAGGTCCCATTTATATTGGAAAAGACGCCCTGATTATGGAAGGCAGTTTGGTCCGGGGCCCATTTGCAATTGGCGAAGCTTCGGTGCTGAAAATGGGAACGCGAATTTATGGCGCCACCACAATAGGCCCACACTGTACGGTCGGCGGTGAAATTAAAAATAGTGTGATCTTTGGTTATTCCAACAAAGCCCATGAAGGTTACCTGGGAGATTCGGTGGTCGGGGAGTGGTGCAACCTCGGCGCGGGCACATCCAATTCAAATGTCAGGAATAATGCAGGCACCGTTAAGCTGTGGAACCCTTTGAAAAATAACTATACTTTCGAAGGCTTGAAATGCGGGTTATTCATGGGAGATTATTGCCAGTCTGCCATAAACACCTCATTCAATACCGGCACCGTAGTGGGAGTATGCGTGAATGTATTTGGAAAGGGCCTGACGCCATCCTATCTTTCCTCATTCAGCTGGGGGTTTGATCCCCCGGAAGTTTATAACTTCGAAAAGGCGATCCATCATATCGCTCGATGGAAAGAATTAAAAAACAAATTGGTTTCAGCTTCTGAAATCAACCTGTTGAAAGCGATTTTTGATCAACAAAAAAATATGCGATGAGAAAACAATATGCCGCAGCGAACTGGAAAATGAACCTGACTTATCAGCAGGGTGCTGAATTACTTAAAACTGTATTATCGGTGGATCTTACCCTGAATGAAAACCGGCTTGTCTTGTTTGCCGTTCCCTTCCCTTATCTTGAACTGGCCAACGAAAGTGTTCATCAAAAAAAATATTATTTCTCCGCAGCTCAAAATTGTTCAGATAAAAAATCAGGGGCTTTCACCGGCGAGGTATCCGCTGAAATGCTGAAATCAATAAATGTTCCATATTGTCTGGTCGGTCACAGTGAAAGGCGTGAGCACTTCGGAGAAACCAACGAAATACTTTCCGGGAAGGTAACGATCTGCCTCACTTATGGGGTGACACCAGTCTTTTGTTGTGGCGAACCCCTTCAGATCCGCGAACAAAATACCCAAAATGATTTTGTAAAAAAGCAATTAAAGGATTCTCTTTCCCCATTGTCGGCTGAACAACTCTTAAAAGTGGTGATTGCCTATGAGCCGGTCTGGGCCATCGGAACGGGGAAAACAGCCACCAGCGAACAGGCGCAGGAAATGCATGCCTATATCAGATCAGTTTTGGAAAAGCAGTTTGGGAGGGAAGTGGCGCAGCATATTTCCATATTATATGGAGGCAGTGTGAAAGCCAATAACGCCAAAGAATTATTTGCCTGCGAGGATGTGGACGGCGGGCTGGTTGGCGGCGCTTCGTTGAATGCTTCCGATTTTATTGAGATTATCAGGGCATTGAAATAATGTAGCCTTTGTCCTGCGTTGATGCCGCAGAATTCAAATTGAATAGCGCCTTTTCATTTCAGTTTATTTCCCAATGGATTCATGGTTCACCAGACTACTGCAGCTTCCAGGAAAGAATAATATTTCCTTTTACCAAAACATATTGGTCAAAAGAAGTTTCATGGTACTTCTGATCCAATTTTGCGGACTTGCAATTTCCTTCGCAAGCAATATTTTGTTGGCTCGTTTGTATGGCGAACAGGTGTATGGAATTTATTCTTTGATTACCAGCTGGTGTATGTTATTAGCCATCCTCGGCTTGTTTGGAATGGATGATTCCCATCTGGTCCATTTGCCATCCTGGAACCTGCAAGCTGAGAAGAAAAAAATCATGCAGCAACTGAAATGGTCCCTGGGCATCAATATCATTTCCATATCAGTCATTGCAACGATATTTTATTTTATCCTTCATTTCCTTGAACCGTCCGGTCTCTCTAAGTATACTCATTATTTTGATTTCGGATTGCTTCTTGTTTTTTTCATGCCGTTCATGAATAACCTGATATCATTTCTCAGAGGTATGGATAAGGTGGTTTATGGTGAAATCATAGACAAATTGGCAAGGCCCTTTTTTTTCATCATTTTATTGCTGGTTTTTTATTTTTTATGGAAGGCCGACCTCGCACTTGATGCCATTATTGCCAGTAGCGTGGCCTTGTTTTGCACTATCTTATTCTTATCAATCAAAATAAGAAGAACCGTACGCGAAGCAAAGGGAATAAGCGATGCATCCAAAACAAATTATTCTCTGGGGCCCAATTTCCGATACGTATTATTAAACCTGTTTTACTTCCTGTCAACCCGCATGGATCTCCTTTTATTGGGTTTGCTTTCAAATGCCGTATTGGTAGGGCATTACAATGTCGCATTAAAATTTGCAGACATTTCCTCTTATCCTGTTGCGATCATTAATCTCTCACTGCCAACCATGCTTTCAACTGTAAAGCATGAAAAAGGTCAGCATGCCGGGCCCCTGCTGCTATACCGGATCTCCAAAAACAGTTCCCTTCAATGCCTAATGCTCAGTTGTTTCTTTTGCATAACGGGTAAATGGATATTGCACTTGTACGGGAAAGGATTCGCTGACGCATTTCCCGTTCTGCTTGTATTCCTTGCGTCCAATTTGCTAACCGCTTTTATTGGTTCGGCAGACGTTTTCTTTATCATGGATGGTCATGAAAAAAAACCTATTTACAGTCGGGTCTTTTCTCTGTTGGTAACCCTCTTACTGGCACTTTACCTTATTCCCAAATGGCAATTGATGGGTGCAGCGGTCTCTATGTTGCTTGGCAATCTTATATATTGCATTTTGATGGAATATTTCTTCTTCGCACAGTACCATTTCTGGATTCATCCATTTGCCGCCAGGAATAATTTCAATATTATCCACAAAGAAGAGAAATGATTATGGGGTAACATGCATAAGCTCTTCAAAAGCGCTCTTAAAATTCTCTACTGAAAAAAATGAAAGAGCATTGCGTATCCGGGAGTTGCGGTTTTCATCAAAACCATACACAAATTCCATTATTCTTTCAGCCAGGGCAGAGGGAGAATCATAAGGGATCAGCGCATCCTGATAGTGTTCCGGTATAACAAATCCGACAGGTACCAATGCAGGCCTGCAACTAAGCAAGAGGTCGGCAATGAGCCCTGTAGCCATTGAAATTCCATATATTTCAGGCGTGCCGCGTATGCCTCTTGTTTTGATATGTATGGGACTCCAGATAATATCGGCTTTCGCAAGCTGCTGCTCGTACTCCAGCTGCGGCACATATTCGAAATAGTATTTGATGTGCAGGTCATCTGATATCTTGGTTTTCAGTTCATCCAACAGCTTTAATCCATATGGAGTGTTGATATTTCCCAATAAAACGAGCTCTATGCCTTTTTCAGATGCAATAGCAGGAAGATTATCAGCTACAAAGGATACCACGAATTCATAATCCCTGCGTTGAGGGTTTATTGATCCCGGAATAACTATTCTCAGGTATTCATTTTCTCCCGGTTTTTCCGGACGCAGTTCCGAAAGAAAACGGGAAGGAATGAACTGGCAATTTGCCTGTGGCATACCCTGATGAAAAGCCTCGGCCATTTTTGGAAAAAAGAATCTGTAATGTCTGATGCGCCTGTGAAAATAAAGCTTGGCAAATGATTCGGTAATGTCGCGCAGGTTTTTAAACCTAAAGGCCCGGTATCCATTTATGGCCTGAATGGATAAGCTTATATGAAGTCCGGGCAAACGCCGAAGAAGGATTGCGAAATACAACAGGTTATTATCCAGTGTGCTGATATGGAAATGCGTGTAGCCATTATTTCCGGCATACTGAATGGCGTTCCTTATGAATTCCCTATTGGAAACCCGGGCCGATTGCCTGAAAAAAACAGTATTCTTCCATTTCCCCGCCGCCTCTGAGCCGCAAATATTTTGGTATGTTATTTCTCTGAGAAAAACAGTAACGCTTTCAAAATAAAGCTCAGCGAGGTCCAATAATGACGGCAGCGTTTCATGATGGGTGGTTTCATAAATCAGAAGTCTGGCTGGCATTAGTGATGGAAGGTAAGAATTTAAATTTCAAGCCGTAAATTAATTGCGAAATCTTGAAAGTAAAAAAATAGTTCAACTATCTTTGGGAACACCGCTCAACGAATGAAAAGATTTATAATTATAACTACTATATTTCCGCCCTCCGAGGGCTTGCGTTTGTTTTCGAAACAAACAAATCATGAACTCATTGTTGTTGGTGATAAGAAAACTGATAAAAACTGGGCCTGCGAGGGTGCAGGCTTTTTATCGCTGAAACAGCAACAGAAAATAGGCAGGTATTTGAAAAAGAAGTTGCCATTTAATCACTACTCCAGGAAAATGATGGGGTATTTGCATGCCATATATAAGGGTGCCGATGTGATCATTGATACGGATGATGATAATGCTCCAAAGGATAATTGGGGATTTCCCGATTTGGAAGGGAGGTTTTCCATGGTCCCCGAAAAAAGCGGATTTGTAAACATGTACTCTTATTATACAGAAAAAACAATCTGGCCAAGGGGATTGCCTCTTCATCTTATTAATAAGCATTCGGAGCCCCAACTGGAAAAAGAAAAAAAACAATGCAAAATCGGTATATGGCAATCATTGGTAGACGGTCAGCCGGACGTAGATGCCATTTACAGGCTGACAAATAACGCAATGTGCACATTTTCAGAAAGGGACCCCTTCGTCCTGGGAAAAAATACGCTAAGCCCCTTCAATTCCCAAAATACATTAATAAGGAAAGCTTTATTTCCCTTATTGTATTTACCCGCACATGTCAGTTTCCGGTTTACGGATATTCTGCGCAGCCTGGTCGCGCAGCCTCTCATGTGGCTGTATGGTTATCACCTGGGATTTTATAACGCAACTGTTATTCAAAATAGAAATGCGCATGATTCTTTTGAAGATTTTATATCTGAGATCCCTATGTACCGGCATGTTTCAGAAGTTGCTGATATCGTAATTGACAGCATATCAAAGAAAAAGGACTTGCCGGATAATTTATACCGGGCATACGAGGCTTTAAATAAAAATAAAATTGTACCATCAAAAGAACTTCCGGTGCTGGAAGCCTGGCTCAGAGATCTTCCTGATCATGGAATATTTACTTAATAAGCCGAATGCTATTTACCTCTGCGATAGTTGATTAAGGTTAGGCTCAGAATAGTTAGTTCAAAGAAAAATGCATCTGCAAAACAAATAAACCCAGCGGGAAGTAAGATAGAAAATACGAACAGGTATTTATCAAATTTCTTCGTGAAAAACCCGATCAGGAATGACGCCTCCATCAGCATGCCGGCATTAAAGAGCCAACCTGCAACATGATCATGTTGCAGCAACCAGGTATAAAATGATGTTTGAAAGGAACCGGGATGAAAATACAAATAAGGGGTCAGGTTGGCCTTGATGATCAGGCCACCTTGCTTCCAGTTCATAAAAGTATTTCGAAATAGCTTCCATAAAAAGGCATCTGCATATACAAATAGTGTAAAATAGCGCATCCCTTCCCACAAAAATGTAAAAGATTTATTTCTAAAAACGATGAAAGGTACTGGCATCATTAAAATACCAATCTTACTATGTGTGTGAAGTGTGCTGTAGCTGTTAAAGCTAATGAAATAAAAAAAGTACAGGATAAAAAAAACCGCCATCAGCCAACGCCGATCAGGAAAGAAGATGCATAATAAACATGTGGCGACCAACACCGCGTCAAAGCCAAAGGCCGGCCAGAAATTTTGGGTAAGCCATTCAGGTATTTTTAAAAGATGTATTGCCCAATAGGTTGGGTCGACGTAGGGAAATTTCAAAACAGGAAAACATAACTGATGCAGTAAGGTTCCCGAGTAATACGAGTAGGCCAGGGAAAAGAAAATAAACAGGAACACGAGCCGGCACATTCCGCGGCGCTCCATTGAAGTAAATGGATTTTTGACTTGGTTCAATCCTGTCTCCATGTTTCAAACAAATAAGATGAATCCGTAAAGAGGTGCTGATCTTCATTGAATTGCGTTCGCAGGACATCTATTTTGATCGCATGAATGGGCACCCCGGTCACTCTTTCAAGATAACATCGATACCAATTCATGAAATTTTGCTGGTTGTATGAGTTGAACAACTTCTTCTGAAAAGGACTAAGCCACGCATATTTGGTTTTCAATTTATTTTTTAAAAAAGAAATCGTGGGATCAATTTTATAGTCTTTCATTTCCCGATAGTAGGCAAGGGGCGCATTGAGGAAGGTTCTTGTATTATCTGAATATCCGGAGTAAGAGTCCAGTAATACCGAATCATTTATCGTTATTCTGAATATCTCGTAAGTTTTGACCGGCTTGAATTTTTCGGAATACATTCCCCAGACGAAAAAAGGAGTTGTTTCCTTTCCCATGAGATTGCAGAAAACGGTTAGTGTTGCGAAAACCGCGACAAAAGAAAACACTTTCTTGTCATAGGTATAAAGCGCCGACAAATAGGTTTTTTTCATCTTGTTTAATGTAAAACAATCTCCGGGTAATGACAAATCTATTGATTTTATAGCCGGCCTTTGACAGTTGTGGTGATGGACAGGGAAGATTCACCTGAATTTGTCATACTTATTTGCAGGTAAACCCTGTTGCAGTATTGTCAATTCATTTTCCTGCAATTCTGGCGCATTACAGGTTTGCACTGCTTCTTCCAGTTGTTGGCTTGTCCTGATTCCCACAACAGCGGAAGAGACCGCTTCATTCTTCAAGACATAGCGTAAGGCAGTTTGAGCGGGACCACGTTTTCCGGTCGACAGAGAAGCAATAGAGTCAGCTGCCTGCTGCACCTGCCTGCTGGTATAATTCAGATAAGGCTCGGCAGGTTTGTTAACGAGTAAACCCCTGGCCAGCGATCCCCTTGTTAATACTCCGATTTGATTTTTATGCAAAAGGTCTGATATCTCTTCCTCCGGCCGCCGGTCAAGCAGGCTGTATTGCATCATAACGCTTACAATATTGGAACGCCGGATATATTCACGGATTACCTGGGGCCGGATAGAGGAAGTTCCATAGTGCAAAATCTTTCCTTGCGCCTTGAGCAATTCAAATGCTTCAATGATTTCATCTATCGGATCTTCAATGGTTCCTCCATGCAGCTGATAAAGATCTATATAGTCCGTCTGCAATCGCCTCAGGCTTTTTTCAACCCCATCCAGTATGTATTTTTTGGACGGAACCCAATCCAGCCCAATACCATCCGGCTTCCATCTGTTGCCAATTTTACTGGCCACTAACACCTGATTGCGCATACCCCTGAAGGTTCTTCCCAACAACTCTTCATTCTGACCCTGCTGGTAAATATCAGCCGTATCGAAAAAATTTATGCCCAGGGAAAAAGCATGATGCAATATTTTTTCAGAATCGGAATTGCCCGCATCGAGCGACATGCACCCAAACCCAATACGGCTGATCTTCAAAGACGATTTTCCTAATATCTGATATTCCATGAGTATGGTCTTATCAATAAAGCCGAAAGATAAAGGCTGAGCTCTTAGTAAATTTTAGGAAGCCCAAGGTCCCGATAAATCCTGAAATAAACATTAAAAGGGTTATAGGTTCGGCTTCCCGGGGCCTGCCTTGCCGTATCTTTGGTCAATGGATGAAACGACAGGAACAGACCGGCGCAACAGATTCAAACGCCAACTCAAACGGATTTTTGATAAAGCAGGGAATGAAAAGTTGAGAAATAATTTTCTGCAAGCCATTCCATTTTGGATTGCCTCCTTGCTCACCGGACTCGCAGCCGTTTTTTATTCTAAAATTTTTCTGCTCGCTGAAAGCTCTACAGCGCGTTTGTTCCTTGAAACACCCTGGCTCTTATTTGTAATTACTCCATTTTGTTTTTTGGTGGCCTGGTGGCTGATCCTCCGTTTTGAACCCTTCGCCAGGGGAAGTGGAATTCCGCAGGTAATGGCATCCATTGAACTCGCCAATCCGAGGGATAACTTCAAAATAGGAAAACTGCTCAACCTCAGGGTCATCCTTGTAAAAATGTTATCCAGTTTTTGCATGATCCTGGGAGGAGGAATGATCGGCAGGGAAGGACCCACGATTCAGATTGCAGGTTCCATATTCCGCCTGATCAACCAATGGCTTCCCCGATGGTGGCCCAAAATTTCCAAAAGAAATATGATCATGACAGGTGCTGCTGCCGGTCTCGCTGCTGCATTTAATACGCCTTTGGGAGGAATTGTATTTGCCGTTGAGGAGCTCACCAAGACTCATATCAGTTATTTCAAGACGGCCCTTTTTTCGGCAGTCATTATATCCGGTCTTACCGCGCAGGCATTATTTGGCCCTTATCTTTATCTAGGTTTTCCTGGTGTGCAAAATCTTTCTTTTTATATTTTCCTTGGAGTGATCCTGGTTGCCTTACTTTCAGGCCTTGCAGGCAGCATAACTTCAAGGCTCATGCTCTGGCTGATGAGCAGGAAAGCCTGCCTGAAAAAGCGGAACTACCATATAATTTATGTCCTGCTCTGTGGATTTGCAATCGCCATACTCGCTTATTTCACCCATCCCTGGTTAATAGGCTCCGGAAAGCAGATCATGACCACAGTATTATTCACATCGGCAAAATATTTACCATGGTATACACCCTTTGTGCGAATGAGCGGTTCCATCATCTCCTATTCAACTGGTGCGGCCGGAGGCGTTTTCGCACCGGCACTCGCTTCAGGCGCCAGCATCGGATCCGTGCTGTCATCCTGGATGCAGCTTTCTGATTCTGATACCAATCTGCTTATTCTTTCCGGCATGGTCGGATTTTTAACAGGCATTACGCGTACACCTTTCACTTCAGCCATCCTGGTGCTCGAGATGACCGATCGTCACAGTCTGATCTTTTATTTAATGCTTGCCGGCATGCTCGCGGGAATCGTATCCGTATTAGTAGATAAACATTCTTTTTATGATCACTTGAAAATAGAATACCTGAGAGAAATGGATGAGAAAAAGTTGATGGTTGATAGTTGATGGTTGATGGGCTTTAATTGCAAAATCGCACCTGATATCCATCAACCATCAACCATCAACTATCAACCAAATTAAGTACCTTCGCGCACCCATGAAGTACATCCGCAATTTTTGTATTATAGCTCATATTGACCACGGAAAATCCACACTGGCCGACAGACTTCTGCAGATCACCCATACCATCAGCGACCGGGATATGATGGAACAGGTTCTGGACGATATGGATCTGGAAAGGGAGAAAGGCATCACCATTAAAAGTCATGCTATCCAGATCAGCTATACCCAAAAGGGCCAGGATTACACGCTTAATCTGATCGATACACCTGGTCATGTCGATTTCAGCTATGAGGTCAGTCGCGCCCTTGCCGCATGTGAAGGCGCATTATTACTGGTGGACGCATCGCAGGGAATTCAGGCACAGACGATTTCCAATCTTTATCTCGCAATCAAAAACGATCTGGAGATCATTCCCGTAGTTAACAAAATTGACATGGACGGAGCCATGGTGGAAGAAGTTACCGACCAGATCATTGAACTCATCGGATGCAAAAAAGAAGATATCCTGCTTGCGAGTGCCCGCACTGGCCTTGGTGTGGAAGCCATTCTCGAAGCTATCGTGGAAAGAATTCCTCCTCCCGCAGGAAATCCTGATATTCCTTTGCAGGCCCTGATCTTCGACAGCGTTTTTAATTCCTTCCGGGGGATTATCGTCTATTACAGGATACTCAATGGCGTACTTAGGAAAGCTGACAAAATAAAATTTGTTTCCACCGGATTGGATTACGGCGCAGATGAGATCGGAATTTTGAAAATGGGCCTGATTCCGAAGCCGGAATTGCGTGCAGGTGATGTAGGTTATATCATCACCGGAATTAAAAACGCAAAGGAAGTAAAAGTAGGAGATACACTCACACTCGCTTCCAATCCTGATCCGCAGATGATCCAGGGTTTTGAGGAAGTGAAACCCATGGTTTTTGCCGGTATTTTTCCAATCGATACAGAAGATTTTGAAGAGCTCCGCGAATGCATGGACAAGCTCCAGTTGAATGACGCTTCGCTTACTTATGAGTTGGAAACTTCGCAGGCCCTGGGTTTCGGCTTTCGATGCGGATTCCTGGGCATGCTGCATATGGAGATCATCCAGGAACGACTGGAAAGGGAATTTAATCAAACAGTCATCACCACGGTTCCCAACGTAAGCTTTATTGCCCATGTCAGCAACGGTGATACCATACAGGTAAACAATCCGGCAGAGATGCCGGATCCAACCCGAACAGAGAGCATCGAAGAACCTTTCATAAAAGCGCAGATAATTACCAAACCGGAATATATCGGAAACATAATTACTTTATGTTTAGGTAAACGCGGCATCCTATTGGATCAGAATTATTTAACGCCAACAAGAGTAGAACTGCATTTTGAACTGCCGTTAACAGAAATTGTATTCGACTTTTACGATAAACTGAAAAGCCAGACCCGCGGTTATGCATCTTTCGATTATCATCCGATCGGCTACCGCGACAGTGATATCGTAAAAATGGATATACTCTTGAACGGCGATAAAGTGGATGCCCTGAGTGCCCTGATCCACCGCGGGCGTGCCCAGGATTTCGGTCGCAAGCTTTGCGAGAAGCTAAAGGAGCTCCTGCCGCGCCAACAGTTCCAGATAGCCATCCAGGCTGCTATTGGTTCCAAGGTGATCGCCCGGGAAACCATCAGCGCCCTCAGGAAAGACGTAACCGCAAAATGCTATGGCGGTGATATTTCCCGCAAACGTAAACTACTCGAAAAGCAAAAAGAAGGCAAGAAGCGCATGCGCCAGGTAGGGAACGTTGAAATTCCGCAGGAAGCTTTTTTGGCTGTATTGAAATTGGATGAATAAGGATCTGTCCTCCTATGTGTAACAGGCGTTTATTTCTATTAATTATTTTTATTAGTTTAAGCCTGCGGAGTGAGGCGGTGGCAATCCCTTAAACATGCTTAGATTATGACCATTGAGCAGGTAATTTACGCGGAAGAAGTCATTGCTAACAATTATAACTTCGATAGAAAGTCAGCTTATGATTTAGCGGATAAATACCTGTCTAAACTTTCACCGTACTATAGGGATATGTTGAATTTCAGTGCCAGGCTACAATTCAAATATGTCCTCCTCGGGGGAATTCCAGCCGACGGCCTTTTGTATATTACCGGGATGTCCACACCACGCTGGCATTTCCCCGCAATTACGATTGCCTTGTTTTTATATTTTCTTTTCATAATTTTTATGAAAGAGCCAAAAGGCTATGTGTATGGTATTTTCTACTAGTGGGCGGATCCCCTCACTTATCACCCGCCTTTTTTTTATTCAGCTCCGACTGCTCCCTCAGCTTGTTCTCGTCGATACCGCCTGCATCGTTGAGAATTTTTAGATCCTGGGGATACTGGCCATCGTTGAGCGCGGTATTGAACACTTTAACTACATGGTACCATTTGCCGTTCTGCCAACGGAATCCTTCATAGTCGCCGTCAGGCACGTAAGTCTCTTTTCGCGCCGGCTCGTTGGATTCGGATATCAAATGATCATATACAATCATATTCAGGCTGGAATCGTAATTGAAAGTTGTTCCTGCATCTTTGTTATATTCTATGTTGAACCGCATCTGATTTTTACCGAATGCATTGGCCGAATCCTTTTTGAAAGAAAAATATGGGCCGCCAAAAATGGGTTCGCCATGTTCATTGAAAGTGAGTATGTCCATCCATTTTTTATTGCTGCCGATATCATAACTGTCAAAGCCCAGGAGGGTATAGATTGGTTTTCCCTGATATTCCTTTTCAATGATCCGGTAATAGATGGCCCCAATCCAGTTTGCAGCAGTGCGGACAGAATCCTGGGGATTTGCTGTGAACATGGACACATCATGCAGGGGGATAAGTTTCAGCGATCCGTCCTCAGTTTTCTTTTGAATGGCTCCGCGCTGAATATAAATAAATTCATCTTTCTTGACCTGCCAGGTAAAAATGCGGAAACTACTATCCGGCGCATATAATTTTGAAATTGTCTGCAGGGAATCAAAAGGATAATAGAAAGAATTCGGCACCTTCAGCGCCCTGACCAGCATCCGGATAAAAAAACTGTCCGACCGAAACCGCTGCTCGGCTTCGGGGGCATTTACAATATCAAATGCGAAGTGGCTCAAAGAGTCCTGCTGATGATCCAGGATCGCCTGCTCCCGGGCACTGAGATGCTGTGCAAAACCATGTTTCAGTCCCGAAAAAATGAGAATGAAAAGAAAATAAAAATATCTTTTCCGGATATCGAACATAAGGTGGAAATTCTGAGTACTAAAGTACATGCAAGATCAGGAAATCCGTGCTAACCCCGGAATTCTTTGAAAATTTTATGATTTCATGAGCGCTTGGGCAAATTCATTCAGGTTGCTGTAGTTCAGGTCAATTAAATCCTGCGGAAAAACCATATCCGGATTGGTTGTACTTATGAAAACAGTCGCCATGCCTGCATTTTTCCCAAAGCCCATATCACTGATATTATTGCCAATCATCAGTGATTTGCTGAGGTCAATTTCCGGGAAATCCCCGGCCGCCTGAAAAGCCATGCCCGGATTGGGTTTGCGGCATGGGCTGCCTGGTTCCATATCCAGGCAATAATAAATCCGGTCGATCCTGCCTCCTTTTTCCAGAATGGAATTCAGCATATTCCTGTGAATATCCTCGAGGTCAGCCAGGGTCATAAGGCCTTTGGCAATCCCCCGCTGATTTGTTGTGAGGATAATGCGCTGAAACCGGCTGTTAAAAAAGGCAATATTCTCTGGTGCCTGAGGATAGAAAACAAATTCCCGCCAATTGCGCACATAATTGCCCTGGTTTTCAAGATTAATCACACCGTCCCGGTCAAGGAAAAGGGTCCAATGCTTGTCTATTTTACTCAGGTCAAATGCCATCAGCAAATATGTTGAATCAATTCTTTTTGAGCACGGCGGTAATCTTCCGGAATACCGATGTCAATAAAATAACCGGGCGAAATCATTCCGAAGATCTTTCCATCCGGATATTTTTTTTCAAGATAATCCTTCTCAAATGAAAAAACAGAAGGAAATGAGATGGACAAAAACGTGGGCACATGCAGGGCATAAACTCCGCCATTGATGAACCCATTCGGGATATATTTTTTTTCACTAAATCCAATCACCTGCTGACGGCTGTTCAATGCTACGGCTCCATAACGGTCAACTCCCTGCATTTGCTTTAAGGCCACCGTGCAAGATGATTTCCTGTCCTGGTGAAATGAGGAAATTTCATCCAGGCTCAATCCGAAAAATGTATCTGCATTCAGCACAATCAGGTCGCTTGTGCCGGCATGCCGGCAAGCCTGATAAAGCGCACCGCCCGTGCCCAGCGGTTCGTTTTCAATTGAAAATGCATATGCATCAGGTGAGAAACTGCTTTGAATGAACTGCTCAACCTGTTCTTTCCCGTAACCTAATGCAAAGATGAAACGGCCGATTCCCTGTTTTTTATAATAGGCGAGGAGCCAATCCAGAAATGGTTTCCCTCCCACCGGCGCAAGGCATTTGGGAAGCCCGGGCAGTTCAGATTTTAACCGAGTACCCAAACCTCCGGCAAGAACAATGGCCTCAGAAATCATGCAGGATAAACACTTAGGATTTAAAATATTCTCTCTCCACGAGCTCGCAAATGATATGCCCGATCAGCATATGCGCTTCCTGGATCCGCGGAGTATCCGAAGAAGGAATATTAAACAGATAATCACTCAGGGCTCTCATCTTTCCCCCGCTTTCTCCTGTGAACCCGATCGTAATAACGCCTAATTCCAGCGCAGTTTCAAATGCGCGTATAATATTCCTTGAATTGCCGGAAGTGGACAATCCGACCAGTACATCTCCCGAATGCGCAATACCCCTGATCAGTCTTGCGTAAATTTCATCATAACTGTAATCATTGGCCACTGCTGTGAGATAAGAAGTGTTGCAATGCAGGGCCTCAGCGGGTAGCGCATGACGGTCCGTATAAAACCTTCCGGAAAACTCCGCCGCAAGGTGCTGCGCATCAGCGGCGCTTCCACCGTTGCCTGCAAAATAAACACGTTTTCCATCCTGAAAGGCCTTCACGATCAGCTCCACTACCTGAGACGTGGTCTTCAACAGCTTTTCATCAGCCAGCAGTTTTTGTTTTACTGCTATTGATGCTGAAACAATTTTTTTAATATCCTCCAGCATAATCTGTAAAATTTAAATGGTCCATGTGGTCAGCCCATGATCAACAAACTGATAAGATTTGCAATGACCGCCGAAAGTGTGAAGTTTCTCAATGACTTTGTACTTACTGTTACCAGGACAATAGAATATCATGAAACCGCCGCCACCGGCTCCGGAAATTTTCCCTCCGGTAGCACCTGCTGATTTTGCAGCGAGATAAATATCTTCCATCCGGTCGTTGGAAATACCTTCTGCCATCCTTCGTTTCTGTTCAAAACCAAAATCCAGAATCTCTCCGATCTCATGCAGCCGCCCGCGCAGCAGGGCCTCCTTCATCCGCTGTGATTGCTGTTTCAGCTGATGCATGGCTTCAATGGATGAATCTTTTTTGTTGATTACGTTCTGGCTTTGTTTTTCAATGATCCTTGCGGATTCACGGCTGGTCGCAGTATAATAAAGCACAAGGTTATTTTCAAGTTCAAATAAATACTGCTGTTTCACACGCAGTGGATTCACAATTACTTTTTCATTTTCAAAAAATTCCATATAGTTTACGCCGCCGAATGTCGCCGCGTACTGGTCTTGTTTTCCTCCCGCCATTTTGAGATCCTTTCTTTCAATTTCATATGCAAGATGTGCAATATCATATTCTCCCAGCGGCAGTTTCAGCATTTCAGCAAAAACCCCTACCATGGCCACAACAAGCGTGGAGGAAGTCCCCAGCCCGGATCCCGGAGGCGCGTCAACAAAAGTGGATAATCTAAAACCGGAAGGGATATCCTGGAATTGTTTCCGTATCCGGTCATAAACCCCCTTGTGCAAATCCAGCACTCCATTCAGTTCCACGGGGGAATCTTTTTGAATTACCTGCTTCGATTGAAAATCAATCGCTTCAAAATGCACTTCACTATTGTCTGTAAGTTCGATATTGGCATAAGCGTAAAGAGATACCGTGGCATTGAGGATAGCACCTCCGTAAAGATCGCTGTAGGGGCTTACATCCGTTCCGCCCCCGGCAAGTCCGATGCGCAGCGGTGCTTTACTTCTGTATATCATGGGATAGGCCAATGATGGTATTTACGAGGTTCTTCCAGGAATATTTTTTCTTCTCGATACGAAGATGAGGAATAAAATAATCTTCACCTAATTCATAGAAACGCAGGATGGCATTTGCTATCGCTGCCGGCTCGGGCGCAGCGACCAGTCCGGTTTGTTCATGGATCACATGTTTAGCAAGACTTCCCACATGGCTTACGATCATGGGCCGTTCAAAATGATAGGCGAGAGGCGTGACGCCGCTTTGGGTTGCACTCCGATACGGCTGGACCACGGCATCTGCGGCGCATAAATAGTATTGTACTTCACTGTCAGGAATAAAATCGGTTTTAAGAATAAGAAGATCTGCAATTCCCAATGCTGAAATAAGTTGCTGGTACATGCGCGGATCATCATAGTATTCTCCTGCAACGAGTAAGCGTATGCCGGATTCGCGTATGACTGGCTCGGCCATGGCATGAAAAAGAATATCTAGTCCCTTATACCTCCGGATAAATCCAAAAAAAAGAATGATCTTATCTCGCCCGGAAATATCCACCTTCAACCTTTCTCTTAATATTTTTCTTGCTTCTTCACGGGATATGATCTCTCCGAAATTATCATAAAGCGGGTGGGTGACTTTTATCGCGGGTTTTTCTATTTCAAATCTTCTCAGATCCCGCATTACTTCATCACTCATAGTAATGAAAGCATCACAGCTTTTTAGAAAGTATTTCGTGAACGCAAGATCACCGGGCCGCTTTTCATGCGGCAATATGTTGTCTGTAATAGCAACTATCCGTGTCTTCCGGTTCTTCCTGACCCGCCTTAATATAGTTCCAAGTGCAGGCCCCATAAGGGGCAGCCAGTAGCGGACAACCACCAGATCCGGCGCTTCTTTTTTCAATCGCCTTCCCGTAGATAACCAATTGAAAGGATTGATGGAATTGATCAGGGTATGGATCTCAATATTTTCAGGTGGCGCATCAGATGAAAACTGCGTCGTTCCCGGAAAAAGAAATCCTGGATATTGCAGGGAGAATGAGTAAATAGAAGCTGAATGACCTTCATCTGAAAAGGCCCTGCATAAGCGCTGGTCAAACGTCGCCAGGCCGCCGCGGAGGGGATAAGCGGGTCCAATGATAACCACTTTCATAATCCTGTTCTCTTTTCAACGAGGTAAGCATTTCTGTTTGGAGCATTTCGTGAGATAAGTTCTGCGATAAATCCGGTGACGAATAACTGGGTACCGATGATCATACCAACCAGGGCAACAAAAAATAAGGGTCTTTGGGTGAGACCGGTTTTATCGAAGAAAAACTTGGAGACAAACAGGTAGAAAAAAATCACAAATCCGACGAGGAAACAAATAATTCCCCCGGTTCCGAATAAGTGCATGGGGCGCTTTCCGTATTTGCCAACAAACATAATAGAAGCCAGATCGAGACCCCCGGTGATCAGCCGCCCCATCCCGAATTTTGATTTTCCATATTTGCGCGGATGGTGCTCCACCACTTTTTCTCCGATTTTTCGGAAACCCGACCATTTGGCAATTAAGGGAACATAGCGGTGCATCTCTCCATACACTTCAATGCTTTTCACCAGGTTCAACCGGTAAGCTTTCAGTCCGCAGTTGAAATCATGCAGCCTGATCCTGGAGACCCTGGAAGTTACCCAGTTAAAAAAACGGGAAGGAATTGTTTTGGATAAAGGATCATGCCGCACTTTTTTCCAGCCGCTCACGAGGTCATACCCATTTTCAATGATCATGTGCCGGAGGGCGGGGATTTCTTCGGGACTGTCCTGCAGATCGGCATCCAGTGTGACCACTACCTCTCCATGACAACTCCGGAAGCCTTCATTCAGTGCAGCAGACTTGCCATAGTTTCTTTGAAAGCGTATGCCTTTCACATGCGCATTCCTTTTGTGAATTGATTCAATTACCTCCCATGACCGGTCAGTGCTGCCGTCATCCACCAGGATCACTTCATAAGAATAATCATGCTGATCCATCACCTTCGCAATCCATTCGCAGAGTTCGGGAAGGGATTCCTCTTCATTAAAAACCGGAACAATAATGGAAAGATCCATGCTAGATTACAACTTGGGTTCTTCGAAAATATCTTTTTTCTTTCTCAGGATAGCCGCGTAAATCATACCGATGATACTGTCAATGACCACCCAGGAGCCGAATCCCTTAAGAAGGCCAGGCAGCGACATCTGTTTATTTGAATCATCAAAACTTTTCATTCTTTCATCAATCTGATCCTGGGTCAGCCCGGACTTTTCCAGGAAATTACGGGTGGTCGATTTGAAATTATCGAAAAAGGAAGGATCCACATATTTCAAATAGATGGCATTAAAAATCACATAAACCGCTTCCGTAATAAGGATCACGATGAATATGGTCCGGAATATATCCTTGAAATCTGCATATCCTACCAGTTCCTTTTTCCGGGATATTCCGGCCACCAAATAAAGACCAAGCACGATCAGGTAGGATGCCATCGAAAATATGCCAAGCGAAATAGGACTCCCCGCAAAGAAATTATACCTCAGAAAAAGCAAGACTGCATAGACCAGCCCTGTAATTAGTCCGTAACGAAGGCCCATACTGTATTTGGATGTTGGCTGCATAGCAGAAATTTTAATTCAGTCATTTATTAAATGGGTATCGTTCCGGATAATGCCAACCGGCCGCCCGGTAAAGGTATGATCCTGAAAGGCCGTATTCTTTGATTTCGATCTTGATGATGATAATTTAAAATGCCAGCTTTCCTTCGGATTGAAAATGGTCAGGATAGCTTCTTCTTTTTTCTCTATCCTGGGCTGCTTCATGCTGAAAATCCTCCTGGCATTCCCGCCAAACAAGGCATAGATTTTCTCCGGACCCAGGGCTGGGAAGAGGGTCTGCATAGCGCTGTATGCGGTTTCCAGACCGGTCATTCCATATTTTGCATTTTCAAATTCCAACACCTTGCTGTCATACTCCTGGGGCAGGTGATGCGAGCTGATGCAATCCACGGTCCCGTCGAAGATAGCTTCTTTCAACTGGTCTGAAACTGCCCTGGGCCGCAGCGGAGGGTATACCTTGAGATTTGTGTCATATTGCAGAAGGTCATCATCGCTGAAAAATAAATGATAGGGTGTCACCGAACAGCTAACCTGAAGTCCGCTTGCTTTTGCCCGCCGGATGTATTCGATGGATTTGGGTGAAGTAACACCGGTGAAATGGATATGAGAATCCGTATAACGTGCCAGTTTAATGTCGCGTGCGATGATCAGTTCTTCTGACATCAGCGGTCTCCCGGGCAATCCAAGACGGGTAGAAACAATTCCTTCATGCATCAGTCCGTTCGGCGCTATACTGGTATCATCAGGTATTTGTATGATCACGCCTTCGAATGCCTTTACGTATTGAAGGGCCTTGACCAGTACGCCCGCCGACTGCACAGGATGGAGCCCGTCTGAAAATGCCACCGCGCCACTGTTTTGCATATCATACATTTCAGCGAGGTGTTTGCCATCCAGGTTGCGGGTAATTGCGCCGATCGGCCAGATATTAACCGGGAGATAGGCCGAACGCTGCCGGAGATACTCTACCTGGGTCTTGTTATCTGTTGCCGGAACAGTATTCGGAATAAGGAAGACATCTGTAAATCCACCTGCTGCTGCTGCCTGCGCTCCTGATTCGAGCGTTTCCTTAAATTCATATCCGGGTTCTGCAAAATTGGAAAAAATATCCACCCATCCGGGAGAAACAAAAAGACCCTTCCCGGTAATTAATTTTTCGGCTTTATCGTCCGGAATTTTTGCAGCGATCTCTCTGATAATACCATGTTCAATTAAAATATCCTGAATGGTTCCCTGGTGGGATGAGTGAGGGTCAGCAATGCAAGCCTGTTTGAGTAGAAGCTTCATCTATAAGGAATTGCGCGAAGATACGGTTTACCATTCAAATGCATTTTACGTCAACGGATTTTTATCATAGATTTGCAGCCCTGCTGAGGATAATTCGGGACGTAGCGCAGCCCGGTAGCGCGTTTGCATGGGGTGCAAGAGGCCGCTGGTTCGAATCCAGTCGTCCCGACAAATAGATTGGTAAGGCCTCCGCGAAGCGGAGGTTTTGCTTTTTTATATACATTTATTACCAATAGTGGCTTTCAGTAATGTATGTTCGCTTGAAAAGTCCGGGATATTTCACAACCAGTCCCAAATCGTCGACAGATATCACCGATTCGAAATCATTTGGCACATTCTCGTATTTATAGTCGGCTGGTGAAAGTTTTGTGTATTTTTGCAGAACGGGCATTATTTTTCTCCCTAAAACATCCACGTAAAGAACCTTGATTTGCTCACCTCCCTTTTCCGATAGTTTTAGTCTGTTTATCGGTAAGGTATTTGTAAAGGGGGTCAATGAAATATCTATATCGATGCACCCATTGAATTTTTCATCCGGTTGGCCATTCACATACCAGCTATCTTTTCCTTCCTTTCGAAAATCAATAACTTCGATTGTATTATAAAGTTGGGATTTGATTTCAAAAAATGCAGTCTCCCAATGCTGATTTGTTCTGATCCGGTACTCTATTTTATAAAGCTCGTTCGTATATGTGCCAATAATGGAAGAGTCTATCTCTGTTCCTTTATCCGTAATGGTCATGATACAGTTTTCCAACGAATGGTATTCTATTCCTGTCCAAAGTATATTTTTCTGCATGTTTACTTCGCTAAGGATCTGGGTAAAATTGATATTCAAAATTTATTCTGAATCAAATGTATTGAATTGTGTATTAAAAACGGACACTTAAGCGATGCGTGTTAAACCCATGTTGTTTGATTGTCAGTCAGATATCAATTCGGCACTTTTTTAGATATTTTGCTTGTGCTATTTAACCAGCATAATAAACTTCCATGCTTAAAAGTTATCTTAAGATCGCGCTCCGCCATCTTGCGAAAAATAAAGTGTATTCTTTTATTAATGTGGCCGGTCTTGCCGCCGGCATGGCTGTGGCGATTATGGTCGGCTTATGGGTCTTGGAAGAATTGTCATTTGACAAATACCATAAGAACTACGATAAGATCGCCCAGGTTATGGAAAATCAAACCTATAGCGGAAAGGTGAATACGGGCATGGGCGTTCCCATTCCGCTTGCCGGCGAACTGCGCAGAAGCTTCGGCAGCGATTTTAAGTATGTGGTCCTTTCTTCCTGGACCATGAACAGCATGGTTAGCTCGGGAGATAAAAATTTATCGACGCAAGGGAATTATATGGATGCTGATGCTCCTGAATTGCTATCGCTGCATATGCTTGAGGGTTCCGAAGCCGCCTTTAAACAGCCTTCCTCCATATTACTTTCTCATTCCATGGCAAAAGGACTTTTCGCCAATGCCAATCCGCTGGGGAAACTGGTAAAAATAGATAATGAAATCAATGAAAGGGTTGCGGGAGTTTATGAAGACCTGCCCGAAAATACAACACTTCATGATATGGCTTTTATTGCCCCATTCCGGGATCTGACGAGTTGGGTAAAGGGCAACGAGAATAATTGGGGAGACGGGTCTTTCCAGATTTTTGTTCAGCTGGCAGCCCATTCAGGTATGACTGCTGTCTCGACAAAAATTAAATACGCTAAGCTGAATAAAGTAAACAAGGACCAGGCCAAATATCAGGGAGAACTTTTTTTGCAGCCTATGCACAATTGGCATTTATATTCTGAGTTTAAAGATGGCCATAATATCGGCGGCGGTATTCAATATGTTTGGATGTTCGGATTGATTGGCGTATTTGTACTGTTGCTGGCCTGCATCAATTTCATGAACCTCAGTACAGCGCGGTCTGAAAAAAGGGCCAAGGAAGTAGGAATTCGGAAATCCATTGGCTCTCTTCGCTCCCAGTTGATCGGGCAATTTTTTGGCGAATCACTCCTTATGGCAATAGCTGCATTTATTCTTGCATTAGTATTGGTTCAGGTCACGCTTCCTTTTTTCAATGATGTTTCAGACAAGCATATGACCATTTTATGGCTCAATCCATATTTCTGGATGGCTGCCCTGGCATTCACCTTCATCACAGGCCTGGTTTCCGGAAGCTATCCGGCGATTTATTTATCCTCCTTCAATCCGGTCAAAGTATTAAAGGGAAGCTTTAAGGCGGGACGACTGGCAGGAGTGACCCGCAGGCTGTTGGTGCTGATTCAATTTACAGTTTCCATTGCGCTGATCATTGGCACCTTCATTGTTTTCCGCCAGGTGCAATATTCCAGGAACAGGCCGGTAGGATACAGCCGCGATGGATTGATAACGATGGTTATGAAAACCTACAATTTTCATATTCATTTTGATGCCTTAAGACAGGATCTCATTAAGTCCGGTGCAGTTTCAGAAATGGCCGAGTCCAATACGCCCGTAACTGAAAACGACCGTTTCGATAATGGATTTAAGTGGGCGGGTATGGATCCAAATGCACCGGAACAATTCAATGTTATCGGGGTTACGCCGGAGTACGGAAAAACAGTAGGCCTTCAGATGCTTGCCGGAAGGGATTTCTCCAGGGAATTCGTTACAGATTCCACGGGGCTAATATTAAACGAAGCTGCGGTAAAATATATGGGCTTTAAAAATCCGGTCGGGCAAACCGTTATGTGGTATGGAAAACCCTTCCGGATAATCGGCGTTGCAAAAGACATGGTCATGGGCTCTCCATATTTGCCGGTTGAACAGGCAATATTCTATATTGACCATACGATCGGTGGGATTCTGAATATTAAAATCAATCCTGCCATGGGTGCACATGAAGCTCTAACCAAAATTGAAGCCATCTGCAAGTTCTATTCACCGGAAGAACCATTCGAATATAAATTCGCTGACGAAGTGTATGCGCACAAATTCGCTTCTGAGGAGCGCATCGGAAAACTTGCGGCTTTTTTTGCCAGTCTTGCCATTTTCATCAGCTGCCTTGGCCTTTTCGGAATGGCCTCTTTTATGGCCGAACAACGGATAAAGGAAATCGGTGTGAGAAAAGTTTTGGGAGCCTCGGTCTTTAATTTGTGGAAATTATTATCCAAAGAATTCATTTTGCTGGTCATCATTTCCCTTATAATTGCCGCGCCGCTGGCTTATTATTTTATGAACAACTGGCTTCAGCAGTATGTGTACCGCACCGGCATTACCGGGTGGATCTTTGCGGCTGCAGGTTCAGGTGCTTTGGTGATTACGCTGGTCACAGTGAGTTTCCAAAGCATAAGAGCGGCGTTGACAAATCCTGTTAAAAGTCTCCGGACAGAGTGATTCATAATTTAAGGTCCATTCCATCATCATAGCCTGATTTTAATGGGCCACAATAGTTTGTACTGCCATAAAATATGAATTCCGGGACTCGCGCGACTGCACCTACATATTCCACCAGTAGGTGAACTTCAGGACGACGGCCCGGTTCCTTACGGAAAACGGAGTGCTGTAGTAGTTATCTGTATACACAATAAATAAATCAGAAGCGGGCTTATAGCGCCATTGAAGTCGCGTGTTGATATTCATGTTATTGATCTGCTGATTGTACTGAATGTACGCCGTAAAATAAAGGTTATTGGTCATCGTTAGGTCGATCCGGGGTCCTATCAGCCAGAAAGTGGTATTGCCCCAGGGCGGAGGAAGACGCAATACATTATATGAAGTACTCAGTGTTATATTTAAAAAAGGTTGAAACCGGAAGCCGATATCATTGCTGAAAGTGAGTTTGGTTCCACGGTCATAAAAACCACCATAGCGCAAAGAGAAATCGTATGTCAGAATGCTCTGCGGCTTGGAAACGAAATCAAGTCCGACGGTATTCCACCAATGCTGCGTCCCCGTTTTCAGGGAATCTATGCCTGTATTTGTCGGGTCGAATGGTGCAAGCAACTTTACATAATCCTGAATAACTACAGGAGCCAGGGTGGCTTTGTTTCGGAAAGTAATGAGCCAGGTCAAGGAATTTTCGTGATCTGTCTGATGAAACTGCTCGTTATAATAATAAGTAGTGACCATTTGCGGGCCATAACTAAGCACAGGCCCACCTGAGGGGAAAAAGTAATAGTTAACCTGGGGATTTAATTTTATATAACCCTGCCTGGGAACGTATCCTGCCTCTGCATTAAAATTATGTCCGTTGTATTGATATGCGCCGTTGATGAGCCAATGCCTGTTTGAAAATTGAAGGTTGCCGGCATCAACCCAATCATGACCGATTTTACCCGGACTAAATGATTTAAGAAGCAATTCCTTTCCGGTCCAGAAATTATTGGCAGATGCCAGATTATATTCCAGTCCGATACTTCTGTTATAGGTTGAATATTGCGGAAAAGTAGAATCCTTTCCGGGTTGGTAGGCAAGGGATTGCTTATTGATAAAAATGAAACCGAAGTTTGACCTCGCGAATACCCTTCTTTGCAATGCGAGAACGGCAAAATTCTGTTGAGGTAGTCCTATGGAATCAACCCTTCCTGTTTGCATGTCCATTGCACCAATACGCCAGTTCCGGTCGATCTTGCCACTCAGGCGTCCACCAAATTCAATGGGAACGCCAAGCCCGATGCGACGAGAAAAGAAGGGCCGGATATCGGCGTATCCGAAATTGGCAAACTGATCACCGTTCTCCAGGAAAAATTGTCTTTTTTCCGGATAGAATAATTCATAGCGGCTGAGATCGATCACCTGCTTGTCCACTTCCACCTGCGAAAAATCCGGATTAACGGTAAGATCCAGGTTCAGCGAAGAAGTAACGGAAAGCTTTGCATCACCGCCGATGGTTGTTTTATAAACGGGGGAGGTAGCCGGTGAATAACTTTTTTGGATTCCTGCGAGCAAATAAGGAATGACAGAAATATTAGTACCGGGTTCCGGAGGTATGGTATCCCAGACAAGTACACCGGTATAGGCTAATGAGGCCGTGGGGAACTGCCGGGGGACAGGCGCCCAGCTTGACTTTTCTGTGGTTTTCAGATCATTCCTGCTAAAATTAATGCCCCAGCGGGTGATCCCTCTTTTGTACCTGAGCGTTTTAAAAGGGATTGCCATTTCCAGGATCCAGCGGTCAGCATAGCGTTTTACTTTTGAGTACCATTTATTATCCCAGCTCAGATCCACCTTACCGCCTTCGTACATGGTTCCGTCCCATTGTGCACCAGCCGCATTTGTACCAAAAGTAAACCCACTGGTCTGGTCATCAAAAGGATCAATAAAGAAAATGAAATTATCATTTTTAACAAAGCTGAAATCCCTGCGCATGGATTCAACCATATAGGGCCCTGCAAGGGCAGAATTGTAACAAACCGCAGATAAATAAAAAAAATGATCGTCATAGGTCATCCGAACTGTTGTTTTTACATGGGCCAGTGATGTATCCATTGGAAGCACCATATAAAAATTATCGGCTTTATCTGCATGTTTCCAGGCGGGCTCATCTAATACTCCATCTATACGCATCTGACAATTCGCCCTTCTGATGTGAATTTCATACGAAGCATTCTTTTTTTGAGAAAAACCGATGCAGCAAATAAACCAGGATGAAATCAGCAGTAGTCCTTTATGCATTTGGTTGATGGTTGATGGTTGATGGTTGATGGCTCCCATGTGCGAATTCGCACCTTAGGTCCATCAACCATCAACCATCAACCAATTTAACCCCTTGACTTGTAAAATCAACAAATTCCCTCTATTTTTAGCCCCATCCACCCAATAACTGGCGCAATACTTGCGTTATTGCCGTATCACGTCTTCTTTCCAATCTCCGCTATAAGAAACCTTGCCGTAAAATCCATATTCGTTGCATGACCAATTTATCCGTCAACGAAATTGTTAATCATGAAATCCTTTTTTCTGGCCTTCCTCCTGGTCCCGGGCCTGGTCCAGGCCCAGCGCTGGCATGTGAACGTTACAGGTGGTTTATCCAATTATGCAGGTGATCTTCAGGCACAACCCTTCACATTTGACCAGTCTTTTTTTGCATTCGGAGCCGGTGCCCAATACGATATTAACCGTAATTTTTCCCTGACTTCAAATATCAGCCTGATGCAGGTGGGGGCGTCTGACCGGTACAACAAACCCAGTCTCCAGTTCCGCAACCTGAGCTTTCAAACCAAAATCGTTGAATGGAACCTGCTTGGAGAATATACATTTTTTGATATGACCCACGCAAAAATCTCACCTTTTATTTTCGGGGGAATTGCCGTTTTTCATTTCAATCCTTTTGCATATGACAGTTCTGGAAACAAAGTGTACCTGCGGCCGCTTAGTACTGAAGGGGAAGGCCTGAAAGAATATCCGGGTCAAAAACCATATAATCTTACACAGTTTGCCATTCCTTTTGGCGGGGGTATTAAATTCCGGGTATCTGACAATATTGTGCTGGCCTATGAGATCAGCTTCCGCAAATTATTTACTGATTACCTGGATGACGTGAGCACGCGATATGTTGATAAAACCGTCCTGCTTGCAGAGAAGGGGCCTGAAGCTGTTCAAATGGCTTACCGCGCAGGAGAACTCAAAGGAGGTAATCCTAATTACCCTGCTGCAGGCACCGTTCGCGGCGGAGCCAGATACAATGATGTGTATTATTATACAGGTATCCGCGTGAGCATTGCACTGATTTCGAGGCGGGATCCGTATTATGGCAGGGGAAGAATCGATTGCCCGAAACCCGTACAATGATTTTAGTTGGTTAATTTTGCGGGTTGAACAATCCCGGATGTCATTTAAAAATCTTGCTCAGTTTATAGAGGCGCTGGAATCTGCCGGCGAGCTCGTCCGTGTCAGATCCTATGTAAATCCCAGACTCGAAATTGCTGAGATCACGGACCGTGTAAGTAAAACACCTGCACAGAACAAAGCCATTCTCTTTGAGAATACCGGGTATGAATTCCCCGTTTTAATGAATGCTTATGGTAGTGAAAAAAGAATGTGCATTGCCCTCGGGGTTAATCATCTTGATGAAATCAGCCGGGAGATAGAGAGTTTATTTAAACTGCTCGCAGGGCCAAAAGAATCCATAGGAGACAAGCTCAGGATCCTTCCCAAACTCTCACAGTTCGCAGCCTGGATGCCCAGGGTGATCAAAGGCAGGGGGGCATGCCAGGAAGTGGTTGTTGCCTCTCCTGATCTTTATAAATTACCTGTAATAACCTGCTGGCCCAAAGATGGTGGCCCCTTTATCACGCTTCCCGTTATCCATACCAAGGATCCGGAATCCGGCGTAAGAAATGTCGGCATGTACCGCATGCAATTGCTGGATGCCACGAGCACCGGAATGCACTGGCATAAGCACAAAGTGAGTGCGCGGCACTTCCAGGCATATAAAAGATTGAAAAAGCGGATGCCAGTGGCCGTGGCCCTGGGTGGAGATCCGGTATATGCGTATTCTGCAACGGCCCCATTGCCTGACAATGTGGATGAATACATGCTTGCGGGATTTTTGCGCAGGAAGAAAGTGGAGCTGGTGAAATGCCTCACCCAGCCTGATATTGAAGTGCCTGCTGACGCGGATTTCGTTATTGAAGGCTATGTTGATCCCATGGAAGATCCCATCTGGGAAGGTCCCTTCGGAGACCATACCGGATATTATTCGCTGCCCGACTGGTATCCCGCATTCCATGTTACCGGGATCACGCATAAAAAAAACCCGGTTTACCCTGCAACGATCGTTGGCATTCCTCCCCAGGAAGACGCCTGGCTGGGTAAAGCAACCGAAAGAATCTTTCTCGCTCCAATGAAAATGATGATGATACCGGAAATAGTCGATATGGAAATGCCCGTGGAAGGCGTTTTCCATAACCTGGTGATTGCTCAGATCCACAAAGCGTTTGCCGGACATGCCCAGAAGGTGATGAGCGCGATGTGGGGGGCCGGACAAATGATGTTTAATAAAATCCTCGTGCTGGTTGATGAAGCTGTCCGGATCACTGATTATGCAGCACTCGCAGCCTATGTATTTAAGAACCTGAACCCTGCCACCGATATTGCGATTGCCCAGGGTCCCATGGATGTTCTTGATCATAGTTGCAGCAAGCTCGGATTCGGCGGTAAAATGTGCCTCGATGGAACACGGAAATTTCCGGAGGAAATTGATGAACGTTTCAATTTTCACAATACTGAAAAAAGGATCAATGTTGAAGAGATCCTGCATTTGTTCCCCGAAATAAAAGCGCTGAATACCCGGCTGCTTCTACAGGATATTCCCTGCATTATCGCATCGGTCAGAAAAAACCGTAAGGGCCAGATTCGGGAATTGCACCAGGCACTGGCTGAAAAACTCGTTTCCAATACCGGCATTAAACTCATACTTTATATTGACGATCTCATTGATCCTGGAAACCTTCCTGTTGCACTATGGAGATTTTGTAACAATCTGGATCCCAAGCGGGATAATTTCTTATTTCAAGGAAAAGATGAAGATAAATTAAATGCATGCCTTGGCCTTGACGGAACCACAAAAACAGAATTGCTGGATGGGTTTCAGCGCGACTGGCCGAACATTATTGTGGCTGATGACGAAACTATTTCAGCCATCGATGCCAAATGGGAATCGCTTGGTTTAGGACCGTTCATTACTTCTCCTTCTCTTTCTTTCCGGGGTCAATTATACGGAAAAGAGGCTGTGGCCTCCGTTTAATGAATTATTGTTTGAATAATGCAGTCATTTCCTGAGCATACCACCTGGCCATGTAGTCATTTGGGTGCAGCGGATTGGAAATGCAGTCTTTTGCCTTCTTACGCCCATAAATAAATCCGCTAATTGTGTTCATATCCAAATTAATGATGCTGGTCGTTTGCAATTCCTGAAGGACTTCAGCATATCCCGTCAGATTGCTGACATAAAAGGATTTGTTCTTGTCAGAATCGGTAATATATTCAGGATCAAATTTCATGTTCGATATTAAAAGAAATTCCGCATTCGGGTTTGCATCCTTCACTTTTCTGATGATGGTTTGAATATAACCCTTGAATTCCTCCGGTTTAAATGCCCAGAAATCATTCATTCCGAAATCGATGATCACCAGGTCCGGTTTCAATGGGTTGACATAATTGTCAGCATACGCTGCGCCCCAATCGGATCTGGCTCCGGGCAGCGACGCATTGAATAAATGGATATCATCGTAACCGTAGGTTTTTTTCAGCGCGTATGTAAATAAGTCGGGATAATTCGGCATAAAGGGCGCAACCAAGTCATAACTGCTCACATCCAATCCCCTCGTGATGCTCATGCCATAGGCAACAATTTTCAAAGCAGATTTTGATTTTAGCAGCGCCATTGTCCTTTGCATCATTTCCCCTTTATAAGCAGGAGCGGGACCCTTCCATTTGTCTTTATGTATATAGGTTACCACGATCCACCGGGACTGCAGATTATACCAGCCCAGGTCCGTTCCCGGAAATGAACTGTCTGTGCTGAATGGCATTTTCGAATGAACCCGCCTGCTGATCGTCCTGCCATTTAAAATGTAATCATCTTTCCCTGAGTAAGCAGTTGAAAGATCAAAACTCTTTACAGATAGTATTTTGTATGGCATGTAAAGCAGCCTGCCCGATGCTACTGCCTGGTTACGTGAGTATAGCAGAACAGTTTCATTGTAGATGGTATCCGAATTCCAAAAAGGAAGCATGTATTGATCAAGATCGCATAATGGAGAATGTTTTTTTGCCGGACTGTCCATATTTAAATCTGCTTTGAACCCGTTCACAACAATGTCTCCGGGCCCTGTGGTATCTTTTTCGACCGTGACTGTAGCATACTTTGTGAAAGGCGGAGCCTCTGTGTAAATTCCTGTTTCTTTAAAGCTGGTGGAAGATACCGGACTGCTTTTAAGACTCAACAATTCTCTACCCACCGAATCATAAAAGCGAAGCCATGAACAGGCCTTTAGATTCCCGTTGCTGACTTTCAGATTCAGTTTATATTGAAGAATGGAAAGTGGATCCACTTGCATACGGCGAATGAATGGGCTTTCATTTTGTGCGAGGCCTTTAATTGAAGAAAGTAGAAAAAAAAGGCAAATAAATAACGGTTTCATAGGCCCTGACGATTAGCATATCCAACGGCATACACTTCAGCCCTGAGCGCGAGGGTTTGTTTTTCATCCGAAATGCATTCGATGCTGAGCGGCCTGCCGAAATCAAGATCGTCTTCACTTATTTCCGCCGCTGCCCAGGATAAGCCGCTCCATATTTTTTTATCATATTCGATGCGTGCCGCAACCGGCTTTCCGTTTTGGGACACATTGATTTTAAAAAACTCACCCATATTTTTACCATCCGGTGGAGCCCCTCCCCAGGTACGATAGGGAAATCCATTCCCGTCAAATTGCTGAAATATAATACGAATGCTCCTGGTTGGAATTTTTGCAATCGTTCCTTCTATCTTATTTCTTCCTGTTTGCCTGAATGCGGTGTCGATCTTTGAAATAAAAACAGGAATGGAAATGGTCTCATCCCTTCCCAGATCATATTTTTCTGAAGCATACTGATCTATCCCAACCACAGCCAGTTGTTCAGGACCTAAAGAAATATTAATTCCTTTTAATACGGGTTTGTATCCGCCATCAGCATATAGTATCCTGGAAGTTCCACCTGGTATCAGGGGCAAAGGCATGTTTACAATCTGCTGCGAAGGATTGACCACGGTACAAACAATGCCCTGCACCCCTTCAGCCTTAAACCCATAGGGTTTCCCGCTGCCCGGTATATCACCAAAAGTGCTGAACTTATCCAGCTTCTGCAATTCACGAAAAAGGTTTTGAACTTTTGCAAACCATTTTGCATCTTCATTGGTTAGCAATTCAAGGTTGCCATGATATACATTCATCCATCCGCCGCGGGCAAGTTCCAGTATAAGCATGCCCATCCAACAATGAAGTTCACGGGAATAGCAGGTTCCGGTTTTCCCTATCATAAACGCGCAGTTGTCTATTCTGCGAAGAGGTAATCCATTGAATTCAAACTGACGCACCATGTGGTCAGAATAATTATCTGCTGAACGCCAGATATTCATCATGGGAACATCTGAAAACCGGGGATCGCCGGAATAAAGCGTATCGAATGCCAGCAGCCAGCGATGGTTAATATCTTTTTTAAATGGTAAATAGGTATTTTCCAT
Source organism: uncultured Chitinophagaceae bacterium (assembly GCA_963705005.1). Taxonomy (GTDB): domain Bacteria; phylum Bacteroidota; class Bacteroidia; order Chitinophagales; family Chitinophagaceae; genus Puia. The sequence continues at coordinate 495,820 of CAVPIO010000001.1, forward strand.
ATCGCCGCCGAAACCATTATATCCGATGATTAATACATCATTATTCTTTGCCCGGAATTTTTCAAGCATATCGATAAAGGCCTCCTTATTTTTTTCCTGCACCTGTTCAGGGCTGAATTTATCTTTTGAAGCCGGAGTTACGGCCTCAAAATAAGCAAAGTCGAATTTAAACATGCGCACGCCTTTATCGTACCAGAGTTGCAGGGATCCGGCCAGATGATTCAGGTATCCGCCTTCAAACATGCAAAGGATATTCGGATCTGTTCCCAGGGAATCCTTCCATGCGTCGATGGGTTCAAGAAACCTTCCGCTATGTGTAGCGATCAGGTTGGTGGAGAACCACATGCCGGGAAGGATATTATCAGCCTTGCAGGATTGCAGCCATTTGTCAGGCCCGTTGGGCCAGTGCTGTTTGTCCCATGTACGATACCCGCCCAATTTGTCGAACCAAAAAGCATCCATCATGTAATAATCAATCTCCACACCGTTTTTTTTCATGCGGATGATTTCATCAAGTTCACGCATGGAAAGTATTTCTGTCAGGGGAACATGATCGGACAAGGGATCATAAGCCGACCAGTTGTTGTAAACAAAAACAGGTTTCTTCGGTCCTTCAAAACCCGCTCGAGGTAAAAATGAATAATCCGAAGCTGTATTTTGTGTCAGGGCTTTTGCCAGCGGATGAGAGGCAAGTCCCCAAAAAGTTGCATGCTTGATCAATGTTCTTCTTTCCATCGAAGCAATTTATAGAATTTAAAAGCAGGCGCCGATGCCCTTGGTCGGCACGGTATCCCCGTTAAAATCCATGTTACCGGAATGAATGCCCAGTTGCCAATGCAAATCCAGACCCTGATTTCGGAGTAAAGAATTGACACCTATATCATAATTCTCAAATGAACCTGGTTTCGGAAAAGAAACCAGGCTTGTCTTTCCAGGATTTTTGAAATCCGGGTATATGCTGGTCCCTGCCAATTTTCCCGATATCATTTCAATATGATATTTTTTTGCCCAGGCGGAAAAATCCCGTATTCCGTCAGCATTAAATTTTTCATTCAGGCTCCACCAATCGTTGCCCAGGAAAATATCGTTTCCTTTATTTCCTTTTATGAGGCTATCCTTTCCTACAAGTATATTATTGTAAAATGCGAATTGTTTTCTTTCACTTTTATCTGAATAGCTTATTGCTGCTTCCAAACTATTATAAACAGTATTGTTATATACCAAAGCGTTATGAAATTGATTGGGATCGCCGGAGCTATTCCAAACATATATCCCGCCCCTGGAATCGGAAACCGAACCGTCATTTTCGGTGATATTAAAACGGACAACATTATTGAACCAGGCACTTGCACCCAAATATTGAAACAGGCAATATCCGCTGCCCTGGTTACTATAAGACAGGCAATATTGAATAATGGAATTAGTCGTTCCCCCATCCAGATCAAAGCCACCACCATCTGCCCCGCCTACGGAGGTCTTATTCCGGTATGCCAGGCAATGCTGAATGATAACACTATCGGATTCATAGCACCAGATGCCGACAGGGCCATTTCCGATGCGCGGCATATCCCATCCATTGTCTGTTGCTGTGCAATGATCTATCAGCAAACCCGTACAATGGCCGGCGACAATGCCATTGCCACTGTGATTTGTGAGGTTGGTTGGGTCGCCCGGATTGTCTACGGCAATGCAATCCAGTATCTGGATACTCCTGGATTCTTTTTTGCCGTGGCTCCCTTCAACGGAAATTCCGGCAGCGCCATTTTCGTGAACATGGATGGCTGAAATACGAATGTTGGTGGAAGAATAGATCAGGAGGCCAGATTTCTGAAAACCAGATATGTCGAGTCCTTCCGCACGAATATGATCGCAGTTAATAATGGAAAACCCGTTTTTGCGGTTTCCGTTTTTTCTTCCGGAGCCTTGCAGGTCGAGATTTTTAATGGATACATTCCTCGTGTAATTGAATATGATGGCCGGCGCATTGCCGCCATCAATTTTCGCATGACCATTACCGTAAGATGTGATCAGGATGGGCTTAGCTTTATCATCCGAACCTGTTGAATCAACCATGATAGTCCCTTTAAAAGACTGGCCGCCCTGGAAATAGACAGCGTCTCCGGGAAATAAATGAATTTTATTTAATTGGCTGATTGTTTTCCATGGGTTATTCCTTGTTCCATTGTTATTGTCACTGCCTGTTAAGTCAAAATAGTAAGCATTCGGTTTTGAAGGCAAAGGTTGCCGGGCAGTACAGAATTCACAGGCAAAAAGCAGAGATAACCATATCATCTTCAAGACTCCGTAACCTTTCATGAAATCCATAGAATTTAAAGTTACGGCCCTGTTAGGATTTCAGATAAAGTTTTCGGTTAATCATTCGCATATGATGCAACAGTCTTCCTATTACTATTTGTGATAATAGCAGATTTCGCACCTAATAACCAAATAACGAATAAAATGTTAATATTTCATGTTACATGCTGCTCCTGACCTTAAGACTTTCGATCATGCTCAATATCCCGGATTTTGCTTTAGCTGGGGATCCAGTATGATTTCCTGTTGCGGTATAGGAAAATATTCGTTTTTCCCTTTGGTAAATGTGGATCCTGCCAGAACGCATCCGATGCCACGGGTCTGTTCCACCGTCAGATATGCATTCAGATAGGTATCTGCAATTCCCCATCTCACCAGGTCAAAAAACCGGTGACCTTCCTCCGCTAATTCCAATCTCCTTTCCATTCGTATTGCCCTCAGGGCATAGTTCTGGTCTGTCCAGGTGGCATTATACAAGGCCCATAATATAATGTGCTGAAGGCGACCCGAAGAATTGTCTATCGGCACTGTGCAGCCATTCATTGCTCTTGTCCGCACCATATTGACATAGGTTCTGGCTTGTTCCAGATTGCCCAATTGCTGCTTCACATTCTGCGGCCCACAGAAATACCTCCGCCTACCGAATGATATTATAATTAACGGCACTGTTGCCTACATAATAATAGCTGGAAATGATGCCGCCAAAACCGGCGCCCTGCTCCGCCTGGGTAAACATATTCTTTATATTTATGTAGGGACCGCCAAATGCCGGATCCTGGCGACCCAGTTTGTCCGGGATCAACACCCCAATCCAGATATGGAACACCTCTGCGTCCAACCGACCAGTCCAGCCGGGGATCTACTGTGCCCTGATAAGGAATGAATGGCTTGCCGAGGAAGTACCCTGGTCATTGGTCATATTCGTCACATTCGATGTGTCATTCCCTGAGGCATCCATCATCGGCAAACCATTCACATCGGTTTTGAACGCATTTACGAAATTGAACGACGGCTGCTTCCAATATCCATAAGTAACATCGGCAGCCGTACCGACCGGGGTAACGCCCGTCTCCCCCAGATTGGCATTATCGGGAAGACTGGTCGGGTCAACTGAAAAATTTGTCTGCAGCACGGACTCCATATTATTCTCGGTGCCCACATCGAAATTGTCATGATAACAGGGCATCAACCCATATTTTACGCCCTGCGAATTCTTCCCACTCGCAAGTACTGTATCCAATATTGCCTTACGCCGCCGCATATTTTTGTTCGAACAAGATAGCATTTGGCAATATAACAGGCTGCCGCCCATTTATTGGCCTGCCCTGCCAGCGGCTGCATTTCCGGCAGATTGTCAAAGGCAAACCGTAAATCAGCCTCAATCTGTGGCCATATATCCGCCGTATTGGAAGGTTGATTGAAGTTTGTACACCGTCTCATCAACATAAGGCACATTGTTCCACATCATTTTGGCATCGAAGTGGAAATGTCCTCTGAGAAACCTCGCCTCTGCAATGGCCTCATTTTTTTGATCTGCGCTCATATCGGTGGCATGATCCGCCGCGATAATCACAGTATTGGCCCTGGCGACCCCATCATAGTCCGCCGTCCATTTGTCATCCAGAAAATTGGTCGTTGCCAATCGCCTGAAAATTTTGAATATTAAGCGCATCGGGCGATTGATGCGGGAAGCCGCCACCACCGGTACCGCCCAAATAAGTGTCGCCGGAGGTAATATCGCCATATACCCAGTTGGTCCCGGATGTGCCCCACCAGGTACTTTTGACATCTATGCCCGTAAGATCATGATACGCTGCCGATCAGTAATTGCTGCACGCCGGCGCTATTATAGAATTTATCCAGCGTTATTGAATTGCCTCTGCGGAGGCACATTTAAAAAAGCTTTTTTGCAAGCGCCAGCCAGCAATGCTATCGGCTGCCGTATAAGAATAAATAAGATACTTTTTCATATCGATACTTTTGAGTAGAATTATTTTTTTATAGCCCAAAGTTTACCCCCAACAGAAATTTCTTTGTATATGGATAAGCTGTGCCATAATCAATGCCCAGATTATGCGGGTCGCCATCATTGACTTCCGGATCCATACCGCTGTAATGCGTAAAAGTCAGCAGATCATAAGCCTGCACATATATCCTTAGCTGCCGGATACCTTTCAGGTGAGTGAGCGTATAGCCCAGCTGCAGGTTCTTAATCCGCATATAAGAACCATTTTCAATAAAAAAGCTCGATGGCGACTGATCGTTTGCGCTCAGATCCTGAGAAAAGATCGGGAGTTTGCCATTTGGGATTAGACGGGCTCCAGGTATCCAGGCCTTCTGGCGTTAAAGCCGCCCTGACCGGCACACCGGGCCCATTGGAGAATTGGGTCATCATGCGGGAATAATTGAAAATCTTATTGCCATAAACGCCCTGCAAAAATATGCCCAGATCAAAATTTCCATAGTAAAGATTCAAATTATACCCATAGGTGAAAACTTAGGGTTGGGATCTCCGAGATAGGTCTCATCATTGCGCATCAATGATATTATCCTTATTCATGTTCTTGTAAATCACATGCCCTAATCCGTTAGCAGCGGTAATGCCAAAGTTTGATTCGTCTGCATGGTTCGCAATGTCCGCTGCATTTTGAAAAAACCCTTGAAATACATAACCATAAAAACTGGAGACCGGACGTCCTACTACACTCCGTGTAAGATATGTAGCACCGTTTGAACCGAATTGGCCGCCCTGAATATAGGTGCTGTCGATCCCATTGATATAATCAACCCGGTTACGATAAGTGGATATATTAAAGCCCATATCATACCTGAGTTTGCCGATTTGGCCTGTATATCCCAATTCCAATTCCACGCCTTTATTCGTAAAATCCATAATGTTTTCATAAGGTGAAAGAGCGGAACCGGCGGTACCTGAAGAAGGCGGAGCGTATAGCAGGCCCTTTGTTTTTTTATCGAACCAGTTAAAGCTGGCATTTAGACGATTATTAAACAAAGTGGCATCGAACCCGAGATTGGTCGTTACATTAGTTTCCCAATGCAGCGCCGGATTGCCCAACTGGTAGGGGAAGTACCCGCTCATAGAGGACGTGTTGGTTCCTGCCAGATCGTAAGCACCGAATGGTCCGGCCGTATTCGTACCCAGGTATGATCCGGAAGGAATTGCATCGTTTCCGGTTGTTCCATATGATGCTCTTAGTTTCAGGTCGTTTATCCATTGGATATTGTTCATGAATTTTTCACTGGAAATTCTCCATCCAACGCTGGCGGCATCGAAATTTCCGAACCTGCTATTCGGACCGAATTTAGATGATCCATCCCTACGAATTGTTCCAGTTAGTAGGTATTTATCGTATAGTGAATACGTGACATTGCCAAATATGGAATTATTGGTATATGCATCCCCTCCTCCGGAAACTGTCGGAACGTAAGGTGAACCGCTGCCCGTGTTTCCATTGCCCAGATATTCCGTGCTTGGGGAAGGAAATCCAATATTGCCGGTTACACCTCCATAATTGCGATAAGCAAACTGCCTGGCTTCATAACCTATCAGCGCGGTGATCTTATGAATTTCGTGCAAGGTGATTGAATAGGAGAGTTTGTTTAGCCATCGCCAGTCAGTTGAATAACTTCCGCCTTCGGTAAAAAGATTTGTGGTGCCCGGGATGGGTTCCTGGAATTCTACCGGACTATACCCATGATATTCATTTGGGAAAAATTGAAACCCGATCTGGTTGGTATAAACAAGTCCCTTGATAGGTTCTGCTTCGGCATATGCGGTTCCCACGATGGACTCGCTATAATTTTTATTGCCCAGGGAATTGACACGGTCTGTATAGGGATTGCCTGTATTACCAAGAATCAGGGCTTTGTTCGTCCCGGCGGGATTGCCGGCAATATCGTATTTGGGTAGAAGAGGAGATAAAATATAAAGTGCTGCAATATCGCCGGTAGCAGAGCGCCCTTGCGAGTTTTGCGTGCTATACGACATTTCTACATTTTCGCCCAGTCGCAGCCAGGGGGTTATTTTAAACTGTGTATTTATGCGCAGAGATAATCGTTTGAAATAGGAGTTCAGCAGAATACCTTTGTCATCCATGAAGCCCAGTCCGATTGCATAATTGCTCTTGTCATTAGCACCGCTGACAGTTATTTGGTGGTTTTGGGTCATGGAAGGTCGGAATAATTCCTTCCACCAGTTTGTTCCGAGCTTATTGGCTTGTATAATCCGGTAGTTAGCATAATTGTACAAAGAAGGGTCGGCCAATGGATCTCCTGCTTTTACGCCGACATTTGTTCCGCTTCCTTCAATGATATAATCGGGTAATACAGGGCTGCCGCTTGTTGTATCATAAAAACCTTCATAAGGAAAAGCAAGGTTGGTATTCCTATATGAATTATACAATGCATTGGCCTGCTGCTGAGGCGTGATGGTAGAAGGCAGATTCTCAGGTTGCTGTATTCCGATATAAGCGTCATATTGCAATCTCGGTGCGCCTAGTTTGCCTGTTTTTGTCGTGATAACTACGACCCCGTTGCTGCCCTCGGATCCATATAAAGCGATCAATGAAGGATCCTTCAGGATGGTAATACTTTCAATTTCGCCAGTGTTTAGCAGATTGGAAATATTTTGACTACTGTTCGCAGTTCCCATTCTTATTTGTACACCATCTATCACATACAAGGGATCATTATTTCCCAGTGTACCCACACCCCGTATGCGAACAGTTTGGGCACTTCCCGGACCTCCTTGTCCGTCAACCGTTACTCCCGATACGTGGCCCTCCAGGACGCCTTCAATACTGGTCACTGGTGTTTTTTCAACTATATCTGCAGAGATCGTTGAAGCTGCTCCGGTAACATCTCTTCTGGATTGTCTGGAATAGCCCGTAACAATCACTTCATTCATTGCATTATCATTTGGTTTCAGTTGGAAATTCAATTCCAACACCTGGTTTTCACTTATGGTTACTTGCTGAACAATTGTTTCCAGGCCGATACCTGAAACTCTAATCGAATATTTTCCTGGTTTTATTCCAGCAATTGTAAACTCACCAAGATTATCTGCAGCTGCACCTTTGTGTTCTCCTACCAATTCAATAGAAGCTCCCAAAACCGGTTCTCCTTTTTCATTGGTGATCTTACCTTTAATACTTCCATCGTCCGGTGGACTCGTCTGCGAGCCAGCCGCTGCGACCACTTCCTTATCCTTTTGAAATACGATGATCTTATTCTTTACCAGCCGGAAAGCCAGATCGGTGTTGCTCAAAAGGATTTCAAGCAGGTTCTGAAGCGTGTAATTATCTTTCGGCAGCGTGATATTCCGGTAATTATCAACCTGCTTTTTGTTATAGGCAAACCGGAAATCGGTTTGCTTTTCAATTCTGGTAAAAGCTGTTTTCAGCGATTCATTATTGAGCTCAAGGCTTACTTTCACGTCATTAAGTCCCTGGGCCTTTCCGGAACCGGCCATGAGCATTTGCAAACCGCTGCAACTGATGGCTACTAGAAAACAACTTATTTTCATGATCCGGGATTTGGTTTTACTGGTTGACGCAACAAGCAACGGATGCATCAATCCCTCAGCAGGAAATAATTTCATAGTTTTGATATGTTTTAAATAATTACACCCTAATTGTTTACAAACAGCTACATCCCGGATCCACCCGGGATGTATTTTTTAGTTATTCGCTACATCCTTTTCCATTGATGCTGATTTTATTATTTTGAATGGAGAAATCAGACCTGGTAACCCCGCAGATTACCGTTAGTATTTCTTCCAGCATATCATCTTCAGAAAATGTTGCCGTTACCCGGCAATTCTTAATGGCAGGATTGATGAACTCTACAGAAGTCCCAAACCGTTGCTCAATCCTTTTCGCGGCATCGGCCATTGTAATATCATTAAATGCGATTTCTTCCGGTTTCCATGCAACGATAACCCTGCTGTCGACCGATTTCTCAATATATGCTTCCGTTTTCCTGCTGAAACTAATCTGCTGATTGGCGCTGATCAGGCCCAGGCTTTTATTTTCATTCAGCACCTGCACTTTTCCACGGGTAACGGTAACCTTTATGGATTCATCGCCGGGATATGCCTTAATATCAAAGGCGGTTCCCAATACTTTTGTTACAATTTTTCCGGTATGCACCAGGAAAGGCTTTTTCGGATCGCGTTTAATATCGAAATAAGCCTCCCCGCTAAGGAAGATCTCTCTGGTTTTGCGCGGGAATGCTGACGGATAATCGAGCCGGCTGTCCGCATTCAGAATGACGGTACTTCCGTCAGGCAAATGGATGATTTGCTTTTTGTTGACCCGCAGGGAATCTCCTGGCTTTACAAGATTAGCGGTGACTGCATGTGGAGTAGGTTCATTCCCCGATTTATTATCGAGATACCAATACAGGGCTGATCCGGAAAATATAATCATCGCTGCCGCGGCAATCCGGAGCCAGCCGCGTTTACTTTTTATCCGGATCTCAGGCAGTCTTTCCTCCGAACGGATGACCATATCGTACATTTTGTTCCAGTCAACCGGATAGGATGTATCGTTGGCTTTTACTTCCTCCCAAAGTTCCTCCATGCGGCCGGCAAGCGCAGTGCCGGCCTTATCCTGCTGTAAAAGATTTACGAGTTCTTCCAATTCTTCCCTGCTGCATAGACGTTGAAGCTGTTTGTCAAAAAGATAATTTATCCGGGCAGAACGGTCCATAAAAACAGAATGTTGGGCAAGAAACTCTGGCCTTTGTTCAATAAAGACACCAGGCACCGTGGAAAGGACTAGTGAAAGAAAAAATTTATTTCTTACAGCAGGGCCAAACTCACCAGGAGGATGGCTACTGCATTCAGCTCAGAAAGATATTTACGAATGAATTTTATGGCGTAAACGAGATGGTTTTTAACAGTATTGGGCGAGACCTGGAGCTGGCCGGCAATCTGCCGGTGATTCAGACCCTGGTCACGGCTCAAACGGTAGACCTGGCGCTGCCGGGGTGGGAGCAGGATCAGGGCTTCCTGCAGCAGCTTATTCTGATCGGAAACAAGGACTATTTCCTCCACATTATTATACCCCGGAATCATGCGGGTTTGCATTTCGCGCAATATTTTTGATTCCAGTGCCGCTCTGCGGAAAAAATTAAGGGTTTTGTTACGGGCAATGGTGAAGATATAGGCTTCCCGATTATCCAACTTATTAAGGATATCCCGGCAAAGCCAGAGTTTAATGAAAATTTCCTGGGTGATCTCTTCAGCAATATAAGAAGAGTGGGAAACGGCAAGCACATAACCAAAGACACGGTTTTTATAGATGTCAAACAGACACTTAAAATCGTGCTCATTCATATGACTTTCCCCACAAGCAGGCATGGCAGCAGTTTTAATCCTTAAAGTATGCGGTACTATAAAAGTAAGGAATTATCAATTATACATTTATTATTTAATTTTTCGTAATCATGCAGCGTTTTGACAGGCAGTTGAAACGGGCCCGTTTAAACATGGTTTTCATGGATCAATTTATTTCACTCAGGGATGCGGCTAATTTCACGCCCGCAGCCGGCTGAGCCTTCGTAAACGCCTATTCAAGTATATTTTGTGATTTGCCTTCAAACCCTAATTTTGCACGCGGAGAGATGGCAGAGCGGTCTATTGCGGCGGTCTTGAAAACCGTTGAAGGTCAAACTTCCGGGGGTTCGAATCCCTCTCTCTCCGCGGTAATAGCCTTCATAATCAATGACTTATGAGGGTATTTTGTTTGTCAGAGGGCCTTTATCTCTCCAACCCGGAACCAAACTCGGAACCAAAAATTAAAAAAATCTTTAAATTTATTAAATTTCGCAAAATGCAAAGCTTAAATCAAAAATCAAAGGTGATTCATCCCGGAATGATTTTGCAATCTGCGCAAGGATCTATAAAGTTGGAAGGCGTTTAGCTCTAGAAATTTTGGCGATGAATACAGATTCAAATCGTTAACCAGAAACAGTTGAAAATTTTTCTTTAGCAACTGAATCGTATTTGAAAGCGTTCCTCTTTTACTTAAAATGCCTGACGCTAAACAACATGGGCTATGGCAATTGTACACCGCATTGCCGGTAGATTCAAAGCGAAGATCGAAGCAAATTTTAATGTCGAAAGGTCCTCAATCCCGCCCTGAATTGGTCCCGGGTAAGGCTGGTAATGAAAACGAAGACAAGTCCACTGAACAACCCGAAAATACGTCGACGCCCTTAGAAGCAAAGTTTCATCAGAACTCAAATCATCTATAATGGCCTCATAACTCGGCATTTCGGTAAATTGGCGATACCTATATCCGGGTCAAATGGCTGATAGGCATCACCACGCCTCGAATTTTGCTCACGCAGATCAATTTTTAAAGGCTTTGGCGCCTATACTGACAGAAAAATACGAATAAAGTAAAAAATAAGTATTTTACTAATTAGCGCCTAACTCTATAATTACACCGTTCAAATAGTGAATGAATCCCTCCCTCGTGTTGTCTTCCGCTACGATTCTATGTTTACTATTTATTTATTTTCAAATTTTTATCCAACTAGATATCGGACAGATTGCTAATCGGCCCTATTCCATTCTCAAACTCCTTACGGGATTGGCTCTGGCTGCTCGTATCGCCTGGAAACTAACAGTAGCAAGTGCAATCAGTAAAGCCAGCAATGCCGCCGCTACAAATATGTACCAACTTATGCCTATACGATAATCAAAATTTTGCAACCAGCCATGCATTATCCAGTAGGCTATTGGAACTGCAATACCCAGGGATAATATAACCAGTATTAGAAAATCTTTAGATAACAATGTAATGATGGAGCTAACCGAAGCGCCTAATACTTTGCGAAGCCCAACTTCTTTTTTTCTTTGTTCTGCCATAAAGGCTGATAAGCCAAATAATCCCAGACAGGAAATAAAAATCGCCAAACAACCAAAAATAGTAGCAAGCGAGCCAATGAATTGCTGCTCATGAAATTTCTGATCAAAATCTTCATCTATAAAATGATAATCGAAAGGCACGAGTACATCTGCCTTGCGAAAAATATTCCGCAGTTTGGAAATTTTTCCCTGTAAGTCATCTGTAGGGTTCAACTTCATATAAATATAACTGGCGTGGTGAGGGTTGTTAAAGTATATCAGTGGAGCCGGGCGTCTTTCATTCATATCGTTGAACACAAAATCTTTCATAATCCCAATTATTGTCAAACGGTAATTCTCTTTCAAGATTTGTCCGCCGACGTGTCCCGCTTTTCCCATGATCTTCGCAAAAGATTCGTTAATGATAACATTCAAGCCGTCAATATCTGGATCCGGTGAAAATGCTCTTCCGGCTTGCAGTTGTATCCCAAAGGTCTTGAGGTAATCCGCATCGGCGTTAAGATTGGTAACTAACACATCTTCCTTTGCGTTTTTGCCTTCCCACATCCAGCCACCGCCATTATAATACATACTTATCGGAGAAAATCGGCCTAACGAAATTGAACTCACCTCATTGGTATTTAAAATTTCCTGTTTCAAAGAGGCGTAATCTTTTTGCAAAGTGGATGTTGCAGGCACATACAAAATATTGTCCCTTTTAAAACCAAAATCCCTGTTTTTTGTAAACTGTATCTGCCGATACACTATAAATACGGAAATAATAATAATAACCGAAACAGCAAACTGCATGATCACTAAACCTTTTCGTATTATACTCGCATTGCCTGCATTTTTGGCAATCTGACCTTTTAATGACTGAATAGGATTAAAAGAAGATAAATAAAAGGCAGGATAACTGCCCGCTATCAACCCAGCGATTGCTCCTATAATAACCAGGAATAAAATGTGCGAATAATACCACCAGTGCAGATACAAGTGAATATTAATTAAACTGTTAAAATAGGGCAAAGCTACTGCCACTATAACGACCGCTAATACTACGGCGACATATGCGACTATCAGCGATTCGGCGAACAGCCCTTTGATTAAGCTGGCCCTGGTAGAACCGAGAGCCTTTCGCACCCCAATTTCCCCCGCGCGCATTTCACTGCGTGCTGTAGAAAGGTTCATAAAATTGATACATGCAATGGTGAGAATGATTAGTGCCAATATTGAAAATCTTTTTACATATTGAATAGTTGCCTTTGAGGTATCTTCCTTTCCATTTGTAAATTCTCCATATAACTTTAATCTTTCCAATGGATATAACCACAAAGACTGATTGGTTACCTGCGGGTCTTTCTGTTGGATAAGCTTTCTAAGCCGGTTATTGAAAGAGGTAACATTGGTACTTGGATTGAGTTCTACCCAGGTACTCGCCCAGTTGCTTCCCCAGGAATTCATTCCATGATCTTTATTTTGATCATAGTAAATCTTAAAAGGTAAAAAGAAATCTTCACCATAAAACTGCACATCCTGCGGAATATCTTTATACACTGCAGAAACCTTATATGGATTGTTATCAACCAACAATGTTTTACCTAAAGCATCCGAATTGCCGAAATAGGTTTTTGCCAGTTTTTGCGAAATGGCAATTTGAGAGATGTCATTCAACACATCATTCACATTTCCTTCCACCAATGGTAGGCCAAACATTTTAAAAAAAGCTGAATCTGCATATGCTCCGGCTAGTGATAAACGTTTATCACCCGAAGAGACGATTCCATCTGCATCGTTATATCTCGAAACATTTGCAATACCTGGAAACTCCTGCTGCAGGGCATCTTTCACCAATACTGATGTAGCAGCAAACGTAACCATATCGCTGCCATAAGTTTGATTGTTCTGTATTTCATATATATTATTATAATCGGGAATAGAATGATTGTAGGTGAGGTGATACTCTATCCACAAAAAAATAAGGCTGGCGCAAGCAATGCCTACAGCAAGTCCGACAATATTCAACAAACTGAAAGTTTTATTGCGAACTAAATTTCGCCAGGCTGTTTTTAAATAATTCTTAAACATGATTTAAGTTTAATGTACAAGGTTCTAAAATTGTAAGCAAACAGATAATTCGTGATTTACAATTTACAGACTTTAGAGACATCTACACTTTCAATTCGAATTAAATTTCACTATATTCGACACCAAACGTCACCCAATCATGCGGTGGAAAATTTGGTGCACCATCCCAACCCACCGAGCCTAACATATTGAAAATAAACGCGGAACCCGCCAAAGTTCCTTCCCCTCTCTTCCGCCTTCGCCCATCGAAGCTTTAGCACAGGTGGGCTTTTCTATAGGTGGGCCAAGGCAGACAAAGTCCGTTTACCGATAAAATCCTCTTTATATTAACGTTTAATAATCAATTTTTGAGACAAAATGAAATATATGTTAGGCGAATGTATTATGTATATATTTTGAAATGCAATGACGGAGATGTGGAATTAATATTTTATCGCTCATTTACAAATAAGTATAAGGCATATGAATTTGAAAATTATTTAAAATCTGGACCTGGAATCATAACAATCATTTTATAGCAGATGACGGACCTCATCAAATTGAGATACAATTTGAAACTAACCCAAAAGGACAGATAGCTGATCTTTATTTTTACAACGTCGGACAGAAAATAATTTGCAAAAAAATAAAATAAAGCCTCTAAATTTAAAGTTATGCTTAGAGCAATTGCCATAGATGATGAACCGATGGCGCTGGAAGTTATTAAAAACCTTTCAGCTAAGATCCATTTTATTGAATTGCTCGAGGTTTTTTCAGATGCATTTAAGGCCCTTAATTATTTGCAGCATGAAAAAATCGATCTGATCTTTTTGGATATTAAGATGCCGGATATTCCCGGGATCGACCTGTTAAAATCCCTGGCCAGGCCGCCAATGGTCATCTTCACCACGGCTTACAGCGAACATGCGGTGGAGAGTTTTGAGCTGGACGTGATCGATAACCTGCTCAAACCTTTTTCTCAAACCCGGTTTTTAAAAGCCTGCAATAAGGCTGCGGAACAATATCGATTAAAAAATGGAGATACCCCTATTTTCATAAAAAGCGGCACAGAAAATATACGCGTAGAACCGGACGATATTTTATATGTGGAAAGCAGTGGCAATTATATGCAGTTTGTGCTTGACCATAAAAAAATAACCAGCCGTTTGACGATGAGCGAAGTGGAAGTCTTGCTACCCGCTGCCCATTTTGTGCGCATTCACCGCTCCTTTATTGCAGGGGAAAGACATATTACCAAGATTGACAAAAACAGTGTCTGGATAAAGGAGATTGAACTGCCTATTGGTTCAGGGTTTATCCATGAAATTGAAAAATTAATATATAACACTAGTTTCGTCTTAATTAAAAGATTTTCAGCTGATTGTCATTTAGCTCTTTGAAATTTTGTAGTATGGGTTTAGCAAATAGTTCATGTAAAGGCACTTTATCAAAGATGCAGATACTGACGACCTGAATAATTTCATACAAAGACTGCTTTAGCTGGAATTTCTTTTTTGCAATCGCAATCAGGACATAAACAGAAATTGCAATCCAAATTTGAATCTTCACTGCGTTTTCATATCTGCCCCAAAAGGATTTTATTTTTAAATGCTGTTTGATCCATTTGAAAAACAATTCGATTTTCCATCTGTGTTTATAAAGCTGCGCTATTTCGGCTGCCTTTAAGTCAAAGTTGTTAGACAGGAAAACCAGCACACGGTCGTTTTCAGCATCATAGAATTTTATTCTCCGCATTCTGACTGGAAAATCTTGTTGGGCATAAAATCCATTTAAACGGATTGTTTGATCACAGATGACTCCGGTCAGCTTATTTACGGGCACGGATGATATTCGTGAAAAATTAAGATTATCCTTGGCTTGCGTAATGAAAAAAGCCTTGCTCCTATGAATATGATATAATCTCCCAAAGTCAGTATAGCCGCGGTCTACGACGTAAAAGCTGTCTGGCTGAAAAGTTATATTGTCCAGGATATTTACTTCATGAACCGAGGCCGGAGTAATTTGAATAAACTCAGGAATAGCAGTTTTCAGATCTATTTGAACATGGACCTTAACCCCACCTTTCGTTGTTCGGAATTTCGCCCAACTGAAGGCGGATAGGCACACATCAATTACGGTTGCGTCAATCGCAAATACATTGTTTTTGAGCTCAATTTCAAGATCGCTCTCTTTTAGATACAATGATTTGGCTTCTTCAATTAGGATCATTGCCATGTCAGAGAAGATTTTGCAATCACGACTTTCATTTGCGTTTGATAAAGTGCTCTTTGCGATGGCCTGACCAATACCGAGATGATATAATTTACCGCCATTAGCACGCAGGCAAATTATTGTATCAGAGAGACTCTCCCGATGAGTTAGTTGACCAAAGGCCATACAGAGAAATTGCTTCCAGCATGAAAACTGTTTGGATTTAAAATCTCCCTTGTATCGATTAACACAACCATTAAATACCTTGTGGGAGATCAACTCCATTATCTGAGAGAATACGTATTTGCCTTGATGCATAAGTATTGATTATCAATACCTTAAAGCAAGGCAAAATTCGTAAATTTCAAATCGTTTCCATTTAAAATCCGCTAAACCAATAATAAATAAGGAAATTAATAAAGGCTTTTTATGAAAAAACCTATACTTTTAATTTTGTCTGAGCTTGCAGCACACAGTCATATTAACCCGGAAGCAGACTGTTCTCTGCTTCAGAGTAATAGCGGTATGCCGGCAACCCAAGCAATTCGCCTAACCTTCTTTCCTACGGGTCATTCAAAAAGAAAACACCATGCAAACTTCCAACTTCGCTAAAGCTGGCCTGCTGGCCATTTCCATTTCCGCCGCCGCGATGATTTCCTGGGAAATTCATTTGCGAAATACAGGCGCCCCGATCTCATATGATGACAACGAGGCTTTATATGCCGACAAAAGAGCAATGGTTTATGAACCGATCGACAAGGCAACCGTATTTATTGGATCTTCCCGAATTAAATTTGATTTGGACATTCCAACATGGGAAAGCCTTACAGGAGATCATGCCATACAGCTCTCCAATGTAGGCAGCAGCCCAAGGCCGGTATTGGAAGATCTGGCAAATGATGAAAAGTTCAAAGGCAAACTGATTATTGATATTACGGAGGGTATATTTTTTTCTACAGGTGGATTATATGATTGGAAAACAAGAAATAAAATTGCCTACTATAAGGTCCGGACTCCGACGCAACGGTTTAGTTTTCAGGTAGACCATGTACTGGAATCAGAATTTGTTTTTCTTGATCAGGAATTCTATTCCATAAACGCCATGCTTGATAACCTGAGTTTTGTTACCAGGCCCGGCGTTTATTCGGGAAATCCTTTCCCTGTGGAGTTTCATCCGGTTAGTTTTGACAGACAATCCTTTATGGCACCCCCTTTTATGACTGATACCAGTCTGCAAAACCGGGTAAAAGCGGTATGGACGCGACCTGGAAGGGTTATAATACCTCCGGCTTCGGGTAGCGCCCTCGATTCCATTCTAAATTCCGTAAAATTTCTTGTAGACAAAATTAAGGCCAGGGGCGGCCAGGTATTATTTGTCCGCACACCATCCAGCGGGCCCGTGCTGCAGAATGAAATGAAACGATACCCACGTGCTGAATATTGGGAACGGCTGTTAACCGTCACCGGATGCAAGGGTATTCATTTTGCGGATTATCCTGCTATCGCAAATTTTGAATGCCCTGAATGGTCCCATTTGTCACCTGCTCAGGCAAAGATCTTTACAAACAATCTCTTTAAAATACTTCAGGAGGAGAAAGGTTGGACTTTCAACAAAAAGCCAGATTAAATATTGTATAGCAACCACCTAAAACACCAACAATGCTTTTCAATTCCTACACGCTTCCTGGTTTTCTTCGCAATCGTTTTGATTTTACATAACCTCCCATTTTCCTGGAAAACAAAAAAAATCAACCTGCTGATTGCGAGTTATATTTTTTATGCTGCCTGGAATCCGCCATTTATTCTTCTTTTGTGGCTCTCGACCCTGGTAGATTATTTTGTAGGCAAGGCGCTTTACGCCCAGGAAAATAAACACAAGAAGAAATTGCTTCTGGTCGTAAGCCTGATCGGCAATCTCGGCATGCTTTGTTTTTTTAAGTATGGCGGATTTTTGCTTGAAAATTTTACCCACCTGGTAAATGCGCTGGGCGTTAATTATCATCCGGCCAAGCCCAATATTATCCTGCCAGCAGGTATTTCATTTTATACATTTACCACCCTATGTTATACCATCGATATGTACAAGAAAGAAAGTAAACCTGTACAATCCTTACTGGATTTTTCTTTATTCGTCACATTTTTCCCGCACCTGGTGGCCGGCCCGATCGTAAGACCTCCGCAACTGGTTCCCCAGTTCGCCACACCCCGTAAAGCGGATACCCAGCAAATGATACAGGGATTGTTTTTGCTTTCGCTTGGATTATTTATGAAGGTATTTCTGGCTGATGGTATGCTGTCAGATTCTGCCATTGCAGTCTTTAGTTCACATGATACCTTAAAAACAATAGATGCATGGATGGGCGTGCTGGCTTTTTCGGGACAAATCTTTTTTGATTTCGCCGGTTATTCGTCCTGTGCCATCGGCGCAGCATTATGCCTTGGGTTTATATTACCGCAGAATTTCTTATTTCCCTATGCTGCCGTAGGATTTACTGATTTTTGGAGGAGATGGCATATTACCTTATCGTCCTGGCTAAGGGATTATTTATACATTCCCCTGGGAGGAAACAGGAAAGGTCAGGTAAGAACATATATCAACCTGATGGTCACGATGCTTCTTGGCGGGCTTTGGCATGGGGCTAACTGGACTTTTGTGGTATGGGGTGCCCTGCATGGATTTTATTTATGGGTTGAAAAAGCATTTCGCGATATCCGGGGTAAGAAACTAACACCTGCACTTGCAATTGTAAAAAACAATTATATAAAAAGTTCTTTTTTGCCTTCATTTAAAAAACCTGTTGAAGGTTCATTTCCTCCGGAAACGAATCATCCGAAAACCCTTTCCAATTTCGTACTTGCCCTCTGTACTTTTTTCCTGGTAAACGTGACCTGGGTATTTTTCAGAGTCTCCGGATTTTTCATCTGCGTGGCGTTTGCTTAATTCCATGTTCGTCCGCAATACAACAGGAAATTCGGTATTGAGTTATCTGGACATTACAAGAGTCAGCATCATCATGCTTGTTTTGGTGATCGCACACTGGCTGATGAGAAATACCATGGTGCTGACAGTTGCCAGATAAAATGCCCTGGTGGCTCCTGGGTATCGTTTGGTCGCTTATGTTAATATTAATTATGCTGAGCCAGAATGCAACCAGTTCATTTATATACTTCCAATTCTAGTTTGCAAATGGGAACATCCGTAAGCAAAATGTGACCGAGACTTTATTGAATACCACATTGGTATTGACAATTTTTAAAAATCACCTGAATGCCCATAAACATGATTTATTTAACCCAACTTATTTACATAAAAGAAGGAATGGAGCCTGGTTTTCATCAGTTTGAATATATTGCTATACCAAAGATTTTAAATTATAATGGCCGGCTTCTTTTGAGGTTGCGCACAGCCTAAGGTCTCTAGCAATTGTAATTCCTGTTGATTAAAAATTTGCCCACCTAAGCGTTAAGCACAGGTGGGCTTTTCTTTTGGTGGATTTCAGAAGACTCACCCTGACAAACCTGCATGGGAGGGAAGCATTCCTTACCAGATTTTGTTCAACTCGTGCCCAGTATTCCTTCTACTCATGTCCCATGTTAGTCCCATACCATACTTATATGATACCAAACTAACTCCGGAGTAAGTCCGGTAATTACGGGACTTACTCCGGAGTTACACAAATAAGATATGGGTATAATATAGGACATAAAGTCCTTATCCATCAACAGGATGTAAAATGAACCCGTCATGTGTATTCCAACCTCAATCGTTTCCGGGCTTGTCGCGGATGGCCATCACGGTTATAACCGCCGAAAGGAGTAGGGACCCCGCCATGAAAATATAAGATGCTCCGAACCCACCGGTGGTTCCGTTCAGATATCCGACTACATAGGAACCGGCAAATGATCCAAGGGCGCCAAAACTGTTTATCAGTGCAATGGCTCCTCCTGCAACATTGCGTGGTAAAATTTCGGTCATGATGGCGAAGAATGGTCCATAAGGCGCATACATTGCGGCACTGGCAATAATTAATAATATAAATGAAAGCCAGAAATTGCTTGTCACCGCTAAATACGATCCATAAAAAGCAATTGCGCCTATGACCAGGAATGGCCATACAAAAACTTTTCGCTTTAATGTCTTATCCGAAAAATAAGAGCAAAGCAACATGGAAGCAATTGCTAATCCATAGGGAACAGAAGCCAGCCACCCGGTTTCCACCATGCTCATTCCAGGAGCCGCATGAATGATGGATGGAAGCCATATCACAAATCCGTAAACACCAATGCTCCATAATGCATATTGAAGGGATAGTAGAATAACTACCCGGGATTTAAATGCCCCCGCGTAATTTTTTACAGGCTTGATCACCCTTTGTTCCTCTTGTAATTTTTCTTCCAGCACAAATTTTTCCGCTTCTGTTAACCAGCCTGAATCTTTTGGCTCATCACTCACCAACTTCCACCAAAGGAAAGCCCATAATATGGCGGGAAGTCCTTCCAAAATAAACATCCAGCGCCAGCCCAGGGATTTTACGAGGTAACCAGACAGGATCGACATCCAAAGTATGGTTACCGGATTGCCCAGAATCAAAAATGTATTTGCCCTAGAGCGTTCTGATTTCGTAAACCATCTGCTTAAGAAAATCAGCATGGCAGGCATAACTGCACTTTCTACCACTCCAAGCATAAACCGGACAAAAACCAGGAGATGGATATTGCTGATCAGCCCGGTGGTCATGGCCAATCCACCCCAAAAGATCAGGGACCAAAAGATCAATCGCTTTGCACTTTTATTTTCAGCGTAAATGGCCCCGGGAATCTGAAAAAAGAAATAACCCAGAAAAAACAATGATCCTAACAGAGAGGACATGGCGGCGCTTATGTGTAAATCATCTGCCATTCCGCCCGCAGCTGCAAATCCAAAATTTGCCCGGTCCAGGTAAGCGAGACTATAAGTAATAAAGGCTACTGGTATCAAACGGAACCAGCGACGCTTAGCAATCGTTTCAGCCATGTCAGAAACTTGAATTCAATTTAAAACCTGCACGAATCCATCTTATCTATTTTTCATTGCCACCGCTTCGATAAGTCCCCTGATATACCCGCACGCATATAAAGTTCCAATGGTGCTGTAACCGGCTTTTTCATTGCTGTCCCCGTCCATAGTGGGCACATGATCCGGGCGAATAGGACCTTTGAACCCGATATCATAATAGGCCTGCATGGCCTCACTCATATCAATTTGCCCTTCGTCGTGAAAGCATTCATCAAACTTAAATTTTCCCCCTCTCACATTACGGAAATGAACAAAATGAATAACCTTCCGTTTTCCGAAATCCCGGACAATGGTCGGAATATCGGCTCCCATCAGGGAGAAATTGCCCTGGCACATCGTTATCCCGTTGCTGGAACTTGGGTAGATGTCCAGCATGCGTTTGAAGTTGTCAACTGTCGTCATGATCCGCGAAATACCTTTGATCTCGTCTACCTGCGGATCATCCGGATGCATGGCCAGTTTGATACCATACTTTTCTGCTTCCGGAACCACGGCTTTGAGAAAATATTCGAGGTTGCTCCATAATTTTTCTTTTGAAACTTCACCATATTGGGTCACGGGCTCTCCTTTTAAATCATCATTGTCAAAGGCAGTTACCAGGGCACCTCCACGGCCCGGCTTGGCTTTGTTAGTCCTGTACCAACCGATAACAGGCATCCAGTTGTAGCAAATTACTTCAATGCCGGCCCTGGACAGGTTTCTCATAAAATTGATGAAGTTTGAAATTTCTTCGTCCCTGCCTTCAAGGCCAAGTTTTGTTTTCTCTCCAAGCGAAGGAGGTCCTTCCACTACATTAAATTTCAATCCTTGTTTATTCCACACTTCTTTAACTGCCATGATTGAATCATAATCCCATGGATTTACATTTTTTAATTCGGTCATGCCCGTATTGATTCCGCCAACAGCACCCAGAACATCCATCTGCTTTGCCAATGCTATTTTATGCGGTTCCAGGCCCCAGAAATAAGCGAGTGACATCTGCATTCCTCCATCCCTGATAAAATCAGTCGCCCTTGATGCAATAGTCTTTTTTCTCTTCGGAGTAGATGGCCCGGGAATGGCAGAACCGGCCAATCCTCCTATGGAAATGCACGCAGCAAGAGATGCTGATTTCTTAAGAAAGTCCCGGCGATTATCTTTCATATATATCATTTTTTAAAGTGCAAATGCAATGTAATTGCCGCCCCCCTTCTGACCCCTTCCACCACCGGCAGCAATGACGACATATTGCTTTCCGCTCACTTCATAGGTAATCGGCGTAGCAAAACCGCCGGCAGGAAGCCGGTATTCCCATAATACCTTACCTGTTTTCTTATCAAATGCCCGGATCTCATCATCTCGCGTGGCCGCTATAAATACCAAACCTCCGTCAGTTACCAGGGGCCCGCCATAATTTTCAGTGCCCGTTACCGGAATTCCTTTCCTGGTCAGTTCCGCATATTCGCCTAAAGGAACGCGCCAAATATATTCCCCGGTGCTGAGGTTAATCGCATTGAGTGTGCCCCAGGGAGGTTTCACTCCGGGATACCCTTGCGGATCTGTTAACTTTCTCCATGACTTATTCACGAAAGCAGGCTTGAATCCAAATTCTTTTTTCTTAACTGGTACTGATCCGCCTGCTGTATTTTTTTCATAGACCGTTTCTGTTTCTCCGCCTTCCCCGGGATTTAATAAAAACCCGGCAATGGCGTCCTGATCCTGATCCGACAATCGCTGGAAGGATGGCATTCTTCCTCCTCCCGTTTTTAAAATTGTTTTGATCTCGCCGGCGGACCTTTTCTTCCTAATATCAACCAGGCTGGGAAATTCCGAACCAGTTCCTCTTCTGTCCTGACCGTGACAGGATGAACAATTCATAATATACAATGCATTTCCATGGGAAACCTTTGCGATTTCTTTATTTCGTGTTGCCGTATCGATCATTTGTACGATCCATGGATCATCGTTGGCATTTTGATAAAGTATCCCATTCTTGTCAATGGCATTTCCACCCCATTCGGCTCCTCCGCTATATCCGAAAAGTAAGGTTCCCACCGTATCAGGAGCTGTAAACTTATTATCCGAGCGGAATTGCCGGAATTGTTTAAGTACATAATCATGCGCTTCCGGCGAAAGATCGGTAATGTCCGCTTCCGTAAATAACTGGTGAGAAAGCGGAACTGGTTTGATCGGGAATTTCTGTACCGGCCAGGGGTGCTCGCCTCGTAATCCATGCACCGGAACAGGACGCTCTTCAACCGGGAAAAGAGAAGTTCCGTTATCACGATCCAACACATAAATCAATCCATCCTTGGTTGCCTGAACAACCACATCTCTCATTTTCCCTTCAAATTTTATTGTCGCCAGGTTGGGAGGGCAGGGGATATCCCTGTCCCATAGATCATGATGTATCGTTTGATAATACCATTTCAGTTTTCCTGTTTCGGCATCAAGAGCCACAATGGAATTCGCAAACAGATTTGCGCCCTCACGCTCTCCGCCATAAAAATCAGAAGAAGGCGAGCCTGTTCCAAAATAAACTGTCCCCCGTTTTTCATCCACGGCCAATCCGCCCCAATTGTTTGCGGCCCCGATTCTTTTATATGCATCTTTTGGCCAGGTATCGTAGCCCAATTCTCCTGGCCGGGGAACCGTATGGAATACCCACTTCAATTTTCCTCCAGGTATATCAAAGCCGCGCACATGACCCGGTGCAGCATCACCGGATTCTGACAGGCTTGAACCGATGATCAGCGTATTCTTATAAACAATTCCCGGCGTGTTGGCAGTGACGGACAAATCATCTGCGTCATGATCATCGTTTGTTGATAGTCCTTCGTGCAGATCCACCATTCCGTTTTTGCCAAAATCTTTTACCGGTTTCCCGTTTTCAGCCTGGATGGCATAAAGCACGGAACCCGACGAATACAGAATACGCTTATCATTCCCGTTTTCCCAAAACACGACACCCCGGTTGCTATTGATCATACTGAATTTCCGGTTGTCCCTTAAAGGTTGAAACTTCCAGATTTGCACGCCCGTGCCGGCATCCAAAGCAAATAAGCCGAGATCCGGAGTTGTACCATAAAGTATGCCCTTCACCACGATGGGCTGGCATTGAATTCCCATGGATCCATTCGTCATGGATTCATTTCCGGTTGCCGTTTCACTGGAGTTATAGATCCAGGCCGGCTTTAATTTCTGAACATTCCCCGTATTGATCTGATCTAATGATGAATGCCTGTTGCCGGCCTTATTGCCACCATAAACCGGATAGTCTTTGGCGGCATTTACAGATGATCCGAAATTTGTACATCCGGTCACAATTGAAATGACGGTGACAAAAAAAATAATTTCTATCTTCATTAACTGAATGTTCTGTCATGTGATCGCCTTTCGTTCCATTCGTCCGTCGGTGCAAAAAAACTTTTATCCTTCGGGCTTAAATGCTTTTGCACTTCTTCTTCGTTAAGCTCAATGCCCAGTCCTGGTGCAGAAAGGGGAAGGTTGGCAAAACCTTTCGTAATCAATTCCCTGCCATCTGTTGTTTTTACCAGTCCTTCCCACCAGGGCAGATCTATGGAATGATGTTCCAGTGCCAAGAAATTCTGTGTTGCTGCGGCACAATGAACGTTGGCCATAAATGAAACCGGTGTGCCTGCCTGATGCATGGCCATCGCAACTCCATGCTCCTCTGCGTAATCGCCAATTCGCTTTGTTTCCAGCAATCCTCCTGCAGAGACCAGGTCAGGATGAACGATATCAGTTGCATGAATATCAATCAGAGGCTTAAAGTTTTTGAGCAGGTAAATATCTTCCCCCGTATTAGTCGGAGTTTCTATCGCATCTGTTATCGTTTTCCATTGTTCCGGGAATTCCCAGGATATAATATCTTCCATCCAGGCTAACCTGTATTTTTCAAGGGCTTTTCCCAGGCGTATGCCGTTGTTTAAATCGAAATGTCCGAAATGATCAGACGATAGCGGAATATCATAACCTACCATATTTCGCACGGTCTCGACGATCTTTGACAATTCGGCAAGGCCTTTATCTGTAATCTGTATCTGGGTGAAAGGGTGACGGGCACTTCCGTAGGACATGGGATTATCCAGGTTGCCATACTGCTGAAGTCCGCCATTTGAATTTTCCCAGAACTTCGGATTGACCAGCGTCCCGGGTATTTTCGCAATTTCTTCAATTCCCACATCCATTTTCAACCAGGTGAATCCCTGCTGCTCCGTGCGATATTTTATTAGTTTCAACTGTTCTTCGGGAGAATTGGCTTCAGGTGTATCTGCATAAATTCTTATCTTATCACGATACCTTCCTCCCAATAATTGCCACGCAGGAACATTGTATGCCTTGCCGCATAAATCCCATAGCGCTATTTCTACAGCACATACACCGCCTGCCTGCCGGGCGGGGCCACCAAACTGTTTGATCGATTTGAAAATCATTTCCACGTTGCATGGATTTTGCCCGAGTATGCGGCTTTTAAGCATCAGCGCATAACGCGGATCTGCTCCGTCCCGCACTTCACCCAGTCCGTAAATGCCCTGATTGGTATCTATGCGGATGATAGCTGTGCCACCAAGAACTGTTGTTAAGGCATAACGCAGATCAGTAATCTTCAAATCAGATGGACTGGAAGTGCGACTGACCTTTGAAGTTGTACGGGCTATCGCATCCTCAAATGAAAGGCCCATCAATCCTGTCAGGGATATTCCTCCAAGAGCGGTCTTCCTGAGGAAGCTGCGGCGGTCACTGCCTGTGGCATGATGATTCATCTCTTTTAAATTTGCATCCGCTTCCGCTTTTGCCATTTGCATGTTGCCTTCTGTTATCTTTCTTAAAATTGGATTCATAATGATGAGTTTTTAATGATTGTAAAAACAATTCTTAATTTTTCCTGCCGTTAATAATTGCGTTCCTTCAGGTAATTATCCAATTCCGTTTTGGTCATGGGTAATTTACCCGGATAGTTTTTTAACCAGTCCAGGAAATCTTTTTTGATTTCTTCGGACCATTGGCTATCGATCTGACCGGCCAGGTATTTTTTTTCGCGCAAGCGCTGATGACCGAATTCATCCCGCAGTGCAGTGACTTCTGAAGTGAGCACCAGCTCTTCCACCAAAGCAGCCGGAATAAAAATGGTACCATATTTATTTGCAAGAACCGCATCACCGGGCAATACCACAGCCCGGCCTATTCGTATCGGAGCATTGATGGTTGTAAGCATCATTTGCTGGATATAGGAAGGGTCCGAACCTTTTATCCAACCATTAAAGCCCTTGATCTCTGATAGGCCGGCCATGTCTCTGACAGACCCATAAAAAATAACGCCCCTCAATGATTTTGCATAAATGGAATTACCAAGGTTATCGCCGATCAGTGTTCCGTCCGCAATTTTTCCATAACCATCAGCTACGTACACATCTCCGGGAACTAAAATATCGATCGGCCAGGAATTAGTTCCGCCCTGCTGCGCGCGGTTTTCGGCTTTGCCTTCTTCCTTCACTACTTTGATCAGATCCGGTCTGGAAGGCAGGTATTGAGCCGTAACCACTCTTCCGGTCATCACACTATCAGGTTGAATGACGATCCAGTCTCCTTCATACTGATTCTGGTATCCTTTGTTTCGCAATACGCCCCAGGCATCTTCCATGGATACATTTTTCAATCTTTCGAGGATCGCATCGGGAATTTTCGGCCTCCCGTCGGGAAAGCGCTCTCCCTTCCAGTCCGCAGTAAGGGTTTTAATGTATTCTGCTGTTGAACCTACGCGCTGGCCCTTCGCGAAAAAAATACCCGATAGTAAAACAATTGTAAGTATCCATTTTTTATTCATAACGGGGAGTTTATATTATACTAATTTAATTCTATCCAGAGGGAATCCGGTTTTCTCATCTTTAAGTATCGGCAAGCAAATCAAAATATTCCTCGTCCTCATTTTTACCGCCGAAGCCCTTTCCAATACGTTTATGGGTTTCCAAAAATTCAATGGAAGCTATCCATTTAACCATTTTATATCCCAGCTGATTTTCGATTCGAAGTCTTATTGGAGCACCATGTTCCAGAGGGATTGGTTTGTAATTCATTTCCCAGGCAAGAATGGATTGAGGTTTCAGACAATTATCCAGGGTATTTGTATCATAATAAACTCCACCGTAAAGGCCCTCTCCAAAAGAATAAAAAGCAACGGTTGTAACAGAAAAATGAGGTTTTACGATTTCCACAATCTTACTAATCGGAATGCCGCCCCATTCTGCTATTCCCGTCCATCCCTGAATGCAATTGTGCATTGTAATATTTTGTTCCTTTCCCAGGTTTTTAAGTTCATCCAGGGATAATTCAACAGGCTTATCAACCAATCCGCCAATTTTAAGCTTATAGTCTTTAAAGTTATTTTCCGCCAGTTTTTTCCAGATTTCTGAGGATGGCATTTTCCCATTGGGCCAAAAATAAGCTGATATGTCTTTCTTATTGTAATAAGGACGCGGCTTAAAAATATTTATAGTAGAGCGCCAGAGTGTTCCATTAATAGACGCCTGGACGTATTGAAGTGAGCGCTGGCGATTCCAGGAAAGCCAATAGGCAAGAAAGCACAAGGCAGTAGTGAACAGTACAATAGCTATTCCAATGCATAGTCCTGAGGAATTATTCGTTTTATCGTTTCCCATCACGATATGGTTCATATTCCTTATTAATCCGGTCGTTGCCACCAGGGTAACGTGAATAACGATAAAGAACAAATAGCAAACCATGACCATAAAGTGGATGGAACGGGCACTCTGCCGATTGCCGAATAATTTCGGAAACCAGTGAAACCGGTTTTCGATTGCAGGGGACATAGCCATGCCGGTAAGCATAGCGAGGGGAGCGAGTATAAATACCACCCCAAAATAGGAGAGCTGCTGCAGTGCATTAAAGTGATAGAAACCGTTTGGCTCCGCCGGGAAATGAAAAGTAATGTAATGAACAAAAACTGACCAGGAGTCAGGTAGTATTTTCCAGGATACGGGAACCAGCCGTTTCCACTGATTGGTATAAAATAATAAAAAAATAAAAATAATTCCATTCAGAATGAAAAAGGGAACTGTGAGGAAATGCCAAACTCTTGCAATGCCTATCGTATGGCGGTAGCCAGGTAATCCCAATACCGGGCTGATGTAACGTGAATCTTCCTTGGCTGTCCACATTTTATCCTTTGGCACTTTTAATGGTGTAAGCCGTATCCATTCTGTTCCGGGTGTGCAGCCATTGTTCCAATACAGGCGGGGATGATCGACCAATATAGAAAGCCCGCTTCTTATGATCAACGTAAGGAAAATAAAATTCACCCAATGGCTAAGGCTTATCCAAACCGGAAATCCTGTAGGATCAGTAGCTGATATCGTTTGAAATAATGTTGAAGGATCAACCGGTAACCCAGAGAAGAGGTATTGAAACCATGCAATGGCAACAGAAAAGAAAATCAGTGTTCCGAAAATAATCATCATATATGGCTTAATTGCCATAAATGGACGACGGTCTGCCGGGTAGTGTACCGCTCTTGCTCCTTGCGAAAGATGTGAGATCATCATATTGCATATAATTAAGAAAAATATTAATCACGGCATCACTTATTAAAAGTAAATTATTTCCCTGTCCTTCCGGATAACTCAGGCATTTTCTATCATTTCATAACCTGGCAGGCCCATGCAGAGTCTCCCCGGAACCCGGGCCTTTTGCCTTCCACTTAAATGGTATGGCCTATCCGCCTACGCATCGGACCATGTGAGTCGTCTGTCGACTTAAAAAAGATGTTCGTCGAGTTTGCGCAGGGCATTTTTTATATAGCCCCATCTTTGGCCAGGTAACTATTAACCTTACTTAAATCTAAATATTATGCGTAAGAATAATTTGTCGATCATTCTGATGTTTGCCTCAACTGCCTTTTTCTTTCTCTCCTGCAAGAAAACAAACTCCGGCACTTCCGGATCCGGATCGAATGGTGGAAACGGTGCAGTATCTACCTATGCCGGAAACGGAACCGAAGGATTTGCTGATGGCACGGCTACTACCGCAGAGTTTGACGGTCCCGTAAGTGTTGCCGTGGATAATGCGGGAAACGTATATGTTGCTGACTATGCCAATAACCGCATCCGGAAAATTGCGTCCGATGGAACAGTTTCCACACTGGCAGGAAGCGGAACATCCGGTACAGCAGACGGCACCGGAACCGCTGCCCAGTTTACGCAGCCAAGAAGTGTTGCTGTAGATGGATCGGGCAATGTATATGTGTGTGATTATAATAATAATGATATCCGGAAAATTACTCCAGCCGGTGTAGTGACCACGGTGGCCGGAAATGGCTACGCGGGTTATGTTGACGGAACGGGCACTCAGGCTCAGTTTGATGCACCTACGGCCATAGCGGTAGATGGTTCAGGAAACCTCTACGTCGCCGATCTCAGCAACGAGCGCATCCGGAAAATTACAGCAGCCGGTGTAGTATCTACATTGGCTGGAAGCAACGGATATGGGCTGACGGATGGCCCGGGTTCTTCAGCACAGTTTCATTTTCCCAATGGAATAGCGGTGGATGCATCGGGCAACGTCTACGTTTCCGACTCCCAGAATTATGCGGTCCGGAAAATTACGCCCGACGGAACTGTATCCACACTTGCCGGCGATGGTACCCAGGGATATAAGGACGGACCAGGAGCCACAGCCGAATTTGAATATCCCTATGGAGTGGCGGTGGATGCATCCGGAAATGTATATGAAGTTGATGAAGAGGACGACCGCGTCAGGGAAATTACCCCTGCAGGGGATGTGTCCACCCTTGCCGGCAACGGTAATCAGGGCCTGGTTAACGGAGCAACAGGAAGCGCAGAATTTGACCTGGAAGGCATAGCAGTGGATGCATCAGGCAAAAATATTTTTATAGCAGATGCAGGTAACAACGTTGTACGCAAAATAAGCCTGAAGTAGAAAGCTGAAATAAATTTTTGAACAAAAAATAAATATTTAAATAACCAAAGACAATGAAAAAATTGATTTATCTGGCCCTGGCGCTGATAAGCGTCTACTCATGTAAAAAGAGTAACAGCAGTGGCAGTACAGGCAATGGCTCCGGAGGAACAGGCGACTCATCCAACAATACCCCGGGAAATGTTTCCACATTTGTTGGAAGTGCTACGTCGAGTCCTTTCACCTGGCCTCCGACCGGCATTACGTCCGATTCAAAAGGCAATATCTATGTATCGGAAGCAAATGGTTCCATTGTTGTGAAAATTACTCCCGCCGGAACAGTTTCCACTTTTGCAGGAAACGGAGTACCGGGTTGTGAAACAGGTACGGGAACTTCAGCGAGTTTTACTTTTCCTTATGAAGTCTGCTCAGATGCCCAGGATAATATTTATGTGGCAGATTATTCATGTTCCGGTATTAAACGGATTTCATCAGCCGGAGTAGTATCGGTTTTCTGTGCGGGTAATTCCACACAAGGCGTTTCGCTGGCCAGTCCTCAAACGGTCGGATCCGATCCACAAGGAAATATCTATGTGGGCGATGAATTGGGAGAAGAAAATCTCGCGAAGATATCTCCTCAGGGCGCTGCCACTTTACTGGCGGGTGACGGCACTACTGGTTATAAAGATGGTCCGGTAGCCAGTGCAGAATTTATGGGACCCTCCGGTATGTGCGCCGACGGAAATGGAAATGTGTATGTGGCAGACGGTCACCGTATAAGAAAAATCTCAGGCGGCCAGGTTACTACAATTGCCGGAAATCAAAATATCGGATTCACTGATGGCACTGGCGCCAATGCTCAGTTTGGTGGCGCTATGGGATTATGCGTGGATTCGAAAGGAAATATTTATGTGGCCGACGTGTATAATAGTGCAATAAGAATGGTTACTCCTGCAGGTGTGGTCACGACAGTTGCCGGAACCGGAGTAGGAGGTTACAAGGACGGGGATGGCAGTGTAGCCATGTTTTCACAACCAACCAATCTTTGCTTCAATACAGATGGGAATCTGTATGTCGCTGATTATGGCAACAACGTGATTAGAAAAATCGTCCTGAAATAAATGTTGAAAGCCTAACCATTCCGAATAAAAATAAATTAAAACAACCGTCATGAAAAAAGCAATCTATTTAGTCATTGCACTTACCTCCATATGCTTTGTTGGCCGGTCTCAAAACACCTACAAGACTGCGGTCGGTTTAAGGGTCGGCGGAGGGTATTACGACCTGATTGCAGCATCCCTCAAAACATTTATCGGTGACAGTCCCGGAGCTCTTGAGGCGAATATCGGATTCAGGAATTATGGCTATTACGGGTTCAGCTGGTTTAATGTTTCAGCATCCCTGAGCTATCAATACCATTTTGATATTCCACCTGTAAAGGGTCTCCGATGGTTTATCGGCGCAGGCGCTACGGCATTTAACACTTTTTCCAGCTATAGCGACTATAAGGGTTTTGGTCTGGGTGTATTCCCGACTGCAGGTGCCGATTACAAATTCGAAAATATTCCCCTGGATGTTTCAGCAGATATCAGACCGACTATAGGTATTATCAAGCCGTATACCTATTACGACAATTTTTATTTTGGAAATTTCGGGATCGCGGCGAGATACACCTTGAAATAAATAATACAATGTATGTTATACAGAATATTATTTATTGGTTTTTATTTTTTCATTATGGCTTCGGCGTATGCGCAGGATATTCAAAATCTTAAGAAGAGTGCACCCATCGCTTTGCATGGGAATATTTCAGCAGGTTTGAATTATTATACCAGCTTCCCTAAATCCGGAGACTCTTCATCTTCAACATCATTTGGCAGCAACCCGGCTTATTTTCTGCAAGCCAATCCTGTCCTGTCCATTTACGGTTATGCAATTCCGGTAAATATCATGATAGCGAGTCAGAATAAAAGCTTTAATACGCCATTTAACCGCTTTGGACTAAGCCCAAGCTACAAATGGATTAAGCTGGATCTCGGCTGGCGTTCGTTGAATTTTTCGCAGTTTACGCTAAGCGGTCAGCAAATTTTCGGGGCCGGAATTGAACTTACGCCCGGAAAATTCAGAGCAGCCTTCATCTATGGGAAGTTTAATGATGCTGTAACTGATATTTCCCTGTACAATAATTTAAACAACAATACGCCATTATACAAGAGGACAGGATTTGCCGCAAAACTAGGATATGGTTCATCAGCCAATTTTCTTGAATTTTCTTATTTGCAGGCAAAGGATGACAGCAATTCCATCTCCAAACTCCTGGCAGATTCAGTACAGGCAAAACCCGCCGCCAATCAGGTTTTGGGTTTAAACGGACAGATCACGATTTTGAATGCCCTCGTTTTCAAGGCAGAAGCAGCAGCGAGTTATTTCACGGGTAATCTCAACAGTGATTCCCTGATGACGGGCAATAGCCTCGCCAAACTGGCCGCATTTACGCCGGTTACCAGTTCACGCATTTCATTTGCCGGCGAAGCCAGCATGAACTACCAGCTCAAATCGGGGAATTTCAATTTAAAATACAGGCGAGTGGATCCCAACTATCAGTCAATGGGAGCTTTTTATATGCAAACGGATATTGAGCAATATACCGTCGGGTTCAATTATAGCTTTCTTAAAAATAAATTGCATCTTCAATCCAGTATCGGGTTTCAGGACAATAACCTGGCCAAAACAGCCGCCAACCCCTCCAAGCGAACCATCGGAAATATTGGCCTGAATATTTCCCCCTCCTCTGCATTTGGCCTGGATATTAATTATTCCAACTATGGCATTTCGGAGCAAATTATTCCGCAATTCACAAATCCTTCAGCGATTATCCGGTATGATTCCGTTCGCATCAGCGAAGTAAACCAATCCATCTCCGTGTCCCCCCATGTTTTTATAAACGGAGAAAATGTCCAGCACTCTTTAACCCTGCAGTCTGATTTTCAGCTTTTGCACAATAACAACGCCGCTCAAAGTGATGAGGATTTTACTTCCACCATGAGCAGCCTGATTTATTCCCTGATTTTTCCCAAATCAAATTTCAATATCACCAACACGCTGAATTATTTTAATACTATCCTGACCGGAAATACAACAGCCACCCTGGGTTACAATCTGGGAATCAGCAAAAATATTATCCATAACAAGGAGCAGGATAAGAAATCATGGGTAAAGTCCCTGAACCTCTCCTTGTTCGGCGGCTATTTCGCAAGTTCACTTAACCATAGTTCAACTGGCACAACAATATCCCTGAATCCTTCGGTCGGATTTGTTCTCCGCAGCAAACAAGCTCTGCAACTAACCCTCAACTATACAGATATGAAGAATAATAACACGGCAAATTCGTCAAGCCGCCAACTCATGTTTTCAACCAGGTATAGTATAACGTTTTAATATAACAATGATGAAACTCATCCTGCGCAAATTATTTTTTTATTCCATATGCTTCGCGTGCTGTGGCGTGGCGAGAGGCCAGGTTTACCCCATCCGTGTAAATGTTCAACTGATTCCCCCTTACTCCGCTTTTATTGACGATTATAAAACCAAGCCGGTTATTTCATTTACAAATCAATCCCAGTCGCCCATGGATGTTTACCTGCGTGGGAGTCTTCAAAATGACCGGGGCCAGTATATCCAGACCAAGCCCAATGTTTTCACTAACGTGCCGATCCACGTGCCGGGATTGCAGACCATCGTTGTTCAGGGCAACCAGATAGACGGAAATTACCTGGACGTCAACAACCTGCAAACCAATCTGAATAACCAGGCGTATTCCAATCTTTTCCAGTTTGGAATGATCCCGGAAGGGTTTTATTCTTTTTGTATTTATGCCTACACACGCAATGCGAACGGCAATTATACCCCCGTCAGCGATCCACAGGCTGCCGGATCCTGCTTTGCTTATAATGTAGGCTATGTCGTGCCTCCGGTGATTCTTTCTCCAATGCCAGACGCAAGTGTTACTGCTACACCCAACCAAAATATTAATATGACCTGGACCAGGCCGGTAGGAAATATGCAGGGCGCTGCACTGGTCTACGACCTCTACATGGTCAAGGTTGTACCTGATGAAGATCCCAATACGTCCTTAAACAACGCCATTCAATACGGCGCAGGAATTTTTCTTAAACAATCTAACCTACAGATAAACAATTTCCAATTCACCAACCAGTCTCTGTTCCAGCTCGATTTAGGAAGTCGTTATGCGATTATGGTTCAGGCCCGGGACCTGAATGGAAAAACTGTTTTTGAAAACAATGGCCGCAGCCAGATGTCTGTTTTTACCTACGGAAGTGTTGCCGCTCCGCCCCCCGCCATAGTATCCGGGCCGGTACAAAATGTGTTAAGTGGTAATTTCAGTTGCACCTGCAAGACCGATATTTCTTCACTCGATAAAACCAACAATAATCAATCATTAAAGAACGGGGGCAGCTTTACGATGGCTTCTCTTCCAATTAAAATAGGCACGCTTAATCCGCCCAATGGGGCAACGGTTTCTGGTTCGGGAACTGTGCTGTTTAATAATGTCCCGATCGATATCACATTTCAGAATATCATTGTAAATAAGGATGGAATCGCAATTGCCGGTACAACAACGGGAGCCATGGCCAATGGATTCAACTTTCTGAACAATGGGGGAGCACCATCTGTTTCGACAGATAACTACAATGCATTCCTTGATCAAATAAAGAATTACAATATTGATGCGATAAAGAATGGCGCTGGTTTGCCGCTTCCTTTCGGACTGAAGCAGATCGGATTGCCCGACGCAGTAAATCTTGGCGTTATCGGCCTGACCATTACACCGCAGCAGGCAGCCTATGATGCCATCGCGGTGGTACAACTCGCAGATGCAAATAACGTCCTTTCCCTACTGGCAAAAAATGTTTGCTTCAGCAGCGGATCGCCCATGTGCGGGGATGCCTTATTCGTGTTAGGCCAGGATTTCCAGGTCCCCGCCATTAACCTGAATTTCAAAAGCTTTGTATCGAATGCCGAACCCGGCACCTTTGTGTTGCTATCAGGCGGTTCCATCAAGCAATTCCATATTAAAGCTGAATATTCCTTCCCATCATCCCAGCTTACAGAAGCAAATGGTTCCACAGAAAAGGCAGTTTTAGATGCGGATGCCACAAGCTGGAGTGACTGGACGGCTACCGTTACTATGGATCCATTTAAGATTGGTTCGCTGGACGGCGTGCTCTTTACGCTGAATAATGGTGCGATGTACGATCATTCCACATTACGG
Source organism: uncultured Chitinophagaceae bacterium (assembly GCA_963705005.1). GTDB lineage: Bacteria > Bacteroidota > Bacteroidia > Chitinophagales > Chitinophagaceae > Puia. Next base: position 530,575 of record CAVPIO010000001.1, read on the forward strand.
AATCCAACCGGTATGCCTTCTTCGTTTTCTGATCCCGATCTCAGTGAAAAAAATGCCGAGATTGGGAATGCGCTGTGGACAGGCTTTTACATTCCATCCATTACCGTGAGCCTGCCTGCCATAGTTAAAAGTATTCAGTCAGGGAGCCCGAATCTGACCATTGCAGCAACGAATCTTGTGCTCGACAAAGACGGGATCACGGGAATTGTCAGTGCAAATAATGTATTGAGCCTGGACAATGGGTCACTGGGCGGATGGTATTGTTCGGTGGATCAGATCAGTATCAAACTATTGAACTCGGCTTACAAAACCGGCGGCCTTTCCGGCAAGCTGATATTGCCTTTTTCAGACAAAACAAATACCCAGAGTCAGATCGGTTACTCATGCACGTTATCTTCTTCCGGAAGCGGCGGCGGTTTAACTTACCAGTTCATTGCCCAGCAGACTAATGATATCGATTTTTCAGCCTGGTGGGCCCATATTGACCTGAGCAATTGCAGTATCCTGGTCACCAATAATAATGCAACGAACAGCACGGTTGCATCGGCAGATTTATCGGGCAAATTAAGCCTGGAAGGAAATATTGAAGGATTTAAAGTGGGCATTGACCTTGTGGATGTTGAACACCTCGTAATTCAAACACAGGCGCCCTATGTAACAGTCCAGAACGCGACCGCAGGTTTTGCCTCTCCGCAACATTTCATTTCCGGATTTCCAATCAGCATTACCAATATTCATCCTGTTATAACCGGCTCTGAGGCCGGATTGCAATTTGATTTCGGATTAAACCTGAGTGATCTCAGCAATGACCTGCTTCCATCGGCAACTACAACATTGACGGTGAAAGCCAATATCTTATCCGGCAGCCGTCCTTTATGGCAAAAAACTGATATTGAGCTGGACTCAGTAAAAGTATCAGGGGGTTTGGCGGGTATTGTTACCATTAAAGAAGGATACCTCGCATTCTTCCACGACGACCCCACATTTGGCGACGGCATTCAGGGATTTCTTGACGCTTCATTTGCCGGGCTTGATGCCATGGAAGTAACATCCAATGTCAAATTCGGGAATAGTCCATTTAACTATTGGTATTTTGATGCTTTTTTGAAATTCAATCCTGCAATTGTGGTCGGGCCCGGCATCAGTATCAATGGTTTCGGGGGAGGCGCCTATTATAACATGATGAGAACGGCAAACAATGAAGCTGTGGAGAAAGCGGACTATTTTAAAAACCTGAACCAATATCAGGTAAATGCATTTAAACCTCAGAAAGGGAGTTTCGGCTTCAAAGCAAAAATTGGCATTTGCTCAAGTGACGGGTACATTTTTTCCGGTTTCGGGGAGATTGGAATGACCTTCAGCACCGCCGGCAGTTTCAGCGTAAGCTCTATTGACGGCAGCGTTTATGCCCTGTTGATGACATCCCTGCCCACAGGCAGCGACGATACCAACTCCCCTATACAGGGGATCATTAACTGGCATATCGGTATTGCCGATAAAGTATATGATATCAATGGCGCCATGTCGGTAAGTTTTCCTGGTGACGGAAGCGTTATGAATGGCAACGGATGGTTCGATCTCATGGCTGATGTTGGAAATAATAACTACTATATCAAAATGGGTGAGCCGGATCCTTCTAAGCGCATAAGCATAAATGTTATGAACCTGTTTAATTTCAGCGCTTACTTCATGGCAGGCAATCAAATTAATGCGGCCATTCCTGATCCGGATCCCGACCTGGTGGATGTATCCCAATTGAGCGGATATCAGAAACTGGACTATAACCCCGATGCCGGGGGACTCGTTTTCGGAGCAGAATTTAAATTCTCGCATGAATTTGACTACCTGATCTTTTACCTGAGTATCAAAGCGGGTCTGGGATTCGATATCAGCCTTGCCCATTATACTCAAGGTTGTAACGGAAGCATAAATCCGCCAGGAATAAATGGATGGTACGGACTCGGTCAGGTTTATGCAGGTCTGAACGGAGAGTTTGGAGTTCAGGTGGACCTTTGGTTTTATTCCGGAAGAGTGAAGGCCCTGGATATAGATGCGAGCCTGCTTTTAAGAGGAGGATTGCCAAATCCGAATTGGTTCGACGGCTACGCTACATTCAGCTACAACGTATTGGACGGCGCAGTTAGCGGAAGCATAAATTTCCATGTCGCTTTCGGAGACAAATGTGTTCCTGAACAACAGGTGTTCAGTCTCCCGTTGATCCAGGAACTCAAACCTGCGGATCAATCGACAAACGTCCCGATAAATACGGTTACCCAGGTATTGTTCAATTATCCTGCAGAAAAACAATTCGATCTGGTGGTCACGGACGACAATGGCAATCAGCAGGTCAATAGCTATAAGCTGGTCATTGAAAATTGTACAGTTACCAACCAGTCAACAGGTCAGTTATACGCATCCTACACTGACCAAAAAAGTTACCCGGTATTTGAGGATCAGGACAACAAGACCCTGGATATGAGTCCTGATGACGCTTTCCAGGCGCAAACGCAATATGCATTTTCCGTTACGGTAAAAGCGCAGCAATTGACAAACGGCCAGTGGAACGATTCTTACTACAAAGGGGCGATCGTGGAGCAAAACCAGTCAGCCGGCTTTAAAACGGGAGATTGCAATCCCGATGCCCTGATTTCTGACCCTCGCAGCCGTCTCGGAGCTTTTCCATTTCCAAACCAACGGTATTTTCTCCAGGGTGAATCTAAACAGGGAGCGATCATCCTCGATAAAAATTACAGTTGTGTCAGCGATCCCTCCGAAAAATTCTCGCTGGTGGCACGATTTACTGCAGTTAAAAATCACAGCGCAATAGGCAGCTTTGAAAAACCAATCAATACTGGCAGCGGACATTTCCTTAAGTTCGATATTCCTACGCTGCCCAACGACTGTGTGGTACGCGTCGAAATTATCAAACGCAAGAAATTATCTGCCCAGGATAACTATTCATTATTCAATTCGAATCTTTCGGCCATCACGGCATTGAACAAATCCCAGGCTGCGAATCCGGAAAGCAGGCCTACTATCAGCTACGCTGGATATGCCGGAATGATGCAGAGCAATAGTCAGCCGCAGAATAAGGGCTTGTCTGTTTCAACCCAGCAATTGGCCGTTTCTGCCCAGTACACCAAATTCAACCAGAATCATAACCTCAAACTTGCCGACAAAAGCGTGGATATAGTTCTTTACAGTTACCATTTCCGGACCAGTCATTTCAATTCCCTGAGCGACAAAATGAAACACATTTCGTACTCACAGGTTACCGGCTATCAGGGTCTGGGAAATTCACCCAATATCAGTCTTTCCGCGACCGAAAAATTTGAAAGTTATGATATCACGGGTTTTGTAAGCGGGAATTATAATGGTTCTTATGTATATTTCTCACTGCCGCTGACTGTTTTCAAGGAAAACCCCAATTACAATAGCTGGTTGCGGAATTATGCCCTGCCTTGCGTATATCAATCCTTTTTCAATGCCGGAATCAATGTGGACGACGCACGAAATAACGCCGGAACCAGCTATCAGGAATTTCAACAGTTAGGCCTTGCATGCACCAATGATATTTATTGCGTTCCCCTTCGTCCCATAGAGATCATCAGTTACGACCAGCCGCTCTCGGCAGATGAAATTGATGCTGATGAAACGCCCGATCAGATTCCCGCGGCTCAGGGGCGATTCGTGTCTTCAGCACCAATTGCCAATTCCAGTTTAAAAAATTATAAAAAATGAATTTCATCAGAAAAACAACGGCACTGGTCATTTGCCTTTGGCTTACGGCAAACGGTTTAGGTCAGATCCGTAAGTTGCAGACCCAGGCCCCGCTTTATAACGCATTGAATAAACCATCCCAAAATCAAACCAATTACATTCGCGAAACGACCATTTCTGCGGGAGCACTATTGCCCGGTGACCGGCAGCTGCTGCAGGGTTGTTCAGGAAACGACTGCCAGGACGTATCCATTCGCTATGAGGTTCCCGGTTTTGTCATGCTCGATCGTATTCTGCTCGCTTCCAATATTCAAAATAAAATTGCGACCCTGCTCGATCAGCAGCAACAATGGGAAAATATGAGCTCATCCCAGGCATCTGATCAAACAAAACAACAGATGTACAATCTCCTTCAGCAACAGATCAATAATCTCCAGGGCATTGAAGACAATCTGCAAAATGGTTGTCAGCCCGTTGATTTTAAGAGTTATTCCACACATATCAATGCTGATATCCGGTTCAATGATCCGGTTTCCGGATCCATGGGTTTGATGCGGGCCAATGGCAGCGGTGACGTAAATGTTTCCGATCTCTTTAATGGCATTCCGTACAGTGCGCTGGATGCCAGCCCCGTTAAAGCGACGATACTTATTTATAAAAAATAACTATGAAATATCTTTTTGCCATTATATTCCTGTCCTTCGCAGTAGCTGCTTCCGCGCAAAAAAAAACAGCAAAACATGCACCTGCCCCTAAAAAAACGGACAGTTTGCACGTATCACTTCGGGCGAAGGCTCAAAATTATGGTGATTCCATTGTGGTTCGGTGGGCCCCGGGAAATGCTGTATCCTGGCTGCTTTCACAGAAGGATGGGTTTTTGCTGAGAAGGAAGGTTTTTAGTAAAGGGCAAAAAAATGTTTTCGCACTGGTGGATTCCTCATCAACGGTTATTCATCCCTGGAAACTGGATGCCTGGGGTAATTATTTTAAGGCATCGCATGACAGTCTTTCTGCAGTTGCGGCCCAGATTGTTTTTGCAAAGACCGTTGCGTTTGACAACGGAAAACAAGGCAATTCCTTCAATAATATTTCCGAGAAATATAACGAACAACAGAGCCGGTTTGGCTTTGCACTCGTCCTGGCCGATCTTGATCCCGCGATCGCAGAAGGCCTGGGATTGCGCTTTACCGAAAGGCACATAAGAAAGGATTTATATTACCTTTATACGATTGTTCCGGTACAAGCCAGGGCAAATGTTTCCATAGATACCGCGAGGATATTGATCCAGGGGTCCGGGGTTTATTCCCGGCAAAAATTTTCAGCCATAACCGCAATAGCGGGAGAAAAAACAATCAGGCTTTATTGGAATAGTAATGCCACAACGAATAATTTCTCCGGATTTATCATAGAGAAATCATCCGATGGAAAGATATTCAATCGCGTGAACCGGCTTCCTTTTGTTGGGTTTAAAACCGGGAAAGATAAAAATAAGCCGCTCGAGTTCAATGATTCTGTTTCCCAGGACTATAAAAATTATTACTACCGCGTTACAGGTATAAATGCATTTGGTGATCATTCGGATCCATCTCCCGTTCTGGTCACCCATGCCGTTGACCTTACAGCACCTCACTATCCCATAATCAGTTCAATCAAAAATATTAAAGGAAGCGGTGCCATCCAGCTGCAGTGGATCAAGAAGGAAAAGGAAAGTGATTTCAAAGGTTATGTTGTTGGGCGAAGCACAAATCTCAAAGGGCCATTCATGCCTTTAAATAAAGATTTTCTTCCATTTGCGACGAACAGTTTTACTGATGATCATCCTTTATCAGATGCACCGAATTATTATATTGTTGCCGCGGTGGATACCGCCGGCAATGCCGGCCGTTCCATGCCAGCCTATATGAATGTGGAAGATCATACAGCCCCGGCACAGCCCATAGGACTCGCCGGTAAAATTGATTCAAACGGCCATGTATCCATTCATTGGAATTGGGGAAAAGAAACTGACCTGGCAGGTTATAAAATATTTTTTGCCAACGCGCCAGACCACCAATTCACGCCGTTGACCAGTGGCCTTGTGACCGATAGTCTTTTTACAGATTCCATAACGCTCAAAACGCTTACGAAAAAAATCTATTACAAGGTCATTGCTTATGACCGTTCCATGAATCCCAGTCCGGCCTCCGCGGTGCTGGTTTTAAACAAGCCGGATAAGGTTCCGCCCATGGCAGCGATTATCAAAGGATTCCGGGTGACGGATAGCGCAGTTATCATAAAATGGTACCCGGGTGCAAGTGCAGACATTGCACAACAGATCCTCTACCGGAAACAGGATAGTTCCGGAGAATGGGTATCGGTTTCCAGATTCAAACCAAAAGATTCGATCTATACGGATCGTTCCGTAGTATCGAAACATGATTATATATACGCTGTTGAAACAATCGACAGCAGCGGATTGCACTCCGGCAAATCCTTTCCATTGCACGTTTATGTATACAGCAAGGGATACAAAAGCGAGATAAAAAAATTCGAAGTGGTCAAATCCCAGGATAAAAACACTGTAACCATGCATTGGGTCGCTCCAGCCGGAGACATCAGTTATTATATCCTGTTCAGGGGAACCGAAAATAAAGGTTTGAAAATGGCCGGAAACATTCCGGGGGGCAATACGGGCTATGAGGACAAAACGATGCCGGGAAACTATCAATATGCTATCAAAGCAGTTTATAAGAGTGGGGAGGAATCGGCGCTCAGTGATATAAAAACAATAACGGTCTCTGAAAAAGAAAAATTATGAATCCACTGAAGACCACAAAGGCAGTTTTGCTGATCCTGATAATTCCTTTTGTATGCTGCTTCTGCAGGAAAACCAATACCACCCTTTCCGAAAATGCATTATCCCTTGTTTCTATTAGTCCTGACAGTGGCAATGCCAATACACTTGTTACATTAAGAGGGAAGGGGTTCAGTCTTATTTTGACAGAGGATACCGTTAGGTTCAATGGAACAATTGCCACTGTGAATCAAACATCAGATACGACCATGCTGGTCGTTGCACCATCAGGTGCAGGTACAGGAAATATTAGCGTGACTGTGCGAAATGTGCAGGTTACCGGGCCGGTATTTACCTATTTGGGGCCTGCACCGGTAATCACCAATGTCGACTACAATGGGTCGTTTGTCATTGACGGCCAGCATTTTGATCCGGCCATATCTGTCGTTATGATCGGTGGTAAGGTTGTGCCCGGTTTCAATTTCTCAGATAACGGTAACGGTCAGGAAACACTTGCGAATCCAAGCTACACGCCTGCGAATGATCTTCCCAATCCGGCTCCTGTGACTGTATCGGTGAACAGCATTAGTAGTAATATTTATTCGTTTTTATTTTATCCTCAAATTAATTCAGTAAATCCGGATACGGTTTCCCTAAACGAAAATGCAAACATAACGGGCATTCTTTTTGGCAACCTTTCCGTGGCCAGTACGGTCAGAGCCTTCTATTATGATCAGGGTCAAAATAAAACATACATGAGCCCGGATCCTTCTGTCATTTCCTGGAACATAAATACCATCCAGGTCAGTTTTCCTGATTATGGCGGTTATCCTCTGGGCGGGGGATCCAGCCCATTTTATCTTGAAGTTACTGTGGGATCAAAAAGCACGAATGCGCCTGTGTATTTCCACATACTCTGAATTATTTTTTCAACTCATTCATTGCAAGTTGGGCCACGCCTAAAGCGGGCTGCGGATTTTGACCATCATTCATTGACCAGATTGCGGAACAGGCAGCCCATGTTGCAACCCACTTCAAAAGCCGGCCGGCGTCCAGTGCTGCAGCCCGTGAAATTATTCCTGTTTGTCTGGCCAGACGCCCCGGAGTCAGGGCCGTTTGCTCATCCGGGTTACAAAAAATATTTGCATAATCGAATGCGCGGTCGCCTAATAAGCCCTTCGGATCTATAGCTACCCAACCATGCATTTGAGAATGCAGTATGTTTTTATGATGAATATCTCCGTGCAATACCACGGATTCTGTAGGTGCAAGGAGCAATGCCTGCGAGATTCCGTAGCATTCCCTGATTAAATCGCCATTAGCCTCTGATGCAGTTGCAAGCTCTTTTAGCCACAAACTCAAGGGTATGAGCTCAGGCAAATTTTTCATTTCATGTGAATGAAGTTTTTCGACAACCTGGGAAATAACAATACTGGCCTCATCATCCGCTCCATTTGCCGCCATATCCGAAAGAGACAAATTACCCGCAGCGCGCTCCATCAATAAAGCCGGGTATTCGTATCTCAAAACCTTTGCGGCACCATCGCCTTGCCACCACAGCATCAGCTTCGCAGCCCGGTCTTCTTGTTTGCGCTTTGAAATCTTGATTATAGCCTTTGTCCCTTCAAATACTACCGGCTGCAATAAGCCTGAATGGGTATAAAAAAACTCCCCTTCAGGAATTAATGCCCAGCGTCCGGTATAATGCCGAAGATATTTCTCCGCTTCCAGGTTCATGCTTTCAAATTTATGCCAATTGAGGCTTTGCTGACCCGGAAGCTGAATCGATGGCAAGGGTTGGTATAGTTTTGCGTCGCTAACACGGGTAAAATAGATCCTTAAACCCCGCATTTTAGGGGATCATATTTTTGTGTAGCTTAGTAGGTGTAAACCTTAGCTAACCATGCTAAATGCTCCCCTGAGATATTTGATTGTCGACGATGAGGAGATTGACCGTATCGCTGTTGAAAATGAGGCGAAAAAGTTTCCATTTCTTCAGAGAATTGCCTCGTGCTCCCACCCGGTTGAAGCATTCGAGATGATTGATCGATTTCATCCCGACATTATCTTCCTCGATATTGAAATGCCAGACATGAGCGGGATGGACCTGATGAAAACCATAAATAAGGCTGGAATGCTTCCGGTCTTCATTACCTCCCATCCCGAATTTGCCATTGAAAGTTACGAACTGGATGCATTTGATTATTTGCTCAAACCCATTTCTGCCGAGCGGTTTGCCCGATGCGCCCATCGCCTGATCGATTTTTGCCAAATGAGGACCAAGGCATTCGCTTTTGACGGAGAGCAGGAATCAGGATTTATCATGATTAAACAGGGACATGACAAACACAAATTATCTATATATGACATCATGTACCTCGAAGCCATGAAAGATTATACGCGGATTAAGACGGCTGCAAACCAGTACCTTGTCCTGACCACGCTAAGCGGTATAATGGAAAAATTACCGGCAGACTTATTTGTGCGGATTCATCGTAGCTATGCTGTAAACTGCAAAAAGGTTGATATTGTGGAGAAAAGCAAAGTCAGTATCCGGGGCCAGGTTATACCTGTAGGCAAATTATACAAGAATGCTTTGAAGCCCTTCTTTACTTAGGATGTTGAATGTGACCATTACTAAAATTTAATTCAGGCTGATATGCGCAATCTTATATTGCTGCTCTTGGGTTTGTTATTGTTGAATTTCATTTCGAATGCTCAGGAACCGGATTTGACCCGTTATAAAACGGATAAGGATAAGATAAGAGCCTGGATGAACTATTGCGATACCTTAAGGATCAATCAACGCGGTTTAAAAGATAATTATGTTCATTTGCAGCAGGCTGCAATAAAGGGGCTGACCATGGTAAATTCCAGTGACACGGAAGACCGCTCCAGATTTTTCTTTTATGCAGCGATTGGTTATTATTACCAGGTTAAATTCGACAGTGCCCAGTACTATTTTTATCAAAGCCTGCATGCAGGACAGGAAGCGCATCTGGTCACGCAGATTACAAAAGCCTGCGTAGCGCTTATACCTGTTAATTTCCAGTTGCAGCAAAGGCAAAAAGCAGAAGAGTGTAAAAATATTTTACAATCCATTGTCGACACAACTCATAATAAAAGCATTTTACTGGATAGTTATTATGCCCTCGGCAGCTATTATCAGCTGATTTCCTATTACAGTACGGCGCAGGATTATTTCATTAAAAGTCTTGAATCGAGGGAAAAAGAAGTCGATACCACACAAGATCCGAAAAAGAAATTCGACTACGCTATCCAGTGTGATATGCTTTCCAAACTTTACCTTAATACGCAGATGGTGGACAAAAGCCTCGGCATGCTAAGGCAGGGCGAAAGGTTCGCATCCGTGTCACCTAACGTGAGCAACCGTTTGCTGAGTTCTTTTGTAGAGGCATTTACCACTTCAGGCAATATTGATTCTGCATTGTATTATGATAATAAGCTGAATGAGCAAACGAAAGATAATCCCATATTTCCTTCTGAAATTGTTTCATCCGATCTGAACATTGCCATCTATTATCTGGATCATCATCAGCCCGGCCGGGCGCTGCCATATATAAATAAAGGAGATACCCTGGCTGCCAGGGTGCGGTCTCCGTTGCTCTTATTCCAGGCACAGTTGATAAACGGCCGGTATGATGAAGAAACCGGAAAATTCGACCAGGCGATTGTATTGTTGAATCAATCCATACCCATAGCCAAACAGTTAGACAAGGAACTTTATTCAAATGCTTTAAAAACAATGGCCCTGGCGCAGAAAGGTAAAGGCAATCTCAAAGAAGCGTTAGCATATTATGAGCAATATGCCGAACAGACTGATTCCATAACAAAAGAAAAATTATCTACGAATTTTGCTGACCAGGAAACGCGATATCAAACGAATCAAAAGGAACAGCGGATTGCATCGCTTGACAAAGAAAACCGCCTCGGAGTACTGGAATTGCAGAATGCCTCAAGAACCAGACTCTTGCTGGTCATCGGCCTGGCCGCATTGGGTATCATTGCCCTGCTTTTATATTTCATTTATCTCAATAAGGAAAAACTAAACAGGATATTGAACAGGAAAAACGATCAGCTCGGGGAATTGAACGGACAACTGGCCGTGGCCAATGAAACCAAAGCAAAACTCTTCGGCATCATAGGGCATGATTTGCGTTCTCCCGTCAGTAAAATTGTACAGCTGCTCCAACTTCAAAAAGAAAACCCTGAGTTACTAAGCGAACAATCCCGGAAAAGGCATGAAGAACAATTAAAAACCGCTTCTGAAAACGTATTGGAGACGATGGAGGATCTGCTATTGTGGAGTAAAAGCCAGATGCAACACTTTACTCCGCAATTTGCAAGGGTAAATATTACTGAAATCGTAGAAAAAGAGCTAAGTTTTTTGCAGCAACCCATAGATGACAAAAACCTGAAGATCGTCAATGAAATTCCGGGCGCTTTTTTGCAAAACACGGACGAGAATTTCATGTCGGTCATTATCCGCAACCTCCTCCAAAATACAGTGAAGCATAGCCCTCAGGGAAGCATTGTTCGACTCGTAGCAAATGATCAAAAAATAAAAATTATCAATCAGACGAGCGGGTTGGAATCAATTGACTTAAACCAACTATTGGCTAATAAGCAGGTTAACAGCAAAAGCTCCGGTATGGGTCTTCAGATTGCCAATGACCTCGCTGCTTCTATTGCTGTAAAGTTATATTTTGAACAGTCGGATGATAGCCGGTTGGCGGCGGTCATAAGCTGGGACAAGTAATTCCGGTCCTCTTTTTGACGATTTAATGCAGGTGTTTGTCGAGTATCCGGCAGTTGTCTTTTTAACAGATCCCATCTTTGATCAGTAAATAAAGCTAGTCATGACATGGGCCGTATGCGAAACACCAAATGGATAAAATCGCTTTTTCTTATTTTATCCATCCTCTTTTTCCTTATGGCACTGGCCCTTTTTCTTTTTTCAAAACCAAAATAAGGGTTCAGCATTACTTCTTCCATTAAGCAACTACCACTGAACTTTATCCGTATTTTAAAAGCATAAAACGAATATTATGCGAACTAATATCATATGCGTTCTCGCATTCATGGGGAGCATTTTTATTTTTTTTGTTGCATGCAGTAAAGGCGGTAGCGGTTCAGCCTATGGTGGTGGTACCCCAACCGGCGGCGGTGCAACCTCCACGTCTTCCGTAACTGTAAGCACGCTGGCCAATGCAAATGTTTTCAATCCGGGGCCGACCGGAATTGCCCTGGACGCCCAGGGAAACATTTATGTATCCAGTAATAATTATCTTATTTATAAAGTCACTCCCGTTGGAACAGTTTCAAACTATGTGGGAAAACCTGGGACGGCAGGCTGTGGAAATGGCACGGGCGATACGGCAACTCTTACGGACCCTTTTGCTATATGCACCGATGCCCAGAACAATATTTATGTGGCGGATATTGGCTGCATGAGCATTAAGAAAGTTAGTCCGGGAGCTGTCGCTACTACTTTCATTTCAACCAATCCGGGGAATAATATAACAATCGATGGCCCGCAAACAATTGCCATTGATCCCCAGGGAAATATTTACAGCGCAGATCCCATGGGTCAGGATGGAATAACCATGGTAACACCAGGCGGAGCGGGTTCTCACCTGGCGGGAACCTCCACATCCGGTTACAAAGACGGAGACGCGGCGAGTGCAGAATTCCTTGGCCCGACCGGATTAGCCGCAGACGGTCAGGGAAATGTTTATGTGGCAGACGGAAACAGGATCAGAAAAATCTCAGGTGGTCAGGTTTCCACATTGGCCGGAAGCCAAACCGCAGGCTTTGCTGATGGAACCGGAACCAGTGCGGCGTTTGGCGGTCCCATGGGTTTATGCGTGGATTCCAAAGGAAATATTTATGTTGCCGATACGGATAACAACAGGATCAGAATGGTTACGCCCGCAGGCGTTGTTACCACCGTAGCGGGAAGCGGGACTGCCGGCACTACAGATGGCAGTGCCAGCTCCGCGCAATTTAACAAACCAACGAATTTATGCATCGATGGACAAGGCAATTTATTCACGGCTGACTTTGGCAACGGCCTGATCAGGAAAATAACTTTTAATTAATTTCAAAATTAATCCGCACCCATACTTTGCAGCACCTTATCAAGGGCAATTCCAGGCCCCAGCACCCCTTTGAAAATATCCGGTTCCTGGCGTATCCGGTCGATTGCATTGTAAATAGTAAAATCTGAAATCTTCAAACGGGGTTTTAACTCCTCCCAATGCAATGGCATGGAAACGGTGGCCAGGGGCTTTGGCCTGATAGAGTAGGGCGAAGCAATCGTTTGGATCTGCCGGTTCTGTAAAAAGTCCAGGTAGATTTTCCCTTTTCGTTTGGACAGGCTTCTTTCAATACTGGTAGATCCCGGCATCTCATGTTGAACGGCAGTAACCACCAACTCCGCAAATATTTTTGATTGATCATAGGAATATTTCGCTGCAAGGGGTATATAGATATGCATACCCGTTGATCCGGAAGTTTTGCAATAAGCAGTCACTCCCAGTTGATCCAGGTATGCTTTGATCTGCAAAGCCACGTCCATTACCTGTTGGAAAGTATTTGTTTTGTCGGGATCGATATCAATCACACACCAGTCAGGGTTGTCTGGTTTCTGAATCCGGCTATGCCAGGGATTCATCTCGATGCAGCCCATATTTGCCATGTAAATCAAACTGGCTTCATCTGTAGCAACAAGAAATTTCTTGTTTTTTCCGTCACTCCCGCTTTTATACAGGTAGGTTTTCGCCCAGGCAGGAACCTGGTCGCCCACGTTTTTTTGATAAAAACCTTCTCCCTCAATGCCATTCGGATGACGATTCAGCGATTGAGGACGGTCTTTCAGATAAGGCATTATATATTCCGCCGCGGCATAATAGTAATTTATCATTTCTCCTTTACTGATCTTTTCCTTTGGCCAGTAAATTTTGGTCAGGTTGGTCAGGGAAAGAGGATGTTGATGAATTACAACATCTGCCTGCTTATCGCCCGGTTTTATCAATCCTGTTTTTTGCCCGCCGGGACTTGCTTTTTTCTTTTTTTCTTTGACCGCCTTGGGGGTCGGTTCCAATCGGGGTTTCACCATAGATGCGGCCCGGTCTTTTCTGATGGCGGGTTCTTTCCTGCTGGTTTTATTTTTTTTATCCTGAACTGAATTTTTTATTCTTCTGCTGTTGGGTGGTTTAATCATTATAACATTTTTTTCATCGGCCGCTCTCTTATCCTCCCTTAGTCCCATAAAGATCGGATGACGCAGGATTCCATCTTGCGTGACTTCGGTATATTTTATCATACAAACCAATTCCGGCCTGAGCCAGGTAGCCGGCATGTTCGTTTTTGGCTTCCTGGCGAACGGGCATTTTTCTGTGATCAGCGGTTGAAACTTAACAAGCAAATCTTTTAATGTGCTTTCATCAAATCCCGAACCGCTATGGCCGATATATTTCAATTCCTTTCCGGCATAACGGCCAAGAATAACCGCGCCGAAATATTTTCTGCTGTTGCGTCCTTTTGTAAATCCGCACACAATGGCTTCCGCCAACCGATTATTCTTAATTTTCAACCAGTTCCTGCTCCGGTGCTTTTCTGTATAAATACTATCTGCTTTCTTGGCCATAACGCCTTCAAGTCCTTTATCAAGGGCCGCTTTAAAAAATGAAATTCCTGCTTCTTCCACATGATCACTATACTTAACAATACTGTCATCTGAGGGAAGAATGGACCGGAGAATGGTTTTTCTTTCCATTAAGGGAAGCTGGGTATAATCTTTTCCCTGGTACCACAATAAATCAAACACGTAATAAGCCAGGGCCGCAGCATTCTGTTGTTTTAAAAATCCCTGCAACTCCTGAAAACCCGGAAGTCCGTCTGCCCTGAGTGCAACAATCTCGCCGTCAATCACGGCCTGGACCGCCCAGCTTTCCAAGGCGTTCTTCACCGGAAGAAATTTTTCGTCAAAGGAAATATTATGCCTGGATTCGATTGTTGCCTTACCGCGCTGAATGGTTGCGATGGCCCGATAGCCGTCCCACTTAATTTCAAATAACCATTCCTTCCCGTCAAATGGTTTCTCAACCATGGTTGCCAGCATTGGCTTTATTTTTTTGGGAATGGCTGCCGTCTTTCCTTTTTCCAACAATTGCTGTATATCAGCCGGCGGCTCGACTGCCCTTTCTATTACTTCGGGTTTTTCAACTCGTTTTTTTCTGGTCTTTGGCCTGTCCGAGATCCATTCCTTTGCCCGTTTATCCTTTCCCATTTGAAATACCGTTTTTCCAGAACGTACTGACTTTGCTTTTTTGCCGATGTCAGTATTCGAAGCATATTCATCCTTATGTTTAATAAGCAGCCAGGCGTTATTTCCTTTCTGCTGATTTTTGATATGCACCAAAGCAAATTCGCCTTTCAATTTCCTGCCGTGCATCCGGAATTTTAACGAGCCGGATCGGAGTTCCTTTAGCAACTCCTTTTCCTGCTCTTTTTTACTGCCTGTTTTTGCAAGAGGTTCGTACACACCCTGGTCCCACACGATCACACTGCCCGCTCCGTAATTTCCTTCAGGAATAATCCCTTCAAAATCCTTATAATCAAAAGGATGGTCTTCAACCATCATGGCAAGCCGTTTGTCCTGCGGGTTGAGGGATGGGCCCTTTGGAATGGCCCAGCTTTTTAGTACGCCTTCCATCTCCAACCGGAAATCATAATGCAGGCGGCTGGCATTATGTTGCTGTACAACAAACTGTAATTTGCCGCCACCGGGTTTGCCGGCCAGTGGTTCAGGCGTCCGGTTAAAAACACGTTTCTTATGGTATTCTTTTAAAGGCATAACGCAAGAGTTATGCTACACTTATGCAAATGGTATGCTAGGGTGCCGGCTCATGTTTTTACATACGCAGAAATGCTCCAGGGGGACTCAATCCTGACAATAATGCAATAGTTTTTGCGCTTCCTGGCTGATTTGATTGAGGTTAGCGGGCTTGGTGACCATTTCAACACCGAGTTGTTTGCAAAACCGCCTGTCTGATGGATGGTTGGAAGTACTGAACACCACAATCGGAATCCGGCTGAGTTCGGAGATCTTTTTTATTTCTAATATGGTCTGCTTTCCATCCATGACGGGCATATTGATATCCAGGATAATGAGACAGGGTAATTCTGTATCAATAGAATCCAATAGATATTTCATTGCCTCCCTGCCATTCGTTGCGAAATCCACGATATAGTCAGGATCAATATTATAAATAGCGCTCCGGATCAGCTCCCTGTCATCCGGATCATCATCGACACATAATACAATTCTGCCCATGGCCCGATTTAGTTGTGGTTTTGCGGGGTTCTCTACTGCATAGATAGGTTTAATTTCAAGAATAGAGAAATAAATTCAACTCATTCTCAGTCGTCTCAATCCGTTGAAATAAAAAATATCGGGGATGTTTATTGCAGGAAGCTTAATCACGGAGGTTTCACCAGCCTTATGGTCCGGGTCTTAAGAGAGCCCGGGCGAAATTTGGAAATAGATCTCACTGAAAGATCAGATTTTTGTATTTTCAATTCCAAACGATTAATATGCCTGCCGATTCCCTTCTAGTAAATAACCGTGCCAAATCGCAACAAACTTTCGATGCAATAGTTATAGGATCAGGTATCAGTGGCGGCTGGGCAGCCAAGGAATTTTGCGATCACGGTCTCAAAACCCTGGTCATTGAAAGGGGTAGAAATGTAGTTCACCTGAAAGACTACCCTACGGCAACAAAAAATCCATGGGACTTTCCGCATCGCGGGCAAATGCCGCTTGCCGTCACGGAAAATAATCCCATCGTTAGCAGATGTTATGCTTTCAGTGAAGCTTCCCAGCATTTTTTTGTTAAGGACAATGAGCATCCGTATATCCAGGAAAAGCCATTCGACTGGATCCGCGGATACCAGGTGGGGGGAAAGTCCCTGCTCTGGGCCAGGCAAACGCAAAGGTGGAGCAAATTTGATTTCGCAGGACCGGCCCGCGACGGGTTTGCGGTGGAATGGCCGGTTAGTTATGAGGAAATGGCTCCCTGGTATTCACACGTCGAAAAATTTGCCGGTATCAGCGGTAATCACGACGGACTGGAAACACTTCCTGACGGTGAATTTCTGCCTCCCTGGGAAATGAATTGCGTTGAAAAAGAAATTGCGGATAAAATTAACCATCATTATTCCGAACGGCACGTGGTGCAGGGGAGGTGCGCACACCTGACCAAGCCACAGCCCGTGCATATTGAACAGGGCCGTAATCCCTGCCAGGCCAGGAGCGAGTGCGAACGCGGCTGCCCTTACGGAGGATATTTCAGTTCTAATTCGACAACACTTCCCTGGGCGGCAAAAACCGGAAATCTCACCATGAGAACAGATAGTGTTGTTCATTCGATTATTTACGATGAAAAAAAACAAAGAGCAACCGGGGTACGCGTGATCGATGCCCACACCAAACAGGAAACCGTTTACTACGCGAAAATCATATTTGTCAATGCGGCCTGTCTGAATTCCAACCTGATCCTGTTAAATTCAACCTCTTCCCGCTTTCCCCAGGGCCTTGGAAATGACAACGGTTTGCTTGGCCGGTTCGTCTGTTTTCACAATTACAGGGGCACAGTAAGTGCATCGTATGAAGGACCAATGGATCAATATTACTATGGTCGACGTCCAACACAACCCATGATGCCCAATTTCCGGAATGTGAAAAAACAGGAAATGGATTTCCTGCGCGGCTATATGGTGCATTTCAGCGCGGGCAGGGGAACAGGAAATCTTTCTAAAAATGAACTCGAAGTCGGTGCAGAATTTAAAGAAGCACTTACAGAAGCGGGGCCCTGGTTTGTATTTGCCATGATGCAGGGTGAAACGATTCCAAAGCAAACCAATCACGTGCGATTAAGCACCGATCGTAAAGACGCATGGGGAATTCCTGAACTGATTGTTTCCGTCGACTACGATGAAAATGACGAAAAATCATTGAAGGATTTCCTGGACCAGACTTCGGAAATGCTTACCGTGGGTGGATGTAAAAATATTCAGACAAGGGACAGCAAGCAGGCTCCCGGCCTGGATATCCACGAGATGGGTGGATGCAGAATGGGCAAGGATCCCAAGACCTCGCTATTGAATAAATGGAATCAGTTCCATCATTGCCCGAATGTTTTTGTCACCGACGGTGCTGCCATGGTTTCCACCAGTACACAGAACCCTTCCATCACTTTTATGGCTTTCACTGCCCGGGCCGCAAACCACGCCGTAGAGGAACTAAAGAAAAGAAATATTTAATTATTCTGCTTTTGAAAGGATATTCAGACTCGCCTCAGGAAGCCCTTCCGCAGTTGCGTGCAATACAATATTTCCAGCGCGACCGGTTGATTTTAAAACGACCAGGCATTTCCCCCGCCATGCTTTTCTCCTCGGCAACTGGAAGCTTTCCAGGCTAACCGGATTTGCATTTCCAACGCCGGCAATGGTGGCTGGCCCTTCTACAGAAAAATGAATGAGGTTATCCGCTTTAGGATTCAAATGATGATCCCTGTCCTGAACTTCGATCGTAACATAACAAAGATCCTGGCCGTCAGCCTGAATCGCGGTTCTGTCCGGCACCATCTGCATTTGTGCTGGTTCTCCTGAGCTGGACAGCACGGCCTGTTGTACTTGTTTTTTATTTTTGAAACCAATGGCTTTTAATTCGCCTGCCTGCCAGGCGACATCCCAGGATGCGCGATATTTATCTGACCGGTTCGTCGCTTTTCTTCCCATTGATTTTCCATTCAGCAATAATTCCACTTCATCACAGGAAGAATATACATCCACCTTCAGCGGCTTGTTTTCAGATCCAATCCAGTTCCAGTCAGCGACCACGTCTTCCCAATTCCACTTACTCCAGGTTTCAATATGCGGGTTCAGCGGAAAAGAAGGTTCCGGCGGGTGCACAAATATGGAGAGTTTACCGGCATTCCACAGTACGTCCCGGTAATATGATTGCGGGCGCTTCCAGCCGCAGATATCAATGTCGCCGCAATAAGCCAGGTTCCATGGGTAAAAACTTTTTTCCTGCAGGTATCCTCTCCATCCGATACTGGCTTCACCGATATAGTCAAAGCCTGTCCAGATAAAGTCGCCAATAACGTAAGGATGATCTGCCACCTGCATCCAATAATCGAAAGCCTCGAGGGCGTAGGACTCTGTTCCCATCATGATTCGTTCCGGTTTACGGCGATGATCTGGTTCATAACTGGAATCGGCATAATTGTATCCGGCAATATCCAGCACAGCAAAAAAAGGATCCTTATCTTCTTTAACATCATTCACTGCTGACGTTACCGGTCGGCTATTGTCCAAAGACCGAACGTAAGCAGCAAGCTTTTTTGCAACATTCACCACTTCCTGCTTTTGACGGTTAGGAATTTCATTGCCAATGCTCCACATAATTACAGAAGGATGGTTCAGATCCCGCAGCACCATGCTTTCAATATCCTGCTTCCACCACGAATCAAAATATAAATGATAATCATACGGTGTTTTCGGTTCCTCCCACATATCGAATGCCTCATCAACCACGAGCATACCTAGCCGGTCGCAGGCATTGAGAAACGCCGGTGGAGGAGGATTGTGGGAACACCTGACCGCATTAAAACCGCTCGCTTTCATGAGTTCCACCCGGCGCTCTTCTGCGCGGTCAAAGGCCCTGGACCCTAATGGACCATTATCATCATGATAACAGCCGCCTTTTAGTTTCATTGGCTTACCATTCAGTAAAAAACCTGTTTCCGCATCAAAATGAATACTACGGATTCCGAAAACCGTCTCCTGCTGCTGGAGTTTTTCCTGGTGCTGAACGATTTTTGTATGCAGCGAATATAGCAGGGGATGATCTGTGGACCATAGGACTGGCCGGTTCACTTGAATTGTTTCTGTGTCTGTATATATCGCTCCCGGCGCAATTTGAATTTCTTTTTCCCATCTGGCAGTTTCATTTCCATGCGGATCAAGCACAGCGGACAACAACTGAATAGATTGAAGGGCCGGCGTATTATTTTCAATGGCCGTACTCGTGTGAACACTGGCATCTGCGGAATTGGCTTCTGTGCTTCTGATCTGCGTTCCCCACTGAACAAAATGGACTGGCGAAAGAAATTGAAGCCACACATGGCGGTTAATTCCTGATCCTGAATACCAGCGGCTGTTTTGCCCTTCATTCTTGACCTGGACTGCCAAAAGGTTTTTCTCTCCGAATTTGACAAGAGGTGTCAGGTCATACCAGAAACTTGTATATCCATAAGGGTGATTTCCAATATGCTCACCATTTAGGGATATATCTGCATTCATATAAACGCCTTCAAATAAAATGTGAATTCTTTTCCCTTTGAGATTTGCGGGAATGAAAAAACTTTTCCGGTACCAGCCGGTTCCACCGACCGTAAAACCTCCGCCCACCTGGCTTATGGCATTGGAATCAAAAGGGGACTCAGTGGAACCGATATCTTCTATGCTCCAGTCATGCGGAAGATCAACTGTTCTCCAATGGGAATCGTCAATCGTAACTGCCTGGCCCCTTTCCACGCCACCCCTGAAAAACTTCCATTGGGCATCGAATAAAATATTAGAAGAATCAACTGATTGAGCAACACAATGAAAGCAGGGCAGTGTGGCCAGAAAAACAAAAAAAAATTTTATCATGGCTGCAATGAAAAACAAATAAAGAAGATCAAATTAAAAATAATAAATATAAGCGTTCATTAAACATTTATTATTCTTTCAAAGTAAAAATTAAAAAATTAAAAATGAGGATCAATATCCGATTCGGTTCAACTGAAGGATAGGAATAAACTGGTGAACTTTCAGATCTAGGATTATTCACGATATCCCGAACCTGCAGGATGGCTGGTCTCGAATGGCTGATCGGGGAGGGCTTTTTAAAATCCATCAACACGTGGTCAATGAACCTTTTAAATATACAAATAATATATATTATAAAAAATTATATATATGTCTTTATATTAATTTATTTATTTTGCGGGGGTTAACGATCATTTAACGTAAATATAATCTTCAAATTTCCCTCAAAATGAAGAAAATCACCTTAAAAACTGCATTGCCATTCGTAGTCCTGGTTTTGGTTTCCATTGTTGCCATGTTCCAGCCATCTCTGGTTAATTTTGATTTGGGCAAGTATAATAGCGCCGATGTTGCCTGGATGCTGGTGGCGACGGCCCTGGTTTTTCTGATGACACCCGGACTGGCTTTTTTCTATGGAGGCATGGTTCACCGAAAGAATGTGATATCCACCATGATCAAAAGTCTGATTGCAGCCGGTATCGTGAGCGTGCTCTGGCTGATTGTCGGATACAGCCTGTGTTTTGGGGAGAGTATTCATGGGTTGATCGGCAATCCGGCTACTCATTTATTTTTTAAGGGCGTTAATTCAGGACAACCCTGGACGCTGATGCCCACCGTTCCGCTTACATTATTTGCTTTATTTCAATTGATGTTTGCGATCATCACTCCCGGACTGGTGGTGGGGGCGGTTGCCGAAAGGATTCGATTTACTTCCTATGTTTTATTCATAGTTCTTTTTTCACTCCTGGTGTATGCACCCCTGGCGCATTGGAGCTGGCACCCGGACGGCATACTTGCAAAAATGGGGGCCCTGGATTTTGCGGGAGGAACCGTCGTTCATATCTCAGCAGGTTGCGCGGCTCTTGCCGGCGCAATGGTGCTTAAACAGAGAAGAAGCCATATTCAGCATAAGGAAATACCGCCCGCTAATATTCCTTATGTACTGATAGGAACCGGATTACTTTGGTTTGGCTGGTTTGGATTTAATGCAGGTTCCGCAGGAGCGGCAAGCAGTCTGTCCGTTTCAGCATTTGGCACTACAAATACAGCGGCTGCAGCAGCCGGGCTTTCCTGGATGTTTTTTGATGTCTTAAAAGGGAAAAAACCTTCTGTTCTCGGGTTCTGCATTGGTGCCGTAGTCGGACTGGTTGCCATAACGCCTGCTGCGGGTTTTGTCGCCATTCCCCAAAGCATATTTATTGGAGTCGTGGCCGCAGTTATTTCAAATACTGCAGTGTACTATCGTTCCAAAACCAAGCTCGACGATACACTGGATGTTTTTCCATGCCATGGTATCGGCGGAATGGTTGGCATGCTGATGACCGGAATATTTGCAACCAAAGCAGTAAATGCCGGTGGCGCCAATGGATGGTTCTACGGTAATTTTTCTTTTTTCTGGATTCAGGTCAAAGCTTTATTGATCGTGGTCCCTTACAGCTTTCTCATGTCTTACGGAATATTTAAATTTATCAACTATATCCTGCCATTGCGCGTAACGCAGGCAGAAGAAGAGGAAGGATTGGATGCCAGTCAGCATGCAGAAAAATACCTGCAGGGAACTTTGCTGGTCTCCACACCGGAAGGCCTTACGGAACAGGAAGCCGTTTAGTTTCCCGCACCGGCGGCCTCCACGGACTTTCAGAAATATGCCTGCATTCTTGTAAATTTACAGTTGAGTAAAACCGGGCATTTGAAGTATTTAAAAGCGGTCAACAAATATTTCTGGAAATATAAGTGGAGGCTTTTGCTTGGGATGCTTTTCATCATTCTTTCCAACTATTTTCGCATACTCTCGCCTCAGGTTACCGGCTTTGTCGTGAATACCGTTGAAAGGGAATTGACAACGCAATCGGCGAATAAAGTCAGTTCCCGTGCTTTGCCCGCCAGGCAGGCAAAGGAAATTTCCAGGAACCAGCAGGCCGATACGGCCAATTACGACATACTCGTGAAAAAGTATATCCGTAAGCTGGATACCTCTCATCAAAGTTTTGGAAGAAAAATAGCTTTCAGCGGCATCACCCTTTTATTGCTGGCTGTCATCGGCGGTATTTTTATGTTCCTGATGCGCCAGACAATCATTGTCATGAGCCGTCATATAGAGTTCGACCAGAAGAACGAGATATTCAGGCATTACCAATTACTGGATATGACATTTTACAAATCACATAGCACGGGTGACCTTATGAGCCGGATGGCTGAAGATGTTAGCAGGGTAAGAATGTATACCGGGCCTGCCATCATGTATCTGGGCAACCTGCTAGCCACCATCGGCTTCAGTCTTTACTTCATGATCCGAAAGGATGCCCTGCTCACTCTTTACGTGCTCGCGCCACTTCCCATACTTGCGGTGACCATTTACATGGTCAATACAATAATTCATAAGCGTAGCGAACGGATCCAGGCATTATTAAGCAATCTGACAACAAATGCCCAGGAGTCTTACAGCGGCATCCGGGTGATCAAATCCTTTGTTCAGGAGAGCGCGATGATTCGTTTTTTTACCGCCAACAGCGAAGAATACAGAAAAAATGCCATCAACCTTTCCAAAGTTGAAGCCATTTACTTCCCTTCCATGGGACTGATTATCGGACTCAGCACCCTGCTGACCATCATGATCGGTGGGTTTTACGTGATCCACGGCACACACCATGCTGATCTTGGCACCATTACCGAATTCGTCATATATATCACCATGCTTACTTTTCCGGTAAGCGCCATAGGCTGGGTGGCCAGCATGATCCAGCGGGCTTCTGCTTCTCAGAAAAGACTTAACGAATTTCTGGAGACCGTTCCGGCGATACAGAATCCGCCGATTGCAATAAGTCAGCCGCTTACCGGTCATATAAGTTTCGAGCAGGTAGATTTTATTTATCCCAATACAGGAATTCATGCGATAAGAAATTTTAACCTAAAGATCCGCAAAGGAGAAAAAATTGCTGTAATCGGAAGAACCGGCAGCGGAAAGACCACCCTTGCGCAATTGTTGCTCCGCTTTTATGATCCTACCCACGGCGTGTTGCGACTTGACGGCAGGGATATTAAAACTCTGGATATCCGTAATCTCCGTAGCCAGATCGGCTATGTGCCGCAAGACGTATTTCTCTTCAGCGATTCCGTGACTGGCAATATTCTATTCGGCAGCGACAAAAAAACAGAATCTTCTGCAAGAAAAGCAGCAAGCTTCGCCAGCGTTGATCAGGAGATCCTTCAGTTTTCTTCCGGGTTCGACACCCTGATCGGAGAGCGCGGAGTTACTTTGAGCGGAGGCCAAAAGCAACGGATCTCTATAGCCCGGGCTCTGTCCAAAGATCATGAACTGGTAATTTTTGACGATTGTCTTAGTGCAGTTGACGCCAGAACGGAGAAAGAAATTATCGGCCGGCTTTACGGCTACCTGCAACAGAAAACAGCCCTCATCATTACACACCGCATATTCACACTGTTTGAATTTGACCGGATTATCGTGCTCGATCAGGGGAGAATAGTTGAAACCGGAACACACGCCGGGCTTATGGCTATGAATGGATACTACACCCGCCTGTATGAGCAGCAACAGCAAAGCGGAGAAGATGGCCAAACCCGCGACTGACGCTATTTCGCGTAAAAACCCGTGCCTGGCTTTATATTGGGGAAATTTTTGCCAGTTCTGGAACAATATTATATTTGTAGTGGTTCTTTAATTTATTTACCTAAAAACAACCAACGTGGCTTACGAGAATAATGATAAAAGAATGGAAAGTGTTTACAGCAAGAGGATCAGGGCCGGTAAACGCAGAACTTATTTCTTTGATGTTCGGGCTACTAGGAGCAATGATTATTATCTGACGATTACGGAAAGTCGTAAAAAATTCAACGAAGACGGGTACGACCGTCACAAGATCTTTCTGTACAAAGAAGATTTTAATAAGTTTATCAAAGCCCTGACAGAGGCCGTGGATTATGTAAAGACAGACCTGATGCCCGACTTTGATTTTGATGCATTTAATCACGATCAGGTGGTTGAAAACGGAGAAACAAGTAGTACGGAACCTTACCTGGATCCGGCCACGCAGGTTTCAACAGTGGAAGTAAAAGATGAGGCCCCGCTGCCTGCTCCCGCCCCGGCCCCTTCAACTTCCGCATCAGATCATTTGGAAGAAGTTGATAAATGGTAGTTACTCATTTCTAATCGTCTTGTTTGTTGTTGATGGTTGGTAGTTGATGGTCGATGGATTTCTATTTCGAATCCGCACCTGAATTCCATCAACCATCAACCATCAACCATCAACTATCAACCATCAACCCTTCCCCCGGGCTCATCGAACTTCAATAAACTCCGCCGCCCTTCGCGCAATATTTCCCCAATAAAAATAATCGTAAAAAACAGGCCTGATATTGGCTTGCATCCCCGCATGCCGAATGATGGATTGCGCAAAACCATTCCAATCATGATCCGGGCATACCACTAATTTCCCATTGCATAGGCTGGGGTCAATACCGGTAGAACCACTTTCTGTAGAAACCGCATTCAGATTGTGTCCCAGGGCCTCCACCAGTTTAGTTTTGATTCCTCCGCCGGGAATCACAGGGTTGAGAAATACATCGCAACCATTCAGGTAGCCCTCCAGATTATCAGCAAACCCAATTACCTGAACTCCCGGGAAAGTTTCGCTAAAAAATTTCTCCGGGATATCCATTCCGCAGATCAGGATACGATAGGCAAATGAGTTTTGTCGTAATAGGGGATTTACCCGGTAGAGCAGGTTTTCCAAAGCCTCCAGATTAGGACCGTAACGAAAAGCGCCGTTAAAAAGCAATATGGAAAAAGATGGCGGAATTGAATACTCACTATGCAGAAAGTCTTTTGCCGATATGAGGTCCAGGAGCTGAGGAGGGGAGGAGATTTCAATTCCATACGTCACGGTCAGGCACTGAACCGGCCGCAATCCGAATTCGCGGATGGCATATGTTTTATCCGAATCGGTAACGAAAAAATTATAGTCTGCGTGGCGATGGGTGTGCCTTTCATAAATCCATAATATGCGCCACCACCACTTTCTCAAACTTCTCCAACGCTCGCCTTCTATATTGTGAGAATGTACGATCAGCCGGACACTGCAAAATTTTTTGAGTAGAATGCCCAGCCAGCCATAATAAGGATGTTCAATGATCAGGTGGCTTGCCTTCTTTTCCCGAATGATCCTCCTTAAGTGAAAAAAATAAAAAGGATTAATATACCGCAGGGCGCTGTTTGAAAGAATATTCATTAAAACATACCCATCCGCCAGGCCAGGATCATTTTTTTTTGTGGAAACGCAGGTAACCTGGTGATATTTTGAAAAATATTTATAAAAATAAGAGATCAGCTTTTGTCCCCCGGACCTTGCAGGAAGAAATGGATAGGAAACAATAGCGATTACTTTCATTTAAAGTGATTGGTGATGGTTCGTTGATGGTTGATAGTTGATGGCTGATGGAATCCAATAGCAAATCCGCACCAGAAATCCATCAACCATCAACTATCAACCATCAACTGCATTCTTTTGGTTTCCACTAAACAAGCTAAAAATTGCCGCTATCAGCAACAAATAAGTAATTATTGCCGCCCAAACGCTGATCCGGTTTCCTGTTATAAAAGACTGCGGCTCGAACCGGAATTCAATTGTGTGTGAACCAGCAGGAATCGCCATGCCGCGAAGCACATAATCCACTTTACAATAAGGCGATTTCTTCCCATCGATGTATGCATCCCAGCCCTTAGGATAATAAATTTCGCTAAACACTGCAAACTGGTTGGTTCCTGCATTGAACTGATAGCTTATTTTATCATTCTCGTTTTTGATCAGACGAATGCTTGCCGAATCATCTTTTACAGGCAAAAAAGGGATTTCGGGTTCAAACGATTTCTGTATGATGGCCGTATCGCGCACATTTACGCTATCGAGAGCCGCCATTTCCTCATCCGAGGTGTTGACATATTTTATTGAAGATACCAGCCAGCAGGAACCGTATGCATCGGGATTCAGCGTCGCAATATCAGTCCGTCCGTCTGCTCCTTTCCGCATAATATATTTTGTGTTCAGCATATTATATACCCGCTGATTTCCCTTGACAAGCTGGCGTTGAATAATATCGTCGTATAATGCCAGCTTTGCCGGATGATACCCTCCGACAGAATTAAAAAAATAAGAGGCATGCGAATCTGTGAAAGGATCTCCGCTGCTTTCATCGAGCACACGGAAATTTTTTTCCGGATCGGCTTTGATTTTTTGGATGGCCGGAGTCGGCGCAAATACAGATTCGAGCACATCCGGATCCAAATAGGTTTCGTCGTTAAGGTATTTTGTGCCTTCTGCAAGCAGGTCATAAGAACTCAACAGGATGAGGGAGGAGAGAAGGATAATGGGCTTGATCCGGTCTTTTAGAAAGAGCCACAGCAGCGCGATGGAAATCAATACAAAAACAAAACTCCGGATCATATCAGAACCAAAAATGGATTTTCTGTCATCCTCCAATCCATTCATTAACCCGGCGGCTAACTGACCGGCCTGTTGTTGCATTTCAGGGGTAGGCTGTTTTCCCCTGGCCATGCTCTGCAAAAGATTATTGGACCAATTTTCCTTAAGGGGAATGTCTCTTACGCCTTTATAATCACTAAACACATAAACAGCCAGGGTGATCACCGCCAGGCCTGTTATAGCATACAAAACTTTTTTGAATTTGATCCAGACCATCTCTTTCGGATCGCCGGAATAAATCAATTGCTGAAGGCCCAGTACTGCGAGCAACGGAAATGTAAACTGTGGAATGATCAGGGCCATCGTAGGAGCCCTGAACTTATTATACAAAGGCATGTGATCAAAAAGAAAATAATTGACCGCAGGAAAATTACTGCCCCAGGACAGGATGATCGCAAATATCGTTACGGCAAGTATCCACCATTTGTGCCAGCTCTTCACAAATACCATTCCGAGCAGGAATAAAAAACAAACAACAGCTCCCAGATAGACCGGACCACTTGTTCCTCTTGACTGAGCTCCCCAGTAAGCATTGAAATTCGCCATCCCAAGTGCATTATCCTCAGGAACACCCATTTCCTCTAATTTATCCGCGAACCTGGAGTCGCCTGTTATTTCCTTGCCGCCACTGCCGCCGCCGGACATACCGGGAACAAAAAGAGTGAGCGTTTCTTTGATGCCGTAACTCCACATGAAGGCGTAATCCTTATCAAGACCACCCTTGCTTTTATTGTTTTTATCAACCTGGGTTAATTCTGATTTTCCGCCACGCATGGTTTCCGACGCATATTCCCTGGTAGGCAACATGACCAGCGCGTAATTCATGAAGCCAACAAAAAGAGATGCTGCTACTATGATGAGTGAAATGACATGCTGCTTTGGTTTTTTTTCTTTCCATGAACTGATCAGGTAAGCAACGATGATAAATCCCGTAATGATACCAGTATAATAAATTACCTGAAGGTGCTGCGTGCTAACCTGTATGCCAAACATCAGCGTGGTTAAGGCCGCGCCCCACAAATACCTGCCCTGAAGGATAAGCAACACGCCTGCAATCACGGCCGGGAGATAACTTATGGCCTGGATCTCGGAATCGTGACCGACAGCCACCAGGATGGGATCAAATGTTGCATACGCATAGGCAATCGACCCGAGTACGCCGAGAAAACTGTTGAGCCTGAAGACCTGGGTTAAAATATAAAAGCAAACACAGGCGGTAAAAAAGAAAAAAATTGGCTTGGGCAATCCAAGATTGAATAAATAATAAAAATAACCGATCGTTATTGCAGACGTGCCTTCCAATGCAATATTATACGCCGGCATACCGCTGAATGCACTTTCCATCCACAAAGGGAAATGCCCATATTTTGCTTTGAATTCTTTTGATTGCTGAGCCATTCCATTATACTGGATCACATCAGACTGTTCCAGGACCTTTCCCTGCAAAGCAGGTCTGTTATATAACATCGCCACGGCAAGAAACACAACTATAGCAATGATATGCGGGACAGTTTTTTTAAGGAGCTGCGAATTCATACAGTTCAAAATGATTAATCCCACAAAATAATGGTATTTTAAGCAGAAATTTGGATTTTTGAACCATGGCTCTGCTCAGGATGTTGAACCGGTCGGCTTTTATTTGTAACGTGTGTTTTCTGCTCGCCATCGCAATCCTTTGGATGCGGCATCCCATTAATGCCGGCCTCTCGTCACTGCTCATTGTAATGGGATTTTTTCTTTCTTTTATTTTTAATCTGGTAGTGAATGTCTGGTTATTGATAAGAAAGTTAAATAACAAACCACTCAATGAAATCCCCCATGCATTGGTTTATCTGAATGGCGGTTTTCTGGCAATTCAATTAATCTTATTATTCAAATGATCTGACAAATTGGTTGATGGATGATCCATCAACTATCAACTATCAATCAATTTCGCTTCCATCACATAATCATTCATAAAATACCCCTCACCAATATCGATATCTTCTTCCCCAATCACACGGAATCCCTGCGTTTCATAAAAGTATCTCGCCTTATTGTGACGGTTCACATTCAGCAGCAAAAACTTTCCCCCGGCGATTTTTACGCGGGTAACAACTTCGTCTAAAAGGAACTTACCAAGACCTTTTCCATGGAGGACGGGGTCAATATAAATTTTATGAAGCTTCCACCTTTCCCCATTATCATATTGTGAATAAGATGCAAAACCGCAGGGATTCGATTCATAATAAAGAAGCAGGAATACCTGGTGCTGTTCTTCGAGTTGAAGGGTTAGCGACTCAAGGCTGTAAATCAGCCTTAGCATATAATCAATCTGTCCGGAACCGATTATGGAAGTATAAGTCGGCGGCCAGATTCTTTCCGCAAGTGATTGAACAGTTTCCAGATCCTTTTTGTCTGCAACCCTGATTGTAGCATTTTTAGACATGAAAATATAAACTTGAGAGCAAAACCGTCACCCTCTCCTCAGCATTCGCTCAAACTAATCGGAATATGAACGGCCAGCCCGCCGTCGGCAGTTTCTTTGTATTTGCTATTCATGTCGAGCGCCGTATCCCACATGGTCCTGATCACGGCATCAAGTGAAACCTTTGCAAAATCCGGCTTGCTCTGAAGTGCAAGCTGTGATGCAGTAATGGCTTTGATCGCGCCCATTGTGTTTCTCTCAATGCAGGGGATCTGCACAAGACCTCCGATGGGATCGCAGGTAAGACCGAGGTGATGCTCCATGGCAATCTCGGCTGCCATCAGGGTTTGCCTCTGAATGCCCCCGAGTGCTTCCGTAAGGGCCGCCGCGGCCATTGCGGAGGATACACCTATCTCAGCCTGGCAGCCTCCCATGGCTGCCGAAAGGGTTGCTCCTTTCTTGAAGATGCTTCCGATTTCTCCGGCGGTGAGTAGAAAATCTACGATCTTTTCTTCTGCACCCCCGCAGAAACAGATGAAATACTGCAAAACTGCGGGGATTACTCCTGCTGCTCCATTCGTGGGCGCCGTGACCACCTTACCGAAAGAAGCATTTTCTTCGTTTACGGCTAATGCAAAACAACTTACCCAGTCAAGGATATATTTGAAATCCTTTCCGCCCTTGCGGATCGCTTCTACCCATTCTTCATAGTTGTGATAGGGTCTTCCATCAAGCAATATCTTATTCAATCCTGCAGCCCGGCGGTGTACCAGCAGCCCTCCGGGAAGCGTTCCTTCGGAATGGCAGCCCTTATACATACATTCCTTCATGACCCGCCATAGATTCAGCAAATCACTTTTTACAGCCTGCTCCTCACGCCATACACGCTCATTTTCCATGACCACCTCATGGATTGCCATGCCCGTCTTCATACACCAATGCAAAAGATCACCCGCCGAATCAATCGGAAAAGGAAGTTGTGAGGCCGATCCGGCAACATGCAGCTGCCCTTCCTTTTCAATAAAACCACCACCAATTGAATAGTAGGTTTCTGCAAGCGGTTCAGAAACCTTAAAATCTGCAAGAAAAGTCAACGCATTGGGATGATGGGGAAGAGATTCCTTCACCAGGAATGCTATATCAGTCAGCGGATCAAACGGAATTTGTATCCCGGCGGCAGGTCGAAGGGTCTTTTTCTCACTGATCGAATCCAAAATACCGGGAATTGAAGCAGTACTGATCTGAACCGGGTCATAGCCGGATAGCCCAAGCTCAACAGCCATGTCGGTCCCATGCCCCTTCCCCGTTTTGGCCAGGGAGCCATAAAGCAATACCTGGATGCGCTTCAGATCGGGGAGGAGGCCCTTGCTGTCGACTGACCGGATAAAGGACTGGGCTGCCCGCCAGGGACCCAGGGTATGTGAGCTGGAAGGCCCAATCCCAATCTTAAAAATATCAAAAACGGATATGGGCTCGTAAGGCAAGAAGAGGACTTTGACCAAAAGTACAATAAAAAACCCCGAACAATCAGTTCAGGGTCCGTCTTGCAGGTAGTCGATGGTTACGGCAAGCAATACAATTACTTGCATGCATTAGAAAGACAAGGCATGAAAAGAAAACGCTGCAAGCGTTTATTTTTTTTCAGCAGAAGCCTGCTTTTCTCTTTTGGCTAAAAGCTCGGTATATCGCTGTTCGTTCTGGTCCCAGCGGAATTTCCTTGAAAAAATGGCAATAAAAACGGTTATCAGCAAGAGGGCAAGAAGGAGCACCCCGGGGTTAAAACTGCCGGTATGCATCATCATGGCTGCCCTTTTGTACCATCCTGAAAAAAAATTTATGGCAATCGGAATCACAAATAAAAGGGCAACCGGAATCCCGACAATAAATTGATATATGGTCTTTTTTTGCCGTTCCCGGTTGGCTCTCCAGTATTCAATAAAAGCCTCTTCTTCTTCATTAAGCATAATCAAATCTGATTTAAACTCGGATTTTCCACCGTCCGAATCTGGAACAAAAATCGAGGTTTATATGGATATATTGCTAGTTCTCAATATTTTATTTTAATTTTCATATAATTATTTATGCTAATTCGCGTTCGTTTATTTACTTTTAAAATCTGAATCCTTTGGCTTTGAAGATACCTCTCCTCCTAGTACAGTTTCTATACAAAAACAGAAGGCTTGCGCTGCCAGGCATAGGCATTTTTACACTTGACAAATCCATCGTGTTGCCGGAGGAGAATGATCACGCCCTGCTCTCGTTGCCTAATGCAGTCCAATTCCAAAATGCAAATATTGTTGCAGCTGATAAGGAACTGATCACATACATATGCGAAAATACTGGTAAAATTAAGCCCCTGGCCATTTCCGATCTGGAATCTCACCTGAATCTGGGCATGGAAATGTTGAATATAGGAAAACCATTTTACCTTGAAGGAATTGGAACAATCACGAAAAACAAAGCCGGGAATTTTGATTTCTCGCCCGCCGATTATACGTTGATGAGAGAAAATCAGCCCGTGGGTTCTGCGGATCACGCAAGAAAAAAAAGGCAGGAGTCCGATCTGCCAGTCTCCTCTTTACAACTCCCGCAAAACCGTAATCTGCTGAGAGGTGTCGCGATTGTGGCTGCACTCATCATTGTTGGCTGGGGCGGTTACCTGATGTATAAAAAGGCCTCCCCTTCAACGCCAAATAATTTGGAGGCAAATGTTGCGCCGGTCAGCCCGGCACCGGCAGCAGACTCGGTGACTAAAAATCTTCAGAATGATTCAGGCAAAATGGTCAAGCCGGATTCTGGACATCACAATGCTGCCGTTAAAGATTCTACCGAATATAAGTTCATAATTCTCGAAACGCCCAATAAAGCCCATGCATTAAGAAGATACCGGCAACTGATCTCTTTTGATCTTAAAGCCTACCTGTTTCAAAAAGACTCCAGCTTTTTCAAGGTCTATTTCCAATTTCCAGCCCTTTCAAAAGATACAATTCGTATTAAGGATTCCCTCAAACGTCAGTATGCACACGAAGTGAATATTGAACAATAAAATGCGGAGTCCCAGTCCTTATTGAGAAAAAACATAATATCCTTCTCTTGGATTTATCTTAACTTGAATTCAATTTAAAAGATTGAACATGTATACCATTGCTTCGCTATTCTCAAGAAAATTTTTTATCTTATCGCTTTTTCTTTTTTCTATGAATTCCGTAATTCATGCGCAAAATGAACAAGGTGATCCCAAACTCACAGA
This sequence comes from uncultured Chitinophagaceae bacterium, assembly GCA_963705005.1. Taxonomy (GTDB): domain Bacteria; phylum Bacteroidota; class Bacteroidia; order Chitinophagales; family Chitinophagaceae; genus Puia. The sequence goes on from CAVPIO010000001.1 coordinate 563,127, forward strand.
ATTATACACGCCTGTCCCCAATATTGTAACGCCCGGCAAGACCGTTGGCCAACCACCTTCAGACGCAATCGTATTATTTGACGGAAAGAACCTGGATCTGTGGAGAGCAGAAGGAACGGATACAGCCAAAAAGGCCGGATGGAAAGTGGAAGATGGAATCGCCACAGTAGACAAGCACGCTGGCGGTATTGTCACAAGGCAATCATTTACCGATTATCAGCTTCACGCAGAATATCGTATTCCTGAAAATATCACCGGCTCCGGCCAGGCTCGCGGGAACAGTGGGATTTTCCTGGCTTGTGTCGGAAATGAGGGCGACCAGGGATATGAGTTGCAGGTGTTGGACAGTTATAATAATACAACCTATGTGAACGGACAGGCCGGCAGCATTTACAAACAGGGCATTCCACTCGTAAATCCATGCCGGAAACCTGGAGAATGGCAGTCTTATGATGTTGTTTGGACTGCCCCAAGGTTTAAAGAAGACGGAACGCTTGAATCTCCCGCTCGCGTAACCGTATTCCTGAACGGTGTATTGGTGCAAAATAACTTTGAATTAAAAGGACAGACCTTATACATCGGCAAACCATTTTATAAAAAACACGGTCCGGCTCCCATTAAGCTGCAGGCCCACGGTGATAAGAGCGAGCCCATCAGTTACCGGAACATCTGGGTGCGGCCTTTATAAGCTTTCTTCGTTAATGGACAGATGATAAAGCGGAATCCGGAGTTACAAATACATCGCCTGTAGGAAATTTCCTGATCAGGACCATGCTTTTATTTTGCACGGCCGATTTTTCATCTATTAAGTCAGGATTCTCAACATCATTAAACCAAATCAGGTAATCATTTTTTCTCTGGTAATATTTCCTGATCTGATCAGGAAACACCCGCTGGGGCAGAAGTTTCGCCGAAAGCCCTGTAAAAAAATAAAAAGCGTCGCCTGCATTGGAAAAGATTTGGTAGCCGGGCTTAAATTGTAATTTATATTGTTCAATGAACCGGACGATCTCAGACTGGGGAAACGGGTCTTCGGTGTATCCCGGAATGCCCGCATCTTTAACACCGTCATAAGTCTCATAAGCTTCAGATAATTGGATATACTGGAAAAAGCCGGCAATGCATAAGGCAACGCCGAGATAAATAAATCTGATCGGATTCCTTTTTCTTGCAAGAAGGGATGGCAGCCAGAAACTCATGCTCCAGATTAAGGGAATAAACATGGGCGACAGCAGGCGGCTCGTAAATTGTTCGTATCTCGAAATAGATGCAGAAGCCAGCATGAAAAGACAATAAAAAAGGCCAGTTGCAGCGAGAATATATTCGTAACGGCGCCGTTTTTTTCTCCTGAAATAGCACCACAACATAGCCAGCAGGAAAATGAACAGAACAGCGCATGTCATAAACACTGAAAGCCACGGTATTCTGTCAATTAACAGCCAATCGCTAAGCACTCCGCCAAAATATTCCATGTTTTTCAGCAGAGAACTTGTACTCTTCTGACGCGCCCCGGTTGCCAAATGCAGGATTTTTTCATTCCGGATCAGATTGACGGTAAGCAACAATAAGGAAACGGATCCAAAATATACACAGTGACGGATGCGCCTGCTCCAGGAGAGTTTGCCTTCAAAAAATATCAGGAAGAGCCCTATCCCCACCAGCACGATGGCAGCATAGCGCGTAACACAGGCCAGCGATACCAGTATCGCACTAATGAATAACCATTTTTTGGTCAGGAACATCAGATATTTTTTCATAGTAATGCTGAATAAAATAAGCAGTACCAGAAAAAGTGTCTCCGACCATAACATGGAATATACCTCGAGCAGGGCCGCGCTGAATACAAAACAGCTGAGCAAAACCCGTTTATACCATTTCGAAGTATGGTAAAAACCATTCATAACGGTCCCGCACAGGTAAATCAATATTCCAAATAGAAATCCGTTTAATAATGAGCCATACCGGAGCGGGTCCAACCTTGTTAAAAATGAAAGTATTGCCAGGAAAAACGGATAACCTGCAGGAAAATCAACCACCGGCATATTGTCGAATGCCAGGAATCCCTTCCCTTCCAGCAGATTTCTCGCCGAACTGATATAAGTTACGGAATCTGGTGATATGCCGATTCCGCTGTGTTTTGAAAAAACCTGGATGATGGTGAATCCGATTGCAGCAGCAATCAGGGAATCCAGGTTGATAGAAAGGGCAAATAAACGCGACTTTACTTTCATGCCGTTAACCCGAAGTTATAGGAATTTATCATAATTTTTTCTTCGGGGGTTATCTGTTAATTTCAATTTTCATTCCAGAAACCCATTTCGGATGATCCGGATTTATCATCTTCTCCCGCTGTTCCTTTTTTTTACAGGCCTTGAATCCAATGCACAGATCTTCGGAGGAACTCCACCCTCTGTTAAATGGGAGCAAATCAACATCCTGGCGGCGCGGATTATTTTTCCCGATGGCTTGCAAAAAGAAGCAGACGATGTGGCTTTTCTTGTTTCAGCCCTTAATGACAGCACGCTGCCCACCCTGGGTCAGCGCAGACACCGGATTGACATTGTTTTCCATAATCTGACCACGGTTTCAAATGCCTATGTACAACTTGCACCTTTCCGAAGTGAGTTTCAGCTTACACCTTCCCAAAATAGTTTTGAACTTGGTAGCCTGCCATGGCATCAGACCCTTGCAATTCATGAATACCGTCATGTACAACAGTTCAATAATTTCAGGGTAGGGCTTTCAAAGACATTTTATTATTTATTTGGAGAAGAGGGCCTGGCCCTCGCAAATAATCTGGCCGTTCCCAACTGGTTCTGGGAAGGAGATGCCGTTTACCAGGAAACGCTGGTTAGCCTCCAGGGCCGCGGGCGTCTCCCCTTGTTTATTACTCCGTATTTTTCCTTGTGGCTTGCCGGGAAAAATTATTCCTGGATGAAGTTGCGTAATGGTTCCCTCCGGGATTATACACCAGATCATTATCCGCTGGGTTACATGATGGTGGCCTATGGAAGGGAGAAATACGGAGATGATTTCTGGAAAAAAACCGCCGTGGATGCTGCTGCCTTCAAAGGCTTATTTTATCCGCTCCAGAAAGCCATTCGCCGGCACGCCGGTATTTCTTATAACCAATACCGGGAAAAAGCTTTGGCTTATTTCCGTGACCAATTGCCTCCGTCAGCATATCAGGATCCAAATGCAGTTTACGGTCATCAGCATACGCATTTTACGGCGGACGAAACGTTTCCGCAATTCATCGATTCAGATCGTGTAGTTTATCTTAAATCCTCTTACCGAAAACCGCCTCGGTTTATGGAATTGGATGCGGGGACCCGGAAGGAAGAACCCATCAGGTACCGCGCGGTTTCAAGCGACGACCAGTTTTCCTACCGGAACGGGCAGATAGTTTACGCAGCTTATGAACCAGACATACGCTGGGGCTGGCGGGATTATTCAGTAATCCGGATTCTTGACCTTCACTCCCGGAAGGAGTCCAGGATAACCAGTAAATCAAAATACTTTTCTCCTGACATTTCTCCTGACGGAAAATGGATTGCAGCCGTTGAGTACACTGAATTGGCACAATCGTTCCTGGATATACTGGATAGCCGGTCGGGTAAAATAATTCTTCGTCTGCCCAATCCGGAAAAACTTTTTTATACCTATCCGAAATTTTATTCAGGCCAGCAATTATTAACTGCCGTAAGGAACAATCGTGGTGAAATGTGTTTAATGTTGATTGATATCCCTTCCGGGAAACAGACCCCGCTTTTTCCCTGGTCGATGCATCCTATCGGTTTCCCCTCGATACATAACCATGATATTTATTTCACCCGCTCGGAAGAGGGGGTCGACAGGGGATTTTGCATCCGCTCAGGAGAAGTATATGCCATGATGCAGCATCCGGTTACCGGGTCTTACCAGATCAGCTCGGATGGGGGAAATTGGGCCTGGTCAAGTTTTACTGCGGTAGGATATCACCTTAATTATTCTTCAGATCCATCATTATTTGGGAATACAGCTATTCATTTTAATGACAATGATCCGCTGAGCACCCATCATATATATTCGCTGGACCATCCCCCTTTCCAAATACCCGATACTATTCCCAATATCAATTACCCGGTTAAAGGCTATGCTGCCACAACCAATATTTTTCATTTTCATAGCTGGCGGCCTTATGTCAATGATCCTGACTACACTTTTTCCCTTGTAGGTGAAAATGTGCTGAATTCATTCGAATCAGAAATTTATGTAGGTTATAACCGGAATGAACAGTATAAGAATTTCGGATTTGACCTCAATTATGGGGCGCTTTTCCCCTTTCTCAATGCCGGTGTTGATTATCTTGTTGGCAGGAGTGGATATTTTAATGCAAATAAAATTTACTGGAATGAACTGCAAACCTATGCTGGCCTGTCCGTTCCCTTCAATTTCAGCCGCGGCCAGTGGTTGACTTCGCTGGAACCCAGTGCCAGCTTTACCTATCATAAACAATTTTTTAATGGGGAGTTTAAGGACAGCCTGATCGACCGGGGGTTCGGAAGCATAGATCCTTTTATATCATTTTCCAACCAGCTCCAGCAGGGAAAACAACAGATCTTTCCTTCTTTTGCCCAATCCTTAACCTTTCAATATGACCACGCAGTAACCGGTCTCAGGGGCGATCAATTTCTTGCTTCAGGATATTTTTATTTCCCAGGCCTTTTTGCCACGCATAGCCTGGAATTTCGTGCAGCCCTGCAACAACGGGATTCGCTCAACCAGATTCTTTTCACTAATAGCTTTCCTTTTTCCAGGGGATATTCCGGAGAGAATTTTTTCCGGATGTACCGGATCGCGCTGAATTATCATTTCCCGCTGGCGTACCCGGACTGGGGTTTTGGAAACATAGTCTATTTTTTGAGGGTGAGGGCAAACGCATATTTCGACTATACGTGGGTGCCTTTTTTCTATACAAATGGACCCGGAGTGGAGCCGCAATACCGTTCATTCGGCATGGAAATTTATTTCGATACCAATTGGTGGAATGAATTGCCATTGAGTGTTGGGATCAGGTACAGCCGGCTGATTGACCATGACTATGAAGGAAGAGGGCCCAACCAATGGGAACTCATCCTGCCGCTCAATTTGCTGAACTACGGATTTAGCCACCGCAACCCCAACCTCTAGAAAGTAATGCTTCATACCCGCAGAACTTCTTAATTTTGCGCCCCGGAAGAACAGGTATTTCGGAACCAGGCGTATGAAGTATAAATCAGAGATAGAAAAAAGAAAAACTTTCGCGATCATTTCCCATCCGGATGCGGGAAAAACAACGCTGACAGAAAAATTCCTGCTGTTCGGCGGTGCAATACAAACAGCAGGCGCGGTGAAAAGCAACAAGATCCGTAAACACGCGACAAGCGATTTCATGGAGATTGAAAGACAGCGCGGAATTTCTGTAGCTACTTCGGTGATGAGTTTCGAATATAAAAACATGCTCATTAACCTGCTGGATACGCCCGGACATAAGGATTTTGCTGAAGATACCTACCGCACCCTGACAGCTGTAGATAGTGTTATACTCGTCATTGACAGCGTAAATGGGGTAGAGGAGCAAACCCGCAAACTAACTTCAGTATGCCGTATGCGGGATACGCCGGTGATTGTATTTATCAATAAGATGGACCGCGACGGAAAGAACCGTTTTGAATTGCTGGAAGAAATTGAAAAAGAGCTGAATCTGAAATTGCACCCAATGACCTGGCCCATCAACAGCGGGAAGGATTTCAAGGGGGTTTATAATCTTCATGACAAGAATCTGATCCTTTTCACAGCCAATACCCGTGCATCAGACGAGGATGTGGTGAAAATCGGGGACCTGGCCAGTCCCGTTCTTGATGAAAAGCTCGGTGAAAAAGATGCCGCCCTGTTAAGGGAAGACGTTGAACTGGTAGATGGTGTTTATGGCCCGCTGAATACCGAAGAATATCTCCACGGAAAAATCGCGCCGGTATTTTTCGGCAGTGCAATTAATAATTTCGGCGTGCGGGAAATGCTGGACAGTTTTATCCAGATAGCTCCGGTTCCGCAATGCAGACCAACTACGGATGGTGAAGTTTGTCCGGGGGACGAAAAACTCAGTGGTTTTGTATTTAAGATTCATGCTAACCTGGATCCGCGACATCGCGATCGCATCGCATTCATCCGGGTATGCAGCGGAAAATTTGAACGAAACAAATATTTTCATCATGTCCGGTTAAATAAAGAGGTCCGTTTCAGCAACCCTTATACATTCCTGGCCCGGGATAAGGATGTGATTGAAGAAGCCTATCCCGGAGATGTGGTGGGCCTGTTTGATACAGGCAATTTTAAGATCGGAGATACCCTGACAGAAGGCAAAAATTTTTATTTCACCGGAATACCATCGTTCTCTCCGGAAATTTTCAAAGAAGTGGTAAACAAAGACCCGATGAAAACAAAACAGTTGGAAAAAGGCTTACTGCAGCTAACGGATGAAGGGGTAGCCCAGCTCTTTACTCAGTTTGGCGGCAATAAAAAAATCATAGGTTGTGTGGGTGAATTGCAATTTGAAGTGATCCAGTACCGTTTATTGCATGAATATTCCGCATCAGTTCAATTCAACAACCTTCCTTTTTTTAAAGCCTGTTGGTTAACAAGTTCCGATCAGAAAAAACTGGCTGAGTTTGCACGGTTCAAACAAAATAATATTGCAGAAGACAAAGATGGGCAAATGGTTTATCTCGCGCAGAGCGAATGGTTCCTGAATACCGAGATCAGCAACAATCCGGATATCACTTTTCACTATACATCAGAGATCCATAAATAATAAATGATCGAGACCGAAAGACTTCAGATCATTGGGTTGAAACCTGCCGAGCTCGAATATTATCTTCGGGGAAACGGACAATTTGAAAAACTATTTAACCTCAGGGATACAGGGAGAATTGTTTCCGGGGACGTGCGCGAACGGGTTGAACGGATTATCCTGCCGAAACTGCGGAAAATGAAGGGCCAGGATTATCTCTACAGCACTTTTTGGGTTGTAGTGGAAAAAGCTACCTCAATTATTGTAGCCGAACTCGGCTTTAAAGGCATACCGGATAAAAATGGAATTATCGAGATTGGCTATGGCACGATGCCCTCACAGCGGGGCAGAGGAATCATGACCGAAGCCGTTGGTGGTATGATGCAGTGGGCAAAAACAAACCCCGGGATTCATTTTATATATGGAGAAACAAACATAAACAACCTGGCTTCCATCCGCGTGCTGGAAAAAAATGGTTTCGAGTCCTTCGATCTCAAACAAAATATGAAATGGTGGAGAATTAAGATCTCAGAACTTTAAGGGAATGCCGGTATAATTATGCGGCGTGATCTTTTTTAATTCCTTTTTTACAACCAGCGCAATTTTCAATCCGTCAATAAACGAGTGTATCGATTCGCGGGTAATACCGTTTTTCCCGCGCGTCAGATCTTTCAGCGCTTCATAGGGTTTGGGATAATCCTCCCGGCGAAGGATTGTTTGTATCGCTTCCGCAACTACAGCCCAGTTCTCATCCAGGTCCTGTTTTAATTTTTTTTGATTCAGTACCAGCCTGGAAAGTCCCCGCTCAATGGATTTTAGCGCAAGGATGGTATGGGCAAAGGGCACGCCGATGCTTCGCAGGGTGGTGGAATCAGTAAGATCGCGCTGCAGTCTGGAAACGGGAAGCTTCGCAGACAGATATTCAAATATTACATTGGCCAATCCCAGATTGCCTTCTGCATTTTCAAAATCTATCGGATTTACTTTATGCGGCATCACAGAAGAACCCACTTCTCCTTCCTTGGTCTTCTGTTTAAAATAATCCAGGGAAATGTAGGTCCAGATATCCCGGCAAAAATCTTTCAGAATAATATTAATCCTTTTTATGTTATCGAAATGAGCGGCAAGCATATCATAGTGTTCGATTTGGGTGGTGTATTGCTGCCTTTTCAATCCTAATTTATTTTCAACAAACTCATTCGCCAGTTTGATCCAGTCTTTTTTCGGAAAGGCAACATGATGCGCATTGAAATTTCCGGTTGCACCTCCGAACTTGGCTGTGAACGGAATCTGAATCAGGAGTTCAATCTGGTCTTCCAGTCTCTCAACAAACACCATGATCTCCTTGCCAAGCAGGGTTGGGGAAGCGGCCTGCCCATGGGTCCTGGCCAGCATGGCTATATCACTCCAGGGATCGGCCAGCAGCCGGAATTGCTTCTTAAGACTAAGAATAAACGGAATATATTCGATTTCCATGGCGTGCTTCCAGAGCAGCGGAATAGCAGTATTATTAATATCCTGCGAAGTGAGGCCAAAATGGACCCATTCTTTGGTATCCGCATCTTTGCTGAGTTCAAGTCTCGATTTCAGGAAGTATTCGACTGCCTTCACATCATGGTTCGTGACCCTTTCTGTCTTTTTGATTTCGCGTGCGTCATCCATGCTGAAATTCTCAGCAATCGCGCGAAGTTGCTTTTCCGTACCAACAGACACAGAGAAGAATTTTTTTTCTGCCAGAAAGAGAAAATAATCCACTTCCACCCGGATCCTGTATTTCATCAAGGCAAACTCAGAGAAGTATTCACCCAACTGAGCCAGCTGGCTCCGGTACCTTCCGTCAAGCGGGGAAATGGCAGTAAGTGCATTAAGGTCCATATTGTCGTTTGCCAATGGGTAAATTATTCAGGCCGGTTAGCCTACTTTTGCAGCCAAATTTAAACTAATCGCGTTGGACAGAAAAATAAGGGTGGGCGCTGTGAGCTATCTGAACACCAAACCACTGCTTTATGGTATCGAGAGATCACCGTTACTGGAAAGAATGGAGCTTATTACGGATCACCCGGCAAGCATTGCCGAAATGTTGTTGAACGATGAGATAGACGTCGGCCTGGTGCCTGTTGCCATCATTCCCGGGATGAAGGAATATTATATCAATACCCGGTACGTTATCGGCTGCAACGGGCCCGTTGCTTCCGTTTGCCTGTTTAGTGAGGCTCCTGTGGAAAAACTCCGGAAAGTGCTGATGGATTACCAAAGCAAGACCTCTGTGGTCCTGGCAAGGATCCTGCTCAAAGATTATTGGAAAGTAAAGCCGGAATTTGAAGAAACGCTACCCGGCTTTCTGGAAGAAATAAAGGGTGATACAGGAGCCGTAGTGATTGGTGACCGTGCATTGGAACAAAGGGCTATTTCGGCCCATTGTTATGATCTGGGAGAAGCGTGGAAAAAAATGACCGGCCTTCCATTTGTTTTTGCTGCATGGATAAGCAATAAGAAATTGGATCCCGGCTGGGTTAAAGAATTCGATCAGGCAAACGGTACTGGAGTCCGGCATATTGACCTGGTATTGAAAGGACTTCCGCAAAACCTCATCAATTTGAGGGACTACTATACCCGGTATCTGAGTTATGAACTGGATTCCGGGAAAGAAAAAGGACTTGGCCTATTTCTGAAAAAAATGAAGGAACAAAATTCCTTCATATTGTAAGCGAAGAGGTATAGCAATCGTCCCGGACACGCAAAAATCAATAGGCAATCCGGAAAACCGCTGCATAATGACCCACAACTTTATTTTGCAGATTCGAGGGAATAGAAATGACCAGGTTTTCGCCTTCCTGGTTCCATAATAATTTTTCTTTGGATCCCAAAAGCTGAATCGTTGCTTTTTTGTTTGCACGATAGCCATTTATTGTGATTTGGTTCGGCAACACTACATCCTCATTTTCTGAGAGGTAAAATGCATATACATGCCTTGCATCTTTCGATTGGGTAAAGAAGATATTTTTTGTGGAATAAGGCGCGGCCGGCCTGCTGGAATAAATGGCCTCTCCGTTTATTTTCATCCAGGCGCCAATATCCCTAAGGCGGGAATACGCATTTGTATCCCAATCCCCATTGGCATCAGGACCGATGTTCAGTAAGAAATTCCCGCCGCGCGAAACGATCCTAATTAATAATTGAACAAGTTCCCGCGCAGATTTATATTGATCGTTCGGAACATAACTCCATGAATTGCCCATCGTCATGCAGGTTTCCCAGGGATAGGGCAGGGGTCTTTCGGGCACCTGCTGCTCAGGCGTCCGGTAATTTTCATATTCCCCGCCAACACTCCTGTCAACAACAATCAAACCTGGCTGAAGGCTCCGCCCCATATCCGCAATCCTTTTCATATCAATATCCTGGTCATAAACAATGCCCCGATCCAGTTCTTCCTTACTCTTTACAGTAGAAAGGGGTCTTACCCAACCGCCATCAAGCCATAAAATATCTATCTTTCCATACCCGGTCATTAATTCCCTGATCTGGTTAAAAGTATATTCCTTAAACGCATTCCATCGTTCAGGATATTTTTTCGGGTCATAATTTACATTCCGGTCCTTGGGCGGGAAGTATGGCCACCAATAGTTTTCACTGTGCCAGTCAGGCTTTGAAAAATAAGCTCCGATCAAAAAATTCTCCTTTCTGAACGCGTTAAATATTTCCTTTGCAACATTGCTTCTCGGGTTGGAGGAGAAAGGAGTTTTAGGCGAGGTGATCTTATAGTCCGTTTGCCTGGTATCGAACATGCAAAACCCGTCATGATGCTTAGTGGTAAACACAACGTATTTCATTCCGGCATCTTTTGCCGCCCGTACCCATTTTTCAGGATTAAAATTTTTTGGGTTGAATGTAGTTTGCAGGTTTTCGTAAGCTTTCTTATACTCAAAATAATTCGCGGCATAAGGGCCTTTGCGCTGGGTCCATCCCTCATCTTCAGGGCAGATACTCCAGCTCTCAACAACGCCCCATTGACTGTAAGTTCCCCAATGCATGAACAAGCCGAATTTCAGATCCTGCCATTCTTCAAGTTTTTCTGCCACCAGGGAATCCGTAGGACGAATATAATTATCCTGCGCCCTGATCATGAGGGTGTTGAACAGTAAAAAAACGATCAAATAAAACTTCATAAAATATGCTTCGGGTTGTGATGAATGTACGCAATTCCTGATTCGTATCATGCAGGATAGTAATTACGGTTTTCGGGACGCCAGGAGATCGCCTTAACGCATCAGCGTAAGGAACAGAAAAAGGAAAAAAATAACTGCGGGCCTGATGGGAAGCGGATCAATCACGGAAGCTTACCGGATAAGCATTACCGTTCCTGTGCGGGTAATATTGCCACAGAAACTTACGGCCTTGATTACATATACATACCCGCCGGTGTCCTGCATTTCGCCATGAAAAGTGCCGTTCCAGCAATCAGAAGGATTTCTGGTATCAAAAACTCTTTGTCCCCAACGGTTGTAGATAGAAAATTCTTTTAGTTTAACATTCCCCCAATTTGTGATTCCAAAACAGTCGTTTATTCCATCATTATTAGGTGTAAAAGCATTGGGAACCACAAAAAGCGCTTTTCCCTTTGAGGTTACAATAACAGTTACAGTATCCGTCGAGGTACAGGCATTCAGATCCATGCCAGTAACGGTGAATGTGGTTGTGGAATCCACTGCCACTTCCGGATCGGAAATTTGCGGATTGTCCACTCCCGTGGCCGGCGACCACGCATAAGATTCGGCGCCCGAAGCATTTAAATGGCTGACTCCCGTAGTGCAATCAATATCATTTGATTTCGTCGCGCGGACTATTGGATTTTCATTTACCGTAACATTTAATTGAAAGCTGGCCTGCGCAGGACAAACAGGGTCTGTGACTTCGACTGTATATTGGATGGAATGAGGCGGAGTCGATACCGGGTCCGGGCTTGATGGATTGTCGAGATAATCAACAGGTATCCATTGGTACATATAGGCCGGATCGTTGTTGCCATTTAGCTGAATCGCATTCCCAGCACAAAGGCTGGTATCAGACGGCGCTTTAAAAACTGGCTTGGGAAGAATTGATATCAGTACTGAGTCATTGGCCTGACAATTATCCAAATCCGTACCGGTAACATAAAATCTGGTTTGGACAATGGGCGTGGCGATCGGGTTGGCAATCGATGCATTACTTAAGGTAGCGGCAGGCGTCCATAAATAGGTCAGAGCTCCGGATACCTGCAATTGGACGGAGGACCCCGGGCAAACGCTGGTATCCTGGGTCAACTGTAGCACCGGATCAGAATAAATCGACACCGTTGCAGTCAAGCCGGAAACCGGAGTGGGATCACAGGTTCCGGCATCCTGAATGCTTACCAGGGAATAAATGGTGGATGATGCTGGCGGAATAGCCGGCGGAAAAGGAATTCCATCCTGTACATCAGGCTGTGTCCAGATGGTGGTGCCATCTGAATAAGTGAGTATATAGGGCGGATGGAGCGGCGTGGTAACCGGATGAAAAGTAAGAAAGGCCGCTCCGCCGGGGCAGATTGAATTCCCCGAAAATGTCCCGGTTAAAACCGGGCAACAATCGTTGTCTGCAACAAAGGCGGCACAGGTCGGGTTGATCTGATTAATGACTGCAGAGCCTCCGGTTGTTCCGTTCCAGGTTGGGTTACCTTGTTTGTTCAGCAGATCATCAAAAATATAATATGCCAGCAAACCGGGTTGGGTGGCCGGAGAGGGCAGAGAGGTATTCATGTATGCCTGGATCTGAGCCTGGGTGCGCGCCACATTCCAGATTCTGACTTCGTTGATGTAGCCGATGAAGTTTTCATTGTACATTTCGCTGGAATAATAACCGATTTGGGTAGGAAAGTCATTTTGCCAAAGATTTCCGGATACGCTGATTTGACTCATTAGGAATCCATTTCTATAAAATTTCAAAGTAACTCCATCATAAACCATCGCCACATGATAAGTTTTATTTAATTCGATTGCACAGATTGGTGGCGTAATATGATAAACACCGTCAGCAGTAGTTATTTCCGCACTGTTGGGTCTAAGTAGATAATTTATGTCCATAGGTCCACTATGTTTGGCAACAATATCGCCAGCATAAAGTGATCCCCCTACATATGGCGTTGTCCTGTTAATTTCTGCTTCGACTGTTATTTGATTTCCTGGCACGTTAAGGTCTCCAATATTTACAAAAGACGGCTGGGAAGGAAGACCAAGCCAGTTATTGCAGTTTTGGGCAGAGGTTTGTAAAAAAGAAAAGACAGAAAAAGAGGCTAAAGCAAGTATATTCTTCATTTATAAATAAGCAACGATATTAATCTTAATTTCTTATCTAAATTCTTGAAGATTTCCATCCCATAAAAGGGATTTTTGGGAACGACCAAAGCGGATTGATTCAGTGAGAATTGGTTGCGTGTTGAGTGAAATAAAGCGTTGTAAGGGTTTACACCTATTTAATTCAAAGTCATATTTAATTTAAAGTAAATCACAACAATAATAAAAAGAATACAATATTTTTTATACTTTAGGTAACTTAATTGGAACCCTCAATAAACCGCAAATGAGATTTCTTAGCTTTATCCTGCTTATCGGCTATTCTCTTTTTTAGTTCATGTACAAAAACGGTAAATAACCCGGTTCCTACTACAATAACAGATACCTAATTTCGTAATAAAAGATACATAAAAGATACTGTATTATTAAACCCAATAAACCCGATTGTGGGATTATGGGCCGGGACCCTTAAACCTAATAATGAAACCATTGGCTGGTCCATTATTTACAGTTTTGATATAAGAGCAGACAGCACAATTCTTACACAAAGTTTGGGGGCTGATGGAAACACATATTATTCAGAAGGCACCTGGGACTATGTCAGGAACGACATTCTCTGCAACAATAACTTCAACTACTTTCTCGGGAGTTTCCCAAAGCCTGAGCGCAACCTAATAAGCACAGGAGTCGTCGAGAATTTGAGTGGGACCTATAATAAAAATGATAGCATCATTACGGGACATGGTCAACTGTGGATCTCTTCACTATCCGATGGTTTTTTACGAAAAGCTTATCGGCATATTTATCAACTATCGATGGAACACCCGATTTAACATCAAAAGGTGCAGTACATTTTTCCTTTTCTCGATTACCAAAACACTGTCGTAAAAATGAATTGAATGGACTAGATTTGATAAAATCATCGACCGGAATGTCTTTCGTATGCCAGGCATGTAAGCTTATCTATAAAATTTTTACTAAATTCAATGAATGAACGCTTCTTTTTATAACCACCTCCGTAAATATTTCAAATAAGAAGGTATGCAGATCTTCGCATCAAGTATATACCACCCTCTTTCACCTTATCAAATAAGATACTCAAAGGTTGTAATCTGTTGCTTCATTGTATGCCCTCCATCGTCAATCAGAATATCGATAGATCGGGAAGGTCGTGCAAAATGTTTTGCAAGGAATTGTTTATCCTCCTGGGAGCCAATAAAGATTTTAACCTATTCATTTTCAAATTTTTTACATTCCGGGTTGATATCCACTGCATATATAGTTGCATTTCCTTTGAAGTAATCGTTGCCACATTTGAAGCGATCCGCCATGAGCTGCACCTATTTCAAGTATATTAATTTTATGGCCGCTGCATGCGGTTGAAAATGCTTATCGTAAATTTCAAAATAATGTCTCCACTTATGGATCATCCGGTGATCTTTGTTAAAAAAGAATTGCTCTAAATCGTTCATTTATTCATAAGTTTAATTGGCAAAATACTGGTTCCTGAAATCAAAGATTTCCCGAAAGCAAAAAATATTCAGTTGAAGTCGTACGGGATCAGGGTTTTTACATCCTGTTAAAAGGGGTTTTATAAATCTGGAGTTGCTTCCTTCATATAATAGTTAAACCCGCTATTTCAATTACAATATCTCATTTAGTCAGTTCATTTTGATTGAAAATGTCCGTGATATTCGAAAAATAGATTATTGAACCAAATGCAGATTGATCCGTGATATCCATTTAAAACATGAATTCGGATCCTTCAATATCAATCTTTAAGAAATCGACATTACTGTTCAATGATTTCTTTCAGGCGGGTTGCCTTTACGACATCGAATACACGCAAGGACATTTTCAGTCTCAGCTTACTTTCTGTAGACCCTTTGCTCGGAATATTACGATCGTCTCTTTCTATCCAAACTGCTTCCTTTTTCAACCAACTCCGGAAAAACCAAAAGATCGGACATTTTCTTCCAGAAATTTAAAATTCTGTTCGTCCGGTTCAAAAGCGATGATCTCGGCCCCGGGAAAAAATCTCTTCATATAAATCACACTTAGCCCGATATTCGCCCCACAATCAATGATATAGGGTTTCGAAGGAAGATTCTGTTTATAGATTTCATCCAGAAAAATCTCTTTTAGCCCATGAAGCAGTTCTGTTGAACTCAAAAAGGAAAGATCCCTTCCAAAAAGACGGTGAGTACGCGGACATTCCGGGAGCCAGATGTTTATATAAAAACAGCGGAATCGGTTAATATTGACCTGCCGATAGGGATTGTTCAGCATTTTCCCTACCCTCGTTCGGATTCCGCGCAGGATATTTTTGCCAAAGGACTTATTTTGCATCTATATTATTTCAGGAAGCGTACAATTTACAGAGAACACCTGAATTCCATCAAATCTGGTTTTGAATATGTTTTCGATTATTATTTGTTCGGTAAACAAATCCTACCTGGAGGCATTGAAAACAAATATCCATTCAACGATCGGTCAGCCCTATGAATTACTGATCTGGGACAATCTGGCATCGCCAAAACCTATTTCGGAAGTTTATAATATTCTTGGTGACAAATCCAGGTTCCCTTACCTGTGCTTTATTCACGAGGATATTGTTTTTCAAACGCCAGGCTGGTCGTCGAACCTCCTGGCAGCTTTTGAACAGGATCCGAAGCTTGGTATGATCGGTGTGGCCGGAGCGAAATACAAAAGTAAAACGCCTTCCGGATGGTCAACCGGCGTCCCTTCTTACGATTGTATGAATATTTTTCACCAGGATAAAAACCGGCATACATCTCATCTTTATTCCAATCCAAACGGTGGCTTGCTTGAACCGGTGGTGAATCTGGATGGTGTTTTCATCTGCATTCGCAGGGAGGTATGGCAGGTGGCTCATTTCAATGAAACTTTCCTGAAAGGGTTTCATTTGTACGATATTGATTTTTCATTTCAGGTGACATCACAATATAAAGCTGCTGTGATCTTTTCCATCGATATTATTCATCTCACTGAAGGGGGCAATTTTGGCAATGAATGGGTGGAGGACACGCTGCGCTGGCATGATCAAAATGCGGAAAATCTGCCACGGCTTACCCCGGAAATTCAATTTGACCCGGGCAAGGAAAAGAAGATCCGTAAAAACTGGCTTCGCCGGCTGAGCATTGAAATGATCACCTGGAAAAATAAAATGGGTTGGGTGAAAGCGGGCGGCTCTCTTTCGGACCTGTCGGCATGGCCATTTATCGCACTTTTTTTACTTGGCAAGCCCTTCAGAAAAAAGGATTGAAAAAAAATTTTGTCTGTGCTGATCATTCCTTCTTGTAGGGCATTGGCTGTTTGGACCGTAAACGTAATCTGCCCCCAAAGGCCGGCTGAAGACCTGGTTTCCTGCCCATAATAGAGGCTTTTAAGCAGTTATTTACTGCCATTTTTGCATCCCGGGCTGCATGGCATAATGATTGACATTCAGTTATGAATCTATATCACTAACCTTAAAGTAAATCAATTATATGGGAAAAATAATCGGAATTGACCTCGGTACCACCAATAGCTGTGTTGCCGTAATGGAAGGAAATGAACCGGTGGTCATTGCCAATGACGAAGGACGCAGAACCACGCCTTCTGTAGTGGCTTTCCTGAAAAATGGAGAACGCAAGGTGGGGGATCCTGCCAAGCGCCAGGCTATAACCAACCCCGTAAATACCATCATGTCGGTCAAGCGTTTCATGGGCCGCCGTTATGATGAGGTGACCAATGAAATCAGCCACTGGAGTTATAAAGTGGTGAAAGGTGACAATAATACTTGCCGTATTGACATTGACGGCCGCCAGTATACACCTCAGGAAATCAGCGCCATGATCCTCCAGAAAATGAAGAAAACGGCCGAAGATTACCTGGGGCAGGAAGTTACGGAAGCTGTTATTACCGTTCCTGCTTATTTTAATGATGCCCAACGCCAGGCAACCAAAGAAGCGGGTGAAATCGCCGGCCTGAATGTCCGCCGCATTGTGAATGAGCCAACTGCAGCAGCCCTGGCTTATGGCCTGGACAAAGCAGGAAAGGATGAAAAGATTGCCGTATTCGACCTTGGTGGTGGAACATTTGATATATCCATCCTCGAACTCGGAGACGGTGTTTTTGAAGTAAAATCGACCAATGGAGATACCCATTTGGGCGGCGATGATTTCGACAAGATCGTCATGGACTGGCTTGCTGAAGAATTCAAAAAAGAAGAAAATATGGATCTCCGAAAGGATCCAATGGCTCTTCAAAGCGCTTAAAGAAGCTTCTGAAAAGGCAAAAATTGAATTGTCTTCTTCCACTGAAACTGAAATTAATCTGCCCTATATCACCGCGGTGGATGGCGTGCCCAAACACCTGGTAAAAAAACTCACCCGGGCCAAATTTGAACAGCTTGTCTGACAGTCTCTTTGAAAGATGTCTCAAGCCATGTGAACAGGCATTGAAAGATGCAGGTCTTCAGGCTTCCAAGATAGATGAAGTGATCCTGGTGGGTGGCAGCACCCGTATTCCCAAAGTGCAGGAAATCGTCGAAAAATTCTTTGGCAAAAAACCCAATAAAGGGGTGAACCCGGATGAAGTGGTTGCTGTTGGCGCCGCCATCCAGGGAGCCGTACTTACCGGTGAAGTAAAGGATGTGCTTGTTGCTGGATGTTACCCCGCTTAGCCTGGGTATCGAAACCATGGGCGGGGTGATGACCCGATTGATCGAAAGCAATACCACAATTCCAACTAAAAAATCAGAAACCTTCTCCACCGCCAGCGATAACCAGCCCGGCGTTCAGATACATGTATTGCAGGGCGAGCGGCCCATGGCTAATCAAAACAAGAGCCTGGGTATGTTTAACCTGGATGGCATTCCGCCGGCACCGAGAGGCGTTCCCCAGATCGAAGTCATTTTTGATATTGATGCAAATGGAATCCTTCACGTTACCGCAAAGGATAAGGGAACCGGCAAAGAACAGAAGATCCGCATTGAAGCAGGCAGCGGCCTGAGCAAGGAGGAAGTGGAAAAAATGAAGGCGGAAGCCAAGGCCAATGAAACAACGGATAAAGCGGCCAGAGAAAAGGTAGACAAGCTGAACCAGGCCGACAGCCTGATTTTCCAGACGGAAAAACAACTGAAGGAATATGGCGATAAAATACCGGCTGATAAAAAAGCTCCGATCGAATCTGCGCTCACTAAACTGAAGGACGCCCACAAGAGCCAGGACATCGCCACAAATCGATGCAGCTATCGCGGAAATGAACAACGCATGGACTGCCGCTTCAGAAGAAATGTATAAAGCAACACAGGGAGCCGGCAATCCATCCGGAACAAATGGCGGGTCTAACGCAGAAGGGCAACCGAACGGTGACAAAACCGCTGAAAACGTTACGGATGCTGAGTTTGAGGAAGTAAAATAATTAAATTAAAAAGTAAAAATTAAAAAGTAAAAAAGGGACGCTTTTTTACTTTTTAATTTTTACTTTTTAATTTATCACCCGATTGTGAATAAAATGCAAAATGACACTTATTCCCGAATTACTTCCTATTTTGCTTGCATGATTGAAAAATAATGCGTATATTTGCATCGCAATTGAGCAATTTCACAGCCTTGCAAGCCTGACCCGGGATTCGACACTTCTTCCTAACGATTCTTTCGTGTTCTTCCACTCATTGCTCAACATTAATTTTAAATTTTAAACACGAACGTTTATGAAACAAGATGTCATGCCCTCTGTTGTCCGCATGGACCAGGAAACCCTGAAAAATCTGACAGCCGAAGTGAGAGAAACAATAGCCACAGGCTATGTTTTGCCGAAAGCAAAAAAGCGGTTTACTTCCGTTAATCTGTGGAATATTCACAGGAACAAAAAACAGATTTCCAGGATCAGCAATACATGGGCTATTTAAACTGAAATCAGAAATACAGTTGCCTTACCATGCGAAAGATTAAATACGGTAATCAAATCTGACAACACTGCTGTAAATAGCAGTGTTTTTTATTTGGGGGAAGAAGCGGAAATCAACCCTTTACATGATATCGAGGGCCTTGGCCAGGAAGGTGCATACAAATGGAAGTATCATA
Source organism: uncultured Chitinophagaceae bacterium (assembly GCA_963705005.1). GTDB lineage: Bacteria > Bacteroidota > Bacteroidia > Chitinophagales > Chitinophagaceae > Puia. Next base: position 582,338 of record CAVPIO010000001.1, read on the forward strand.
ATGCAGGGGCCTCCTACAGTTATATAAACACCAAAAAAAGCAATGACAGAGAGGACGAAAAGCCCCCAAAACAGGCCTGTATATTTTTTCGTTTTTTCCATTCCGGAGAATTTAGATCCACAAATATATTTTAAATACGGAATCCGAAAGACATTAATTTTATTTCAAGTTCCCTTTTGGTAATTTCGCGGCTTATCCGGCATGACTCCTCACTACAATCCAACTAGAATTTTGAACGGAAGATGAAACTACATTTTTACCTGCGTTTTTATACCAGACCCGGTCAGGCCCTCTTTGTGAGCGGTAACATTCCAGAGCTCGGTCATGAACCAAACAGGAAACCTGACGAAGCCATAGCGCTCCGTTATATGAATAGTGAATACTGGCAGCTAAGTCTGGAGCTGATGAACCGACCACATGCTCCAATTCACTATCATTACCTGTTGAAAATGGAGGATGGGAGTACAATCAGTGAATGGGGAAATGATCGTGAGATCCCTGTTCACCTGAAACCTTCAACAGAAATCCAGGTGATCGATACCTGGAACTATGCCGGTGAATATGAGAACGCATTTTATACCGCTCCCTTTCAGAAAATATTGCTCTCCCACCACAGGAAAAAAACCCACACAAAAAGCCCCAGGATTTTTACGCACATTTTCAGGGTGAAAGCTCCTTTATTGCAGGCCGACCAATGCGTTTGCGTGGCCGGAAGCGGAGATGGATTGCGAAACTGGTCTGTTGAGGAGCCTATCCTCATGAAGAAGGAAGGACCCTGGTGGACTGTTCCGGTAAATCTTCCCAGGGAATATCTGCCCGTCAGCTACAAATACGGAGTCTATGACCTAAGGAATGAACGATTTCTATATTTTGAAAACGGGGCAAACAGGACGCTGCCGGGTGATGCCCTTGATCAAAAACTCATCCTTGTTCATGATGGATTTGTTCACCTCCCCAACAATACCTGGAAGGGCGCGGGCGTGAGTATACCGGTTTTCAGTCTGAAAAGTAAACATTCATCAGGTACGGGCGAATTCCCGGATCTCAAATTACTTGTAGACTGGGCAAAAAAAACGGGATTAAAGATGATACAAATCCTCCCCGTAAATGATACGTCGGCAACCGGAACCTGGCTTGATTCTTATCCTTATGGGTCGATATCCGCATTCGCCCTTCATCCCCTATATCTCAATCTCGATGTTGTTGCCGGGAAAAAATATGAATCGCACCTCAAGTCATTCAGGAAGAAACAAAAACAACTTAATGAGCTGCCTGACCTGGACTACGAAACCGTGATCAGCAGTAAGCTGGCCATCCTGAGAGCACTTTATGAGTCGCAGAAAAAAGATTTTAATGAAGATGCGAAATACCTGAAATTTTTTGAAGCGAATAAATTCTGGCTTGCTCCTTATGCTGCTTTCTGTTATCTGAGGGATGTAAACGGTACAACCGAATTTACGAAATGGAAAAACTACGGCCGCTATAATAAACTTACGATTGACAGGCTGACTGCGCCACAATCAAGACAGTATGATCAGATTGCGGTTTACTATTTTATTCAATATCATCTGCATCTTCAACTTAGTGACGCTGCCGGCTATGCACACGAAAAAGGAATCGTTATCAAAGGGGACATTCCTATTGGTGTATATCGCTACAGCTGCGATGCCTGGATGTCGCCCGAACTTTATCATCTCGACCAGCAGGCTGGAGCTCCGCCGGATTCTTTTGCATTAAAAGGACAGAACTGGGGTTTTCCCACCTATAATTGGGAGCAGATGGAGAAAGATAATTACCTGTGGTGGAAGAATCGTTTTGAACAAATGGCCATATATTTTGACGCATTTCGTATAGATCATATTCTGGGATTTTTCCGCATCTGGAGCATACCGATCACCGAAATCGAAGGCATCATGGGCAGGTTTGATCCGGCAATTCCGGTGTACAGAAAGGAATTCGACGAAAGAAATATCTGGTTTGATGCTGATCGCTATTTAAAACCATTCATCAATGATGCCGTACTCTGGGAGCACTTCACCCAGGATACCGAAAAAGCAAAACTTCTTTTTTTCCTTGAACGCCCTAATGGAAATTACCAGCTTAAAGATTTCGTGGATACCCAACGAAAAGTAGAAGAGTATTTCTCCAGTAAGATGGAAGATCCCTTTGAAGTAAAAAGCCGCCAGGCCCTGCTAAGCATAATATCCAATGTCATCCTTTTTGAAGTGGAGGGTAGCAAAGGAAAAGAATTCCATTTCAGGATACAGATGGAAACCACGTCTTCATTCCGTTACATGGACTGGCATGTGCAAAATCAGTTGAGAGACCTGTATGTGAATTATTTCTATAGGAGGCAGGACGCATTCTGGAAAAAAGAAGGAATGAAAAAACTTCCGGCCCTTAAAAAATCCACGGATATGCTGGTTTGCGGTGAAGACCTGGGCATGGTACCGGATTGCGTGCCGGAGGTGATGAAACAGCTGGGCATTCTTAGTCTTGAAATCCAACGAATGCCCAAAGACGGGACCAGCGATTTTTTCCGCCCCTCAGATGCGCCTTATTTATCTGTAATTACGCCTTCCACGCACGATATGAGCACCATCCGGGGATGGTGGGAAGAAAACAGGACGGTGACACAGAAATTCTTCAACAATGAGCTGGGGCAATGGGGCGAATCCCCCTTTTTCTGTGATGCATGGATCAATAAAGCTATCGTGAACCAGCATCTGCATTGTCCAGCCATGTGGAGCATTTTTCAATTGCAGGATCTTTTGGGTATGGAAGAAAAAATACGGCGCGAAAATCCGAATGACGAAAGAATCAATGTTCCGGCCAATCCCAAACATTATTGGAAATACCGGATGCATTTATTCCTGGAAGATCTGCTGAAGGAAAAAGAATTTAACGACCAGCTAAAGGAAATGCTCAAATCTTCCGGAAGATAATTCCCCGACAATGACCATTGAATATTTTTCCTTTAACCTTCGTTTCAAATATCCTTTTACAATTTCCAGGGGAACCAAAACCCACCAACCTACATTTGTCGTTTGCCTGGAACAATCCGGACTAAAAGCATACGGCGAAGCACCGGCTATTAGCTACTATCATATACCCGTGGAAAAAATGGAGGCGGATCTTGCAGGAAAACTAAATATTATTGAAAAATTTGCGTTCACCGAGCCTGAAAGATTCTGGCACTTTCTTCACCAGCTCATTCCGGATAATGCTTTCCTCGTCTGCGCACTGGACATAGCAGGGTGGGACCTTTATGGTAAATTGAAAAAGAAACCGGTCTATGCCTGTCTGAAGCTGGACATGCAGCAGGCACCGCTGACCGACTATACCATCGGCATTGATACCATTGATAATATGGTGCAGAAAATGCTGAAGACGCCCTGGCCGATTTATAAAATAAAACTCGGAACAGACCACGATGCAGAAATTATCCGCGCACTTAGAAACCATACGGACGCCACTTTGCGGGTTGATGCCAACGCCGGGTGGAATTTGGATCAGGCGCTGGAAATTCTTCCTGCACTCGCGACCTGCGGCGTTGAATTTGTTGAGCAACCCCTGGAGAAAGGTGATCGTGATGGTATGCGGGTTCTTTTTGAAAAATCGCCGCTGCCGCTTATCGCTGATGAATCCTGTGTAACCGAGCAGGATGTTGAAAAGCTCCACGGTTTGTTTCACGGCATCAATATTAAGCTAACGAAATGCGGTGGCATTACGCCGGCTCTCCGTATGATTCAGACAGCCCGCAAATTGAACATGAAAGTGATGGCCGGCGGAATGAATGAAAGCACTATCGGATCAGCAGCAGTCGGCCACCTGCTCCCGCTTCTCGATTATGTCGACATGGACGGAATACTTTTGCTGGATGAAGATATTGCCACCGGACTATTCATTGAAAACGGCCGGGTTACCCTTTCCGGGAAACCAGGCCTTGGGATTGAATACACTAATTTATACTCCCGGGCGGGCGGTGACAGTTGATGGTTGACGGTTGACGGTTTTTTACTTTTTAATTTTTAATTTGCAGCATGTCTGACGATCTGAAAATAATAAAAGGAACGAAAGCGGAGCAGTATCGCGCACTGATCCCGCAGATAGATGCCCTGATCGGGGGCGAACCGGATCTGATTGCCAATCTCGCGAATATTGTCGCTGCCCTCAAGGAACAATTCGGTTGGCTCTGGGTAGGATTCTACCTGGTTAAGCAGGATGAGCTGGTGCTTGCACCATTTCAGGGGCCCGTTGCCTGCACCCGCATTCGCAAAGGAAGGGGCGTGTGTGGAACCGCCTGGCAGGAAATGAAAACAATGATCGTACCGGATGTCAACGCTTTCCCAGGCCATATTGCCTGCAGCAGCTTATCCAGATCTGAAATAGTTATGCCACTCATCAGGGAAGGAAAGCTTCTTGGCGTACTGGATGCAGACAGCAGCACATTGAGCGCATTCGATACCGTCGATCAGGAATACCTTGATCAGATCCTCTCACTCATCCGCCTGTCCAAAAATATTTAAACGACTGTTTAATTCATGTTTAACCACTATTTTTGCAGACTCATTTTGGTTGCTCTCCTGATTATCTGGTTAAATCCATAAATGATCCTGGATCACCGACATTTATTTTCTCTGCTCATTATGAAAAGATTCATATTATTTCTATTTGTATTGATTCTTTGTGGATCCCTGAACGCCCAAAAGCCTGACAGTTCCGCAGCAGGCAAAACGCTGGGGCTTTGTATTCAGTATGCTTTGGAGCATCAGACTAATATTCGCCAGTCAATGATTGATCAGCAGATTGTTGACCGCGAAATAAAAAGCGCCCTGGCAGACTGGTATCCGCAGATTGGACTCAATGCAAACTATCAGGACAATTTTCAATTGCAGACCAGCATTTTCAACAACGTCGCCAGCCGTGTTGGCACTTATAATAGTTCTTCTGCTTTGTTTGGAGTTACCCAAACGCTTTTTGACCGTGATGTTTTACTGGCTAAACAATCGGCCAGGGACGTAAGGAACAGTGCCAGGCAATCCACCGTCAATACACAAATCGATGTGGTTTCCAATGTAAGCAAGGCTTTTTATGACGTCCTTTTATCGAAAGAACAGATTCGCCTGTTCGATGCGGACCTGGTACTGCTTCAGCGGAGCCTGAAAGATGCCTATAACCAGTATAAAGGCGGTCTGGTTGATAAAACAGATTATCAGCGTGCCACCATCTCCCTGAACAATTCTAAAGCACAGAGAAAAACTGCGGAGGAACAATTGAAAAGCCGCTATGCCCTCCTGAAACTTTATATGAGCTATCCTTCCGATTCTTCTTTAATGCTCGTTTATGATAGTGCAGAAATGGTGAATCAGATCACCGCCGTGGATACGACCCTGACTGTAGATTATAATAACAGGATAGAATACCAGCAATTGCTGACACAGAAAAGGCTGGAGCAGGCTAATTTAAAGTATGAAAAAAATTCTTATTTGCCTTCCGTTTCTCTGTTTGGAGAGTACAATCTGAATTATTACAATGATCAGTTCTCCAAATTATACTCGACCAACTATCCGAATTCTTATGCTGGCCTGATGCTTACATTGCCTATTTTCCAGGGAACGAAAAGAATTCAACAAATCCGGATCGCGCAACTGCAACTGGATCGTCTTGATTATAATTTCACTTCGCTGAAAGATTCGATCAACGCAGAATATGTCCAGGCCCTTGGAGCTTACAAATCAAACCTGGCCAATTACTACCTTCAGAAGGAAAATCTGAACCTTGCCCTTGAAGTTTACAATGTCATTCAGCTTCAATACCGCTCGGGTATCAAAACTTATCTTGAAGTTGTGACCGCCAATAACGATTTGTTTGGAGCACAGATCAATTATACAAATGCATTGTATCAGGTATTGAGCAATAAGGTAGATGTGGAAAGGGCCCTGGGCGCACTTCGATATTGAATAAAAATTATAGGATGATTATGAAAAATAACCTTTACGGGATCGGAAAGCAGGCAGCGCTGGCCTTGTTGCTTGCGGCCTGTGGAAGCAACAAAGATCAGTCAAAGCAGACAGCGCCGCCGGTATCTGTGGCTGCCTATGTGGTGAAGGCGGGAAGCGCAGTATATTATGATCTCTATCCGGCAACCATTACAGCTTTGAATCAGGTGGACATTAAGCCCCAGATTTCCGGAAATATTGTGAATATCTTTTTTAAGGACGGACAATATGTTCACAAGGGACAAAAACTTTATGAAATCGATCAGCAGCAATATCGTGCAGCCTACGAGCAGGCTGTAGCAAACCTGGATGTATCAAAAGCCAATCTGGCCAAGTCCCAGCAGGATGCTGACCGCTATGAAGAACTCGCTAAGCAGGATGCGATCGCGAAACAGACCCTGGATCACGCAGTAGCTGATCTTGAAAGTTCAAAGAAACAGGTTTCAGCCGCACAGGCAAACGTGCAAAGCGTGGAGACAAATCTGAAATATTCCGTTATTTCAGCACCATTTGACGGAACGATTGGTATTTCAAGCGTGAAGATCGGAACAGCAGTCTATCCGCAAACATTGCTAAATTCAATTTCTTCGGATAATCCGATGGCGGTTGATATTGCCATTAACCAGTCTGAGATCCCCCTTTTTTCAAAGTATTTACAAAATGGAACGAATCCCAAAGACTCCATATTTACCGTGGTACTCCCGGATGGTTCAATCTATCCGTTTCCCGGCAGTCTTTATTTATTGGATCGCGCAGTTGATCCGCAAACCGGAACCATAAAGGCACGTTTGATATTTCCGAATAAAAATAACGAACTCAAGCCTGGTATAACAACCAATATCCGGATTAAACATGGCTCCGGAGAAGCAAGTTTATTGATCCCTTACAAAGCAGTGGTTGAACAGCTCGGAGAATATTTTGTCTACACCGTCAATGATAGCCGGTCCATCCAGCGCAAAGTAACCCTGGGCAGCAAGATCAATGATAAGGTGGTAGTAAAAAGCGGTCTGCAGGCCGGAGACAGCGTGGTAATAGAAGGTGTGCAAAAATTGAAAGATAGTTCGCTGGTAAAAGCTGGCAGTCCGGCAATGCCTAATCCAAAATAAGATGCAAAAGAAAAAGATGGAGTTGCAAGGGATATTGCCGGATTCAATAAAATAATTTTCTTATGGCTTCTACAAATATATTTCTCAAGCGGCCCGTAACGGCAATCGTGATTTCAGTTGTTATTTTACTTGTCGGAACCCTGGCCATAATAAACATGCCGGTCAGCCAGTATCCCAATATCACTCCGCCCACGGTACAGATCACGAGTAACTTTACAGGTGCGGACGCTGAAACAGTGGAACAAACGACCACTACCGCCATCGAGACACAGGTGAACGGGGTCCCTGGAATGGCCTATATGGAAAGCAACAGTGCAAACAACGGACAGTCATCGATCACAGTAACCCTGGATATTGGTGCTGATCCCAATATTGTTGCTCTCGATATCCAAAACCGCGTAGGCATTGCTACCCCGACCCTGCCAAGCCAGGTGCAAAAACTGGGAATTACTGTATTAAAACGCAATCCAAGCATTTTGATGCTTGTAGCTATATATTCTCCAAAAGGCTCGCACAGCATTCCCTTTATGGACAACTACGCCAGTATATATGTGCGCGACCAATTACTACGTGTGCCAGGCGTGGGAGATGTGCTGAGCCGTGCCGATAATTTCAGCATGCGCATCTGGCTTCAGACAGATAAGCTGGCCCAACTCGGTCTAACCTACAGTGATGTTCAGAATGCTATCAATGAACAGAATTTACAGATTGCCGCCGGTTCCGTGGCTTCGCCCCCCCAAAATTCCAATTCAGCTTTTGAATTCACGGTATTTACGAATAGTCGCCTTACTACTGAACAGGAGTTCGGTGACATTGTTGTACGTTCCGACCCCCAGAAAAATTCAATCGTTTATCTAAGGGATATTGCCAGAGTACAATTGGGCAAAGTCAGTTATACTGCGAATTCCTTTGTGGACGGAAAGCGGTCTTCTTATTTGCTGGTTTACCAGGCTCCCGGCAGCAACGCTTTGTCCACCGCAGATGGCGTTTACCAGACCATGGCAAGGATGAAAAAATATTTCCCTGCCGATGTGGATTATGTGGTTCCTTTTGAATCGGTTTCTGTTGTAAAAGTTTCCATCTCTGATGTCGTGCGTACATTGTTGATGGCACTTGGGTTGGTTACACTTGTAGTCTTTCTTTTTCTCCAGAACTGGCGTTCCACATTAATTCCGGTGCTGGCCATTCCGGTTTCTATTATTGGAACATTTATATTTTTTATACCACTGGGTTTCACGATCAACACGCTCACTATGTTCGGTTTTGTACTTGCAATCGGGATTGTGGTGGATGATGCGATCGTAGTGGTGGAAGCCGTTCAGCATTACATTGATACGGAAGGGCTAACTGCCAAAGAAGCAACAGCCAAGGCGCTGCAGGATATTTCGGGTCCGGTAATTGCAATCGCCCTGATTCTTGCATCTGTATTTGTGCCGGTCGGATTTATTCCAGGTATCGTCGGCAGGTTATATCAGCAGTTTGCCATTACCATCGCGATCTCAGTGCTGATATCCGCCTTTGTTGCCCTTTCCCTCACACCTGCACTGTGTCTGCTGCTCCTAAAGCCCCATCACATTGACAAGGATTCCAGAGGACTGAATAAATTCTTTTATAAGTTCAACCAGGGCTTTGGCTGGTTTAACCGCAAATACACGTCGGGCGTTGGAGGATGGGTAAGAAAAGCACCTTTAGTATTGATCCTACTTGCCTGCATTGCAGCAGGCGATATATTTCTTTTTAAGAATAAGCCCACAGGGTTTATTCCTTCGGAAGATGAAGGGCGTGTATACCTTTCCTACGAAATTCCCGAAGCGGCTTCTACTGCAAGATCATTGGTGGTTCTGAATGAAATGATGAAAATCTGCCAACAGGTTCCCGGTGTTTTTCATGCAGCTGCCCTGGGTGGCCTGAATGTTCTGACCGGAGGCTCAAAATCAAACAGCGGCACCATTTTCATGCAATTGAAACCATGGGATGAAAGAAAAAAGAAAAGCGAACAACTATCGGGCGTAATCGCAGAATTAAACAAGCGTTTTGCCGCCATCAAGGAAGCTAAAATCGTTGTCATCCCTCCGCCAGCCATTCCGGGTCTCGGCAATGCCGGTGGTTTTAGCATTCAGATCGAACAAAGACAATCGAATGATGACATAAAGACTTTTGAAAATGTAGTAAATAATTTTGTAGCTGAAGTGAATAAACAACCGGAAATCGCCGGGGCCTTCACTTTCTTCAGCGCGCATACGCCTGGGTACGAGGTGGAAGTGGACAGGGTAAAATGTAAGAAACTCGGTCTTAATCTGGAAGATGTATATAGTACTATGCAAATGTATATGGGTAGCACATATATAAACCAGCTGACTATCTACGGAAGGAATTTTTATGTTGTCGCGCAGGCAGACACAGCCTTTCGTAAGGATATTCAGAATATAGGTCAGTATTATGTAAAGAACAGTGCCGGGGAAATGATTCCATTAAGCACCGTAGTTACTTATAAGGTAACGGAGAGTGCGCCGGTGATTTCACATTTTAATATCTACCGCAGTGCCGAAGTGGATGGAAACGCCAGGCAGGGATATAGCAGCGGTCAGGCCATTGAAGCCCTGCAACGTACCGCCGACCGGGTTTTGCCGGAAGGCTATGGATATGAATTTTCAGGGCTCAGCCTTCAGGAACTCAAATCGGGATCCAGTGCCGTTTACATTTTTGCTTTGTCCATTGCATTCGTGTTCCTGTTTCTTGCAGCCTTATACGAAAGTTGGGCCGTGCCTTTTTCCGTTTTGCTGGCTGTACCAATTGGGGTTTTTGGCGCCATTTTCGTCCTCACCCTGATACCCAGACTTTCGAATAATGTTTATGCGCAGATAGGATTGATTACCCTGATCGGACTTTCCGCCAAAAATGCGATCCTGATTGTGGAATTTGCTAAAGAGAGAGTGGACCGGGGCGTTGACATTGTAGAAGCAACGCTTGCAGCCGTGCAGCTTCGGTTGAGGCCGATCCTAATGACCTCAATCGCTTTTATACTGGGTGTGCTGCCACTGGCCCTTGCTACAGGAGCAAGTTCGGTTGCCCGTAATACCATCGGATGGACCGTACTTGGAGGCATGATGGCAGCTACCTCTCTTGCGATCTTTATTGTTCCTGTATTATTTGTGGTTATTTCGAGGCGAACCTATAGCAAAAAGAAACTGGGCGCATTACAGGAACATGTTACCTCAGGGTTAACAGAATAAATAGTCTTAATACAAATAAAAAAGGGGATGCTGCACCTGCGGCATCCCCTTTCTGTAATGCTATTTACTATCGGAGTGTAATTTGTTTTGTTATATTGCCTGCTACAAGGGTAGCGGCATTATCACAGGTACCATCTCCAAAATCAATGGTTCCGTTAATGGTTTGATTATATACAAAAGAGATCACCCCTGCACTGATATATTTACAGATAAAAGACCTGACCAGCGGCGTTGTAACGGTGCTGACCATGCTCGTGCCGTCTGATGCAGAGAAATTGCTGTTCCCTGTAATTGCATAAACATCATCGGCGAAATTAAAAGGTGTGTTACTTCCCGCAGTCATCTGCACCGTTTTATTTCCGCTGTAGTGAAAATTGGTCAGATCAGGGAAAGTAAAAATCCCATTAGTGACCTGGAGCGTAAAGCTTACTCCGTTGGCAAGGGAAGAAGTATTCGTGATAGAACAACTTCCCTGCAATCCATACCCATTTACAAAATACTGATCGAAATTGGCTGAAACGGTTGTTCCCGGAGTCAGCAGAGGACCTGAAAAAACGTAAATGATTTTCCCTTTGCGGAATACACTATCAATACTCCCGGAGCAGCCGGCCCCAAAGTCAAGGGTAAGTGTTTTAGGATATGAGCCGCTGTCTGTCGCAACTGTGTATGCGGCACAGCTAAATGGAATAGTATTCACCTGATTCACCGAATTAACAGCAGTTCCTCCGTTATGCAGCTTGTTGACCGCTCCGGAAGTCAGCTCATCGTTGTAACCAAAAAATGCATTTATAAGCACGTCATTGTACGCGTTATCGGCAACGGTTGATGAATCTGAAAGGGTAGCAGCTGCTCCGTCCTGTGAAGGCGTGGTAATATTTGTTATACTTTTCTTACAGGCCGTAGTTAGCAAAAAAGCTGAAAAGGCCAGGGTCTTTAAGGAATGGTTAATAATTCGGATTTTCATAGTGTCTATTGTTTAGTTGATTCTCTCTAACGAATTCGTTTTCCGCTTATTACCCGAAGGGAGGATAAAATCGATTGATTAAAACCAATAAATTGATAATCAGCTAAATAACACCTTAAAAATCAAGTAAAAGAAAAGGCAGAGTGGGGGCTGATTTTAGAGTCTTGCTAAACCCTGGGAAAGAAAAAGAACCGTCTTTAGATTCTTTCCAGATTTGAGAAGAAAAAATCGCTCTCTGTCCGCGCATTTTCATCGCTATCGCTGCCATGGATGGCATTTTCTCCAAGCGAGGCTGCAAATAATTTACGGATCGTTCCCGGATCAGCTTTTGCCGGGTCCGTAGCTCCGATGAGTTTCCGGAAATCAGCAACTGCATTTTCTTTTTCCAGAATGGCGGCGATGATAGGACCCCGGCTCATGAATTCAACCAGTTCGCTATAAAATGGACGCGCCTGGTGAATGGCATAAAATTCACCGGCTTTTTGGGCGGAAAGAGATGTCATTTTGAGGGCAACCAACCTGAATCCTGCTTTTACGATCATGTCCAGGATTGCGCCTGAATGGCCGTTCGCAAAAGCATCCGGTTTTATCATCGTGAAGGTGCGGTTACTCATTTGTTTTCGTTTGGCGGGCAAAGGTAATACATTTTGCAGCAGATTTGGGAATGGTCATATTATTCTGCACCTTTGCCAACCATTTTATATGCAGCCTATTACGAACTTATTTCCCTTATTGAATGATCCCAAAACCACCGTCATTGTCATGCATCAGAAACCGGATGCGGATGCAATGGGATCGTCCCTCGGACTCTATCATCTGCTGCGGGCAATGGATTATCCGGTGACCGTAATATCACCTACCAACTGGGCAGACTGGCTGAAATGGATGAAGGGCGCAGATAAAGTCATAGATTATGAACTCAACACAGTAAAGGCAAATGAGGCCCTTGAAAAAGCGGCATGGATATTTTGCCTTGATTTTAACACGCTTATGCGAACAAGGAAAATGGCTGATCCGATCGCCAGGTCCCAGGCAGTCCGAATACTCATTGACCATCACCAGCAACCGCAGGAAGAAATGTTTGCATATGGAATCAGCGACATTTCGAAAAGCTCCACGAGTGAAATGATATTTGATTTAATCATCTCTTCCGGGAATGCTGATAAAATTCATCAGGATATAGCAGAGTGTTTATATGCCGGGGTAATGACAGATACGGGATCTTTCCGATTCAGCTCTGCGACAGCATCCGTTCATCGAATGGTCGCAGAATTAAAGGATACGGGATTTGATCACGCCAAAATACATGAAAATCTTTTTGATAATTTTCTGGAAAACAGGTTAAGGTTTACAGGCCATGCATTACTTAACAGGCTGGAGATATTTTACGAATACAATACGGCCCTCATCTGTATCCCCTGGAAGGACCTCGTAAAATTCCAGATCCGCACCGGAGACACGGAAGGCCTGGTTAACTTCCCGCTGACAATTCAGGGAATCAAATTCGCAGCCCTTATCATAGACCGCGATGAAGAGATCAAATGTTCGTTCAGAAGCAAGGGCGGCTTTGATGTCAACCGCTTTGCCCGCCATTATTTTGAAGGAGGAGGTCACATTAACGCAGCCGGCGGCAGGAGCAATGAAACCCTGGAACAGACCGCCCAAAGATTTCGCGCTTCATTAAAAGAGAACGCTTTACAATTACAATAAAACTTAAAATGAAAAAAATCAGTGCTTATTTGTATGCCTTGGTAGCGATCCTGCTGATAGTGGCCTGTAACAATCAGGGCTTGAAAAAGACCAAATCGGGATTGTTATATAAAATCATATCGGATCAGAAAAATCCTCTGGTAAAGAAAGGTCAGTTCATCAAAATAAATTTCACGCAAAAATTGCGGGACTCCGTCCTTTTCAGTTCGGAAAACAGCATGCCGGCCTATGTAAAAATTGATACTGCTTCCCCTACCAGTTATAGCCCCCTTGAAATATTCCCTCTATTGAGAAAAGGAGATAGTGCTGTGGTGGTTCAAACAGGAGACAGCATACAGAAAAAGAGCGGCCAGCCTCTTCCGCCTTTTATAAAGAAAAGGGATAAGATTGTGCTGACACTCAAGGTCGTTGATGTTTTCGACAGCCAGGATCTTGTGGAAAAGGATCGCCAGGTGGCTTTGGATACCTTTCATGCAAGAGAAACCAGGGAAGTGGAAGATTATCTGGCAAAAAATCATATCACAGCACAAAAAACAGAGAAAGGAACTTTTGTGCTGATCAGCAGTCCGGGAGAAGGTATGGCTGTGGATTCGGGAAAGGAAGTTTCGGTTCTGTATACCGGAAAACTGTTCCCTTCCGGAAAAGTATTTGAAACAAATATGTCCCCGGGAAAGCAGCCGATCAAGTTTGTTATCGGAAGAAGACAAATCATTCCGGGATGGGACGATGGTCTGCGGCTGTTTAAGAAGGGTGGAAAAGGCACGCTTTACTTACCGGCATTCCTGGCTTACGATGCTCAGCCGGGACCCGGCAAAACGCCAAATGAGAATCTGATTTTCGATGTTCAGATCGTGGACGTCAATGATGCTCCTGCTGAACAACCGATGATGAGGATGCCGCAGAGAGCCCTGCCAGGCAAGGCAATGCCAAAAGTTCCCGCTAAAACAAAATAAACCGGGTTATGGGCGTCCTATGATTTCGCATAGGACGTCCATAGCTTAATCGCTTCAATCGCTTCTTTCACATCATGAACCCTTAAAATGGATGCACCATTGTGAAGGGCCAGGGTATTCAATACCGTAGTTCCATTCAATGCTTCTTCTGCTGTAATACCAAGTGTTTTATAAATACCGGACTTTCTGGATAACCCGGCAAGGATGGGCAATTCCAGGATTTTCAAAACTGAAAGTCCCTTCAGCAGCTGAAAATTCTGCTCCCTATTTTTGGCAAACCCAAATCCGGGATCAATGATGAGGTCCTTAATTCCCCATTGTGCATACACCGCTTTCCGCTGAATAAAATAATCCAGCACTTCCCGGACCAGGTGATCGTAATGGGTTAATCTTTGCATCGTTTGAGGAGTGCCACGCATATGCATGCAGATATATGGAACTGATGATTCCGCTGCCAGATCAAGCATTTCCGGCGAATTTCCTCCACTGATATCGTTGATCATACAGGCCCCGGATGCAATGGCATTTTTCACCACTTCCGCCCGGTAACTGTCAACTGAAATAAATGCTTCCGGAAAATGCCTGGATATGGATTCAATAGCAGGGATAATTCTTTTTAATTCTTCATCAGCACTGATTTCAGTTGCTGAAGGCCTTGTACTCATCCCGCCTACATCCAGCAGGCTTGCACCTTCCTTCAACATTTTTTCGGCGGCCTTTAATAATGCAGCGTTCGTCCGGATGCGGCTTCCCGAATAAAAGGAATCGGGCGTCACATTGATTATGCCCATCACGATGGGCTCATCCCATGCCAGTAACCGGCCCTTGCAATTGAATGTATACATGCGTTTGAATCCGTAAATTTAGGCCGATCAATACTAAATATTACTTTTGAACATGAAAGATACGCTGAGCCAATATGAAAAAGCGGTTAATTGCTGCCGGGAAATCTTTATAAAAAAAACAGCGGATTATGGCACTTCCTGGCGCGTATTGCGGATGATTTCGATCCTGGATCAATTGCTCATAAAAGCAAAACGAATTCGTACCCTTCAGCAAACCGGCGTCAGCATGGTAAAAGAAGGTGTTCGCGGCGAGTTTCAGGCCATAGTGAATTATGGCGTTATTGGGCTGATCCAGCTTGACCTCCACGCGGATTCCATGGAGGACCTGGACACTTCACAAGCAGGCGGATTATATGATGAAAAAATTCAGCTGGTGCAGGCTGTCATGGGAAAAAAGAATCACGATTACGGGGAAGCCTGGCGTGAAATGAGTCAGGAAGGTTTTGTGGATCTCATTTTGATGAAGCTGCTCAGGATACGGCAGATACTCGCTAACGAGGGGAAAACCCTGGTTAGTGAAGGTGTCGATTCCAACCTGACAGATATTATCAATTATTCTTTGTTTGCGTTGATAAGAATTAAAGAAGGCAGGCATAAACCCTAAATTGAATTCGTATTCATGAAAAAAATCTTACTGAATATCGCCCGGGTTCTTGTTGGAATCCTGTTTATCTTTTCCGGACTTATTAAGGCGAATGATCCTCTGGGGTTGAGTTACAAGATGCAGGAGTTTTTCGACGTATGGCACATGCCTGCATTAAACCACTTCAGCCTGGTATTTTCGGTTGTGATGATCATCTTTGAAATTGTTGCCGGCGTAGCTGTTCTCCTTGGCTGGCGCATGCAGGTGTTCGGGTGGCTGCTGCTCATCCTGATTTTATTTTTCAGCTTTCTTACTGGTTACGCTGTAATCTCCGGAAAGATCCGGGAGTGCGGATGTTTCGGCGATTGCATACCGCTACAGGCCATGGATTCATTTATCAAGGATCTCATTTTACTGCTGTTGATACTCTTCCTCTTTGCCTGCCGGAAAAAAATACATCCCATCTTCTCAGGAAATACAAGCGTCCTTCTCCTTGCATTCACTCTGATCCTCTCTTTTTCTTTTCAGTGGTACACGCTTCAATACCTGCCTGTTATTGATTGCCTGCCTTATAAGACCGGTACAAATATTCCGGAGAAAATGAAACCTCCGGCCGGATCCGTTCCGGACAGCACGGTGATTGATTTTGTATACGAAAAAAATAATAAAGAGGTAGATTATACGGCAGACAAGCTTCCCGCCGATTTCGACAGCAGCTATAAATTTGTGAAGCGATATGATAAACTCATCCGCAAAGGAAATGCGGAGGCTGCCATAAAGGATTTTTCCCTCGTTACTGAATTTGGCCATGACAGCACATTGCAAATCCTTGACAAGCCGGGATATAAGCTGATTTTGTTCTCCAGGAATTTCACTGAAACTAATCCTTCATGGAACAAATCATTCAGCGTAATATATGCTATGTCCAGATCAAAGAATATTCCGGTTTATTTTGTTACAGGAAACAGGGGAGAAGCTGATGCTTTTCTTGGTGCCAATGATATCTCGCGTGAAGTTCCCGTTTTCACCTGTGACGTGACTGCGATTAAAACTGCGGCCCGGGCTGACCCAACCCTTTACCTCCTAAAAAAAGGAACTATTTTGAATAAATGGAGTAATGCGGAATTCGAATCGGCTTTCCCGACGCTGAATGAACTTGCCCGTCAAATTTCCGTTCCCCGCAATCAACCATGAGATCCAGCTTCACATCGAAAATTTTTTACGGAGGCCTGGTGATGGCCGGTGTTATAGTGATCGTATTTATTTTATTCGAAGGATTCGGCGATCCATCGAGGCTGATCATGGGCCAGCGGGCAGATGCCGGAACGCTGAACAATATCCGAAAAGAACTTTATCTGGACCAGCCGAAATGGAAACAGTTCATTTTCTATCTCAACGATGTGAGCCCGGTCAGCATTTATCGCAAGCAGGAGCTGGAGGAAAAAAATATCAAATATATCGGCATAGGATCGGAAACCAAACTGGTTTTAAAATTCCCCTACCTGAGGCGCTCCTATCAGACACGCAAGGATGTTTGGAGTATGCTTACCGATGCCCTGCCGGGCACCATCATTCTGGCATCGGCTGCAATGTTTATTGCGACAGTTCTGGGCATTGGGCTTGGTGTGCTTGCAGCTGTGAAAAAAAATACCTGGATGGATACCACCGCTATCATAAGCAGTGTTATCGGCATCTCAGCACCTTCTTTTTTCATGAGTATTGTAATCGCCTATGTATTCGGTTTCGTATTGAGCCAGTATACCGGCCTCCAAATGACGGGCAGTCTTTTCAACACAGATCCCTTTGCAGGAAGGCAATGGGAATTGAGAAACCTGATTCTCCCGGCCATCACCCTTGGCATACGTCCGCTTGCGATCATTGCGCAGCTGACACGCGGATCCATGCTGGATATCATGAACCAGGATTATATCAGAACAGCCTATGCAAAGGGGCTATCCAAAAGCCAGGTCATCTGGCGGCACGGATTAAGGAACGCGCTGAATCCCGTAATTACAGCAATCACAGGGTGGTTTGCGGAACTGCTGGCGGGTGCTTTCTTTGTAGAATATATTTTTGGATGGAATGGGATAGGAAGACTCACCGTAGACGCACTTGCAAAGCTCGATTTTCCCGTCGTGATGGGATCAGTGCTTGTTACTTCATTTTTTTTTATTGTCATTAATATGCTGGCGGACTGGCTATACCGCGTAGTGGACCCGCGGGTCATCTGATCACCACCTCCCTGATCAATTTTTCACCAAGCGCTTCATTTACTCTTTCCATGATGAGTTCCTTCTTATAAAGCAATTCCTGTTTCAATGGCGCCACGGTAGTCTGGATATAGAGGGTGTGGCCGTGGATCTCAATCCCGTCAGTATATCGCGCAATCGTTTTCCCCATGATATTTTCCCAGACATCCTTGATTTGAAGGGCCAGTACACTGCCTTTCAGCCGGCTCTTGTCCAGGAACTCTTTCATGGCTTCTGATATGGAGTATTCTGACATGCAGCAAAGATAAAGATAAGGTTGATAGTTTCGTTGATGGTTGATGGTTGATAGTTGATGGCTCCCATGTGCATCTTCACAAGAAATAATCTGCCAGAGATGACCATCAGGGCAAAATAAGTTAGGAATTAGCATAAAAAGTCCATCAACCATCAACTATCAACCAATAAACGCGATACTTATATTACAGCCCAATCATCTCATAGTCCACCGACAATTTTTCCAAATGTTCCCTTATACGGGTTCCGTGCGTATCTGTGATAAAGAGTTGACCGTTGCCGGGAGCGCAGACTCTTTCCAGTAATTGATGCATGCGAGTGGCATCAAGTTTCTCAAAAACATCATCAAGCAGTATGATAGGGGCAAACCCTTTACTGGATTTGAGTATTTCATATTCGGCAAGCTTCATGGCAAAAAGCAGGCTTTTTCGCTGGCCCTGGGACGCAATATTTTTGAAATGCTGACCCTTGAGCCGCAATTCGATATCGTCTTTATGAATTCCCGCATGAGTTCGCTGTAAAAGCAGGTCCCTGTCCCGGGCATTGTGCAGGATCTCCGCAAATGAAGAATGCAACAGATCGCTCTGATAAGAAAGTTCCAGTTCGTCATCTGATCCTGCGATATACTGATAAATGGAACTTATGGCAGGCAGGATCTCCCGGAAAAATTCCTGGCGCCTGACAAAAATATAGGTTCCCGGCACCAGCATTTGTGCATCGTATACATCAAGCAGTATTTTGTCCGTTGTCACACGGTCCGCCAGCGCCCGGAGCAGATTATTGCGTTGCTGGAGCAACCGGTTATATTCTATCAGGTGCTGAAGATACTGGCTGTCTAACTGGCAAAGCAGCGCATCCGTATATCTCCTTCGCTCATCACTTCCTTCCGTGACGATGCGGGCATCATCAGGTGTCACAATCACACTTGGAAATTTTCCTATGTGGGAAGAGAGCCGCTGATAAATTTCATCGTTCACCAAAACTTCTTTTTTTCCGGACTCCCGCAAAATACAGATCACTTTCTGATCCCGGCCTCCTGCATCAAACTCTCCTTCGATCCGAAATCCCGATTGCCCTTGATATACATTCTGCAGATCGGATTTATAAAAATAGCTGCGGGTAAAGCTTAGGTAATAGATGGCATCCAACAGGTTTGTTTTTCCTACACCATTATTTCCATAGATACCAATGATCTGCTTATCAAAAGAAAAGGATTCCTTTAAATAATTCTTGTACTGGACCAGGGATATATGCTTAAGTGACAGCATGAGGGGTAATCGGCATGGAAAGCAATGTAATTTAGTCAATGCCGGTCATCTGGATGATATTATCAATTCCGGAGACGATGGAATCCACATCCTGACTTACGATTGCATCGGCCAGAGCAGCCACAGCACTGACTAAATCCAGCACCTGTTGTATCATTTGGGCCTTATGTAAAAATCTCCTGAGCTCTTCAGTGGCCCCCTGCATTTTTTGGATCAGGGGCTGCACCTGTTCGAATTCAAGCTGCACTGCATTGGCATACAACAGGCCCGCGCCTGAAGCCAGGCGCGAAAGCGCCAGCTCGATTTGCGTGCGTTGGCTATTGTTCAGGCCCTCGTAATGATCCAACTCATAACCGGTGAGGTCCGACTGAAAATGGGTCAGACATTTTGCAACCGCAATCAAATCCTTTGGAGTTAGTCTGTTGGCCATGACTTTTTATTTTGTCAACCTGATTATATCTTCAATCAGATTATTGATCAGTATAATGTCTTCCGTAATTTCCTTTTCCGTTTCAATGAACTCCGGTTTCTTTTTTTCGAGGGCCAGCAAATGATGGCCTTCCCGTATGGTTTCCAGCATCCGGACCGATTTGCGGAGCTTCAGCCGTTCATCATTCATGAGTACGAGAAACTCCTGATAACGGGCATTAACAAACGCTTTTTCAACAGGGCTGTCTGACCAGGCAAATAACCGCGCATAAACAAACGAAATATAGTTTTGGGTTGCCTGATCAATTTCGCCCTGCATAGCAGAATCCAGAATAAATTCATATCCCCGGATAACGATTCCCAGCGCCGAATCGTTTTGTACCATGATCTCATGGAGTTTTTTTGCCCGATAAACTTTCAGCGGTTCGTTGAGCAGGGTATTTAATATCCCTTTTGTGGCCGTCACTTTCTCAGTTGAGAAAGATAAACCCGGCAGGAGACTACTTTGAATGTCTGCCAGGGAAGAAATCAGCGGACGGGCATTGTACGCGATCAGTTTCCTGTCAGATACTGCCTGCAGCAGGGAAAAATAATTTGAGAGGGTTTGATTGATAATGCCAACCAGGCTATCGCTTATCTTAAATGGTTCGCAGTGCACTGCAGTATGAGAAGAATTTGCAAAGCGTGAAGTATCTGTTAATTCTTGGAGCGTGGCCGGATCATATAGTTTGCAAAATTGACCAAAGCCAAAGGAAGCCCGGTCTATTTCCGTAACACCTGAAGTTGCAGATTTCGCAAATCGATTAATGGATTCAACGGATTTACAGGAAGCAAGAAAGAGAAATGCAGCGATAAGGGTGTTCTTCATAGAAATAATCAGGTTTAAGCAATCGATGGAAACCGCCATTCAAAACTCGTCCTTTCCTCGCAAATTTCCTGTTTACCCCTTATCTTTGCCCCTCCTTAGCCGGTCCCCCGGCGGGTAAAAATCAAATTTACGCAAGTGGCGACCAAGTTTTCAAAAGAAACCTATTTATACTGGTACGAATTAATGCAATTGATCCGCCAATTTGAGCTGATGGCAGAGGAAAAATATAAGATGGAAGGGAAGATCCGCGGGTTTTTTCCACGCGTATATCGGACAGGAAGCCATTGCAGCAGGTTGTATGACTGCATCCCGTCCCGATGACCCTTTTATTACAGGATACCGCGATCACGGTCTCGCGCTTTCCAAGGGCGTTAGTGCCAATGCCTGCATGGCCGAGCTTTACGGAAAATCAACCGGAGCAGCCAAAGGAAAGGGGGGAAGCATGCACTTTTTTGGTGTAGGCGTAAAGTTTTTTGGAGGCCACGGAATTGTTGGCTGCACAGATCGGTACAGGTGCAGGACTTGCCTTCGCAGAAAAATACAAAGGAACCGATAATGCCGTGCTGACTTTTTTCGGCGACGGTGCGGCACGGCAGGGCATGCTCCATGAAGTATTCAACATGGCTATGCTGTGGAAACTGCCAGTCGTGTTCATTTGCGAGAACAACAATTATGCAATGGGCACATCAGTGGAAAGGACTTCCAACGTGGTGGATATATACAAACTCGCTGATGCTTATGAGATGCCAGGCGATTCAATTGATGGCATGAGTGCAGAGGCGGTGCATGAAGGTGTAACCAGGGCTATTAAAAGAGCACGCGAGGGAGGCGGGCCGACCCTGCTGGAAATCAAAACCTATCGCTACAAGGGCCATTCTATATCCGACCCCGCAAAATACAGAACTAAAGAAGAAGTGGAAGAATATAAGCAACGCGATCCCATTGCGCAGGTAACAAGCAGCATCCTGACGAAAAAATTTGCTACACAGGCCGAACTTGACCTGATCAACAAGCGGGTTGCAGACAAGGTTGCCGCATCTGTAAAATTTGCAGAGGAATCTCCCATCCCCGATGATGATGAAGTTTATAAGGACATCTACGTCGATAAAAATTATCCATTTATAAAAGACTGATATTTAATCCCGGTCCCTTTATATTAATACGTAAACATGAGCGAAATAAAACACCCCGAACACCTCGTTCACAAAAAAACAGCTACAGAAAACTGGATGCTTTATCAGGAGCGTTATGGCAAACAGACGCTGATTGCCGTGCTGGTACTGGTTATTCTGGCCGGAGGTTATTTTGGTTATAGATACCTGGTTCAGGAGCCAAAGGAAAAGCAAGCAACCGAAGCGATGTTCCGGGCAGAAGACTATTACCGCATGGATTCCACCAGGCTCGCCCTTTATGGAGATAACGTGAATGCAGGATTCATAAAGATTATTTCCAAATATCCGGGCACCCGGGCTGCCGCGCTCGCTGCGTTTTACGGCGGCAGTTGTTATCTCAAGCTGGGTGATTTTAATAATGCCGTCAAGTATCTTAAAGATTTCAGCACGCCGGCCCTGCAGGTTCAGGCAAAGTCGTACGGATTACTCGGAGACGCTTATTCTGAACTAAATAAAAAGGAAGAAGCAGTTGCCGCTTACAAAAAAGCAGGGACCACTTTCGAGAAGGATGCTATCATTTCTCCCGAATATCTTTTCCGCGCAGGCTATCTTTATGAAAGCATGGGCAGGAACAAGGAAGCGATTGAAATGTATCAGCTCGTAAAAGAAAAATATCCTGCCTCACAAAGAGGTTTCGATATTGATCGTTACCTGGCCAGGCTCGGCGCCGTTAAATAATTTTCATGTCATCTTCCGGGAAAACAAAAACGTCCGCTCCAAAAATCAAAAAAGCTTCAGTGGTTTTGGTCAGAACGGAATGGAATGCCCGGGTGGTTGATGAACTTCATGCAGGATGCAAAAAAATACTTTCGGCTGAAAAAGCTGTGCTCTCCGGTGATATCCTTGTTCCTGGAGCTTTTGAAATTTCTTTCGCAATAAAAAAATATTGGGATGAAACAAAACACGCCAAATCTGCCCGGCCCGAAGCGTTTATCGCGCTGGGTTGCGTGATTCGTGGAAATACACCGCATTTTGAATATGTTTGCCGGGCTGTAACCGATGGCATTGTGCAGCTTAACCTCAGCCTGCCTGTGCCGGTGATCTTTGGCATACTTACCGTAGACAACCTTGAACAGGCCATGGAAAGGATCGGAGGCTCTCACGGACATAAAGGGGAGGAGGTTGCCCATACCGCTCTGAAAATGATTGCCCTTTGCCGGTCCTTCAGATAATCTTAAAATAAGCCTCTTATTTTGAAAGTACAGATTTTCATACCCTGCTTTATCGACCAGCTTTTCCCTGAAACGGGATTCAATATGGTCAAAGTGCTTGAAAAAGCCGGGTGCTCCGTCATTTACAATAATGAACAAACCTGTTGCGGTCAGCCGGCATTCAATGCTGGCTTCTGGGAAGATGCCCGGGAAGTATGCGTAAAGTTCCTTCATGATTTTGAAGGAACCGATTATATAATTTCGCCAAGCGCTTCCTGTACCGGTTTTGTAAAAAACTACTATCCAAACCTTTTTCCTGATTCCTCCTACTATAAAGCGGTAAAACAAACTGCAAAACGCATCTACGAATTCTCGGATTTTCTGGTTAATGTTCTAAAAGTGGATCAGTTTCCCTCAGCGCTTTACGGAAAAGCAACCTATCATGATTCCTGTGCTGCCCTCAGGGAATGTAAAATAAAAATGGAGCCCAGAAAGCTGCTGTCTCATGTTAAAGGCCTGGAACTCGTTGAAATGAATGATGTGGAAACCTGCTGCGGATTCGGAGGAACTTTTGCCGTAAAGTTCGAATCCATTTCGCTTGCAATGGCAGATCAGAAAGTGCATCACGCACTGAATACCGGTGCGGAATTTATGATATCCACCGATATGTCCTGCCTCATGCACCTGGATGGATATATACGGCACAAAGAACTTCCCATTAAAACCATGCATCTCGCCGACGTATTGGCGCATGGCTGGTAAAAAAAAGACCATCCCCCGTGCCAGAAGGCAGGCAGATGGTCTGACCTTAAAACAACCTGTCGCAAACATTTAAGCCGGTAATAAGCGACTTATCTTAATTATACGTAAGGTTTTGAAAAAGGATGTTTCAGGGTCCCGGAAGAATGCATATTATTTGTTAAAGACCCCAGGGTCCCGGACGAAGGGAATTTTTGTTGATCCGGTTTCCCGGGAGCGATATGGTAAACCTGAACCCTGGTCTCCTAAACAGTATGCAAGCCCCGCCCGTATCCGGCGTAAGGCGCATTTTCTGAAAAATTTACAAGAAGGGTACTCATGGGTATTCTTTGCCAACCTAACTTTGGTCTAAATCAGTCTGAATCTGATTTTTATTTCTTCATTATGGCTTACTGGCTCATCAAATCCGAACCGGAAGTTTACGGTTGGGACCAACTCGTAAAAGACAAGCAGACCCGGTGGGACGGCATCCGGAATTATGCTGCCCGGAACCACCTGCGGTCAATGAAAAAAGCTGATCAATTATTTTTTTATCACAGCAATAAAGGGATGGAAATAGTCGGCATAGCCACAGTTTCCAGGGAATCTTATGCCGATCCCACCACAACTGAAACCGCCTGGCTGGCAGTGGATATAAAGCCTTTAAAAAAATTGAAGACACCCGTAAGCCTCGATCAGATCAAAAAAGAAAAAAAATTATCCCGGATGGCCCTCGTCAGGATTGGCCGTTTATCAGTGCAACCGGTTACCGAAGAAGAGTGGAGCCTCGTCATGAAAATGGGGGGTATGGAATAATGGTTATCACGCAAATCAAAAAGGTCGCCGCTCTCCTTGTTGTGTTTCTTGCTATGGCCAGGATATCCCCCGCACAGCCCAATAGCGAATTGAAGGAGCTAAAGGCTTTTGCCGATTCAGGAAAATCGCATGTTTTTGATTCCTCCCTCCGCCAAATCATTTACATGCCCGGCGATAATCTGCACTACCTGTATCCGTTGTATCAATTGCTTGGTGCCGAAAATAAATTCAGGAAAGAATTATCAGACCCCGTTTATTATGACCTGTTAAGCCGGGTTGTTGCACGTGCCGGCGATTATGCCGCAGCACTTGAATATGAACAGATGACAGACAGCACCCAGGTTTCTGAAGTGGAAAGAAGGCAGATATTCAAAAGTATCCAGGGTCTGGGGAATATTAAACATGCAGACGCGCGACGCTATATTGGTTTTATTGCGCCCGGATACCGGGTTATCATGCTGAACGAAGCGTATGGCAAGCCCCAGCACCGCGCTTTTGCCGTTTCTCTTCTGGATGAACTATACAAAAAAGGGTTCCGATATCTCGCAATGGAAATGCTGAATCCCGGACCCGATCAGGAACTCAGCAGGCTCACCAATAAAACAGGCCTTGCTGCCACTGAGCCTGTGGCTGGAGAGATGGTAAGGATTGCCCTGGATATCGGCTTTAAACTTGTAGCTTATGACGACCCCGACGCAGCGCAGCATACAGCGCGTGAAAGAGATTCCATTGAGGCGGCCGGCATATTTCAGATTTTGAAGGAAGACAGTACCGCGAGAATTTTTGTTTACGCAAGCTATGGGCATATTGCAGAGAAAAGCAGTTCAGAGGAGTTTGTTCCTATGGCCATGGCTTTTAAAAGAATATCCGGTATTGACCCTCTTACAATCGACCAGACAGACATGTGCGAGAAAAGC
Source organism: uncultured Chitinophagaceae bacterium (assembly GCA_963705005.1). Classification (GTDB taxonomy): domain Bacteria; phylum Bacteroidota; class Bacteroidia; order Chitinophagales; family Chitinophagaceae; genus Puia. Next base: position 607,597 of record CAVPIO010000001.1, read on the forward strand.
AATTTTGCTTACGGAAGGGTCTTTTATGAAACCTATCTGCAAAAATATTCGATCAGCACGCCTTCCATCGCTCTTTCAAATGATGAACCGGTCAATGTAACGGGCAGTGATCTTTACGACCTAACGGTAATTCATCCCAAGAGCGTCTACCGCGATTTCCGGCCGACCTGGCTTAATCTGGAAAACAGGAAACAACCCGTGTATATAAAACCTGCAGACAAAAATACTTTCCTTGTACAGGCCTATTTCCAGTATGAATCCTTCAACAGCAGGCCCGGACAGGTAGTTCCTGCAGATCAAACCTACCTTCAAACCAGCAAGGGAAATTATTTACTATACCTGCGGAGGGGAAAATACATCGTAATGTTCCGGGACATGCAGTATAAAACGCTGTATACGCAGCACGTTGAAGTCAACTAACAGTTTCCCGGAACCGAATTTCATGCCTTTCCAATTCCTTCAGCACCGGCTGGTAAATTTCTGGCTTAACCGGTATATGCAATCCGCGGAGCCCAATCTTATTTTCAAGGATTAGCCTGGCTGCGATACCAAGGGGAAGACCAACGGTTTTGGCCATCGCAGTTTGTCTGCTGTTCTCCCCTTTAACCATCAAGCTGCTTTTCACTGAATATTTTTTTTGCCCAAGGGAATAACCCAACTCGTGAATCATAATAATCAGGTCTTTGTCCAGCTGTTGCATTTGCCATTTGGATTCGATGAGAGATTGGAGAATATCCGCTGAAGTAGCGGCACCCGCCGGCAGTAAAACATCTTCGAAGAGCCCAAGAAAATCAAAGAGAGGTTTGTTGAATGTATTGACATAACGCACCAAACCCACACTCCATTCCCTGATCGTTTTAACAGACGAGCCAAGAGGCTTGAAGTCATCCGTTAATCCTGCTGCAACAATATCTTTCCAGGCCCGGCAAAAATCAGGATGCCGGAGCGTAGTCCTCAGAAAAGTCACCGCTTCCTCCAGGCCATACACGGAAATATATTCCAGTGAATCCCTGTTGGGATACCAGGCATAGGTTTCGCCAAACCCATCCTTAACGGTGCCGGGATTTTCGAAAATATGCTGATAGGGTATCCGGCGGATTTTATTGTGTTCTTTAAAAACCGCTCCCGCCGATCCTGCCCGGACCACGTTCCTGGGGTTCCAGCTGATTTTATAATGCCAGGGATTGTTGTCGCTTTCCGGGGCAACCAAACCTCCGGTATGCGAAATAAAATAAGATATTTTCCCGCCTTCATTCCGGATTCGGTCAATTATTGACATGGCACTCATATGATCAATGCCCGGATCAAGACCCATTTCACCCAGAAATAAAAGCCCTTTTTTTTCTATTTCCGGTTGAAGTAGCCTTATATTTTCATCTATATATGAAGCAGTTAAGAGATTTTTTGATTTGGCTGCACAACTTCGTGCAACCAATATATGAAGTGCTGGTGGCAGAAGGGAGATAACCAGGTCGGCTTTCTCAATAAGCGCATCCCGCTCAAATTCATTTTGTGCATTTGCCAGAACGGGGCAGACAGCAGTGAGGCCTGCCAGTTTTTTCTGCAATATATCCGGGTTATTATCTGCAACGGATATGGTCCATTGATTCCTGAGGCAGATCCCGGAAAGATACTCAATCAGGCAGGTAGCTGATTTTCCCGCGCCGAAAAGCAGGATATTTTTCATGATCAATGATAAAGCATTTCAGCCAAAAAAAAACAGCCCAACCCGGAGGCTGGACTGAATTTGGCTTTCACCATCCTTTCTGCAATATTTTATTCGGCCAATTTGATTTCCCCGAGATCGACGCGTTGTCCTTCTGAAACCAATACATTTTTTTCCACAGATCCCGAATTGGGTTCCTTCATGGCAAATATCACCTTCCACACGCCAGGCTGAACACGCATTCCGAAATGGCCGTCGTTGCTGACTGCCTTTACCGAATCATTTCCCTGGACAGCCACAACAGAAGGCGTAAAATTAGACGGATAAACACTACCCTCGATCGATCCGCTGTGGATTACCCGTTCAGCATGAATTCCAATAATAACAACGATGATTATGCAGAGCTCCAATAATCCCCTTCTCATCTGATTAAATTGAACTGTTTCTGATAGACCAGAAAATTTTCTAAATAAGATCTAAGCCATTCTTTGGAGTTACACAGGATGTGATTACGGATATATTACTTTTCAACTTTTATGCCAAGGAAAAATTAGGTGGAGAAAAATCCGGTAACAAATGGTTAAGCTTCACAAATTGGAATAGGACAAATCAATTTGCTGCGCATCAGCAACCGTTAAGCGACAGGTGATTTTCACACCCCGCGGACATTTGGGAGCCTCTGCCGTAACGGTAGTCCCGGAAGCAAGATTATGAAAACTGATGTTTTCAGTTCTAAAGACTTTCTTATTTCGCTGAATATAGTCAACCGCCACAACAACAAGGTCCATCGTGACTCCTGAGCGGTTGGTAACCATCAATGGAACCTCGGAAATACCGCCCAGTACGCCTACTTTGTATTTTCCTTCGGTAATGATAAGGTAATCTGAGGGGTTTGCTTTTATTTTTGCAGCCAGCTTGTTGTTTTTATTCTCCGATGACTGCCGGTTTGCGGCTGAATCTGATACTTTTATTAATGGAACCCGGACAGCTACCACGCGTTGCGAATCCTTTTTGGCAAAGGATATGGGTCCCGGTTTCTTTTTTATTTTTTAAACCCGGGGGAATGTTCATTTCCGGATGGCTGCCGGATTCCCGGGGTTTAAAGCCCCCAGCTCCTCTGCTTCCCGTTACTGATTCGGATTGCACAGGATTTGTCCGAAGCAGGGTTTCTGATTTCCGGGGAGGGATGGGTGCATGGGTAGAAATTGCATTTCCTGAGTAAAAAATTCTACGATTTGAGATAAAAAATCCTGTGACCATTCCCGCCACGAACATCAGGGCAACGCTAAAAATGAGCAGGCTTTTCCCGGTGGAACGTTTAGGCCTAACCGTGATTTCATTTTCATCAGCAGGCCTTATAGGCTCCTCCCAATCTATTGTAAAAGCCGCGGGCTTCTGGGGGATTGAAACTATGACGGAATGCCTTTTGTCCAGGGCAGGATGGTTAACGTAAACAGATTGGTTGGGCAGAACAATGCGCGGTGAGCTTATTGTGGCTTCCCTTTTGGCTGTTTCCGAACCAGGTTTCTTAAAGAATCGATCGTAAGGCTGTTCCGGAACAGGAGGAGCAAAAGAACTGAATTCAGGGATTTCGCCGGGATAACGCCAGGCAGCGCTTTTTCCTTCAATCCATACAAGATCGTAGGATTTGAGGGACATGCGTTTGATCTCTTCAATAGTGAATGGTCCCGTTTGTTTATTGTTACGCAACAATAAATAAGTACTCATATTCCAGCTTAAAAAAGTTAAGGGGCAACGATCCAAGATCCACTCAAAAATACCTACTTTTTTTGTGAAGGCAACGTTATAACCCCCGGGGCGCCAGGTTACCTAGTAATAAAAGGGGCGAAACCGGAAGCCTTTTAGCCTGCTCCATTCCAGGGTTGGGGCTGGTAATTTTGAAACCCGTGTCAAATATGCCGCCGTATTAAAAGGAGCCGAAGAGGTTGGTATCCGGAAAAGATCTGCATCGGGCGAAAAATAAAACTGCCTGTACCTGGGAAAGGAGGGGATCTTAACGCCATTAACGGAATCCGGGTTTGTTCTGGCACCTATCATACCCTCCGCTCCATATCCCAGATTCATGTTGAGCCAGTAGGGAAAATCCGTTTTTGAAGGGAGAAAGGAAGCCACGTTGAAAGATAGCCAGTAGGTTTGACCGTTATAATCCTTGATCATCCTCGAAATCAGGTTTTTCCCCAGCTCGGAAGGATAATATTGGGCGTAAATTGTTGTATGGAAAGAGAACTTCAGCGAGATGCGTTGCTGATTCCATACCTTTTGCTGGGCAGCAAACAGGGCAGTGCCAAATAAATTGGCTATCATATCGCCTTTTGAGAAGCCCCATTTTGAAGAAAATCCATCCAATATCTCAATAATGGACATATAGCTGACAGCGGTTACCGATCCGATGGCAATGGAAGCATCATTTTTCACTCCGCACCAGCGCATGAGATCATACTGTATTGTGCCTATATTGTAAGCAGTGGTGGCATGTCCTGCTTTATCCATCTGAAGCCATTCTCCATTGTCATTAAAAAAATGAAACCGGCTTCTTGGATGTTTGCGGTACCATAAAAAATAGAGGCCCGCAGAGATCGCCACACCACTGGCCAGTTCCGTTATAATTACGGTACGCATCCTGCCTGAATTATATTCTGAAGCCGGTGGCAAAAAATCGCTTTGGGCCTGCGCGTGCTGAAATTCAAATATAAATACCATTAAAAAACTGATACGCAAAAGCGCATTCCCAACGATGCATTTGAAAGAGAAATATGCCTTCAATCAGCAATGAATTTTAGCCGGTACCAAGGGAAAGGAGATTTTGTTTCGTACAAAAATCAATACCTTAGGTTCAAATTTAAAGCAAGTTTTATGGATGGAGCCATTCTGGCCAAAGTGAATAGCTGGTTAACCGGAAATTATGATGAAAATACAAAAGCAGAAATTGTCCGGCTGCAAAAGGAAAATCCCGAAGAACTTACCGAAAGCTTTTACCAGAACCTGGAATTCGGAACCGGCGGATTGCGTGGCATTATGGGCATTGGCACTAACCGGATCAATAAGTACACGATAGGCATGGCCACCCAGGGTTACTCAAATTACCTGAAACATTCCTTTCCTTCACAGATGGTTAAAGTGGCAATAGCGCACGACAGCCGCAATAGCAGCCGTTTTTTTGCCGAAACTGCAGCCAAGATATTTGCTGCCAATGGGATCAAGGTTTTTCTTTTTCAATCCCTCCGGCCAACTCCTGAACTCAGTTTCACCATCCGATATCTGGGCTGCCAGGGTGGTGTGGTTTGCACAGCATCCCACAATCCAAAGGAATACAATGGATACAAAGCATATTGGAATGATGGCGGCCAACTGGTGCCCCCGCACGACCATAACGTGATTACCGAGGTGGAGAAAATCAGCTCGGTGGATGAAGTCAGGTGGACTGGTGGCGAATCACATATCACGATGATTGGAAAGGAAATCGATGAGGCTTATATCAGTATGGTCAAAAACCTTTCTGTATATCCGGAAATCATAGAACTCCAGCACAACCTGTGCATCGTTTATACGCCGATCCATGGAACGGGCATCAAGCTGGTTCCCGATGTTTTGCAACGGTTTGGATTCAGCAATGTCCACGTAGTGGATGAGCAGGCCGGGCCGGATGGCAATTTCCCCACCGTTTCGTATCCCAACCCTGAAGAAAAGGAAACGATGAGCCTGGGATTGAAAAAAGCACGGGAAATTGATGCTGACATATTACTGGGAACCGACCCCGATGCAGACCGCGTCGGGGTCGGCGTTAAGAATGACAGGGGAGAATGGATTCTGCTGAATGGCAATCAAACTGCGGTGCTGGCTTTTAATTATCTGATCGAAGCCCGAAAGGAAAAAGGGATTGCACAGCCGAATGATTTCGTCGTAAAGACAATCGTTACTACGGATATGATCGACGATATCGCCAGGCAAAGTAATATCAGGTGTTACAATGTGCTTACCGGATTTAAATGGATTGCTGAGTTAATTAAGGAAAAGGAAAAAACAGAAAACTTTGTGATCGGCGGGGAGGAAAGTTATGGATTGATGATCGGTTCAAAACTGAGGGACAAAGATGCCGTAAGCGCCGTGGCTATTCTATGTGAAATGGCCGCATACGAAAAAAATAAAGGCAAGACCTTATATGAGAAATTAATTGACCTCTATCTACAATTCGGGTTTTATAAAGAATTCCTGATCTCGATTACTAAAAAAGGAATGGATGGGCAGAAACAAATCGCCGATATGATGAGCACCTTTCGCCAAAATCCTCCATCAACCATCAATGGCTCCTCCGTGATTCGCCTGCTCGATTACGAAACCCGCCTTGAAAAGGATCTGAGAACAGGCGAAACAAGGAATACCGAATTGCCGGCAAGTAATGTACTTCAGTTCGTCCTGGAAGACGGCAGCAAGATTTCCGCCCGGCCATCAGGGACTGAACCCAAAATCAAATTTTATTTCAGTGTAAACGATAAATTAAAAAACATTGCCTCCTTTCATGCCATGGATGATTTGTTGCAAAAAAGAATCGATGGCATCATCAGTGATTTGAAAATCATGTAGCCACCGGCATGGTCGGATGATGATCCGCCATTAACCTTCGACTTTTTCAGAAATCTTGCCCGTCTTTTTATTTTTAATGATTACTTTTTTCGCGCCATAGTGCGTCATTTCTTCTTTGATCAGGTAATGATCTCCATCGTATTCAACGAGATGACTGTCTTTGCCGATGCCGGTCCGACCCCTCCAGATATCCAGCTGCACGGGCTCCCACAATTTTGTTTTTGCTGACTTGTAAGCCGCATCGAGGATCGCGTTCACCACATAGCCATCGTAGAAAGTCTCTTTGGGCGCCTTTCCCTTTTCCATCGCATTGAACATATCGGTAAACATATGATTGTACCCCAGATCGTTGAGTTCATCGCCAACAGGAAATAACCAGCCGGTATTGGATTCCGCTTTTTCCGAAACATAGTCGGCTCCTTTTCCGGTAGTGAACATTTCCAGCCCCGTTCTTAAAAAATTATTAATCCAGATGGTTCCCTCTGTACCCATCACCTCATCCCGTAAATCCAGGCCGCCGCGAAAGGTCCAGCTTACCTCAAACTGCCCGATGGCGCCATTCTCATATTTAACCAACCCTATGGCATGGTCTTCCGCTTCGATTGGTTTTACCTGTGTATCGGCCCAGCACATCACTTCCACCGGCCTGATGTCTTTACCAATAAAACTCCTTCCGATTTCCACGCAGTGGCAGCCGAGGTCGAGAATGCAGCCGCCACCGGCCTGCTCAAGATCCCAGAACCAATCACTGTGGGGACCGGGATGCGTTTCCCTGGATTTGGACCACAGGATTCTGCCCAGGGCCCCATTCTTTACGCTTTCATATGCTTTCAGAAATTTGGGAGTATAAACAAGGTCCTCCAGGTATCCGTTGAAAATTCCTGCTTTTTCAACTGCTTCCAGCATTCGCTTCGCTTCCACTGCATTGCGGCCCAGGGGCTTGGTGGTAATAACCGCTTTCTTGTGTTTGCAACAAAGCATAACGGCTGCCTCGTGCAGATTATTCGGAAGAGAAATACAAACGACGTCCACTTCAGGGTGGGAGACTGCTTTTTCCATATCGGTTGTCCAGAAGGACATCCATAATCGGAAGCAAATTTTTTTGCACTCTCTTCGCGGCGGGAATAAAAAATACAATACGATCCCGGCTTCTCTGTCCCTGCAATGAATCGGCATAAAACCTGCCGATAAATCCTGAACCTAACATGGCAATGCTCGTCATGACTTCTTATTTAAATGATGATTAAAAGAGAATCATTGGCCGCTGATTGCTGCAGCTGCCCGTTTCTCGCGAAAAAATAAAATAAAATATATTAATACCCCGAGGGCAATATATGCCGGAACGTACCAGATCTTCAACCAGTCGTGGCCCGCGCCTGCTTTATAGTTGTCCACCACAAAACCCGAAAACCAGGTACCGATAAACATACCAACACCATAGGTTGCAAAAGTAAACAGACCCTGCGCCGCATTCTTTATTCCCGCGCCGGCTTTCTTCTCAGTATACATATATCCGGTAACAAAAAAGAAATCGTAACAAACACCGTGGAGAATGATGCCGGCGTACAACATCCATAGATGACTTCCCAGGTCCCCATAAGCAAAGCAGACATACCTCAGCATCCAGGCGGTCATTCCCATCATCAACATTTTCTTTACCCCGATCCTGTTAAACAGAAAGGGAATGGCCAGAATAAACAATCCCTCCGAAAACTGGCCGAGGATCATTTTCGAAGCAGCATTTTTCATTCCAATCTCGTTTAAAAAATCATTTGCAAAGCCATAATAAAAGGAAAGTGGAATGCAAACCAGGATAGCTGCGATGAAAAACACCAGGTAAGAACTGCTCTTAAAAAGAACAAATGCATCTGTTCCAAGGGCCTTTTTTGCCGTTGCTTCTGTTGACCTGGCTTTGGGTGCTGTGTTGGGAAGAACAAAACTGATCAAACCAAGCAGGGCCGAAGCGCCCGCGGCGAGATAAAAAGTATTGAGCAGGGTAACACCTGACTTCTCCCATTGCAAGCCGCCGATCAGCAAGCCTGCAACAATCCATCCCAGGGTCCCGAAAACACGTATCCATGGAAACTGCCTGCCCGGATCGCTCATCTGATAAAAAGCAATGCTGTTGGACAAAGCAATCGTGGGCATATACAAAAGGGAATAAACCAGGATTATCCAATAAAACGGCGAATTCACCGAAACAGTTGTTGCAGAAAATAAGAGGATTGCACCTGCCAGATGAAGTACGCCCATGATGCGCTGTGCGGCAAAGAACCTGTCTGCAATCAATCCGATAAAAAATGGAGAGATCATCGTGGCGATAGCCAGGGCGCTATAGGCCGCACCGATTTGAACGCCGGTAGCATGCAGGTTGGTTCCCATGTAAGTGCTCATGGTCACGTACCAGGATCCCCACACAAAATATTCCAGGAACATCATCAGGCAAAGAAGGAAAACGGTGATCGACTTCATGAAATATAATTTAGAACGGGATGAAACTACCGAAGTGAAAAGTTACTAATGAAAAGACGCATTGTAAAAAATTCTTCAATTATCTTGCAGTGTATGCGTGTGTTATCCGATTCTTACCGCCATAAGGGTCTAAGAAAACAACTGGTAGCGTTGATCAGGAAAAAGGGAATAACAGATGAGCAGGTTCTGGCCGCCATCATGGAGATCCCGCGCCATTTTTTTATTGATTCAGCGTTCGACCTGATTGCCTACGAAGACCGTGCCTTCCCAATCGCTGAGGGTCAAACAATCTCACAGCCATATACGGTTGCTTATCAGACCCAATTGCTGGAGGTGAAGCCGAACGAGAAAGTGCTTGAAGTGGGCACGGGCAGTTCTTATCAGGCATGTGTGCTGGCTGAACTGGGCGCCCAGGTGTATACTATTGAAAGACAAAAGAATATTTTTGAACAGAACAAACAATTCAGTTACCCCGGGAAATATCCGTCAATCCGGTTTTTCTACGGGGATGGCTATGAAGGCCTTCCGACTTATGCTCCTTTCGACAAGATCATTGTTACCGCAGCGGCGCCCGAAATTCCTCAAAAATTGCTGGATCAGCTGAAACCCGGAGGTAAAATGGTAATACCGGTAGGAGATGGCAAAGTACAACGGATGGTTCGTGTTAATAAATTCCCGGATGATTCCGTGCTGGAAGAATCATTTGATGATTTCTCATTTGTCCCGATGCTCCAGGGAAAAAATAATTGATCCATTTCATGACACCCGAGAGACTGCAGCGGCTTAGACAAGTTCTGGATAAACGCCAGAACGACCTTACGGTGGTATTGGAAAATGTTTTTGACCCTCATAATATTTCTGCCGTCATGCGAACCTGTGATGCTGTCGGAATACAGGAAATCAGCGTATTAAACACCCGCATCGGACCCCATAAAAAGTGGGGAACAAAGAGCAGCAGCAGCGCGGCCAAATGGCTGACCATTCATCAGTATTCTGATCCTGTTGAGTGTTTCAGCACACTGCATAAAAAATATGAACTGATCCTAACTACGCATCTATCTTCAGGCGCCGTATCCATGTATGAAATTGATTTCACACGACCTGTTGCCCTGGTTTTCGGAAATGAACACGATGGCGTCAGCGAAGAAATCCGTGAACTGGCTGATGGGAATTTTGTGATACCCCAGGTGGGGATTATCAGATCCTTGAATATTTCCGTTGCCTGCGCAGTTACACTCTATGAGGCATTCCGCAGGAAACAATCCGCCTGCCATTATGATACGGTGAAATTACCGCCCGGGCAATATGATCAATTACTGAAAGAATGGACTGAAAATTGAAAATCTTTAACCAAATGCCACATACCGCCAAATTAATCCTCATTGCCGGTTTTATTGCCGGAACATTGGATGCGCTCGCAGCTGTTTTCTTCTTTACACCTGCGATCACAATGGAAAATATCAGTAAGATTTTTGAGACTATCGCAAGCGGATTGTTTGGAAAAAGCGCCTATTCCGGGAATTCATTTTATCCGGTCGCAGGATTGCTTCTTCATTATCTTATTGCTTTTATCTGGACTGTGATTTATTTTTTCGTATACCGTTTTTTGCCGCGAAATTTTATTTTGCTCAAATGCATTGGCATTGGTATCGTTATTTTTATTATCATGAATTATATCGTGGTGCCCTTATCGCAGGCTCCGGTTTTCCACTACCTCGTTAAAGACGCCATCTTTAGTATATTGATCCTTAGCGCAGCCATTGGCTTACCGCTTAGTCTTATTATAAGAAAACCTTCAACAAAAAAGGAATGAGCCGGCGGCAGAACGCCAGGGAGGATTGGTTGACGGAATTTAAATTTAATATGCATTATGCACTCAGCGATATGCGCTCTTCGTTACGCGTTAAGCGTTTTAAAGAATGTATGCTTACATTCAGCTCATATCCAATCAGCAGGATCATAGAATTGATATATACGACAACCATAAGGATAAGGATTGTGCCGATAGAGCCATACACCTTATTGTAGGTTCCGAAATTATTGACCCAGAAAGAAAATGCAAAAGTGACGAAAATCATTAGCACCGTTGCAAGAAGGGTCCCTGGCGAATAGAACCGCCATTTTTCCTTCAACGCCGGTGCATGACGGTAGATGAAAGCAATGGAAAAATAAAAAAGTGGAATGATCACGAACCAGCGAACGATCTTGAAAACGCCTCTCATGGAATGGTTCCGGATATTCAACTCTCTGAATAAGAGGCGAAGTAATTCATCCTGGGTAACGAGGATAATGATGGACCCAATCACCAGCAGGAACACCACGAGGGTGAGGCGTATGGCTATTATCCGGTTTTGAAAGAAATTCCTTTTTGTATATTGGATCAGGGATTTGTTGAATGAACGCATGAGTCCGAGCATTGCATTCGATGCATAAAATAGGGCTACGATCAGTCCCACGGAGAGTAATCCGCCCCTTGGCTTATTGAGAAAATCATTTAGAAAATCACTCACCAGCCGATAGGTGTTTTGATTGGGTGTGATCTCCCGGGTAAGCATGAGCAATTGTCTGGTCAGCTTTTTTGAAACCGGCAGATAGGGGATCAGGGTGCAGATAAAAATGGTCGCTGCGGGAATAGCCATTAGAAAGCTGAAAGCGATGGACCTGGCCCGGTCATTTAATCCCACTTTTTTTACCTGGCTACTAAAAAAAACCAACACCTCATAAAGCGATGCGCCTTCAAAGCCAGGAAGAAATATGTTCTTGGTTTTGTCGGTGGTCCACCACCATATTCTATTGTTCTTTATGATTTTTTCCAGGTTTGTCATGGATTGCCTTTGGCATCCCCGCCGATACGCATTTGTTCGTCCAGGGCTTTTTGATATTCACGGGCATATTGAAGGTGCTCGGCAAATGTTTCGGCAAAATTAGAGTAACCGGAAAAATCGGGCTTGGCAACAAAATATAAATATTTGGTATCCGGCGCATTCAGTACGGCTTCAATCGTTTCCCTGGAAGGCGTGCAGATCGGTCCGGGAGGAAGGCCGGGATTCATATAGGTGTTATATGGCGAAGGCACCGTCAGGTATTTTGAATAAACTCTTTTCAGTTCAAAATTTCGAAGAGCAAATTTTATTGTCGGGTCAGCAGCAAGTTTCATTCCCCCGGCCAGCCGGTTGAGATAAACGCTTGCAATTTTTGGTTTATCATCCTTGCGTGAGGTTTCTTCTTCAACGATAGAGGCCAGAACATATGCGGAAATAGGATTGAGATGATGTGCTTCCGCCAGATGCATTCGTTCAGGCGTCCAGAATTCACGGGAAGCAGCTTCCATTTTCCTAAAAACCCGGGATGCTGTAGTGTTCCAGTAATAGGTATAAGTATCGGGGAAAATCGCGGTCATTACCGTATTGCTGTCCAGTGCATAGATTTTCAGCGTGTCATCATTGTTCAGATAGGCCATGAATGAAGCGGAATCGCATTCCAGCTTTCGCCCGATCATACCTGCAAGATCGGATTTGGTCCGCAACTTTGTAATGATCAGGTTTATCGGAACCTGATGACCGTTCCGCAGCATTTTCAGAAGGTTGAGCAGGCTCATTCCTGATTCAATTTCATATTTACCGGCTTTAATTTTGTCGGGATAACCAGTTCTCCCTGCCACCCAATCAAATACTGACGGAAAGCTGAGTACATGGTCCTGCTTCAGCCTGGAGAGCATAGTTTCATAGTTCATACCCGTCCGGATATATAAATCGTATTTGCTGCCACTAAAAGCTGTAACGGATCCGAATAATAAATAACCCGCAATGGCAGCTGCAATAAGAACAGCAATGAAGAAAAAAAGGAATAGCTTTTTCAATGTATTTGGATTAGGCTTCAAAATAAACAAAAAACCCTGTCATTGGAATGACAGGGATATCAATAACGTATATTGGGCATAGATTATTTTCCGGCCGGAATCTGAGGCAGGTTTCCTGAGGGAACAGAAGTTGGCGTTGCCTTTACGTCTCTAACCCGGTTTGTACCTGCTTTGGGAATAAACAAGGTGGAAAAAATACAAAATAAGGCTACCACTACGGCCAGTAACCAGGTTCCCTTTTCCAGCACATTATTGGTTTGCTTTACACCCATGAACTGATTACTGAATCCGGCAACGTTGCCTGCAAGCCCACCGCCCTTCGGGTTTTGAATCAGAATGATAAGCCCCAGTAATATGCATGCCAGTAAAAGCAGGATAACAAAAAAGATCATGATAAAGAGGCTTTTAGTTGCTCGATTCTGGACGCAAAATAAGCGCTTTTAGGGGGATAAATCAAACTTAATTTCTGGTAAAGCGCAATCGCATTCTCATACATCCCCTGCTTGGCCAGAACTTCTGCCATGGTCTCGGTCAGGATATCCCTGTCTTCTATGGAGCTTGCCGCAAACCGGCGGATTCGTTCGGCCTCCCGGTCGTCGGTTCTTTCGGCAACAGCCTGGGCGGGAAGTCTTTTCATTACCTTGAGCCAGTCGGTAAAACTTTTCAGCTGCCTGCCAAACTGATCTGTGGGATGATCTTCAACGGTCAGCCTGATCCCCTGTGAAGCAAAATAATCGATCATGTGATAGGGCTCGAAAACTATCGACTCTGCTTTTTTTGAGTCGAATGGGGTATGAGGTTCGTTGATGGTTGATGGTTGATGGGAGAAGGGAGATTCCGTTTCTGCAAATTCTTCATTTATTGTTTCTGCGGGCAGGGGTTCTTCGTTGATGGTTGATGGTTGATGGTTGATGGGAGATTCCGTTTCTGCGAATTCTTCATTTATTGTTTCTGCGGGCAGGGGTTCTTCGTATTGTTCATTAACAGTTATTGTTTCCTCCGGCGCCGCGAATTCTTCATTTATTGTTTCTGCAGTCTGGGGTTCCTCGTATTGTTCATTAACAGTTATTGTTTCCTCCGGCGCCGCGAATTCTTCATTTATTGTTTCTGCGGACCGGGATTCTTCGTATTTTTCATTTATTGAAATTGCTTCTTCCGGCTCCTTGTATTCTTCGTTGACGGCCCCGTCCCCGGAACCGAAAGGTAGAGGGGTTGATGCCTGATGGTCGACAACAGATTCTGTAATTGCCTCATCATGCTCCTGATATTCGCTGAAGGTTGACGCCTGATAGTTGATCGAAGGTTCCGTTTCCTGGTATTCTTCAGTAATTGCCTCAGCTGGCTGCGGTTCATTGAATTCCTGACTGAATATGGAAATGGAGGGTGCCTCATTCGCATATTCTTCATTGATGGCGATTGCTGGTTGCGCTTTTTCAAGGTTGGATTCGTGATCAGAGATCAGATAGTTATCGCGTGCAGCTGGCACTTCGTTCTCTTCTTCGAGCAGGGATTGTAACCAGACCGGATTATTAAAATATAAAGCGGTTTTCATCGTCTCCCCGAGATAAGCCTGATCATTTTCAAGCTTTAATTTTTTTGAAAGCAGGAAATGGGCCGCATTGAAGGATGGAAATTCATTGATTACCGAATGAATCTCTTCCAGGGAGATTTCCTCCAGGTTTTGTTTTCCAAATATGGAATCTAACAGGGATGGCATGCCGCTTGTCATCTGAAATGGAATTACCAGTTAGAAAAAAGACGGTTAAAAATATCATCCGTCATATCACTAACAATTGTCGGTGTCAGCGCCGCCTGCGCATCATTCAGGGTTTGGGACGCGGAAAAATCAAAATTCCGGCTCACATCCGCTTCAAAATCAGGCGTTCCCAGTTTCTGATCATTGAGTCGATTCTTCAGGGTAATGTGCACACTCACCGTTAAGCGGTTCGTGGACGCAGTCTGATTGGACACGCCTGAAGTACTCACTGCATAATCCGAAATATACGCAGTCACATCGTAGTCCGCATTATCTGATTGCACCTGCGTGAGCTTGGTCTGACTATTTACTTTCTGCTTCAGTTTATCGGTTAGCTGAGGACTCAGTGTCGGATCCACGATACGTGCACGATTCTCAATAAATCCGATGCGGATCGTCTTTATCTGTGGCGGGATGGAGACATCCTTAAATGAATAAATCTTGCAGGAAGCCATGCACAAACAAAACATAACAGGCAATATTGCAGGGAGAATGCCCGAAAAAAAATTTCCGCGGGGCTTAATCGTTGATATCATATTCCTTCAGTTTTCTGTAAAGAGTCCGTTCGCTGATCCCCAGATCAGAAGAAGCGTCCTTACGTTTTCCTTTGTGCTTTTTGAGCGCTTTTACGATCAACTCCTTTTCCTTGTCCACAATACTCAGTGATTCCTCCACTTCCTCGTGCTGATGAATATTGTTGTTTCCATTATTATTATGAATCACAACAGGCTGCGCGTTGTACGGGTTGGAAGGCATTCCCGATCCATAGTGTTCCTGAGGATTGAGTTCCTTCATTTCATGAGGAAACGCATTATGGGCCTCTTTAGCCAGTGCAGGGTTTTTAAGTATCTCCAGGAACATTTTTTTCAGCTCTGTGACATCTTTTTTCATATCAAAAAAAAGCTTGTACAAAATTTCCCTTTCATTGGAAAAATCATTTGGCGCATGCCCGTTTGCCGTAGTCACAACCATCGGAAGCCGGTTCCCGGTATTCTCCGGTATAAACCTGCTGAGCTGGCTCATAGAGATCAGCTTGTCTTCCGAAAGCACCGAGATCTGCTCAGCAATATTCTTTAACTCCCGCACATTACCCGGCCAGCTATAATTGATTAACAGATTTTTTGCATCTTCATCCAGCTGAACGGGCGAAGTTTTATAACGTTCAGCAAAATCCACGGCAAATTTTCTGAACAAAAGGGGAATATCTTCTTTACGGTCACGCAGGGAAGGTACCCTGATGGGTACGGTACTTAAACGGTAATAGAGATCCTCCCTGAATTTACCACGGTCTGTTAGTTGAAGAAGATCCTTATTCGTGGCAGCGATCACCCGGACATCCGTTTTTTGAACTTTGGATGAACCGACGCGGATAAATTCACCTGCTTCAAGAACACGCAGCAACCTGGCTTGTGTTCCCAGGGGAAGCTCTCCAATTTCATCCAGGAAAATAGTCCCTCCGTTTACGGTTTCAAAATAACCCTTGCGCGAATCCACCGCCCCGGTAAAAGACCCTTTTTCGTGCCCGAATAATTCCGAATCTATGGTTCCCTCAGGAATAGCGCCGCAGTTTACTGCAATAAATGGATTATGCTTTCGGGCCGACAGGGAATGAATGATATGCGAGAATGCTTCCTTACCAACCCCGCTCTCGCCAAAAATTAAGACGGTCAGGTCGGTATTAGCTACCTGCGTGGCAACGGTCAACGCATAGTTCAACTCGGTCGCGTTCCCGATGATGCCAAACCTGTTTTTTATTGACTGAAGTTCCATGGTTTCAAATAATTAATGCGTGCACTAAACCGGAATACTGAAACAGATCCCTCATTAAGCTTTTGAAATCGCTTCCCCTATCAGCGTTGCTCCGGTGCTTCGCTCAATCCTCACAATGGCATACTCACCCTTTGTGAGGGTATGGCCAAGTTTCGGAAAAACCACCACCTTGTTCTGATCGTTGCGCCCCATCCAGTCGCCATTACTCTTTTTTGAGTCCCCTTCAATGAGTACTCTGGAAATAATGCCGATGTCCTTCATGTTGCTCGTGCGGGACATTCTGTTTTGGCCCCTCACAATTTCATCAAGTCTTCTTTTTTTCTCTGCCTCGGGAACATCATCCGTGTATCTTTTGGCTGCAAGTGTACCGGGCCGCTCACTGTAAAAATACATATAGCTCATATCGAATTTTGCATCCTCCATAAGCGACAAAGTTTCCTCATGATCCTCTTCTGTTTCTGTGCAAAACCCGGATATAATATCTGAACTTATGCCGCAATCCGGAATAATATCACGTATCCTGTTTATCCTGGCCAGATACCATTCCCGCGTATAGCCCCGGTTCATGAGCTGTAAAATGCGATTGGATCCGCTTTGAACAGGAAGATGTATGTAATTACAGATATTTTCGTGCCTGGCGATGGTGAATAACACTTCATCCGTAATATCTTTTGGATGGGAAGTGGAAAACCTTACTCTCAAATCCGGTGAAATACAGGCGACCTGTTCCAGCAGCATAGCAAATGTTACATCCTCTTCTTTTTCTGAATACCAATGATAGCTATCCACATTTTGCCCCAGCAGTGTCACTTCCCGGTATCCTTCGACAAATAATGCGGTACACTCACGAATGATGGATCCGGAATCCCGGCTCCTTTCCCTGCCCCGCGTAAAAGGCACTACACAAAAGGAACACATATTGTTGCAGCCCCGCATAATACTGACAAAGGCATTGACACCGTTGCTGTTGAGCTTCACGGGCGAGATGTCGGCATAGGTTTCCTCCCGGCTGAGAAGTACATTAACAGATTTTTGACCTTCTTCTGCGGCATCAATTAGAACCGGAAGGGTTCGGTAGCTATCGGGGCCCACCACCAGGTCAACCAGCTTTTCTTCCTCCAAAAGCTTTGCTTTCAGCCTTTCAGCCATGCATCCCAATACGCCGATAAGCAGACCGGAATTTGATCTCTTGGCCTGCCGGAAAATATGGAGCCTGCTCCGGATGGTCTGCTCAGCCTTTTCCCTGATTGAACAGGTATTGATAAGAACAACATCAGCCTGCCGGTAGTCTGTTGTTGCCACAAACCCGCTTCCACTCAAAATGGAAGCTATAATCTCACTGTCTGCAAAATTCATAGCACAGCCATAGCTTTCAATATAAAATTTTCTGGCAGGCAAAGCAGTGGGGCCGGAACCCGGCGCCCAGGGCCTTCCCTGTATTCCTTCATTGTGCAACCTGGCGGTGAGTGCTTCCATGAGCGGTTCATCCATTACGGAATGCAAAATTAATTAAAAGAAAGGAGAAATGACAGGATGACAGGAGAGGGGAGGATATGGAGCGGAAGACGGGGCTCGAACCCGCTACCTACAGCTTGGGAAGCTGTCGCTCTACCAGGTGAGCTACTTCCGCTTATTTGATAAAGATCGTCAATCCGGAGACTGGAGCTAAGTTAAGCATTAGAGGAATAAAAAATTCCTGTTCCGGGAGGGATGAATCATATGCTCACCACATGCTAAAAAGAATTTCCATTAGCATAAGAAAAAATTTCAATTACCACGAGGCCACAATAATTAGTGATAATGAGAGCAATTCTTGCTTTTTGAAATTAATTGCCAGACTGAAGGTTTTTCAGCAATTACAAAGCCGTAAATTCGTTTCAATATCTCCAAAACCTGCATTCATGAAAAGAAATCTGCTTCCGGTTTCCATAGTCCTTTTCCTTTGTCTTGCTATTTCCTGCAAGAAAAATAATAATAATACAGGTTCAAATAATCTAACCGGCAACTGGAAATTTACCTCCATGACAGCTCAAACGGAGAGTGATAACCAATATTCGGATGGAGGAATTATTTACAAAACCGTTACCATTTCCCAGTATACAACCTTAAATAATAAAGGGACTGTTGCAATTACTTCCTCCTCGATGAACGGTGATAGTATTGCTTATGCTGTCTCCACCAATGCCACTGCCTATAATTATCAGAATGGGACGTTGACGGATTCCACCGTTTATCCATTGATATTTTCGGTTCCGCCAACCAGCATTGAATCTACTTATAATCTGATCGGAAAGGATTCTATCTATTTCCCGGGCGGGGGACTTTTTGGTGTTCCGGGATCATCTTCCGGATCTGGTGCGAAGTATACCCTAAACGGAAATACACTTAATTTAGCCACTACAATTGTGAAAGATTCAACCAATTCTTCTTATGGGATTCCCATAACAGTTCATCTTACAGGCACGGTAAATTCTGTGCTAACAAAACAATAGGCTGGCCCTAATCTGCTAATTGCTTTAGCGCGATCCGGTTTTTCAACCAGCTATCCTTTAGCGGGATGATCCAGTTTTTCTGGAGATCAGCCTTTGTTTGAATGGTATTATTAAGATAAAGGGTGTCCGGATTTATAAATCCATTTTCCAGGGCGTATATTAATTGCGTGTAAGGGAGGAGCTGGATTTTATCCTTTACAACGAAGGCCAGGGACTGACGGTCAAACAAGTTTACCTGAAACCGGGACTCGATTGATTTTATTAATCTCACCGAACCATCCGTGCTGCAGCCTCCTACAGATGTTGCCGTTTCGTCTGCCATGAATACGATAAATTGCCCGAAGAAAACAGTTGAAAATCCTTTTACCGGTTCTCCGTGCGATTTCCAGTCGCGCGTAAACAGACTTAATTCATCTTCCAGCAAAAGCAATTCTGAAACCGTAAACAAGCGGTTGGATTGATAAATCCAAACCCGCGAACTCTCGTGAAACTCTCCGGGTAACAGATTAAGGTAATCGAGATTCATATTGTAAAAATAATTCTTTTTATGGTGAATACGAAACGAGGGGAATAGTTGGTTGGGGATCGATCCGTTAACTATCCACCCCCCTGCAATTTGCTTCGGGGGACGGGGTCGTCAACGAATACGCTTGTGCACTAAATAACAATTACTTCTCCTCCCTGAATTTGGAGCTGAATTCGCAGATGATTGATTTCCTTCTTTTTCAGTTGAATACCTTTCTTCAAATTAAGAATTAATGGCTGAAGGTCTTTTTGACTTTGCCGGATAAGCATGCTGTTTTCCCTTTCCAGGCCACGAAGGGTATTTAATTTGGAACATATTTCTTTATTAAGTCTGGCCTCCAGTTCCTCAATTTTCATTTTGCTGATAACCGCCAGGGTAGTCAGTTGATTTTGCAAAAGTAAATCCGGCTTCACTGTATCCGTTGCTGGCTGGTAGAAAAAACTTGCCGAAGGAACATAAGGAGCACCCTCCAGGTCCGCCGCCACCGGGGGTAAGGGGTCGGGAGCCTTTTCATTAGAGTAATTCCGCACTTCATTTTGATCCGCATAGTGAAGCTGAGCATTGGCTTTTGCCTCATCCATTTCCACAAGGAGCACAGGATCTTCCGTTCTTATTTCAATCTTTTGATGTTTTACCTTGATTGTATGTCTCCTCATCCTGAAAACGAAAACAGATGATTCAGTCAGGCCCCGCCTGATTCTGATCGATTCCGGAGTTTTAATTAATTCTCCCGCAGGCGTGTTGGATTTCTCACTGATCGTCATAAAACCAGCCGCAGTTGGGGTCAACGGGTTCGCCCTGGCATGAAAGCCCGCGCCAGGAGCAGGAAGGCTGGAAACGGAATTTATTGTAAATATAAACAGAGCTGCGATCAGGCTAAAATACATCAATGGTGAAAACGGATTTTTGTTTGAGACAGGTTGTCCGACAACACGACGGATCCTGTTCACCAGCAAGCGTGGGTTATGACCATTTGCTGCCATTGCAAAAGAATGAGGAGACTGCCTGAATTTCTCAAGGGTAAACAAGGCTTCCGCATATACCGGTGGTGGGTAATTCCATTGCAAAACCCCGTCATCACAGGCATGTTCCCTTTCCTGGGCCACCGTTCTAAAAAATAGTCTGGCAAAAGGATTAAAAAAGAATATGGTTTGAAACAGGGTCATCAAAATATTGATCAGATAATCATGGCGACGAATATGATGAAGCTCGTGCAGCAGGATGGTTTCCGTCTGTTCCATTGTAAGCTGATTTACAAGCGCTACAGGCAGAAGCACGAGAGGCCTTAAAAAGCCTACAGTCTGAGCGGTATCCACCCAATCCGCCATCATTACTTTTATTTTTTTCGTGATGCCCAAGACCGGTGAAACCTTGTTCGCAAAAAATTGCAATGGCGAAGAAAAGGGAATGCCCGATCTCCGCTTTCTGATCTTCAGTTGAAAAAATTCCAGGATATAGCGGATGCACCTGAATACAATAATAACCAGGTAAATATCTGTAAGTGTATAAATAAACGTGGATAAAATGTAAGACCTGGTTGCAAAAATGAAAGCAAGGGGTGCCCAATTTATAAATCCTTCCGGATGGGCCAGGCCCATGATCAGGGAGAATAAGAACCAAACAAATCCCAGTCCGCTAAAAAGCAATGCCAGATTGTGACGCCCCGCGGCAGAAAAGCGCTTATGGTTGCGGGTGAGTGCAAGGTAGGCCAGCCACAGGATTGCCATCTGCCAAATACCATTCAGCAGTGACCAGCCCAGGGCAGTCAGGCTGTCAGGATTCAGAAATCGAAACATGCTATTGTTTTTTCAGGTTATTGAGCAGTCGTTGAATCTCGTCCAATTCCTCCGGGGAGGCTTTGTGGTTACCCAGGGCGTGAAGAACAAGCTCTGTCGAGGATCCTCCGAATAAGGTGGTGATCATTTTTCCGATCAGATGCTTTTGTGTTTTCTCACGACTCACTTCAGGATGGTAAATATGCGATTTTACGGAATCATCCCTGCCTACCAAACCCTTTTCATGCATGATCTGCATGAGTTTTAGGGTTGTCGTATAACCTGCTTCCTTGGTTTTGGAAAGTTCTTCATGAACTTCCCGGACACTGGCCGTATTCCTTTCCCACAAGATCCTCAGGATCTCCAACTCGCTTTCTGTTGGTTTAATATACTTTGTGGTTACCATGGCGCTTTATTTTGCAAAGCAATATACGATATAATTCGTAAAAGAATCCCATTTTAACACAAAACTTACATTTGTAAATTCAGGGCGCTGGCCCGATTATTTTATATTCAAAAGTTATCTATGGCAAATCAGCACGGTACCGAATATTATGCGGAAAAATATAGAATCCCGGAGGGCAAGCCGGTTTCCCTCAAAGACTGGCCCACGGATGACGAAGATAAGGGTGTAACCAAGGCGGAAGGAGAGCGGCTTCTTAATTCCGACATCCTCAAACTGACAGACCTGCAGCAAAAATTGTATAGCGATAACAGGTACAGTATCTTAATTGTTTTCCAGGCCATGGACGCCGCCGGAAAAGATAGTGTAATAAAGCATGTGATGAGCGGCTTGAATCCCCAGGGCGTAAATGTAACATCCTTTAAAACGCCGACCCGGCAGGAACTGGATCATGATTTTCTATGGCGTCATTATATCGCCCTGCCCGCCCGGGGAATGGTTGGCATTTTTAACCGATCCCATTATGAAAATGTGCTGGTCACGCGTGTTCACCCGGAATATTTGCTGAAGGAACAGTTGCCCGGAATCAACAAACCAGAGGATATAGATAAATCCTTTTGGGAGAGAAGGTTTAAAGAGATCAATCATTTCGAAAAGACCCTGGTTGAGAACGGGACTGTAATCCTCAAATTCCACCTGCACGTCTCAAAAAAAGAACAAAAAAAACGTTTCCTGGAGCGGATTGACGACCCTGTCAAGAATTGGAAATTTTCTTCGGCAGATCTGAATGAAAGGGTTTTGTGGAAAGATTATCGTAAGGCCTATGAGGAAATGCTGGAACAAACCTCCCGGGACGCAGCTCCCTGGTTTACCGTGCCGGCAGATGACAAATGGTTTACCAGGCTGGTAATAGCAAATATTATTGTCAATGAACTGGGCAAGCTCGATCTGCGCTACCCCGTCTTAAACGCTCAACAAAAAATAGCATTGGCGAAAGCAAAAGAAGATTTGCTGAAGGAAGGGTAGGCTGTACGAAGTATTCAAATCATTTTCTACATTACGGAATGAATTCAGGTTCCGGCTTACCCGATTATCCGCAATCCCAGATCTTTAAATTAAAAGGCATTGGATTAGGGGCGATCGCAGGGATTGGTCTTCTGTTGCTGGTTTTTACATTCATGAAAATCAGGGAGGGATTATATTTTGATGACACCTTCATGTTCGTGCGTTATGCGCACAATATCATTAAATATGGCAATTACGGTTGGAACGCGCAAGAACACACCTATGGATGCACTAATATTCCTTTCACTTTTTATATTGCTCTTTTAAAGGTATTTCACATTGATCAGTTGTTTGGATTGTCTGCAACACTGCTCTTATCATCTTTTTTCTGGGCCGTTTTATCCCTGGTTTTTTTATATAAAATAATTGTCAGCCTTGCCGGAGACTTTATTGGATCAACCCGCTGGCCGATCATCCTGTTCCTCTGTACCATTGCAATAGCGCCTGTATTTTCATATAATATTATAACAGGCATGGATACAACTTTTTCTTTGTTTTTTAACGTACTCATGATCCATTTTCTATTCAGGTATATTTCAAAACCGGGAATTATTTCCATCCTGCCTGCTGCGTGGTTTGCCTACTTCATATTTCTTTTGAGGCCAGATTGCGGGATATATTCCGTGTTGTTACCGATCCTGCTTTTCACGGACGCTAAACTTCCGGTAAAAAAAATTCTGTTCTTTTATGTCCTGCTTTTCGGATTTTTCGGCGCGGATACACTCATCAAGTATTTTTATTTCGGCAATCCACTGCCACTGCCTTTTTTTATTAAGAAAAGTGGTTTTTATCTCGGTTACCTGGGTAAGTCAACCTGGAATGCCGTTCAGTACAGCTTCGATTTCTTCATTGACTTTGGCTTCCTGTTTTTTGCGTTTTTGTTATTCTGTACGGGGCAGGCCATAAAAAAATTCCTGGTTTTTGGCATACCTGTTTTACTCACGCTGCTTTATTTTTTCACAGTCAACCAGATCATGGGATTCCACTCCAGGTATTATCTTCCGTCAATGCCTTTCTGGATCATTGGTACAATCTACGGCTTCCGGGAAATCAGGAATTTGAGGATAACCCCTTATCGGCTTGTATGGCCCGCACTGTATGTGATCTTTTTATTGTTTCTTCAATTTGCATCGCCGGTTTACGAATTGTATGTCCAGAGAAAATCGGTAGCCGAAGCAGCACGGTTTTCCCTTCCACCGACGGTTACGAACCGGATGGCATGCCGGACCATGGATTATAAAGAAGGAATTCAGGCAATGCAGGACCTTATCAGTTTGCTGCCTGCAGATGCAACTATAGCGGCTACGGAATACGGATATCTTTCTGTGAAAGCACCAGATAACAAATTCATGGATTTGTGCGGGCTGCACAATTATGAATTTGCATTGCACGGGTACAGCGACCATATGCTGGGCGCTTGGAGTCCCACCCTGATCTGGTTGCCTGCAAATGAATATACTGCTCTGCGCAAACAAATAATCTCAGGTGATTATTTTAAAAAATACTACGATTTTTTCCCGGACGCAATGAGTTACGGAATTGCTATTCTGAAAAATTCTCCTTATCACGATAAGCTCGTTAGGAGAATGACTGCGTTAGATTGCCAATAAGGATAAGAAAATTTGATTTGCGCGGAGCCCGTTGATTTCGCAGGTATTATTTTGAATGCGCGTTTAACGGCTTCTGAAGAAAAACCATATTCTTTTGTATTTTCTTCTGAGCGCCGGCATCTCCATCCAGGGTATGATGAATTTGCGCCAGTGTCGGGGCAATCACCAGCGAAACGATTGACATGAGCTTAATCAGAATATTCATAGAAGGGCCCGATGTATCCTTGAATGGATCACCTACCGTATCTCCGGTAACTGAGGCTTTGTGTGGCTCCGATTTTTTATAATGCATCTCACCGTTGATCTCAACACCTTTTTCAAAAGATTTCTTTGCGTTGTCCCAGGCTCCGCCCGCATTATTCTGGAACATGCCCATTAAAACACCGCTCACAGTTGCACCCGCAAGAAATCCGCCAAGTGCTTCCGGTCCAAGAGCAAAGCCTATAATCAGCGGAGAAATGATAGCGATAGCGCCGGGAAGCATCATTTTCTTAATGGATGCATCCGTGCTGATGGCAACGCATTTATCGTATTCGGGCTTACCGGTGCCTTCCATGATACCCGGTATCGTGCGGAACTGTCTTCGCACTTCTTCCACCATGGCCATTGCAGCCTCACCTACGGCACGAATCGCAAGGGATGAAAAGATAAAGGGTATCATGCCACCAACGAAAAGACTGGCCAAAACCTTGGCCTTATAAATATCGATTCCCGAAATTCCGGCCACGCCTACAAAAGCCGCAAACAGGGCCAGTGAGGTCAGTGCAGCCGAAGCAATGGCAAAACCTTTACCGGTGGCCGCAGTCGTATTCCCAACAGCATCGAGCACATCCGTTTTTTCCCTGACATCTTTCGGCAGTTCGCTCATTTCGGCAATCCCGCCCGCATTGTCGGCAATGGGCCCGAAAGCATCAATGGCCAGCTGCATGGCCGTTGTAGCCATCATGCCAGCTGCGGCAATTGCCACGCCGTAGAGTCCTGCGCAGGCAAATGACCCCCATATTCCGCCAGCGAGCACGAGGATTGGCAGGCAGGTAGATTCCATGCCAATCGCCAGTCCTCCGATGACATTTGTAGCATGACCGGTAGAAGACTGCCGGATAATGGAAAGAACCGGCCTTCTGCCAATAGCCGTATAATATTCGGTGATCAGGCTCATGCAGGTACCGACAACCAATCCCACCCCAATAGCACCCAGCACACCCCATTTGGTGAAGTCAATTCCGCGGAGGGTCATGATGTCTGGAAGTATAAAATAAACCAATGCCACAGAGGCGATGGCCGTCATGATAATCGAACCCCAGTTGCCCATGTTCAGCGCTTTCTGTACGCTGACAGTACTGACAATTGCCGATTCGCTGATCCGGACAAACAAAGTAGCAACTATAGAAAAAAGAATTCCCACACCGGCAATCATCATGGGAAGCAGGATAGGGGCCATGCCACCAAAAGCATCATCAGAAACAGTTTCCTGCCCGAGAACCATGGTTGCCAACACGGTGGCAACATAAGATCCGAAAAGATCAGCACCCATTCCGGCAACGTCACCTACATTATCACCGACATTGTCAGCAATAGTTGCAGGATTCCGTGGATCGTCTTCAGGAATTCCGGCTTCGACCTTTCCTACCAGGTCCGCCCCCACATCTGCCGCCTTGGTGTAAATTCCACCGCCTACCCGGGCGAAAAGCGCAATGGATTCAGCACCCAGGGAGAATCCGGTAAGCACTTCAATGGTTCGTAACATTTCCTCGGAATTTACTTCAGCATCTGGCGCAAAAACGGCTTTCAGTATAATGAAAAGTCCGCCAAGTCCCAATACCGCAAGGCCCGCCACGCCCAGGCCCATCACTGATCCGCCTGTAAAAGAGACTTTAAGGGCCTTGCTCAGGCTTGTTCGGGCAGCATGGGCCGTGCGCACATTTGCCTTGGTGGCAACGCGCATCCCTATGTATCCGGCAGTTGCACTTAACACGGCGCCAAGAATGAATGAAATGGAAATCGCCCAGTGGGAGTGTGGGTTAGTACTTGCCATAAATCCAAGAAGCAGGGCTACGATAATAACAAAATAGCCGAGAATGCGCCATTCCGCCTTCAGAAAGGCCATTGCGCCTTCGGCGATATGTTTGCTGATTTCTCTCATCCGGTCCGTTCCATCCTCTTGTTTTGCCACCCACCTGAATTTCACATAAGTGTACAACAAGCCAATAATTCCCATAAGCGGCACCAGATAAATCAGATTGTCCATGGTAAGTTAATCGAGATTTTAAGGGAGGCAAAAATAGTGGAAAACAGTTAAAATAAGGATAAATGATCGGCTTATATTGAGGGGTATTCGTATAAAGATCAGGATATTATTCCCTTTTTTATAAAAATAATCATAGCTTTGCGCTCCATTTTCAATGGCAGGCCCATCCCGGGAACGGGAAATCCTGATTGCCCAAATGGCCCCCTAAGTGTTTTGCCCGTGCAAATCCGCCAGCAGGGTACCACATAAAACCTCATCATAAGATGCCAAAGGTTAAAACAAATTCAAGTGCCAAAAAAAGATTTAGGATCACGGGCACCGGAGAAATCACTTACCAGAAAGCTTTCAAAAGGCATATTCTCACCAAGAAGTCCAAGAAACGCAAAAGGCTGATGAAAAAGAAAGGATCCGTCAGCCCAGCCAACCAGGATTTTGTAAAGCGCCTGCTGAGATTGAAATAGTCTGCACCTGCCTCCTGCGGAAGCAATTTTCACCCGCTCCAGGCATCCCCTGTTAGGTAAAGAATTATCAAATTTTCAAATTTTCAAATTATTTTAATATGCCACGTTCAGTAAATGCGGTTGCTTCCAGAGCCCGTAGAAAACGGATTCTCAAACAGGCGAAAGGTTTCTATGGAAAGCGCAAGAATGTATATACAGTTGCGAAGAATGTCCTGGAAAAGGGCCTTACCTACAGGTATGTCGGCCGCAAATTGAAAAAGAGAGAATACCGCTCCTTATGGATCGCGCGCATCAACGCTGCAGTTCGGGCAGAGGGACTAACCTATTCACGTTTTATCCACCTTTTGAATGAAAAAGGCGTGCAGCTGGACAGGAAGGTCCTGGCTGATATAGCCATGAATGAACCGGATGCATTTAAACAGCTGATCGATTCTATAAAATAAAGGCTGACTTTTAAATATTTACCGGGTTTCTTAAAAGTTCCTGACTACTTTTAAGAAACCTGTTTTATTTTGTGCTTATCTTCAAAAAATTACATTTGTACCTAAATTTTCTTCACTTCTAAAACTTCAGACCATCATCAACCCGAATGAATCCATGAATAACACCTATGCCGACCTGGTGAAACAGACATTCAATTTTCCCCAGGAAGGCTTCGAGGTCAAGGAAAATTATCTTGAATTCAACGGGGTGGATATCAAAGCCCTGATCGACAAATACGGCACTCCGCTAAAGCTTTCCTATTTGCCTAAGATTGGGATGCAGATAAAAAAGGCTAAAAAGATGTTTGCCACGGCAATGTCCCGTCATCGTTATGAAGGAAAGTATTTTTACTGCTATTGCACCAAAAGCTCTCATTTTTCTTTCATAGTAGAAGAAGCGCTTAACCATGATATCCACCTGGAGACTTCATACGCGTATGACATAGATATCGTCAAAAAGCTTTATGCCAGAAAGAAGATCACTAAGGAAACTTATATCCTATGTAACGGATTTAAACAAAAATCCTATACCAGTCGTATCGCTTCCCTGCTGAATACGGGTTTTAAGAATGTAGTTCCGATCCTGGATAATAAGGAAGAATTACAACAGTATAAAAAATCAGTGAAATTGCCCTTTAAGCTGGGCATTCGGGTAGCAGCAGAAGAAGAACCGAATTTTCCTTTTTACACTTCGAGACTTGGATTCAGGCCCCGCGACGTTCTCGAGTTTTATGTAGACGAAATCGAAGGGAACGAGGACAGGTTCCAGCTGAAAATGCTGCACATTTTTCTAAACAAAGGGATCAAGGATGATATTTATTACTGGAGCGAACTGAATAAAGTGATCAACCTATATTGCCAGCTAAAAAAAATATGCCCTGAGCTGGATTCTATTAATATCGGCGGAGGCTTTCCGATCAAACATTCACTCGGATTCGAATATGATTATCAGTTCATGATCAATGAGATTGTCGGAAATATAAAAAAAGCCTGCAAACGCAACCACGTTCCCATGCCCAATATCTTCACAGAATTCGGCAGTTATACAGTGGGGGAGAGTATGGCCCATGTTTATAGTGTGATCGGGCAAAAGATGCAAAATGACCGGGAAATCTGGTACATGATAGATTCTTCATTCATCACCACTTTACCCGATACCTGGGGCATCGGAGAGAGGTTTCTCATGCTTCCGATTAATAAGTGGGAAGTAGAATACCAGCGTGTGGTGCTGGGAGGAATAACCTGCGACAGTCATGATTATTATGATTCGGAAGAACATATCAATGAAGTATTTCTGCCGAAGCTGAACAACGGAGAACCCTTATATCTCGGTTTTTTTCATACGGGCGCCTATCAGGATCAGATCAGTGGTTATGGCGGCATCAAGCACTGCCTGATTCCTTCCCCAAAACATGTATTGATGAACTATGATAAGAACGGGAAGCTGGTTGACTGGCTTTATGCCAAGGAGCAGACTGCTCAAAGCATGTTAAAAATTCTCGGCTACAAATAAAAGACGGAGCCTATTGTCTTTTAAGTTTATATTTCTTGCTTACCTTTTTACTGTTGAAATATTCATTCAGCTGTTCCTCCGTCATGTTGTTATTTTCATCGATCGGTATATCTATCAGCTGGATCTGGATCTGTGTCATTTCATCCTTAAGCTTATTGATTTTCTTTACGATATCGGCGTCCTTTTCGCCATTCAGCGAATTTTCATGCAACTGATATTCAAGGCGCTTGATAGAAGAACGGATCAGGGAGGCACCGTTTTGCTCCGCTGTTTTCGTTGGGGCAACGGCTTCTTTCACCGGGACCAGTGCAACGCCGGCACTTGGAAGGATCTTTCCGGTATTCTGTGCTGCCGTGCTGCTAGCCGAAGAAAAAACAGTTCCTCCAAGAGCGGAAGTGGCCGTGGTCAAATCAAAAGTAGTTCGGGTGCCATTTGTGCTTTTAACTCTTTTATCGAGCTGGACGAAAGCATATTTGAGCTGAAGAATATAAGTGGAAATTCCCTTTACCGTGCGCTGATATTCCTGGAGCATTTCAGGATAATTAACCGCATCCCTCACATAAATTCTTACGACAGCGGTGTCCCTGGCAAAAAATTTATTGACGCCGACGAAATTCAGCAATACCAGACGTTGCCTTGTACTATCTGAAGGTTTGATAAAATCGTAAGAAGGGCTCCAGATAAAGTCATCATCGCATTTTTTAACGATCGTGTAGTTTCTCAGAGGCATATTGGAATAAAAGCTAATGGACTCCACGGGGAAACTACCCGCTTCACATTCAACTTTGAAATTGACGGTATCTCCTTCATCAATATAGAGTGTGCTGTTAACGGTGGGTTTAATATGAGAGGGAACAATATCCGTTGTGAAAAAAAGAATGGTGAACGAAGTATCAATCCGTTCCCGCGGATCATGGAGGTTCTGAACGCCAACGATCACTTTGTAGGGATAATCATATTTGAGTTTGCCAGACAAAAAATAGGATTTATCTGCCTTAAAGGAAAGAAGGCCATTGTCTTTATTGATTTTCAGGCCGAGGGGAGAGTTTCTCAAATACCAGAAATAATGGGAGGGGTTTTTGTTGATTTCCAGGTTATAGGTCATGGTGGAATCCACATGCAGCGTAATGTAAGGATTAAGATTGCGGATCCGCAAAACCGTGTCAACCGATTCCCGAAGGGAGTCGATTACTGTTTGGCGAATTGAATCGAGTACAGTTGGTGAGCGGGAAA
Source organism: uncultured Chitinophagaceae bacterium (assembly GCA_963705005.1). Taxonomy (GTDB): domain Bacteria; phylum Bacteroidota; class Bacteroidia; order Chitinophagales; family Chitinophagaceae; genus Puia. The sequence continues at coordinate 637,530 of CAVPIO010000001.1, forward strand.
CAGGTGTTTGGGAAAGACAGGAAATACTGATCATCATCCCGAAAATGAAAAGTCCAATATTTTTTCGGTGTTTGGCTTTATTCATGGATAATGAGGAAACAATTTATGGCCCGAAATTAACTAAAACAATTCAAAGTTATAAATGGAAAATCCCTTCCACGACTGGAAGGGATCGATCAAAACAAACTGCAAAAAGCGTTGTAAGGGACGCTGTTAGTCAATATTAATTTGCCGAGCGCCTTGTTTTACTTCTTCTTTTTTAGGAAGGAGAAGTTTTAACAAACCGTTTTCATATTTTGCCTGAACTCCATTGATTTCGACGGTTTCATCGATGGAAAAACTGCGCTTAAAACTTTTGTAAGAAAATTCTCTGCGAATAGTTTTATAATTTTCGGCAGCTGGCGCTTCTTCCTTCTTTTCGAAACTAATTGTCAGCAGCCCGTGTTCAACCTGAATCTTGAAGTCTTCCCTTGAACGGCCTGGTACGTTTAACTCAAGGTGGTAGGCATCGGGTGATTCGTGAATATTGGTTTCAGGAAACTGGAAAGCATCCTGGGTAAATGATCTGGCCACTCCGGGAAAATCATTCAAAAGGTCTCCGAATAAATTTCCAAAAGGTCGGTTGTTAACTTTAACGAGTGTCATAATTTTATCCTTTTAGGTTATAAAATAAATTGTATACCTGGAAGGGACAAAGGGCATACCATGCCGGATTTTTGCGCATTTCGGCGACAATATGTCCTTCAGCAGCAAAAACATGTGTCATTATTTCTTACATAGTCCGCTAAAAGATGCCAGAACATGCGCACTTGAATGAACTTTTTAGCTAATTTTGCGTTATTCCAAAAAAGTAAATAATGTATCCTGCAGATATTGTAATCCCCATGAAAGAGGAGCTGACCGAAAATGGCTTCAGCGAATTGAAGACCCCCGAAGAAGTTATCAATCAGCTGGACCAGAAAGGTACGACCCTGGTCATGATCAATTCTGTTTGCGGTTGTTCCGCAGGAACTGCAAGACCCGGAGTTTTAATGGCCGTTGCCACTTCCGGCAAGAAACCGGAACATTTAACTACAAGCTTTGCCGGTTTTGATATTGATGCGGTTAAGGCCATCAGGGAACGTTTATTGCCTTATCCGCCCTCATCCCCATCTGTAGCGCTTTTTAAGGATGGTCAATTGGTTCATATGATTGAGCGCCATCACATTGAAGGCCGCTCGGCACAAATGATCGCGCATAATCTGATCGCTGCTTTTAATGAATATTGCTGAGGACCGGCGCATAAAACAGAGGATTCGGCCGTTATAGGCGGTATCCTTTATTTATGAAATCCAGCAGAAAGATCCCCATCAAAGCTATTCCTGTTCCCCGCAAGCCCGAAACTCCAAATGCAACTTCGATTGCCATTGGCAGAAAGCTGCTCGAAATCAAAAAAATATCCGGCGAAGGAGAAATGACCGAAATCAACCTGGCCCTATTCCGCCATTTGAAATAGGAAAGCAGGAGAGATGCCGGGTATAATAAACTGGTTCCCTGATAATAGAATTATAGCAACATTGTTCTTTCATTACTTGTTTCTATTCTATTTGACATAATGTAAATTATAAGAAAGATATGCATTTTTACTATACCTGATCTATCGAAAATTTACGTTTTTCAGAGAAAATCAATAGATTCGCATTTGCTAATCCTCCTTTGCAAAATCTCCGTCCATCGCCAAACGTTTAATTGCTTGCTTGCCATGACCGACGAAGAATTTAAATTCCTTGAAGTGCTTTATAACCGGGGCTCGATTCCGGAGCAATCGTACATAAATTATGTGCATGGATCGCTCCATGGCAGCACGCTTGCTGAAAATGAGACCATCGAAAATATTTTTTCCAGGTTTCAGAATTTCGGATTTATCGACTCCAATCATAGAGGAATTTTCCAGATTACCCCGTTGGGAAAGGAAAAATTTGAGGAACTTGCTGAACGGAAAGAAATCAACCGTAGTCTGGCGAATCTTTCCGTTAAAAAGACAAAGACCATACATCTTGGCCGGCGAATATGGCTGGCCATAATCATCCTCCTAATCGTTATGAGCGTGCTGGCCAGCACCATTATCAACCGGTGGGACGCCATGATGGATCTTTTGCGCCACCTCTGGCATTGAGTGCCCCCCCGAATTTCTTCCTGCCAGCCGCTTCCTGTTCCGCCTAGGGATACCGGATTTTTGACTTATTTTCACTGCAAATAGTCTTTTTGAAACTCAAGTCAGGATCTTCATTCTGGATTCATTCTGTTTTTTTTACCCTGCTCAACCGGTTTTCCCTGATTGCTTTTGGCGTAATCGGCTATATCATCCTGGCTAAAAAAGTCTTTCCTACCGCAAATGAAATGGGCGTATGGGCGCTGTTTTTAAGTATAATCGCTCTGATCGAGACGATCAAACAAGGTCTGCTCAGGAACCCAATGATCAAATTTCTCAGCGAACCTGAATATGTTGACAACCGGAACAGGATCCAATCCGCTTCGCTAATTACCAATATCCTTTTTTCCCTAATTGCTATTCTCCTGATTTTTTTTGGGGGCCATATATTTGTAAAATGGCTCAACACGGCACAGCTTTACCCGCTGGTTCAATGGGGAACCCTGCTGATACTCCTGCTTATTCCTTTCAACCATTTTGAAGTTCTTCTTCAGGCCCATTTCAAATTCCGCCATATTTTTCTCGGATATTTTTTCAGGCAGGGTGTTTTTCTGGCCTGCGTAATCATTCTGCTGATTTACCATAAGCCGTTTCTTACCCTGATCAACCTCGTAAAATTGCAAATCCTGGCCCTTGCCTGTGGCACTGCCGTGCTCCTTTATTTTGCCCGCGGATATTTCTACCGGAAATTCGATACAGAAAAAAAAACGATGCTCCGCATGTTCCACTTCGGCAAATACATTTTCGGCACGAATGTATTTTCTGCCTTTGGCAGGTCTGCCGACCAGTTTATTACGGCGGGTTTTATCTCAGCAGATGTTGTGGCATATTATAATGTGGTTGCCCGGATCAACAATATGATGGACGTCCCTTCAATTGCTGTTGCCGACGTGCTCTTTCCAAAGAACGTGGAAGCCATGATCAATAGCGGGGAAGAAAAAGTCCGGTATTATTTTGAGCGAACGGTTGGCAGCATCATCAGCATCCTCGCTCCAATCAGCCTGGTGATTTTTATTATCCCGCATTTCTTTATCATGATCCTCGCCGGCAGCAAATATTACGCGGCTATCCCGATCTTACAAACAGTAATTTTATTCAGTTTCCTGCGACCTTTTTCCTATCAGTTCGGCGCCACGATGGATGCCATTGGCAAGCCCAAAATCAACTTCTGGGTGAATCTGCTGAGCATGTGTCTCAACTATGGATGCATGTATATAGGGCTGCGGCTGACAGGCTGGATGGGCGCTGCTTACGGAACAGTTGTATCCTCCGTTCTTTCTTTCTGCATCATGTTTGCCGTTCTAAACAAAACCATTGGGGTAAATCTGGGAGAAACTTTCCGGTATGTCGGTTTTGCATACAAGGAAATGTTGTCCATATTGAAGAAACTACTCGGCAGGAATGAGAATGATACTGCCCTGCCATAAAACCTCAAACAATTTTCAGTAAAGCAGCCGGGTCTTGATTGTATTTTTCACATCCTTTAATAGCCTGATCGCCTGTGCTGACAATTTTTTGTCTACGTCAAGCACAACGTACCCGATATTATCGTTCGTTTTCAGGTATTGGGACAGGATATTAATATGGTTATCCGATAAGCGGGTGTTGATTTCCGACAGTACACCGGGAACATTATCGTGGATATGCAGTATCCGGTGTGAATCGGGATGCTGGGGAAGACTCAGTTCCGGAATGGTATGTGATCCGGTGGTTATTCCCATTTCCAGGTATTGATAAAGTTTATTGCTCACATCTTCGCCTATATCTTCCTGGGCCTCTTCCGTAGAACCGCCAATATGCGGTGTGAGCAATACATTGGGCCTGCTCTGCAGGGGCGTACTGAACCGGTCACCATTCTTCTCCGGTTCATGCGGATAAACGTCCACTGCCGCGCCTGAAACAATTCCTTCTTCGATTGCTTTGGCGAGCGCATCCAGATCGACGACCTCCCCCCTGCGCATAATTCAGCAGGATTGCACCTTTTTTGAATTGCCTGATCAGCGTTTTATTCACCAGCATCCTTGTCTGTTCCGTATCCGGAACATGCAGGGTAATAATATCGGACCCGGATACGAGTTCCTTCAGGGTTTTCCTGGCTTCGGCATTGCCAAGCGGCAGTTTGGTGACAATATCATAGAAAATCACTTTCATGCCCATGGATTCGGCCAGCACACTCACCTGCGTCCCGATATTGCCATATCCAATAATACCTATGGTCTTGCCCCTGAGTTCATAACTGCCTTTGGACTCTTTCAGCCAGACGCCGGAATGGGCTGCCTTGCTTTTGTCGGGTATTCTCCGGATAAGCATGATGGATGCGCCAATCACCAGTTCAGCCACAGAACGTGTATTGGAATAGGGGGCGTTAAAAACGGCTACCCCATGTTTGGTTGCACTTTTCAGATCCACCTGGTTAACCCCGATGCAAAAACAGCCGATGGCCTGTAATTTATTTGCAGCTTCCAGCACCCTTGCTGTTATCCGGGTTTTGGACCTTATGCCCAACAGATGAATATCCTTGATTTCATTGATCAATTCCTCTTCAGATAACGCCCGGTTAAGTTTTTTAACATCACTATAACCAGCACCCGAAAAGTGCTTTACTGCTGCATCGCTGATGTTTTCGAGAAACAAAATCCTGATCTTTTCCTTGGGATAACTGGTAATTTTCTTGTCGGCCATAATCTGAATGCGTGTTTTTGCGTTATTTCTACGAAATGAGGTGCAAAATTCCCATTAAAAACGGAAACGGAAAAACAAAACTCCTTTCATTGGGCTAAAATCTGATAATATTTTAATTTTGCGCCCACGAAACCATTAAATATATACCTGTTGAAAACCATTTGTTGCTCGCTGATGGCTGCTTCTTTTCTCGTATGTTGCGGGCAAGCCCCCTCTTCGAAACAGGCGGTGAAAAATCAGGACACCCTGCTTCTGGCTGCCAGGCATCCGGCTCCCAGGGAGCTTCCGAAAGGCGAATACAATCACTTCAACAACGCCGCCCAGCATTTTTTTGATTCCCTGTTCTTTCACGGTTTTAATGGTGGTTTGCTGGTTGCCAGGGACGGAGAAGTCGTCTACGAGCGATATAGCGGTTTTAGAAATCCCCGGGCAAGGAAAGACTCCGTGAACGCCCATACCGCTTTTCACCTGGCTTCAGTATCCAAAACATTTACGGCCATGGCTGTTTTGAAGCTTTGGGAAGAAGGAAAACTGGATATACACGATGATATCTCCAAATATCTCCCAGGATTTCAGCCAGGCATCAGCATCAAGAATCTGCTGAGCCAGCGAAGCGGACTCACGAATTATGTGCATTTCATGGATCAGTCCGGCTGGGATAAAAGAAAATTCCTGACCAACGCGGATTTGCTTCAATACATTATCCAGCACAGGGCACAGGTGCAGCATGCGCCGCCGGGACGTCATTTTGAGTATTCAAATACCAATTACGCTTTTCTGGCGCTGATCATTGAAAAAGCTTCAGGCGAATCCTATGCGGAGTTCATTACAAAGAATTTTTTTGAACCCCTCCAAATGAAGGACAGTTATGTCTTTTCAATTCAGGATACAGCCAGGGCCACACGTTCTTTTAGAATAAGCGGCCGCCCCTACCCGATTGAATACCTGGACGTGATTTACGGCGATAAGAATATTTACAGCACGCCGGAGGATCTCTTGAAATGGGACGCAGCACTCCGGGGAGGCATTTTATTTAAGCAGGCGACACTTGACAGCGCCTATACCCCTTATAGCCTGGAAAAACCCGGACGCCGCAATTACGGATTGGGCTGGAGAATGATCGTTTATCCGACGGGAAAAAAACTGATTTATCACAATGGCTGGTGGCATGGAAACAGAACGGTTTTTATCCGCATGATGGAAGAAAATGCAACGATCATTGCGCTCTGCAATAATGACAACAGAAGGGTCTATTCATGCAAAAAACTTTGTGATGTTTTTGGGAACTATCAGCAGGAGCATGAAAGTCCGGATGAACAGGAAAATGATGCCGAAGGTCGCGGAGGAGAAAAGCGTTAGATGCATTCCGGGCTGCCCTTATGCCAGACTAATTCCTACCTTCATTGTAATGAAAGATGTCGCTTCTTTTGTAAAAGGATTTAAGGCTCAATATGCCCTGGTGGACCTTGATTCCGCAAGGTCCGTTTACAAACCACGGAATCCATTTTCCAACAAAGGAAATTACGGCCACGCCCTGCTGCTCGCGGGGAGCTTTGGAAAAATCGGCGCAGCGGTCATGTCTGCCAGAGCATGTTTAACCAGTGGCGCGGGATTAATTACCACATACCTGCCAGCCTGTGGATATACGGTTATGCAGACCTCCTTGCCGGAAGCCATGGTAACGGTTGATCCCGGTCCGGATCATTTGACGGAACTACCAAAAGACTTAAAGCCTTACAATGTGATTGGGGCCGGACCCGGCATCGGAACCGAGGAAAGCACAAAGGGAGTAATAAAAAAGCTGATAAAATCCTTTCCCCATCCGACCGTGCTGGATGCGGATGCATTAAATATTATCAGCAGGGACAAAAAACTTCTTGATAAAATTCCTGCAAATTCTATTTTAACGCCCCACCCAAAAGAATTCGACCGGTTGTTCGGACCATCCGCGGATAATGCCCAAAGGTTTGAACTGGCAAAAAGAAACGCAGTGAAATACAAACTTATTCTGGTCTTGAAAGGTCATTATACCGGAATATTTTGTCCGGATGGCAGCATTTATTTCAATACCACCGGAAATGCAGGCATGGCAAAAGGAGGAACCGGCGATGTGCTTACCGGCATGGTAACCGCTATGCTGGCTCAGTCATACGAACCACCAGATGCTGCAAAGCTGGCAGTTTTTCTGCACGGTCTCGCGGGCGATATCGCCGCTGCTGAATCTGCCGAGGAATCCATGCTGGCTTCTGACCTGATTGGCTGCATTGGGAAAGCGTTTGTTCGATTGAAAAAAGATACCGGACAGCAGTTGACAGTTATTTGATACCTCTAATAATAGAAGGCACCATTTCAAAATCAGCAGATTTATCCAAAAAATGATCGGCGCCCATGGTCTTGCATAATTTTCTGTAATAGGGGCCTGACTGATTGGTGAGCATGATCACGAGAGTTCCGGGGTTCTTCGCCTTAGCCAGCTCAAGCAAATCGATTCCGGAACCATCGGAAAGATGGATGTCAAGAACCACCACATCCGGAACGAGGTGCGTGAGGATTTGCCTGGCTTCAAAAAAAGTTCCGCAACAAAATAAGGTATGGGATTTTAAGTCTTCCAGCATGGATATGAGCCGCTCCACGATGAGCGGGGAATCGTCAACCAGAAGTACTTTTTTGGGATTCACCTGTAAAGTATTAGCCGACTCAATTTACAGTGAACCGGGAGAAACGAATATCGTATATCTAATTAGATTCCTGTCGCAATTCGGTTGAGGGTTTGTAGTAAAAGTACTACAACCTTAGATTATTTTGTGTTCAATAGCGTAAAGCGTTAGTTCCGCATTGGTCCGGAGATTCATTTTCATCATAACGCGTGATCTGTAGGTGCTGATGGTCGTTACGCTCAGGGATAGGCGTGATGCAATATCAGAAACGGCCATTCCACCCGCAAGTAGTTTTAATACCTCAAATTCCCGGTCAGAAAGATATTCATGGGATAATTTATCAAGATCATGATCCAGGGCATTGGCCAGTTTTTCCGCAATCGTGGGCGTTATGTATTTTTTGCCCTGCATGACCCGGTTAACGGCGGCGACCAATTGCTCGGGCGCGGAATCCTTATTCAGATACCCAGAGGCGCCGGCTTTTAATACGCGCAAAGCATATAGTTCTTCTGAATGAACACTCAGGATGAGTACCGGTAATTTAGGATAATGTTGTTTGATTTGTTGCAATACCTCCAGACCGCTTCTTCCTGGCATGGAAATATCCGAAATGATCACATCCCAGGTCTTGGAAAAAACCATTTTCAGCAACGACTCTGCATCCGTAACCTCTTCAATCGTTGCAGAAGGAAATGCTTCCAGCAGAATTTGTTTGAGTCCTTTCCGAACCACAGTATGATCATCCGCTATCAGAAACCGGTACATTCTTTCATATTAGATCCCGATAATATTGTAGGGAACTGTAACCAATACGGAGGTTCCCCCTCCCCTCCTGCTTTCAATTTTAAATTCACCTCCCATCATTAAAGCACGCTCCTTCATGCCCAGGATACCCAGCGTTTTTCGGTCGCCCGGCTTTTCAATCTGAAACCCTTTTCCATTATCATCTATACTCAAAAGCAGATTTTCCGCTTCCTGATTCAACGCAATTTCAATCTTTGATGCATTAGCATGCCGCACAATATTGGTGAGCGATTCCTGGCAAATCCTGAAGAGGCCGATGGAAATACCGGCTGGAAAACTGGTTTTGCCAACATCCGTAACAAAACGGGTCGGGATTGAAAATCTTTTTTGAAATTCTTCCGCCTGCCATTCGATGGCTGGAACGAGTCCCAGGTCATCCAGGATTCCCGGACGAAGTTCGGACGCAATTCGTCTTACCGTCATTATTGTAGTGTCCAGCAGGGTGAGGGAATTTGCAATCCGTTCTCTCGTAAATTCATCTTCCTGATCTAATTTTTTTGAAATCCAGGAAAAGTCCATTTTCAGGCCCGTGAGTTGCTGGCCCAGCTCATCATGGATTTCCCTTGCTATCCATGCACGTTCTTCTTCTCTCACATCCTGAAGATGGGAAGCAAGTTCGCGGATCTCATCATAGGATCTCTTAAGTTTTTCTTCTGTTTGCATCTGCGCGGTAATGTCATCTGAAAGTACAAGCCTTACGCGTTTTCCACCGGATTCAAAATCATACACACTGATTTCAACATGTATCAGCTCCTGATTTTTTTTTCTGTGCAGCCAGTGTCCCCGGTTACTGACGCCCTGGATGCGTTGTCGCATTTCATGCAGAAAACGCGCTTCTTCCTCTTCCGGCCGGATCTTTTTTGCATCCAGGGCCATGAACTCTTCCCTTGTATATCCATAATGTTTTAAAGCAGCAATATTAACATCAATGATTTGAAAGTTATCGAGAGCGATCATCCACATGGGCATGGGATTACTCTCAAATAACATCCTGTATTTTTTTTCAGATTGTATGATCTGCAGGATGCCTTCCTTTATTTCTATTTCCAACAGTTCATCCATTTCTTTTATATGATTTTTCCTGGCGTGTTTTTTTACTCGCAATGCCAAAAACTACCCGTTCGCTTCTCCGGTTATTCCCGGTGCCGAACCTGCTTGGGCGGATATTATTTTATGCCATTTTGAGATAATAGCCAATTGTACAGCTGTGGTTGGTTACCTATACAATTTAATTCTTTTTTGGTCGCACGGCAAACCTTTCCGGAAAAGCAAACGGCAGATGGTGGAGAATATAAGTGTAATCACTTAGTAAATAAAACAAAAGGACCAGGGTCCGGCATCTGAGTTTCGGAGGCAGGATATCAGTTTGATTGAAAACTGGAGGAAGCAGGCAAATCAGGAAAGAAAATAATATCAGAAACTGTACTTCACGTAACCGTTCTTGGAATTCATAAGGCTTACCAGCGAAATGGAGTTTTTTACCTGAAGTTTTCTCAGGATATTATGCCGGTGCGCCTCAACAGTTTTTATTGATATATTGAGTTTGTCAGCAATTTCCTTTGAGCGGAGCCCCTGGCGGATGCATTGGGAGATCTGGATCTCCTTATTGGTGAGGGAAAAGGCATTAGCCGGCTCATTGCCGGGGGGCAATGTGATATCAAATCCCTGGGCCCTGATTTCCTCGCAAACGAATAGCCCGCCCGCCTGCACGGCCAGTATGGCTTCATACATTTCTTCGCGGCTGGAATTTTTTGTTATATATCCTTTCGCGCCGGCCGAAAACATTTTCTTTACAAATAGCATTTCTGAGTAAAACGAAAGTCCGATCACTTTGGATTCCGGAGAGGCGGATGCCAACTTCGCGGTGGCCTCGAAGCCATTTAGCGGCATCATATTAATATCCATAAGGATCACTTCCGGTTTCTTAACAGCGGCAATTTCAACTGCTTCGCCCGAATCGCTGCAGGAAGCCACTACACTAAAGCGGCTGTCGTTATTCAGGATGAAAGTCCAGGTTTCACGGATCAGTTTGTGGTCTTCAGCGATGAGGATTCGAATTTTTTCCATTGCTTTGGGTTAAACATCAGGTATTAAGTTGCAAGATAATGTAGAATGCCGGAGCCCGGAATAGAACAAAACACCTATTTGAACTGTAAAAATTTCTTTTCCATTGTAGAATATGAACTACAAGCGGAATCAGATAAAATAAATAAACTAAAATTCCATCCATGCTATTAGAGCCCCTGCAGATCAGAAGCATCCTGTTAAAAAACCGCATCGCTATTTCGCCGATGTGCCAGTACTCTTCAATAGATGGCTTTGCCAACGACTGGCACCTGGTTCATTTGGGATCGCGCGCAACAGGCGGAGCCGCATTGGTCATGCAGGAGGCGACAGCCGTGAGTCCTGAGGGCCGCATCACGCTGGATGATATGGGTCTCTGGAAAGACGAACAGGCAGAGCCCCTAATGAGAATCACCCGGTTTTTGAAACAGAATGGCGCCATAGCCGGTATTCAACTCGCCCATGCAGGCCGCAAAGCCAGCAATGTATCACCCTGGAAAGGTGGCAAAGAGTTGCCGGTAAAGGATGGAGGCTGGATTACAAGAGCACCATCCGCCGTTCCATTCAGGGACACGGACCAGCCGCCACATCCGCTCACCGTTTCCGAACTCAACCGGGTGGCGACTGACTTTCAAATGGCTGCTCAAAGATCGCTCGCTGCAGGCTTTCAGATATTGGAAATTCATGCGGCACATGGCTACCTGCTCCATGAATTTCTATCGCCGCTCAGTAATCAAAGGACGGATGAATATGGTGGCAGTTTTGAAAACCGTATCCGCCTGCTTTCAGAGGTCGTGGATGGCATCCGCATTGTCTGGCCTTCCGAATTGCCCTTATTTGTCAGAATTTCCGCGACTGACTGGGCGGAAGGCGGCTGGAATCCGGATGAATCGGTGAGATTGGGTTCTGTGCTGAAACAGAAGGGAGTTGACTTGATTGACGTATCCTCCGGTGGACTGATTCAGGGCGTAAAAATCCCTCTCGGCCCGGGCTATCAAACTCCTTTTGCAGAGAGGATCCGGAAGGAAACGGGAATACTTACCGGCGCAGTAGGGTTGATAACAAAGTCCGGCCAGGCAGATGAAATTCTCCGTTCCGGAAAAGCCGACCTGATCCTGATTGCAAGGGAATCCCTTAGAAATCCGAATTTTCCTTTAACGGCGGCCCGTGAGTTGAACGCAGAAATTAAATGGCCGCCCCAATATGAACGTGCAAAATAAAAAAAGTCCCGCCAGAGGACGGGACTGAATAAGATTGGCCATTGATTTTTCAAAGAAGGGATTCTAAACCAGGGATTGGGACGGTTGAGGACATGGTTTCACGCGTTTGCATAAGGATCAATGAATTCAATGGCCGGGTTTTCACTTGGACAGGATTGGCAATTCAAAAGGTTAGCAACTTGAAGAGTTAAGGTTTCAGAGGAGCGGTTTTCATAGTTAAGGATCAAACATGATCTTCATAGGTCAAATAATATCCCGGGCAGCTTTTCAAAATCATAGGCTTTATCAATGAAATAATCCGCACCCAGATCCAGGCAAAGTTTCCTGTAATAGTTACCTGCTTCATTAGTGATTATAATTACTTTAGTATGGGGGCGTTTCTTTCGGATATAGGTTAGCAGACTGAGGCCGCTGGAAACGGGAAGATTGATATCAAGCAACACGACGTCAGGCTTTTCACGGTCAAAAAGCATTTTCCCCTCCTCAAAATCATGGGCATCAGAAAATGCCGATATATTTTCGGCAGTTGAGAGTAACCTTCTCAGCCGGGAAATGATCAGGGAAGAATCGTCCACAATAAGCACCTTTAGTTTTTGCTTTGTCCCGCATACTGGATTCATGGAGCAAAGAAAGATCAAACCGCGACCAGGAAAAATAGAACTTTCTATTCTATTCCTATCGTTTCCTTAACGGAAGTTTGTAATGGTTTATACTACGGGAGGGCAAGGCGGTTGGTTATGAATTAAATGTTTTCCGCAAAAACCGGAAGTGTGAAAGAAAAAGTGCTTCCGTTTCCCGGCTGGCTTTCAATCGTGAGCGATCCGCCATTCCTGGCAAGGAATTCCTTGCATAACATTAGTCCAAGGCCCGTTCCGCTTTCCCTGGCGGTTCCATATGTACTGTAATAATTATTTTCATGAATGCAGGCAATGGTTTCGGCACTCATTCCAATACCGCTATCAACAACGGAAACCTTCCAGGAAGGGCCATCCGGCCGCAGGCGGATGCTGATCCTGCCGCGGTCGGGCGTAAACTTAATAGCATTGGAGAGCAGGTTTCTCAGCACCAGGGTTACCATATCCCTGTCTGCATAAGCAATGCTTTGCTGAGGGATTTCACAAGCGATAACAATTCTTTTTGATGAAGCCTGCAGTTGCTGAACGTTGATTACCTCATTGGCAACCTGGCCAAGATCAATTGGCTGCGGGGAAACGCTTGCCGAATTCATCTGGCTTTTTACCCAATGGAGCAGGTTTTCCATAAGCCCTGTTGTATAATTAAGGTCTGTAACCACGTCTGGAATAATAGCCTTGATTTCCGCCCCGCTCATTTTTAATTGCTGAATACTTCCGAAAAGATTTCGTAATGCATACATCGGTGTTTTCATATCATGAGATATCACTGTAAAAAGCTTATTTTTCAAAGAGTTCAGCTCGCCGAGTTCTGCGGCCTTCTCTTCAATTTCAGCTTTCTGTTTTTCGATTTTGTCATTGGTTTCCTGCAAGGCCTTATTCGTTGCCAGGATACCAAACAGGTAAAGACTGTTCTCTTTCTTTATCAGAAACAGTGCATAGAAAATTAGCAGGATGACCGTGATCTGGTTAAAAAGAAATAAGAACGTATTGCTTGCGTGTAATTGATAGTCATAATGACTCGTCAATACCACGAGCACAAAATAGCTTACCATCGAAAGCCCGACTGCAAACAGCATTTGCGTAATCAGGGGCAGGAAAAAAACAGCAAGGATCCCATTCAATATAAAATATAAATCAACACCCAGGTTCATACCGCTCATGTAAACAACAGAGGTCATCACCGGATAGAGAATAAAATAAACGATCATTCCCGCTTCGTACCGGAAATAAAAGTTCAGATAAAGCACCACCAGATTCACCCAGGCCGGCAGGCTGGCTAAAAAAAAGGAACTCAGGGGAAATTTGCTATTTCCAAAAAAACAAATCAGGGGAACGATAATCCCAGTGAGGAACTGGAAAAAATTAAGCTGGTTAAAAACACTCAGTTTCCCCTTTTCAAGTTCATCCATGGTTTTTGTGAATCCCAGGGATTTAATTTCTTCCAGAAAATGATGTGATTTTTGGGAGAATGCCCCGACCCGCGAATGAATCGAAAAGTTCTTAAACGAAACGCGGGGCCATTTTCTTTTTACCCAGGCAAAAGATCTGCCAATAGAAAACCATCTTAATTTCTCCAGGAAGGTATTGGATATGCCGGAAATTTTCATTAAATATTGGTCTTAAAAACCTGAAATCAAGGATAAGAACAAATTAGGTATTTATTGTCAAAACAACAAGAACGCCTGGGCAATTGTCGTTGATGGTTGATGGACATTACAGAAAAACATAAAAAGTGGAATTTAAGAACCCATTCAGTGTCGGATCAATAATAAGTTTGAGGGTTAATCAATGGCCAGATGAAAAAACAAAAAAGAGCGCAATAGCGCTCCTTAAATAATTCAAATCCGGTCAGGCTGATCAAAATAAGTTTTCGTCCATCAACCATCCACCATCGACCCATTACCTGGCCATGCTCGCTTTCTCTTTTTTCCGGGCTTTTTTCAGCGCAGCTTCGATCCCTTTGCTGAGGTTGTCAAACGTGGGCTTTCCGTTGAAAGGCTCTCCATTAATAAAGAAGGCCGGTACGGTAGTAACTCCTTTCTGGATACCTTCTCTGAGATCACCCTGCACCTGCCAGCCATAAGTGGCATTCACCAGGTGGTCCAGGAATTTCTTATTTGAAATGCCAGCTTCCCTGGAATGGAGCTTAAGGCTCGTTGTTCCCAGATTATGCCGGTTATGAAATAATATATTATGCATTTCCCAGAACTTGCCTTCCTGGGCGGCAGCTACTGAAGCCTCACCAGCTTTCAGACTGCGCTGATGGATCTTGGTCAGGGGGAAATGGCGGAAATTGAATCTTACCTTCCCATCATACTCTTCCATAATCTTTTTTACCACTTCATGTGCCTTGGCGCAATCTTCGTTTTCATACTCTCCGAATTCTACCAGGGTCACGGGAGCAGTCTTAGGGCCAACAAACACGTCACGTGGTTCAATAATCTCTATGATCTCTTTCTTAAAAGCCATGATATGTATCCTTTTGTTTTATTTTTTTCCTGATTTTCTAATCTTTAATGTATAACATCGATCAACCCCGAAAGTTGAAAAAAAAGCCTCTTAACCAGACGGATTGGCAGGAGGCGGCTAAAAATAGGTATTTTCCCCCAAAAATCTTACTTATTTTACGGTCACCTCTAAGGTTAATAAATTAGTTAACAACTTATTAAGATGTAATGCCTGATTTCTCATGTTCCTCCCGTTCATTGCGGAACACAACCAGTCCATCGAACACGTCTACAAGCACCGGGTGTGAATGATCAATACTTCCTGCTAACATATTTTTACTCAAAGGGTTAACGATTTCTTTCTGAATGAGTCTTTTTAAGGGACGCGCACCAAACTGAGGATCGAATCCGTTTTCCGCCAGGTAATCGATGGCATATTCACTAAAGCGGAGATCAATCCCGTTTTTAAGAACCATCCGGGCGAGGCTATTGAGCTGAATCCGGATAATGCCCCGGATCTCCGCCTTTAATAGGGGTTGAAACATGATTACTTCATCGATCCTGTTGAGAAATTCCGGACGAATGGTCTCCCTTAACAAGACCATGACTTCCCTCCTGGTCCTTTCCACAACTTCTTCTTTATTTTCCTCGGTCAGGTCTTCAAATGACGATTGGATAATCTGGCTCCCTAAATTGCTGGTCATGATGACAATCGTATTCTTGAAATTTACGGTCCGGCCTTTATTGTCAGTCAATCTCCCATCATCCAATACCTGAAGTAAAATATTGAACACGTCCGGGTGTGCTTTTTCAATTTCATCTAATAGTACAACGCTATAGGGTTTATGGCGAACAGCCTCAGTTAGCTGGCCACCTTCGTCATATCCGACATACCCGGGAGGAGCCCCTATAAGCCGGCTAACCGTGTGCTTTTCCTGATATTCACTCATATCAATCCGGGTAAGCATGCGCTCATCGTCAAACAGGTATTCGGCGAGTGCTTTCGCAAGCTCAGTTTTTCCGACGCCCGTGGTTCCCAGGAAAATAAACGACCCGATAGGTCTTTTTGGATCCTGGAGTCCGGCGCGACTTCTGCGGATTGCATCTGCAACAGCAGCAATTGCTTCATCCTGGCCAACCACACGTTCATGCAATTCATCTTCCAGGTTCAGCAGTTTTTCCTTTTCACTCTGCATCATCCTGGAAACCGGAATCCCCGTTGCCTTGGCCACCACTTCTGCAATGTCTTCTGCGTCCACCTCTTCTTTTAAGAGGCGCTTTTCCGTACCGTTACTGAGTTGAGCTGCAAAATTTGAAACGATCTGTTCCTGCTCTTTTATTTTGCCATACCGGATCTCGGCAACTTTGCCGTAATCCCCTTCCCGCTCAGCTTTTTCTGCCTCAAGTTTCAGATCTTCAATCCGGGATTTGGCATTCTGTACTTTTTCCACCAGTTCCTTTTCCTGACGCCATTTGGACATCAAGGTATCTTTTGTGACGCTCAGATTGCCGATTTCAGCGCTTAGTGTGCGCAGTTTTTCTTCGTCATTTTCCCGCTTGATGGCTTCGCGCTCAATTTCAAGCTGGCGGATCTGCCGTTCCATCTGATCGAGTTCTTCTGGCATTGAATTCATTTCCAGCCTCAGCCTGGCGGCACTTTCATCAATCAGATCGATTGCTTTATCCGGCAGGAAACGGTCGGTGATATAGCGATGTGATAATTCAACGGCTGCAATAATCGCTTCATCTTTAATCCGGACATGGTGATAGGTTTCATACCGGTCCTTCAATCCGCGGAGAATGGAAATCGCATCTTCTTCATTCGGTTCATTGATCAATACTTTTTGAAAACGGCGCTCAAGCGCTTTGTCCTTTTCAAAGAACTTTTGATATTCATTCAATGTTGTTGCACCGATGGCCCGGAGTTCGCCGCGTGCCAGCGCAGGCTTAAGAATATTCGCTGCATCCATGGCCCCTTCTCCTCCGCCTGCGCCTACCAGGGTATGGATCTCATCTATAAATAAAATAATTTCCCCGCTGCTGCCGCTGACTTCCTTCACAACACTTTTAAGCCTTTCCTCAAATTCTCCTTTATATTTGGCGCCTGCAATGAGCTGGCCCATATCCAGTGCATAAATTATTTTGGATCTCAGGTTTTCCGGAACATCCCCATTCACGATCCTGTGAGCGAGCCCTTCCGCTATTGCTGTCTTTCCTACGCCGGGCTCTCCGACTAGTATTGGATTATTTTTACTTCTGCGGGAAAGAATATGAAGGGTTCTGCGGATCTCTTCATCGCGGCCGATCACCGGGTCAAGTTTGCCCTGCCTTGCCAATTCATTCAAATTTCTTGCATACTTGTTGAGGGCATTAAACCGGGTTTCCTGCGTATTGGAAGAAACAGTTGAACCTTTTCGCAATTCCTTAACGGCACTAACCAGGCCTTTTTCTGTAAGGCCCGCATTCTTGAGTAATTTTGCCGTATCATCATTTCCCTGGAGGATGGCCAATAAAAGGTGTTCAGGAGTAATAAACTCATCGTCAAATTGTTTCAAAACGGCCCCTGCTCTCAAAACCACATTATTGGCTTCCCGGCTAAGTGACTGTGCCGGATCGGTTCCGGAAACCTTGGGCAGTTTCGAGATCAGGTCGTTTAGCTTTGATTCCAGCAGATTGATCGTAACGTTATTTTTCTTCAGGAGATAATCCACCGTGGAATCCTCCTGATCAAGCAACGCTTTCATAAGGTGTTCCGTTTCAATCGTTGGATTCTGCCCGTTAAACGCCAGTTGCTGGGCGAGTTGCAACGACTCAGAAGCTTTTATTGTAAAGTTGTTTAAATTCATTGTGTCTGTTTAAAATCAATTGGCCATGTTTCAAATCTTAATCCAATCCCAATTCCCTGAAACTCTGTCATATAAAATAAAATTAGCATGTCGTCAATTCAGTATAATTGGCTCCCTTCTGTTAATCTGGCTGGTCTCTTATTCTCAATCATCCAAAACCTTGCCTTCAACCTCGCCGGAAACCGATGAATTCCTCAAGGCAAATCAAAAATTATTTGGAAACAACCTGGTAGCCCTTGCCTATAAAGGAGGAAAAATAGTATACAAAAAAGAAATTGAAAAAGAGATCGGAGATTTCAGCGGAAGAGAGCAGGTGCCGGCGGGGATTGCCAGTCAGTGGCTCACTGCAGCCGCAGTGATGGCGTATGTAGATGCAGGGAAAATTACATTGGACGACAAGGTCAGTAAATACATCCCCATGTTTGCGAAGTATATGAAGAGCTATATCACGATCCGAAATTGTTTGACCTTTACTACCGGCATCCAGGCAGATCCTCCCGGTCCCCTGAAGCTGCTTCAAAAAAGCAGGTATCCGGATCTCGAAACAGAAGTGGATGCTTTTGCTTCCAAAAGGGAAATCCAGACCAATCCCGGAACGGAGGTTTATTTTACGCAAATCGGACCGGATGTTGCTGCACGCGTGCTGGAAGTAGTGACTAAAAAAACTTTTGACCGTATCGTTCAGGAAAAAATACTAAGGCCCTGTAAAATGCGGGGAACCAGTTTTACAAATGAAAATGGAGGAGCCATCAATGCCTCGGATGGAGCCGTGACCACGCCCAATGATTTCATTAATTTCCTTGGCATGCTGTTGAACAAAGGAAATTTTGATGGGAAGCAGGTGCTGACTGAAAAATCGGTGCATGAAATGGAAACCCTTCAGTTCCCCACCCTGCCTGTAAAATACGTTCCAAAAGAAGCTGCAGGTTCTAAAACAGGGCTGGGCTGCTGGATCAGCGATGATGGCAAACAGGTGACCAGTCTTAATTTAACCGGCATCTGGCCATTTATAGACCGCTGCCGCAACTACGCAGGGGTCCTTGTACCAAAGAGTACAATCAGCGATCCTAAACCCGAGCTATATGCGCAGTTTAAGGAAAAGCTGGACGCTTCATTTGGCGATCCCTGCAGATGATCAGATATACTGGTTGATAATATTTTCGAGCCATTCCTGTTTGCCGCTGATTTGTTCAGGTTCACCATGCGTGCTGGCAAACTCGCGCAGATCCTCCAGCGTAAGTTTTCCTGCTTCATAATCTTTTCCTTTGCCCGAATCATACGACGCATATCTGTCTTTCCTGAATTTTCTGTAAGGAGAATGCTGAAGGATATTGTCGGCCATGATCACTGCCCTTGCGAAAGTATCCATGCCGCCGATATGAGCGAGGAAAATATCTTCGGGATCCGTAGAATTCCTCCTGGTTTTGGCATCAAAGTTTACGCCTCCGCCGCCAAGCCCGCCTGCTTCCATGATGATCAGCATGGACTCAATCAATTCATTCAGGTGCATCGGGAACTGATCGGTATCCCAGCCGTTTTGCTGATCTCCGCGGTTTGCATCCATGCTTCCGAGCATGCCCGCATCGGCAGCAACCTGTAATTCATGCTGGAAAGTATGACCGGCAAGCGTTGCATGATTTACTTCAATATTGATCTTGAAATCCTTGTCAAGTCCAAATTGCCGCAGAAAATCGATCACGGTGGCACAATCATAATCGTATTGATGCTTTGGTCGGCTCACAGGGTTTGGGTTCTATGAAAAATATTCCTTTGAATCCCTGTTTCCTGGCGTAGTCCCGCGCAATGCCAAGAAACCGGCCAAGGTGTTCGATTTCTCTTTTCATATTCGTGTTCAGCAGGGACATATATCCTTCCCTTCCCCCCAGAATACATAATTTTCGCCATTCAGTGCAATCGTAGCATCCAGGGCATTCTTTACCTGGGGTCCGGCATAGGCCAGAGCTGCAAAATCAGGATTGGTTGCAGCACCATTCATATATCGCGGATTTGAAAAAACATTGGCCGTTCCCCAGAGTAATTTCACCCCGCTGGCAGCCTGTTTTTGCTTTGCATACTCGACCATGGATCTGCAAACGCTTTTCGTATTCAGCCACTGAATATCCCTCATCCACCAGGTCAATATCATGAAAACAATAATATGGCACACCCAGTTTGCTGATGAATTCAAATGCTGCATCCATCTTGTCTTTTGCAGCCTGGACCGCATCAGGGGACTGATTCCATGGAAATCTTTCGTACCCGGACCAAATGGATCGCCGCCGGTATTGCAGAAGGTATGCCAGTAGGAGACGGAAAACTTTACATGATCCTTTAATTTTTTTCCAGCAATGATTTTATTTTCATCATACCATTTAAACGCAAGCGGATTATCCGATTCGCGTCCTTCAAATTTGATCTGTCCGATGCCCGGGAAAATATTCCCTGCTTCCTTTAATGATATTCATAGCCTATTTCTATTTTATTATGTTTAAATAATCCTTCTTTTCCATTTTTCATAAATTTCTTTTATGCGGCTGGTTTCTTTTATTTGCGGCTCTGCCCGACGGATGATTTCCATCCCCTGAAAGCAGTCCCTGAAACTATCGGTAGTGGTTAGCGCCAAAACCCGCACCCCTGGCTGCTCCCAGGGCACCGTCAGTATTATACAATTCCACCGTGCAGCCGCTGAGGTTGGCAAAGATTGGTGCAAAAAGATCACTCAAAAACATATTGGTATGGCCGGCCCGAACCCGCGTAAGGTGGACGCCCATAGCTTGCATGATTTCCGTTCCATAGATCATAGAAAATACGATGCCTTCCTGGGCAGCGCGGGCCAGTTGATTTTTATCATGCCGGTTAAAATCAAGTCCCTGAATATAGCGCGCCTGGATTTTTATTCTCCAGGATGCGTTCGGCACCATTGCCGAATGGATAACAAAAAATTCCATCCGCGCCTGGTTCAACTCGTACTGCGCACCTGCATTCATTTCGGAATAGGAAGCGGAGGCGAAAAATTGCTTTTTCAACCAGCTGTTCAGTATTCCGGTGCCATTCAGGCACATGAGGATGCCATATCGGGGTGATTCGGGACGATGGTTAACATGAATAAAAGAATTTACCCTGGACTTCGCATCATATGCAGGCACGTTGTCTGTCACACCATAAACCACAGCAGAAGTTCCTGCAGTCGCAGCAATTTCCCCGGGCTCCAGTACATTCAGCGAAAAGGCATTATTGGGCTGATCACCGGCACGGTAACAGACAGGCACCCCCGGGGCAATTCCCAGTAATTCAGCTGCGCCCTTCTCGAGCCTTCCCTGATCGCCGAAACAGGGGACGGTATGTGCAAGCAATCCCGGATCGATGCCGTAATATGATCAAGCAGGGATTTAGAAATGCCAGCTTCTTTGTAATCCCAGAAAATGCCTTCTGACAATCCGGAAACTGTTGTGAAAGGTTCCCCCGTAAGTTTAAGTGCAATAAAATCTCCTGGCAAGAGCACTTTGAATATTTTCTCATACATCTTCGGGCTCATTTTCTTTCACCCATTTCAATTTAGATGCAGTAAAATTCCCGGGAGAGTTAAGAAAATGTTCCAGGCAAAAACTATGGCCGAGTTCATCAAAAGCATTATTCCCATAGTCAACTGCACGGCTATCGCACCAGATAATTGCGGGCCTTAAAGGCTTCAGGTCTTTGCCGATGCAAACCAGGCCGTGCATCTGATAGGAAATGCCGATGGCGCCGATTTCATCCCTGGAAAAAGGGAATTTTTTCCGAAGCAGCGCTGTGGCCTGAATCAGTTCCTTCCACCATTGTTCCGGGTCCTGCTCTGCAAATCCTGGCTCAGGCGCCTGAATAGTCATTTCTGAAGCGGGCGAAAAAGCAAGTGCCTGAACAATCCCGCTATCTGCTTCCAGTAAGGCCGCTTTTACGGATGAAGAACCGATATCGTAGCCCAAGAAATATTTCACGGGGAAAAATGAGGGCTGAAAGATAAGGATATAATAATTATTTGGATCCGCCTTAGGACTGCAAATCAAACTTGTTACATTTGAGAACAATCCACATAGCATGCTGGAAAATAAATTCCAACCCCTCGCATCTGCAAGTGCATTCAGGAGACGCATCAGGAAAAGCATTCTAACCGGTATAGGTATACTGCTTGTCTGCCTTCTTTTTGGGGTGGTAGGATACCACTATACAGCGGATATCCCCTGGCTGGATGCATTGCACAATGCATCCATGATCCTGAGCGGCATGGGACCCGTGGTGGAGATCAAGACGGTAGGCGGAAAATGGTTTTCATCCTTTTATGCCCTGTTCAGCGGCGTGGTCTTCATTACCAATATCGGCATTATTCTCGCGCCTGCAATACATCGTTTCTTTCACAGGATGCATGTTCAGGTGGAGAAAGAAAGACCCTGAATATTATGGTATTTTTTTAAAGACGATCTGCTCGTTTTCCTTCTTTACCACATATCCGAAGAAATCCCGGAGTGTTGTGTATTCATCTGTCGGGAAAAAAGCCTTATTTAGTTTCAGGTGGACACGCATTTGAATATTATCCGCATTTTTTTGAATAAGGTATTCGAAAATTCCTTCATTTCCGTTATAGGCAACCCTGGCCGATTTCGGAAGTTCTTCTACTTGGTATCCTTTAGGGATATCCATGACAAGGACATAGGTCGATTCGGGTCTAGACTTCATTTCCACAGGATATTTCCTTTCTTCAGATTTAAATGGGTTCACCTTATCTTCCACTGTCATCATGGGATTAAAATAAATGACATCACCCTTAAGCAGGTTCTTCATATCAAAATCGTAGTGGATCGTCAATGGGTATTCATATTGATTAAGCGAATCAATACCTGGGTTCTCTATGATTACATCATTTCCATAATTTGTTTGTATTTTTTTAAAGTAATCTTTTTGAGAAGTCTTGGCCAATTCTTCCCTAATTTCATAGCTTTCCATGCTCCCCATAACACTCTTATAGCTTCCGGTAACATATCCCTTTTCATCATTGATAATAAATGATGTTGTCAGCCTGGACTCCCGAAGCGAATCAGGAGAGAGATCAATGAGATATGGTTTTCCCTGATTAACAATTCTACCCCCCCCGTTGTAACAATCAGATACGAGACAATCAAATCCATTATATGGCCTGCTGGCATCCAGCTTGAACGTTTTATTTCCTGCATAAGCCACGCAAATTACGTAATTGTAATCCTCTATCAATGGGTAAATCTGATCAGCCACGCCGTGTTCCCGAGTACTAAGGATGACCGGATCAGCAACAATATGAGCCTGCCGAAGCATGGCAGTCAGCAACAGATTAATCTCTGCCACATTGCCTCCCTTTTTCTTATAGACGTCCTTCAAAGGTGTTCGGGCCCACATATCATCATGGTCCGTACAGGAGAAAGTGCTCCTGACAAAGTAGAATATTTTCTTTATTTTTTCTTCATCTGTTTTGCAGCCTTCTGTGTTGGCTTGGATGTCCGTCGACAACCACGCATTATCATGCGATAACTTGATTCCAAAATTATCATCCTGAAGCAATTTCTCTGCGGCTACAAACCAGGTTACGAACTGATTGTGTCGTTCAGAAGTCTGTGACCACTGAATATAATGCAGCTGAAAAGAAACTTTTGAAATATAGTTTTCTAATGTAGTAATATAAGGCTCAACTACAAGCGGTGCAACATTTTTTTTCACCCATCGACGCTGAATCGAATTTCCTGACAAATTATATATATCATCGGCATCAGTACCATTACTTTGTCTAATGGTAAAATGTTGAAAAACGGTCTGGTTGCTGTTAATATCAAATTGACCATCGCCCTGGATTTTTGTCATATACTCGAAAACGGGAGGAACCGTAATCATATATTCGCTCCACAATATGGGATATTCACCCTGGAATTCCCATGATCTTAAATTGAAGTAGAAATCTGATTTTATCGTATAGGTAATGTCATAAATGGAACCCACCTGCAAGGCAGGAACAGTGAATTTCTTAATATCATTATTCTTGTCATAACGCTCAGTAAATACGGCCTTTTCATCCAACTTTGTTTCAACCACAGCCCCATTTTCTAGATTAAATGTGGAAGCTTTTAGATCGGATAGTTTTTCAACATCACCTTCACTATTATGATATAACCGAATTGCGTAGTCTGCAACACTAAATCCATTTCTATTCAGAATCTTCACCCGCCTGAATCTGGTATACACCATCGTCATGCTCGACTTCGCATTGCCTTCAAATGAGGTGCTGCCAACATCTGCAATAATAATAGCGTCGGCGCTCGTATCGAATTTTTCTTTGGACAGGTCAAAATCGGCCAGGGAAATTTTGGCAAATTTGATATTCAATTTGTCCTGCCCTTTCAATGTATTCAGAAAAAGCAGCCCACAAAAAATAATACAAATCCCTTTTTTATTTTTCATACGGGTTATTGTTAAGGGTAATTTAAATCACTATTCATATCCAGAATCGCCTAGATTTTTTTCACGAAAACTATTTTAGTATGATCTGCATCATAAATCTGATCGTAATAATTTACAACTTCCTCATAGTCTTTACCCGGAAAGCGGCCACTATATTGTACAAATTTTCTATAATAAGTGATTTTGTCAGATGCAATTTGCAGATGGGTCTCATATTTGCCAAACTTGCTTTGCAAAAGAATGTCTTTTGGTCTGGATTCAGTTTCATATCCGGTGGGAATAGAAATTTCAATAGAATCTACGTAGAGATATTCGTCCTTGAATTCAAGGTCCCATTTCCTATCCTTATCTTCAGGAAGCTTTTCGGCTAACCGGGCAAAAATGTCCGGATTGATGAAAATTCTTCGCCCGCTCACCTGAGCATAATTGGTGACAGAGAGTTGAAGCGCTTCTTGTATCACAGGCAGTCGTTTGCTGTAATCTTCTTTATAGTCAAACGCATTCACATCGTAGGTGGGAAGGTCAAATTTGTTCTTAAGTGTTCGCAGTTGTTCATCTTTTGATTCATAGTTTATAAACTGATTTATATTGTCCTGGCAGGCAGCCTTATAGGACGTTCTGCTTTCGAGTTTCAAGTTACCTTCCTTGTCCAGTACAGCTGAAATTTTGCGCATCCGGCTATTATCCGGAAGTAAATAGGCGGGAGTGTGAATCAGCTCACCACCATCATCGTCCACCTGTAATCCATACCTGTTAGAAGTGAAATCACTTAAATAGCCGGCAGGCAGATAGGGAGAAGTACACTCAAGCCAGATTGTATCTTTAGGTAAAGGAACACAGCATATCACATGGTTAAACGGATCGTAAGTAAAGTCCTTTATAAAATCTGCATTTTGTTCGCCACCATGAATAATAACGGAATGCGCCTTAATACTCGCTTCCTTTAAAAGGGCCACCATAAAATTCGAAAGCGCTTTACAATCCCCATATTTATTGTGTGCTACATATGCAGCGTCAAAAGTTTGCCAACCACCAATTCCCAATTGGATGCTCACATAGTGGGTATTTTTCTGAAGAAATTCATATAAAATAGCGACTTTTTTTTCAGGCTCCGGTATGGCATCAGTTAGCCGATGAACTTTTTGTTTCACTTCTTCCGGAAGCACGTCCCTCCCTTTTTGCAAGCTCCCATAAAATTTGCCGAAATCATTCCAGGTTGACATATTGCCCCTGTATCCCTCTTCTTCAATGTCTGAAGCTCCGACCATCAAACATGGAGCGTAACGAATGAGCGGTGCTGAAAACGGTATTTCTCCAAAGGCGGATAAGCCCCTTAGTTCCCACATATAAGTTTTCTTTCCGCTCTTTTCTCCAATTGCAGGTAAAATATCCGAATTGAGCATTTTATATCTAATCGAATAATCTTCAGGAGCTATAATGCTGTATTTACTGTCCTCCACAGACGCCTCAATGGAAGTTTGAGGAAACCAATTTGCTATCGTCATGAACCCGTTAATTTCATCTTCTTCCTCAAACTCAACTGTGTATGGGTATTCATGGTAATAAAAACTTCCCTCCTTAATCCGGCTATCATTGACAAGTGAATATCCATCCTGAATAGGTAGGTCAGACATATCCTTTTTCTTGAAATGTTTTAATTCCTTTCCATTTGCATCATACATCGAAGCATTTACATAATTAATAGTTGTGAACTTACCGTAAAAGGTTCTGTAGGTTGCATATTTTTCGCCAATTTTGTTGAGAATGGTGTAAACGTGTTTCTCTTTGGTCACTGCGTGACCTATGGATTTTATTTCAAATACCATTTCTTCCAACCTGATCACTACATTGGCATTTGTTTTCAATGAATCAGGAATTTCTGAGGCTGGAAATGATTGGGCTTTTAAGCTAAACCCTGTATAGAATGACAGCAATATCGCGATGCACTTTTTCATGATCTGGATTTCATTTTAAAAAAGATCCGTTCGCTTCCTCCTTTCTTATGACAATTGTATATCCTGCGGAAACCGGGTGCATCATTCTCCCCGAAACTTGCACTTCCTGTATTTGAAATCAATACCGATTTGACTGAGGAATCAAAACCTTCCGCTACAAGGTTGAACTCAGCTGCAGTAATTTTTCCGGATTTTATATCTCTGTTTCCCTGCGCAGAAAGGTAACTTTGGGGCAATAAGCAGAAAGTCAGCAAATAAAGCCAACGGGGGTGTCTCATGGAAGCAGGGAGATTTAGGGTTTGATAACGCTCTAAAAATAAAAAAATTATTGAATTTGTAGGTAAGAATTATGCCCGGGTGTCATGAATACTACTGAAAACACGCAGTTTGTCCGCGAACTGGCCGCTGCTGCAGGCTTTGACTACTGCGGTATCGCAGAGGCAAAGCCGCTTGACGAAGATGCAAGAAAACTGGAACATTGGCTGAATCTGGGCATGCACGGTACCATGGGATATATGGAAAAGCATTTCGATCTAAGGGTAAACCCTTACAAGCTTTTGCCAGGGGCTAAATCCGTGATTAGTTTTCTGATAAATTATTACCCTTCAGCTGACAGGAAGAAGATTCGCCTAAGATTTCCAAATATGCCTATGGCAGGGATTATCATGAAATCATCCGTCCAAAGCTGAATTTTATCCTAAGCGGCATGAAGGCAAAGATCGGCGACTTTCATGGCCGGGGTTTTGTTGACAGCGCCCCGGTTCTTGAGAGAGCCTGGGCAGTACGGAGCGGACTGGGATGGGTCGGAAAAAACGGAAACCTCATCCATAAGAAACAGGGTTCCTATTTTTTTATCGCCACACTGATCGTGGACATAGAACTGGAGTACGATGCTCCTTTTGCGCATGATTTCTGCGGGACCTGCACCCGCTGCATTGATGCCTGCCCCACCCAGGCCATCCACGACGACAAACTGGTAGATGGAAGCCAATGCATATCCTATTTTACAATTGAGCTGAAGGAATTATTGATTCCCGGACAACGATGAAAGGGAAGTTCGACAACTGGATGTTCGGCTGTGACATGTGCCAGGATGTTTGCCCCTGGAACCGCTTTTCAAGTCCGACCGGCAGAACCCGGCTTCTCGCCCATTCCCGAAATTCTTCATTTCAATCAGAAGGATTGGGAAGAAATGACCGAAGAAGGATTTAAAAAAATATTTGCTGACTCGCCCATTAAACGGTCGAAATATCAGGGAATACGGAGGAATTTGAGTTTTTTGAAAGAGAAAAATGCAAATGCGGAAATATGAAAAATGTGAAAATGTGCTGATAAAATCGGTTGCACATTTACATATTTCAAATTTTCAAATTAGCACATCCAAATTTACAATTTCCAAACATTATGAACTAAAGTCTTCACTCAGCGAACGGGACCAACAGGTGATCTGGCATCCTTATACCCAGCATCAGCTATCCGGCTCGCCGATCCCCATCATTCGCGGGGAAGAGCGCTTTATTTGATGATGCAGGAAACTCCTATATAGATGCCATCAGCAGCTGGTGGGTGAATATTCACGGTCATGCTAATCCTTACATCGCAAGCAAAATTTATCAGCAGGCTTTGCATCTGGAACACGTGATCTTTACCGGGTTCACCCATGAACCCGCAGTTCAGCTTGCAGAACGACTTCTGAAAATCCTTCCGGGGAATTTTGAAAAGATTTTCTACTCCGATAACGGATCCACAGCCGTGGAGGTTGCCATCAAAATGGCCATTCAATACTGGAAGAACAAGGAGACTTCCAAACGAAATAAAATACTGGCTTTCCGCCATGCCTATCACGGCGATACCTTCGGCGCAATGAGCGTAAGCGGACGCGGGACTTTTTACCGAGGCATTCCAGGATTTTTTATTCGACGTATTATTCATCGAAACACCAGACGACCAAAATGAAGAACCAGCAAATGCTTTCATCGGATCCCATGCAGATGAAATAGCCTGTTTCATCTATGAACCTTTACTTCAGGCGGCAGGCGGAATGAGAATATATCAGGCGGCCGGATTGGATGCCCTGCTCAAAACTGCAAAAGAAAACCAAATCCTTTGCATTGCAGACGAAGTGCTGACCGGCTTCGGCAGAACAGGGGCATTTTTTGCCAGTGAATCCCTTATGCATACTGCCGATATCTTATGCCTGAGCAAGGGCATCACCGGAGGCACCATGGCCCTCGGCGCCACGGCCTGCACCCAGGAAATTTTCAATGCTTTTCTAAGTGATGATCGCAGAAGACTTTTTTTCACGGGCATTCCTACACGGCCAATCCGATAGCTTGCGCCGCAGGGCTTGCCAGCCTGGATCTATTACAAAAAAAGACCTGTATTGAACAAATAAGCACGATTATCACAAACAAAATGCGAAAGTTTTCTAAAAGAAAAACTTGTCCAGATCGATCCGGACCGTAATGAATCCCCGAACCATCGGAACCGTACTGGCATTTGAACTCAAGACCAGCCGGCACGAATACAATAACCAGTGGGCAGCTATATCCGGCAGCAAGCACTTAAACAGAGGATCTATCTGCGTCCGCTGGGAAATACGGTTTACATCATGCCACCTTAC
This sequence comes from uncultured Chitinophagaceae bacterium, assembly GCA_963705005.1. Classification (GTDB taxonomy): domain Bacteria; phylum Bacteroidota; class Bacteroidia; order Chitinophagales; family Chitinophagaceae; genus Puia. The sequence continues at coordinate 666,110 of CAVPIO010000001.1, forward strand.
TGTATCAGCCCGATACAACTGGAAAAAATCCATCAGTTCCTCTTATCACTCCCTCAGTTGATCAGGAAAAACGAACAGGGATAGCCAGTTTGGTGCTGGTCCCATTCAATGATCATAGCGTGCGCAGGTAAACTGATGGTCAGTTGTTCGATCAGTTTATCCGTTTTTTTGACCGGCACATCTACATGGAGCACATCCTTATCCTTATTTTTATCATAACTATACGCACCCCATTGTCCGAGCTGGCTGTTCAGAATGATTGTCCAGCTTTCTTTATTCGGAATCACAAATAAAGTATAGGTACCGGCTTTTACCGCTTTTCCACCGAAGCTGGCATCTTTTTCAAAAGTTACCGTAGTCGCCGAATCGGCGCCGCAGCGGTAGACCTTTCCGTAAGGTACGAGGCCACCGAAAATAACGCGGCCTTTTTTATAAGGACGACCATAGCGGACGGAGATGTCTTTGCCCGTCGCGGTTTCATGCGGACTAACTACCTTTTCCTGGCTGCAGTATACGCTCAGGCCGATAAATGCAATAAATGATAACAGAAACATCTTTTTCATGACGGCGAATTTTTAATGGAGAATGAATAATTGATTCCTGGTAAAGATAGCTCAGAAAACCTGAGATCGTGACGGCTCCAGCTCATTCCGCAGATTCACGAGCGACTGTTCCATCAGCGGGCCCAACTGTTTATCATAAAACATACTGGCGAGTTTCTCCCACGGGTACCAGCGAATATGAAATTCCAGATTCCATTGCAGAATCACCTGGCCGCCGGATTCGGTAATGATATACTTTCCTGTAAAAGATCTTCCGGAGGCAGCCTGAAATCGGGTAAGAACGGAATCAGTTGTTTTTTTTACAGGAGTACCGTCAGATTCCCGATTTCCAGGCGGTTTGAGTCGGCCTGCATGGAAAAAATTTATTTCCCTGCTTTGTCCCGGCTCCCCGGATCAGCGTATTCCATTTTGCCCAGGTTCTCAGATCCGACAGCTCCTGTAATACTGAATCCCGCGGAGCGTTGATCCGCACAACGACGGCTGACGGACATATCGGAAGGAAACAATGCGAAACAGAAAAAACACAATCCCAAAAAGAACGATCACGCTGCCAATGACTCAGTTTCAAAATGAAGAATTAGGTGATTATGAAATATTATTCCCATTTAAAGGTCTTGATGGCAACAACATAAATCACGACGCCCCAGATCAGTAAGATGCCCATCTGTTTCCCGCAGTCCATCAGCGATGCTCCCTGGAATGCCACATTGCGAAATGCATCGTTCAGTTGTTTCAATGGCAGGATTTCGCAGAAACCACTGCAGCCATTTCGGAAAAACATCCGGTGGAAAAGAAAGTGCCTCCCAGGAGGAAATGATGGTAGGGTGAACAAATTCGCAAAGGGCGGAATGGAACTTTCATTTTTCGAGACGCTGCTGATGATAAATCCGAAACCCATAAAAACAACCAGGCCCGATAAAACTAAGCACAATCATATTCAAGAAAAGTGACCATGCCGTCCACCAGCGTAAAATTAAAAAGATAATGACCCGCCACAATGATAACAACTGACTGTCATCAACTGAAAATGTTATCCTGCTAATGCCTTCACCGAATACAATATTTTTCCTGTTGATCGGCGTGGCAAAAAATCTTTTGAGCACCAGGGTCTGCCGTAAATTAAAAAACACAAAGCAACTCCGAAAACTGCAGCACTCAGGAGCGAAAATCCCAGCATGCCCGGCAAAATAAAATCAATCATTCTATATTCGCGCCCCTCCAGCTCGGGCAATTCCTGCACGCTGATCATTTTGAACTGATCAGGAATTTTTCTTTCTTCAATGATCTGAATGGTTTGTGCCAATGCCATTTTCAGGATCGGATATTTATCTGCAGAAGCAGAAGAGCTCTGCGTCTTAATTTTATATTGGGTAAATCCGGCATGGCGGAAGCAGAAGAATCCAGGGAAACAATGGCAGCAATATCTTCCTTTTTCCAGGTCCATGCGGATGGATGCCGCTGTATCTCTTTCTGATTTCAGCTTGCACAATGCTGGAATCCCAGCAGGGCGCGAATCACATAATTCGAAGTATCCTGCGGGTTTTTTAAAGCAATAGCAACCGACGTGCCGCTGCCGCCGATAAACCCAAAAACGAGAATAAATACCATGGGAAACCCAGACTGAAAATAACTGCGGAAGGACTGCGGAATAATGGCCCGCAGGCTCGCCCGGCTAATGGCGAACATGGCCCTGAATTGACTATAAGGACGATTCATGAAAGAAATTCAGTGTTTAGTGATAAGTCCATTACTGGAATGATGGTCAATTCAAACGGAAGCGCGTTTGCGGAACCCTGTCAATGGATTTCAGGTAGGCCATGGATCTTATACCATTTTAGACCCTCAGTTCCCAAATCTTCCCGGATGGATTTTGCTTTTATGGTTTCATTGTAGTTATTGAGCAGCAGCTCCAGGAAATTTTTGGGCTCGGGAAATTCCCTTAAACGGTAGTCATTTGTTTTAGCCAGTCGCGCTGCACAATCGACCGCATCCTGAATACCGCCGATCTCATCCACCAGTCCGAGTTTCAGAGCTTCCTGCGCCGCCCCATACCCTGCCCTGCGCAATGCTGTCAATATAATTGATATCCTTTTTTCTGCCATCCGCAACCCGGGATTTGAAATCGTGATAGATACTGTCCACATCATTCTGAAAAAATTTTTTCTGCATGTCTGTCAGCGGTTGAAACATGCGTAATGGCATCAGGCTGCTTTGCTGTTTGAACTGCATCGAAAGTGACGCCCAGTTTATTTTTAAAAAAAGACTGCGTATTAAAGATCATACTGAAAACACCGATCGAACCCGTAATGGTCATCGGGTCTGCAAAAATGCTGTCTGCATTGCAGGATAAATAATATCCGCCGGAAGCAGCCACATCGCCAAAACTGATCACAACGGGTTTTCTGCTTTGGCCAGGGTCAATTCTCTCCAGAGATTTTCACTAACCAGTGCAGACCCGCCGCCGGAATTGATGCGCAGCACGATGGCTTTGATGTCTTTATCCAGCCTGGCTTTCCGTATCATATTCCGGTACGCATCTTCTCCAATTTCCTGCTGATCATTTTTACCCGCACACAATATTTCCCTCCGCATAGATCAGTGCGATCCTGTCTCTTCCGGTTGGCTTTCATATTTCATTTTAACAGACTTCAAAATACTTTCCCAGCGGAACAAAATTAATGTCGGTTATGGATGCGGGCTTTCACCTTCTGCACGATTTCATCAAATACTTCATCATTGTATTTTGCTCCATCGACCAGTTTATATTCAATGGCATCCGATGCATGCCGGATCAGTTGCTGATCAACGCAGCGACGCAAGCGTTTGTATCCTGGCTCCGGGCCGCAGCCGTCTGATCCAGTATATGATTATAAGATTCCGCCAAGCAGTTCCGTTAGCTGCAGGCGGTTGGCATCAGTCATTTTTACTGCCCGCAGCGGCTCTGTAGCGCTTTTGAATTTACCCGCATAAAATATCTCCGGTTGAATTTCCAGTTTATCCAGACTCCCTTTAACAAAATGCCATCACACTGGTAAGGCCCCGCCATTCCAGTCCGCCTTTCGGATTGCAATAAATCCGGTCGGCCACATTTGCCACATAATATGCTTTGAGCGGAGATCACATCACCATAAGCATAGATGAATTTACGCGATTTTCTGAAATCAATCAGCGCATTCCGGATCTCTTCGGTGGTGCCAAAGCCATTTACGTTGGAACCTGCCTTGATGATAAATTCCCCGGATGGCAGCTGTCGGATTTTGCATAACGGATGAGCCGGATCACATCATAGACGCCCGGTGTATTGTAACGGGTATCACTGAAATTCGCCAGAGGATCTTCAATCCGGTTTCTCCCCGAACGACTGGCTCAGGTCAAGAACCAGTACGCCATTGTTACCAGTCATCATCATGCTGGGCGCTGGCGATACTGCCGACAAAACCGACCATAAAAAATAAAATAATCACCACAAAAGCAATCAATGCGAGCAAACTCGCAAAAAATATTTTAAAAAAGCTCCGCATGCGCTTTCCTGTTTATATGATTTAAAATTAAAGATCTTTGAGCCGGATAAAACAAATAATCCATGAACAAAACTTATCTCTGATTGGTGGTAATGAGGGGAACAGGTCTTTTTCATATGCAGCAGGCACGCGCAAATATAGAACATATTTGCGGTGCGATTGAACAAGTTTCATCCCTTTATCAAACAGCTGCCTGGGGAAAAACGGACCAGGCAGATTTCCTGAACCAGGCCCTGCTGATAGATACCCAGGCTGGCGCCGCATGCCCTGTTGAAGCGCATATTGTCCATTGAAGAAAAAATGGGCAGGATAAGAACCGTTAAAGAATGCTACCCAGAATAATAGATATTGATATACTTTTTTATAACCAGCGAGATCATGGCAGATCCCGACCTGAAAATTCCCCATCCCCGCATTGCGGAACGCCGAGATTCGTGCTGGAACCGCTGAACGAAATTGCACCTGGCTTATGTACATCCCGTATCTCGGGAAAACGGTACAGAAGCTGTTGCGGGAATGTACGGATACCCTGGCGGTAAAAAAAATATGAACGAGTCAGCGATAGTCGACATGGATTCCGGATATTTACAGCTTCCATGAACTATCATTTTATTGCTGTAGAAGGAAATATCGGGGCAGGAAAAACAACACTGGCCCATCTGCTGGCCCGGCATTTCAATTCACGCCTGATCCTCGAAGCATTTGCTGAAAATCCCTTTCTTCCTAAATTTTATGAAAATCCCAAACAGTATGCTTTTCCGCTGGAGCTTTTTTTCATGGCGGAGCGGTATAAACAATTGAAAGAACTGGTACATACCAAAGATCTCTTTCCAGCGGTAACGATTTCCGATTATATATTCAGCAAATGTCTGCTCTTTGCCAAAGTGAATCTTCCCGATGAAGAGTTTCATCTGTACCAGAAATTATTTGATATCATTTACCAGCAACTGGTTCAACCCGACCTGCTGATTTATTTGCATGCCCCGGTTAACCAACTGCAGAAGAATATCCGGAAACGCAACCGCATTTACGAACAATCCATTCCGGATGACTATCTTTTCCGTCTGCAGGAAACCTATACAAGTTATATCCGGCAGCACAATATCAAAACCCTGTTCATTGACGCTTCGCATGCCGACTTTCTCGGCAATGAAAAGCATTTCCAGATCATCCTGGATGCCCTGGAAAAAGATTATGAGCCGGGGCAGCATTATTTCACTTTGCCCTGAACTGCGTTATAATATCTTTGCAGGCAATGGAAAATGAGTCGTTACCATTTCCTCTCCCGCTGGAGGCAGTCCGGATTGCTGAATTCCGGAACCTGGTCATCGGCCGCTTTTTGTTTATCATGGGATTGCGGATGATGAGCACCCTCGTGGGATGGTGGATCTATAATCTCACCAATGCCCCGTTTGCCATCGGGATCGTTGGCCTGTCCGAATTTATCCCGCTGTTTCATTTGCCCTCTATGCGGGTCATGTGATTGATCTCAGCGAAAAACGAAACATGCTGTTGCTCGGCGTATCACTATATGGACTTGCTGCCTGCTCCTGCTCATACTATCGAGCCGGATCGGCACTCAATCATTTCCAGCCCCACTCCATTGCCTTGCTGATCTACCTCATCATCTTCGGTACAGGCGTGGTCCGGTCTTTTACCGGACCGATATTCAATGTGGTGCTGGCGCAGGTGGTTCCGAAAAGACTTATTGCAGAATGCCACCACCTGGAACCAGGGGGCCTTCCTTTCTGCATCAGTGACGGGCCATGCCCTCGGCGGTTTCCTTATTGCAGGATTGGGAAATACAGGAACGCTACGGTGGTGTTCATCCTGGTATTCTCTGCCTTTGCCGTATTGCTTCACCTTAAAACCCAAACCACCGCTGAATGAAAGGGGAGAGAAAAAAACCTGGGACAGTGTCAAGGAAGGACTCGCATTTGTTTTTCGAACCAAAGAATTGTTGGGTGCCATTTCGCTGGATTTATTTGCCGTACTTTTTGGTGGCGCCGTTGCGATGGTGCCCGTATATGCCCGGGATATTTTGAAAGTAGGCGCCCAGGGATTCGGATTTCTCAATGGAGCATCAGATATGGGATCCATCTGTATCGTTGTGATTCTCCTACGCTTTTCCCTCTCAGACGCAAACAGGGAAAGAAATTAATGCTGGCCGTTGCCGGTTTCGGGATCTGCATTATCATTTTTGGTATTTCCAAACTCTTCTGGCTTTCTTTTGGCGTCCTGCTTTTGAGTGGGATACTGGACGGGATCAGCGTGGTTACAAGGGGAACCATCATGCAATTGAAAACACCCGACCATATGCGCGGCCGGGTAATGAGCGTAAACTCCATGTTCATCAATTCCAGCAATGAACTCGGTCAGTTTGAAAGCGGCATCATGGCAAGACTGCTGGGCGTTGTGCCTTCCGTGGTATTTGGTGGCTGCATGACCCTGCTGGTGGTGGTCACTACCTGGTTCAAAGCGCCTTCATTGAGGAAAATGGAATATTAAAATCCTGTTTTCTTTATTGAAAATCAGCATTCAAGCCTAACTTAACACAAACATCTGCATATGAACCGCCGCTCATTTGTAAGAAATGCCAGCTTCTCAGTTTGGCGCAATCCCTTTGCTAAGAAAAGACTGGATAAGAGAATTTATGCAGGAAAATCCCTATAAAATGAGAATGCTGCGCAATGATGTAGGCATTTTTACCGAGAAAGGAGGCACCATTGCCTATTATATTTCCAAAAAAAATATTGCCGTAGTGGATGCGGAATTTCCGGAACAATCCAAACACCTGATTGATGCACTTCAGAAAGACCCGGGCAAGCCATTCGAGATCCTGATCAACACCCATCATCACGGGGATCATACCGCAGGAAATATTTCTTTCAAAGGAATAGTAAACCATGTAGCCGCGCACAGCAATTCGCTGATAAACCAGCAGCGCGCAGCAAAAGAACAAAATAAGGAAGACCAGCAATTGTATCCCGATATCACTTATGGCGATACCTGGGAATACAAAAAACTGAAAGAAAAAATCAAAACCTATTACTTCGGGCCGGCCCATACCAACGGCGACAGCATCATTCATTTTCCCCATGCCAATATCGCCCATATGGGTGACCTTGTATTTCAACCGCCGATGGGCTTTTATTGATCGGACTGCAGGCGCTTCAATTAAAAACTGGATTTTGGTTCTGGATAAGGCCCAACAGCTTTTCGACAAAGACACATTATTCGTATTTGGCCATGCTTTTGATCCTGAAAAAGTCACCGGTTACAAGGAAGATCTCAAAGCCATGCAGGATTATCTCTCCAATTTATTGGATTATGTCACCAAACAAATCAAAGCGGGTAAAACAAGGGATGAGATTATGAAAGTCCACTTCAATTCCCGGTGTTACCGAATGGCAGGGTGATGGCATTGACCGCGGATTGCAGGCAGCATATGAAGAATTGGTCCAGGGCATTATTTAGCTTTCTCCATCAGACCTTCCATTACAGATACCACGATCGGGCAGAACTCGCTGTTCTTCAATGTGAGCATTGGTCTTTTCAGGAGTACATCTTCGTCTGTATAAGGAAACCGGTGGCAATCTGACGGACGATCTTCGTAAATACTGCAAAGGTTATCACTGCCCAGAAAAGCACAGGGTACCGAGCGAAGAACATAGTCCCCATCCTCATCTATTCGCAAATATTTTTCAATGAAAGCGCCTTCCTTCATCTTCAGCTTTTTGGAGATTCGTTTAATATCCGGTGTCTTAAACCGGGGTGAATACCTTTTACAGCAATTTGCACATTTCAGGCAGTCGATCTTTCGAAATGCCTTTTCATGCAAATCCGGAAGCTGGTCCAATACGCTGTTCTTATCTGCTTTTTCCAGAAAATTTTTATAGTCTTTCCTGATGATCTGCGGAGATCTTTTCCCAGTTCCGGATCGTAATTGTTAAACGCGTTAAACATGTTGAACAAGTTAGTTAATTTTGCCAATGGCCGGCGCGATCCAAGAGCAATTCCTGATACTCATCAGCACGCCTTTGTATATTATTATCATCGGCCTGGAACTTTTATTGAGCCATTTTCAGCACCGCAAGCTGTATAAGCTGAAAGATACGGCAAGCGAATGTTTACCTGATGTTGCTGAATGCCACGATCGATCTTTCCTTCCGGGTGATCTATGTAGCCATATTGATTCACCTTTATGATCATAAACTGATCTCCTGGAATCTGCGCATCAGCTATTGGGTCCTGCTCGTTCTCGGGGAGGACTTTTTATATTACTGGCTGCACCGGTTTGATCATGAAGTCAGATTATTCTGGGCAGTACACGTCACCCATCATTCGTCTGACCAGATGAATTTTACGGTTGGATTCCGCTCTTCCGTATTCCAGCCCCTGTACCGTTTCATGTATTTTATGCCACTGGCCTGGCTGGGATTCAATCCCCTGGATATCATTTTTATTTATTCCGCTACGCAGATCTGGGGAATATTTGTTCATACGGAACTGATCAGAAAAATGGGATGGCTGGAATATATCCTCGTAACGCCTTCCCATCACCGGGTGCATCATGCTTCCAATCCCAGATATCTGGACAAGAACATGGGTATGTTCCTGATCATATGGGACCAGTTGTTCGGCACTTTTCAGCCCGAACTTCCCGATGAGGATTACCAGGAAAAAAAATATGGTCTCACCGAAACCGCTGGAAAAATCAACGCCCGGCAACCTGGTTTTTCATGAATGGAGAGAAATCTGGAAAGACATTAACCGGAGCGATATTTCCTGGCGCGAAAAATGGAATTATTTGTTCGGCCCGCCGGGCTGGAGCCACGATGGAAGCCGCCAGACAAGCCGGCAACTACAGGAGAATGAAATGCAACACCCCAGGGTCTGCCAGGATCCTGCCTGAGAAATCCTTCACTGAAACATAAGCGAATGAAAATTTTATCATGGTATGATTCATATTAACTTTGCGCATCTTTTTGATCACATCATCTCCGTAATATGAATTTATTTGAAAAACAGGTGAATGAGTTTGCCCACCGGAACATATGGCTCCAATGAAGCGGAAACCAGGCAGATGCTCGAGCACATCGGTGTAAAATCGCTGGACGAACTGATTGACAAAACCATTCCGGCATAGTATCCGGAATCCCAAACCCCTGCAGGTCACGCGGCCCGTGAGTGAATACGAATATCTACCGTTTGCTACGGGAACTCGCTGCTCAAAACAAAGTCTTTAAGAATTATATCGGTCAGGGCTATTACGATACCGATTACGCCCAGTGTAATCCTTCGGAATGTATTTGAAAACCCGGGATGGTATACCCAATATACGCCTTACCAGGCCGAAATCTCCCAGGGTCGGCTGGAAAGCCTGCTGAATTTTCAAACCATGGTGAGCGACCTGACCGGTCTTCCGATTGCCAATGCATCCCTGCTGGATGAAGGACGGCGGCTGCAGAAGCGATGATCATGTTCTTCAATCAGAAGAATAAGGATCATCAGCATGTTACTGTTCCTAAATTTTTTGTAGACCACGCTATTTTTAAACAAACCTATGATGTACTGGTCACCCGGGCCGAACCGCTGGGAATTGAACTCGTGATCGGAGATTATTACGAAGGCGCAGATTGACTGAACATATTTCGGGGCCATCGTTCAATATCCCGAATGCCGATGGAAGCATTCATGACTACCGCTCTTTTATCCGAAATGTTCATGATGCAGGCGCTTATGTGGTGATGGCGACCGACCTGCTCGCACTCACCCTGCTTACGCCTCCCGGGGAATTGGGAGCTGATGTAGCGGTTGGCATCGCGCAGCGATTCGGCGTTCCGATAGGATTTGGCGGACCGCATGCTGCATTTTTTGCGGCCAGAGGATGATTTTAAAAGAGCCATTCCCGGAAGAATAATTGGTGTGAGTGTGGATGCCCAGGGAAACCGTGCACTGCGCATGGCGCTGCAAACCCGCGAACAACATATCAAAAGAGAAAAAGCAACTTCGAATATTTGTACAGCCCAGGCATTGCTGGCCAATATGGCGGCCATGTATGCCGTGTACCATGGTCCCGCAGGATTGAAAGATATCGCCACACGGATCAGCATACTTGCCCAGGCGCTTGCGCAGGGATCTACGCGAACTGGGTTTTGAAATGCCGCACGAATATTTCTTTGATACCATTCAAGTCATGAGCGACAGACCCGGAAAAAATCGGGCAATTGCAGAATGCCGGCAAATGAATTTTTTTTATGGAGAAAACGGAAACTGACCATTTCCACTCGATGAAACCAGCACCCAGCGCGATATCCTGGATATACTTTCGGTTTTCGCGCAATCCAAAGGCATGGATGAAGCCGCCACTCTTTTTGAATATGACGATCAGTCCGGAAAATATACCGGTCACCCTTAACCGAACTTCAGCTTTCCTGACCCATCCCGTTTTTAATACCCATCACAGTGAAACGGAAATGATGCGTTACCTGAAGAACCTGGAAAATAAAGATCTTTCCCTCAATACATCGATGATTCCCCTGGGTTCCTGCACCATGAAACTCAATGCAGCCACTGAACTGATCCCGGTGAGCTGGCCGGAGTTCAGCAGAATCCATCCGTTTGCTCCCGCCTGATCAATGGAAAGGATACCAGCAGATCATTCAGGAACTGGAAACCTGGTTGAGTACCATCACCGGTTTTGCAGCAACTTCCCTTCAACCCAACAGTGGCGCCCAGGGAGAATATGCCGGGTTGCTGGCCATCCGTGTCTTATCATGCTGCGCACAGGGTCAGCACCACCGCGATGTGATGCTGATCCCTATTTCCGCACATGGAACCAATCCTGCCAGCGCAGTGATGGCAGGAATGAAAGTGGTGGTGGTAAAAGTGATGAAGATGGACATATTGATATGGCTGATCTGAAGGCAAAAGCTGAACAATATAAAAATGAACTTGCCGGATTGATGGTTACTTATCCGTCCACCCATGGTGTTTTTGAAGAAGGAATCAAGGAGATCTGCCAGATCGATTCATGAAAATGGTGGACTGGTTTATATGGATGGTGCCAACATGAATGCACAGGTGGGCTTGACCAGTCCGGGATTTATCGGCGCCGATGTTTGTCATCTTGAATCTGCATAAAACTTTTGCCATTCCGCATGGTGGCGGCGGCCCGGGCATGGGACCGATCTGCGTGAACGAAAAACTCAGGGATCATCTTGCCCGGTCATTGGATCAATTCCAATCATGGTACAACCGGCACCGGTGCAGCGCAGTGCTGCCCTTTGGCTCTGCCAGCATCCTGCTGATCAGCTATGCATATATCAAAATGCTGGGATCCTCCGGCATTACCGACAGTCCACCCGCTATGCCATACTGAATGCCAATTATATGAAGTCCAGACTGGAAACTATTATCCGATTCTTTATACCGGGTCGAACAATACCTGCGCCCACGAATTTATCGTTGACCTGCGTCCATTCAAAGTCAGGCGGGCATAGAAGCTGAAGATGTGGCCAAGCGTTTGATGGACTATGGATTTCATGCCCCCACCCTGAGTTTCCCCGTTCCCGGAACCATCATGATCGAGCCACGGAAAGCGAAGACAAATCTGAACTGGACCGTTTCTGCGATGCAATGATCGCCATTTACCAGGAGATCCAGGAAATTGCCAGCGGAAAACTGGACCAAAACGATAATCCATTGAAGAATGCTCCGCATACCCAGTTCGTAATCTGTGCAGATGAATGGAATCATGCTTATAGCCGGGAAAAAGCTGCATTTCCCCTTGCCTTCATCAAGACAAATAAATTCTGGCCCGCGGTGGCCCGGATCAACAATACCTATGGCGACAGAAACCTGGTTTGCACCTGTGAACCGGTGGGGGCCTACGCGGAGGAAAATGTGAAGGGCAAATTTGAAAATTAACCTACTGCCCAATAATCGCCGGGATCGGCTCAAGTATTTTCCGCACCTTGCGGTTTATCCTAAACCGCTTGGCGTAGATAAGCCTGTAGTTTCCGGCGGTTATACCGTACCGGTAGTCGGAGATCCCTCCTTTCACGTTTAATCGCGTGCTTACCCAGAGAGCGCTTAAACACCAATTATCGTTATTATATCCGGCGCCCAGGTGGATGATATCATTGGGTGTGAAGTCAACCCGGTCCCCATATTTTCCCGTAGAAGCAGACCTTTCCCTGGAATACCGGAAAGCCAGGTTAACCGTTGCGGAACCCAGCGCAAAGAAATGCTGCCTGATCACTAACGTATAGCCATAACCGATCCCGGGTCCGATTTCGAAAAAATGCAATTTGTTTATATTCCCTTTATAATAATTTGAATCCAGGATGTACGGAACGAGCACACTATCTCCATGGATGGCTCCATAATATATTTCACCTCCCAGTAGTATCGCTCCCGCGGATTTTTTCTGCCACTCGTTTTGTAACAATCCGGCCTGATAAGAAAATCGCCTTTCATTAAGGCTTTTGTAAAAAGCAACACCGAAAACATCGAGCTCCAGGTCCGCCCGCTTATAATAATCTTCCCCGGGTGCTGCGGCATATCCTTTCGGTGTGAGATAATATCCCTTGTAAAATTCACCCAGGATGTCTACATTCCAGTCACGTGCATAAAAATGACCCTGAAGGTCCAGATATCGGGTTTTGCCCCTGATTTCCTTTGGATTGAAACGGTTCACACCGATTCCTATATTCAGCGTAACTGCATGGTAAGTGGCTCCAATCCCCACATTCAGGGTGGTATTTGGAGAATAATTGAATTTGGGGAAAGGTCCAGCTGATGCAAACCGAAGCACGGTGTACTTCCTGGAAAGATATGCACGCGCCGTCACCCGGTCGCGATAGGTAACATAATAAGCGGAGTCGTGATCCCGCAAAGGTGTCTGTGCGCGTGTAACGGAAAAACCGGTTGAGAATAAAAAAAAGTAAAGCGGCCATTTCTTAACCATTCATCTTCATTTTTTCTGGATCAGGAAACCATCAACAATCCATTTTTTGCACTTTACATTTTCCCCGTCTCTATATGGTCATGTAAGCGCTGAAGTTCCACAACTGTTGTTCTGCCATTTTCGCTTTCATGATACATCTGAACAAACTTCCGGTCAAAGAAAATTTCTTCATAGGTATAGGATGTGCGCTGCTGAACGATATTGGAGTATACATCGTCAAATCCCCGGACCGAAACATACAGTTCCACATCCGCCTTTTTAAGATCCTCCGCCTTATAATCATTCAATGGGCTTTTTTCATTCAGCGGATGCACGACTGTCCAGTTCATTGGTAAACTTTCCACATGGCTTCTTTCCAGATCGAGCTCATAGAATTTATATATCAGTTTCCCGTCATCTTCCAGCTGCATGGCCACATTCACTTTGATTTCGAGATTAGTGAGGGTATGATGATCCTTGAATGAGGCAAACCGGAACATCAGTCCTTTGCCATTGTGGTAGGGACTCACCAGGGCGTTCTTACTAAATACGAGAAAGGCCCTGGGTTTTGAAAACCTTCCGTATAAAAGACTTGTTGCCACAGCGAAGGATAAGAATCCCAGCATGGACTCAATCGCGGCAACCGCATTCGCCGCGGTTCCAACCGGGTTTACCCTGCCATATCCTACCGTAGTAAAAGTCTCTGTGCTGAAAAAAAACATTTCTCTAAAAATACCCGGACCTGCAGTAGGTGCTATTCCCTGAAATTGTCCTTTGCCGATAACCAGGTAGATCCAGGCAAAAACGAAATTGATCCCCAGGTAAAAAAGAAAAATAGATCCGAAGAATTTACCAACAGACATATTCAGCATTGTATAATACAGGCTGAATCTATCCAGAAATGGAACGCCTTCCTTGCGCACATTGAAGCTTCCGTCACGGTTCACAAAACGGCCCCCATAGTTATCCGGATTTGTACCGAATCCCGTATCGTCGTTTGCCCTCAAATGAAGATGTCTCCTTTCGGTTGCCATTATATGAAGTTTGAGGCAAATCTAAAACAAAGGCCGGTTTCAACAGCAAATGCCTGTCGGTAACGGCAATGCATTAATTCGGGATGTTTATATAAAAACTAGCCCTGGAGATTTTTCATCTTCAGGGCATGCCCTCAGTTACCGTCTCACATATTTATGCCTAACGCGAAATGCCTTAAACCGATCAATTGGTTTTGCCATCTCCCCTCGCACGAATCCGGTTTTTTACCCTGCCAATATTTCTATTCCGCGTCAAACAATTCCCGTTAGCGCTCCACCGGTTCCCGTGAGCAGTTTATCTTTCAGCGCTTGGAAATCCATTACTTTTTAACCCCTGCAATAGCCTGAATGGAGTCCAGATGTTTTTCCAATACAGGCAAAGTGGTGGCAGCAAAGGATTTTATGGTGGAATCAGAACAGTTGTCAGCGCATTTTCTGAATTCAGCAATATCCTTTTTATGATCATCCAGCATCATATCTACATAGGCCTTATCGAATGCCTTTCCCTTTTTCATTTTCATTTTATCGATTTCTTGCCTGGTATCATTACTTACAGAATCCGGCAAAGTGATATTCAGGGATGTGGCAATACTCTTCAGATTGTCATTTGCAGCAGAGTGATCCTTAACCATCATGGCTCCAAAGTCCTTGACGCGCTGACTTATTCCTTTTTCCTCCGCTACTTTTCCAAGTTCCACTTCCATCATTCCTCCGTTAGCTGCCGCAACGGCAAAATCTGAAGCATCTTTCTGAACGGGCTTAACCTCTTTATTTACGGTCTTTGCACTGTCGACAGCATCCTGGGAGCTTGTTGCCGAATTATTGTTACAGCTCTGAACAACAAACAAGCCAGCCAACAGCAACAAACCAAAAAGTAGTGATTTCATAATTTTAATTTTAATGATCAGATATCTTGTGTATTCAAACAACAAGCCATCCTGTTTAGGTTTAAATCGGGGCATTTTTTCGGAAATTTGGGGATAAATGGCTACAAAAATCACTTTAAAGGAATTGTTAAAGTATTTATTTGCATTTTCGTATGCCGGCTTTGCAAACAAACACTCAATGTTCTAATTTTATGTAATGGCGACCCAGTTAAACAATCCCGGAACAAGGGAAGAAAGCCTGGCAGATATTGATTTGCTTACGGACACAGACGAGCCGTATAGTCTGATCGTATGGAATGATGAGGTAAATAGTTTTGACTGGGTCATTCAGACCCTGATTGAGATTTGCGGGCACACGACCGAACAGGCTGAACAATGCGCCATGATTATTCATACCCAGGGAAAATATGGCGTAAAGCGTGGAAGCTATGAGGAATTGAAACCTATGTGTGATGCCATTACAGAACGGGGCATTGGGGCAACCATTGAAGTGCTCTCCACTTCCTGATCGGGAAAACCTTTCTTTCTACAACGAATCAATCCCTCACAAGAATGCCTTTATACGTTCTGGATAAGGATTTAATATTCCCTCCTGCGGAGCTTGCCGACGAAGACGGACTATTGGCCATAGGCGGTGACCTTTCTTTGGAAAGGTTGCTGGAGGCTTACCGTCATGGAATTTTTCCATGGTATGAAGACAATTATATTCTTTGGTGGTGTCCGCATCCGCGTTTTGTCTTATTTCCAGGCGAGCTTAAAATAAGCAATAGCATGAAGCAGGTATTAAAGAGGGAGGAATTTGAATTCCGCATCAACACGAATTTCATTGGCGTGATCAGCCAATGTAAAAGCATTTCCCGGCGGGGACAGGAAGGCACCTGGATTACGGAAGACATGCGGAACGCATATATAAACCTTCACCTTCGGGGTTATGCGCACAGTGCCGAAGCCTGGAAGGATGGAGAACTTGCGGGCGGCCTTTACGGCATTCGCATGGGAAATCTTTTTTTCGGCGAAAGCATGTTCAGCAAAGTGAGCAATGCAAGCAAATTTGCATTTATCAAATTCGTTCAGCTTTTAGAATCCGAGGCTGTTGAGTTGATCGATTGCCAGGTTTACACTGCACACCTGGAAAGCTTCGGAGCAAGGATGATTCCGCGAGAAGAGTTTTTGAAATATGTGGAAGCGCTGAGGAAAAGTTGATGGTTGATAGTGGATGGTTGATGGAATTTACGTTTGAATTCGCACATGGGAGCCATCAACCATCAACTATCAACTATCAACCATTAATAATTACATTCTGACCCTCATAATAAAGCCGCTTCCCCGGCCACTTTTCAGCATACTGATAAATGAGACCGCGCATATAATCATTTTCAGGATATTTTGTAAGATGTTCTTTCAGCAATTCCATACTGCTGATCTGAATTTCTTTGTCCAGATACCCCATGCCATATAGCCGGCCATTTTCCATAACCACATAACTGTCTTCTGTGGCATTTCTCCCCTTGTCCCGGATGACAAAAGAAGGCAGCATTTTATTTAAGGAATCCAGCGCATGATTAACGCGGTCATTGTAGGTGTACGGATCTTCCTGTTGCAGGCAGGCACCCGAACAATATTGATCCCGGATCCCGTCGCAGGAGCCCTCTCCCTGTTGAAGAAAGCAAAGCTTGGGACAAAGCCGGAACTGTTGAACGAGCCTGCTGATCAGCTGCCGTCCTTCGAAAATCCCATTAAAATTATAATAGGAATGAAGATGAGGTTTTTTCTTTTCAATAGTGATTCGCATATAACCATTACGGTCCTCATAGGCATATAAGCCGAAAGACTGCTCAAATCGCTTCAGGCTGGAGTTGTATTTGGGCCATAGACGCTTGATTTCCACACATTCGAAAAGAAAAGCCATCAGTTCGGTTCCCGATTCCTGCCAGCTGACGGAAAAAATATTCCGGAGGAATTCCTGTTTGCGAAGCCCGGGATGATTATTTGAAAAATGGCTGCAGACCCGGCTGCGCAGGTTTTTCGCTTTACCTATGTAGATCACCTTTCCCTTCTGGTCATGGAAATAATATACACCAGAGGTATAAGGAAGGCCAGCAATCTGCTC
This sequence comes from uncultured Chitinophagaceae bacterium, assembly GCA_963705005.1. Taxonomy (GTDB): domain Bacteria; phylum Bacteroidota; class Bacteroidia; order Chitinophagales; family Chitinophagaceae; genus Puia. The sequence continues at coordinate 683,178 of CAVPIO010000001.1, forward strand.
CCCGGGCAGATTCGGAGGAAGGTATTGCTCCCTGCTCCTTCCCTGAAGCATTTGCAGGACCTGCCCCTGGGAATCACGCAATAAGATTCGCTCAAAGAGTTTCAAAGTGGCATCAGCATCGCCTCCGGCACGATGCCGGTTTTCCAGGGGAATACCAAGTTCCCGGCATAATTTCCCCAGGCTGTACCCCGGCAGGCCAGGGAATACTTTCCGGCTAAGCCGAACAGTACACAGCTTTTTCACCTGGAAGCTGAAACCGGCAGCTTCCAGGTGAAACTTTATAAAGGAATAATCGAAATTCACATTATGGGCAATGAAAACAGCGTCCTTCAGCAACCCGTATACCCTACCGGCGACCTCGGAAAATAGCGGAGCTTTCGCGGTCATCCCCTCATGAATTCCGGTAAGCACCTGAATATAGCGTGGGATGGGCATTTGGGGATTTACCAGGCTTTCAAAACGATCCACGATCTTATTTCCATCGAAAAGCACAATAGCTAATTCAGTGATGCCGTTATTAGCGGCGTAACTGCCTGTTGTTTCAATATCTACAATCGCATACATAACCGGTAGTCTCCCATGCCTGATTTGCTAATAAAGTTAGGATAATCACCCTTCAGTTACCAATTCATTCGTCGGTTTTTTGATATTGTTTTATTCGTACCCTTTGAAAGCACACTGAAATCTATCCTTATGTTAATATTTCACCTTTTAAATTCATCTCCATGAAACACATGCACGCTATTCATGTAGGGGAAGAAACGACATTGGCCGCCATTATTGCGGTCCTGTACTTCTGCTCCATCATGCTATTTGCCTATGTCTTTACCCTTACGTGAACCAAGCTCATCAACGATCCGTTAACTCTGGCCAGCCGCCGGAGTTTTCCTTTTTTTGGGGAAATTTGGGGAAATTATTGCAAATTTTTCTTGGCAAACACTAGCACTGCTCAGAAAAACAATTTATATTTGTTCCGGAGTTATGGTCTGCCTGCCGTAATTTTTATTCCAAAGGCACTCTTCTGATTCGTAAGAGAAACCTACCCTGCGTTGATTCTGTATCCCTTTGAAACAAATGTTTTTAATCAACATGATTCATCTAAAATTTTTCATTTATGAAAAAGATACTGCATTCGTTTCACCTGGGGGAAAATGTGAAGACGGCTTTGTTCGCCTTCGGTTTTCTTGCGCTGGTCATGCTGCTTTCCTACCTGTACTGGTTTGCTTAATAAGTATGCCACTTACTTTCTGACCCTGAAATTATTTCTCATTTGGGAATAATTAAGTTTTATTCCCTGCAAAGTTTCCCGTTGTGGAAACTTTTTTTATTTGGACAATGCATGCACCATCGTTCGGTGATTAACTAACTTTGCACTCCTTCAAAAAGATCCTGGGATGGAATTGACCAAACATTATGATCCTGCTGTCACGGAATCTAAGTGGTATGCCCACTGGAACGGCCATCATTATTTCAACAGTGTTCCGGATAACCGCAAACCATTTACTGTCGTCATTCCCCCTCCCAACGTAACCGGCGTGCTCCATATGGGACATACGCTGAATGAAACCGTTCAGGATATCCTCGTGCGGCGGGCCCGCATGAGCGGTTTTAATGCATGCTGGGTTCCGGGAAGCGATCATGCTTCCATTGCCACTGAGGCCAGGGTAGTGGCCATGCTCAGGGAAAAAGGCATTGACAAGAACAGTCTTTCCCGCGAAGAATTCCTCAATTATGCTTACGAGTGGAAGGAAACCTATGGTAATATCATTTATGATCAGATTGCCAAACTCGGATGCAGTGTTGACTGGAACAGGACCAACTTTACCATGGATGACCATTATTACAGGGCGGTCATTTCTGTGTTCGTTGATCTTTACCGGAAAAAACTGATCTACCGGGGCGCCCGGATGATCCATTGGGATCCGGCTGCCAGAACGGCCCTAAGTGATGAAGAAGTGGAATACAGGGACGTTGAAGGCATACTCTATTTCATAAGATATCCAATCGTAGGAACCTCCGAATTCATTACCATCGCCACCCAGCGCCCTGAAACTATGATGGGAGACACGGCAGTTTGCGCAAATCCGGAGGATCCCCGGTATAATCAGCTAAAAGGAAAAAAGATCCTTATTCCATTGGTAAACAGACAAGTACCAATGATATTTGATGATTATATTGATGCCCACTTCGGAACCGGGGCACTAAAAGTGACTCCCGCACATGATATTAACGACTATGAGTTGGGTCTGAAGCATGGATTGCAGGTGATCAATACGTTGAATGAAGATGGGACGCTCTCCCCTGCCGCAGAAATATTCGTGGGTATGGACCGTTTTGAAGCGCGTAAAAAAGTGGTTGAAAAACTGAGAGATGAAGGATTTCTACTGAAGGAAGAAGCCTATCCTACCCGGGTCGGCTATTCTCAAAGATCGCATGCCGTTGTAGAACCCCGCATTTCCACCCAATGGTTTGTCAATATGAAGCCGCTGGCAGAACCGGCACTCGAACAAGTTTTGACAGGAGAAATCCGGATCCATCCGGGAGAGAAATTCCTTGCAACCTATAAATACTGGCTGGAAAATGTGAAAGACTGGTGCATATCCAGGCAACTCTGGTGGGGACAACGCATTCCCGCCTGGTACGACAGTAAAAAAAGATTTGTAGTGGCTGAAAATAAGGAGGCAGCAATAGCAGCCTACAGGCAGGAATTCGGGGGGTTGCAGGAAGGAGAAATTCTAACCCAGGACGAAGATGTACTGGATACCTGGTTTTCATCCTGGATTTGGCCCATGGAGGTATTCCGGGGTATAACGGAGCCGGACAACCGGGAATTCAGGTATTATTATCCTGGTTCGGTGCTGGTGACCGGTCAGGACATTATTTTTTTCTGGGTGGCCCGAATGATCATGGCAGGGATGGAATATGAACATGAAAAACCATTCTCCGATGTGTATTTCACGGGGATGGTAAGAGATAAATTTGGCCGCAAGATGAGCAAGAGCCTGGGAAATTCGCCCGAACTTTTAAAACTCATTGAGAAATATGGCGCGGATGCCGTTCGGTTTGGTATCATGATTTCTTCCCCCGCCGGCAACGATCTTTTATTTGATGAAGCAGGAATGGAACAAGGAAGGAATTTCAATAATAAGCTTTGGAACGCACTGAAACTTGTGAAGGGATGGAGTTCGAGACAAGCTGAAACAGCTGGCAAAACGGAAGATCCCGAACTGAATTTTGCCGTTTTGTGGTTTGAGAACAGGCTTAACCAGGTTAAGAATGAAATTCAACAATTGATTTCGTCCTTTAAACTCAGTGAAGCCTTAAAAAATCTCTATTCCCTTATATGGGATGATTTCTGTAGTTGGTATCTCGAATGGGTAAAGCCCGGATATGAGCAACCGATACCACCGGATATTTATGCAAAAACGATTTCATTTTTTGACGAACTCCTCTTATGGCTGCATCCCTTTATGCCGTTTGTAACGGAAGAAGCTTACCATCTGCTGAGGGATCGCAAGCCTGGTGATGATCTCTGCATGAAACAATTCGGTGCCCTTGAGGAGCCGGATTCGCACATACTTCTCAAAGGTGAACGTCTTCGTTCACTGCTTACCGCAGGTCGTGAGTTTCGGCAACAGCATCATTTGAAAAACACGGAGCCCATTAACCGCATTGTTTTACCCGGAGAAATATTCGGAGACAATCAGAGTCTTTATACCATTATCCGCAGGCAGCTCAACGCTTCCGTTATTGATTTCAAAACAAATGAACCGGGAAACGATCAGGCGATACATTTGATTCCATTCATGGGTCATCAGATCGGCTTCCAAACGGAAAAAAAGCTTGATATGGTAAGACACCGGCAGAACCTTGAAGAAGAACTAAACTACTATCTTGGATTTCTCGAAAGCCTCAACAAGAAATTATCCAATGAACGTTTCATGCAAAACGCGAGGCCCGAAGTAGTGGCGATGGAAAAAAAGAAAAAAGAGGATACGGAGGAGAAGATTGCGGCGATTAAGCTCACACTTAAAAGTTGATGGTTGATAGCCTTTAGGCTTGAATTCGCACATGGAAGTCATCAACCATCAATGAAAATGGCCATCATTTAAAAATTGATATCAATTTTCTGCAGTTCCTCATAATGAACCGGAACAGTAAACCCTACTCCGCTTCTTTTCACTTTGACATTTCCCTCCAGGCGGATCCTGACCTGGTTATTATTCAGCAGCATTTGTATTGCGTTTCCAAGCAATTGCCTTGGATTAAGACGGAGGCTGAGGGGAACCAGGAAGCTGTCTTTTTTAGGAATAAGAATAGTCGAATCCATAACATAATGATTGGCCAATTGGTCGTTAAGATACACGCTGATATCAGCCCGGTTCAATTGCATGTTAAACGGATTGGGGTTATAAAAAGCAAGATTTGTATGCAGTAAGGATTCATCCATACTGAATTTATCAATTCTCAGATCGCGAAAACCCAGGTATTCCGGCGCCACCGGTTTAGTACAGGAAAAAATAAGGAGAATCCCTAAGAAAAATAAAATATAAGCCTTCATCATTATTGCAATATAATACCTTTCTGCCTTGGAGGCAGGATAAAAGCCCTTTGAATGTATTAATTTGCAGATGTCAGGCGTTGAGTTATGGGTTATAGAATACCTGTGATAACCACATTTCCACATTTTCATTTTCAAATTTTCAAATTCTCAAACTTCCCCCTTGGCCAACTTATTCCTAGAAAACGAATTGCTCAGCGTTGAAGTTTCTCCTAAAGGAGCTGAACTTCAACGCATCTTCCATAAAGTAAATCATTTGGACTATTTGTGGGGCGCAGATCCGGCTTTCTGGGCCAAACATTCGCCAGTGCTTTTTCCAATTGTTGGTGAATTGAAAAACAGTACTTATTATTATCGGGGAAAGTCCTATCAAATGGGGCGGCACGGATTTGCGAGGGAAATGGATTTTATTCCTGAAAAACAATCAGCTTCAGAACTGCAATTCCTGCTTCGCAGTAATACAGAAACAAAAAAAATTTACCCCTTCGATTTCGAATTCAGAATCCGGTATTTGCTTGATGGAGATGAACTCAGCACGGAATACCTGGTTAAAAATACCGGGACTTCCATATTATTATTTTCTGTGGGCGGGCACCCAGCATTCCGTCTTCCCCTGGCGCCAGATACCGAGTATGCAGACTATTATCTGCGATTCGAAGAAAAAGAAACACTTTCCCGCTGGCCTATTTCGCCGGAAGGATTGATTGAAACGCAAGCCATTCCGCTGTTGAATGATACTGACCGCCTGAACCTCCTGAAACCTTTATTTTATCAGGATGCACTTATTTTTAAATATCCTGCTTCATCAGAAATATCTATTCTTTCGGCCAAAACCAGCCATGGCATTGATCTTCAGATGGGCGAATTTCCTTACCTGGGAATTTGGGCTGCTAAAAACGCTGATTTCGTCTGTATTGAGCCCTGGTGCGGCATACCGGACAGCGTGGCCGGCAATCAACAACTCGAAGCCAAAGAAGGTATAGAAAAAGCCAATCCGGGAAGTACATTCAACCGTCAGTGGCGGATGAGATTTTTTTAACAGATGCCTTTGATTATGAGGATGAACGGCAGTGGAGTTTCCTGAAATTGTACGATATTTATACTCAAAACCAAGTATCTGTCTCGTTACCTGAATATTATCTGGACCAGCCTGAAAATGGCCATCGCAGAATTCCGCTCCAATAAATTACGGACTTTTCTTTCCCTCCTGGGAATCACTTTTGGAATATTCTGCATCATCAGCGTGCTGGCTACCATCAGTAGCATGAAAACTGCTGTACAAAATGATATCAAAACACTTGGCACAAATACCGTCTTCATAGACAAATGGGAGTACCGCAATGATAATGACTACCCCTGGTGGAGGTTTGTTAAAAGACCCACACCGAAATATGAGGAGGTTAATGAATTAAAGGAACGGGTTCCAATTATTCAGAATGCGACTTTCATGACTTCAGACAATTCGGTCGTCGAATTCGAAAACGATATTCTTTCCGGCATTAACTATTATGGAGTGACCGAGGATTTTGCAAAAATCGAACATTTCGGGATCGGTCAGGGAAGATACCTGCAGCAAACGGATTTTGATCACGGCGGCAATTTTCTGGTACTGGGAAATAATGTTGCAGAAAAATTATTTTTAAAACCAGAACGGGCCATTGGCAAAACAGTCAGACTCAAAAATGGTAAACCTGCCATTGTGATCGGAGTGATTGAAAAGCAGGGTCAGAGTATGATGGATATGTGGCAGTACGATGATTGTGTGATCATGCCTTATAAATTTTTGAAACAAATGGTGCGCGATGATGACGCCCAGCCAAAAATAATAGTGGAAGGAAAAGAAAACGTAAGCATTCCTGCATTAAAGGAAGAATTAACTGGCGCCATGCGGTCCATCCATAAATTAGCTCCCGGACAGGCGGATGATTATTCGCTGAATGATATTGAATCCTTCGCCCAGTTCATGGATAGCATTTTCTCTAATATAAATAAAGGCGGATGGGCCATTGCAGCATTATCCCTTATCGTGGGCATGTTCGGCGTAGCCAATATCATGTTTGTAACCGTTCGGGAGCGCACAGCGCAGATCGGACTAAAAAAGGCACTGGGCGCAAAAAAAAGCACGATCATATCAGAATTCCTTCTTGAGTCCTCCTTCCTCTGCATTATTGGGGGACTGATCGGACTCGTTGCCGTTTTCGTCCTTGCCTTTGTATTCACTTCCCTCTTTGGTTTTAAAGTATTTATCCCAATGGATATTATCGGGCTTGCCGTAGGGATCTGCCTTTTCGTTGGGGTCCTCGCCGGAATTATCCCTGCCGTCACAGCCGCAAACCTGGATCCGGTAGTTGCTATCCGTTCCACGACCTGATGCTGCATCTCCTTTGCCCTTTCTCAAATACCTTTACACTAATCTAATTTCATTCATTTGTCCATAACCCTTCTGGCTATCGAATCTTCCTGCGATGAAACGGCGGCATCTGTTTGCCGCGACGCGCGTATTCTTTCAAATATTATCGCCAGTCAAAAAATCCATGCGCAATATGGAGGCGTTGTTCCTGAACTGGCCAGCCGTGCGCATATTCAGCATATCGTTCCCGTAGTGGAGCAGGCATTGAAAACTGCAGGGTGCGGGCTTGCTGAACTTAAAGCAATAGCTTTCACACAATCACCCGGACTGATTGGTTCACTCCTCGTCGGTTCGCAATTTGCAAAGTCACTTGCCCTGTCTTTAAATATTCCATTGATTGCTGTGCATCATATGCAGGCTCACGTTCTTGCTAACCTGATAGAAGGAGCGACTGATCAGCAGAAACTGCCTGAATTCCCATTTTTGTGTTTGACGGTTAGCGGAGGCCATACGCAAATCGTTGTTTGCGAATCCCCGACCGTGTTAAAAGTAATTGGCGAGACCACGGACGATGCGGCGGGCGAAGCTTTTGATAAGTCAGCAAAAATGCTGGGCCTGCCCTATCCCGGAGGTCCGCTCATTGACCATTACGCAGCGTCAGGTGATCCGTTAAGATTCAAATTTCCCGAGCCAAAAATTCCCGGTCTGAATTTTAGCTTCAGCGGACTCAAGACGGCAATCCTTTATTTTCTGCAGGAGCAGCAGTCAATAGATACAGGATTCGTGGAAAAAAATCTTGCTGACATCTGTGCATCTATTCAATCGCGCATCGTTTCAATCCTGCTCAACAAATTAAAAAAGGCCGCGCTACAAACCGGAATTTCTACCGTTTGTTTAGCTGGCGGAGTGGCCGCTAATAAAGGACTCCGGCAGGCTTTTTTGGAAACGGGGCGCGCCAGTGGGTGGACCACGTTCATTCCTGAAATGGAGTATTGCACAGACAATGCCGCGATGATCGCTATCACCGGATATTATAAATATCTGGACAAGCAATTCTCCGCACTAACGGTGACGGCTAGTGCAAGAGCCTGCTGGTGAAATTTTTACCATGTCAAATTCTTATTTCCGTTTCAGGCAATTTACCATACAGCAGGACCGTTGCACGATGAAAGTGTGCACGGATTCCTGCATATTCGGTGCATGGACCGCCCGCCGCTTATACGGATCCAGGCATGTGCTGGATATCGGAACCGGCACTGGTCTTCTTTCGCTCATGCTGGCTCAGAAAAACCAGGCGAGCTTCGACGCCATTGAACTGGATTCTGAAACCAGTAACCAGGCAGCCGAAAACATAGCGTGCAGTCCGTGGGCATCCAAGGTCCGCGTGATCAATGCCGATGCAAGGATTCACCCGCTTGGCCATAAATATGATTTTATCATCTCAAATCCTCCTTTCTTTGAAGCAGATCTTCTCTCGCCTTCTCCGCAAAAAAACAAAACCAGGCATGCTGAAACACTCAGCCTGGAAGAGTTAATGATCGTGGTTCAGGATAATTTGCAAGCAACAGGAGCTTTCAGCATATTGCTTCCATTTGGGCGTATGAATTATTTTCAAAACCTGGCTATGAAAAAGGGATTTTTCCCGAGTGAAAAATTAGTGATACGACAAACGCCGGCACATGCTCCGTTCCGCTCCGTTTTGTTGTTTACTAGGGGACCAGCAGCGCATAACCCAGGCAATGAATTAAGTATTCGGGATGAAAAAGGAAATGAAACACCCGCGTTACTTGAATTGCTCGCAGATTATTATTTACGGTGAAAAGCAATTTTATCAGAACTTGCAATCTATTTTCATCAACCATACATAACCATCAACCATCAACCATCAACCATCAACCATCAACCATCAACCATCAACCATCAACCATCAACCATCAACCATCAACCATCAACCATCAACCATCAACCATCATTATTCATCCTCAAACATATCCCCGCAGATAATCAAACAGCGTCGTCACTTCGCCACGCTCAACGATTGTGGCACGGGCAATGATCGGAGAATTTTCTTTGGGCAGTTCTTCAAGAACATATTTAATGAGTTGTTCACCAAAATATCTCGAGGCATCCCGGGGCAACTCATTGGGGAGATTTCCTAAAGCCATTACATCTATGGAACCGGGCAAATATGGGGCTGTTCTCAAATGAGATATTTTATCAACCCCATAAACCGGGTTTTCCATGACCGCATCGCCCAGATTGCAGGGTACGGAGCCGCCTATATCATCGGTTATATCGGCAATAGTCTGAATCCTGAATTCAGGCAAAAGCAGATCCTCCCATTCAAACAAACGGGGCATCCTGGAATCCCAGAAGATGCCGTTCAGGAGAATGTCCGTCGTTTTCGCATATGGCATGAAAGTGCAGGTGTACTGATCCGGGTTCTGGTGAAAATGATCCCGCTGGTAACTTCCATTTGATTTATGCCGGTAAAGTGAATTTCCTTTCAATTGTGTAAAAACAGGATAGGTAAAATTCCGGGAAAGGTATTCATCCGGTTCAACCTCAATGATTCCAAGAAGATTCATAATTTCAAGGAGGCCATGCGCAACCCTGCCGGAACCAGTGATTGCTACTTTGATATTTGGAATTCTTAATCCGAAATATGAATGAATAAGCTGGCGAAAATTGGGTTGCTGATAAACACGGAACATGGAATATTTTCCGGTGCGGTTTCCGTATGCCATGATCCCATTGTGGGCTCCGACGACACCGGCAAAAAAGCCAAAGCCAAGAATACGTTGTCCGTCTTCGTGCTCCATGCATTCATAATCAATCAGCGTTATTTTTTTATCCAGGATGGCTTTGAAAAGGCCGCGGTTATAGGATTGCATCTTGCGGGTATGCGAAAAAAACATATACTTCTTTCCCGGAATGAGCTGATCCGGGTTCACTTCCTTTATGCCTAAAAGGAAATCGCAATCGCCAAGGCCATCGGTTAATTCGGCGCCGGCCATCAGGTACTCTTTATTCGCAAAACAACGTTCATTGGACGGCTGAACAAAAATTTTTACCGAAGGAAAATTTTTCAGCAGCCACTTACACTGGGAAGGAATAAGCGCCACGCGGTGGTCAGCAGGAGTCTTGGTTTCACGAATTAAGCCGATGCGCATCATTGAAGCCGGGTTTAGCCTCACAAGTTATTATAAAATCGGAAGTTAATTTCTGCTGCTATCACCTAAGCCTACCTGAAAACGTAGATTTATTCCAAACTATCCGAATATTCTCAAACTCTTTTAGAGTAAGCTGAATCAGGGTTTGCCGGTGACTGATAAATGGTCCGTGAGCAAGGCTGAAGAATCAATAACATATTGGTATCCGCATATATGACCTATTTTTTCAGTTCGTATAATGGAACCTATTTTAGAAAAATTCGTATATATAAACGAACCGGGCCGCCTTCCCTGTAAAACGTAAAATTGTATCTTTCAAGTAAATCCCTTAAAATGCAAAAAGGTTTTTTGTTCCTGTCATTTATTATTTTATCATGCCATCTGCGTTCTCAAAATTTAGAACTGGTCGACCTAAAAAACTATACTTATTCGCTCGAATTAAGAAAAGACGGTAAAATGCTTGGATATGGTTCAGGCTTTATTATGGAGAAAAATAGGAATTTCTACTTAGTAACCTGTTACCATGTGCTTACAGGGAAAGATCCAATAAGCAATTCCTTGTTACCTCAAATAAAAGAATCTCCCGACCAGGTAGTTATTCTGTTTCGTTCCAAAACCGGGTTAAAGGTAAAGGCTCCCTATTATTTACAACATGGCAACAAGGACGCTTTCCTCTACATACCACACGCTGACATCGCCGTAATGCCGCTTTATGATTTGGATGTTGCAAAACTAAATATCTATTCAATAAATGTTAATGATATGGAGGATGGCATATTCAATAATGACAAGGTGATTTTATGTGGATTTCCGGGGAACAACCCTGATATGAATATAATGCCCACAGTATATATTGCATTTATTACAAAACAACCGACGGAAAGGGATCTGGATTTCTGTATGGATACATCTATTCCGGAAGGAGTATCGGGTGGTCCTATTTATAAGGCAAATCCCGGTAAGGGGATTCAATTAATCGGAGTATATAGTTTAACTCCGGTAAGCAATAATATATGTAAAGCAGCCGGAGTGTCTGTTACTGTATTAAGAAACATTCTCTCATTTTTAAGGAAATAGACCAAATCCATAGCGGTCAGATAGCAAATTCCGGATGGCTATTTTGTTTACAATCAGTAGATTAACTATCTCTTTACTTTTTATCCTGAAACAATTACATTTGCTGCCCATTGCTTTTTTACAATAGCCCAGATGGCGGAATTGGTAGACGCGCCAGACTCAAAATCTGGTATTGGCAACAATGTGCAGGTTCGATTCCTGTTCTGGGCACTTAGCCTGACTCCGGTCAGGTTTTTTTATTCCATCTACTTGAATACTGACTCCCTTCTCTTGTTGCAGAAACTATATGTCATACCAAACGGTTCATATTTGATTTTTTTTATATAAATTTATTGACTCACGCAGAGCTATTTTTATTTAAGGCGGAATCAAATACTTATTTGAATCTGGTTGGATGAAGTAGTTCTGCCATTTTGATTAAACCTTAATCCCTTGATCATGAAAAAGTCATTTTTCCTGATTTCACTGGCAACCATCTTTTTTTTGATTGCAATAAGCACAATCATAATATAAGTCTTCCACCCAAACCACCTAATCCGCTCGTGGCCAATGCTGGTTTAGACACCGTTATCAGCATGCCCCTGCCGGTTACAGGAATTGAATATGAGGCGTTCCTGAATGGCAGAGCATCTCATGATTCTGCTGGTCAGATTGTTTTCTATTCGTGGACAGAGATCGATGCGGCCCAGAGCCGTATTGTCTCACCGAATGCCGATACTTCCGAGGTATATATTTATGAATTTGGTCTCGATAAGAACACTATTCACCAATTTAGCTTAGAGGTGCGGGATGATCACGGAAATGTCAACTTCGACACGGTTGCCATTACGATTAAGCGAAAATTCCAAGATGAATTTGATGGAATACCCTGGGATTCTACAGTTGGTTCACTGACCTATCTCAATTTAAATAGTCCTGGTGGTCTTTCAATTCTATTTGATCCATTTGTATCCAGCACGCCCGATATCCTAAACTTCTGTCCATTCAATGGTAACTGCAATGATATAAGCAGTTGGAAAATCATTCCCTATGTGCCTTATGATTCAATAAAACTGATGGATGAGGCACTCTTTTATTCTACAAATAACGGTAATGCTGCAGATATCACTAACGGCAATGATTGGGTTGTTATTTATGCTACTTCAAATGCAGGAATTGATTTTGCTCAAAAGCTGTCAATTGGGTATTTAAGGTTAGAGCAATAGAGCCCTGGTTAAACACTTCCTCAGACCTTTTTATATACAAGCCGGAATGCATACCAATTCTCTTCAGGTTTGGCATTGGGATTATTTCCTGATCCATAGTTCCTGCCTCCCCCTCCTCCACCCATTCGCATGCCTCTCATGCCGCCTCCGTATGATGAACGTGGATGGTAAGCGTTATTGGAATTTCTTTGAGGGAGCTGATTTACTGTGACGCCTACGTTGAAATTTTCTGTAACATATCCTGGTTTCAAATCGGTGCCCAGGATATAACTGATGGGCACGGCGGCTTCATAAACCAGACTGCTATCCTCATTCATTCTGATTGCTACCTGGATATTGTTTTTCTTATCGTTTATACCGAATTGCCCGCTCCCTATATTTAGAAGACCGGTGCTGTTGTAGTAGTCAGATTGAAGCAGCAATTCGTCAATTTCGGATTTCCAATCAGCATTGCGAATTGGATTTCCATTTCTGTTTTCTGCTGGATCAACCGGTTTTTTTATGGGAAAAACCAGGCTCATCTTTTTATCCTTTTTGCCTTTAGGATCAAAATATAAGGTCATGCCACCTTTAAGCATACGCAATTGCATTCCTTCGTATTTTGAATAAACACATATATAAATATTCTTATCGTCATTGGTAACGGCATACTGCATGGTATATTCCGGATTGCTGAAACGAAGTGGAAGACCCCAGTCATTGATTTTACCGTCAACAATCACTGGCGAATCCTGGAAATGTCCTTCCGGCATAAGCTTGCGGGAACAACTGCTGTACAAAATGGCGCCGGATAATATTGCGCAGAATAGCATTAAGCTTTTCATAAAACCCGTTTGGCCGGTAAATTAGTTCCACCGGGAACAAGAGAAATGCTAAATGAGGTTAAAGGCTTGTTAGATCATGGAAACTTTCATAAAGGCATCATCTGATCAGCACCATCGTTCCTTTTTTGGCAATGATAGCGCCGTTATAGTCTGTTCCTTTCACCATCCAGACAAACCCGCCGGAAGCCTGGGGTACGCCATTCAGGTTACCGTCCCAACCGCTGCCGATAGAAGATGTGCTATAGACGAGTTCACCCTGTCTGTTATAAATCCTGAAGTATTGAAGTGAAGATATGCCCACAGGAATCGGCCGGAACACGGGATTGATCGCAAGGCCCGGTGTAAATGCATTCGGCACAAAAATATCCGGTTTGGTTTTAAATACTTTTACCGTAATGGAACTTTCCCCGGAGCATCCGAAAGGTGTAGTGGCTTTCACCGTGTACTTAATGATATTATCATTTAGGTTGTAGGTGCCCACCGGGTCTGCTATGGCAGGATTGTCTAGTTCTGTTGCGGGTAACCACAGGAATGTGTCCGGCCCGGGATCACTGGAGGATGCCTGCAACTGCAATGGTTCTCCAACCACAATCGAAGTGTCTCTTCCTGCATCAACAACCACGGGCGCCATAACATGCACATGAAAAGTATCCAGGAGGGGATTCGGACAGCCCTGATTCAACACAGCCAGTACATAATCAGTCGTGGTCAACGGTGAAACCTGGCTGGTAAACGGGTATGGAGTGCCGCCGATATTTGCGCTGCTGCCTCCGGTCCAGGTATAACTGGTTCCCACATCAATACTGGCGTCAAGAGTTGCTGTGGTTCCAAAACAGATTGTCGTATCTGCAGGCTCCGTCTCGGCCACCGGATAGGAAACCGGATCAAATGCGATGCTGGCAGGTGAACTCGTGTCCGCAGGGCAAACCCCATTTTTATCAATGGACCGGAACTGGGTATTTTGCGTAATTCCCGCGACTGTATTGGATGTTGTTGCGTCCGCCGGATTAAGGCTAGTCCAGTTAATTCCGTCAACTGAATACTGCCAGTCGAGTACAAGTCCGAGATTCTCCGAAAGCGTCAGGGTCTCGCCAGCAGTCTGTCCCGAACATAATGTTGAGACAGCCGGATCAACTTTTCCGCCAACTGTTTTTTGATCCACAGTTACCGTGGCCGCACTGCTCGTGTCTGGAGGACAAACATTTCCTTTGCCCACGACCACTCTGTACAGGGTCGTGGCGTTGAGATTTTCCGCTATGTATTGTGGCGTGATATCAGGAATAGCCGACCAGGCAATACTGTCCGTTGAAGCCTGCCAGTTTCCGATAACGCCGGAGTATCCGACCAGGTTCAGTGTGCTTGTATTATCCCCTGCACATACAGCCGTCGAGCCGTCAAGTGTTCCTCCTACCGGCGAAGGAAGCGTTTTGATCTGGATCGTGTCGGTCAGATTTGCACAACTGTTTTTCTCCCGGACTGCAATGGTACCACCTGCTGTGGCCGTCTTGACTGTGATGATATTACTGGTGTCGCTGGAGAGAAGGCTCCAGGTGCCTGGAACGATCCAGTCGTAGGTTGCACCGGCAAGGGCAGGCACGGAATAAGTCACAGCTGTATTGTAGCATATAAGGGAATCACCGCTGATCTCTAAACCCCCGCAATCATTCCGGATCGCGATGTAACCGTATGCAAAATGACCTCCCGGCACACAATTGTCAGCTTCGAATGTGAGGCTCACCTGCTGGCCGCGGTATGGTGAAAGATCGAAAGTTACCTCGGTCCAGTTTTTAACCCACACGTCGCGAAGAAAGCCGGAGGCTCCGGTCGGATCAACATTCTCATTTGGAGATGGCACCTGGCTCACGACAAACCCATTATGTTTAGCTGTCGCGCTATCAAGCGTAGCTCCTCTTCCCCCTTCGGTCACATTGTTGAAAGTGGGGAGATAATAACTCGGAGAAGCACAGCTGATCACACTGTCCTTCGTTTTGAGCGTAAGAGAAATAAGCGGTTGCTCACTGGATATATGCGTTCCGTTCTCCAAAACCATTGCATAGGCATAAGTCATGGTATATGGTACTGTGGCCGGGCCGGGAGGTACGGTTATATTGTAACTGACGCCCCTGATATATCCGCCTCCGCCGGTACCATCAGCATTCCCCCTGGTGATGGATGTGGATCCCAGCAGGATGGAATAATTATAATTATAACCATTAATTGTTGGAATCGTAGGAAAACCACCGAACATATCTATTCCTCCCCTGGCCGTGAGCACCTGGATGCCGCGGACATTTCCCAGGTCGAATTCGGGTTCTGTCTTGGCTCCTATCGTACCTGAGGGAGCGAGACTCGTGGAGTCGTAACGTTGCTGGATGGCACCCTGACCATTGCCCTGGTGGTTATTCCCGGTATACGCATACCAGTGCGTCATATCGCCACTGGCAAAATTGATATTAACCGGACAGGTTTGCGACTGGGAAAAAGACCGGAAGCAAATAAACAGAAACAAAACAACCAACCTGCACCTCATCAGACAATGTATTGTTGCGGTTACGTGTAGAACAGTTGGTTTCTATAGGAAGGAAATTAAGCAGGGCTTATACAGGCTAGTACTACGTAATTTACGATAAAAAGGTTGCGAAGAAATGACTTGTTAATACATTAGTATTCAATATGATTCCGGGTAAATTCCCAGCTTGGGAATCAGTCCTGTCAAAATTTTTGCATATTATACTTCCTTCACGTTTATTAAAATGCCGGATTTCTGAGATAAATGGTTCCGGCGAATTGCTGTCAGTTGGATTTTCTGTTTTATTAAAAATCTTTTTACCGCTGATCCTCAAGTTTTTTTTTCGTTTACAAACGTTAAAGAAAATACAATGCTACTCAGCAATGAATTTTGCAGATTAGAGGGTTAATTATTCCTGTTCGTCGTGCACGATTTTTATTTTTCATTTGCAATCCTTTTGGTCGCTGCCGTTAGAATAGTTCTGCTTGACTTCACGCATGCTCCTGGTATATATTTATAGCGGTATTAAATTTTCCACCTCAAAACGATAACGTATGAAAACAGGTTTTGTAAAACTCGTTTGCTTTCTTGCGCTCATGATGCAACTACCTGCATTCGCAAACAGCAGGCCCCTTGAAATAAATGAAAAACTCATTAAAGCTTTCCGCGATGCTTTTCCTTTGGCGCAACAGGTGGAATGGAAGGAGAATGGAGATCACTACTTTGTTCATTTTACGGAAAATGCCATTCTCTCCGAGATCGAATACGATCATGATGGAAATTTCCTGAGTTCCGTCCGCTATTTCAAAAGCGCAGATTTACTGCCTATTCATCTCTCCTGGGAGCTCCATAAAAAATACGGAGATAAGAATATTTTTGGTATCACTGAAACCACCACAGAAACAGAAACCCTCTATTATGTGAAACTGGAGGATAAGAAGGACTGGATTACAGTTAAAGCCAGCGCAGACGGCTCCATGCAGGTGGTTGAAAAATATGGAAAGCAGGAATAGCCGGGGAAATCTGCCTGTCCGCGGTTTTATCCGCTTGGAAAGTTCGGAGGCAATGACGAACTTTCGTCCCGATAAATAACCCGCCATGCCTTTGCCAGACAGTATTGTTGAAAAATTAGTTATTTCTTTATTGATCGGTGGAATCATTGGCGCTGAAAGAGAATACAGAAGCAAGTCGGCCGGATTCCGAACCCTGACACTCATCTGCCTGGGGTCCACGCTTTTCACCATATTTTCGGAATTGATCGGTGCTAATGGAAATCCTGACCGGATCGCATCTAATATCGCAACCGGAATTGGATTCGTTGGCGCCGGTGTTATTTTTAAAGGCGATTTTGGCGTAAACGGCATTACCACCGCGGCCATGATATGGGCAACTGCTGCCATGGGCATGGGGATCGGTGCCGGCTATGAATCCATTTCCATCATAGCCTGTGCCCTGATATTAGCGATGCTATTTTTATTCAGCAGGCTGGAAGGATGGATTGACCGGGTCAGCCAAACCCGGAACTATAAAATTATTTGCGAATACAGGGAAAAAACGCTGTATAATTATGAAGAGTGTCTCAAAAGACATCATTTGACATTCAAGAGAAGCAAGGAAACAAAATCTGAGAATCTAATCACCGGGGAATGGATAGCAAGAGGTTCCGAAAAAAACCATCTCCTCTTCGTTCAATATATTTTGAATGATCCCGGTGTGAAAACATTTGAATTCTAATCCCTTTTATCGCTGGGAAGATGAAGTCCCGGTTTCCTGCAGGTTCAGCCTTAGCCATTCACTTATCTCTTCCGCCCTGCTGTACACCATCAGGTGCTCTCCTCCGATTACTTTAGTAGCCTGCATATTCTCGTTATAGGGAATAATCTTGTCTTTGGTGCCATGAATATGCAGTATCCGTTCCGGCTTCCATTCGTTCTTCCAGCTAAATAAATGGTTCAGCGACCAACGGAAGAAAGCTGGATCTGTATCGTGGACGATATTCTTCAACAGGGTTTTCTCTTCCCTGGTATGCGCGCCAAATAACCTGAACAGCACAGGCGAAGGAACAAGGAAGGAGCCGATGGGAATGATCTTATACAGTTTGAACCTGCCCAGAATAATATTGGTTTTCCCAGCTTCTTCGGGGCGGCCAATGCTCGAAATGAGTATAATCAGTTCCGGTTTTATTTTTTTGGAAAGCTCAATGGCAATTACGCCTCCAAAGGAGAGGCCGATCAGCACGAATGGTTCGTTAAGGTCGATTTGCGAAACCAGTTTATCGCAATATTCAGTAAGTGTTTCGTCGCGGCTTACAGCAACCCATTCAATATAATGAATGGTAAAGACCTTCGGGATATGCAATTTTTGAAATACTCTTTTGTCTGCACCTAAACCGCTGATAAAGTAAAGATTCATGTTTCTTAATTCCAATTTGATATCAGACAACAAGGCTCCCAGTATCGCAGGCATTCAAATTTAAAATGCCGCCGTTCTGCCACCATCCACAGCTATATTAGTTCCATTTACATAAGATGCTGCCGGTGAAGCTAGAAATGCGATGACATTGGCAATTTCAGCCGGACTGCCAAAGCGCTTCATCGGGATACTTTGAACCATTTGCTGCTCCACAGCAGTTATATCCCTTTTCTCCGCATCGGCTGTTTGTTTAACAAGGCTTTGAAGTCTCCTGGTGTCCGTCAAACCAGGAAGCACATTATTCACCGTAATATTATATTTCGCAATTTCATTGGATAAACTTTTCGCCCAGGATGCTACAGCAAGACGGATCGTATTGGAAACACCCAGGTTCGGAAGCGGAGTTTTTACAGAAGTTGAAATGATATTGATTATTCTGCCATAACCCGCCTGGCGCATTCCAGGTATCACAGCCTGGGACAATATTTGATTGCAAACCAAATGCTGCCGAAAAGCCTCTTCGAAGGCCTCCGGCACGGCCTCGATGATAGGTCCGGCTTTTGGACCTCCTGTATTATTCACCAGGATCTCCACTTTTGTGTTGCTGACAATATTTTCTATTGCATTGCGCACCTGATCCCTATACGAAAAGTCAGCTGTTATATAACGATGCTGTTGTCCTTCATTCCGCGGCAATGCTTCAACTGCTTTTACCAAACCAGATTCGTTTCTTGCTATTAAAATGCAATTGGCGCCCGATTCCGCAAGCTCTTTTGCGGCAGCAAATCCTATGCCTTGCGTGCTGCCGCAAATCACTGCATATTTCCCTGCTAATGAAATATTCATGCGTACTAATTTAAACTTTGAAATCCGGGGAAGGAGTTATGGGTTATGAGTTATTACTTATGGATTATTAGCTATGGTCAAAATGTCTTTCACTTCAATCACTTTCTTTGGATAACCCCGGATAACAACATGAATCATAGCCCGGCCTAATGCTGCGAGGCTGCTTACGCGCCATGGAAAAATGATCTCCAGCAGCGGAAGAAGCCAGCCCAGCCATTTATAAAAAGGCAAGGTATTTTTCAATCCCTTTGTTGGTTTTAGAGCGCCGGGACGAAACAGATAAACCTCACCAAAAGAAAGTTTCTGTAAATCATTTTCTGTTTTTCCCTTAACACGTGCCCAATGCAATTTCCCGGCGGCGTCAGTTCCTGCACCCGAAATATAACAGAATGTCATTCCAGGATTCAGTCTGCTTAAAACGCCGGCAAATCTCATGGTAAGTTCATATGTCAGCTTTTCATACATGGCTTTGCTCATGCCGACAGCAGAAACACCAAGACAGAAAAAACAAGCGTTGTAACCCTGAAGCCTGGATTCGATTGCAGAGAGATCGAAGAAATCACCTAACAAAATTTCCCGGAGTTTGGGATGCTGCAGTCCGCAGGGTTTTCTGGATACTGACAAAACAGACTCTATTTCCGGCGAAAGCAGGCACTCATGCAATACACCCTCACCTACCATGCCTGTGGCGCCGGTCAATATTAATTTAATGGACGCAGTGCGCATATGCAAAAGTCATCAATGCTGCCGTAATAATCATCAACGCTGCGAAAATTTTCTTCCATATCGTCTCCCGCCGCCTGCAGAACGGCCGGATGATCCGGATGTTGGCGCTACTGCGACCGACATGGGTTCCATGAGCTTAACATGGAAGGGATGATCGCTCACTACGGGAACCGTTTGACCGATCAATTTTTGAATATCCTTAAGATAAATTTTTTCTTCATAATCACAGAAAGAAATTGCCTTTCCTGTGGATCCTGCCCTCCCTGTTCTACCTATCCGGTGGATATAAGTTTCCGGAATATTCGGCAAATCAAAATTGACCACCAAACCAAGTTCGTCAATATCAATTCCGCGCGCTGCAATATCAGTCGCGACCAGGATCTGCAATTTCCCGTCTTTGAAGCCCTGTAATGACCTTTCCCTTGTTTGCTGGGTCTTATCCCCATGCAGGGCGGTCGCCTGAAAACCTGAACGATTCAGGTCCCTGGCTACCCGGTCGGCGCCATGCTTGGTTCTTGTGAACACAAGCACACTTTTTCTTCCGCCTTCTTTTAGAAGATGATGCAGCAGAGAACGCTTTTCCGATTTCTGCACATAATAAAGAGACTGTTCAACCAATTCTGTGGTTTTTGACTCGGGAGTAACCGAAATTTCCACGGGATTCGTCAATAAGATCTGAACCAGGGAAAGAATGGCAGGAGGCATAGTGGCCGAAAAGAATAGTGTCTGCCTTTTTTTAGGTAATCTTGCAATAATGCGTTTTACTTCATCCACAAAGCCCATATCCAGCATACGATCGGCTTCATCCAGCACAAAATATTCAATTCCGTTTAAGGATAAAACACCCTGATTAAGTAAATCCATCAGTCGGCCCGGGGTGGCTACCACAAAATCGCATCCCCTGCGCAATTCCTGAACCTGCCTGGATTGCGGCACGCCGCCGAAAATAACGACAGACTTAAAGTGGAGGAACTTTCCATAAGTCCCTATGGATTCATGAATTTGAGTTGCCAGTTCGCGGGTCGGTGTTAACACAAGCGTTTTGATTGAATGGCCCTTTGCAGCTGCAGCTTCTCTTTGTGCATGCATACGCTGTAATAAAGGCAGAACAAAAGAAGCGGTCTTCCCGGTTCCGGTCTGCGCACAACCGAGAAGGTCCTTGCCAGCTAAAACCACCGGGATAGCTTGTTCCTGGATTGGGGTTGGAATTTTATAGCCTTCATGGGCTACAGCCTTGAGCAAAGGCTCAATGAGGCCTAGTTCTGAAAATAACAATTTGAAATATATTAATTAAAAAATGTGGTAAGGCTACCTCTGAATCAGGGTACTTTACCTGCCTTACGTTAAACTTTCACGGGGAAAACTCTGGAGAGAAATAAACACTCAAAAGAATACGCAGTAAGAGTCATAACATACAGAACTGCAAATATAATACATTTTTCGCATATCCACGCTCTTTTGAAAACAAGAGGTCCTGATAACAGCTAAGATCAGTAGCCATGAGCACGATAAAACAACGATTCTCACTCAGAACGAAGACTATTTACCGGGTTGGACAATCCTGCCTTGATGGCGCGAAAACCAACCGTTAATATGACAAGTGCAAGTACTGCAAATCCCGAAACCAGATAAATCGTCCAGCCGGCCGCGGCCTTGTAGGCAAAATCCTGCAACCATTTTGTTGTTGCCCACCAGGAAACAGGATATGCGATCAGAAGCGCTATTGCAGCAAGTTTGACGAAGTCGCGGGATAGGATGACTACAATATGACCCAATGAAGCGCCCAGCACTTTACGAACTCCGATTTCTTTGGTGCGCTGCTGCGCCATATAGGAAGATAATCCGAACAATCCCAGGCATGCCAGGGTAATCGCAATGAATGAAAACAAATCCATGACTTCTCCCAAACGAATTTCAGCCTTATAGAGTTGGTCAAAATCTTCATCCAGAAAGTGATATTCAAAGGGCCTGCCGGGCACCAAAGTTTTCCATTTTGTCTGAAGAAAAGCAAGGGCTTGCGGCAGGTTATGCCCGCTTAACTTAACAAGCAATTGCCTCCCCCTGAGTTCCGGGAACAAAACCAGGGGCCTGATCGCTTTATGTAGGGACTCAAAATGGAAATCCTTTATAACCCCTTTTACAAAACCCGGACGGGATTCATCCAGGAACATTTTTTTACCAACGGCAGCTTCAGGTGTCCATCCTAATTGCCTGGCTGCCGATTCATTTAAAATAAAATGATATATTCTTTTGCTTTGGCTATCGCTTGCTACGTCTTTAATGTCCTGCTCTGTAAAATCATTTCCGGCAATCATTTCCAAACCGGTTGTTTTGACAAAATCTTCGTCCACCGGGTTGCCGGTAACAGCAAATTGCTGGCCGGCCGGCATGAGAGCCGAACGCATGTTATAACCACCGCCGATGGTCACAGGCGTGCTCACGCAGCGGGAAATATTGATAATGTCCGGATCCGATTTAAATTCCTGTTTAATTAATGAGAGGCTGCCGAGCATTTTATTTTCCATCGGCAACACGAGGACCCTTTCCTTTTCGTATCCCAATTTTTTATGCTGGATATAATATAGTTGCTTTTGAATGATAAGCGTAGAGACGATCAGGAACAGGGAAATCGCGAATTGAAAAATGATCAATGCTTTTCTCAGCCACTGTCCTGACCCCGTATTTCTAAACGATCCCTTGAGCACTTTTACAGGCTGGAACCTGGTTAGAATAAGGGCTGGATAAGATCCTGCCACCAGGCTGACAAGAATCGCAATAAGAAAAGAAAACCCAAGGAAAAGAAATGAAAATAATTCCTTCCATTGCAATTGTTTTTCCGTCAGCTGGTTAAAATAGGGCATCAGCCAGGCCGCCAGTAACAGGCTAAACGCAACTGAAATCAAACATAAAACACCTGATTCTCCGATGAATTGCCAGAAGAGCTGATTTTTATCCGCCCCGATCACTTTTCTTACGCCCACTTCCCTTGCTCTCTCCATGGAGCGCGCCGTGCAAAGATTGATGTAAGTGGAACAGGCAATAATCAATATCAACAGTGCAACGGCAGCCAGGATATAAATAAAACCGATGCTGTTGTTAGGCTCAAATCCATCGAATTCAGAATGAAGATGGATTTTATCAAAAGGCTCCAGGAAAAAATTAACCGTGGCACCCTGCCCTTCCATTTCTTTTTTCATGAATGAAGGGATTTTTTTCTGCAGGCTTAAACGGGAACTCTCATTCTCCAACAACAGGTAGGTGGTATAGTTGGCGTCCCAATAGGTTGCTTCATATTCCTTGCCAATGCCTAAGGAAGAAAACGATGCGAGAAAATCGAACTTGATCTGGGAATTGGAAGGGCAATCTTGCATAACCCCGGTAATCAGGTATAAATCATTGTCCGTTCCCACAGTCAAAGATTTTCCAACCGGATCTTCATTTCCGAAATATTTTTTTGCTGTTGACGCAGTAAGGACCAGGTCCTTGGGAGCAGCTAATACTTTATACTGGTCTCCCTGCAATAGTTTAAAGGAGAAAACAGAAAAAAAACCTGAATCAGCATACATAAACCGCTTCTCATCGATAAGTTTATTTCCATGCCTGACAATGTTCTGCTGCTCCGTCATTTTTACTGCTGATTCCACCTCGGGAAAATTCTTCTTAAAAACGGATGCAACCCGAACGCTCGTGAAATTTCCCTTATTGGATTCTCCGCCGCCATCAAAACGGTATTCCATAATTACCCTGGCTATCCGTTTCCCATTCTTCTGAAATGAATCATAACTAACCTCATGACGGATATAACATGCAATGAGCAGGCAACTGGTAAGGCCGATGGTCAGTCCCGAGATATTGATAACTGATGAAACCTTATTCTTCCAAAGATTCCGGAAGGCTACTATGAAATAGTTTTTTATCATAAACGGTGTTAAAATTTTAGACCAGGTTTTACCATTCAGGCCTTTACTGCCGCTGGCCGGTCAAAACCTGGAGAGGTAATGGAATCAGGAAAAATTGGTTCATGTCGACCTGCTCATCACATTTCATTCAGTCCTATCTTTAGAAGACGGATAACCCTATGGAAATGTTGCAGCCGGCCTGAGAAAATAAAATTGGAAACTTCTATCAAGTGCAAGAATGAAAAGCTGGACTTTGTTTTTTTTATTGATCATTTCCATCTTGATGGCATTTAATCAGGCGGGCAGGCCTGTTTCCGATCCGATCCGGATTGAAAGTGGTTTGGTGGCAGGCCTCTATAATGCTAACACGGGCGTCACTGCCTACAAGGGGATTCCTTTTGCAGCACCCCCGGTTGGTCCGCTCCGCTGGAAAGCTCCCCAGCCTGCCGGGAAATGGAAAGGAATCAGGAACTGCCTGGCATTTGGGCCAAGCCCTATGCAACCAAAGCCAGTTTCATTTTTTATGATCGGCCCTGAATTTGTAGTTCCCAAACAACCACTAAGTGAAGATTGTCTCTATCTCAATATTTGGACGGCAGCTAAATCAGCAGGGGAAAAAAGGCCGGTGCTCGTTTGGATTTACGGAGGTGGTTTTTTTTCCGGAGGTGCAGCTGCTTCAGGGTATTCTGGGGAGGCGCTGGCAAAAAAGGGAATCGTCTTTGTGTCTTTTAATTACCGCCTGGGAATCTTTGGCTTTTTTTCCCATCCCGGACTCAGCGCCGAAAACCCACATCACTCTTCCGGCAATTACGCCTTGCTTGATCAGATTGCCGTATTGAATTGGGTTAAGAAAAATATTCAGGCATTTGGCGGCGACCCGGAAAAAGTGACGATCGCAGGACAATCTGCCGGTTCCATCAGCGTAAATTGTTTACTGGCATCCCCGCTTGCAAAAGGGCTGTTTCGGGGGGCGATTGCTGAAAGCGGTTCCATGGTTCTGGAGAACCCGGTGATCAGCATGAAGAATCTGGCTGCAGCAGAGAAACTCGGATTGGCCTTATCAGCAAAACTAAAAGCAAATAATATACAGGATCTGAGAAATCTTTCCGCTGACAGCCTTGAAAAAGCATCGGGATTTTATTTCCCCGTAGCAGATGGATACGTGATGCCGGCATCCATTGCAGAGATTTATAAAACCTCAAAGCAGACCCATGTCCCATTCTTAACCGGATGGAACTCGGATGAAGGGTTTTTACTTGGGATAAAAAGAAAGGAGGAGTTCACCAGGGAGGGGAGCGAATTTGGTCCCGATTCGGCCCTTTTTTCAACCTACTTTCCTTCATCCACCGATGCTCAATCCCTGGCATCGCAAATCGCATTCAGTGTTGATAAAACCATTGGTATTCCCCAATATATCTGGGCATTAAAACAAAATGAAAATAACAACGCAAAAACATTTCTTTATTTATTCACGCGCAAGCCGCCTGCCATTGGTGATAAGAAAAAATTTGGGGCCTATCATTCGGCAGAAATCGGGTATGCATTGCATAACCTGGACAGCATTCAGCGCCCCTGGGAGCCGGTTGACAGGCAGCTGGAAGAAATCGTGAGCGGTTACTGGGTGAATTTTGTAAAATCGGGTGATCCTAATGGAGATCAATTGCCTCCCTGGCCTGCTTTTTCAGCAAAGGAAGCGATCACAATGATACTAAGTGAGCATCCGGTTGCGAAGAAATTGCCTGGCCGCGCGGCCATGGATTTTCTATATTCAAAATATCCGGGAAAATAGAACCAGAGAAAATTCCATTCGGGCCGTGCTAAGCAACATTTTCATTCAATGAACAAAGCAATTCAGCAAAAAACTCCTTGATCAGGGCAGTTTCTTTTTTGATTTGCGACACTGGCAAGTACTACAAAAAACAATTCAGGAATAAATACAGGCTGCTGCTATTAATGTGGATTGACATTATACTGAAATGATTATCTTAGAAGCTAAGACTAACCACTGCCCTGCGTATGCTTCGAAGAATCCTGACTGTTACCCTTCTGCTCCTTATTCCTTTCATGCTGTTCGCACAATCATCCGCAAATCAGGACCCGGAAGACAGTGCTAAAGATATTCCCGATATTTTTCAGCATGTTTTTCATAGTCACACTGTGCATGCTGACAGTATTTCAGTTCATCACCACATCCATATCGGAATTTTACCTGCGATCGGATATACTTTGCAAACCGAATTCGCTGTGCTCGTCAGTGCCAATATGATCATTTATAAAAGAAAAAAACAAGATACCCTCTTTCCGTCCACCTTCCTCGCTGGCATCTCTTATACACAAAGGAATCAGGTGATCATTCCAGTCCAATCCGCGTTTTATTTTAAACATAACCGGGCTCTGCTGATTTCTGACTGGCGATATTTAAAGTATCCTTCATTCACCTATGGCCTGGGCATGCATACAAGCCCTGCGGATCAAACCCAAGTCGATTTTCAATATTTTAAGTTTCACGAATCGATCCTTTTCCCTGTAGCCTCTAATATTTATGCCGGCGGAGGCTATCACCTGGACTATTTCTGGGGCGTGACGGAACTGCTTCCCCATGGCTATCCGGTTACAGATTTTGAAAAATACGGATTTTCAAAACAAGCCATATCATCAGGCATTTCTCTACACGCGCTGAGAGATACGCGCGATAATCCGATCAATGCGTATTCTGGAACCTATGCGAATATCGCCCTGAATCCGAGATTTAAATTTTTAGGATCTGATGCTAACTGGAATGCACTGCATGCGGAATGGCGGGGTTATTTCCCTTTTCCGGCCAACTCTCCGAATATCCTTGCTCTATGGAGCTACAACTGGTTTACACTTAGCGGCAAACCGCCTTACCTGATGTTGCCGAGTACGGGTTGGGATAAAGCATATAATACAGGCAGGGGATACATCCAGGGACGATTCAGAAGTAATAATATGGTTGACGCGGAAACAGAATACCGGGTCCGGCTAACAAAAAACGGATTGCTCGGTATGGTTTTGTTTGGCAACCTCCAAAGCTTTTCTGAGATAAACACCTGGAGGTTCGAATCCGCTGCACCTGCCGGAGGTCTCGGATTCCGGATCAAGCTGAACAAATATTCACGCACCAATATCGCCATAGATTACGGATGGGGTCGCCAGGGTTCAAGAGGGTTTTTTGTGAATCTCGGGGAAGTTTTTTAGGAAATTACGCTTTTAATATCGCGTCAATCTTCTTCAACTCTGCGTCACTGAAAGCATAATTCCCGAGGCAGTGGATTGAATCAGTGAGTTGTGCGGGCTTGCTGACACCGATCAGTACAGATGTGACTGCCTGGTGCCTTAAGACCCAGGAGAGGGCCATTTGTGCCAGGTTCTGTCCGCGCTGCTTTGCCATTTCATTCAGCTTGCGCGCCTGGGTTATTTTTTCTGATGTTATGGCGGATTCTTCTATTGCGCCATTGCCACGATGACTTCCGGCCCTTGATCCCTCCGGTATGCCATTCAGATATTTATCTGTAAGCATGCCTTGCGCCAGCGGAGAAAAGCAGATGCACCCTACCCCTTCCTTTTTAAGCAGGTCCAGTAAGCCGTCTTCGATCCATCTTTCAAACATGGAATATTTGGGCTGGTGAATGAGACAGGGCGTGCCCAATCCACGAAGTATCCTGACTGCTTTTTCTGTTTCTTCCGCCGAATAACTCGAGATACCCACATAGAGCGCCTTTCCCTGGCGCACGATTAGATCCAGGGCCGACATACTTTCCTCCACAGGCGTATCCGGATCAGGGCGGTGATGATAAAAAATATCAACATACTCAAGGCCCATTCTCTTTAAGCTTTGATCCAGACTGGCCACCAGATATTTTTTGGATCCATAGTCGCCATAAGGGCCCGGCCACATATCCCACCCCGCTTTGGAGGAAATGATCAATTCATCGCGATGATCTTTGAAGTCATGCCTGAATATCTTTCCAAAATTCTCTTCAGCCGAACCGTGGGGAGGTCCGTAATTATTTGCCAGATCAAAGTGGGTAATGCCTTTGTCAAAAGCCAACCTTAATACATCGCGGGCATTCTGCTGGTTGTCAATGTCCCCGAAATTGTGCCAGAGACCCAGCGACACTGCAGGCAGTTTCAATCCGCTGCGCCCGCAACGGCGATATTCCATTTTATCATAACGGTCTTCTCTGAAAGCGTAACTCATTTTAAAAACATATGGGTGAATCGCAAAGATGGTTTATTTACGATTTCTATATACATTTAGAGAAACATTTTATTGTTTTCCGTACGACTGCTTTTTTGGCTCCTCATTAGCCCGGCGCTCCTTATAGCCCAATCCCGGTCCGAACAAGATTCCATTTTGGTAAAACATGGCTTCGGCAGTGAATTATCGCTGGGCAAGCCTTACTTTTTCGCTGACTCCACCCATGCTAAATCCTTCGGTCAGATATTCCATGACTCTTTTTCACTTCCTGAAAAGAAATTTTCGGCTTCGATGGTTAATCCCGAAAATTCAACCACCTATTGGATAAAATTTGACCTGGAGAATCTTTCAGACTCAGTCCTTACCCTGCACATCTATCCGGGATACATCGATTATACAGATCTCTATTTCATATCCGGCAAAAATTCCCTCCTGCACCTTGCGAGGGGCCATCTTAGAAATCAGCAACAGGAAGACGGCCTGGCAGAGCAGGCTTCGGGAACGATTCCCTTGAGGCTGTTGCCGGGGCAGAAAGGAACCGCCTTCCTCAGCCTGAGGCAACGAAGCGGAGAATTTTTTTTTAATGATATAGAGGTGCTCGATAATAATCATTTGAATGCCTTTGTGATGCAGGGCTATGATACAGATACCCGTTTTCTTTTTTTCCAGACACTCTTTCAGGGATTTTTATTGTGCCAGTTATTGTTTGTATTTTTCCAATGGTTACTTATACGCCGGAATGAATACCTGAATTATTTCATCTACCTCGCACTCATTGCCCTTTATTTCCTCAGTAAGTATGAGCCCGTATTCGGGGTCCACCTCCTCTTTACAAGGTATCCGGTCCTCACGGTCTATCTTTCAAAAACCCTCCTGATCCTCCCCTATTTTTTTTATTTCCGCTTTGTCAGAAGTTTTCTTGACATGCCACAGCAATTTCCCAACCTGAACAAATGGATCGTTCCGCTTGAATATTTCCTGCTGTTTTATTCTTTATTCGATTTTCTGTTTATTATTATCAGCTTCAATCAACAATTACAGACCCTCATTTCGACCATTGTACTAACCATGATCTTTATCATTTCGGCCATTTTCATAACGTTTATGCTTGGGAGAAGAAAAGTCCTCGTTTATTATATTGTTTCAGGAAGCTTTTTTGTTGGATTGGGCGCCATCCTGGGCCTGGTTTTCACCCTGCTGCAAAATGATGAACATATCGACCTGGGGATCTCCAATATCATGATTTTTCCGCAGGCGGGCGTGATCCTGGAAATATGTTTTTTTACTGCCGGCCTGAGCTATAAATCCCGGGCTTCGGAAAAAGAAAAGATCCGGGGACAGCAGGAGCTGATTGAACAGCTCAAGGCAAATGAACTTCTTCAATCCCGGCTGCAGCAAATACGTAACAAAATTGCCCAGGACCTGCATGATGATATCGGTTCAACACTCAGTTCCATTTCTATACTCAGCGATCTTGCCATCAGGGAAAGGGATTCTGTGCAGACCCTGGCTACCATGAACGAGATTAATACCCATTCCATCCTTTTGATGGAAAGAATGGATGATATTGTTTGGAGTATCAATCCTAAAAACGATACGCTGGAAAATCTCATGATGCGTGTCAAACATTTTGCAACCACCCTCTTTGAAGCCAGGAATATCGATTACCATATCCGCATTCAGCCTGAAATCAACAGGATAAAGATTCCGATGGATTACCGCCAGCACATATACCTCATATTGAAAGAAGCCATCAATAATCTGGTTAAATATTCGGGCGCCTCCCGGGCCGGCATCGATATCTGCTTTGATGACCGGCAGCTTTACATAGAAATCAGGGATAACGGCAAAGGTTTCGATGCTTTGGCGCAATTCCCGGGAAATGGGATCTATGGCATGAAAAACAGGGCAAAACTGATGAATGCCGCACTTGGGATTGAGTCTGGCTCCGAAACCGGCACTTTCCTCCTGCTAACGGTACCTTTCTCATAAATCAGATCATTATCCGATCCCCGGTCTCACAAAAAAAAATGAAATTTATCCCATGATTAAGGTGGCCATTGTAGAAGATAACCCGGCCTTGCGCAAAAGCCTGATTAACCTGTTTGATAAAACCGAAGGTATCAGCTGCGTTGCTGCGCTCAATAACCTCATGAATGTGGTAAGTGATATCGGTCATGCTTCGCCGGATATCGTTTTAATGGATATCGGTCTTCCCAATATTTCCGGAATAGAAGGCGTAAGAACCCTGAAAGCCAATTTTCCTGATCTGATGATTATGATGTTTACGGTATTCGATGACGAAGAAAAGATCTTTGATGCCATCAGGATGGGAGCATCCGGGTACCTCTTAAAAAAAACGCCACCAGAAGAAATCGTACTGGCTATCAGGGAACTTTACCTGGGCGGTGCACCTATGACGGCCAGCATCGCCAGAAAAGTGATCCAGTCTTTTCAATCTGCGCCAACAAATCAGACGCAGGAATACAAACTGACCGTTCGTGAGAACGAAATCCTGTTCTCCCTGGTGGACGGACTGAGTTACAAGAAAATAGCGGAAAAATATTGTATCAGCATAAGTACTATCCGCACCCATATCTGTAATATTTACACCAAGTTGCATGTTCATTCCAAGTCCGCAGCCGTTGCTAAAATTCTGGGTAGATCAACTTCTGCAAGCCCCTCCGATTAACACTGGCAGTCTTTCGGCCATTCGACCATTAAACCGTCCTTCTGAGGCTGTTTCTTTAATGAGACGGCCTTTTCTTTTGTTGATAGTTGATGGTTGATGGATGCGATATACTAATTTAGTATTTAATTTAGGATGAGAATAGCTTTGGCCAAACCGGACCCGTGTAATACAAAGAACAATCCTCTGAAGATGACTTAATAAAAATGTCAGGTTCCGGAAAATCCTTTTTGAAAAAGCCTTGAAGGCAGAAAAAATATACCAATGATAAAGTATGGCTCCCGGATAATAGTTTTCTTATTATTGAATGTTTTATGTAATACGGTTATGGCGCAAAAAGACATTTACGAAATTCGCACTTACCTGCTTAAATCCGAAAATCAGGTTCAGGCAACTGATCAGTATTTGAAAGATGCCTATCTGCCCGCCATGCACCGGCTCGGCTTTCATTCTATTGGTGTCTTCAAGCCTATTGCAAATGATACGGCTGCTACAAAAAGGATCTATGTGCTGGTGACCTACCCTTCACTGGATAGTTGGCGAAAAGCAAAAATCAGTCTGCAGAATGATAAGGAATACCAGTCCGCCGCAAAACCCTTTGCGATAGCAGATACCAGTAACCTTCCTTTTGTCAGGGTGGAATCTGCGTTGCTGGAAGCATTTCCGGATCACATAAAACTTTCTCCTCCTGCAATTAAAGTGAATGCTGAAACCATTTATGAATTGAGAAGTTATGAAAGCCCCACTGAAATGCTTCATTTTAAGAAGGTGACGATGTTTAATAAGGGCGGTGAGATCGGCCTTTTTAAACGCCTGGGTTTTAATGCGGTTTTTTATGCTGAAGTATTGTCCGGCAGCCGCCTGCCCAATCTAATGTATATGATTGTTTTTGAAAACAGCGCATCAAGGGAGGCCCATTGGAAGGCCTTTGGCAGTGATCCGGAATGGAAAAAATTAACCGCCGATCCATTTTATGAGAGTAATATTTCCGTTTCACATATCGACAGCATTCAAATGCACAGGACCGAATATTCTGATTTGTGAAGGATCTTTCTCTTACCCCAAGGCTAAGAATAAGGAAGCAGGCGGAATCCGGGCATCCACATTCAAGAATTCGCGGATCATGTTTCCATCCTCATAAATAACGATATAGGAACGTTTCCTGTCGTCTGTTTTCTTTTGAAGCTCTAAAATTTTAGTTACCAGCAACCTTTTATCCACCCAGGAAAACCTGTTTTCTATTTTCATAAAATCATGCACAGAATAAATGATTTCTCCACCGCTAAGCACATGGATCGTACTTACAAATCCTTTTTCGGAAATTCGGAAATCCTCAACGTAGTGCATAAGATTCAGGGATAAGAAGTGAATTTACTTGAGAATGACCTTATTTTTATGGATTCTTATCCACAATTTTGGAACAGATTTATATGAATAGTTTGCTGCTTATTCAGTTTCTGAATGACTGATCATTTCGTTTGCAGTCTCCATGCCGCTGGCAATGGCTGCTTCGACCGTTCCTCCATAGGGCCCTTCATAATACGCTTCCCCGGCAAAATAAACAGTTCCCTCCAGGGAAGACTGCAAAATGGCCCTTGCCCCTTTAGAACCCGGGAAGGAATAGCTATAACCACCTCGGGTAAAAATTTCATTTTGCCAGTTAAATACATTTGCCTCAATCAATTTGCGCTCCAATTCCCGTTGCGGAATGCCGAAAATCGCCGACAGGTTTTTAAGTGCTATGGCAACCATCTCCTTATCCTCCAATCGTGAAAAGTCTCCGGCCCCCGGGCCCCCTACCCATCCCGTGAGCAAATTTGAAACCACCGGATCCTGCGTCCACCAGGTGGGAATTTCTTCCCCTGAAAAAATAAACTGAGCATCAGGAACAAACTGTTTCCAAAATGGGGATTCCCATTGCAGAACTATTTTCATTACGTTGCCGAATCCAATCTGTTCCATCGCCTCTCTTGTAGAAAAAATATCAGGCGAGAATTGTATTCCATAAACACCGGTTTGCTGATGAGTCAGAACACCCAGCGGCAGGGTGATTAAAAGTCTTTTTGCCCGTAATTTTCGGTTATTCATTGCCGTTATACACAGTTCCCCGGTCGCCCATTTTATATGATTGGCCGGCAGATTCAGGATGATTTTTCCTCCGAGGGAAGTAAATTCCCTGGCAAGTGCATCCGTAAGCTGCGAGTATCCCCCCGGAATCCTGAATTGAGGCGCATTTTCTTCCTGTTTCCATTCCCGGATCAGCGAAAGCGTACTGGCCCGGGACACGTCCGCCAGATCAAATCCTTCCGCAAACCCGATGGCTGATTCACGAAGCGCACTGTAGCTTTCTCCGTCAAAATTTTCCAGCAGGAACCGGAGAAAAGGAAGATCTGTTTTCAAAGACCTCATTTTCTTTGTCAGCAGTCCCCAGCCCTCCACGTTTTCCTGGTCTTCCATAAAATGACCAGCCCGGGCGAAATACATTTTTCCCTTTGTCTCAACATATTCAATCCGGAATTCCTTCAGGAGGGAAATCGTTTCCCTGAGATGTCCATGGATAAATTCCGGACCCGCCTCCAAAACCTGTCCATCCCGGTGAATGCTTAAGATTCTTCCACCCGTCCGGCCCCTGGCTTCAATTATGGTAACCTGCTTTCCAGCCCGAACAAGCATTCGTCCTGCAACAAGACCGGATATCCCGGCACCCAGTATCAATATTTCATCCTTGTCCATACGCTTTCTGTTCAAAATTACGACCAGGATGGAAGGGAATAATTATTGCATTTCCAATTCAATAAATACTGACCTATGCGTTCCTTTTATACTACCGGCTTTTTGGCGGCCGTTTTCGCTGCCATCATACTGAGCATGGCCTTCCGCGATTATTGGAACAGCCCTGTCAGGGGATCTGTGACACCTTCGGATGCCGGGATCCGGGCCTGGATCATTTCTAAAACTGACACGCTGAATGCGCCCGTGATTCAGGGAAATTTTGTTATAGAAAATGTAAAGCCGGGAAGCTACACCCTGATGATCGATGGAAGACCTCCTTACAGAAGCGCGTTTAAGCAAGCTGTTGTAGTGGTTGACGGACAACAAACCGATGTCGGAGTCATTCAGATGAATCAATAAATCCATTCCGATGCCTGAAGATAAAAAGCCAGTCGTTCCGCGAAGGAAAAAAGAAAACAACAATGCCGTCGACCCTTTTTCTCCCTCAAAGATCGAAAGTTCCCATCTCGGATCTTCCGATGCATTTGAAGAAACCGAAGATCCCGGATCACGGGATCCTGACGGGATTACCGATGAAAAGCTCGACGAATGGCTTGAAAAATAGAATTGCCCATTCGGGCATTTATATTTCCATGAATAAATCAGCTAACGAAAATATTTCAAGGGCAAGGCGGCCTTTCCATAAATGGGAATCGTAAATGATCCGGTCAGTCTTTTCGCATAACCATGGCTATGGGGAATTTCTTGCCCACTATTGAAAAAAGGGGACTTTTTTAAACGGAATATTTTCTGGCACTAAATAGGTAATAATAAATATAATATATTGGAACCTATGCTTAAAATAATGATTGTAGAGGACGATCTGGATTTATTGCATGGATTAAGATTCTTACTTCAGGCATATAATTGCAAGATCTGTCCTCTTTCCGACGCCGATGAAATTCTGAAAACTGCGGGTTTACTTCAGCCCGACCTGATTCTGCTTGATATTAAACTGGATCATGGAAACGGATTGGATATTTGCCGGGAAGTAAAAAATAGTTATCTGAAGGAAACACCCGTTTTTATTATGTCGGGAATACCGGATGCGGAAAACAAATCCTATGATGCAGGAGCAGATCTGTTTTTGGCAAAGCCTTTTGATTCAGAGGAGTTGCTGGCACATGTTAAAACACTGGAAAGTTCATCTTCAGAAAGAATCTGATCAAATTTTTTTTGTGAATAAGAAAAGTCCTGTTTCAAGCAGGACTTTTTCATTTGCCGGACTGCCTGCGAAGCTTTTTTAAATTAGCTGAAAATGCTTTACTTTTCCGGGAAAGGACTGAATTCCAATTTACATGGATAAAAATGCCGGCTGGCAATGGGAAATTACAGCAAACCCCGGATGGTTCAGAGTCAACCTGAAAGAGCTCATCCATTATAAGGATTTACTGCTGCGGTTTGTTCGGAGGGATATCATTGCCAGCTATCAGCAAACTATTCTTGGACCAGTTTGGGTGTTCCTGCAGCCTTTATTTACCACCTTCGTTTATTTCATCATCTTCAGCCGGGTCGCAAAAATTCCTACGGACAATATACCGTCCGGTTCTTTTTTATCTCCCCGGAACAATTATCTGGACCTATTATTCCGATTGCCTGACGGCAACGATGTATACGTTTGTGCAGAATGCCTATATTTTCAATAAGGTCTATTTCCCCAGGCTGATTGTGCCGCTAAGCTATATTCTTTTTCATTCTTTCAGGATTTCCATTCAGCTTCTCCTGTTCATTGCCGTCTATGTGTTTTTTGCGATGGGTGGAAAAAATATCCATCCCAATGCAGGTATGCTGCTCATCCCTGTTTTCATTCTTATAACAGCTGCTTTTGCACTTGGGTGCGGCCTGATCATAAGCGCATACACTGCCAAATACCGGGATCTTGAGAATATTTTACAATTTTTGCTGAGGCTTTTCATGTTCGCCGTACCTGTCGTTTATCCGGCATCCCTCATTCCGCAAAAATATAAACTGATCTTCTGGCTTAATCCCCTGACACCGCTGATCGAATCTTTCAGATCTGCATTTTTCAGTCACCGTCCGCTGCCCTTATTTTATCTGGGGATCAGTATCGTAAGTTCTTTCCTGATCCTCATGCTGGGCATCGTCTTATTTAACAGGAAGGAAATACAAATCATGGATGTAATCTGAAATTTATGGGAAACATGCTGATCAAGGCTGAGAACATTTCAAAATATTACAGGCTGGGCGTTTTGGGTTCCGGAACATTAAAGGAAGATGTAAAAAACTGGTGGTACGGGAAATCACCTGAAACGTTCTCCAATACGCCGCTAAGCAAGAATCATATATGGGCATTAAAGAATATTCATTTTGAAATCAGTCAGGGTGAAGTGGTTGGATTTATCGGAAAAAATGGTGCGGGTAAATCCACTTTGCTGAAAATCATTTCGAGAATCACGCTTCCCACCACCGGCAGAATTTTAGGCAAGGGCCGGATTGCCAGCCTCCTCGAAGTAGGAACCGGATTTCATATTGAACTGACAGGAAGGGAGAATATTTATCTCAACGGTCATATCATGGGCATGAAGAAAAAGGAAATAGACCGGAAATTTGATGAGATCGTGGATTTTTCCGGCGTGGAAAGATTTCTCGATACTCCCGTTAAAAGATATTCCAGCGGCATGTATGTGCGCCTGGCATTTGCTGTTGCCGCGCACCTGGATCCGGAAATTCTGATCATTGATGAAGTGCTGGCCGTCGGCGATTCGGAGTTTCAGAAAAAATGTTTGGGAAAAATGAAATCCGTATCAGGTGAAGAAGGAAAAACCATTCTTTTTGTAAGTCATAATATGCAGGCCCTCCGGAATCTTTGCGACCGGGCACTGATCCTTGAAAGAGGTGAAATCATTGCATCCGGAGCGCCGGAAAATGTAATTGCGCAGTATCTGAAAAGTGGCAGGGAACAATTTCTGGGAAATGATTATTCAACGCATGGGTCCTTGCCGGGAAATGAATTCATCCGGGTGCAGAAAGTAGAGTTATTACCGGAGTTCCTCGACCATCATCAATACATTGATATCCGCACACCCTTGAGGATCAGGTTTGAATTCTGGTATGATGTGGAGGAACCAGGAGACCTGATCACAGGCATACACCTGTTTAGTTATGCAGGAGATTTTATTTTTGACCTGCCTTCCAAAAGATATACATTGGAAAAAGGTTTGATCAGGGGGGAATGTGTGATCCCCGGAAATTTTTTAAATGACGGGTCTTACTATATTTCTATTGTTTTCGTAAGGAATACGATCATCAGGTTGTTTTATCTCGAATCCTGTTTGTCTTTTGACGTGGAGGACTACCGGGAAAATGGTTCCTGGTTCGGCAAATGGGCGGGAGTAGTAAGGCCGGATTTTCCGGTCGTGTTGACACCGCAACACAACAGGTAATATGCAAAATTACCAACCTTATCATATTCACCATATCAATCTGGAACAACCGGGACCATTGCTTCTGCCCGCTGCTAATTCCTTTGTGGTATTGTGGTCGGGCCCTATCCCGATGGGCCATATCTGGGTTGACAAAACAAATCTGCCTGGATCCGAATCAGGATACAGGGAAATGATCGAAACGGCCATTCAGCCTGCCAGGGCCTTTTACGAGAAGCACCCTGAACCAATTAGGAAGGAGGCGACTAATCTGAAATTATCCGTTATCATCTGTACCAGTAACCGGACAAACAGTCTGGAAAGATGCATTCATGCATTGCTGAATAATTCTGACCGGGATTTTGAACTGATCGTGATTGATAATGCACCCGGAGATTCTCTTACCAGGACCCTGATTCAAAAATTAAAGCATATAAAATATATTCCTGAATTGAGAAAAGGATTGGACATCGCCCGAAATACTGGAGTACGTGCCGCCAACCATCCGCTTATTGCCTTTACCGATGATGATGTGACCGTAAGCAGGGATTGGATACGCAATGTCAAAAACGCCTTTACAGAACCATCCGTAATGGCGGTCACGGGAATCGTTTTCCCCAGAAGCCTGCAAACGATTGCCCAGTATACTTTTGAACGGTATTGGGGATTCAATAAAGGATACCTGCCCCGGATATTTGACCGGGATTATTTCAATCGGCATTTGCCCATCGGGGTACAGGTTTCAGAAATAGGTGCAGGAGCCAACATGGCTTTCCGGAGGGAAGTATTTGACTGGGTCGGTGGGTTTGATGAGAGACTGGATGCAGGCGCTGCAGGATGCAGTGGAGATGCGGAATTATGGTACCGGATACTGGCAAATGGATGGAAATGCAAGTATGTTCCATCCATCTATGTATTTCATGCGCACCGGGAATCCCGCGCTGCATTATCGCGGCAGCTAAAACTTTATATGCGCGGACAAACCGCTTCCCTCCTTGTACAATATGAAAAGTTTAAGCAAAAAGGGAACTTAGTGCGGTTGAAAAAACTCATACCGGAGTATTATTTTCGCCGCTTTGGAAATCGTTACATAAAAAGGAAAGAAAGCCGCGGCAACCTCTATGCCGAGTTCAAAGGATTTATTTCTGGCTGGTTTTATTACCACTTCCGGAGGAAGGACCCGGGCTATGGCCTGCCCTTCTTTATGCCATACCAACTCCATAAACCGGTTGTAGTAAAAGCTGATGATCTGGTTTCCGTAATCATTCCCTGCTATAATTCGCCGGCTTACCTGGAACAGGCAATTCAAAGCGCAATAGATCAGACTTATCAGTTGGTCGAAGTGATCGTGGTAGACGATGGTTCTACGGAAGATATTGAATCCGTTTGCAACAGGTTCGGTGAGCAGGTAAAGTATATCCGCATTGCCAGGTCCGGAATATCAATTGCGAGGAATACAGGCGTTTGCTACAGCCGTGGCGCCTTTCTTGTTTTTCTTGATGCTGATGATTATCTGTATCCGGATGCCCTCTCGCAACATCTGGGATGGTTCCGTAAATATCCCAATGCTGTATTTATTTCCGGGGGGCACGACCGTGTGGATACTTCAGGAAATTTTTTGCCCACAGAAAAACAGGAGGAGAAAAAATCTGATCATTACGGATCGCTTTTGAGGGGGAATTATATCGCGATGGAAGCTACTGTCATGTACAGGCGCTCCGTTTTCCCTGCCTTTCATTTTGATCCGGTGCTGAAGGGATGCGAAGATTATGACCTGAATCTGCGGATTTGCAGGTATTTTGAAGTATACGGGCATACGGGAAGGATTGCAGCTTACCGGATTCATCTGACAAATATGTCCAATGATCGAAAGTTCATGCTCGCCACAGCCCTGGCCGTTCTGGCCCGCCAAAGGCCTGTACTACTGTCTGATGCTGAATTGGTAGCATGGAAAGAGGGCATTCGTAACTGGAGAAGATATTACCGGCTTTATCGAAATGGCAGCAGGCCGGTATGAATCCCCCAAAATTCTTTCTATCTTAGTATCGGATAAGTATTTTCCCTTATCCCCAACCACTTAATCCCCTTAACGAAAGCTTTTTGCATGATCGATCGAATACCCAAAACCCCTCCCGAAATCAAGCCTGTACCTGACCAGATCAGACGGCCCTTATGGTCAGTGATGATTCCCTGTTATAATTGCAGCTCTTACCTGATTGAGGCCCTCCGTGCTGTTTTGCAGCAGGATCCTGGGCCGGAACTCATGCAGATAGAAGTAATTGATGATTGCAGCACAGACACCAATGTGGAGGCGCTGGTGGACTATATCGGTAAGGGACGCATAAAATATTACCGCCAGCCCGAGAATGTGGGAAGTCTTCGGAATTTTGAAACCTGCCTCAACCGCTCCACCGGACAATATATCCATCTTTTGCATGGTGATGATCTGGTAAAGTCCGGCTTCTATACTGAGATCGCCCAGGTGTTTACCCAGTTTCCTGAAGCAGGCGCTGCTTTTACCGGATATACCTATATCAATGAACAAAACACCGAGTTATATCATAATAATGAGCTCCTCTATGAAACGGGCCTGCTTAAGAACTGGCTTCTGGAAATTGGCCGGGCCCAGCATATCCAGCCGCCTGCCATGGTGGTGAAGAGGGAGGTTTACGAAAAGTTGGGTGGATTTTTTGCCGTTCACTACGGTGAGGACTGGGAAATGTGGGTCAGAATTGCGGCTCATTATCCGGTAGCGCACAGTCCGAAAAGACTGGCCCTTTACCGTGTTCATGAAAATAATATTACGAGCCGCTATTTTCTTTCCGGTCAAAGTATTACAGATGCAATGACCGTTATCGAAATCATCCAGGCGTATTTTCCAAAATCCGAGAAGAAGAGGATGAACCGGTTGGCCAAAAGGCATTTCGCCCGTTATTTCTCTTATACTTCTGATAAGATATATCATGAATATGGCCGCCCGGATATTGCCCTCACACAGGCAAGACGTGCTTTAAAAATTCATTTTAGCTATACCACGCTTTTTTATTATCTGAAGATATTCTCGAAAATCCGACTTGGGTATAAGATGGAAAGAGAAAGGAAAATTTTATACAGGCCGCTCAACTTTTTCAGATAAGCCACGTTGCTTTTCCCCCGTTGGTTTCCTTTTTGGCATCACATAAGCAAAAAGCCTTTTCAGATTGTTCACAGGTTGTTCCAGGCAATACCAGGAAATGGTTGCACAACCGATGGCAAGGATCATAAAAATCCAGAAACTTACAAATGGATTATTAACCAGGCTTCGCAGGGCCGACAGATCATACCTGCTGAAATAGTGCGCAGTCGCGTCAAAAGCTCTCCAGAAGAATACAGTCACCAGCAGGTGCCATAAATAAATGCCGTAACTGATCTTTGAAAGGTATTGAACGATACTATTTTCGAGGAATTTTTTCGTAATGCCCTTATAACCGCGGTTGGCAATGTCGATAATGGTTACGGCAAACAAGGAGACAAAAACCCTGTCCATCGCAATGAATGTTCTGCGATGATGTGAAAAGATCAGAAAAAGCCACACCGGTATCATCGCACACAACAGCCACTTGAGCCAATGATTTTTTATAAATCCCCTGTTATGATAGTACGCCAGCAGGGCACCAGCGGCAAAGCAATCCAGGCAAGCCGGCGTCAACACAAGCATAGGAAACATTTCAATTCTCTGGTCTTTCATCAGTGTAACTGAAATTACACGGAATAAAATCCCGCAAAGAACCATGCCTGCGAAAAATTTTGGAAGGTGCTTTTCCGGGATAAAAAGTATGACCCAGGGCCAAAATAAATAAAACTGCTCTTCCACCGCGAGGGTCCATAAATGAGCCGTAAAAGTTCCCCAGCTTTTGGTGATGTATAATAATACGTTAGATAAATAAAAAAAATACATGCCCAGGTGCTGACGAATTTCCATACCCTGGATCGGAAACAAAATCAACACAATAAGGTAGAGATAATAGGCCGGGAAAATGCGCAATGTTCTGCGCGCAAGAAAAGCAACAGCCACTTTCCACCTGCTGAATCCATTGAGCACGGCCTTTTTTCTGGCACCCAGCAATATACGTGTGATGAGATAGCTGCTTAAAACAAAAAAGAATACGATAAAAACACCCAGATCGTAAACATACTTCAGGTTGGTTAAGTAGTTGGAAAAGTGATAGACAACCACAAAAAGCACAGCGCAGAACCGGAGTCCGGACAACTGGGGTTGATATTTCAGGCCCGTACGAAGGGTCTCTGGCTGAGTCTGGGCCAAGGATACTCCTTTTTGTTTAAAAGGTTTGTTGAGGAATCTGGGTTCCCCGTAAAAACGGCAGAATTCCCAATTTAGTACTCTTTCCCATTATAGTTCTTTATTAAAAAATATGCTGCATCCCTTTCAAAAGCCATGTTCAATGATTATTTTTATTGCCGCACCCATCATCCTTTGATGCTACCCTCCCCGGTATCCGGTTTTTTTAATCTTATATAAGATCCTTCCCTCGAAATTACCTGTTGTTCCTGCCCGGATTAACCATTCATAAATCATTCTAACATGCAACCATCTCCTTTCGAGCGGACGCAGTGCATCCCTCATTCCTTTTTCCATAACAAAAGTTGGGGCCTGCTGGCCGCGGCTTTACTTTTTTCGCTGAGCATGGTCCGGGCGCAGGAAAAATGCGGCTCTTGTTCCATACCTTCTTTTCCTGCGCTTACAGTTTATCATGCGTTTGAAAAAGGACCTGCTATGGGCTTGGGAATGGAGGCAGGAAACTGGAAAAAGGATGCAGGAAAATTCAGTTATTTTCTGGGAATGGAAATTCTATGGCCGGAACAAATTGGAATCAAGGGCAAATCACCGGATGTTATTTCCAATGAATTGATGATTTCATTCTACTGGAAAGGTCAATATAAGATAACCAATCGTATTTACCTGATTGCCCAACCGGAGCTAATAAATTTTTCCTCATTTGATTTAAGAGCAGGACTCCGTTATGTGATGCCTTTGACAAGGGTTGTCGGGATTGGCTTCGAGCCCGGATATTCCCTGATTAACAGGCAGGTCTCCCTGCACACAAATATTCATTTCGCGCTTCGGTAACCAAAAAAATCCGTGCATACCCTTCTGGAAAATATGCACGGATCGATTACTTAAATGCCTTAGTGGACCTTTTCCACATTATTATATTTGTCTGTGTAAGCCGCAGCTTTTTCCTTATCTTTTTTCTGTTCATAAATCGTCACCATCATGTCATAGGAATCTCTGAGGGCATTTTTATCGGCTCTTTTCAATACGCCTTCTTTTCCGAGTTCCTGATCAATTTTTTCAAAATAAGGAATAGCTTCATCAAATTTCTTGATCGCTTCGCCTCTCATGTCAGCCCGCTTCTTCACATCTTCCGGTTTGGTGCCCTTGACAGTTTTGATTTGCTGCTCTATTTCGATACCCTGATTGTAGGCGATTTGTCCCATAACCAGCGATGCCTGCGGATAATCGGGATTCAGTTGTAAACTTTTGCTAAGTTTCTCCTGGGCTCTTTTCGTGAGATCACTGGCATTGGCAGGAATGGGGGCCTTGGAAGAATCGGAAGCGTACTGATAGAGCTCAAGCCCATAGTTAAAAAAATAAATGGCACTATCCGGGAATTCCCTGTTAATTTCCTCATACTTGGCCCAAAGGGAATCTTTGGGTCCACCCTTTCTCAGGTTATCCAGCTCGAGTTCATCGAAGTAAATCTCATGCGGATATTTCGCCTTGCCGATAGCATCATATTTATCTGCAGTGGCTTTATCTCCTTTCCTGGAATAATAATCAGCAACCCACTTGTAAATCTCTCCCATATCGTTGCCACTGATTTTTGTAATTCCGGAATCCACGATTATTTTGTAATAAATAACGGCATCGTCTCTTTTCCCTGCTTTTTCCGCGGAGATGCCAGCATACAGGGTTGAAGTGGTGTCCATTTTTTGTTTGATCCAGCCCTTATCATACATAAACTTGATGGCTGATATGGCGTTCGTGAAATCCGCATAAGCTTCGGTATATTTCTTCTGATTATAGTTAGAGGCACCTTGCTGGAAAAGTCCCTGATAAATTTCGTTGATTGGCTTGTACTGATCCAGGGTAAGCAGCACCATTTTTTTATCGTCCAGCTCGGCGTATTTCTTCAGCGCATCGTAAGACTGAATCAACGCGTCCGGGACAGTTGATTTCAACTGGTCATTGGCTGCAATGGCATTGTACACTTTTACTTTAGTGTACCAGGCCTCAGCATTTTTCTGATTTTTTTCAATGGCGAGTACATTATCAATTTCCGTTTTTGCCTCGGGCAGCTTATTTGCTTTCAAATATTCTTTTGCTTTATCCAGAGATTGGGCAAGCAATCCCGAAAAAAGGGCCACCAGGATGACACTTAGAAAGATCCGTTTCATGAGATTTTTTATTTGAAGTTTGCGATGAAGATTATAGTGGAATTATATCGGATGAGGAAACTCCATTCAAGGGATCAGCCAGATCGGGGTTTTCCTCCACAGTGCTTTTTTCATCCAGTTGAGTGATGGCTGCGATGCCATCTCCTTCGTCCAGCCGGATGAGTTTTACCCCCTGGGTTGCGCGACCGAGTTCGCTGATCCCATGTACCGGCATCCTGATGGTAATTCCTGATTTGCAGGTAATCATCAGGTCTTCCTTTTCGATGACATCCAGAATACCTACGAGCTTGCCGGTCTTTTCCGTAACGTTAATGGTCTTTACTCCTTTTC
This sequence comes from uncultured Chitinophagaceae bacterium, assembly GCA_963705005.1. GTDB lineage: Bacteria > Bacteroidota > Bacteroidia > Chitinophagales > Chitinophagaceae > Puia. Next base: position 726,615 of record CAVPIO010000001.1, read on the forward strand.
CTCCCCGGTTGGTTACCCGGTATTCATCCACAGGTGTCCTTTTTCCGTATCCATTTTCGCTAACAACCAATACCGTTCTCGATTTGTCGTCCTTATTGACACATATCATGCCAATCACTTCATCCAAATTATCTTCCACTTCGATGCCTGCCACCCCGATGGCTCCGCGCCCGGTCGGTCGCACCCTGTCTTCAGGAAACCGAATGGCCCGGCCCGATTTAACGGCCATCATAATCTCACAATTGCCATCGGTCAATCGCGCATCCAGCAGGTGATCATTTTCCAGGATCGTTATCGCATTCACCCCATTCTGCCGAGGACGGCTGAAATCTTCCAGCATGGTTTTTTTGATCACGCCCCGCTTGGTGCAAAGTACTATAAAATGACTGTTCAAAAATGCCGTATCCTTCACATCCTTCACATCAATTATAGCCTTTATTTTATCATCAGGCGGAATCTGGATAAGATTTTGAACAGCCCTTCCCTTACTTATTTTATCTCCCTCGGGAATCTGATATACATTCAGCCAGTAACACCTTCCCTTTTCAGTAAAGAAAAGCAGGGTATGGTGCGTCGACGCTACGAATAAATGCTCAATATAATCTTCTAACCGGGCCTTTCCGCCACTGGCTCCCCTGCCACCCCGACGCTGCTGGCGATATTCCGTAGCTGAAGTTCGTTTGATATACCCGTGATGCGAAATGGTGATCACTACATCTTCTTCCTTGATCAGATCCTTGATCTGCATTTCATCATCCAGATAGGTGATTTCCGTTTTTCTTTCATCCCCGAATTTTTCTTTGATCTCCAGCAAGTTCTCTCCGGATCAAAGCAAACCTTTTTTGTTCATCCTGAAGTAAATCGTGGAGATAAGCAATCTGCTTCATCAGCTCATCAAATTCATTGCGGATTTTTTCCCGCTCCATGCCCGTAAGTCTTTGCAGGCGCAGTTCAAGAATAGCTTTGGCTTGTATTTCACTCAACCCCCATCCGGCATTGACCAGGTTTTCTTTCGCCATATCCGGCGTTGCCGAAGATCTAATCAGGTTGATCACCTCATCCAGGTGATCGAGCGCGATCAGATATCCCTGAATTATATGCGCCCGCTTTTCCGCTTCCCGGAGTTCAAACTGAGTCGCGACGGATAACCACCTCATGGCGGAATTCTACGAATTCCACGATCATCTCCCGCACATTCAAGGTTCTCGGGCGCCCTTTGACCAGGGCCACATTGTTGATGCCGTATGAAGTTTGAAGTTCGGTATGTTTGAACAATTGATTAATTACCACATTGGCCACGGCATCCCTTCTTAAATCTATGACGATCCTTGTGCCTTCTTTTTCATTTGATTCATTGTTCACATGCGAAATGCCTTCAATGATTTTCTCATTCACAAGCTGACCAATCCTGTCGCAAAGGCCGTCCCTGTTAACCTGGTAAGGCACTTCTGTGATAACGATCTGTTCCCTTCCGCTGGGTTTGGTATCTACCTGCAGTTTTCCCCGCAACACTGCCCTGCCGCGGCCGGTATGCATAGCCAGCTTCACACCTTCCATTCCATAGATCACGCCGCCGGTGGGAAAATCCGGCGCTTTTACATATTGCATAATTTCATCTACCGAAATATCTTTTTTGTCGATATAAGCAACACAACCATCTATTACTTCCGATAAATTGTGTGGAAGGATATTGGTTGCCATGCCCACTGCAATACCGCTTGCACCATTGATCAGGAATTGGGGAATCCTGGACGGAAGAACCATGGGTTCAGTCAGCGAATCATCAAAATTCGGCTGGAAATCTACCGTTTCCTTTTCAATGTCTTCGAGCATGCTCTCTGCAAGCCTGTGCAACCTGGCTTCAGTATACCGCATGGCCGCCGGTCCGTCTCCATCCTGGCTGCCAAAATTTCCCTGCCTGTCTACCAGCACATAACGGATGCTCCACTCCTGCGCCATACGCACCATGGTGTGATAAATGGCTGCATCTCCATGAGGATGATATTTACCCATTACCTCTCCCACAATACGGGCGGCTTTTTTATAGGGTCTGTTGCTGTTATTACCTAGTTCCTTCATTCCATAAAGGATCCGGCGATGCACGGGTTTCAGCCCGTCCCGTACATCGGGCAGGGCGCGGCTAACAATGACCGACATAGAATAATCTATGTAGGCCGTTTTCATTTGTTCTTCAATGTTGATCGGAACTATCCGATTATTATCCTGTGTTTCCTCCGGTATGAGATGTTCTTCCATAATTTTTAGAATCCAGCAAAAATGCCTGCTTTTACAAGGGCACAAAGGTAATGAAATCGCCAGGCATTGGCCAATTAGAAAGGGTCTATTTTACACTTATTCCAGCCAGGCTCCCTTCACCCGATCGCCTTCCACTTCAACAAAAATATGTTCCTGAAGCGTCGTCGCAAGGGACAGGCCGACATAATCGGGTTTTACGGGAAATGTATTGTGACTACGTTCCACGAGTACCAGGGTCTGAATCTTTTTCAGATCTGTTTCCAGAAAGGGCTTTAGTGCATAGAGCAGGGTTTTCCCGGTGCTGCATACATCATCGATCAAGAGAATGACCTTATTGTTCACCGAAAGTTTTTTATCAAGTGAAACCACCTGGGGTTTGTTTTTGTCCAGGATTACCGTAACAAGTTCAGTGGAAAGATCTGAGATCTCTTTCAGCAAAGCCTGAATATTCCGGGCAATCACAGTGCCGTTTTCCCGGATGCCGGCCAGTATGAATTCTTTCTCGCCAAAATTGTTTTCAAGAATTTCGTAAGCCATCCTTCTCAGTTTTTTACCTGCTACCTCGGGAGTAAGTATGTACTTCTTATCCATTCCCCAAGGTAAAGAAAATCACAAATCCTGCAAATCCTGTATATCTTAGCGGGGTATTAACCGGGCAGGCCGATGCTTCAACAGATCGCATTTATTTTACTCGCAGGAACCGCCATTCTACTCTTTTCTTTTAATGCCCGCCGCATCCGCAAAAATATCCTGATGGGCCGGGACGAGGACTATAGCGGAAATGCTGGCCGGCGCTGGAGAAATCTGCTGTTGTTGGCATTAGGCCAGAAAAAGATGTTCAGGAATCCCCTCGTCGCCGTACTTCATTTATTTATTTATGCGGGATTTATCATCATCAATATAGAAGTGCTTGAGATTTCGCTGGACGGATTATTGGGCACCCACCGCTTGTTTGCCGGCCCGCTGGGCCCGTTATATAAGGGCCTGATCAATGGTTTTGAATTTCTTGCCCTGGCCGTGCTGGTCTCCTGTGTGATATTTTTATTCAGGAGAAACATACTTAAGATCAGCCGCTTTTTCAGTCATGATCTCGACGGATGGCCGAGGTCCGACGCAAATTATATTCTGATCGCGGAAATCCTGCTGATGGCTCTTTTCCTCACATTCAATGCATCAGATACTTTATTGCAGGGAAGAAATTATGGTCATTATGCAAACAATCAGACGGGGAATTTTGCTTTTTCCCAATGGCTCCATCCGCTGCTGAAAGGATTTTCCAGTAAACAGCTTGCCGGCCTTGAGCGCACATGCTGGTGGTTGCATATAGCCGGCATTTTTGCTTTCTTAAACTATCTTCCTTATTCCAAGCACCTGCACATACTGCTAGCTTTCCCAAACGCTTATTTCGCCCGTCTGCTGCCGGAAGGGAAAATAAGGAATATGAAGTCCGTCCAGCAGGAAGTGTTATATGCCATGCAACCTGAGCACGCACCCGCAGAAGCTTCACCGCCTGGCAAATTCGGCGCCCGGGATGTATTCGACCTGAGCTGGCGTAACCTGCTGGATGCCTATTCCTGCACGGAATGCGGACGCTGCACCGCTGCCTGCCCTGCCAACATCACAGGAAAAAAATTATCCCCACGGAAGATCATGATGGATACGCGGGACCGGATGGAGGAAGTCGGGAAAAATGTTCGCCGGAATAAGATTTTTAAACCGGACGGCAAACAGCTCCTTTACAATTATATCTCGGAAGAGGAATTACGCGCCTGTACGAGTTGCAATGCCTGCGTGGAAGAATGTCCGGTCAGTATCAGTCCCCTGGAAATCATTTTTGAATTGCGGCGTTCCCTGATCATGGAAGAAAGTAAAGCACCTCAGGAATGGAACGCTATGTTCAGCAATGTGGAAAATAATTTTGCACCCTGGAAATTTAGTCCGGATGAACGCGATGCATGGAAAAATAGCTAGGCGAACAATTATAAAACTATTTGGCGACCACTTTCAGGTCTACGGTCAGGCTGTCCGAAATGGTACTTGATCCTCCCACACCAAAATCCCTGCGCGAGATCCTGAAACTTCCGGTAAAAAGATATCCATTTCCTGAGACCGAAGCAGTAAATGGAAAACTAATCTCCTTCGTCTTATTTTTAATTGAAATCTTTCCCGTCATCATGAAGCTTCCTTTTCTATTCAATGCCCGGATATTTTCAGATATGAATTGAATACGGGGATAATTTTTTACATCCAGATAATCTTCCTCCATCAGGTGGCCGTCCCGAATGCTATTGTCAGTATTTATACTGGCTGCGTTCACGGTAACCTGAAACCGCGCAACAGCTACACTATCCGGATTAAACCGGATTTCCCCTTTCAGACCGCTTAATAATCCGTCAACATTAAATCCGAAATTTTTAATAGTGAAATGCACATCGGATTCATTGGGAACAGGATGCAATTGGGCAAAACCTAAACAGCAGGTCAAAACAAAACACATAGAGCAAAATGTTCTTTTCTTTATCATAACAGTCAGATAAATTTTGGTATTGTCAGCTAATTGTCGGTAACGAGTTTTTGTAACTTTTTAACATTGAGAAAGCAAATCTGCTGACGGTTATAAGAAAGGATGCCTTCCGCTTCCAGTTCATTGATCATCGTGGTTACTGTTTGCCTGCTGGAACCGATCAGGTTCGCAATATCTTCATGTTTTAAATAATTTGGAATGCAAAATCCTTCCGGAAGAGTCTCACCCAATTTCTGCTCAACAAGCTGCCAGAGAAAATGGATCAGCCTGGTCTTTACATCTTTGTTCAGCAGGTTCAATAAACGGTTTTCAATATTCCGGAGTTTGGCGCCGACCTGCTTGCTGTAGCGCAGGGCAAGGTCGGGCCGTTTTTTCAATAGCTTTTCAAAGTCATCTATATTAAATGCGCAGATGCTTACATCCTGCTTATAGGCCTGGGCAAATTCTCCGTGAAGGTTGCTTCTTTCCAGGGTGAATTGCCCGAACAGTTCGCCTTTCTGGATGATCTCCTTAACTTTTTCATTCCCCTCTGCATCGATATAGCCGATCCGGATATAGCCTTCCTTGACGAAATACAGTTTATTGTGATTATAGGCTTCAAAATAAATGTACTCTCCTTTGGGTACTTCAATAAAATGGTGCTTGATATTCAGGTCCCTTAAATCCTGATCACTCAAATGGCACCAGAGATCATAATTACGGATCAGGAGCATTTTGTCCTCTGCGGGCATAATAATTATTATGGATTAAAATTACCGAATCGTATTTTAACCACACCCGGAATTTAAGTTAGATTTACAAATCTAAAGCTCTCATATGCAGGTGCCGCTCATGGCCGAGTGTTTTGCAAAAGGTGAAGAACCGGAAATCCTGTTCTGGGTCGGCTGTTCCGGTAGTTTTGATCAGCGGGCCCAAAGAATTACCCGGGCTTTTGTTCTCATCCTGCAACATATCGGCATTCATTATGCCATTCTTGGAAAGGAAGAGATGTGTACCGGAGACCCGGCGCGGCGCGCAGGGAATGAATTTCTTTTTCAGATGATGGCATATCAAAATATCCGTTTATTAAATGACTATCATATTCGCAGGATCGTAACGGCCTGTCCGCATTGCTTTAACATACTTAAAAATGAATATCCTGAATTGGGTGGGAATTATGAGGTCATCCATCATTCCGTTTTCCTTCAGCAATTATTGCATGAAGGCAGGATACGGCTTAAAGGGTCAGGCAGCTTTAAGGGAAAGAAAATTGTTTACCACGACAGCTGCTATCTTGGCCGCGCGAACGGCATCTATGAGGCACCCAGAAAAGTGCTGGAAGCCCTCGATGCCGAGCTTGTTGAGATGAGACGCTGCCGCAGCAAGGGTCTTTGTTGCGGGGCCGGAGGCGCTCAAATGTTTAAAGAAGAAGAAAAAGGAACTACCCGCATAAATTTTGAACGGACCCGCGAAGCCGTGGATACCGGAGCCGGAATTATAGCTTCTGCATGTCCGTTTTGCAATACCATGCTGACCGATGGTGTGAAACACGAGGAAAAAGAGGACCAGATAAAAGTAATGGATATTGCAGAACTGATTGCTGCAGACCTGGCAGATTCCTTATCCGTTCCCGGAAATCCTCAATAAATTTCCCGCCCCTCTTCCTGTATTAAACAAAAGATCAAGAATTGAAAGATTTGGGAAAAAACCTCTTTTTTCCTCGAAGACCTGCCGGTATCGTAGTGGCATATGCTGTGCATAATTTTTTGGCAATACCAGGTCGCGGATGTCTTGCAACGCACCTGAAACAGCTTCCGGTTTCAGGAATTCAGTTAACCTGATTTCTGCCGCCCACCCAATTTTTTCTTTTACCCAACTCAGGCAATGCAGGTTCCAATCGATCAGCAATTCAAATTTCCTGCTGAACAGGGCTTCCATATCATCCTTGTAGTAGTCAAAAAAAGGTGAGCGGTTGTATGCTGACTTAATGGACTTCAGGTGCCGGCTCTGCCAAGTCTTCCGAATAGGATATCCGGACCTCATTCATCCCCGCATGCTGATGCCGCCCTTTTTCCAGAGGAATCGATAATGATATGATCCCGTTAGCTCCGGCAATCAAACAACGGTTTCGAAAACGCATTTTGAGGTAAGGCTCATATTGATCTAAATAGATATATGTTTCCTCATACGAAGCCTTAAAGAAGATAATTGGTGGAAAATATTGTAATTCAGCTAAAAGCATGGCTTTTTATAGAAAGGTAAAATTAAGCTATATAATTTATAAAATGATAGCCTTTGTTGAGTAATTGCCTTTTTATTTAAGTTTAAATAAATTATATATAGTACTTATTATTAAATGTTTGAATCAATATCATATACTAATACATTTAGCCTACTGAAAATAGCTTTCTAAAATCTGATTTAGTCCAGTTTACTAACTGTATTAGCTTGATTTTTTCCCGTAAACAGGGCATGAATTGTCCCCCGGAGGATGGGATATTTTGCGTGCAGTGCATTCTCAACTGCCCTCCCGAAATTCAGGCTTCATGGTGTTCATGGAATATAAAATGGAACCAGCCAGGCTGCCGGTGATGGAGCTGTTTGCAAAAGAAATTCAAAAGACGGGAGGCATTACCACCTGCTTCCGGAAGAGCTTTTACTGAAAGGCCCTAACCTGGAAGATGGTTTTAAGGAAAACTGTTTTGTAAGGATAAAGCGGGGAGAAATATCCCGCCTCCCTGCGGGATGCTGCCTATTGATTTTATAATTATCCGGGTCCCGGTTTCCCCGCATAAGCCTTTTCCTGCCAGGTTCTTTCCACCGGGTTGAAAGTCGGCATTCCTGAACTGAAAACGGGCTCCCATCCGTTTGTTCGTATAACGCCCCAAACGTTAAATTCGCCTATTTATACGAATTTTTAATAAGTTCGGTATAATAAACGAATTTTTGATCAGTTCGTATATTTATACGAACTTTGAGCCTAGTTTCTTCTTTACCTATATATTATTTCATGCCTTTAAGTGCGGTTTTAACGGGGGAAATCGTAAACTCCACCAGGCTTTCCCCGGCAAGGGAAAAAAGTTTATTAAAACGGTTAACCCTGCTGTTAAATACTTTTAAATTCGAGTTTTACCGGGGAGACAGCTTTCAAGTTTATATGAAAGACCCTGGAAAAGCCCTGGAAACAGCCTTATCCTGCCGGGTACTGGCTATCAGTTCAGCACCGGCAAAAGCCAAAGAATTATCAGATATCCGGATAGGAATCGGAATAGGTACGGTAAATGCCCCGGTCCGTCAGCCGGGGCTGGCCAAAGAAGAAGCATTTCTGCTTTCCGGAAGGGTGCTGGACGAACTGGAGAAATCGGGAGAAAGGCTTGGCATAGCCAGCACGCTGGAGATTGCTAACGCGGGATTCAGCGTGATATCAGATTACGCAAACATGATCTGCAAAAAAATGACTGCTAAACAGGCAGCAGTGATTTTAGAACTGCTGAAAGGACATTCACAGCAGGAAATTGCATTCCGTTTGAAGAAATCCAAAAGCACCATCAACCAGCATGTAACAGCCGGAAGATGGAGTGAATTAGAAAAATTGATTCAACAATATAGGTTCCTGACCGCCCAATTAAACTAATGATAATGGGAAACTTGTGGCTTATAAAAATTATTCTGGCGCATCTGCTGACTGATTTTATACTTCAGCCAAGGCGCTGGATACAGGAACGCCGGCCAGAACACTTTAGATCCGCCAGCCTTTACATTCACGGCCTGATCATTGCGGGGATGGCCCTGCTGCTTACAGGCTGGATTTACTGGCCGGCTGCCCTGATCATACTATTAACCCATATCGGAATCGACGGGTGGAAATCGTATAAGAAGGAAAGCACATGGGTATTTCTGACTGACCAGTTCCTTCAAGGCCGGAGGCAAAAACAGAGTACCTGGTCATCGGCACCTTGCTAAGCATGGGAATATCTATTATCACCGGTTTACTGATCAGGCATTTTTATATTATATGATGGCTTTCTTTGGCAATAAGAAAACAATACCGCCCGGGCCTGCCCCGGAAATCGAAGGGCGTAGTGGCTTTTGTAATATCCTTAATAATGGCCCCTTTAATTTCCAGGGCGTTTAATTGAAAGCGGCTGAAATTCGTGCTGAAAAAAAGCAGACCTCCTGTTTTCATTCCCATTAAAGTAAGGTTGATCAACCGGGCGTGATCCCGCTGGATGTCCAGGAAGTCCTTCATTCTTTTACTATTGCTGAAAGTGGGCGGATCCATAATGACGAGGTTGAAGTATTCCGCCGGCATATTTTCCAGATATTTCTTCACATCCTCGTGAACATAATGTTGCCGGGAAGCATCAAGTAATCCATTCAGCGCCATATTTTCGGTTGCCCATGTCAGATAGGTTTTGGACAGATCGACTGAAACAATCTCGGCCGCGCCCCCTGCAGCAGCGTAAACGGAAAAAGAGCCGGTGTAACAAAACAGATTTAATACCTTTTTACCCTGCGCTTCATTTCTGACCATATCCCGCGTGATGCGGTGATCCAGAAACAAGCCGGTATCGAGATAGTCAGTCAGATTTATTTTAAAACGAAGGCCCTGTTCTTCCACCCCGATGAATTGCTTTTCATCGTCCAGCTTCTGGTACTGATCAAGACGGCTTGATTTTCGCTGCCGGGTCCGAAGCATAATCCGGGAGGTTTTCACCCCGGTGACCTCCTCCATTATTGATTTACAGGATTCCAGCCAGCGGGCATGCTGCTCCCCATCCATATGGTGATTTCTGCGATATTCGGCTACATAGAGCCAGTCGCCATACATTTCTATGCGAAAAGGAAATTCTGGCAAATCATGATCATAAATGCGGTAACAGCTAATCGATTGCCGCCTTGCCAGCTTACTGAGGTGACGAAAAACTTTGGTCAGCCGGTTGCGGAACATCAGGTCCTTGTCCGGAGAAATCATAGCCCGGCAAGATAGGAAGATTGAAAAATATTGTTTTAGAAATCGCGACGGATCCAGGTGTTTAATGCAGCCCCGTTCCATGTGCCAGGCACAATAATGCGGCGCAAACTAAATAGCGGATCCACAGGATCCAGTTTGTCACTAAGCTGGAATGCTGCCAGGAATCCTCTTTTTTTCAGTTCGGGAATGGCCGCCGTATTCCACAAACCAAACGGGTATGCAAAATAGCGGATCGTCTTGCCTGTAATGGCTTCCAGTTCCCGGGTAGGTTTTTCCACCTGAGTGATCCAATCCTTGTCTGCGTATTTCTTTACGCTGTGATGATCCCAGGTATGCGATCCTATAATATTTCCTTCCTCTGATAGCTGTCGGACCTGCTCCCTGCTCATATAATGCGCGCGTCCCAATGATACTGTCATGATGAAGAAAACACCTTTAAATCCATATTTTTTCATTTCCGGGTCAGCAACGGTGAACTGATCCAGGTCCGTATCATCAAAAGTCAGCATGATGGGCTTTGAAGGAAGCCTTGTCCCCGAAAGCAGGTAGGCGTAAAGCTGGTCAGGGGAAATGCTATGGTAACCACTGTCTGCCAGCATTTTCATTTGGGCGTCAAATGCTGCCGGGGGGACAATATAGGTCCTGGAGATCTTGGAATCGGAAGGTTTCCAATCCCGGATCTGATGATAGCAGAGCACAGGAATTTGCTTCCTGTTCAGAATCATTCTCGCAGGAGGCAGTTCCAGGTTCTTATAGGCGTCCGCGGCTTCAGGCCTGGTCTCAATGGACGCGGCCAGGAAAATGGAAGCTGAAGGGTCAATTGTCCTGACAACCGGGTGGTTTGAGGAATGACATGCAGCACAAAGCAGTAGCAGGCTGCCTAAAATTGGTTTCATTGGGATGGATTTACACCTATTTAAACGTTTTTACCCATTGGATTTATTGCGTTCCTGCATAAACTGTTTGGTGTAAATTGCAGGAATTCATTCTCAAAAACAGTTTCCATGCGCTGGATCATTTTCAGTCTCTTTTTTGGATTTTCAGTACCGTCTTTTTCCCAGGATCCTTACCTGTTTATAGGCACGTATACCAACGGTTCGAGTAAGGGTATTTACGTTTACCGCTTTAATACCTCCACGGGAAGCGGAACAGAAATCAGCACCATCAAAGCGGATAACCCTTCATATCTGGCCATTGCGCCTGACGGGAAGCATATTTATTCCGCAGATGAAAGTGAAGGCCCTTCAGGATCCGTAGGCGCTTATTCATTTGATCCCGTAACCGGTAAGCTGTTTCAGCTGAATACACAATCAAGCCAGGGAAATGGTACCTGCTATATTTCTGAAGATAAAACGCAGAAATGGGTAGTCGTTGCCAACTATGGTTCCGGAAGCCTGGCCGCACTGCCTGTAAATTCCGACGGTTCCCTTGCACCCGCTTCGCAGGTTATCCAGCATACCGGCACCGGCATCAATAAAGAACGGCAGGAAAAAGCGCATGTCCATTCCACTATATTTTCTCCGGATGAAAGATTTCTATACGTAGCTGACCTGGGGACGGACAAAGAGCATATTTATAAATTTGATCCTCTGCAGCCTGCGCCTTTAGCTGAAGCAGTGGACTCTTTTGTTTCAGTTACTCCAGGATCCGGTCCGCGGCATATTGCTTTTCTTCCCAACGGCCCCTTTCTTTATCTAATATCTGAAATGGCGGGCACAATCGACGCGTTTCATTATGATAAAAAAACGGGTAAGCTGGCTCAATTCCAACGTGTGCGAACCACGCCTGCAAGCTTTACCGGTGATCCCGGAAGTGCCGATATCCATATTCGTGCCGACGGGAAATTTCTATATGCCAGCAATCGCGGTGTATCCAATACGCTGGCTGTTTTTTCTATTGGAAAAGATGGACGGCTTACCAATAAACAATACATATCAGTAAATGGAAAACACCCAAGAAATTTTGTGATAGATCCGACAAGTCATTTTTTACTGGTGGCCAATCGCGACACAGATAATATCGTAGTATTCACAATTGATGCCGTTACCGGATTGCTCAGGGCTACCGGGAAAGAAATAAAAGTGCCAAACCCCGTTTGCCTTAAATTCCTGGTTCCTTAACCGGCATGTATTGATTTTTCAAGATCCAGAATTGGAAAATATATGTGGTGGGTCTATGCCATTCTTTCGGCTGTTTTTGCTTCGCTCACCGCAATTTTTGCGAAAATCGGTGTGACCCATGTAAATTCAAACCTGGCCACCGCTATCCGGACCATTGTTATTTTGCTCGTAGCCTGGGGAATTGTTTTATTCAGGAATGAATACAAAGGGCTGGCAACGCTTTCGAGACACAATTTATTTTTCCTAATTATTTCGGGAGTCGCTACCGGCCTTTCATGGATCTTTTACTTCAAGGCACTGCAATTGGGCAAGGTTTCACAGGTTGCTCCGGTGGATAAACTCAGTGTAGCCCTTACGATTTTGTTATCCGTTATCTTTCTGGGTGAGGCTCTGAGCTGGAAAACCGCCATCGGGGCATTGCTGATTATGGGTGGAACAATCCTGCTGATCCTATGACGACGACCTGAAACAGCAATTTATTTTTTCTTAGGATTGGTCATGCGCTGTCTGGTCCCCTGATAGTGCGGAGAGGTTGTGAAAATAACTGAGGATTTCTTCCCAGTTGTTGACCCTTTGGTGCCTGGTATAGTGAATATTGTGTGAGGCCGTAAACATGATCGGGATGCCAGGAAAATGATCCAGGTTCTTCAGGTGATCATCTATCAGGTAATCCGTATTGATAATTCCTTTGTCACCACAAAAAACAATATTTCTCCAGGAAATAAATGGAAAAAATTCTTCCAGCCAGGCTTTCTTTTCAAACAGGGACAGCGGAAATTCCATCGCTGCCGAAACAATATACACATCAAATTCTTTAGTCAGCCTGGCAAGGGCGCTCACGCTGCCAGGTATTACAGGCAGTGTTCTGAAAAAACCCGGAAGTCGCACGTATCGCTGCACTGCCGTCTTGTCTGGAAAAGCTTCATTTTCCGGCACTCCAAGAAAGGATTTTCTATCTATTTTCCGGCCTGATTCATTTTCATAATACCTGATGAAATGCGTTTCGGTGTCAGCCAGCACGCCGTCCATATCGACCCCGATGCTAATCCGCTTTTTATTTTGCTCCATAGTATGCTATCCTTGCAGGTATCTTTCGTGAATAACATTGATATGGTGTTTATGATGCCCATATATCAGGTTAAGAAGCAAACGCACAGAGATCAGATGGCCGTCTGCAGTTCCTTTCCTCTCAAGTTCTTCTTCATTCAAAGATTCTATGAAAGCGATGCTGGACTCTCTGACCAGGCTGAACTCCCGCATGATATCTCCGATCTCTCTTTTGTTTGCTCCCGCATATTCAGCAAATAATTTTTCCTCAAACCCAGGCAACGGGGTTTCATCGCCCCGCGAAAACCGAAGTGCCCGGTAAATAAAAACCCGCTCGGAATCAGTTAAATGAACCAGGATGTCTTTTATTGTCCATTTCCCTGCCTTATAAGAATAAGTTAATTTCTCCGGCGGAACCTCGTTCACCAGTTCTTCGGTATCCGCAAAAATATCTTCCAGATGGATCAGCAAATTTCCATCATCCGGAACCTGATCGATATAGCGCTGAAAATCCGGAGGGCACTTCTCCTTGGATTTGTATATCTTTTTGATGTCCACTCGCTATGTTTTAGATTTCAAATGTAAGAAACATCCGGCCGAAATCGCATCCTCATCCATCGTTCTGTTATTGGTCCTTTTCATCTTTGGTCTTGTGAGCAGTGGCAGGCGGGCATTCCCGATTAAAATTCATTTTTCACCAAATCGTACAGGCGCCCAAACTTTTTGAATTGTTGCTGATAAACAAAATGAAGTTCGGAGGAAGGTCTGAATATTTTCAAATTTTTCTCCTCTCCCACCGATGGCAATTTCAGAGCTTCCATACCCGTCTGAACTGCGCCCCATGCAGCATTCTCTACGGTTTCCGAAAGGTAAACCGGCAGGTTAAACACATCAGATAGTATCTGGACCCAGACTTCGTTTTGTGCAAAGCCACCTGTAACATGGATGAGCCGGATATCTCTATTTTCAATAATAGGAACACTCATGGCATATACACAATAGATTACTGCTTCCATTGCAGCACGGATCATGTGATGATTTGTATGGTTCACCGTTAACCCGAACAAAAGGCCTTTGGCTGAAGCGTTCCACACCGGTGCACGTTCTCCCAGTAGGTAAGGAAGAAAAATAAGTCCGTCACTTCCAGGATTCACCGAACCGGCATGCGCGAGAAAATCAGTTAATGATTCTGTTGAAACGAAAAAATTTTCCCTGAGCCATTGAAGCACAATGGCTCCGTTATTGCTTGCCCCACCGAGCAGGTATTGATTATTTTTGATGTAATAACAAAAACTGCGCATGGCCGGATCAATCAGTGGTTTCCCAATGATCACCCTCACCGCACTGCTGGTTCCGATAGTTACGACCAATGATCCATCCCCGCCCGCTGAAGTTCCCAGGTTGGCCATCGCACCATCGCTTCCACCGATGACAAACGGAACACCCTTAAGTTGGGGAAATCTGACGGGGGCTTTAAATACTTCAAGAACAGGCACTATACGCGAGAGGCGGTCTTGCTCCAGGCCTGCCACTTTCAGCATGTCCTGGTCCCATTGCACTGTTTCCAGGTTCATCAGGCCTGTCGCGGAGGCAACTGAAGCATCTACCACATAGGTCCCGAATAATTTGAAAAAAACATATTCCTTGATGCCTATAAACTTGAATGCATTTCTGAATAGCGAAGGTTCATTCTCCCGGAACCAAATGAGTTTACAAAAAGGGGACATCGCGTGAACGGGAACACCAGTTTTATAATAAAATTCCGAGGCCCTGTTTTCATTTTGAAATGTGGTTGCAATCGCTGCTGCGCGGTTATCGGCCCAGATCAAACACTTCGAAACGGCCATCCCCTCATCATTGACTGCAATCAGGCTGTGCATGGCAGCGCTAAAGCTGAGGAGGACAGGTTGAACGGGGTAAAAATGCTGAAGAACATTTTCCACACAATGAAAAAGGGAACTGGCCACCTCTTCAGGATCCTGCTCACTCCAATCCGCTTTGGGATGATACATCGCATAAGTAATAGCCTGTTCAAATAATACTTTTCCGTCAGCCGCAAAGGCAATGGCTTTCACAGAAGTGGTCCCAATATCAATTCCAATAAAATAGTCCATTTAAATAATAAGCTGGCTCAAATATAATTACTTAGCGGTATGCCGGAGCCGCCACATCTTATTGGATCAGGGATACATTTCTCAGATTGCTGCGCGTATCGGCGGAGGCGTCGGAATTGGATCCGTATTTGGTGGTAAGGGTGTTGGTTCCACCGGAGGTATCTCGGGTCCCGGTTTCGGCGCCGGATTTTCAGGCACCGATTGGGAATTGGCCGCGTGGTTAGTAGACATCGTACTATCTTTACCTGGAATGAATACATACTTCATGCCATGGATAAAGGTTCAGTTTATTCATGAATTATTCTTTCCACCATGTACTTCAAAAACAAAACCGTCCTTATTACCGGCGCCAGTCGCGGCATAGGAAAAGCAATAGCACTGAAACTGGCTTCCGCGGGTGCCAATATCGTGATTGCGGCAAAATCTACAACCGAAAACGGCCGCCTGGGAGGTACTATTTTTGCCACCGCCAGGGAGGTGGAATTGGCCGGCGGGAAAGCTTTGCCGGTATTCTGCGATATCCGCGATGAACAACTCATCCGGGAGGTAATGGAAAAAACAGCCGATAAATTCGGATCGCTGGATATACTCATCAACAATGCCTCGGCAATCAATCTGAACAATACGGTACAAATGGAGGCGAAGCGATTTGACCTCATGTTTGACATCAATGTAAGGGGAACTTTTATGGTAACCAAAATGGCCTATCCTATGCTGAAGGCATCCGTTAATCCCCATATCCTCACTTTGTCCCCGCCATTGGATATGAACATGAAATGGTTCAAATCCCATCTGGCATACACGGTTAGTAAATACAATATGACCATGATGGCAAAAGGCTGGGCTGAGGAATTTAAAAAAGAAGGAATTGCTTCAAATACAGTTTGGCCCGCCACCACCATCGCCACTGCTGCGGTAATGAATTTACTGGGTGGCGAAGAACTCATCCGGCGAAGCCGCAAGCCTGAAATCATGGCGGATGCGGCTTTTTATATCCTCCAGAAAGATTCCGGTTCTAATACAGGAAATACCTATCTGGATGAAGAAGTTCTTAGGGAAGCAGGCGTTACCAATCTGGATCATTATGCAGTTACCCCGGGCGGAGTCCTGCAGAAGGATTTGTTTTTGTAATCCGGCCCTGTTTTTTGAAAATGCTTCCACCCTGAGAGCCAGAAGAATGAAATTAATCGACCTCAATTTGTAAAAATCTCCGGCATAATGATGAATCCTACTGATCCAAAAGAGCCCCGTTCCGGTTCGGTTATTCTTGCATTCCTCATCGTATATATTGTTTGGGGCTCAACTTATTTTTTCATACGTCATGCGCTTTTTGGCGGGTTCCCTCCGCTTGTGCTGGGTGCAATCCGTTTTATCACGGCGGGTCTGATGATGATGGCCTGGTCGGTGTTAAGAAAGGTGAAGCTGTTCGACAGGAGAGCTATAAAAACAGCCGCCGTCAGCGGTTTTTTTATTTTGTTTATCGGCAACGGCATGGTGATCTGGATGGAGCAATACATGAGCACGGCCTGGGTTGCTATTATTGTTTCCGCGGCGCCAATCTGGTTTGTGCTGTATGACAAACGGAATTGGAAAGATAATTTTCGAAGTAAATCCATCATGGCCGGACTCGTCCTGGGCATTTTGGGCATTTTCCTGTTATTCGCCGGAAATATTTCATCATCCTCGCCGGCGAAATCCAACCCGATGCAGAACCTGGCCCTGATTTCCCTGCTCATCGGTTCAATGAGTTGGGTGATCGGTTCCTTATTTGCAAAATACAGCAAACCACAATTTCCCGCGGTTGTTAATATCACCTGGCAAATGCTTTTCGCCGGAATTTATTTTCTGGCCGGTGCATTTTTAAAAAATGAAATTCAGGGTTTCCAGATTGAAAACGTCTCTATTGATGCTTGGGCTTCCGTATGCTATCTGATCATCTTCGGATCCCTCATGGGCTATGGTTGTTATGTATGGCTTTTGCAGGTCAGACCTGCGGCCCAGGTCAGCACCTATGCTTATGTGAATCCCGTGGTGGCCGTTTTACTGGGTGTCTCCCTCGCGTCGGAACATATCAGCGTTCTGCAGCTGACCGGTCTGGTCGTCATTCTGTTAAGTGTATTGCTGATCAATCTGAAAAAATATATTAAAAAATCTTTCTTGGCCTGATCATGGAACCCGTTTTGCATAATTAATATTCTGATTGCAACCCCAGCGTAAAAAGATAATCCGGTTTGATTCGCGGATGTATTAATTTTAGACTCTACTATTTTTATGATGACCTATCAGCAAATAACAGGTTTATTGGGCAGGGAGAATGAAGATCTTTTCACACATACCTGTACGAAAGTTCCGAAGACGGAACTGCGGCTTCCATCGCCTCATTTTATTTCAGAGGTATGGGGAAATTCAAACCGGAACCTTCAAACCCTCAGGAGCCTGCAACATCTTTTTGGAACCGGAAGGCTGGCGGGAACGGGGTATCTTTCCATATTACCGGTTGATCAGGGCGTTGAGCATAGTGCGGGCGCTTCTTTCGCAAAAAATCCAATGTATTTCGATCCTGAAAATATAGTGAGGCTGGCTTTCGAAGCCGGGTGCAATGCTGTTGCCAGTACTTTTGGAATACTTGGTGCGGTAGCACGGAAATATGCCCACCGGATTCCATTCATAGTAAAGATCAATCACAATGAACTCCTCACTTACCCCAATAAGTTTGATCAGATCATTTTTGGTTCTGTAAAAGATGCATGGAACATGGGTGCGGCTGCTATAGGCGCAACCATTTATTTCGGATCGGAAGAATCAGACCGGCAAATTACACAAATCGCCCTGGCCTTCGATGAAGCCCACCGGCTGGGCCTTGCAACTGTGTTATGGTGCTACCTCCGGAATAAAGCATTTGTAAAAGATGGGAAAGATTATCATGTTTCGGCGGACCTGACAGGACAGGCCAATTATCTCGGGGCAACCATACAGGCAGACATTCTGAAACAAAAATTACCGGAACTCAATGGAGGATACAAAGCCCTGAACATGGGCGATAGTCATTATGGAAAGCTCGATGAAAGAATGTACACCGAACTGTCTTCCGATCATCCGATTGATCTCTGCCGTTACCAGGTACTTAATGGTCTTGCCGGCTGCGCTGGCCTGATTAATTCGGGCGGAGCATCGGAAGGCGAAAAAGACCTGATGGAGGCAGTGCGTACTGCAGTGATTAACAAAAGGGCGGGCGGCTCAGGCATGATATCAGGCAGAAAAGCTTTTCAAAGATCCTTTAAAGATGGTTTGCACCTGTTAAACTGTATTCAGGATGTTTACCTGGAAAAACAAATTACGGTTGCATGAATAGGAAAAAGCAGCATGCACCAACAACCATTTTCACAGATATCGGCGGTGTAATGCTTACGAACGGCTGGGATAGAAATGGCCGGATGCGGGCGATTAAGAAATTCAGTTTAGATCCCGTAGAAACGGAAGAACGGCACCATCTCACATTTGATACTTATGAATCCGGAAAAATTTCCCTGGAGGAATATCTCAGGCGCCTGGTATTTTACAAAAAAAGAAATTTTAGTCTGTCTGACTTCAGGAATTTCATGTTTGAACAATCGAGGCCTTTTCCCGATATGCTAAAACTTATCCGCGGAATAAAGGAAAAGTATGGAATAAAGATCGCCGTCGTGAGCAATGAAGGCAGAGAACTGAACAATTACCGGATCGAAACTTTCAAGCTGAATGAGTTTGTTGATTTTTTCATTTCGTCCTGCTTTGTCCATTTCAGAAAACCCGATGCTGATATTTTTAAGGTGGCCCTGGACATTGCCCAGGTCACGCCTGAAAAAGTGATTTATATTGAAGATCGGCCGATGTTTGTAGAAGTAGCAGACAGTCTTGGAATCCGCGGAATCATTCACAAAGATTTTCAAACAACCAGCAGGCTGCTGGCCTCCTTTGGTTGGGAACTTTAAAGCTCCACTTTGAACTTCAGAAGGCTGGCCATTTCACTTGCACATCGGTCAATTTGGACTCACGTTAGCATCCCTAAGCGGGATCAGCCAAATAAATGAATCAGAAAATAATCATTGTCTTCACGCTTTTTCTGTTAATTACCATACTCCTGCTTCTGCTTTTTTCGGATGCAAAATCAAAGAGCAGCAGGATAAAGGTAATCGTGATTTTAAGTGGCCATCCTGTCGATTCAACAATCATGGATACCATCAACGGCTTTTTGGAAAGATTGGCTTCTGAAAATAATTTTGTATTCGCAATGCCAGACCGTGTGGAAGACCTCTATATGCGGTTCCCCGAATCCCATGGAGTCCTGCTGGAATTGCAATCCGTTTCTTTTACGATAGAATCAAATGAGAAAGATTTGAATTCCGATGTCAGCCATACCATTCAAATTGATATTGGCCGGGATGCAGAACATTGTAGTGATCCCGATTTCCTGGCACGGGTCAGGGATGCCATTCTGCGTGTCGCGTCAGGCATTCCCCCGGGGAAATAGGCCCTCCCGGCATCCCGATAAATTCCTGGCATGCCGGCCATCGGTCCCGTTTATTTTTTGATGGAAAATTTATAAATTGTCGTTTGGCGATATGTTTGTCCCGGGTCTAATATGGAACTGGGAAACCCCGGTTGATTGGGTGAATCCGGGAAATGCTGGGTTTCCAGGCATAACGCAGCATGCTGAACGATCTTCTTTCCATCCCTTCCCTTCAGGCTGCCATCCAGGAAATTACCTGTATAAAATTGAATGCCGGGCTGGGTGGTCCATACTTCCATATAGCGTCCGGTAGCTTCATCATAAACCGAGGCTGCCAGAGTAATTCCGCTATCCGTTTTATCAATTACAAAATTATGATCATATCCGCCTTTCACGCGGCCAATGTCTTTTCCGATTTTCTTACCGGTGATAAAATCCATTGCTGTATTCTTAACCGGCGCAATCTGGCCTGTCGGAATTAACGATTCATTTACAGGTGTGTAATGGGAGGCATGGAGGGTCAGCACTTCCTTCAGAATTGTGGAATCTTTTCCTGCAGACAAATTGAAATAAGCATGATTGGTCAGATTTATGGGTGTCTTTTTATCGCTTACTGCAGTATAATCAATCTTAAGTCCGTTGTCCTCCATAATCGTATAAACTACTTTAACCGTGAGGGTTCCTGGAAATCCTTCTTCTGCATCGGGGCTGGTGTAAGACAAAGCCAGGCTGGAATCATTAACGCCGTCCACCGTCCAGATTACTTTGTCAAAACCTTTGATTCCCCCGTGAAGTGTATTGCCGTGGTCGTTAGCCGCCAAAATAAATTGTTTCCCTTCTATTGAAAATTTTGCATTGGCAATACGGTTAGCATAACGCCCGACCAGTGCACCAAAGAAAGGATTTCCCTTTTGCAGATAACCTTCCAGGGAATCATAACCCAGTATAATATCCCCGGATTTAGCCGATCTGTCGGGCGTCCACAATTCGAGTAGTGTTCCGCCATAATTGGAAACAACCGCCTTTATGCCATGTCCATTTTGTAATGTATAGCTGTAGATAGTATCCTTACTGATAACCCCGAATACCTTCTTGTTTCCATTTTCCATAACAACGATTTCTTTGTTTTTTTCTGGTGCCTGATTGCAGCCTGTCAGGAAGCTACCCATGATAAGATATGAAAAGACCAGGGCGGAGACTGCTTTCATAGCTTTTGTTTTGTTAACCGTTGAATTGACATGTTTATAAATATACAACTTTTTAGAGGCCCGTTCATTTGGAGGATTTCTTGTGATCTGTTATATCAGCGGAGCCGCGCGCGCGCCGTCTAACTACAAAAAATTGTTTGGTAATATCCGGCTGATTGTCGCCAAGTAAAAACCCAAAAGGCTTCAGCGGATCAATCCGGTCAAAAATAACCTTGATTATGGCAGTCAATGGTATGGAAAGAAACATGCCGGGCACGCCCCAGATCGCGTTACCCACGAGGACCACAATAATTGAAACCAGGGCATTGATCTTTACTTTGGAGGCCACGATCCTGGGAACAAAAAAATTATTGTCAATAAACTGAACGATCATGTAGGCAATCAGGACGTACAATGCGCTCAGGGGTTCCCTGGTGGCCAATGCCAGCAGCATGGGTAAGGCTACTGCAATTACTCCCCCTATATACGGGATAACATTCAGCAGTGCGCCAATCACACCGAGGAGGATGGCATATGGAATACCAAGAACAAGCAATGCAATGGAATTCAGGATGGCTACCAGGATGCCTTCTATCAGCAGGCCGACCAGGTAGCTCTGGATCAATCCCTTGGTCTCTTTGAGCACTTCAACTACCACAGCATGATGTTCCTTTGGAAAAAGCTTTGAAATAAATTCCATCAACAGTGGCTTGTAAAATATCATCATGAATATATAAACCGGCATGATGACAAAAGTTGTCAGTACCTGGCTTATCGTGCCCACCGTTCTGCCGATCACCTCCGTTCCGTTGTCCATACCCTGTTTTTGGGTCTTCGTTACCCACGCATCCACTTTCCATTTGGAAACATTGAACGTTTGTGAAATCCAGCGCTCCGCATCGTTGAAAAAAAGGAGGAATTTTTGCTTGAACAATGGGAAAGATTCACTGAACATCGAGATCTGGGATATGAAAAAATAAAAAATGGCTGCGATCGCCAACATCGTCACTATCAGGGAAAGCAGGATGGCAATTACCCTTGGGATCTTTTTCCGGCAAAGAAACAGGACTACCGGATTCAGTAAAATGGAAATCATGCCGGCAAATACCAGCGGAATTATGATATCCTGACCGGCATACAAAATAAAAAAGAAAACGGCCGTGCCCATGAGAATCTGCGCCAGCTTCAGATATACAGGCATATTAACTGACCCATTGCTCATGGAGGATGGTTTAAGGCAGTTCCAATTTACCAGAATTCTCCCATACCCTTTTGGGTCGCAGGAAATAAGACTAACTTTCAAAGCAAAACAAGTACCATGCTGCGGATTAGCTTATGCTGTTTTTTTCTTCTGAGATGCCTTTCCAGCCCTGCACAGGACTTTTACAGTGAACCCTACCGTCCGCAAATCCATTTTTCACCCAGGGAGCATTGGATGAATGATCCAAACGGCATGGTTTTCTTTGACGGAATTTATCACTTATTCTTTCAATATTTTCCTGACAGCACCGTTTGGGGGCCTATGCATTGGGGGCATGCCATCAGTCGCGACCTGATGCATTGGTCGCAACTGCCCATTGCGCTTTATCCTGATACGCTCGGTTATATTTTTTCCGGCAGCGCAGTAGTGGATAGCAGTAATAGCAGCGGTTTCGGAAAAAAAAGGCAAATACCGCTTGTCGCTGTATTTACCCAACACGATCCTCAGGGCGAAAAAAAGCAAACCGGCCTGTTTCAGAATCAGTGCTTAGCCTATAGTATTGACAAGGGCATGACCTGGCAAAAATACCAGGGAAATCCAGTGCTGAAAACGCCTGGCTTAAAAGACTTCAGGGATCCAAAAATCAGCTGGTACATGGAAGAAAAGAAATGGATAATGACACTGGCTGCGGGCGACCTCATTATTTTCTATTCTTCAAAAAATTTGAAAGACTGGAAAAAGGAAAGCGAATTTGGCCGCGGTCTGGGAGCTCATGGCGGAGTTTGGGAATGCCCGGACCTGCTTCATTTTATAATCGGTGGAAAAAAGATATGGCTCTTAATCGTCAACATGAATCCAGGGGGTATTCAGGGCGGTTCCGGAACTCAATATTTCACCGGCAACTTTGATGGCAAAGATTTTAAGTGCAATGACACGCTGACCAAATGGATGGATTACGGGCCGGACGATTATGCTGGTGTAACCTGGAGCAATACGGGTAATAAAAAGATATTTCTCGGATGGATGAGTAACTGGCAATACGCGCAACGTGTTCCGACGCAGAGATGGAGGAGCGCCATGACCATTCCGCGCCTGTTAAATTTAAAAAATATTCATGGGAGGTATTTTACCACGATGACCCCGGTGCCTTCGCTGGAAAAGCTGACCCGAAAAGTCTTATATTATGCTAAAATTTCTTCTGAAAAATCATTTTCTCTATCAGGGCCTGTACGCATCGATTTTAAAACTTTCCGGCTGAACACATTTACTATTACTTTCAGTAATGTGCATGGCCAGGAATTACGGGTGGGATACGACCAGGATAAAAAATCCTTCTATATTGACAGGACCCTCGCCGGCCGTTCAAATTTTGACCCGCATTTTGCGACCGTCCATTTCGGCCCCCGTATTGCACTTACAGAAAATAGTTCATTTACCCTGGTACTGGACAATGCCTCACTTGAATTTTTTGCAGATAAAGGACTCACTACAATGACAGAGATATTTTTCCCGGACACATCTTTTGATGCAATGCAGATAAAGCCTGCAAAAGGGGCTGGATTTCAGGAACTATTTATTCGGACACTGGAACCGGTTTGGAGAAAAAATCAAAAATGATTAGCAGTTAAGTTATATGTTTTTACAGAATCATCATTTAATCCCAAAACCAGGGTTGCTCCTTTTCGCGTCGCAAGGTCCAGCATGCTCCTAACGTCGCCCCGAATATGAAGGCCCGAAGACCTTTGGTTAACGTACCGGAAATTTCCTTTTCCATCATTGAGTAAGAGCACCCCATGATTTGCACGGTAACGCCCAAATTTTATTCTGGTCCAGGCATTATTCCCTGCAAGAACGAGGTCTGGTTTTCCATCCCCGTTGAGATCCGCACTTGTTATTGCATAAACCGGCGATAGCTGTACTTCCATGGGAAGTGGAATGAGTTCAAACGCATCATGACCATTGTTATGGAGATAAACCGTTTGCATCGTTTCGGCTTTCAGAATACCGGCGTCCCTCAATTGTTCATCGGTAAACAGATCATGGATTGTTGCTTTAGCGTATTGATCATAAGCAAGGAATTTCTTCTTAAGCCACGGAAATTGATCAAGTAAATCATCCTTGGAATAAATGGGATATGAAATACCATTTATATAATAACATAGGATAGGATCCGGTTTTCCGCTACCCTGAAAATCCTTATAATATAAAGTGACAGGTTCTTTTTCACTTGCATGAAACTGATTGTTCAGCCCCTGGTTCCCGATGATGAGGTCAGTATTTCCGTCTCCGTCAAAGTCGCCTGCCAGAATACAGTTCCACCAGCCCGTAGAAGGAAAATGGATATATTCTGTTGAATGATCAACGAGTTTTCCTTTTTCATTAATAAAAATTTTTACGGGCATCCACTCTCCCACTAGTACAAGATCAGGATACTGATCATGGTTCAGGTCAACCCACGCTGCATCGGTAACCATGCCCATCTTCCCCTGATCCAGCATTGGTGCAAGGGATGCTGTGGCATCTGTAAAATGCCCCTTGCCGTCATTCAGCAGGATTTTATCCGGTTGCGGTAACGGATATTTTCCAGGAACCACTCTCCCTCCGATAAACAGATCCAGGTCGCCATCGTGGTCGATATCTGCGGCCCTGACACAGCCCTTATTAAAAAGCAGCGGAGGTAGCCCATGGGTTGACTTCCTGAAATTCCCCTTGCCATCGTTCAGGTAGAGGCGATCCTGCAATAAGGAATCATGGGGCTCAAGTTCATAACCACCCGAAGCCACGTAGAGATCAGGATGTCCATCCCCGTTAGCATCAAAAAAAATGGCGGCTACATCTTCGTATAAGGAATCCTTTGCTATCGCAGGTTCAGCCATTGGTATAAAATGGCCGTCCGGGGTTTGAAGAAATATCATTCCCGGTTGTCCTCTGGCGCCTCCAATAAAAATATCTTCAAGTCCGTCATGATTTAAATCGGCCTTTGCCATGCACGGGCCCGGGCGGGAGAGATATGAAGGAATCAAAGGCTGAATGGCAAAATCATCGAAATGATTTTCACGGTGCTTAAAAGAAACGGCATCAGAAGGTAAGAAATAAGGTTTGACCAATATTGAAGAATCAACCTTTTTTTGGGAAGAACCCGATCCTTCGTGGATGAGGATTGTCTGGTTACACTTCACCTGTGATAATTTATCAACATGGTCGTCGGTCCATGTAACGACCACCGAATCCACTATATCTGATTCCCCCAAACCAAAACAGAGAACAGGATCCACAGAAGATTGAAAACCGCGCACCGGCATTTCCTCCTGGTAGTAGAGATTATTTCTGCAATAAAGTTTGACTTTAGCGCCAATGCCATTTACATTCTGACCTTTCCCCAGGAGTTTTATTCTAAGATAATGGTTGGCAGGTTTCAGTTCATTCAGATTATTCTTATAAATAAAGGCGGGTTCATTGATATTGCTTATTACCAGATCAAGGGCGCCGTCATTGTTCAGATCGGCATAAGCGGCACCTGATGAAACTGACAGCTTGCCAAGTCCCCATTCCTCTGTTTTTTTGGTGAAACTGCTGTTTCCGTTGTTCCTGAAAATGTAATTAGGAATTTTTACTGAAGGCATTTTTTCGATCAGGTCACGGATGATATCCTTTGAATTTCCGCCGCCTCTTGCACGTATCTGCTGATTAATGCGATACCTCATGAAGTCCATATTGGTATTGTCTTTCGCATAACCATTACTGATAAAAAGATCTTTCTGACCGTCATTATCAAAATCCGCAAACAAGGCGGACCAGCTCCAGTCAGTGTTTGAAACGCCTGCAAGCTGAGCCATTTCACTGAATGTGCCATCTCCATTATTCCGGTGGAGCATATTACGGCTGTATTGCGGATATACCCCCTGATTGAATAACATCTGGAACTTGTCAAAATTCTCTGCTCCCGTATGTATTTTCTGTGACCAGTTATTTTCCGGCAGCATGTCCAGGGTCAGCAGGTCGATTTTTCCATCATTGTTGAAGTCTGCGGCATCACAACCCATAGAATAAAGGGAAACCTGGTCCATGCAATCCCGCAGCTCCTCCGTAAAAGTTCCATTGCCATTATTGATGAAAAGATAATCGGGCTCATTGAAATCATTTGAAACATAGATATCCGGCCATCCGTCATCATTAAAATCACTAACAGAAACGCCCAGCCCAAAACTGAGCACATTGGAACTGATCCCTGCTTCACGCGAAACATCCGTGAAATGTCCATTATCATTCCGGAATAATTTATTTGAAAACGCCGGGTTTTTCTCCTTTCTCAGATTCGGGTTTTCAAAATCGCCGCTTGCATAATGCTGCAGGGAGTGATTCACAAGGAACATGTCCAGATCGCCATCCTTATCATAATCAAAAAAGACGGCCTGGGTACTATATCCTTCATCGTCTAATCCATATTTCGCTGCCTCTTCCGTGAAAGTCAGGTCGCCGTTATTGATGAATAAAAGATTCTTCCTTTTGGCAGGATCGCTATCGGCAGAACGGCAGATATAAATATCCAGCTTCCCATCTCCATTTACATCGGCCATGGTAGCCCCGGTGCACCAGCCCTGCATGCTTGCGATACCGCTTTTCTCGGTGATGTCCTCAAATTTAAAATTTCCCTTATTCAGATAAAGCCTGTTTGGAACCATATTTCCTGTAAAGAGGATATCCGGAAGTCCGTCATTGTTAATATCACCGATGGCAACACCTCCGCCATTATAGAAGTATGCATAGTTCAGCACATTCGCGTCTTCATTTTCCTTCAGGATATTCTTAAAATCAATGCCTGTGGTTTCAGCGGGAAGCAGGCTAAATAAAGGAGGCGTTTTTCTGGAACAATTGCCAAACAGGAGGATCAAAAAAAATATGAAAATAATTTGACCTCTCATACGAATGGCATTAAATCCTGAAAGTTTCTTTATTTATTCCACCACACGTGGGTGCTCGCTTTATCCGGCCCGTTTAATAAAGAAATAGCCGCCTGAGTTGCTTTTCCGTTGGTCTCGTATTCATATTGAACAAACGTAAACCTTCTGATAATATCGGTTGTGGGTACATCCGGGTTGTCGGAATGGACTACAGGATACAGCACCGGAAATCCGGTTCTTCTTACTTCAGCCCAGGCTTCTATGCCGTCGGGAAAAAGGGCCAGCCATTTCTGGGTAAGAATCTGCTGGCGCTGTGTTGCCGGGTCCGCTGCAAATTTTACCGGAATATTGGCAACTGCCGGAGAATTCATGTAATCAAATAATGCGGCCGGGGTTGTAGTGCCATTCATATAATTCTGTATGGCGGTATTATCCGTAATACCCCATTGCTGAAGAGACAAGGTAATTCCCTGGTTATAAAAATCAATGGCATTTCCACCCATATTCCAACCGTTCAGCGCTCCCTCAGCCCGGAGGAAATAAGACTCAGCAGAATAAATGACATTTAATTTGGTTGCTCCATCCGTATTGGGGTTCCACCTGTCCTGATTGATATTGGATAAATTGACAGCTCCGTCAAAAGGGCCACCGACGACGGTCGCACTGGTAACGTCAGTAGGTGCAAGTCCGTTCCTCAACCCGTGAAATTGCCCGTCCATATCAGCAGGGCTGAAATATTGTTGCATCCTCGGATCGTTGTAACCTTTCAGGTAACTTTCCATAGTAGCACTCATTCGCATGTTCTGCCATGGCGCTTCATCACAAAGGCCGTTTGAAGAATTAGGATTAGAGGTTACATCAACAAAAGCGTTGTCATCATTGGTGAGCATTACACCACCGGCAACCGCAGTTTCAGCCTGTTGTTTTGCCATCGCCGGATCCACTTCCGAAACCCGCAAAGCAAGCCTTAACCTCAGACTGTTGGCGAATTTTATCCATTGCGTAATATTCCCGTGATAAATCATATCATCGGTTCCAAAGGGTGTTTGTGCAGAGTCAGTGTTTTTTAATACGGTGACAGCCGAATCCAGCGTATTGAAAAAATCCATGTAAACACTTTCCTGGCTGTCATACGGAATACTCAATGTTCCCAATCCTGCCTGGAAATAAGGAATAGGCCCATAGAAATCCGAGTTCTGGTGAAAAATATAAACCTTCCAGATCTTGGCAATGGCATTTGCAGCCGGTGAAATGCCTTCTGTACCATCTATAACCAGCTTCAGGGATGGCCAGTTAACCGTATAGGTAAGGTTCCATTGGGATATGATCCAATCCTGGTTAATGACATACCTGTCGCTCGCACTGCCTCCCGCATCGGCAAAGAACTGGCTCCACAAATCAGTAAAAAGACTATGGATAAGTTCATATCCGCCGGCATCTCCATATACACCTTCATATTGCGCCCTGGCCAGTGCTTTTGGAAGCGCGGCAGGAGGTAAGGTGGAAAAAGAAGTCGGATCAGTATTCAGTTGGTCAAATTTTTTGGTACATCCGGTTGATGAGATGATCAGCAACCCAAAAATTATCACCACTGCCATCAAACGCACCGGTAATTTATTTTCAAAAAAAAGTTTCATGATTACTATTTTTTTGGGTTAAAAATTTAGTTTCAGATAAAAACCATAACTCCGCGTACTCGGCAAAGACGCATATTCCAGGCCTTGATTATTTCCGGTTCCAAGGGCTGTTTCGGGATCAAACCCATTCGCATTGTTCTTCAGGAAGAAAAGATTTCTTCCGATAGCCGATAAACTGATTCCTTTAATAAAAGTTTTGCCAATAATATTTGCCGGAAAACTAAAGGTGAGACTGGCTTCCCGCAAGCGGATATTTGTTGCACTATTTACGAATTGCTCTCCTACCAGGTTGGTTTTCCCGATATACTGCCAGTAATCCTGTGGAGCAACTACAATATCATTTTTGGTGCCATCCTCTTTAATTGAATTAGGTACTACAAATCCGCTCTCCCTGTTTGATGCGGTTATTTGAGAAACCCCGTTGGAAGCCAGGAGTGCCTGAGTGCCTGAGATAATAATGCCTCCTTTCCTTTCATCGATCAGAAAAGAAAAGCTCCATCTTTTATATTGAAACGTATTGGTTATTCCGCCGGTCCAGTCGGGGTTATAGTTCCCTGCAAAATATTTAGTCTGATCGCCCTCCACAAGCGGAAGGCCCGTGGTATTATCGACCATTATTTGTCCGGAGCTGTTACGCTGATAACTGGTTGTATATATTCCGCCGTATGCCTTTCCTTCTTCTGCAACGATCAAACCCAGTGTTTCAGGGGAAGAAAGGGGCGGCATTTTCTGCAGGGAATCAAGGGCTATTATTTTGTTGCGGTTCAGGCCGAAATTGACTGTAATCGTCCATTTGAAATCATGGCCGTCCACAGGCTTTCCGTTTAGTAACAATTCCACTCCCTGATTCCTGATATTGCCAGCGTTGATAATACGGAATGCATACCCGGAAGGATTCGGCACCCCGATCTGCAATATCTGGTTAATGGTATTCGTATGGTAAAAGGTGAACTCTGCCCCAAGCCTGTTTTTGAAAAGTCCTAATTCCAAACCCGTTTCAAAAGAATGGGTTTCTTCCGGTTTCAGATTTGCATCATGCAAAATGCGGTCAACAAGCAAAAAACCTCCGTTGCCTGCATCCTGCAGCGTTGGAGAAGGCTTGATTTGATTAAACGCAGTTCCATTTCCCACAAAAGCATAGGATGCTCTTACCTTCAAAAGTGAAATAACAACGGGCAGTGAAACCATTTCATTAAGCACTCCACTCAGCCCTGCTGAAGGGAAAAAGTAGGAATTATTTTGAACGGGAAGAGTGGAATTCCAGTCGTTTCGGCCTGTCAAATCCAGAAATAAATAATCTTTAAATCCCAGTTCCGCCGCAGCATAAACGGATTGCTTTTCCGTGCGGGCAATGGAATTGGTTGAAACCGGTGAAAGAGCATTCCCAAGGAAAAAACCGTTCGCAATATTCAAACCGCCCGAGTTCGTGTTGGTATTTTCGAAATCGAACTGCTCGATACTTGCCCCCGCATTCAGGTTCAGATTGAAATCGGAGGAAAGATCCTTTACGTAACTGATGAGCAGATCATTGTTGAATTGCCGGTTAGATTCTTTATTGATCACATAATTTCCACCGGGTTTGGTAAGCCAGAATGAGCCGCTGTAATCCTCTTCCTGACTGGCATCCGTATAATAATCAAGGCTGGTCCTTGCCTGAACGCTCAGTGCGGGAGTAATCTGATATTTTAAGGAAACCAGGCCAATAAAGCGGTTCCGGATGCGGTCATACAAGTCCCGGTAAGCACTCCAGTAAGGGTTCTGAAAGTTTGGCGGACTCGAGGCCCAATAATTCTGTTTCAGCGAAAGATCAGTTGGATCGATGGTTTCATAATTCCTGATATCATTGATCCGCAGGCTTCTGGGCATCGAAAGGATCGTTACCAGGGCATGGTTGGCGGCGCCGGCAAAAGGTCTGTTGCCGATATCTTCCACCAGGTAGTTCGCCTTTAAATCGAGCGTGAGATTTTTGGCCACAAGTGTTGTTTGCCTTAGGTTCAGGTTATTCCTTTTATAAGTATTATTAGGTATAATTCCTCTGCTCGAAGTATTCGTATAGGAAAAATAAGTTTGTGATTTCTCATTGCCAGCCGAAACGGCTATTGAATTGATGAGTTCCGTACCTGTCTGGAAAAAGTCCTTCACATTATCTGGTTGTGGAGAGAAGGCCTGCGTTTTCCCCGTCCAGTCCAAAATCGGCTGGCCCTGCATTTTCGCACCCCAGCTCTGGTCACTGCCCAATGCAAAAACTCCTCCTATACCCTGGCCGTATACGTTTTGGTATTTAGGAAGAATCAGGGGATTCTCCATATTAACGGAACTTGAAATCTGTATGCCTATACCGTTGCCGTATCTTCCCTTTTTAGTAGTAATAATAATTGCACCATTTGATGCATCCGATCCATACAAGGCTGCTGCAGAAGCGCCGGTCAATACGGTAACGGATTCGATATCATCGGGGTTTATATTTGAGATCCCGTCTCCATTATCTCTTGATAATTGAATATTACCCGTAACATCTGTGAATGCTTTTGGAGTATTATCTATCCGCACTCCATCCACTATTATTAAAGGCTGGTTATCGCCGGTAATAGACCGGTTTCCCCTGAAAATGATCCTGTTTGAGCTACCGGGACCAGCATTGGTTTTACTGATGGTCATATTGGCCACTTTCCCATCGAGCGCGTTGGTGATATTGACTTCTCGTGTGTCACTTACATCAGACCCTTTCAATGTTTGCGTTGCGTATGTAAGTGATTTTTTTTGTCTCGTGATTCCAAGAGCGGTGACGACAACATCCTGCAATTGATTTTCCTGGATATCCAAAACAATATTTGCTGTAGTTTGACCTGCCAATGGAAATTCAACGGTTCTGTAACCTACATAGGAGATTACCAGAATGGATTCCGTGCTGTTTACAAGCAGGGAAAACGCACCGTTTTCATCAGTTACCGTACCCCTGGAAGTTCCTTTTTCAATAACCGTGATGTTTGCACGCCGGCTCATCAGGCCGTCCCTGTCCCGTAATTGCACAATGCCACTTACGGTTAACTGAAACCCATCCTTTTTTTCCAATGAAGAAATCACAACCAGGTTGTTTTTCAGTATCGTGTAGGTAAGAGAAGTTCTTGCAAATACCATGTTCAGCACTTCATCTATTCCAGCTTCTTTAGTTTGAATAGTCACTCTTGCATCCCTCGGAAGCAGATCATCATTGTACATGAACCGGTAAGGTGATTTTTTCTGGATAGTGAGCAGGGCTTTCTTTATGTCAACATGCTGAAGGTTCAGGCTTAATTTGACCTGGGCATACCCAGTCGCGTGAAGCTCCAGGCTGCCAATTACTAAAAAAAGCACGATTAATTTCATGATAAGCAGTAGCTTGAGTAGAGCTTTCCGGCGCTGATGGCGCACGGAGAATGGCCATTTTTTCATAAATTTGAAATGAAAAGTTAGGAATCGGGACTGCGATAGAGGCTTCCATTCTGTATCGCGTCCCCTGATCTGCTTGGAGGGGAGATGCTCATCACATCTCCTTTTTTTATTCAGCCGTTTATTTCATTTGTAATTGTTTTAACTGATTTAATTATTTTTTACTGATCCATATTTCAGAGCCTTTTATTTGATAGTTGAATGGATAAGAGAGTTTCAATGCTTCCAGCGTCTGTTGGAGGGATTCCTTTTCAATTGCGGCAGAAAAGCGCCTGGCTGCAATCGCTGAGTCCCTAAAATGGATGGAAACGGAAAACCAGCTATCCATTTTAGGAGCAATACTTTCAAAGGATTCATTGTCAAACTCAAGCCGGGATTGCATCCAGGCAGTCTCCGCAATGGCCTGGTTCTTATCCTTCTGCAATCGGGCAATGCTGTACAAAGACTGGCTGCTATTTGTATCCGAATTTGATTTTTCATTTTCTACTTCAGGAATAATGATTTTTTCGTTAGGCTTCAGGATGATCCTTCTCTCCGGATCCTGTTTTGTGGTAATCTCTATCAGACCACGAATCAGGGAAGTCTCTACACTTTTTTGCCTCGGATAGGCTTTGACATTGAAAGCCGTTCCCTTTACAGTTATATTCACGTTAATGGCATGAATGATAAAAGGGACTTTTTCATTTTTTACCACATCGAAAAATGCTTCCCCGGTAAGTACAACTTCTCTTTTGGCTTTCCCAAAATCGACGGTTGAATAGGTGAGCTGGCTATTCCCGTTCAGCCAAACCTGGGTACCATCCGGCAATTCCTGCTTCACTTTGGAAGAAGGTTTAGTCGTAACTGTATTCAGCGAAGCAGTAAGCGGCTTCTCTGTTTTGAAGTCTGGTCTGTATATAAAAAACAGCCAGCTAATCCCGATACCCACTGCACAGGCGGCCGCTGCCCACGCTATTTTCAGCGATAATCTTTTAACCGGCGCCTGATGGATACGATATTCTAAACGGTCCCAATGACCCGGGTTAACTTTCATTTCCGGAAAAGAATGCATAGGGGAATCCCAGATCTTATCCATCACTTCATTGGAATAGGCGGTGTTGCCCTGAAGGGATTCCAGTTCAGCCAATTCCTCCGGGCTGGCTTCCCCGGCTTTTTTGCGGGCGAGTAATATCCAGATTCTTTCTGAATCCATAAGTTGAATGGTTGCTCCTGGATTAAACAACCAAACGGGGCTCACACCCTTAAAAAAATAAAAAAAATGATGGGATTCAATTCAGGTCTGAGTAACCCGCAGCAAGCTATTAAGATCGTATTACCGTATTCGGGTACCGTCCCGAAGAGTACTTATTTCAAGCGGAATACTTTGAGAAATCCGCTTAAACGCTATTCCCATCTGAGCCTCCACTGTTTTCTGACTGATGGACAGCAGCGCTGCAACTTCCTTATATTTCAACCCTTCTTCCTTGATCAGCTTGAAAATTAAACGGCATTTGGGTGGTAATGCATTTAATGCCTTATGGAACTGCTGCAACATTTCATTTACTATCATAAGTTCTTCGGCTGTTGCTTCTATTTTATAGTAGGGCAATTCAACTTCATCAATATTCATGGGCCGGTTACGGTGATATTTCCGGTGATAGTTAAAACAAAAATTCCGCGTTGAGGTATAAAGATAATATGGAAGGTTCTCTATTTCACTGATCCGCTGGCTTTTTCTCCACACCTGAATGAAAACATCTTCAACAACTTCCTCGGCCATTTCCCTTGAACGCAACAAAGCGTGGGCAAACTGAAAGAGCTTATCGCTGAAGATCCCATATAACTGCCGGAGGGCAGCAGGATCATTCAGGGCAAGCCTGCGCTGGATTTCCCGAAATTCAACAACGGATTCTAGAACAGGCTGCATCGGATATGATTATTGATTCCCATAAATGAGCTAATTGGTCTGACAAATTTCTATTTATTTTCCCAATCTTCCAGATCTTAATACCTGCGACATTAAAAACCAAAATAAATCCTGTCGCATCACTTTAATCCCCGGTTAATCCCGGAAAATTCACCTGTATTATCCAATACGATGAGCAGGGGCAGGATAACCTGGTTGAAATGCTGAGATACTATTTATCCGGATCCTGATTTTTGACCGTTCTTCTTCTTCCCGTATTGATTCCGATATCAATTGTAAAAGGATTTCTGGTTCCGTTTGCACCCTGGCGTTCAGTAATAAATTCGCTGAATAAGCAGGATGGGTTTTAAAGCTGAATGTTCGGGGAGAACTTGCAGTGAAACTGATTTTGCTCTTACCGTTGAGCAAAAACTTGAGGTGACCGATGGTATATTTACGCGCATTTACCTTATGTAATATGGCACGAATCAAAGCAATCGCACCAAGACCGGCTCCTCCGGATTCACTTTCTATTTCTATTTCCTGGTCAAGCCAGGCCAGTTTTGCTTCTCCCGCTCCATATATATTGTAGTCAATATCCAGAGATTCAGGAATCAACAGGGAAGAAACCTTGTCCAGTTGTTGCAACCATCTCCTGATACTGTCCTTATCCTGTGAATTCTGGTATTGCATCAAGCTGTTCCCATACTTTTCCTGCAACACTTTTTTGAGATCCGGGAGCTGACCGGGATTTAATAAATCTACCTTATTAATGATAAGCATACGAGCTTCTTCCAGTTGTTTGAAATAAATATACCTTACCTGATCATCAAATAACTCAGCTTTTTCAACCAACAACATGTATAATAACAGCGCGTCTGCAAAAACAGATAAGGTCGCTTTCGTGTCCGGCCTGAACAGACGAAGTGGTTTCAGCACCGTCGCAACAATATCCGTACAAGAGCCCACCGATTCTGCAAAAATAATTTCAGGTTGCTCAGTTTCTATGAGTGACTGAATCTGATTGTCCAGATCCTGATAATTACAGCAAAAGCACCCATTTGTTACCTGCCTCCCCGGCACGCCCAAATGCTTAAAAAGATCTGCGTCCACCAGTCTGATTCCCTGGTCATTCGTTATGACTCCGGCTTTGATACCACGACGCACTAATATGTTTATGGCGGATTGTATGGCCGTCGTTTTTCCGCTTCCTAAAAAACCACCCAGGAGATGAATTTTCATCGGCTTTTTTTAATAATAACAAATACAACCGGGCGCACATTCCACCGGAACCGTATTAAGCGGGTATCCGAGTCTAATCTCCTGAGGCCATGCAGCCCTTATATTTTCTATCAGAACGTCAAATATGAAATCATCTCCTGCAGCGTCCTCCGGCCTGGATAAAAATACCTGCTTTCTTTCTCCGATCCTTAGTCCTTCCAGCTGGTTCTGCAGGCTCTTTATAATGCCGGAACTTCCATGAACATAGCTGGCCGGAGGGCCATCCATGGTATTTTCCAATATATCGCCATGGCTGTTTTGCATGATGTACCGGATGGTTACAACTGCATTTTTTTCTATCTGCATCATATGCTCAGCGCTTTGCCGTTCACGATAAACCCATTTACAGGGATATCCCCGTAAAATACTTTAAGCGAAGGGCTTCCTTTGGTGACCGTTACGGTGCCAAAACCCGTCGCGGTCGAAATAAACCCAGTAAAATCCCCGATTCGGGAGTCCGCATACAAATGCTTATTTACAGCATCATAACGTACACCAGTAAGCGCTTGTAAGAGGCCATAGCTGGCCATGGCCCGGGCATACCAATGACCGCACTCATATTCATTGAACGGATTCCGGATTCGTCCGTCATACCGCTCCCTGCAGGTACGAACAATTTCTAATCCTTTCTGCGCATTGCCCGTAAGGATTAAATGAGAAGCCACCTGGTATTCAATGCCTGTCCATACTTCATCGCTATAAACAAAAGGCAGTGAAAGCTTGTCTCCTTTTGGCCAGGTGCAGAGCAGTAGACCGCCTTCATTGCCCAGCGCATAATCAGGCCGTTGCGGATTCGCATGATCAATAAGATTTTTTTTCAGATTGTATTTATGCACGGCGAGCAGATGACTTTTGACTTTTGGGAGATCGATAAATGGTTCCAGTCCGCACATGCTCCCGATCCATGCGCCCAATACGCCGTCGCTTAAACATCCTTTGCCGTACTGATATTTCGGCCCTTCCTTTTTTAAAATTTCTATCGCTTCCGGGGAATAATCGCCACCAAAAGACAGTGCTGTAGACGGATCAGGAGCGTTCAGATTTTTGTATTCAATGTCCTGGAAGAAATACTCTCCGTTAAACAACTGAGTTTCCAGGTGATTCCTGCCCTTTTCAAATAGTTCATGATATTTACTTACGTCCTTCTTCAGGAAGCTTCCCATGTTGATAATCGCTGTGAGCGCGCCAAGATAAAAACTGCAGCACATGCCGTCGGGTCCCCAAAATTCTATGTCGTACGTATTGTGATGAGGTTCTTCAATTACACCTTTGTGTTTTGGATCCCAGGTATTGATGCAGTAATCCATGCTGACACAAACCATGGGATAAATTCTTGCCAGCCAGTCATTATCTCCGCTGATTCGCCAATCGCGGTATACTTTCATGATTCCTCCCAATTGCCCGTCCGCCGCCGCGTGAAAATCATGTTTCAGCGGGCTGATCGGCAAATTCGCACGAAATCCCTGATGACCAGCATGATTTTGGTTCTCGCAGAATTCTGTATTGCGCAGGGTTCTTTCCAGGGATGGAAACAAATGCGGAATAGCCTGCGCATAATTCCAAACATGCGTGCAGGATCCATGACAACATCCTTCATCGTCGCCACAGCCTTCCCAACTCCATAATCGACCATCGTACTGTCGCAACACGGTGGGAGATTTTAAAATAGTCAGATTTGCAGCAACAGCTTCCAGTACTTCAGGGGGCAGTGTGCCAGAATAAAATGCGTCTTTAAAAAGAGTTGATTTTCTATTCAGCTCCGTATAATTCTTATTCCAATGGTCCGCCACTTCCCTCACATTATTGAATTTGCTGCTATACCAGGGTTTATAATTCGAAGAAGGACTTTCTTTTCCATTGATCACGCCCAGATCGGAAGGGCCGGCACAGCAACCCGTCTCCGGATTGCAGTCTTTCTTTTCATCGGGCACCGGAGTGCCGACATGCAAATCGGATACGGGGACATACCAGGCCATCATTACCCGAATGGATTTCGAAGATCCCGGAGCCAATGAAAAGGGAACGAAAAGGGAAGCGCCGCCGGCATCTTTCTCAACCGGGGCAACGGCCTGTGCGCGTCCCTCGCGGATATTATTCCAGGCCATAGTCAATGGATCCCACCACCCTCCGCGAAACCAGCAATGATCAACCACCGTACGGTCCTCATTGGTAAAAATGGCGAAACTGCCTTCCGCATTCGGTTTGTCTTTTGTTCCGTGCTGCGTAAGTATGAAGCCCCGGGGAATTTCTTCAATGGTATTAATGGCCGTCTCCTCAGTACCAAGAAAATTTTTCGCATTATAAGAAAAAATCAGGTCAAGTTTTTCCTTTCCGGCATTTACGAAACGATATTCAAGGGCGCCGGCAGGCAGCCCGGAATCATCTTCATCTGTCGGGACAAAGGGGCTCCAACCTGTAATATGCACCTGTAAAGGCAATTCCTGATCACTTAACCGGATGATACTGTAAGGAAAACGAATGCTGCATTCTGCTGTTTTAAATCGCGGAAGACCCAGCGTGGAGCCGGCAAGGCCGTTTCCGCTGCCGCGCCGCCCAAAATATTTCCATTCCGGCACCTGCCCCTCCAAAAGTTTAGCGCCATTTTTCAAACCTTTTACGCAGATGGCGGCGAACATCGCCGGCTCATTAAATATATCCGGTTTGTTTCTCACGCTCAGGTGAGATATCGCACCGGTACCTTCCAGGCAAAACATGCCGGCCCCCAGGCCACCGATGGGGAACGCCACACGATTCAGATAATCTCCCTTATAATCACCGTTGAATTTTCTTTCCGTCTTTTTTTCAATATTTTCATTATCACTTTCTACTTGCCCGTCCTCCGCTGTTTCTTCTGTGCGGAGCAAACGTATGGGTGCTGCGGCACCGATTCCCCCGAGCGTCAGGGTCTTTAAGAAATCGCGGCGTTTTTGATGATCCTTCATCTTCAAAACATTTAATGATGAATCAAAACTGGCTGGTTTACATTTTCATCTGCAGTTTTTTTTCTCGACATCGCATAGTAGGCGATGAAGGCAAAACAACAGAGGGGAATAATAAAGGCGACGGACATTCCAAAATGGTCTCCGACTGCCCCCATCAACGGAGGACAAAATGCACCACCCGCAACAGCCATCACCAGGAAAGAAGCTGCCTTCTTCGTAAGCGGGCCAAGATTCCGCAGACCCAATGCAAAAATAGTTGGAAACATAAGCGACATGAAAAAATAGGTGGAGAACAGGGCGATAACGCTGATCCATCCAAGACGCATCACTACAATG
This sequence comes from uncultured Chitinophagaceae bacterium, assembly GCA_963705005.1. Classification (GTDB taxonomy): domain Bacteria; phylum Bacteroidota; class Bacteroidia; order Chitinophagales; family Chitinophagaceae; genus Puia. The sequence continues at coordinate 764,918 of CAVPIO010000001.1, forward strand.
GCAGTCAGGCAAACATTTATCACCGCATAAACGGCCAGCAGGCGCTGCGGCCGCACAAATTTCATCAGATAGGCACCAAACAACCTGCCGATCCAGAAACATCCCATGCCCCCAAGCGCAAGGATGAGCGAAGCTGCCTGTTCTGCATTCTTGGGCATGAATACCTGTCCGAAATATCCCAGATGCTCCATCATTCCCGCAATAGTAGCACGCACTCCGGTAAGGGTTTCCGTTACGTAATTAATGAAAAATGAATTAACGCCTGTTTGTGCGGCAACATATAGAAACTGCGCGATCACGGCGAGCACAAAAGAAGGATGTTTTAATAATTCCCGCGTTGGCGCATTTGCTTCGATGCCCTCCACATTTTCCTCCTGGATTGCCGGCAGCCTCGTAAAAGCAAATATGATGGCCACAATTACCACAATACTACCAACCAGCATATAAGGCTTGAGCAGGGAATCAAATTTTTCTGCATTTCCGGTTTGTTCGGCTCCGAAAATAAAGAAGCCGCCCATCAATGGTCCGAGTATCCAGCCGAGACCATTAAATGACTGGGCGATATTTATTCGCCTTGCTGCTCCCCTTGAAGGACCAAGCACCGTGGTATAAGGATTTGCAGCCGTTTCCAGGCAGGCCAGTCCGCAGGCAATAATAAACAGTGCAATCAGGAAAGAAACAAACAAAGCCAGTTTTGCGTGAATAATTAAATCCAGTTTTACTGCGGGAAAAAATAAAAATGCACCCAGTGCAAATAAGGATAAACCCAGGATGATCCCCTTCTTATATCCATGACGCTTCATAAATAAACCGGCAGGATAAGCCATCACCAGATAACCGATATAAAGGGAAAACTGGACGAAGCCAGACTCTGCCTTGGAGACATGCAGTGTATTCTGAAAATGTTTGTCGAGCACGTCCAGCAATCCATGCGCGAAACCCCAGAGCAGAAACAGGCTGGTGATCATGATGAAGGGCCTCAGGTAACTGGATCCGTCAGCGGCCCTGAGCAGGCCCTCAACTCTATTTCCATTTCTCAAGCTCATATTTTATTCGTGTTGATTTTAAATCACCCGTAAAGAGGACCGAATGCCGCACAGGCCCGATAATCGGCAGCTTCCTGATCAGATCCGAAAGCAGTCCATGCCGAAGGACGGAAAATATGCTCTTCAGAAACATTGTGCATGCATACTGGTATCCTGAGCATGGATGCCATCGAAATGAGATCGCAGCCAATATGACCGTAGCTGATCGCTCCATGATTTGCTCCCCAATTAGCCATTACGGAATATACATCCTTAAAATAACCCCTGCCCGTCAGCCGCGGAACGAACCAGGTTGTGGGCCAGGTCCGGTCCGTTCTCTCATCAAGTATCTTATGGACTTTTTCCGGCAGCCCGATTGTTTCTCCTTCTGCAATCTGCAAAACAGGTCCGATGCCGCTCACCAGATTTAACCGGCACATGGTCACCGGCATTCCTGCCCTGGTTACAAATTTGGATGAATACCCGCCTCCCCGGAAATATCCATTGCTCGCCGGATGCCAGACTGTCGATTGCAGACAGTCATTCGCTTCCTGAGGACTGATCTCCCAGAAAGCTTTCATGGCAGGCCTGCCATTTTTGTTTTGCCTGCCCGTACCGTCCAGCGTGCAGGCACCGGAATTGATAAGATGGATAAATCCATCCGTTGCCGTTCCTTCGGGCTTCCATCCGGAAACTCTTTTAACTGCGTCCGGACTCCAGTATGTTCTCACGTCTGCAAAAATCTGGGCCGTATTAGTAAGAAGATAATTAAAAAGCATGCTAACGCCATTCAGTGAATCATTCTCTGTTGCCACTACATAAGGAGCGCGAATCCCGTTCCAGTCGAATGAAGAATTCAGCATGGCCTCTGCAAAATCCCCGTTCGGCAGGAAATCTGTCCATTGCCGCTGCCCCTGAAATCCGGATGCCAGGGCATTATGACCCAGGGACTCTTCACCAAAACCTTTTTCTTTCAGGAGATCATTCCCGGTCATCAGATCGCGGATGATCATGGTCATCTTCACGACAAACTCCCAATCCTTATCTTTCTGTTCGCGGGAGAATTGTTTCGCCGGAATATTAAAATCTTCACCCTCCCTGCAATTATTTTTTACCCACAGGATGGCTTTCTCAAATTCCTTTTCGTCATAAATTCCCTTCTCAACCCGCCTGAGCACTTCAGAGGAATCCACATATTCATTGCGCATGCCAAAATATTTCCGGAAAAGATCCGGGTTCACCATGGATCCTGCAATGCCCATGCAAACTGAACCAATGGCCAGGTAGGATTTGCCACGCATGATGGCCACGGCAAGACCCGCGCGGGCAAAGCTGAGTAAGCGCTCCTGAACATCATCCGGAATATTTTCATCTCCCAGATCCTGTACATCCTTTCCATAAATACCAAATGCAGGAATTCCCATCTGGTTGTGCGCAGCCAGGGTGGCCGCAAGATAGACTGCACCCGGGCGTTCTGTTCCGTTAAAACCCCAGATGGCTTTTGGAATCAGCGGATCCATATCCATTGTTTCACTTCCGTAACACCAGCAGGGGGTTACCGAAAGTGAAACGCCCACATGGCTGCTTCCAAATTTCCTGGCGCACAGTGCAGCTTCGGCAACGCCGCCGATACAGGAATCTGCTATTACGCATTGTACCGCGGTTCCATCCGGATATTTCAAGATGCGCTCATAAAAGGCCGATACGTTTTTTGCCATTTTCATGGTGGTTTGTTCAAGAGATTCCCTGACACCTCCAAGGCGGCCATCGATTATAGGCCTGATGCCTATTTTGGGATAGTCGGTTCGCTGATGCATCTGAGCGATTATTTTATTTGTTTAAATATTTTTAAAGAAAATCCGTATCGATTTCTATGCACCTAATTTACTTCCAGTGCATCCTTGCCCGGCAAGGGTGGAAATGGATTATGCGGTTCGGTCTGGTACCAGAACACAGTGGAGGCAATGTCATCCTGTAACGGAAGGTAACGTCCTCCGGAACGCCAGCCCAAAGCCTGAATGGTTACTTTAAGGTCTTTCTCGAAACGAATGGGATCCTTGATATGCCAGCGGTACATACCAAACCGCTGAGCTACATTATAGTGCCCGTCTCCGCGAATCACCTGGTGAAGGCCGGAATAAGGCGTGCTGAATTCAGTGAACTTCGAAATTTCCACACCTGCCGCATTTTTTTCCCTTGTATCAAAATCATAGGAGCCGCAGAAATAATCTTCCGTGCCGGTGCCGCAAATGGTTGGATAATCCGTATCTCCGTCCATAAAAAACTTGATTTCCCCCTCTCCCCACCATCCGTTGTTATGCACGCCGAGTGCGATATAGGTTCCAACATATTGGCCGCGTCCCCTGATGCCGTCTACCAGGGTATAATCGGATTTGTAAGGCAGCGGGTCTGTTCTCCGGAACTGGGCGTGAAAATAAGCCGCATCGGAAGGCAGTTCCGTCAGAATATAATCCACCTGGTAAAATAAAACCATTTCAGTCTCGTCGATATTTTCCATCGTGATCCGGCATTTCTTTTTGAAAGGCATGGGCCAGTAACAATTAAATGCACTACCCGGATTTACGCAAACAGCCAGCGATTGTAAGGGCGAATACTGCCCCCAGCCCATGCCGAAAAAATCTCCTACAGGCACTTCAACAGAAGGCGAGGTTTCATCATCCCAGTAAAACCGGAGAATAGAATTTCGCCATGTTCCGGTTGGGGTCATCCATATATGCTGGATAGAACCCGGTCCTTCAATCTCGGCAACAGTATAAGTCGTTTTGGCCTTGATTATAACGCAGGGACTTATTTTCCATCCCTTCCCCAGATCCCGGGCAGCTTCCTTACCCGTTCCTTCCACTGCCATGCCGCCTTTTCCTTTGGCGCCGTTGAAATTCTCCGGGCTTATAGACCTTGTTTTTGCATCAGAGAGCCGGAAAATATTACCCATATTCGCATCGATCCCGTTAAATTTTCCCTGACCGGAAACAGTTGCGGAAATAGCCAGGCAAATGTTCAGGCCGGCAAATACAATTTTTTTCATGCTGCGAAAATTTATTTGGTGAATGGCTAAGATCCTTGAAATGCTGCGTTGATCTGATCAATTGAAATATGAAAAACTGCTTCCGTGATCTTATTTAATCCTGTTTTCGATCCGGTAAAGTGGAACACACTGTGACGATGAATAAGAGATTCACCCGGATGCAGAAATGCGGCGGGCGACACACTTTCGATTTCATAAAACGGACCCATCTGAGTTCCATCTGCCAGCGGCCCGTCATTGTATGCATTCACTGCATCACCTGAAAAGGAAGGCTTGCCGGTGCTCCACTCCTGATTTAGATATTTTGCTGAAGAATCCAGGTCAAAATGCGCTATGGTAAGTATTTGATGCACTTCGTCATAACTGCCGGCAAACCGGGTGGCCCTGGAAGGATCCAACCCAAGCTTGCCTCTGCTTCTGCCATCTGCTTTAAAAAACAAAATTCCCTGGCCCCGCTTTAACCTGGCAGCCGGAATCTCACCGAAATAATTGGTCGTAGCAATTTTGGAAACGGAATCGGATGCGTTTTTGTAAGGTACCAGAATGACTGTATTTTCGGAGGGCTTAAACATATCCAGCATCCAGATGCAGGGCATGCCTGTTTTTTCATTCCAGGCAAATTTACCCGTATTGGTAATTGTATTCTGCGCTTCATAACCAATCCATCTCACAGAATCATCCGGCATGAAATCCAATATTGAAAATATCCGGTCGCCCGGTATCAGCGAAATAGAACGATTCACAACCAATTGCATATCCGTTCCGGAATAATTCAACAGCGACATTTCTTTCTGAAGGCTAACCTTTTCCCGGCTTTTTGAAATCACGTTCCATGGCTCTGTATCAAAAGCTGCGGGTGTTTTCCAATTGTCAAAAATCATCTTGCTGCCCCTGGCAAAAAACAGAGCATATTTACCTCCTTCCGGACCCAGCCAGATGCGGTTTTCGCCACCATAGGCGTTCATATGCCTGTTTGGCACTGCGGCAAATTCCTTATAGTTAATCCAGCCAAAACTTTGACCGCTGTCTCCAGCCGCAGTGGACGTAAAAACCTTGGCCTGGTATTTCGGGGAGACGATCAGCTTTGCCTGATCCTTATCATCTGAAAGTACAATCACATCGTCATATGATTTCAGAAAGGACAAGTCGTAACCGAAACTTCCTGCAGCATAAGCAGAATCTTTTTTGTCCTGGTTTCCCGTAGGATGATCAGTGCAGCCCGTGGTTATCATAATCCAGCCAATAAAAATAATTGAAATGCATTTTCTCAATATGCCCATTCCTTATATTTTTTTAGGGTTATGCATAGTTTTTGAAAAAATCATCCGGCACAATGAATGACGGTTCCTGCACTTCATCAGGATATCCGCGGCCCGGTTTCCAATAGTATGCCTAAACGCTTAATTGAACAAATTTTAATGTTCCGCGCTTCGGGTGGGATTCCAAATAAAGGACCTTTTCATGCCATAACTAAAATCCCCAGGATTTCCAAGGTGATTTCTACTTTTTCAAGCGGGGGGCAAAAACTTATTTGCAGCGAATCTCCATCCTCATGTCCCCGTTTTTCAAAAAAATAGGCTTATTTGAGAATTTTCAGATACTAGCCCGCCACTGTTCCCGGGAGAATATATCCAGCCTGTCTTTAAGGCACGTTGATATCATTCGTGATTTGCATCTTTTATACCTGTGGATAAATGATCCTCACCTGCTATGCAATTCCGGGTTACCTCAAAAAGGCGGCCGGCTGATCCGGCATTACAGGAAATCACTGGAGTCCGTGAACAGGCAGTCCTTTCTGGTTGAAAGCTCCTCATCTCCGGTTTGCCAGTTTGATATTTCCCTGATCAATTTACATGAATTGTATTTAAGATTGCCCACTTCTTCGGGCGATTGCATTCTTGCTTATATGCTGAAAGGCACAGCCGGATGGAGATTCCACCTAAAAGCCGCGTTGATGCTACAGCTCGATTATTTTTTTTCCTTTCCTGAGGCACAAAGAATCTGGGTTAGCATTCCCATTGATCAGTTTGTACTCCAGGAACTTTTTCTGGAGGCCGGATTTTCATTCAAAACTGAATATACCGCAAAGCAAGTCCGTTATGGTATCCTTTATCTGAGAAGAACAGGGTATAAACTTCTGCAACCTGTTTATTGAGGCTTCGTACTTATACATGCATTTGTCTGTGATATATACCTACATGCCCATGTAGGGGTTGGCAGGCCGGGCATTGCGTATATTAGGTCCCTTCCTGCTACTAGGATTGCTCATGTGTCCCGAGGATACCAGATCGGTTTGAGAGCAACTGCGGGAGGTTGGGAAATATATTTTGTAATTATCCGTTTTATGCACGGCTACCGGAGGCTGCGGACTTAACGTTTCGTGTGAACATTTCATTTTTGCACCCGTTAAATCTAATGTACCTTTACCCTGCCCGCCACTATATTTCTTATCTGTAACTTTTCGCCCACTCATGTATAAAGTTTCTTTCACCAACAAAGACAATTCCTTTCACCAGGATTTAAAGCGTTCGGTTGATTTATATTTTTCAACCAAACACATAAATAAAACCGGCAACTGGAAACTATTCATTAAAACGGCTACCCTGGTTCCCGCAGCTGTCGCCGTTTATATTCTTCTGCTGCTAATCCACTTTCCTGCACTTGTGGCGATTGTGCTGTGCATACTACTCGGATTTATTCTTGCCAGTATAGGTTTTAATATTATGCATGATGCCAATCACGGTGCTTATTCAAAACATCCCTGGGTGAATACCCTGATGGGCCTTAGCCTGAATCTGCTTGGTGGAAATGCTTTTATCTGGAAGTTCAAGCATAATATTATACATCATACCTATACCAATGTAGACGGGCTTGATGATGATATCGCTAAAAGTCCGCTGATGCGCCAATGCCCTTCACAGAAATGGGTGGGAGCACATCGCTTCCAGCATTTTTATGTAGTACTTGTGTACGCCATTTCATCCTTTGCCTGGGTGACTATGATGGATTTCAATAAATATTTCAAAAGGAAAATTCACAATACCGCTTTACAGAAGATGAATCTGGAGGAGCATTTTATATTCTGGACGAGTAAACTTGTCTATGTGGTTTTCTATATTCTTATCCCGGTTCATTTCGTCGGATGGGGGCCATGGGCAATCGGGTTCATGTTCATGCACATCACCATGGGCTTGAGCCTGGCCCTGGTGTTTCAACTGGCACATGTAGTGGAAGATGCAGAATTTGTATTTGCCCCCGGGATTGAACCTCAAAAGATAGAAGACGAATGGGCCATACACCAGGTGCGGACTACTGCGAATTTTGCTCCAAGAAACAAATTGGTTTCCTGGTTCGTTGGAGGCCTGAATTTTCAGATTGAACATCATCTTTTCCCAAGGATCAGTCACGTGCATTACCCCGCGATTGCCGTTATTGTGAAGCAGATCTGCAATAATTATCATATTCAATACCACGAGTTCCGCACCATGACCGGAGCCGTTGCTTCTCATTTCCGGATGATGAAAATGCTGGGGAAAAAACCTGCAGTGTCTTAAAAAAAAATTCCGTGCGCCGGATTGCCCGGTACACGGAATACTCAAAACCACGTTCTGTTCAACGGGTATTCGGACTCGGATTCTTATAATAATTCATAATTTCATCCTGCACAGCTTTGTCCCTTTCGCTTTTAAGTGCGCGCACATTTTTTCTTCTTTCCTTGTGAGAGATCCGGGTATCGTGTTTTGCGGAATAGATTCTGTCAGCATAATCATTCTTTATATCCTGAACCCTCACTGCAAGCTGGGAAGACCTCCCGCGTCCTCCATAATAAGGGGGATATCCACCATAGTAGGGTCCGTAGATCCCATAAGGGTAATAGAAGGGAGAATAATACCCATAAGGCCCGAATGGGGCATAAAATCCAAGTCCAATACTAACGTGAGGCCTGACAAAATAGCCGCCCCCGTGGTAAGCTCCACCACCATGTCTCTGGGCTGATGCTCCCAGCGCAAGCCCCATGGCCAATACAACGATCATCATCTTTTTCATAACTCATGCGTTTATACTATAAAGTACGCAAAAACCGCACAAAGGATTGCTGAAAACACCGGTATAACGAATTACTAACACTTGGTAACAAATTCTTAAAGAGGGAGTTCTGCAGGTCCCTGAGCGTTCTGCGGAATTTTTAACATTTCACCCTGCCGGTCTATTTCCCCGGAATTTCCCAACTGTTCTAAACGCCATCGGAGAAAAGTTTCTCCTGTCTTTTCCGGCGATTTGGAAAGAAAATGATGAATGATGCGGGGAGCTTTTTGAAAATCCGCCGTCAGGTATTTTTTGAGAAATAAATCAAAATAGTCATCAGGTTGCTGAACCAACTTCTTGCCGCTTTCCAATAACCTAATGTTTTTATTTTCCTGGCCGAGTTTTATCCATTCATCGGGATCAGTCTCAAATTCGGATAGGGTTACCGGCCTTGCCAGCCGTTTTGCCTTTATGAATTCCCTGGGAGGAATTTCGGATAAATAGGAAGGATAAAAAACGGCACCTTTATCATTGATGAAGGGAAGGTTGTTTAGGAATACCACATAAATGCGGCCGGCAAATTCTTTCACCAGGCCAATGATCCAATAATATCCGCTCAGGTCCTGTGCATTCGGAGCTACCCAGATCCAGATCTGGTCGAATTCTTCTTCCCTCATGCGAACCAGGATCTGTTCCAGGGCTGCCTGGTCATCGCAGATCAGCCCGGCATGCTTTTTTTCCTCTTCCGGTCTCGTCTGCCTGATCTCCTGCCACCAGGCATTACGTTTTGTTATGCCTTCTTCCGAATATAAATTGCTGATCGGACCGACCGAATAATCGTCTGATATCAGAACGATCTCACCATCCAGACCCTCATCCATATCCATGGCAACGGTGAGCACCTCTACATCGCGTGGTTGAAATACGAAATGAAACATCTAATATGATTTTATGCGACCAGGCCGTTTTGTTCAGAACGGTCAATTTCCATGCGGAGGTTTCCGATGATGAAGTCCTGCCGCTGCGGTGTATTCTTACCCATATAATATTCCAGTAACTGTTGTATATGGGTTTCGGGCATGATCATAACAGGCTGAACTTTCATATCCGGTCCGATAAACCGGGCAAATTCCTCAGGAGAAATTTCTCCCAATCCCTTGAATCGGGTCACTTCGGGCCTGGCTCCCAATTTTTTCATGGCTGTCTGTTTTTCCTTCTCATCATAACAATAGAAAGTTTCCTGTTTATTTCGTACGCGAAACAGCGGCGTTTCTAAAACATACACGTGGTTATTCTTGACAAGATCGGGAAAAAATTGCAGAAAAAAGGTCATGAGCAGAAGTCTGATATGCATTCCGTCCACATCAGCATCCGTTGCAAATACAATATTATTATACCTGAGTCCTTCTATGCCATCTTCTACATTCAGTGCGTGTTGCAATAGATTGAATTCTTCATTTTCATAAACCACTTTTTTGGTAAGCCCGAAACAATTCAGCGGTTTCCCGCGCAAACTGAAAACTGCCTGGGTTTCCACGTTCCGCACTTTGGTAATCGATCCGCTCGCAGAATCTCCTTCCGTAATAAAGATTGTACTTTCCTTTTGCTTTTCGGCAATCAGGTCTTTGTCCTTTCCGCTGGCTTCTTCATTATAATGTATTCTGCAATCCCTAAGTTTACGGTTATGCAGATTGGCTTTCCTGGCCCGTTCGTTGGCCAGTTTACGGATACCCGATAATTCTTTCCTTTCCTTCTCACTCCTTTCGATCCGTTTTTTCATTGCATCGGCAATGGAAGGATTTTTATGGAGGTAATTATCGAGTTCCCGGACGAGAAAATCATGAACAAAATTTTTCATACTCGCACCACCTTCCTCCACGTACTGGCTCCCGAGTTTGGTCTTGGTCTGTGATTCGAATATAGGTTCTACTACGCGTACAGAAACGGCTGCAGTTAAGCTTTGCCGGATATCGGACGAATCATAATCCTTCTTGTAAAAATCCCGCACCACTTTGACGAAGGCTTCCCGGAACGCCTGCTGATGCGTGCCACCCTGGGTAGTAAACTGACCGTTGACAAAACTGAATATCTCTTCACCGTAATCATTGTTATGGGTTATCGCTACTTCAATATCATCCCCCTTCAGGTGAATAATGGGATAGCAAAGTTCATCCTCATTGGTCCTTCGTTTAAGCAGGTCCAGCAGACCATTTTTGGAAATATACTTCTTTGCGTTATACTGAATTACAAGGCCGGCATTCAGATAGCAATAGTTCCAGAACTGATTGTCCAGGTATTCATTGATGTAATGAAAGTTCTTGAAGACTGATTCATCAGGCACAAAACGCACCAGCGTACCATTCGGCTCCCCGGTTTTGCTTTCCTTGTGATCCTTCACCAGGTTCCCTTTCGAAAATTCCGCTTTTTTTTCGCGGCCATCGCGGAAAGCAGACACTGTAAACGATTGACTAAGGGCATTCACGGCTTTTATTCCCACGCCATTGAGCCCAACGGCTTTCTGGAATGCCTTACTGTCGTATTTGGCTCCCGTATTAATCTTGCTTACTACATCCACTACTTTGCCCAGGGGAATTCCCCGGCCAAAATCACGCACCGTTACCTCTTTTTCCTCGATGGTCACGTCGATCTGTTTGCCGAAGCCCATCGTGTATTCATCAATACAATTATCAACAATTTCCTTTACCAAAACATAAATTCCATCGTCCGCACTGCTCCCGTCCCCAAGCTTTCCGATATACATTCCGGGACGTAGCCGGATATGTTCTTTCCAGTCCAGGGAGCGGATTGATTCTTCTGTGTATTCAAATAATTGCTGCTTATTTTCTGCCATAATTGTGCGCGCAAATATAGGTAAATGAATCTGTTCGCGGGTTTCACAAATTACGCACGGATGTGCATAATACATTCTTTATTAAATTGATTTTCCGGATTTTACAGACATTCTACTGGTAAAACCCATGCGTAATTTGAGAATAAAACCAAGTATTTTTACCCATACTAAAACAAGCTGTTCCAACGCTATTATAACCTAAACTCTTACCTTTGAAAACTGGTCTTTTACCGGTGCTGAACCTGCTGATCTCCATTATAGCCATTTCGCTTTGCTTCATCCCGATGTTGTTATTTTGGCTGAAAAGGCTTGCCCCGGATAAATCCTTTTTCTTAATCGCGTTCTTTTGGCTGATCAACGGGGTTACCTATACTCCGGAGATTTTCCGCTGGGATTGGTACAAGTCAGTGAGTAATGAGATCACCCTGGTCTATAACCTGATCGATACGCCTCTTATCCTGCTGATATTTTATTTTGCCTTTAAAAAGAAAATTTTCAAATACCTGCTTATCGGATTTTTCCTTTTTGAAATCGGCATGATCTTGTGGAAGGGGTATAATTTTAATTCCAATACGCCTATTATTGGGCTGGGAAGTTTAATCAGCCTGATTTTGAATATCTGGGGTATCAGTATTTTCTTTCAAAAGATGCGCCATACCTCTTTTGAAAATGTGCTGGCATTTGTAAATGCCGGATATATCTTTTATTACGGGCTGTTTACCGTAATCTATATTTTCAATTATATAAACTTCAGTCTCGTTACCCTACCCTATGTAACATTTATCAATTACCTCAGCATCACCATCGCAACCAGTCTTATTTCATACGGATACTGGCGGTACGCCTGTTCCCCGTGGAAAGAAGCAAATTCACATTAATCTTCGTCCTCTTCGTAATTATAGGTTCCCTGGTTATCATTGTAAATCGATTCCCAGTCTTTTATCTTATCATCACTTACGAGCTCCAGAATATCAAATATCGGATCGCCCTTTTTCTTCCATTCAATAGCCGGCTCATCCTGATACTTGGAAACATACATACATTGTTCCGTTTCCAGGTGCACTTTAATCAGACTAACAGGAGACTCTTCAGTCTCCTGAATGAGATAGTAACAATTTTTTTCTAGCAGAGCATAAGAATACATACTACACAAGTTTTAATTATGATCGCAGTCTGAATGTCCTGAATTAATGGGAAGTATTACAACTCAACCTGCAGCAGAATTTGGGTAAGTAGGCCGGGCTGCGGCTGTATGCAAATTTACTGTTTTTCAGAATCCCCCATCAGGTTTTTACACCGGGCGGGTAAGGTATTTTTATGAATATTATAATGCCTGATTATCAATATATTAGACGGTATTGCCCTTTTCCAGTCGCAGGAACTGCTGAATACAGCCGGGCAATTCTCCGGAATAATGGCTGACATAAATCAGGGTCGCCTCATAAAATTCGCAATAGCTGCTGACGAGGTTTTTAACTCTTTCTATATGTTCCGCATCCAGGCCCTGGCAGGGCTCATCCAGTACCACCAGGGGTGGCGTCTTGATCATGGCGCGCCCAAGCAGCAGCATCCTTTGAACGCCTTCAGGAAGGCTGCTCAGTAATCGATCGCGGTAATTTGAGAGTCCGAGAAAATCCAGCCACTCATCTGCCAGTTCTGTTTGCGCTTTCGAAATCCGCCGGAACAATCCGATCGTATCCCAAAAGCCGGAAGCGATCGCAGTGAATGCGGTGGACCCGGGGTCAAAATAGGTGTGGAGCTCCGGGGAAACGATGCCCGTTTTTTGTTTTATCTCCCAAATACTTTCGCCGGTTCCGCGGCGGCGGTCGAATAAATAGATTTCATTGGCATAAGCCTGCGGATTGTCACCTGTTATCAAACTAAGCAAGGTCGACTTACCCGCTCCATTCGGCCCCGATAAACTCCAGCAGGATCCCTTTTCAATCTCCCAGAAAATATGTTGAAGAATGGATTTTTTTTCGTAGCGGATATTAACATCCACGAATCGGACCGCATACTTAAAATCGGCGTAATCAAACCTGATGGATGAAGGAAATTTGATCTTTGCAGGAAAGGGTCCGGCGGGTCCGGCTGATAGCAGGTCATTCGGTTTTATAGTTCGCAGGATTCTTCCTTCATCCATCATCGCTACCTGGCTGATGCAGGCAGGAATATCCCTTGTGGACGTGATGAGTATCATCTGTTCTCCCATACCGCTTAAGCGGTCTATCATTTCACTTAGAAGAATGCGGCCTTCAGCATCCAGTCCGGCGAACGGCTGATCCAGGATCAACAAATCATGGTCTGTCAAAAGCGCTTTTACAATCTGTAGCCGCTTATTTTCTCCGTTGGATAATTGAATCAGGGGTTCAGGCAACAGACTCCTGATCAGAAACAAATCGATCAGTTCTTCCGGATCAAGGCCGGAGATTTCAGCATCCCGGTAATCAGCAAGGTCATCTGCCACCGAAATGGTTTCCGATGCATCGTAGGAATTATAGCGCTGCTGGTAATAAAAGTCCTGACGGTTGTTCAGGTTTTTAAACCGATGATGGTGATCAACCACAATCACTCTTTTTTGAAATGTGTCCGGGTTATCAGATGGCCCTGAAATATTTCCCGTAAAAAAATATTTTCCGGCAATAGTATGGGCAAGAACCGTTTTTCCAGCACCTGATGGGCCGAGGATCACCCATTGCTCACCTTTCACGATCTCAAGTGAAATGCCGTTGAGAAGTTGTTTCCCTCCAAAGCTAACTGCAACATTTTCAAGTTTCAAGATCGGGGAACTCATCCACAATTATTTATAGGTTGCAAAGATGCTTTTTTAAATTAAATTCGACGCTCAAACTGAAATTTCTGATCGCTCCGCAAACCATACAGCAGATTCTCAGCCGCATCGACATTACGGAAATTATCGGCGGATTTGTGAAACTAAAAAAGAGAGGCGCCAACTACCTCGGCCTTTGTCCTTTTCACAATGAAAAAACGCCTTCTTTCACGGTATCCCCCGCCAAAGAGATCTATAAATGTTTTGGCTGCGGACGAAGTGGAAATACGATTAGTTTTTTGATGGAGCACGAGAAGTATTCTTATGTGGAGGCGCTGAAATGGCTAGCGAATAAATACAATGTTACGATCGAAGAATCGGAAAGCAGTCCGGAGGCGAAGATCCGGCAACAGGTGGCCGACAGTCTTTATATCCTCAATGGATTTGCCCAACAATTTTTCTCGGGCATTCTCCTTGAGGATGAAGAAGGACAGGATATTGGTCTTTCTTATCTGAAAGAGCGCGGATTCGGCGACGATATCATCCGGAAATTCCAACTGGGTTATAATCCTGCAACTGCAGACGCTTTCGCAGTGCAGGCTCTGGCGGCTCAATACAATCCGGATATCCTCCAAAAAAGCGGTCTGGTCGTCTGGCGCGACGGAAAAGCGAATGACAATTACCGTGGGCGGATCATTTTTCCCATCCACAATCAAACCGGAAAAATTGCAGGATTTGGTGCCCGCATAATCCGGAATAACGACCGGGCTCCAAAATATATCAACACACCTGAAAATGAGATCTATGTAAAAAGCAAAATTCTTTACGGCTCTTATTTTGCCCGGCAGGCTATCGATAAACAGGATGAATGTTTACTCGTGGAAGGTTACACGGATGTCATTTCCCTTCATCAGGCAGGTATCGAAAATGTAGTGGCCAGTGGTGGAACTTCGCTCACGCCAGACCAGCTCAGGCTGATCAGGAAATATACCTCCAACCTGACTATTTTATATGACGGAGATGCGGCAGGAATTAAAGCAGCCCTGCGGGGAATGGACCTGGCATTTGAAGAAAGCTTGCAGGTAAAGCTGGTGCTCATACCTGACCAGGAGGATCCTGACAGCTACGTGCGCAAAAAAGGTGCAGGCGCGTTTCGGGAACTCATTTCGGAAAATAAAAAAGATTTTATTCTTTTTCAATTGGAAACTTCCCTTGCATCTGCGGGAGCTGACATTAATAAGAAAGCGCAACTGGTGAACCAGATCGCAGAAACCATCTCCCGGATCAATAAGGCGGAAGATTTCACGCGCCGGCAGGATTATGTTAGGCGCTCGGCTGAATTGCTGAAAATTGATGAGAACGGCCTTCATGCCCTGGTTAATAAGTTCCTTCGCGAACATATTTCCAAATCAGAAAACAGGGCTGCAGCAACAATCCGGAAAAACGCTGAGGAGCCTTCAGGCATAACCGAATTTGACGACGGATTGAATGATTTATTCAATAAGGATGAACAGCAGGAACGCGCCATTATCCGAACGCTGCTGGAATTCGGATTGAAATCCTGGGATGAAGAAAAACGCGTAGCAGATTATATGCTTCAGGAATTTGAAGATGAAGATATGATCGACAATAAAAGCCTGATCAATGTGCTCCAGATCTATAAAACCTGGTATCAGCAGGGATTGGAACCCACGGCCCGGAATTTTCTTTACCAGGAGGATCAGCAACTCAGTACACTCGTAGTATCCTTAATGGATTTCCCTTATGAAGTGAGTGAAAACTGGAAAACATTTTATGAAGGAAAGATCCCTACCCGCGAGGATCTATATAAGGAGGAAGTGCTTTCAACTTTAACCTACCTCAAGTTGAGAAAAATCCGCCGTCTCATAGAATTGAATCAAAAAGATCTGGAACGCTCACAGAACGGGGATGACCAATTGATGTTTATGCAAACCCATCTTCACCTGAAACAAATGGAGAGAGAATTAATGGGAACTTCAGGAACTGTAATTGTCAAAATTTAGGCAGTACTTAATTTGGCGGAGTTATCCGGAGGATAGGGTTTACCTGGCAACCAGGGCCGTAATATGACGACCGACCAGGGCGCCTGCATGGGAAGCCTTCTCAAAACGGGTAGCCGTCCATACATGGTCGAGCGTGATTTCATTGATGCCTTCAAATCCTGCCTGGGTGATGCAAGTCCAGCTGCATTCGCGGTTCAGTGTCGTCGCTATCTTAGAACTGGTCTTTGGATAGGCAACCCAGAATTTGCCGCCCTTGCTTAGTGCTGGCAATACTTCGTGAATGATCCCCCTGAGCTGGTTTTCGTTTACTGCAAAAACCAGGGCAAAGTCGATCTTTTTGATCTTGAGGAGGGGAGTCACATTTTTAGCGAAAGCCAGTTTAGCAAACTGTTTCTCTATGGAGGAGGGAAGTCCCTGTATTAAAACGCTTTTTTCTTCTCTGAGGTCTAGCTTATCCAATAAAGTCTGTGACATGCTTAGATTGTTTTAATTACCGGAACGCAACTGACGGGCTGCAAAGGTAAAAAATTCCGGCCGGAAGTAAAAGAAAATCGGTTGTTTAATGCGAAATAAGGCGGTTATTCAGGGGATTTAACAGGAAATGAGCGAGCCTTCCCTTCTTAAGGCCTCTGGCTGCGGTTTCTCCGTTTGTCGCGGTATTTTAAAATGGGAATCTTGCTCTCGCTGCCTCGCAGCATTCGACTGATATTTTTCTGATGGGTCAGGATAACCAAAAGGGCAACAGCTATAGCAAAAGCCCGGTACAGGGGCTCTTTTTCATTGAAAATGAACAAGATAAGAACTGCAAAAGCAATACTTGCCAGAATGGAACTCAGGGAAACAAAACGGGTAAGATAGAGGCAAAGTAGAAAAACACCCACGCAGTAAACCGCTACAATGGGTTGTATGGCCAGGATCATCCCAAACAAGGTAGCTACCCCCTTCCCTCCCCTGAAATCGGCCCAGAGTGGAAATATATGGCCGACTACGGCAGCAAGGCCAAGGCCAACCATGAGGTTTGTCCGGTCCCACTCGTTATGCATGTAAAAGGGAATAACAATATACAGGCTTGTAGCAATCACACCCTTGAGCACGTCTACCGACATTACGATAGATCCCCATTTTGAGCCCAGGACCCTGAAAGTATTGGTTGCCCCGGCATTTCCGCTTCCATAATCCCGGATATCAACTCCGAAAAAGTATCGGCTTATCCATACAGCCGTTGGGATTGAACCGATCAGGTAAGCAAAGAAAATAAATAGGACCTCCTTCATGGATGCTTAGGGATAGTTGGATATCAAAAATAACAAAAAAAAGCTATTAAACCTCGGCAGGCCGACCGGAGAATCAACGTTTTTTTAAACTGAAACTCATCCAGTTGTCCCGGATAAATAGAATATTCATTAAAAAGCCTGTTTTTACGGCTGCCTGCTTGATTTTTTCTTCGTCAGCAGACAATACTCCACTCGCAATTACAACGCCATTTTCATCTAAATGTTGCCACAAAAGACCCATGTTTTGAAGGATAACCTGGAGGTTAATATTGGCCAGAATGATGTCGAAAACAGCTTCTCCGGATAGTCCATCTTTTTGCTCAAGTGAAATATGGACGGCATGATTAGCCTTTATGTTTTCACTGGCATTTTCCACACTCCAGGGATCCAGATCGATTGCGCGAATTTCTGTAGCTCCCATTTTTTCAGCCAGAATGGCCAGCACACCTGTGCCTGTTCCGAAATCCAAAACTTTTTCAGCATAAAAATCTATTTCCCGCATGGCTTGCAGCATCATATAGGTCGTGGCGTGATGACCTGTTCCAAAACTCATTTTTGGAGTGATCAGCAATTCATACAGCACGCCCGAAATCTCTTCATGAAAATCAGCACGGATCGCGCAAAAATCTTCGAGGATCACCGGATGAAAATCTTTTTCCCATGCTTCATTCCAGTTTTTTGGCTCTACATCATGAATAGAAAACAGCGCTCCTTTTTCTGCGTATGCCGCCCCTTTTATTTCAAGTAAGGTTTGGCGCAAGCCAGATTCATCGTACAATGTTTTTGGAATAAAAGCATGCAGGCTGGTTTCTTCTTCTTCGAATCCTTCAAACCCAATCTGGCTCAGCCGGGCAACAAGAATATCCGATTCCAAATCGCTTATTGTGGAAATGGAAACCTCGATATATGGAGTCATGATTTCATCATTCGTTTCCACCGGATTCCTGATGTTGCGTCCGGGGACGGATATCGGGTCTTGCTTCCGGGGGTCTGCCTTCTGGTTTGGGCATAAGCACTTTCCGGCTAAGTTTAAATTTTCCGGTTTTGTTATCTACGCCAATCAGTTTCACTTTTACCATGTCATTTTCATTCAATACGCCTTCCATACTTTCAAGTCGTTTCCAGCTTACTTCACTGATATGAAGTAATCCCTGCTTGCCGGGCAGGAATTCCACAAACGCACCATAAGGCATTACTGACTTTACTTTGGCTTCGTACACCGTGCCCACTTCGGGAACGGCAACAATTCCCTTGATCCAGGCAACTGCCTTATCGAGGCCTTCTTTCGCAGGACTGAATATGCTCACTTCCCCAAAATTCCCTACTTCTTCCAGGTTGATCGTAGCGCCAGTCTCTCTCTGGATTTCCTGAATGATCTTTCCCTGTGGTCCGATTACAGCGCCTATGAATTCCTTATCAATAAATATCTTCTCCATACGCGGAGCATGCGGTTTCACTTCTTCCCTTGCCGCAGGCATACATTCGTACATGGCTTCCAGAATATGAAGACGTCCCCTGCGGGCCTGCTCCAATGCCTCACGCATGGTTTCCATGCTGAGTCCATCCACTTTGATATCCATCTGGACGCCGCAAATTCCGTCGCGTGTACCGGTGACCTTGAAATCCATATCACCCAGATGATCCTCGTCTCCCAGGATATCGGTTAGTACCGCGTGCTTGTTATCAGATGCCCTTGTGATCAGTCCCATGGCCACGCCGCCGACATGCTTTGCAAACGGAACGCCGGCATCCATCAGGGCAAGCGATCCTGCACAAACCGTAGCCATGGAAGATGATCCGTTGGATTCCAGCACATCGCTTACCACGCGCACCGTATAAGGATAATCTTTGCCAGGCATCATCTTTCTCAGGGAGCGCATAGCCAGGTTTCCGTGACCTACTTCGCGACGTGCAGGAGCACGCATCATTTTCACTTCTCCGGTTGAAAAGGGAGGGAAGTTATAATGGAGGATAAATTTTGTGTAATCTGATTTAGCTGCGCTTTCCACAAGGAGTTCATCCAGGGGGGTTCCTAATGTAACCGTAGTTAAAGATTGCGTTTCACCGCGGGTGAACAGGGCGGAACCGTGAGGCGTGGGTAATGGGTCTGTTTCCATCGCCAACGGCCTTACCTGATCCAATCCACGACCATCCAGCCTGATCGACTCATCAACAATCATATTTCTTACTACGTCCCACTGCAGATCGGCAAAATATTTTTTAGCAAGCCGCTTGTCGGTATCAGACGCCTCTTCGCCGAGGCCGTCGATCAGTTCCTGCCTTACTGCTTCATAAGCTTCCGTACGCTCGTGTTTACCACTGCCGGCCCGGGAGATCTGGTAGATTTTATCTTTGGCGAAAGTGATCACTTTGGCCTGCAGTTCCTCATTCTGTTCAGGTTTTTTGTAGTCTCTTTTCGGTTTAACGCCTGCTTTATTTCTGAGTTCTTCCTGTCCCCTGATCTGGATACGGATAGCATCGTGTGCAACCTGCAGCGCCTGAATGAGGTCCTCTTCGCTGCACTCATTGGCTTCCCCCTCTACCATCAGCAGGTTTTTTTCTGTTGCGGCGATCAGAAATTCCAGGTCGGCTTTTTCCAGTTCTGTCCGTGTAGGGTTTACAATAAACCTGCCACTGAGTTTGGCCACACGCACTTCACTGATTATCTCCTTGATGGGAATATCGGAAATGGCCAGTGCAGCAGAAGCAGCCAGTCCGGCCAGTGCGTCAGGCATGATTTCAGGGTCACTGGAGATAAGTGATACCAAAACCTGAACATCGCAGAAATAATCTTCAGGGAATAAAGGACGCAGGGCACGATCGATCAGCCGGCTGGTGAGTACTTCGTAATCATTGAGCCTGGCTTCCCTCTTAAAAAATGATCCGGGGATCCTGCCTGCGGAAGCGAATTTCTCCTGGTAATCTACCGAAAGGGGAAAGAATTCCTGTCCTTCCCGAGGTTCTCTATTTGCCACTACGGTTGCCAGAATAATGCAATTCCCCTGACGGAGAGTCACGGCTCCGTCTGCCTGGCGGGCAAGCTTACCGGTTTCTATTGTAATGGGCAGACCTTCACCGGTCGTAAAAGTTGCGCTGATTGGCTGTGATAACATAATGGTGCTTTTGAAATGGGATGGATCTGTTCTTCGGGGCGGGATCCATGTAAACTTGAATGATGCAAACCCTCGCAAAAAACGATTCCCAACAATCATGCGCTGGGAATTTCATTTTTTACAAGAGGATTATTTTCTGAGACCGATTTTTTCGATCAGCTGGCGGTAGTTTTGCAGGTTGCTGTTGCTCAGGTAGGTCAGCAGGCGTTTCCTCTTCCCGACAAGCTGCATTAGCCCGCGGTGCGTGGAAAAATCTTTCTTATTGGCCTGAAGATGGTCGGATATGCGGTTGATTCGCTCGGTCAACAGTGCAATCTGAGCCTCAATGGACCCTGTATTAGCCGCGCTGGTCCCGAATTTTGTGAAGTATTCTGCTGTTTTTTCTTTAGTCAAATAAGGCATCTCAATTTTTTTAATGCATCCAGATAATATTCTGCTAATTTCGGCGCAAAGGTAGAGAATTATTTGAGAATTATGACGTTTTCACTTGAAAATCCCCTATTGGGCGAAACCGGAAGCTTTATATGATATCGTACGAATACTCACTTCAAAGGAAACTCATTATCGTGACGGTGATTTCAGACCTGGTAACGGATTACCGCGTGCATAAAATTTGCCAGACCCTACACCATGAAGGCTATCGTGTTTTACTGATAGGATCCTGCCGCAAAAATAGTATTATACTTAAAGAACGTGACTATCAGACACATAGAATAAAATTAGCTTTTCATCGTTCGGCCTTGTTCTATGCAGAATTCAACATTCGTCTCTTTCTCTGGCTGCTGAAGCATAAGGCGGATATCTACCTGGGAAATGATCTGGACGTAATGCCGGCAACCCAGTTGTCTGCACTGATCCATAAAAAGCCCCTCGTTTACGACAGTCACGAATACTTTCTGGGCATGGCCGGAATGGATCAGAAGCCTGTCCGGCGCCTGATCTGGAAGGCTATTGAGAAAATGATCTTTCACCGGGTGAAATATGCTTACACCGTATCGGATTCAGTACGCAACCTGTACCGTCGTGACTATGATAAAAAACTCACCGTGGTGCGGAACCTGCCTTTCAGGGAAAACAATCACCAGGTGCTTACTCCTGAGGAAAAGGATTGGATAGCCCTGGCTGACCAAAAGATCCCGGCCTGCAAGCGGATCCTTATACTTCAGGGAGCCGGCCTAAACGCCCATCGGGGTGTTGAAGAACTCGTCTATTCCATGCTCTTTCTGGATGAAGCCCGATTTCATCTCCTGATTGTGGGAGGAGGTGATATCTTTCCCAGGCTGGAAAAAATAGTGCGCCAGAATAATCTTGAGGGAAAAATTACCCTCATTCCTAAAGTGCCCTTCACTGTTCTCGATCATTTTACCCGTCAGGCACACCTGGGGCTTTCGATTGACAAGCCTTCAGTGATCAACCATCGTTACAGCCTGCCAAATAAATTATTTGAATACCTGCATGCAGGCGTACCGGTACTTGCAAGCCGGCTGGTGGAGCAGGAACGCATCATCAACCACTACCATGTAGGAACCTTTATCGAAGATCATCATCCGGAACATATTGCACAAAAAATCAGGGAGATTTTTGAGAATCCCGGCCTTTGGGAGCAGTGGAAAGAAAACACCAAACTGGTCCGTGATGAATTGAATTGGGAAAACGAGAGCAAAATAATCATTGATATTTTTAAACAAGTGGAGAGGGAGACGGTTACTTATTAAGTATTCAGTGGAAGAAAAAAATCTTCATATTGTTTGCCATGATGTTCCCTATCCTCCCGATTACGGCGGGGTATTTGATTTATTCTACAAGATCAAAACACTTTATGAGGAGGGAATCCACATACGATTGCACTGCTTTGAATATGGAAGAGGAGCTCAGCCCGAACTTAATGCCTATTGCGAGAAAGTGTATTATTATCCGCGCCGGACAGGCCATAAAAGCCTGAGTCATCAGCTTCCTTATATTGTTTGTTCAAGATCAAATCCCGAATTATTGGAAAGGATGCTTGAAGATGAGTTTCCCATCCTGCTGGAAGGAGTACATTGCACCTATCTCATGAGCGATCCGCGTTTTGCCGGGCGCAAGGTATTTCTCCGCCTGCATAATGTGGAATCCGTTTACTACAAGCAACTCGCGCGCTGCACCAGATCCTGGATCAAAAAATTATATTATCTCCATGAAAGTGCCGCACTCAAAAAATATGAACTGCAGATTGCATCCCGGTGGCCCCTGCTTGCCGTAAGCGATTCCGATGCGGCAGCAGCCAGATCATCTTACAATGCGAAGGACGTATCCGTTATCCCTGTCTTTCTTCCTTATCAAAGTATTGAGTCTCCCGAAGGCACGGGTTGCTATTGCCTTTACCACGGCAATTTATCGGTGGATGAAAATGAAAAAGCGGTATGCTGGCTGCTCGAAAATGTTTTTAACGATCTTCAATTCCCTTTTGTCATTGCCGGCAAAAAACCTTCCTCCCGATTACGGCGTATCGTGGCCCGGCACCCGCACGCCTGTATGATCCAGGATCCCACAGGTCCTGAACTTCAGGATATCATAGCAAAAGCCCAGTTGCATGTGATCCCTTCTTTCAATTGCACTGGCATTAAATTAAAATTGCTGAATGCCTTGTTTAACGGACGTCATTGTCTGGTGAATGCAGAAGCTGTTGAGGGAACCGGGCTCAAAGAAGTTTGCCATATTGCTCAGGAGGCTGAACAATTCAAGGATTTGATCGGTTCCCTTTACGAAAAGCCGTTCACAATACAGGATTTGGAATTCCGGCGGGAAAAATTATTGCATCAATATAACAATCAGCAGTCGGCTGTGCGGCTTATAGAGCAGATATGGTAGCATGGTCGTAAACCCTTCCCTTCTCCGTTCTTAGGGTCCTCGCAGGAAATTTACCAACCACCCGGTAATCATGCGTTGCCATGATCACCGTTGTTCCATATTCCTTGGAAATCTGAAATAATAGCTGCATGATCTCATCGGATGTTTCCGGATCAAGATTACCCGTAGGTTCATCTGCCAGGATCAGCTTGGGAGAGTTCAACAGTGCGCGGGCAATATCCACCCGCTGCTGTTCACCTCCGCTCATTTCGAAAGCCATTTTAAATCCTTTTGACTTTAAGCCCACTTTGTCCAGTACATCGCTGATCTTTTCATCCATCAGCTTTTCGTCCTTCCACCCAGTGGCCTTAAGCACAAATTTCAGGTTGTCATTCACGTTCCTGTCTGTAAGCAATTGAAAATCCTGGAATACAACCCCCAGGTTCCTGCGCAGATAGGGAACCTTCTTCCAGGTCATTTCCCGCAGGTTAAATCCTGCCACGACCCCCTCCCCTTCCCGCATGGATAAATCACCGTACATGGTTTTGAGGAGACTGGATTTACCGGTTCCGGTTTTGCCCACCAGGTAAACAAATTCTGCTTTATTTACGATCACGTTTACTTTTTCAAGAATGAGGTTCCCTCCCTGGTAGATATTTACATTTTTTAACTCAACGATTGCTTCTGCCATTTTCCAAAGTTAGTGGGCAAAGGGCAATGGACAATGAGGGGTCTGAAATTATCCCGTTATGAACCCTTGCATCTGAAAAATAAATATTCTATCTTAACGTTAATAATCCATCCACTGAAAATAATCTTACGCACTATGAAATCCGCTCACAAACCCTTTCTGGCCGTTGTCGTATTGTCCTTGATCATTCTATATGGATTGATGGCCATAATTGGATCCTGACATTTACTCCCCGATTTTCATCTGACCGGCTTCACTTCATAAACCGGACTGAACAGGTATATTTTACCCGTCTTTTCTTCTGTGCATTCTATCCTTTTACGAATCTGCCTTCCTCTTTTATAAACATGGCCGTCGGATGTCTTAAACAGGGACCCTGCTGCAAGATCTTCCACGAGCAGGGAGTGTTTGTCCTGATCATATTTTTTTAAAATGCGCGTCAGATTAACGTCTGAGCAACTGCTGGCTGGCAGGTCATGAAGTGATTTCATAATAACCGAGAGAATATCCTGCGGAAATAAGCCCAGCCTGATAAAATCCTCCAGTACTTTCCGGTAAGCCAGCTTCCACTCTTTTCCGTGAGATAAAACATGGTTCCCGTAATGCTGAAATGTAATCAGGTGGCCAAGTTCATGAATCAGCGTTATCAGAAATGCATATTTGTTGAGGTTGCCATTCACACTGATGCGATGATGGTCCTTGCCGGTTGCATGCCGGTAATCCCCGAGAACGCTTTTACGCGTGCGCGTAATTGTTAGATGTATTTTATAGGTGTGCAGATATTCGTATATCCTGGCTGCGGAACCTTCCGGCAGGTAGTTTTCCAGGTGATCGAGTGGTGCTTCCCTTTTAGGCATTTTTTTGTTTGCTCTGTTGCATCACCAGGCGGACTTCGGTGAAGGTGTAAATAAGATAGAGTCCGAAACAGCCGAATAGAGCTGGTTTGTTCACATCCTGCTTAAAATGAGCTATATAAATAAATGCCGCCAGGCTGAGCAGGAAAAGCTTTAATAGTAGGGAACTGTAAACCAGGCGAACAAACACATGCACATTTTTATGATGCAGGGCCCTGATACCCAAACGAAATGACCAAAAACTAATGACAAATAATAAAAGATTCCCTGCCAGCAAAGCCCCAAAATCAATTTTCATCCGGGTTGCCGTCGCCAGGAGGATCCCGAAAATAACTGTAAATCCCAGAAACAGGTAAATCAGAAAAAGACCTGCTTTCCGTCCGGGAATGTTTTGCATGAATGATTGTTGACAATGGAATGCAAAATTAATCAAAGCGCCCGGTGGGCAAAGCAATTCCTTTTCCGCTGGCTGGCGGAAATAAATAACGCAGAGTGCAGGTTCAGGAAATGGCTAAAGCCGGGCTTTTCTGAAACCCATCACTACGTGGTTCAGAACTGGTTTTACCACCCAGTCCCTTGGGCGCTTCCTGTGTCATATGACACTGTCCGTTAAAGGTGGCAGCCGGCTCAATCTGTAATTTTGCAGAATAGAGATTGCCGTTTACCTGGCAGTTGCTCTTTAACTGGAGGAGTTCCTTTACTTTGATGGTGCCGCTTACCTTGCCCATGATATCAGCCTGCTGGCCGCTTACATCGCCTTCCACCACTCCGCCGGCACCGATAATGACTTTTGCCGAGCAGATAATATTCCCAACCAGGGTTCCGTCAATACGAAGGTCCCCACTGCTGGTGATGTCGCCTTTCATGGAAGTGCCGCTTCCGATCAGGCTGGCGCTGCCGGATGGAACTGAACTTTCTGTGTCCTCAGACTTGGATTTGTTATTAAACATTGGTATCAGATTTTAATCGTCAATTTTCTCCGTTTTAGGAATTTTCAGCGTGCTGGTATCCATCTTCACTGAACTATTACCCTGCAACACATTTCGTAAACTCTGAAAATACTGATCACGGTAGATCATTTCCTGCTCTAACGAATCAGTACGCATTTTTAGTTCACGAAGTTCCTTGGTATTATTTAAATCCCCATATCCCGGAATATAAAGTTTGAGCGGAGTAAATACAATCAAAGCCACGGTCAGGCCGGTCAAAAGCACAAAAACCGTGCTCAGAAACACATAAACACTCAGGCGGGAAAGCTTAAAAGTAACCACCTCTTCATATGTATCATCGTTCATTACAACCAGCCGGTAACGGTTTTGCAGTCTTTTTAACGTGGAATTGGCATCGAATTTGGCCATAAGGGCATATTGCAGTTTAAAGATAACAAGTTATTGGTTTGCAGGTTAAAACAGCCTTAAAATCAATGATTTTTAAAATAAAAATCCGGAATATCAGTTAATAACCAATTAGTTTGCAATCACAAAGGACCAGGGTGAAGCGGATCGTTACCTCTACTGTATTTCTTTCGGTTATTCTTTTTCTGAACGGATTCGGGCAGGAAGGGGTTAGCTACGACCTGACCAAGCCTGAGAAATACGAAAACCGTACCCTTGGCTACGAAAAGACGGAAAATACAAAATTCAAAGTTCCGCGGAGGTTTATACAGAACAGCATCACCCATTACAATTTTTATTACAACACCAATATCAAATTAAACGAAGTCGTCAACCGCGCAAAATCGCAGTTCCGTGACAACTTCAACAAGCTACTGCCATTTTATAATTACAGTCTGGAAACTACCGCCCGCGATAAACGAAATCTCGATTCTGTAATCGACAAGGTAAACACGGCTATCCTGGTCCGGGATCTCCGAAACGATTGGGCAGACAACCTTTATATGCTCATGGGCCAGGCCTATTATTATAAAAACAACCTGGATTCTGCCCACGTGCTTTTTCAGTTCGTGAATTACGCTTTTGCCCCAAGGGATAAAGATGGATACCCTCTGCCCATCGGAAGTAATGAAAATGCAGACGATGGCGGAAACGCATTTACGATTTCCACAAACGAAAAGAGAAATATCGTAAAACGCTCGTTGAGCCTTCCCCCAAGCCGCAATGAATCCTTCATCTGGCAAATACGCACTTTCCTGATGAAGGATGATCTCATCCATGCAGCAGTGCTGATTGATATTCTCAGGCATGATCCGAATTTTCCCGAAAGGCTCCGGTCCTCCCTTGAAGAAGTGCAGGCTTTTTGGTATTACAAACAATCCAGCTACGACAGTGCTGCGATTCATCTGATTCCCGCGCTCGATAATGCATCTAATCAGGGAGAGCGCGCCCGATGGGAATACCTCATTGCCCAACTCTTTGAAAGAAGCAATAATCCCGCAGCCGCGAAAACCTATTATGAAAAATCTGCCTCCCATACCCTCGATCCGGTCATGGATGTATACGCGAGGCTGAATGCCATCCGCCAGAATAAAGGAAGCGATGCAGGAGCGGATTATATACGGAAAAACATCGACGCGTTGCAAAAAATGGCCCGAAAGGAATTATATGCGCCCTATCTTGACATTATTTATTACGCGGCTGGGGAAATGGAGCTGGAAAGAAATAATTATCCGGGTGCAAAGGTATTTTTTAAGAAGTCAATCGCTCATTCCAATTCCCAGGGTTCTATGCGGGATCAGGCATTTCTTAAGCTGGGATGGCTTTCCCTGGATGAAAAAAAATATCCCGAAGCCAAACATGCCTATGACAGCATCAATACCAATAATCCGCTGATTGCCGATTCACTTCAGTTGCTGCTGGACAGGAAACAGGCACTCAATCAGGTCGTTCCGCAAATCATGATCATTGAGCGGCAGGACAGCCTGCAGCGGATTGCCAGTATGACTGAAGAAGATAGAAACGCGTTTATAAAAAAAATGATCCGGGCATACCGAAAGCAACAAGGTCTTGCTGAGGAAGAGCAGTCAGGCGGAAACGGCTATGGATTTAAAACCAATTCAACCAATGCCGACATGTTTAACGACAACAGCAATGTTGAATGGTATTTCTATAATCTGTCTCTGAAATCCAAAGGCTATAATGAATTCAGGTCAAAATGGGGCAACCGGCCGAACGCAGATAACTGGCAGGTTCAATCAATGATCAATAAACAGAAACCTGGAACAGCAGCGGGAAAGCTGAACTCCCTGAATGGCGCAGAAGGGAATCCTGCTGCGGCCCAGCAGGTCGTGCTTACACCCCAAATGCTTTTGCAAAATGTTCCGCTTACGCCGGAAAAATGGAAGAAATCGCAGGACTCCGTGGAGAATGCCCTTTATGCATTGGGAAAAGGACTGCAGGATTATATTCCTGATTATATCTCAGCCATTGATATGTATGACAGTCTTGAAAGCCGCTTTCCAAATACCCGGTTTTTTCAGGAGGCCTTATTCAATACTTACTACTGTTACGAGAAGATCAATGATTCCGCAAATGCAGCGCGCATACTCGCGCTGATGAAGCAAAAATTTCCTTCCGGAAGATATCTTTCGTTGATTGAAAATCCGCCAAGCGGATCGCCTGACCAGGAAATCAGGACCCGTGCTACGCATGATTACGAAAAAATCTACGAGGATCTGATCGAAGGAAATTTCGAACAGGCCCTGTCGGAAAAAAAGAAGCAGGACAGCGTATATGGAGATAAGTACTGGACCCCGCAACTTTTATACGTAGAAGCTCTGTATTATATGCATACGCGTCACGATAGCCTCGCAAAGACAACGCTTAACCAAATCATTTATAAGTATTCCGGCACCGGAATGGCAGCCAAAGCAAAGAATACGCTTCGCGTATTGATGGAGAGGGAAAAGATCGAAGAATACCTTACCAACCTTAAAATAAAACGGACCGCAGATGATAGTATTGCAATTGCAAATGGAGGGAAAATACAGCCGAAAACAGCAGCAGATTCCGCTCTTGCAAAGCAGAAGGATAGCCTGAATGCCGGAAACGGACCAGCTGCAAAAAATAAACAGGATTCCGCCCAGGCGAAGAAACCGCCATCATTTACATCTGCATTTGTCTCCGCCCCGGAAAAACCTCATGCCGTTGCGCTGATCATGAATAAAGTTGACCCGGTATATGTAACGGAAACAAAGAATGCTTTCGACAGGTATAACCGGGAAAATTTTTATGGAAAGCAATTTGATATCAGTCTGCTTACCCTGAACGACAGCATCAGGATTGTAAGGATCAGCGGATTTGAGAATTCCACTGCGGCATTGGAATACCTGGGTAAGACTTCCAAAATTGCAGGCAGAGAAATTCTGCCATGGCTGCCGGTAAATAAGTATTCATTCATCATTATTAGTGACCAGAATCTGGAAACTTTGGAAGCAAATAAAGATATTCAAACCTATAGAAAGTTTTTATCAGTATATTTTCCCGGCGCATTTCCGGCCGCTAAATGAGCAGGAGGATACACTATCCAATTGAATAATATAAATATATGCGAAAGGCGAACCCCATTTTCTGGAAAGTTTTCTTTGGAGGCCTTGCTGCCTTCATCATTTTATTGGTGCTTATCAATTGGGGAATATTCGGGTCCCTTCCTTCCCTTAAAGAACTAGAGAATCCTTCCATCATGCTGGCATCTGAAGTTTATGCAGACGATGGAACGCTGATGGGCAAATATTATAAGGACAAAAGCAATCGCAGCAATGTGGAATACCGTGACATATCTAAAAATGCAATCAATGCTTTGCTGGCCACTGAGGATAAAAGATTTTATGACCATTCCGGGATAGACGGGATGGGTGTTTTACGAGCGGTTGTAAAGCTCGGACGGGACGGAGGCGGGAGCACCATTACACAACAACTGGCCAAATATATGCTTGGTCAGGGATCCAAGAATATGGCCCGGCGCGGGATAGAAAAACTGAAAGAGTGGATCACCGCCGTACGTCTCGAAAGAAATTTTACCAAGGAAGAGATCCTTGCGCTTTATTTGAATGCTGTTCCTTTCGGCGACAATGTGTATGGCATAAGAAATGCTTCACGTACTTTCTTTCAGAAAGAACCTGATCAGCTGAGTGTGGATGAAGCTGCCATGCTGATCGGTATGCTGAGTGGAAACACTTTGTACAATCCAAGAAAAAATCCAAAAGCGGCCATTGAGCGACGCAATACGGTCATCAACCGGATGGTTGAAAGCAATTACCTCACTGAAGCGGAAGGAAGAAAATACAAGCTGATCCCCATTGATATGTCCAACTACAAAAAACTGGACGAAAACAATGGCCTCGCCCCCTATTTTCGCGACGTAATCCGCGACGAGCTCAAGAAGTGGTGCAAGGATCATAAAAATCCGGCCACAGGTGAGCCATTTGATTTATACGAAGACGGATTGAAAATTTTTACGACCATAAATCCCAGAATGCAGATATATGCTGATGAAGCCGTTGCCAAGCAAATGCCCGCATTGCAAAAAGTATTGAGTGCACAACCTTCCCTTAGAAAGGGCGTTGTATGGAAAGACCATCAGAATATACTGGAATCTCTGGTACGCAACAGCGACCGCTGGCAGTCAATGGAAGACGATGGCATTCCGGCTGCAGAAATTCGCAAAAGCTTTGATCAGCCGGTTCAGATGAAAGTGTTTGCATGGAACACGCAGCGCGAGAAAGATACCTTGATGTCGCCGCTGGATTCCATAAAATATAACCGGGAAATGCTTCAGACAGGATTCCTGGCCATGGATCCCATGAGCGGGGCTGTAAAAGCCTGGGTTGGAGGCATTGATTTCAAAACTTACAAATTCGATCACGTCAATATCAATACCAAGCGGCAGGTGGGATCTTCCATAAAGCCGCTGCTCTATTCAGATGCAATCGAAGACGCAGGTTTTACTCCGGAGACGCCGGTGCAAAACGAAGCTCAGTATTTCGATGGGTTTGGACTGGTTCCGGCCAAGGGTCTTTGCGAAGGACATGGAGATACGGTCACCATGGCCACCGCCCTTGCTTACTCGCTTAACTGTGCGTCGGCCTACATTATGAAGCAGGTGACACCAAAACGTTTTGTGGATTTTCTAAAGAATATTAATATTCAATCCAAGCTTGAACCCTATCCTTCAATCTGTTTAGGCGCTGTGGAAATCTCCCTTTATGAAATGCTCTGGGGATATACCATGTTTCCTTCCGGTGGCTTCAGCACCAAACCTTATTATATTTCCCGCATCGAGGACAAGAACGGAAATGTAATAGCCAGGTTTGATACAGAAAGAAAAGAAGTCATCAGCCAGAATACAGCCTATACGATGTGCAGAATGATGCAGGGGACTGTCGATATCGGAACAGCAGCCGGATTGCGGGACAGGCTGGGCATTTCGGAAATGGGCGGCAAAACAGGTACAACGCAAAACAATACGGATGCCTGGTTTATGGGATATACTCCGCAACTGCTCGCAGGAGTCTGGATCGGATGCGATGATAACTTTATCCGCCTTGATGGAAACCTCGGTCAGGGTGGCCATGCTGCAAGACCAATCTGGGAATATTTTATGGCCAAAACCCTTGCAGATAAAGATTTGGGACTTTCCAGGAAATCCAAATTCGTACAACCGGAAAATATGAAGAATGATATGATGTACGATTATATGAATATCATTGACAAAACGCCGCCTCCGGGCGCCGAAGGGGAAAACCAGGGTAATGGCAATGCAAATCAGTATCTGGATACGAGCTCGCCCCGCGTTCCGATCGATTCCAAATTATCCAATGATGAACAGAATGTGCTGAGAGAAGCCAACGCCTCCCTGAAACAGGATCCCTCAAAAACAAACCCTAAACCAGAAGGAAAAAAGAAGAAGGGATTTTTTGGCCGGCTCTTCGGTGGGAAGAATAAGTAAATGTAGAATTTGACAATGTTGTTAGTTGACAGTTGACGGTTGACGGTTGACCGACTTCAGGTGTGAATTCGTAACTAAGGTCCGTCAACCGTCAACAGTCAACCGTCAACAAAAATAAACCTTGCTGGTCTTTACACTGGAAGGTAAATATCAAACCGCGCACCGACGCCTGGTTCCCCTAAGGCTTTCAACCGGCCTCCATGGTTTTCAACAATCTTCTTGCAAATAGCCAGACCGATTCCTGTTCCGGACGAGACCATCCCATCGTTCAGGCGCAAAAAAAGTTCAAAAATCTTATCGGCATAACGTGGTTCAAATCCAATCCCGTTGTCTATGAAAGATAGTTTATGAAATTGGAATGCCGGTGAAGCATCAAGGCCCGGCAAGCGGTCTGCCCCCATATCCTGCATACGGATCTGAAGCCTGAGCCTCCGTTCGGGATGCTGATATTTCATAGCATTTCCGATCAGATTATCCAGCAACTGCCGGAATTGAAAAGGAATCCCCCTGATAACAGGCAAACGGTCCATTTCAACAACTGCCTGCTTTTCATCCAGGATTTCCTTATGCAAAAAAAGTATTTCCTCTACCAGTTCATTCAGGTCAATCGGTTCAAATGCGTGCATTCCAAGGGTAGCTTTCGAATAATCCAGCAGGTTATCAATCAAATCGCCCATACGCTTAGCCGCATTAACAGACCGAATGAGAAAGCCTTTTTCTTTTTCTCCCAAACCATCTCCACAACTATCCAGGACACTGGAATTATAAAATATGATCTTCCGGAGTGGCTCCTTCATATCGTGTGAGGCAGCATAGGCAAATTGCTCCAGCTGGGAATTGTAAAGTAATAATTTCTGATTGGCTTCCTGCAGGTCACTTGTGCGAAGTGCCACTTCCCTTTCCAGGGAGATGGTAAAATATTTAAGTCTTTCTTCACTCTCCCTGAGTGCATTCTCCACGCTTTTTAACGCAGTAATGTCAACAAGCATATTGACTGCGCCCGTCAATTTCCCGGCATGGTCGAAAATAGGTTGTGGATAAGGAAGCACATTCCTGAATGAACCGTCTGGCCTCACAACAACAATCTCTTCTCCGAAAACTTCGCGGCCCTCTTTCAAACAAACGGCCATGGGGCAGCTATCCAGAGGCATCAGGCTGCCATCATTCCGTTTTATCCTCCAGGAACCACACCATAAATCCTTACCGAGAACAGGAATCCTGCCCCACAATTCCACCGCGGCGTCATTATAGAAGGTAACAAATCCATCTTCGTTGCAGCAGTATATCGCTGCAGGTAATTTTTTTAACAGTTCAGCTTCCTTGGAATGCCTGGTACCTGGTTCGTGGTTTACAGAACCAACCGAATGATTAGAAAGGATCTCGTGCATGCAATAACCTCCCGGACAAAGTTAATCATTTTTCTTTCTATGAAGGCCCCGGCTTTCGGGGCGGGAGGGAACAAAAAAGGGAGGCACAATAAGAGCCTCCCTGGTTGCGAAGGGAGGGTTCGAACCTCCGACCTTCGGGTTATGAGCCCGACGAGCTACCGCTGCTCTACTTCGCGATGTGGAGGGCAAATTTACGTACGCGCTGGGTAGGATCCAAAGTTATTTTGCGGGTAAAAGCAGGGGGAATTGACTTAGGATCCTGGATAGTTGACCGTTAAGAGTTGGTCGATTTGCAGTTCGAATTCGAACTCAAAGAGTTTTATCCCGGATGAGATTAGTGAAAGTTTCAGATCATTTCGCGTTCGAGAACAGGATTTTTTGAAAGGCGCCTTGCGGCAAATTCTTTCGCAGCCCTGATAAAGTGAACAAAAATGGGCTGGGGATTTTCCACGGTGCTTTTGAGTTCGGGGTGATATTGTACGCCGATAAAAAACGGGTGATCGGGTATTTCAATGATTTCTACCAATCCGCTTTCCGGGTTTTTTCCACTGGCAATCATCCCTGCCTGTTCGAATTGCCGGAGGTATTCATTGTTGAATTCATAGCGATGCCGGTGTCTTTCTGTTATCATGGATTTACCATAAATCCGGCTCGACAATGAGCCATCATTGATTTCGCAGGAATAAGCCCCGAGGCGCATCGTGCCGCCCTTTACAGTAATTTTTTTCTGATGTTCCATCAGGTCAATTACCGGTACCGAGGTATCCGGCTGCATTTCTGTGGAATGAGCATCAGAAAGACCCAGCACATTCCGTGCAAATTCAATTACTGCCATTTGCATGCCCAAACAAATACCAAAAAATGGCAATTGTTTTTCCCTTGCGTATTTCACAGCCGTGATCTTGCCTTCCATGCCGCGATGACCAAAACCGGGAGCCACCAGGAGCCCATCTACATTCCCCAGTTTTTCTGCAACATTTTCCGGCGTAATGGATTCGCTGTGCACATTCATGATCTGCACCTTGCATTCATTCATCGCTCCCGCATGTACAAAAGATTCCAGGATGGATTTATAGGCATCCTGCAATTCAATATATTTACCAATCAGTCCAATGGTCACTTTCGACTTCGGGTGCTTCAGCTTCTCCAGAAATATTTTCCACCTGCTGAGTTCAGCCTCCTGGTAATGCGTGATGTTCAGCTTCTTCAAACAGATCAGGTCAAGCTTCTCCTTCATCATCGTGATCGGCACCTCGTAGATGGTGGCCGCATCAGCGGCCTCTATCACCGCTTCAATCTTAACATTACAAAACAGGGCGATCTTCTTACGGATTTCGGGAGAAAGCGGTTCTTCGGTACGGCAGACTATGACATCCGGATTCACTCCTTCCTGGCTAAGCAGTTTCACACTGTGCTGCGTTGGTTTTGTTTTTAATTCCTTGGCAGCTTTTAGATAGGGTATCAGGGTCAGGTGGATAATCACACAATCTTCTTCCGCCATTTCCCATTGAAGCTGCCGGACTGCTTCAATAAAAGGCAATGATTCAATATCACCAACCGTTCCACCCAGTTCAGTAATAATAACGTCGAAATCATTACGCTGCCCAAGCAACAGCATCCTTCTTTTTATTTCGTCTGTGATATGGGGAACCACCTGAACGGTTTTTCCCAGGTAAGCGCCTTCTCTCTCCTTATTGATGACTGTTTGATATATCTTCCCCGTGGTAACGTTATTTGCCTGAGATGTAAAAATGTTAAGGAACCGCTCATAATGACCCAGGTCGAGATCAGTTTCAGCGCCGTCTTCTGTTACAAAACACTCTCCGTGTTCATAAGGATTCAAAGTGCCCGGATCAACATTGATATAAGGGTCAAATTTTTGAATGGTAACGCGAAGACCGCGTGCCTGTAATAATTTGGCTAAGGAAGCGGAAATTATGCCTTTACCCAATGAAGATGTAACCCCTCCTGTAACAAAAATAAATTTGGCCATAATCTGTAATTAAGACACAAGAAAACCCAGTAAATGAATTGTTATGACCTGTTGAATGACGAGTGGAAAACAGTATCCAGAAGGTCATGCAAACCTACACCAATTTTTTGATTCGTGAAAAAGCTTACGCACACATTGTGGATAAATGGGGGACGAAATGTATCCGGATAGGAATTGAAACCTACTTCAATACATTGACGAAGAAATATTCGGGGTTCGATTTGAAACTCAAAGCTGATTTGGAGATATTCACTGCGCTTTTACTGATTCTTACGAGCGCATTTCCTGGCAGGATATTTTCACTCTGCCTTATTTTGTAAACGTGAAATAAAATGACGATCAGGATCTCGGCGGCTAATACGACGCCACTCTGGTTCTTTTTCATGGGTTTGGGATCTTAACAATTCATGCTGCACACTATAACGGCTCTCTTCTTATAAACGGTAAAGTTCTATCAATATTTCATGAAATGCAAGTACCCGACCAAGAAACCGGCCCAAACTATAAGTTATTGATAATCAGATCAGGCTGAATCATGTGCTATTTTGTCATAGCTGGCTACTAATCCTTTGATAAGGGAAGAGCTGAATCCCCTGTGTTCCATTTCATTCAAACCCGCAATAGTGCATCCTTTTGGCGTGGTCACTTTGTCAATTTCCTGCTCGGGATGGGTTTGTTTCTTTAAGAGCAATTCTGCAGCTCCTTTGACGGTTTGTGCTGCGATCAGGCTTGCCGTAGCGGCATCAAATCCAATTTCTATTCCCCCCTGGATATTGGCCCGGATATAGCGCATTGCAAATGCAGTACCGCATGCACCAAGCACGGTAGCTGCATCCATTAGCTTTTCATCAATTTTTACCGTGCTCCCAAGCTGGTTAAAAATATCAGAAACTTCCTGGAATTGTTCCGGGCTCACATCCCTGGTCGCCAGGCAGGTCATGCTTTCCCTGATCGAGATGGCGGTGTTTGGCATCGCCCGAACAATGGGAATCTCGTGGCCCGTCAGGTCGGCCAACTGCTGAATCCCAACTCCGGTGACTACCGAAACCAGTACATGTTTCTCTTTTTTAAAACTGCCTTTCAGCTTTGTCAGTACATCGTCAACCTGAAACGGCTTAACTGCCAGGATAATCAGGCCCGCATAATTCAATGCATCCGCATTATTACTGCTCACCATTACGCCCTTTCTTTCCAAAGCATGGAGCTGATCAATCGATCGGCGAGTAATAAGAATATGTCCGGCTGTCACAAACCCGCTTTGAATCAGGCCTTCTGTAATGGCCATCCCCAGGTTGCCGCCCCCAATGATTCCGATCTTGCTTACCATAGTGTTAGTAATAGTTATTGGGTGAAAGGTAATTTTTTACATAATCAGAAATGCCCTCCTCCAGCGTGCAGAATGGTTCTTCATATCCCGCATTCCTGAGTTTTTCCATTTCCGCTTCTGTAAAATACTGATACTTATCGCGGATATCCTGCGGCATATCAATATATTTTATCTGCAGTGGCCTTTCAAGCCCTGCAAAAACAGCTTTCGCAAGATCCTCAAAACTTCGGGCCCTTCCGGTTCCCAGATTGTAAATTCCGCTGGGGATTTTCAGCACCTGGTAATTTTCCAGCAGCCAGTAGCACACCCGCAATATATCCTTTACGTAAATGAAATCCCGCAATTGCTGGCCGTCTTTAAAATCTGACCGGTGGGATTTAAACAGCTTTACTTCACCATTATTCTTAATCTGCAGGAAGGAATGCCAGATGACGCTGGCCATTCTTCCCTTATGATACTCGTTTGGTCCATAAACATTAAAAAATTTTAGTCCGGCCCAAAAAGGCGGCTGACTACGCTCACGGATTGCCCATTTATCAAATTCATTTTTTGAAATGCCATAGGCATTGAGGGGCCTTAATTTAAATGGAAGCTCATGATCATCCCGATAACCGAATTCCCCTGCACCATAAGTGGCAGCAGATGATGCATAAACCAGCGGAATACATTTCACCATACAATAATCCCAGACTTTCTGGGAGTATTCCACATTCAGCCTTTCATGCACAGCATAATCAAATTCTGTAGTGTCCGTTCTGGCCCCAATATGAAAAACAAAATCGATTGCCGGTTTCTTTGTCGAAACCCAGTCAAAAAAATCGTCGCGCTCGATCTTGACACAGGATTCTTTTTCATTCAGATTTGAGATCTTATCCAGGCGGTTGAATTCATCTACCAGGATGAGTTGTTCAAAACCCTGCGCATTCAGGTACCCAGCAAGACAACTGCCTATAAAGCCGGCAGCGCCGGTAATTACAATGAGCGAATTTTTTGTCATGCCTCAACGATTGATTCCATCTCTTTTTCAATGGCCGTTTCGTATCTGTTTTTCCATTGGCGGATCGAACCCCATTCCTCGCCATCGATCAGCAAGCCTGAAGAGGTAACAATGCCCAGTTCTTCATAGGGGAAATCGCCAAGCAGTTTTTTCAATGAAGAGAGTTTTTCCTTTCTTACGCTTACAACAACCCGGCTCTGGGATTCCCCAAACCAATAAGCATCGCGCCGTATATTTTTATCCTGCAGCCGAAACGGCAAATCCCAGCTCCCTGTGAAATCCACATTCGGCAAGTGCTATGAATAATCCGCCTTCCGCAACATCATGTGCAGATTCGATCAGTTCTTTTTTTATACAAAGGGAAATCTTTTCCTGCAGTCGATATTCTTCTTCCAGATCAAAATGCGGGGCCGGACTGAATTCCACTCCATGGACTGCATAGAGGTAGGCCGCTGAATTTATGTCGTTGCGGGATTTGCCCACCAAGAGTATCACATCTCCGGGCTGTTTAAAAAACAGCGTCATTTTTTCACTGACTATGCTCCAGCAGACCGACCATTCCGATCGTAGGCGTGGGATAAACTGATCCTTCGGCATGCTGGTTATAAAAACTCACATTGCCTCCGGTTACCGGCGTATCAAATTTCAGGCAGGCTGCACCCATACCTTTTACAGAATGCACAAATTGATAATAAACTTCCGGCTGATAGGGATTCCCAAAATTAAGGCAGTTGGTCACTCCCAGTGGCGTTCCTCCTGAGCAAACAATATTACGCGCTGCTTCTGCAACAGCGATCATGGTTCCCTTATATGGATCAGCCAGCACATAGCGGCTATTACAGTCGGTGGTCATCGCAATCGCTTTGGAAGTTCCTTTGACCAGCACGATGGCCGCATCGGAAGGTTCATTGGTGGAACAGTTCGCAGCGCCTACAGTACTATCATACTGCATACTGATCCATCGCTTGGAAGCAGATGGAAGGCAAACCTATAAGCAATTCTGCCACTGCGACCAGATTCTCCGCCACGGGGATGCTGTCTGGATCAAAAGACCGGATCTTACTGAAGTAGGCAGGTTCAATATATTCCCGGCTATATTGTGGAGCACCGCCGCCTAACACGAGTTCATCCGCGGGTATACATGCTTCCAGCTGGCCATTCAGATAAAAACTGCAGCAACTTATCGTCTGTAACTTCCCCGATATCAGCGCAGGGGAGATCCCATTTTTCAAAAATATCCAGCACTTTTTTTTCCTTCCCTTTTTCCACGACCATCAGCATCCTTTCCTGGCTTTCACTCAGCAACAATTCCCAGGCTTTCATTCCTGCCTGCCGCGTGGGTACTTTGTCCAGGTCTATCCGCATGCCCACCCCTCCTTTCGCGCTCATTTCCGCTGTGGAACAGATAATGCCTGCAGCGCCCATATCCTGCATACCGACAACCGCACCGGTGTCGATCACTTCAAGGCAGGCTTCAAGTAATTTTTTTTCCTGGAACGGATCACCCACCTGTACCGCCGGCAATTCCTCCACGCTTTCTGCCGTGATATTTGCTGAAGCAAAAGAAGCACCGCCAATGCCATCCTTGCCGGTGGCACTACCTACAAAGAATACCCGGATTACCTGCTGCCCAGCGCTGTTGCAGAAACCGTTTGTCCCTTTTTCACAATGCCCACACTCATCGCATTCACCAGGGGATTGGTATGGTAACATTCATCAAAATAAATTTCACCCCCCACCGTAGGAACACCAAAACAATTTCCATAGTGCCCGATCCCATGCACAACACCTGCAAGCAGGTGTTGGGTTTTAGTATCCGAAAGTTTTCCAAAACGCAGGGAATTCAGTGAAGCAATGGGACGTGCGCCCATAGTAAAAATGTCCCGGTGAATTCCTCCCACACCCGTGGCCGCACCCTGGAAAGGTTCAATTGCAGAAGGATGATTGTGGGATTCAATTTTAAACACAACCCCGAGGCCATCACCGATATCCATGAGGCCTGCGTTTTCTTCGCCGGCTTTTACCAGCATTTTTTTTCCATCGCGGGGAAGTGTTTTAAGCCACCTGATAGAATTTTTGTAACTGCAGTGTTCACTCCACATGGCGCTGAAAGCGCAGAGCTCCGTAAAATTGGGGGTTCGTCCCAGTTTCTTTCGGATCAGATCAAATTCTTCAGGCGTAAGGCGAAGTTGCTCAGCAGTTTTTGCGGTGATTTCCATAATCGTTTGGGAAACTGCAAAATTACGAAGCACACGTTAATCTATTCGATAATTTTGCTTTTGTATGAAGATTGCTTTCATCCACCCCAAGCGTGCATTCCTGCCTGAATTAGCTGCCTATCAATCCTTCTTCCTTTCAAAAAATATTCAGATCAGCATATGCAATTACGGCGAAGAAGCAGGATCAGGCGCTGACGTATACTGGTATATCATGGGAATATATCCCAGGGCCCGGGACAAAAAAAAAATGATCATCCATGAATACAGCTCGGCTTCGGTTCCACCTTACCGTAAGCTAAAAGATTTTCTAAAAAGCAAATTGAATCCCCGGCCTGATTTCCTCCTATACCTCAATGAATATGTTAAGCAGGAGATTCATACCCCGGGATGAAACGCCGTTCGGATACCGTGATATGGGGGTCAGTGATGACTTTTTCCCGACTCCTGCAACAGAAAAGGAATTTGATTTCATCTACACCGGCTCCTTATCACCCGAAAGGGAAATTGACAAACTGCTTCGCATTTTTCAGCAGGGCGCCATGAAAAACCGTTCGATTCTTTTGTTGGGAAATAATGAATCGCAACTGATTAGTTCATGCAGCCGATTCCCCAATATTGTTTTTAAGGGCCCGGTACCCCGTAAAGAGGTTCCCGGATTCTTATCCAAAGCGCGTTTTGCCATTAATTATATTCCGGACCGGGAACCATTCAATGCACAGACCTCCACAAAATTTCTCGAATATGCAGCCATGCACATCCCGATCATCAGTAGCAACTACTATTGGATTTCCCAGTTTCAGGAAAGATTTGGAGGCGAATATTTTTTGCTCAAGGAGGATCTTTCAAATCTAAGCTGGGGAAGGGTAACCGCTTTCAATTATGCATTTCCCAACCTGCAATTCCTGGCACTGGGAACATCAGCTCCGGGCCTCCGGGGTACTGGAATACCTGCAGGCAGCATTTCCGGAAGTTTCATTTTAAAGTTCCGACAGGATCCGGTCATATTCCAAAAGGATTTTTTGAACGTCAAATTTTTCAACAACCAGTTCCCTTCCTTTTTTTCCCATAACAGATCTCTGCGCAGCACTCAGTTGCATCATGGCCTCCATTTTCCGCGCAAGATCCCGCGCATCATTTACCGCACACAAAAACCCATTCACTCCGTCTTCAACCACATCTTTGCAGCCCCTGTTCAGGGACGTGATAATGGGAATCTCCATGGAAGCCGCTTCCATCAGGCAGCGCGGAATGCCTTCCGGATAAAATGAAGGAAATACAACGCAATCCGCCTGGCGCAAAAAAGGCCTGACATCCTTCGCAAATCCGCTATAATGAATAAATCCCTTTTTCTGCCAGTGGCGGATGTCCTGCTCGGGAATTGAATCCGGATGATGTTCTTCAAAAAAACCAATGAGCTCAAAGCGGATGTCCTGATATTTCTTCTTCAGCATGCGGGCGGCTTCCATATAGATCCTGACGCCTTTACTTTTCAAAAGTCGTGTGCTCATAAGGAACTGGAAAACCTTTGATCTCGCTACAGGCCTGAATTGCACCGGTGCAAAATGGGTCGGGGTTGATACCTTCGCCGGGTAATATTTTTACTTTATTTATGCTGACCAGTTTCCGGTGAATGAAAATTTCTGCATCCTCTTTATTCAAAAACCAAACCTCAACCGTGCGTTTCAGTGCTCTTTTGTACAGAATGGAAACTGTTTTATTCAGCCAGTTCTGCCGGGCAAAAGCATAACCCAGTCCGGTAACCACCGCAACGGACTCAATACCACAGGCCACTGCAGCCAGGGAACCATAAATATTGGGTTTGATCACATAATGAAAAATAAAATCAGGCTTTTGTTCACGGTAGATTTTTTTCAGCGCCCGGTATAAACGCGTAATCCTGAAAGGGGTTCTCAGACCGGTTATTGAATTGAATATTCACAAATGCACATCCGCTCCCTGATCAATTCATCCGCAAATTCATCCGTTGGGGCAATTACAAGCACATCAAAACGGGGCAAAAGGTGACGTACCAGGTCCAGGCGGAAATTATATACTGACCATGCACTATTTGCCACAAGCGCGATCTTTTTCTTCTGCCGGACAGGCTGATTTTCGATCATCAGGAGATATTAAATTCAAATTTATAGATTTGGGGGATGAAAATCAGGTAAACCTTTCCGATGCTTATATACTTCCTCTTTATTTTTTACCTGGTTGCCGGAACCCTGATGCTGCATCTGATCGTACGAAGGAAAATATTTCCTTTTTCGATTTATCATACAGCGGCTGCGGTTTTGTTCAAAGTATTGCTGGGTTGTTTATACGGTTATATTTTCCTTCATTATTATGGCGGAGATGATACATGGGATTTTTTTAATGAATCCAGGGCAGATACCGATGTGCTGCTTAAACATCCACTGCAGTTTTTTCAGGAGTTCCTGCCTTCTTTTTCAATGAAAATTATGCATGGCCACGGTTGGAACGCACTGGTCTTTTACATCGCACACTTTGAAAAATGGTTTATGGTCAAGTCACTTGCCATCCTGAACCTGTTCAGCGGCAAGCATTACTATATTGACCTTTTATTATTTGACCTGATTACCATTGCCGGGTCGTTTCTGCTTTTTAAGCTGCTTGTTCCCCGGTTTCCGTAAAGGGCCGGATTGTATTACCTGTTGGTCTTTTTTATACCGTCCGTCAGCTTTTGGTGCAGCGGGATCCGTGCGGAGTCCCTGTTGCTATTATTTATCGCGGTGAGCCTCTATAACGGAAAAGCTTATGCGCAAAAGCCCGGCTGGAAGAGTGCTGCAGGCATCATCCTGGGCCTTATCGGATTCCTGGTTTTCAGGGTACAATACCTGGCCCTTTTCCTGCCTGCCTTTCTTGCTTATTTACTCAGCATCAGAAACAAAAGGTCCGGCCCCCAATACTTTAGCCGGATCTATCTCTGCGGGCTGCTGGTCTTCATGGCGAGTTTCTTTCTCCCGCCTGATTATTCCCTTGCGCGGCCCATCATAAATTCACAGCAGGCTTTTTTTCAGTTGCACGGGAATACAAGGTACCGGCTGGACAGTCTCAGGCCGGAGCCGGTTTCCTTTTTAAAAATACTGCCTGAAGCCGTAGCCAACAGCAGCTTGCGCCCTTATCCCTGGGAAGGAAAAGGTTTGTTGCAATCCCTTTCTTCCTTTGAGAGTGTATTTCTGCTTGCCGCTTTATTATTTTTTCTCCTGAGTCGGAAAAGACCATTGACAACCGATCCCCTGCTGTGGCTATTTCTTTATTTTGGAATCATACTGCTGGTTGCAATCGGATATACAGTACCATTCCCGGGCGCCATAGTCCGGTACCGGTGCATTCCTTTTCTTTTTATTTTCTTATACCTTTTTTCGGTAAGCAGCCTTTTGCATCAAAAACTCACGGCGATCCTGTTTCCAAATACATTAAAGAAAACATTAATATAATAATTTCTCCTGATTTTTATTATACGAATAGCAACAAAGGGTCTATTTTTTGTGAAAAAATGCAATGAATTATAAAAAATGCATTGAAAATCGATTTTTTTTCTGTTCTTATGAATATTCGCTTACATTCGTTGCCAAAATATTTTAAATGGAATCATTAAGAGTTAAAGCCATTAATGATCTGTCGACTCAAACTTATCAGCCAGAACAAGACGGATCAGCCAGAATAACTGATTTTTACGGAGAAAATGTTTTCAACCTGAAGACTGCCCGGGCATTCCTGAGTGACGAAGCATATAAAAGCCTTTCCGGATCAGTGAAGGGCGGAAAGCGGATTGACCGGACTGTGGCCAATCAGATTGCAGCGGGTCTTCTGCAGTGGGCCGAGGGAAAGGGAGTAACCCACTATACCCACTGGTTCCAGCCGCTGACCGGATCTTCTGCTGAAAAACATGATTCATTTTTTACCATTAAGGGAGATGGTACAAGCATTGAACAATTCGACGGGGACGCCCTGATACAGCAGGAGCCCGATGCTTCTTCTTTTCCTAGTGGCGGACTGCGGGCCACTTTTGAAGCCCGTGGTTATACGGCCTGGGATCCTTCCTCCCCCCCCTTCATAATGGAGATCGAAGCCGGTAAAACACTTTGCATACCTACGATTTTTGTATCCTATACGGGTGAGACACTCGACTATAAAGCTCCTTTGCTGAAATCACTTGAAGCAATGAATAAAGCTGCGGTGGAAGTATGCAATTATTTTGATAAAAATGTTTCGAGGGTAAACGCGACCCTGGGTTGGGAACAGGAATATTTTGTTGTAGATGAAGCGCTTTATAATGCGCGTCCGGACCTGGTAATGAGTGGAAGAACTGTATTTGGTCATGCGCCCGCCAAAGGCCAGCAACTGGAAGATCATTATTTCGGTTCCATCCCGGAAAGAATATATGCATTCATGCGGGATTATGAAGATGAAGCTTATAGGCTTGGCATTCCGCTGAAGACCCGCCACAATGAAGTGGCTCCATCACAATTTGAGTGTGCTCCGATTTTTGAAGAGGTCAGTCTTGCCGTTGACCACAACCTCCTCCTCATGGATCTCATGGACCGCGTGGCGCGGAGACATAAACTCCGTGCGCTATTGCATGAGAAACCATTCGCGGGGATCAACGGAAACGGGAAACACAATAACTGGAGCATGGCAACTGACACCGGCGTAAATCTTCTTGCTCCCGGAAAAACAC
This sequence comes from uncultured Chitinophagaceae bacterium, assembly GCA_963705005.1. Lineage (GTDB taxonomy): Bacteria > Bacteroidota > Bacteroidia > Chitinophagales > Chitinophagaceae > Puia. The sequence goes on from CAVPIO010000001.1 coordinate 808,950, forward strand.
CGAAGACCAACCTTATGTTCCTGACTTTTTTTGTAAATACAATTAAGGCAGTGCACGATTATTCGGATGTGTTACGGGCTTCGATTGCGTCTTCGGGCAATGACCACCGCCTGGGGGCGAATGAAGCGCCACCCGCTATCATATCTGTATTCATCGGACAATACCTCACCAAAGTACTGGAAGATATTAAGCAAAGGGTGGGAAATAAATTTGATGAACAGGATGAAGCCATTCTCAAGCTCGACCTGCACCGGAGCATTCCGGAATTGTTATTGGACAATACGGATCGTAACCGGACCTCACCTTTTGCATTTACAGGCAATAAATTTGAATTCAGGGCTGTAGGTTCCTCCGCCAACTGCGCCAATGCCATGACCACACTCAACACCATCATGGCGGAGACGCTGAAGAAATTCAAAAAGGAAGTTGACGCCCTGGTGGAAAAGGGAGAGAAAAAAGAGATCGCCATCATGCACGTAATTCGCGAATATATCGTGAGCAGTGAAAAAGTTTTGTTTGAAGGAAATAATTACAGTGAAGAATGGGAGAAAGAAGCTGCAAAAAGAGGACTTCCAAATGTTAAGACAACGCCGCTGGCGCTCGATTCTTTGTTAACAGACAAGGCCAAACACCTTTTCGAGGGCAATAACGTATTAAATCATGTTGAGCTTGAGGCGCGCCATGAAATTGAACTGGAAAAATACGTGAAGAAAGTTCAGATCGAGGCCCGCATTATGGGTGAACTCTGTACGAGTCACATCCTTCCTCCCGCAATAAAATATCAGAATACCCTGATCGAAAATATAAGGGGATTGAAAGAAATTGGACTGAAGGAAAGCGCCTATATAAATCAAAAGCAGATCCTGGAAAAGATTTCTGAGCATATTGCTCAGATCAGTGATCAGGTTAGCAAGATGATTGAGGCAAGGAAAAAGGCGAATGCAATTAAGGATACCCGTGAAAAAGCAATAGCTTATTGTGATCATGTGAAGGAACCTTATTTTGACAAGATCAGGTATAATGCCGATAAATTGGAATTATTGATCGATGACAGCGAGTGGCTGTTGCCAAAATACCGGGAGATTTTATTCCTGCGCTGATAAGAGCCAAAACTTTATTCTTAAGGCTTCCCACCGGGAAGCCTTTTTTATTGCCTCAGGTGGCTAGGGCAGAAAAATCGCAAAAAAAAGTAACATTTTATACACATTATAATAAAAAATATGTAAACTATCTCGTTATTTATTTCACAATAGTTAATACTTTAGCAAAATCCTCATATATATCGTTAATTCAAAATATGAGTTTGTGAATGTCGTTTGGAGCCTTATCCTGTCTATCCTTCTTTTGAAAAAACCATAGTTTAACGATTGCTGGTCCATGTTCACAAACCGGTAGCATCCTGGTCAGATGATTGCCAATTTTATCAATTCAATATTAAATCTAACTGCAATGGTTAAAAATTTCACAGTGCTTCTTATTTCTATGGGCTCCTTTGTGTTCTCATACGGTCAGGATTCCACGAAGACAGCAGCATCCTCATCCACTCCGGTGGATTCAACAAAAAAAACACCGCCTCCTGTTACTATTACGGGATCAGTCGATGGGTATTACCGATTCAGTCTGCCCAATCCCCAGTCAGGGAATAACAATTATACAAGCTTTACAAATTCTAAGAATTCCTTTGAATTGGGAATGGCTTCAATTCGGGCTGATCATAGTTTTGGCACAGTAAGCGCCACAGTTGACCTGGGATTTGGCAGAAGGGCCGAGGAATTTTCTTATAATGAAGCCGGTCATCCTTCACTTTTTGCCGTAAAGCAGGCTTACTTAAGCTGGCAGGCGTCTTCCAAAATTAAATTTACGCTGGGAAAATGGGGAACACATATAGGATATGAAGTACTGGATGCTTATGCCAACAGGAATTATAGCATGGATTATATGTTTTCCTACGGCCCGTTCTTCCACACCGGCCTGAAAGCCGATGTCACTTTGAGTGGAACAACTGCTTTCATGGTTGGGATTGCCAATCCTACGGATTTTTCAACTACAACAGCCTCCACCAAGGTAGCCCTGGCGCAATTCAGTACAGGAACCAAGGATGCAAAATGGAAGTTTTTCCTTAACTACCAGGGATACTTCGGCGTAAGCAGTGATACGGTAATAGCTCCAGGCCCCTATATCCTGTTCAAGAGCTTAAACCAGTTTGACCTGGTAATCAACGGTACGCTGAGCAGTAAATTCGGGATTGGATTCAATGGAACGATTCAATCTGTGAATTCAAGTACGCTTGATAAAACGTCAAGCTGGGGCGGCGCTGCGGTTTACCTCAACTACGACCCGACTTCAATATTTGGTCTGACCCTGAGAGGCGAATATTTCAGCGATAAGGACGGAATAAAGATCAATCCAAATGATTTCGCTACAAACGTGGATGAAACGCCGGGCCTGAATGTATTTGACCTGACACTCTCAGCTATTTGTAAAGCCGGCAGCAATCTTACGATCATTCCGGAAATACGGATTGACAACGGTTCAAAAGATTTTTTTACCAAATCAGATGGAACTACTACCAAAAGCACATTCAGCGGTTTACTGGCGGCAGTTTATCATTTTTAGATATTTCCGATCATAGCCTTATCCTTATAGCGTAACTAATTCATAAACGATCTTTAAATCAAATTAAACAACATGCAGCTAAAAACATTTGACAAAGGCAAAGTCCTTA
>CAVPIO010000002.1:0-1099763 GCA_963705005.1 uncultured Chitinophagaceae bacterium
ATGGCCCGAAGCCGGTCGGCATCCAGAAATTCGCGGCTGTCCTCATTGATATGCAGTATGATATCCGTTCCCCGCTCGGCTTTTTCGGTTTCCTCCAGGGTAAATTCCGGGCTGCCATCGCATTCCCATTTCACCGGAGGGGAATCTTCCCTATAACTTTTGGTGACCACTTCCACCTTGCTGCTGACCATAAAGGCGGAATAGAATCCAAGTCCGAATTTCCCGATTATAGCATTTTCGTTCTGGTTTTTATATTTATTTAGAAACTCTTCTGCCCCGGAAAGAGCCACCTGGTTAATGTATTTATCCACTTCTTCGGCCGTCATGCCAATACCCTGGTCGGAAATGGTAATGGTTTGGGCCTCCTTATCCAACTTAACCTGAATGGTCAGGTCGCCTAATTCCCCTTTAGCCTCGCCGAGGGAGGCAAGGGTCTTAAGCTTTTGGGAGGCGTCTACGGCATTGCTGATCAATTCTCTGAGAAAGATCTCATGGTCGCTGTAAAGGAATTTCTTGATTATGGGGAAGATATTCTCTGTCTGAACCCGGATACTTCCTTTTTGCATAAACGGTATTTTTAGCCTTGCCGCTCAAACGGAGTGCCATTGGTGGGGGGCTGACAGGATGACGGAAAAGGTTGACGGAAAGGGTTGATGGTTGATAGTTGATGGTTGATGGACTTTGGTTCGGGATCCGCACCTGAAATCCATCAACCATCAACCATCAACCGTCAACTTTTCAATTTCCTTTTTCCACCAAAAACCCTACCTTCGCAGCCCAATTAATTTTTTATTTAAAAACAGGGAAATGAACAATTATGAATTGATGGTGATTTTTACCCCTGTGCTGTCTGAGGAAGACTATAAAGCTACCCAGACCAAATACACGGCCTTCGTTAAAGAGAACGGCGGCAAAGTGTTGCACGAGAAACCCTGGGGACTTAAATCACTGGCGTATCCCATCCAGAAAAAGACGACCGGTTTATACTGGGTTCTGGAGTACAGTGCGCCATCCGACTTCAATGAGAAGCTGAAAATTCAGATTCTCCGCGATGAAACCGTGTTGCGTTTCATGGCTACAAGACTCGATAAATACGCCGTCGAGTACAATGCCAGAAAGAAAAGTGGTGTACCAACCGGAACCGAAAAAGCGGAAGCGTAGAACATGGCAAAAACAAACGAGATCAAGTATCTCACCGCAATCAAGACCCAGCAAAGAGCCAAAAAATTCTGCCGTTTCAAAAAATACCATATCCGCTATGTGGATTATAAGGATGGCGAATTCCTGAAGAAGTTTCTGAACGAACAGGGAAAAATGCTGCCCCGCCGTATCACCGGTAATTCATTGAAATACCAGCGAAAAGTGGCTGAAGCCATCAAGAAAGCAAGACAAATGGCCATTTTGCCTTACGTGACCGACCTATTCAAGTAATTCGCCCGGGCTTTGCCGGACTAAACAAATAAAAATGGAAATCATTTTGATCCAGGATGTGGACAACCTTGGCGCCGCTCACGAAAAACTGAGTGTCAAAAACGGTTATGCCCGCAACTTCCTGATTCCCAAAAAAATGGCGATAGAAGCCAGTCCTTCCAATCTGAAGCAGCTGGAAGAAAAGATAAAACAACAGAAAAAGAAAGAAGAAAAGTTATTGGCAGAAGTAAATAAGGTGATCGAGGTACTTAAGGCCTCCCCATTGAAAATCGGAGCAAAAACAGGAACCAGCGGAAAAATTTTCGGAAGCGTTACCTCCGTGCAACTTGCCCGGGCCATACGTGACCAAAAAGGATATGAAATTGACCGCCGGCGGATCCATATTCTTTCTGAGGTGAAAGAACTGGGAAGCTATAAAGCCAAAGTTGACTTTGGTCATGGCAATGAAACGGAAGTTGATTTTGAAGTCTCCGCCGAATAATCCTTTTACCATTTTATTTGAACCCTGTTCAGGCCAGCCGGACGGGGTTTTTTAGTGCTCAGGAACGAGGTTTTTATCAGGTTCGATTCCGGCCCCAAAATTTTCGCAAGTAATAAAAATCCCTATCTTTACAGCGCTCTGTTATTCTAGTTATTAGCGTGTGCTGGTACGATTCCTAATCAGATAGTACCATCGTTCATCGTAGCTACGAAGTTTCAGCGTTTGTTTTTTTCATTTATTAATTTTAGCACAATGAACATTTATGTAGGCAACCTCTCCTGGCAAATGACCGATGAGGATCTCAGAAACCTTTTTGAACAACACGGCACTGTTGGTTCCGCAAAAATCGTTAAGGACAAAGTTTCAGGCCGCAGCAAAGGCTTTGGCTTTGTTGAAATGGAAAACGATACGGAAGCGCAGGCTGCCATTACCAGTCTCTACGATTCAGAAGTAATGGGTCGTAAAATCATCGTCAATGAGTCCCAGCCCAAGCAGCAGGGCGGAGGCGGCGGAGGTTTTAAGAAGAGAAGCTTCGGCAACGGTGGCGGAGGGGGTGGTTACAAGAAAGGCGGCTATAACCGTGGTAACGGTGGTGGCGGCGGATTCGACAGAGATTATTAATCTACCCAGATATAGATATTCAAAAATCCTTCCTTCGGAGGGATTTTTTATTGGAGCTCATTCAGCATTTAGTGCAGTTGATGGTTGATAGTTGATGGTTGATGGATCTCAGGTGCGAATCTCGAACTAAAGTCCATCAACCATCAACTATCAACCATCAACTTTTCTATAATCAACCATCAACTATCAACCCTTTACTCCAATCCAAACAATTTCCCATTCAGCGCCTGCAAGGTTTTTATTTTAAAGCTTGAAGGAATAAGAACGGAAACATTGTGTTTACTTCCACCGTAACTCACCATGCGCACGGGCACCTCAGTAAGGCCTTCGAAAATCTTTCCGAGAACATCTTTGGTTTCCGCGATTTCATTTCCTACAATGGATACGATCGTCTGATCGTTCTCAACTTCCGTGGTTCCGAACGGCTCCAGCTCCCTTAATATTTTTTTCAGGTTAGCGCCATTATCGATCGTAACAGAAACAGCCACTTCGGAAGTGGTCACCATATCGATAGAGGTTTTATATTTTTCAAACACCTCAAATATTTTCCGCAGGAATCCATATGCCAGCAACATACGGCTGCTCTTGATATTGATCGCAATGATCCCGTCTTTTGCCGCGATGGCTTTTACGCCCGATGCTGAAGGCGCTTTTTGAATAACCGTGCCCGCAGCTTCTGGCTGCATGGTATTGAGAAGTTTAACAGGAACATTTTCCTGCTGCGCCGGCCAGATGCAGGTGGGATGTAAAATTTTTGCTCCGAAATAAGCCAGCTCTGCGGCCTCATCGAAGCTGAGCTGCTCCACCGCAATGGTCTTTTTTACTATGCGCGGATCATTGTTGTGCATCCCGTCAATATCCGTCCATATCTCGCAAACGGAAGCCCGGATGGCTGCCGCTATCAGCGATGCTGTATAATCACTGCCTCCTCTTTTCAGATTGTCTACTTCCCCTTTGGAATTTCTGCATATATATCCCTGGGTAATAAACAGACTGGTTTCAGCATATCTGGAAAGCAATTGGGTAAGTCTGTTCCGTATCGGCATCAGCTGGGGCTCATCTTCTGCATCAATACTCATGAATTCCAGCGCAGGCAGCAATACATGCGGTATCCCCTGCTCTTCGAGATAAACGCTAAACAGTTTGGTAGAAAGAAGTTCACCCTGGGCCAGAATATCCTTATTCAATGATTCGCTAAATGAAATGCGCAGGATGATGCTGAGAAATTCAAAATGTTCTTTGATGATTTCAAGAGCGATCTGCTGACTAGCATCCGTTTTCAGCAACTGGCGGATGAAATCATGATAATGGTTGGCCAGTTTATTTATTAGTACCTGCGCCTGTTCACGCTGAAAGCCTGCAGCAGCCTGTCCGATCTCCACCAGCGCATTCGTCGTTCCGCTGAGCGCACTCAGCACGACGATCTTCTTTTCAGGATCGGCATGTATAAGCCTGGCCACATCGTGCATACGCTCCGGTTTTCCCACCGAAGTGCCTCCGAATTTCATTACTTTCATCTGCCTGATTTTTTGGGATGGCAAAGATACAGGTTGATAAATTACAAATCGGGAAAGGCTGAAAAAGCGTGCGGTTTTAGAAATTCTTTAAAACAGAAACGCCCCGAAGGGTTTTATACCTCCGGGACGTTTCATATAAACTACTTTTCTACTTTTTAATTTATTACTTTTTGCTTTATTTCTTTATCAGCTTTTGATTATACAGCTTATTGTTCACCAGAACCTGTACAACATACATCCCCCTCGGCAAATTACCCAGCTGATCGATCATGATGCTGTTATTACCATTATTTACGGAAATGGATTTTGTCATGATCTGTCTGCCTGAATTATCTATCACACGGATTACACCGGTTGATTGTGAATTCGAATACAGGTTGAGGATTGTATAGCTGTCAACCGGATTCGGGTAAACAGATACATTTGTTTCGGGCTGATCCAGTTTCACAGGAACAATCCTGCTATAGACAAATTTGCCATCCTGGTCAACAATCCGAAGACGATAATAAATAATATTTACATCAATATTAGCAAGCTGGTCGTTTATTGAATAGTTATGAATCGGATTTGAAGACTCGCTGACATTTACCTGGCCCACGCTGATGAAATCTGTAGCGTTTGTACTTCTTTCCACGTCAAAATAAGCTGCATTGATTTCGTTGGTTGTTGACCATGCCACTTTCACATTATTGGCTGAAACATAAGATGCATTAAAATCAATGATCGTAACCGGTAAAACGGTTATTTGACAAATCTGCATATTTGGAGGCAACTGGGCGAATGGGAATGTTTGAGTAAGCACGCCGATATTACCGTCCCCGGCGCCAAAGGTATTGGTAGCAGAAACACCGTAACTAATACCAGCCGTACCAGGATTCACTGCTGATGCAGCATTGAGTGCAGCATTTGAAAATATAACGCCACCACCACCGCCGCCACCAGGACCATGCTGGGTAGCACCCAGTCCTATGGGATAGTTGTTTGATCCGTTTCCGCCGTTTGCTGTCGCCGTGATACCTCCCTGACCGCTACTTGCATAGATCAGGACACTACCCCCACCACCACCACCACCGGATCCGTCAATGCGAACACTGTCTTCAAGAAAAGCACCGGATGCATCAACAGTACCGGTTCCGATAATAGTCAGGGCATTCACGATCACCAGGCCGCCACCAGTGGCGCCGCTGCTCGAAAATCCATTCGCAAAAAGACCGGTACCATCATTTGTTGAACCTGCACCGCCACCACCACCCATGATCAGACGGCTCGGACTATAATAAGTTGTATTGGGACCTGAAGTTGCGAAACGATTTCCACCACGGCCTCCGGTAAATCCGAATGAAAACCAGCCATTACCACCTAAACCTCCGGCGCCTCCGTTACCACCACCTCCGCCACCTGAGTTCTGGTCATTTGACGTAGGATCACTATCGGTTCCTCCACCGCCAGCATTGCCTGGGGCACCCCGGGCATAGCTTCCGCTTGGATAACCTTCAACACCTGTATTTACAAGTGTGTTATTTACATTCAGGTATTTTGGAGTACCGGCAATTCCTTCAGCTTTGCTGCCGTTAGCATTAGTTGTAGACAATGTATAAAAATCAGTTTGGTTTGTTCCTGCTGCACCACTGAGTTTACGGCCGCCACCACCGCGGAATCCTGCTCCCAATGCATTAATTTTTTGCCCGTTAAAATCGAGTTGATTTACCGCACTCACCACTGTTACGCCACCAACTGAGCCGTTCCATTGAGGAGTATTGATTGTAGCAGTAAGCTGTATATTAAAATGTGAAGAAACGCGGATAACCTGGTAGCTGTACTGACCAGTTGCTCCGTATGCTGCGTGCGCATATGCGTATGTAAGTCCGGATGCAATATTCAAAGTACCACCCGCAATCGGCACCGCATTCGTAGCCACTGCAAACTCCATATTACCGGCAAGCAGGTTGGTTGTGATAAACCCACTTCCCAGACCGGCGGTATTTCCGCCATACAATGCGTTGGTAGATGAGGCAGGTATGTTAAGCTGGGCTCCCTGCATTTGTATGATCAAAACCAGATCACCAACTGCAATGGGCGTATTTCCGAAATTTGCACCTGCACCCGCAGCACCTAATGTAATGGAAGTGGCCCCGACGGCTACCGTTGCCTGGGTACCTGGAAAATAGGTGTTCTCGTTAGCGCCAAGGCTAAAAGTTCCGCTGCTCGGGCAATTCTGGGAAAAACCCGGAATTGCAGCAAGAAGCAGCAGGCAGATACCCGCGATAAAGGCAGGTGTCCTTTTTATATTTTTACTGTTCGGTTGCACAGTAGGGTTATTGACTTTTTTCATAAGAGTCGGTTTAGACATCATAGGGGTTCCAATTGGTATACCAAACATAATCCACCTGATTTATAAGGCTTTACACACTATTTTCCCAGTTGGTTTTTCCCATTTTGAGAAACTCTTTCCGAAATTGATTTATGGCTGAAGTTATTGTGCTGCGACCCTGGCTTTCGATTACACTCTGCAGCAAAAAAGCGATAAATAAGTTCAAGGAGGAACCAGGTTCACGCTTTCAGAAAAATCTGCAAGTCAGTGTAATAGAAACCTGCAGGTAGGTGTAATAACTTATATGGGGCAGAAATATTGTCCGGCTTGCCAAATCAGATCAGGAGACGGGAGGAATTTTAAAATTCTCAGCCAGATAATCAAGGTTTTCTGCTACGGCATGCAGCAGCGGAATGCCCATTTTTCTTCGCATGACTTCCATTTCCCTTTCCGGATCTCCCGGAACAAGCACTTTTTCGTGTCCTTTGGCCGGAATGGCATTCCTGAACCGGACCAGCCACTGGTCCATATCCCTTTTAAAATCATCGGCTTTCCGGAATCCGTCGATTCGAATGGCGCCGAAAAAATGACCTATTCCTTTGCCCGGCATATTTTCAGGAATTGCAACATAGGACGGAAACGGCGGCACCCAGGGTCCGTAATTTGCGCCGCTAAGTACCCCTGAAAATATATCCACGAGGGCCCCGAGCGCATATCCCTTATGACTTCCATGTTCGCGATCACTGCCCAGAGGTAGCAGTGCACCACCTGCTTTTAATTCATGCGGATTTATTGAGATGTTTCCGTTCTTATCCTGAATCCATCCTCTCGGCGCCTGCTCGTTTTTGCGTTGCAGGATCTCCAGTTTACCGTTGGCCGCTGTGGAAGTGGCAAGGTCAGCAACAAACGGCGGTTCGTTCCCGGAAGGAATGGCTACGCAGATCGGGTTGGTGCCGAGCAGGCGCTCAATGGAAAAAGTCGGAGCTACAAGGGCGCTGGCATTCGTCATGACGATACCAATCATTTCTTCGTCAACCGCTTTCATTGCGTGATGGGCAGCGATTCCAAAATGATTTGAATTCCTTACCGCGACCCATCCTGATCCCACATTTTTTGCCTTACGAATGGCCAGGTCCATGGCGAAGGGAGCAACGACCAATCCCAGGCCACTGTCGCCATCCAACACAGCAGTAGATGGAGTTTCATGAACGACTTCCATTCGCGGCAGGGTATTTGCGCGTTTGGCTTCCCAAAGCCTGACATAACCATTCAGACGAGCCACACCATGGGAATCAATGCCCCGCAGATCGGCCCGCAACAGGCAGGTGGCCGCAAGTTCAGCATCATGCGCAGAACAAGCCATGCTGCAAAAAACATCTTTAGTAAATCTCCAGAGATCTTCGTAGCGATAAAATTTTTCCATAATGAGTTACGGTCAGGATATCAACTTCATATTGACCGGATCCCAACGGATGATTTTATTTTGGAAATAACTTTCATTGGCAGCGAGACAGGGCGCCGCTGCGCGGAAACCAAATACCGGATCCTCCACGACCGGCGAACCATTCCTGACGCCATCAAAAAAATGTGCGAAATGTTCCATATGCTCATCATATCCCTCCGGTGCACTGAATACGGTATCCGCACCTGACTGATCGCGCTGGTCATCTGCAGAATATTTCTGATTATACCGTTTCAATAATTCTTCCTGCATGGATTTGGGATAGGTCGTCAGTGCATCCCAGCCGCCAATGCCCGGCGCCCTGGACATTTTATGGTGGCGGATCCTGAATCCATTTCCCTCCATGGACATGACGCCTTCCGATCCGATAAATGTGGTTCCACCCGATTCATTATTCCCGCTGATGAAGTTCACACGCAGCATAACCTGAAACTCAGGATGCTCTTCGGTTGCCGGATACTGTATCACTCCGGTCATCACATCCGGAACATCACGACCGTCTTTCCAGTAACATAACTGGCCCGAAGTATAGATTTTCTCCGGACCTTTCGAACTCGTGATCACATGGATTCCGGAAAGCAGGTGGACAAAAAGATCGCCCGCCACGCCGGTGCCAAAGGCGCGGTAATTCCTCCACCAGAAAAATTTCTTGGCATCATAAGTCTCGTCGGGCATTCCCTGAATGTATTTTTTCCAATCTACCGTTTCCGGTGAACCATCCGTTGGCATGGTATACTCCCACGCGCCCAACGCACTTTGACGGTCAAAATTTGCTTCAACGCAGGACAGCTGCCCGATAGCTCCGGAACGAAAAGCTTCCTGCGCTTTTATCGTAGCAATACTGCTCACGCGCTGGCTCCCCACCTGCATGGTCTTCTTACTTTTTTTCCACGCATCAATTACTTCCAGGCCCTGACTGATCTTGTGAACCATCGGTTTTTCGCAATAAACCGCTTTCCCGTTCTGCAACGCATGAATGGAAATCCGGGAATGCCAATGATCGCTCGTAGCAATAATCACCGCATCAATATCTTTCTTCTGCAAAAGTTCCCTGTAGTCCCTCGTTACAAAAATATTTTTACCGTACACTTCCTTAGCCCGTTCCAATCTTCCGTTATACAGGTCGCATGCGGCAACCATTTCGGTTCCGGGTACTTTCAGCGCGGCTTCCAGATCGTTGTTACCCTGGATACCAATGCCGATAACGCCGACGCGGATTTTATCGTTAGCCGAAATTTTACGGGAATAGCTGTCCACTCTATTTTGCCACTGATCAGCAAATGCGAGTGAAGAATTGGCAGCAGCCATTGCAAGTGCTGTGCCACTCATCTGCTGCAGGAAACGGCGACGGGAAGAAGATCCTTTCATATTTGATGTTTTAAAATTTAAAATGAATCAAGGATAAGGAGAATAAAAAATGCTCCCATTCTTTATGAGAGCATTTTTTTATCGGAAAGCTTAGAATGGCAGATCGTCAACCGGGGCAGAGATCTCGCCCGGAGAAGGAATGCCTGACATACTTCCTGCGGAAGCCTGGCCATGGGTTTCGTTTCCGTAACCAGCACTATCATTCGTATTCCGGCTGCCGAGCAATTGAACACTCTGTACACGCAGTGTTAAAGAAACACCCTGCGTTCCATCCGTTTTCTGGTAGGTGCGCAAATCAGGCGTGCCTTCTGCATACACCTGCGTTCCTTTTTTCAGATAAGGAGCAATGGCGGTTTTGTCTGTCCAATACGCACAATCCACCCACACCGTTTTTTCCTTTTGATTTCCCTGAGCATCGCGGAACTTTTCCGTATGTGCCACATTGAAATTGATCACATTTTTACCATTCACAAGATTGGTCACACAATCTTTTCCGAGATTTCCGATGACTTGCAATTTGATCATAACTTAAAATTTAGCTGCGTACTTAAAATTGTTAGAAATGGCAATTTACAGGATTTAGCGAGCTGAGAAAATACTATTTTGTGGGAATAAGTATCTTTGCGCCCATGAGCCGCAATGGAAAAGTGCTGGTAGCGATGAGCGGGGGTATTGACAGTACCATCACCGCGCTGATGCTTCATGACCAGGGTTATGAAGTAATTGGCATTACTATGAAGACCTGGGATTATGCCACGTCGGGATCTTCCAAAAAAGAAACCGGTTGCTGCAACCTGGATAGTTTTAATGACGCGCGTATGGCCGCCGTCCAGCACGGATTTCCACATTTTGTGCTCGATATCCGGGAGGAATTCGGAACAGCCGTTATTGACAATTTCGTGGAGGAATATCTTGCCGGCCGAACGCCCAATCCCTGCGTAATGTGCAATACCCATATCAAATGGAGGGCACTTTTAAAAAGAGCCGACGCATTGGAATGTGATTTTATTGCTACAGGTCATTATGCCAATATACAGCAAGGCAGTGCCAGGTATTTCCTTAGCAGGGGAGTGGATGAATTAAAGGATCAGAGTTATGTACTCTGGGGTCTGCAGCAGGATCTGCTCAGCCGTACCCTGCTGCCACTGGGAAATTTCCGAAAGACGGAGATCCGGCAAATGGCTGTAGAATATGGATATCCGGAGCTTGCACGTAAAAGCGAAAGCTATGAGATTTGTTTTGTGCCGGATAACGACTACCGCAGTTTCCTGAAGAAAAAAAATCCCGCGCTGGAAGCCGCAGTGGAAGGAGGAAGCTTTGTTGACAACAAGGGTAATATCATAGGAAAGCACCGCGGTTATCCCTTCTATACGATCGGCCAGCGGAAGGGCCTTGATATAGCGCTGGGCAGACCGGTGTATGTAACAGAAATCCATCCGGAAAATAATACCGTTGTACTTGGCGAAGAAAGCGACCTGGCCGGCCAAAGCTTGTTGGTCGCAGGGCTCAACCTTATGAAGTACGAATCGATTCCCGATGGTCTCGAAGCGCTCACAAAAATCAGGTATAAGGATAAGGGAACCCTCAGTAACTTATATCCCGTGGATAACCACGTTCGCGTTCAATTTTACGAACCCGTTAAGAGTATTGCGCCCGGGCAAAGTGCGGTTTTCTACGAAGGGAACGATGTGATTGGAGGAGGAATTATTCGTAATGCTGTCAGCGCGTGATTTCAGTTGATGGTTGATGGTTGATGGTTGATGGAATTTACCGAAAGATGACCCTTCCATTTACACATTTCCACATTTTCAAATTATCAAATTATCAAATTGCCCAAACTCCACCAATACAATACCACTCTCCGCTGGACCGGCAATACCGGAAATGGAACAGTGAACTACCGGGCATATCAAAGGGCCTACACGGTGTCGATTATTGGCAAACCTCTCATTGAGGGTTCTTCTGATCCTGTTTTTCGGGGCGATCCCGCTAAATATAATCCTGAGGAAATGCTGGTTGCTGCGTTATCCGCTTGTCACATGCTATCGTTTCTGCATTTCTGCTCGGCGTCTTCCGTGATGGTCATGGAATATTCGGATGCAGCCTCGGGCACCATGGAAGAAGCAGCAGATGGCAATGGAAGATTTACGGAAGTTATGCTAAGGCCTCGGGTCATCGTAAAAGAGGCTTCCATGATTGAAAAAGCAATTGCGCTTCATGATAAAGCGCATCAGTATTGTTTTATTGCGAATAGTTGCAATTTCCCTGTTCGTCATCAACCCTCTTGTGAGGTTGTCAGTTGACGGTGACCGTTTGCATAAACCGGTATGGTTACCCATTCCTGCTCTTTCATTTCAAATAAGGGATCGACAAGCCAGTTAATCATCAGGGTGGCAATAGCCCTGACTGGATTCATGCTTGTTCTGGGTATATTTTCAAAATATTCAGCGGATTGCATTTTAAGTTTCACTGCAACCAGTTTTTTCTTTTTAAAAGATTCTGCTAATTCCTGGAAAAGCCGGGTTTTCGGCAATGCGGCTTCTTTGTGAACCAGGGTGGCCAATCCGCGCAATTTTAAATAAAAGCCTTTCCCTTTCTTAAAGAAATCCAGTTTGGCCGGCATGTCCGCATCGAAAGACTCTATTACCTGCGTAGGGCTTGGTATGATGAACCACGCGTTCCCTTCTTCGTCCACTTCTGCAATCTGCACGATATGTGTGGGAAGCCTGGACAAGGAGCCCGCTTCAGAAACAAAGAGGGCATTTTCCAATTCCTTCATCTTTTCACCAAGTAACTGAACTGACATATCCTGTATCATGGTTCCTGAGTTTCCCCCACTGTTTCAAGTTCTATACCAGACATATGGAATTTGATAATGAAGGAATTGTCACATCGCCAGCCTCATTTTTGTTCCTGATTTGGGAGCATTTTTCCCATTAAAAAGTAAAAAGTAAAAATTAAAAAGTAAAAATAGGAGCAAAAATGCGCTCCTATTTTTACTTTTTAATTTTTACTTTTTACTTTTTAAAATCGGTTCCCTATCACCGTTAGTGCAAAATGCAATGCCACTGTCAGGGGACTCTTATTCCTCCCGAACAGTGGCATACAAC
This sequence comes from uncultured Chitinophagaceae bacterium, assembly GCA_963705005.1. Classification (GTDB taxonomy): domain Bacteria; phylum Bacteroidota; class Bacteroidia; order Chitinophagales; family Chitinophagaceae; genus Puia. Next base: position 12,302 of record CAVPIO010000002.1, read on the forward strand.
TGAAGAGTGATTATCAAATCATATTACTGCTTAACCAGCTTAACGGTCTGCTCATAGGTGTTTCCCTGAATATGCAGAATATACATTCCGCTGGCAGCACCGGCCGGCACCAGGTCGATCAGGTTATCACCTGCCTGGGCGTTATATGATTGTTTTAAATAGGTTTTACCAATAATGTCCGATACAGTAAGGGTCAGGTTTTCAGCCCTGTCCACATTTACTTTCACCCTGATCGCGTCGCTGAATGGGTTGCTATAAACCACGAGCGGCTGACTGCTGTTATCGGAAGAAACGGTCAGAATATTGCTGTAAAGGTATTTGCCATCCAGGTCAATCATTTTCAACCGGTAATAGCCTGTGCCCGCGAGCGGGAATTCATCGGTATAGCTATAGTTGGTTGTAGTTGATGCATATCCTTTGGCTTTAACGTTGCCAATTTTTGTCCAGCTGACAAGATCCGCGCTTCTTTCCACATCAAATGAACCAGAATTGATTTCCTGTGCTGTCGCCCATGAGAGGCGGATGGTCTGGTCCGGATTCCTGGTGGCAACGAATTGCACGAGTTCAACAGGCAGGGTAGCCGATTCCATGAAAATCAGTCCTTCTGAGGGAACTGAAGGATCCAGCGAAGTGGTGGCGGGACCGAATACAATACCTGATGCGCAATTATTAGGTGAAGCAGGAACGGTAGGGAAGCAATTGAGGTTGTATAGAGCCATACTGGCAGTTGAACTTCCAATGCCGATTGCACTCAAAGTAAATGTAAAGCCAAAGGGATCAGTAGCTGTAATAAAATAAAGACCCGCGACTTTGTTTGTTGCACTCCCATATACAAAATGAGGACCGCTGATTGGATTCAAAGCAGTATTATTTGCGTCGATAAAGGTGTTGACATTTGCTAATTGAACGCTGGAAGTGCCATTCAGGTCCACCTGGTCATTTAAAATGACGGAAGCAGCTGTTGTCGCATCGCTACCCACGATAATCTGTGTATTAAAAAGCTGGAGGTAGTTATCAATGGTAAAAGTAACGCCTCCGTTTATCTGAACCAGGGAATTATTGGATAACTCGATATCAACAGAAGTTGCATCTAAAGTAACATCGCAGTTAATAATAATTTCGCAATTGTTGCAATGAGCGGGCGGCTCTCCCGGAGGCTCCCATATGGAAACATCCGACAAAATATGATTGTTCCCGTCATTTGGAATTGTCGAAAATACTCCTGCAAATTGCGCCTGCGTAAATAAGGATGTAAGTAAAAAACCCGTTGTGAGAATCAGTAGGTAAAATTTTTTCATAATCGTTTCATTAAACTGTTAATCGGTTTATCCACAGAGATCTTTAACAGAAATCTTTATCAGATTCTTTTAATGACAAAAAAGGTCTGCAACAGGTATGGGACAGCTCTCAGTGGGGACGATGCGTGGCTTTAAGTGGATGGGATTTTGCAGGAACAGGTGGAAATTGACAGGATATATGTGACAAAAATAAGATTCTCGACTGAATAATAACCATTCGATTTTTCAAATTTATCTACATTTTCCGGAAACTCTCGTCCTTTTAACCATCAATTCTTTTGCCAGGCGCATGGGAAAGACGCTCCGAATTGTCCGGTTCCGGGGAAAAACCTATCCTTCTCTTTGAAGTATCTTATGAATCAACCTTTTCCGGTCTTGCCGCAACTCAGGTCCCTGAAGCATGCAGGGCCGGATTCAGATAGGTATTCTCGTTAGTCGTCCGGTAACTCCTGGAAGCCTCCAGAAAAGCATTCCGGATTCCTTGCGTAAGCGGGCTGGTCTGATCAGGCATTCTTTCCGGGTGCCATTGAATCAGCAAAAGCCAGGACCGCTCACCCGGCTTTTTCCATTCCATAGCTTCCACGACATCAGTATCCCCGAACGCTGTTACTTTTAAGTCTTTGCCGGGCCTGTCGGCAGATTGGTGGTGAGCTGAATTCACAAGACCGGTTTCGGCGCCGCTAACCTGCTGGAGCAGGGAGTCGGGTACGATGGTTATCATATGCGGCTGATCTGAACCGCTTATTTTGCCATGAAAATGGGAATGCAGGAGGGCGGGAATGTCCGGTATAAGCGTTCCCCCCAGATAAACGTTCATCACTTGCAGCCCCCGGCAAATTCCCAGGATGGGCTTTTTCTGATCCAGCGCATGCCTGATCACCGCAAATTCAAAATAGTCACGCTCCGGAATAATTTCTTTCAGCCCATATTCCCTCGTATATTCTGGTCTTCCGTACAATTCCGGACTCACATCCTCGCCGCCGGTCAGTACCAGCCCGTTACATTTGGCAAATTCATCTGCATTGTTCAAAGAGTGACTGAGGCGAACAGCTTCAGCCAGACCGGATCCTTCTATCCAAAGCCGGTAATTATCATACTTTCCGCATGAAGTTATGCCGATGCGCAGTTTTTCGTTCATTGTGTTCAAAGCAAATATTAGAAAGTAAAAAGTAAAAAATCATAAATGCAAGGTAAATACAGATCCTTCATTTTCGACAGATTGCACCTGAATGCTTCCTTTATGCAACATCAGGATCTGCTGGCTCAGGCTAAGCCCGATACCGCTTCCGTTTTTCCTGGTGCTGAAAAAAGGAATAAAAATCCTGTCCATCAGTCCCGGGGGAATTCCGCAGCCATTGTCGGCTACCTTAATGTTGATCTTATTATTGTTGGCATTGAATGCTGAAAGCTGAATGCGGGGATGCGGCTTATCTTTTACGGCTTCGATGGCATTCACAAGCAGGTTGATCAGCACCTGTTCAATTAGTGTCGCATCCATTTCATAGCATAGTTCCGGGTTTTGGAGCGTGATCTCGAGCTTTACACTTTTTTGCTCGAGCGTAGGCAGCATCAACTGGTTCAGATTTTCAAACAAATCGCGGAGCAATACAATTTTCAGGGTGGGCGAAATGATCTTATTGAGATTGCGATAGGTTTCAGCAAACTTAAGCAGGCCCTCGCTTCGCCGCCGGATGGTATCGATGCCCAGTTCAAGGTCTTCGATGGCCGCTGGTTGTTCACGCATGAGCTCGGTTGCCTTCTTGAGCCTGTCCAGCATAGTATCTGCCAGTGAAGAAATGGGTGCTACTGAATTCATTATCTCGTGGGTCATTACGCTCAGCAATTTCTGCCAGGCCCTGGCCTCCGTTTCGTCCAGCGCCTCATTTACATTCTGGAATGCGGCCAGTTTGAACATTTTATTGTCGGTTTGAAAACCCGTTGCCGAGGCCAGCACTTTTACAATGCCGTTGTCCCTGGAAATCGAAACGATCTTGCCCATCCCGGGCTGCAACTGCTGGATCTCTTTAAATAAATAAGGGTCCCTTTTTTCAAGGGAATGCATGGTTTTCAAATAGGGTATGCCGAGGATTTTCTTCAGGGACTCATTCATCCAGACAACATCTCCGCTGGCCACTTCATAGGACAAAATACCCGTTTCCACCAATTCCAGGATCTTCTGAAGATAAAGAAACTGGGTTTCCCTTTCGCGGCTGATCACTTTGAAAGTACTGTTGATGTCGTTAAAGCCCCTGCGCATCGTTTTGAGTTCCACGGGTGCCCGGTTTACATCAAAATGCCTTGAAAAATCGCGGTAATGTACTGACTCGACAAATTGTTCCAGCTCGTCCTGGGTTTTACGGAAGAACCTGTAAAAATCACTGAATTCGTAAGCCAGCACCGGGAGAAGAATGATCAGGTAAATAAACTGGGACTGAACGACGACGACAGCCGTGAGACAAAGCACGGCAAATAGGATTAAAACGCGGATGAGTATTCGAAGTTCAAATTTTTTGAACATGGTTTTTTAATTTACCCGCCAAAATCCTGGCGGTCCGACTGCGCTAAAGTTTGGGCGGATGAAAACTGGTGGTTTCAATTTAAATATCGTATTTGCTCAGGCGGCGGTATAGTGCGGTGCGGGTAAGTCCGAGTTCACGGGCAGCCCTGGAAATATTACCATGGTGTTTCTCGATCACTTTTAGTATGGTATTTTTTTCAATGGTGCTCAGTGTAAGATCCCTGTCCGGGGCCTCATCCATTTCGAGCACGGTTTCAAGCGGAGAGAAAATAATATCCTCAGCATGGATCTCATCGCCTTCACTCATGATCACAGCCCGCTCAATACTGTATTGCAATTCGCGCACATTGCCTGGAAAGTGGTATCCTTTAAGTTTTTCAATTGCCCTGTTATCAAGCTCCAGCATGCGTTTGAGATATTTCCCTGAATACAAATGGGCAAATTCACGGGCAAGGGAGGTTATGTCTTCCGGCCTTTTCCTGAGCGGCGGCATCACGATTTCGACCGTGTTGATGCGGTAGATCAGGTCCTTTCGGAAGCGCGCCTCGTTGGCGAGTTCAGAAAGTGGCAGGTTGGTGGCGCAAATCAGCCGGATATCTATAGGTATCAGGAGGTTGGATCCCAGTCTGGATACCTGGCGACTCTGGAGCACCGATAATAACTTGGCCTGTTGCTGCAGGCTGATATTTCCGATCTCATCCAAAAACAAAGTTCCTCCGGAAGCCATTTCAAAGCGGCCTGTGCGATCATCCCGCGCATCAGTAAAAGCTCCTTTCTTGTGTCCGAATAATTCACTTTCAAATAAGGTTTCCGTGAGTGCGCCGACGTCCACTTTCACGAACTGCTTGGCCGACCGCAGCGATTTCTCGTGTATCATGTGGGCCATCAGGTCTTTTCCGGTACCGTTTTCACCAAGGATCAGGATGTTGGCCTCAGTAGGCGCTATCTTTTCTACCTTGCTTAATATCTCGCGGATGGCAGGTGACTGCCCGATAACCGGCGTATTTTCTCCGTTCTGTGAGCTTTCGGCTACTTTTATTGCCGGGGATCCGTCCTTGCGCTGCAGGGTTTCCCGGATAATATTAATTAGCTTTTCATTATGCCAGGGCTTAACAACAAAGTCTACAGCACCATCCTTCAGGGACCGCACGGCGAGGTCAATATCTCCGTAGGCCGTTATCATAATTACGGAGGAGGCTGCGTCCCATTCCCTTATCTTGCGCAGCCAATACAAACCTTCATTGCCGGTATTGATGGCGCTATTAAAATTCATGTCCAGTAAAATGATGTCAAACCTCTTTTTATACAGAAGCGACCTGATGTTTTCAGGATTTTTTTCAGTGATTACCTCGGCTGCTTCGGTCTTTAGCAGGAGTCTTACCGCAGTTAGGATATCTACATCATCGTCAATTGCCAGAATCGAAGCGTTTCTTAGTACCATGCTGAATTATAAATAATTTGATCGGTTATGCAACAAAACAGTGCCACAAGTTTACTCTAATATAATCTGGTGACAATTAATTTTTTAACAAATCCGGCCTTTCCGCACCTGTATCAAAACCGTACAGTTCCTGTATCGGAAACGACCGGCCGAATCAAACGAGGATTCCTAAATGATTGTAAATCATTCTGGTTTGGTTCTGGCACGTGGTTTCATTTATTCGTCATGTATTTCTCAGTTTCAGCTAAATAAAACACACCGGGTATTTTTATACCGGGTGCTTTTAAAAAAATAATTTAAAAATGGTAGACAGGGTTATCAAAAAAAAGAAGTGGCCGGCAAGGAAGATCCTTACAATCGCGGGCATAACCGCCCTGGTTCTTCTTGCTTTTGGCAGTTATTATTTCACTTCCGGCAAGTCGCGTTTGAATGTGGATCTGGACCGGATTACTATTTCCACGGTAACGAAGGGCCCGTTTCAGGAGACCATTCCGGTTAACGGGGTAGTTCTCCCTATAACAAGCATTTATCTGGATGCCACGGAAGGCGGAAGGGTAGAGGAAAGATATGTGGAGGATGGCACTTTTATGAAAAAGGGAGAACCCATCCTGAAATTGTCCAATACCAACCTGGAACTGAGCCTGGCCGGTCAGGAGACTGGCGTATTCACGCAGCTTTCGCAAATGCAGCTTGCGAGAATCAACGCCCAGCAAAATACCGTTTCAAAGCTAACCCAGATGGCGGATGTGGAAAGCAGCTTCAAAGAGGCAGAGCGGATTTATAACCTGGATAAACTGCTATACAGCAAAGGCGCCCTCGGATCCCAGGATTTCCAGTCTGCTCAGAATAACTATAACTATTACCTTCAAAAGACACAGCTCGCCAGGGAGATCCTGAAGCAGGATTCGGTCTCAACCAGGCAACAGGCCGAACAGGACAAGGAATCCTACGCTCACGCCCAGGAGGGCCTGAAGATCATGCAAAAAAAGGTGGGAGATCTGATTCTCCGCGCACCGATTGAAGGGCAGCTGACTTCATTAGACGCAGAAGTGGGCCAATCCAAAAAGGAAGGTGACCGGCTGGGCCAGATCGACGTGTTAAGCGGTTTTAAAGTCCGTGTGGATGTTGACGAACACTATATTTCCAGGATCTACAACGGACTCAGGGGCAAGTTTAGCTTTGCCGACAGTAATTACGATCTAAAAATATTTAAGGTTTATACCCAGGTCACTTCCGGAAAATTCCAGGTGGACATGCAGTTTGTCGGTCCCGTCCCCAAGGGCATCCGGAGAGGGCAAACCCTTCAGATATTGCTTGCCCTGAGCGAAGAAAGGCAGTCCATCCTCGTGGCGCGCGGAGGTTTTTATCAGGTGACAGGCGGCAACTGGATATTCAAGGTGAGCGACGATGGTAAGAGCGCTTTCCGCACGGATATTCAGCTGGGCAATCAAAATCAGGATTATTATGAAGTGCTGTCTGGCCTCAAGCCGGGTGATAAAGTAGTCACAAGCAGCTATGAGAATTACGGAACCATGCAGGAACTCATTCTTAAATAAAATACCACCTTAACAGTTTAAAATAAAAAAAATGATACGGATTAATGATCTGGAAAAAATTTACAAAACAGAAGAAGTTGAAACCATTGCACTGAATAAACTTTCGTTCCAGGTGAACGATGGAGAATTCGTCGCTGTAATGGGACCTTCCGGTTGCGGCAAGTCAACCTTATTAAATATCCTGGGCTTGTTGGATGATCCGGACAGCGGAAGCTTCCTGTTCAACGGCATCGAAGTGGCTCATTTCAACGAAAGAAAAAGAGCGGATCTTCGAAAAAGAAATATCGGATTCGTGTTCCAGAGCTTTAATCTGATCGATGAACTTACCGTTTTTGAAAACGTGGAGTTGCCCCTGATTTACCTTGGTGTGAAAAGTGATGAAAGAAAGAAAAGAGTGGAAGAAATGCTGGACAAGATGCAGATCATGCATCGGCGGAATCACTACCCGCAGCAACTATCCGGAGGTCAGCAGCAAAGGGTTGCCGTTGCCCGCGCCGTGGTGAATAAGCCTAAATTAATCCTCGCGGATGAACCGACGGGTAACCTGGATTCATCCAATGGGAATGAAGTTATGGAACTGCTTACTGATCTGAATGAACAGGGAACAACCATCATCATGGTTACGCACTCGGAACACGATGCACGTTACAGCCACCGAATCATTCGCATGCTGGACGGACAAACGGTCACCGAGAATATTCTTGCCTGATCATCGCATAATGACAGAATCATGCTGAAAAATTATTTCAAAATTGCCTTCCGGAATCTCTGGCGGCACCGGGTATTCTCATTTATTAATATCCTGGGATTGACCGTTGGAATGACGGCAGGCTTCCTGATTTTTTTGTATGTCAGATTTGAATTAAGCTATGATTCTTTTCACAGCAAGGAGGACCGAATTTACCGTGTGGTTTGTGATATCAAAACCCCCACCGAAGTAATTAAAGCGGCCGGCCCGTCATGGGCAGTAGGCCCTCATATTGCCCAGGATTTTCCGCAGGTGCAGGCTGCCGTACGGACAACCGGGGATGAACTTCTCGTGAGAAAGGGGAATGTGAAATTCCAGGAGTTAAATTCACTTTGGGCGGATTCAGCATTCTTTGGAATGTTTGACTTTAAGCTCCTGAAAGGAAATCCGAAGACTGTTTTACAGGAACCTCTCAGCATTGTATTTTCGGAAAGCGCAGTCAAAAAATATTTTGGAAATACGGATCCGGTAGGCCAAACGGTATTGCTCACAGGTGAAGGCTTTACGGCAAAAATCACAGGGGTGATGAAGGACATTCCGGAAAACTCCACGATAAAAGCAGACATGCTGATTTCGATGAGCACTTTAACCAGGAAGCTAAATCCGGGTTTGGATGACCAATGGGGTAATTACGGAAACTCAACATATGTTTTGTTAAAGCCCGGCACGCGTGCCGCCGATTTACAGGCCCAGCTTCCTGCCTTTCTGGAAAGAAGAAACGGAACGGAAATGAAGAAGATCAATATGTATCCTACTTTATTCCTGGAACCATTGAAAGATGTTTATCTGCGTTCCACAAGGAATGGGAGTAATACCGGGAACATTAATAATGTTTATATATTTTCCTGGGTTGCTGTTTTTATTTTGCTGATTGCCTGTTTCAATTTCATCAACCTGACTACTGCACGCTCGGCTGAACGCGCAAAAGAAGTAGGCATTCGTAAAGTGGTCGGAGCGGTTAAGAGGCAACTTACAGGACAGTTTATTGGCGAATCCGTTCTGTTGTGCGCCTTATCTTTTATCCTCACACTGATTGCAACGGCCCTGCTGCTGCCTTCATTTAATCACCTCGCGGGAAAAACGATCAGCTCAGGCATTTTTGATAATCTTTCTTTTATTTTAATTCTTTTCCTGGCAGCCATGGGAATCGGATTGCTTGCAGGCGTTTATCCGGCGCTGGTCTTATCTTCTTTCAAACCTGTTACGGTATTAAAAGGTCGTTTTTCAACCGGATCCAAAGGACTGCTGCTGAGGAAGGGACTTGTTATTGCACAGTTCACTATTTCCATTGCACTGATCATAGCCACCATTATCGTTTATAATCAAATGAATTTTATGCGCCGGCAGGACCTCGGCTTTAGCAAGGACCAGGTGATGGTGATCAACACGAATGGCGATCCCGCAAAAGATGCATTTCGAAATGCAGTGGCAACACTGCCCAATGTGAAGTCAGTCGCCATGGCTTCCAGCGTGCCCGGAGGAGGAAATCCCGCCGCTTATTCGGAAATTGAAAATGTAAAAGGAGACCTGCAGATCGCTAATCTGGATTTATATTTCGTGGACTTTGACTATATTCCTCAATTTAAAATCAAAATGATTGCGGGCCGGGCTTTCTCTCCTGATTTCCAAACTGACACCACACAATCCATGATCCTTAATGAGGCCGCTGTGAAAATGTTCGGGTATACATCGCCGGCCCAGGCCGTGGGCCGCCGCTTCAAACAATGGGGAAGGGAAGGAAAGATTATCGGCGTGGCGAAAGATTTTCATTTTCGTTCGCTCCAATTGCCAATCAAGCCCTTGTCCATGCGCATTGAGCCAAACGGATGCAGCCTGGTTTCCATAAAACTTTCCACTCAAAACCTGCCAAAAACCATTGCATCCATCGAAAACAAATGGAATGCCCTGATCCCGGCCAGGCCGTTTAGTTATTATTTTCTGGATGAATTTTTCGACAAGCAATATCGTTCCGAAGAAAGATTTGGAAAACTATTTCTTAATTTTTCCGTGCTGGCCATTATCATTTCATGTTTGGGATTATTGGGTCTTGCCTCCTACAGCACCATGCAACGCACCCGGGAAATTGGAATCCGCAAAGTACTCGGTGCATCGGTACCGAATATTGTTAACCTGCTGTCAAGGGATTTTTTGAAGCTGGTGGCCATAGCTATCCTGATTGCCTCACCTATTGCCTGGTATGCCATGCATGGCTGGCTACAGGATTTTGCATACCGGATCGAGATCGGTTGGTGGATATTTCTCATAGCCGGGATTATGGCAGTATTGATCGCCATAGCAACCGTAAGTTACCAGGCCATTAAAGCGGCAATAGCTAATCCGGTAAAAAGCCTGAGGGTGGAATGAATGGAGGGCAGTAAGTTGGTTGATAGTTGATAGTTGATGGTTGATGGATTTGATGTTTCAATTCGCACCTGATTTCCATCAACCTTCAACTATCAACCATCAACCAATGAATAAAACATAACATAATAATTAAGTATGATCAAGATCGAACATATATCCAAATGGATTAACCTCGGGAATATCCGGAATTTTATTCTGAAGGATATCAATCTGAATATCGGAGAGGGGGAATTCATTTCTGTCATGGGACCTTCCGGCTCAGGGAAATCAACCTTGTTGAATATTATCGGGATGCTGGATTCTCCTTCAGAAGGCGACTATCAATTCATGGACACCGATGTATTTAAGCTAAAGGAAAAGCAAAGGTCCAATCTCTACAAGACGCATATCGGATTTGTTTTTCAGGCATATCACCTGATCGATGAGCTTACGGTATATGAAAATATCGAAACGCCACTGATTTATCAGAACATCAAAAATTCTGAACGCAAAGCCATCGTGGCAGATATAATCGACCGGTTTCAGATGGTGGGAAAAAAAGATTTATTCCCTACGCAGTTATCCGGTGGGCAGCAGCAGTTGGTAGGCATCGCCCGTGCGCTGGTGGCCAAGCCCAAACTGATCCTGGCCGACGAACCCACGGGCAATCTTAATTCCAAGCAGGGAGAGGAAATTATGGAATTATTCACCACGCTCAATAAGCAGGATGGTGTAACTATCATTCAGGTAACCCATTCTGAAAAAAATGCCAGCTACGGAAAACGGATCATCCATCTGCTTGACGGGCGTATTGAAAAAACGGAGACAAAATAAATGATGATAATAATGAAGCGGTTTCGTATATGTATATTTCTTGCAGCCCTGGTTTCTCATTTCGCCGGATTTGGTCAGAATGCCGGTGCGCAAAGCCTCAATCTTAAACAGTGCATTGATATAGCCATAAAGAATAACCTGCAGGTGAAGCAAAGTGAAATTCAAATGCAAACGACCGGCGTACAGTTCAGGCAGGCCAAGGACAATCTCCTTCCGGCGATCAGCGGCCAGCTGAGTGAGGGACTGAACTACGGCAGAAGCATCAATAGCAGCAACAACGGATATGTAGATGAGAAAAACGGATCCGGCAACTACGGCCTGAGCGGTAACCTGCTTCTATTTAATGGTCTGAGTTTGCAGCAGGCAATTAGGCAGAACGCGTTGAGTTTTGATGCCAGCAAAATGGATTTGCAACAGCAAAAGGATAATATCACACTACTTGTGATAACGGGTTACCTGCTGGTACTTAGCGATAGGGATCAGCTTGATATTGCCAGACAGCAGGCCGCCGTGGATTCGGTGCAAGTCGATCGTCTGGAGATACAAAACCGTGCGGGCGCTATCGCTCCTTATACTTTAACAGACCTCCAGGGCCAGTATGCAAGTGACCTGGTGAACATCGTCAATGCCGTGAATGCGCTCGAAACTTCCAAGGTTAACCTCTTTACCTTACTTAATATTCCCTATGATAGGGATGCGACCTACGAAATGGTTCCCATGGATGCCAATACCTTGCAATACGGGGGCAGTTCCGATAGCATTTTTCAAACTGCGTTACATGTTGTTCCGAATATTAAAGCGGTCGACCTCCGGGTGAGGTCTTTTGAAAAAGGCGTTGCTGCAGCCAGGGGCAAGTTGTACCCGTCGCTTTATTTTTACGGCAATGTCAACTCGAATTATTCCAGCATCGCCACAGGTACCGTTCCCGGATCTGCATTTCCCGTGCAGACTTCGGATTATATTACTTATAACGGTACGGATTATTTCGTCAACACACAGGGTGCACTTTCCCAGAAGATTTCCTTTGGGGACCAGTTCAAGAATAACCGTTACGAATCCATCGGCCTTCAATTGAATATTCCGATATTAAATTATCTCACCACAAGAAATAATATTAAACAGGCGAAAATAAATCTGGTGAATGCCCGCATTATGGCCACCGCATCCCGTAATCAGTTGCAGCAAATGGTTGAGCAGGCCTGGCAGAACATGGCCGCAGCATACGGACAATACAAAGGCTATATGGATCAGGTAAACGCCTATAGTCAATCCTTCAAGGCAGCCGAAGTTCGATTTAATAACGGCGTTATCACTTCAGACGTTTATGTGATCGCCAAAAATAATGTCGACCGCGCGAATATCAATCTTTCAGCCGCCCGATATAATTACATTTTCAGAACGAAGATTTTGGATTATTACCAGGGGAGACTAACTTGGTAAAAGGTTGAGAAGTAAAAATTAAGAATTAAAAATTAAAAAATGGAACCTGATTGGGTGTCTGAGTGAAAATTAAGAATCCAATTTTTACTTTTTAATTTTTAATTTTTAATTCTTACCTCCTCATCCACCTCCTCAAACAATTTCCTACTTTCTCAGATTCAACCATAAACCCGTCGTGACCGTAGATGGAATCGATCGTAACCAACCGGCAATCGGGTATATAGTCGGCGATGAATTTTTGTTCATCAAGGGGACAAAGGATATCGCTTGTGATTCCAATGATCAGGGTTCGCTGCCGGATGGCAGACAATACTTTCTTAAGGTCCCCGCCGCGGCCCCTTGATAAATTATGGGTGTCCATCGCCTTGGTAAGCAGCCAGTAGCTATAGGCATTGAAACGCTGAACCAGTTTGTCGCCCTGGTAATTAATATAAGACGATGCCCTGAAGTCGTCCAGCTTTTCCTGATCGCCATCAGATTGCTTCTCCTTCATGATGGTATAGTTCCTATAGGTAAGGATGCCAATAGCCCTCGCTGCTTTTAATCCCGCAGCTCCTGCGTCCTCATTCAAGTCTCTCCAGGTAGGATCAGCCTCAATAGCAAGTCGCTGGGCCGTGTGCACTGCGACGCCCCAGGCGGTCTCCGCAGCAGAAGTGGCAATCAGAAAAAGGTCCCTGATGATTTCAGGTTCCATTACACACCATTCCAGCGCCTGATAACCACCCATGCTTCCACCCATCATCAGGGCGATCCGGCGGATACCCAGATGCTTCCGCAGCAGGATATGGGCGCTCACCATGTCCCTGATCGTGATTAGCGGAAAATGGCTGAAGTAAATATCGCCCGAATCCGGATCCTGGCTCAGCGGGCCTGAAGTGCCATAGCAGGAGCCGAGAATATTGGCGCAAACGATGAAATGGGTTTTGGGATCTATAAAATGATTCTCCCCGACCATGCCAGGCCACCAACGCGTTACATTTGAATTGGCTGTGAGGGCATGGCAGATCCAGACTGCATTATCGGCCGCTTCATTCAACTGGCCATAAGTGTGATACGCGATCTTTATGCCCGGCAGCGTTCCGCCATTTTCCAGTTTAAAGGGTTGGTCAATATGAAATTCATCCATGCGTCCGGCTATAAAATTCAGGATGCAAAATAAGGACATGCAGGAATCCGGACACGAAATTTCTTTTTATGGCAGAAAACCATAATACGTTGTGTCCCGGGCGGCGACGGATGGCAAACAAAAGAAATGCACCCGGATGAATTACCTTTGGAAAAATTTTTTTTATGGCCCATGTTGAAGTAATCCGCAAGAGCAATGATTTCGGCTTTGAAGGAACAGATGCTTACGGCCATCAGGTGAGGATGGATTCCAGTTTGGAAAGCGGAGGCCACGAGTACGGTATCCGTCCGATGCAGATGCTGCTCATGGGCCTGGGTGCCTGCAGCGGAATCGATATCATTTCCATTCTTAAAAAGCAAAAACAGGTGGTTGAAGGATTCCGGATGAGCATTGACGGTGAAAGAGAACCGGGAAAACATCCTTCCTTATGGAAGAAAATCCACGTTGTTTTTGAATTGAAAGGATCAATAGATCCCGAAAAAGCGAAGAGGGCCTGTGCCCTCTCCATTGATAAATATTGTTCGGTATCGGCAACCCTGATGGGTGCAGGCTGCAGGATTCATTGGGAAACGAAGATAATTTCCTGAAATACCCTCTTTTCCCCTTCGGGATGCGGCCTGGTTGATCACCGTCTGCAATACCCGGCAGCCAGATAAAATCATTTACAAAAAACCTCAGCATGCACTTACATCCTATTACCCAAATGATCAGAACAAGGGTAAAGCAAACGGAAGAAATGGAGCATTCATCTCCTTTATTCCTCACCAGCAGTTTTTGTTTTGACAATGCGGAAGAGATGCGCGCCGCATTTGCAGACGAGAATGACGATAATATTTACAGTCGTTTTTCCAATCCCAGCGTGCAGGAATTCACTGACCGGATGTGCGTGCTGGAAGAAATGGAAGCCGGATTTGCCAGCGCCTCGGGGATGAGTGCGGTGTTTGCCTCTTTTCTGACTTTTTTAAAGCAGGGAGATCACCTCTTGTCGTGCAGGGCCGTTTTCGGAAGCACGCACAGTGTAATCACGAAAATTCTGCCCGGATACGGGATCGAACACAGTTATGTATCTGCAGAGGATATGAGGAGTTGGGAAAATGCCATCCGGCCCAATACGAAAATGATTTTTGTAGAAACTCCAACCAATCCCGGATTGGACATCATTGATCTGGAGGCGGCTGGCACACTCGCAAAAAAGCACAACCTGATCTTTTGTGTGGACAATTGTTTTGCCACACCGATCGGTCAGGTTCCCGGCCGGTTCGGAGCCGATCTGGTGATCCATTCTGCAACAAAATGGCTTGACGGCCAGGGTCGCGTACTGGGTGGCATCGTGCTGGGAAACAAAAAACTGATCCATGATATTTATCTATTCTGCCGCAGTACCGGTCCCGCGCTTTCTCCTTTTAACGCCTGGGTACTCAGCAGAAGTCTGGAAACACTGGAAGTGCGTATGGAGCGCCACGCGTCCAATGCCTATTATCTGGCTCAGCAGCTCGAGCATAACAAGGCCATCAGCTGGCTTAAGTATCCTTTTCTGACAACCCATCCACAATACGCCATAGCTAAAAAGCAAATGCAAAATGGCGGTGGCCTTTTGTGTTTTGAATTAAAAGGAGGGCTGGAAAGCGGAAGAAAATTTCTCGACAGCCTGAAAATGATTTCCCGAACAGCCAATCTTGGCGACACCCGCAGCATCGCTTCTCATCCGGCAAGCACAACACACGGAAAATTAAGTGAGCAGGAAAGAATGGAGGTAAATATAACGCCCGGGCTTATACGCATTTCCGTGGGCTTGGAACACAGGGAGGATATTCTGGGTGATATTTTGCAGGCAATGGAAAGTTAATTTGAAAATGTGCTAATTTGAAAATTTGAAAATGCCAATTTGTTAATTTCCAGATTGGGGAAAAAAATGAAATAGACCAAGAGTTTTTGTTCCTACATTTTCAAATTTTCGAATTAGCACATTTTCAAATTAGCACATTTCCACATTAGCCTCAGTCCCCCCAAATATCCGCCTTCCCTTCAATCCAGCCTTTGACGGAATCTGTGGTGACGGACTTGGGTCTTTCCAGCGGATAGCCCAGGGCTCTGTCCCAGCAAAGACTTGCGAGCACACCAAGGGAACGGCTGACTCCAAAAAGAACGGTGTAAAATTCATATTCCACCAGTCCGAAATGAACCAGGAGCGCTCCGCTATGGGCATCCACATTGGGCCAGGGGTTCTTAATTTTTCCCAGTGACTGCAATACGGGCGGTACTGCCTCATAAATATTCCAGACTGTTTTTACGAGCGGATCATCCGGCAGATGTTTTTTTCCGAATTCCATCTGGGCAGCGAAGCGGGGATCGGTCTTGCGAAGCACAGCGTGCCCGTAACCTGGAACCACTTTCCCTTCATTCAATGTTTTCTGTACGTATTCCACGATCTGCTCCTTGCTGGGCAGTTCGGTCTTCAACTCATCACGCATCTCCAGGATCCATTTGATCACCTCCTGGTTAGCAAGGCCATGCAAAGGGCCAGCGAGACCATTCATGCCGGCGGCGAGGCAGAGGTATGGATCACTTAGCGCGGAACCAACCAGGTGGGTGGTATGTGCGCTGACGTTCCCTCCTTCATGATCAGCGTGTATGGTCATATACAAACGCATCAGCTCCTGAAAAGTATCGTCGCGGTATCCCAGCATGTGGGCGAAATTTCCGGCCCAGTCGAGTAACCCGTTAGGCTGAATATGGTCGCCGTGCTTGTATTTTCTGCGATAGATATAGGCTGCAACCCGCGGAAGCCGGGCAATCAGATTCATGGAGTCATCGAATATGGCGTCCCAATAATCTTTTTTACTTAGGCCTTCTGCATATTTTTTTGCAAACTGGCTTTCCGTTTGAAGCGCCATGATGGCAATCACAAATTGTGTCATGGGATGGGTGCCCACGGGCAGGGCCTCGATAGCATCAAACACATGATTTGGAACATGACTGCGGCGCTGCCAGTTGGCCGTTAGTTCCTGAACATCCTTTTCGTCCGGAAGCTCTCCTATCAGCATCAGGAAAAACAAACCTTCCGGCAAGGGTTCGTTGCCGCCCGATGCTTTCGGAAGTTTTTGCTGGATCTCGGGAATGGAATATCCACGAAACCGGATACCTTCCTGCGCATCCAGTAAAGAGGTTTCTGTAACCAGCCCGGTCATTCCCCGCATGCCGGCATAGATCTGGGAAAGGGTTGTGTCCCCGATTTTTTTTGATCCGTGCTCTTTGAGGATATCCTTGATTTCTGCACTGAGGCCCTCAGCCTTGATTTTAAACTTTTCTTTGATAGTCATACCAGGCAATTAAATTTTTCCGGGATAAGATGGATAAAGTTAATTCATGAATGCTGTTAGAACAAAAGAATGGTTGGGTAAGTTTCCAGGTTGATGGAATTTTTGTTGATGGTTGATAGTTGATGGTTGATGGACTTAATTTGGGAATTCGCACCTGATATCCATCAACCATAAACCATCAACCATCAACTATAAACCTACTTCGGCGCACGCCAATAAAGCCAAACAGCAAGGATTGCAAAAATAATATTGGGCACCCAGGCAGCGAGCATGGGAGAAAAATTTCCTTTTGTTGCAAAGGTCACGGAGAACTTGTCCATGATTACGAAAACGGCAGCCATGACCAGTCCGATGGCGAGATGTAATCCACTTCCTCCCCTCACTTTACGCGTTGCAATGACCGCGCCGATCACTGTCAGGATGACCACGGAAAAAGGAGAAGCATCCCGGTGATATCTTTCTTCCTTATACGTGTTGAGCCCTTCACTCCCCCGCACTTCTTCCATTTTAATGAAACTTTTTAACTCCGGGGTTGTCAATTTGTCTTTGAGGTATTCATCCCTTCTCATTTCCTCAGGACGAACATTCAGGTTGATAAACATTTTGGGAATGAGGCGGGCTGTTTCTTTCAATCCATCATTCGTATGCTCCACGCAGCCTGTAAGCTGCCATTCTTTTTTAGTCGTATCCCATTTCACAAATTCCGCCCGGAGGTTATAATAGATCTTGTTGTTCTTAACCTTAAAGAGAAAAAAATTACCTGCGGATTTGCGCGCGGTATCGTAGTATTTCAGACCGACATAGGTATAGGAATTCACCCGCAGATAAAAATTATTGGTGCGGTATGGATCTCCGTTATAGGAGCTGTTCCGGTCAATATAAGTAGCCTGAAAGTTGGTTCTTATCTCTTCAGCTTTGGGAACCCAGAACTGGCTGGCATACCAATAAAACACCCCGAGCAGGACCGCTCCAACAATATAGGGCCGGAGCATCCTGGGATACCGGATACCCCCGGCCAGAATTGCAATAAACTCCGACTGCCCTGCCATTTTGGAGCTGAAATATATGCAGGCGATAAAAACCATGAGCGGAAAGATCATGGCCATGATAAAAGGAACAAAACCGATAAAATAATGGGTGACGATCTGCCAGGAGCTGAGGCCCGATTTGACGAAATCATCGGCCTTCTCGCTGGTGTCTATCACCACGGCAATTACCGTGATGGTGAGTATGGTAAACACAAATGTGCTCAGGAATTTGCGCAGTATATACCAATCCAGTTTTTTCATGTTACAAACAGCTGCGAAAGTACTGCAATGGGGTCTGGGAATTGAACTCCGGCTGTTAAATCCTAAACCACCTGTCACATTCGTCAGGGAAAAAAACCCTGAAAAATATACCTTCGCCGGCATAAAATAAGAAAATGCCTTCAAAGAGATGGTTTTTGATCACTGGTTGCATGCTGCTTGTTTCCCTATATGGCTTTACCCAGAATTCCGGCAACTATGATCAGCATGAAGCTTTTGCCCCCATATTTTATCCTGCTTTCGGTGACGAAGTAAGAACTGCAGAAGGAACTCCGGGCCCGAAATACTGGCAGAACGAGGCTGATTATTCTATTCAGGCAAGCCTGGATGACGAAAGCCAAAAAATAACGGCCACCGTAGCTATAACTTATAAGAACAATAGTCCTGAACCAATGTCCTATGTATGGCTACAACTGGATCAGAATATTTATAAGCCGGATTCCCGAGCACAGGCTACCACATTACCCACCGGCGGTCGTTATGCGAATCTTGGCTTTGACGGGGGATATAATATCCAATCGGTTAAAATAGAGCATGCGGGAAGAGGAGAAAAAGCGGATTATAAGGTTTACGATACCCGCATGCAGATCCTGTTGCCTGATTCACTAAATGCCCGCGGAGATTCCTTGAAGATCCGGATCGAATATAATTTTAGCATACCTGAAAAAGGATCGGACCGTATGGGGAGGGTGGAAACTGATTACGGCTGGATCTATGAAATTGCGCAGTGGTTTCCTCGCATGTGCGTGTATGACAATGTTCAGGGATGGAATACCCTGCCCTACCTGGGAGCAGGCGAATTCTACCTTGATTATGGCAATTACGATTTTACCATTAATACGTCCGCAAAAGAACTGGTGGTGGCCACAGGGGAATTGCTGAATCCTTCAGAAGTGCTCAGTGGTGGGGAAATGAAAAGACTGGATGAGGCCAGGAACAGTGATAAAACCGTAATGATCCGGACAGAAAAAGACGTGAAAGCCCGGGCTGCAAAACCGCCAAAAGGGAGGCTGGACTGGCATTTCCATTGCCGGAACGCCAGGGATGTTGCCTGGGCGGCATCTTCAGCCTTTGTATGGGATGCAGCCAGGATCAATCTGCCGCAAGGAAAAAAATCCCTGGCCATGTCAGTTTATCCCATTGAATCTGCGCTCGATTCCGGTTGGAAACGTTCTACCGAATTTACCAAGGGCGCCATTGAACATTATTCTGAGAAATGGTTTCCCTATCCTTATCCGAACGCAGTCGACGTGGCCGGATCCGTTAGCGGGATGGAATACCCGGGAATTGTTTTTTGCAGCGCGTATGATCAGCGAAAAAACCTTTGGAGCGTGATCAGCCATGAGTTTGGCCATACCTGGTTTCCCATGATCGTTGGAAGTAATGAAAGAAAATATGCCTGGATGGACGAAGGATTTAATACATTCATCAATTCTGTAGCGAACAAGTATTTCAATCACGGCGAGTTTAATGAGCCCAGCCGGATAAGGTCGCGTTCGGAACGCTTTTTTCAACCTGGTTCAGAAAGTATTATGACTATCCCGGAAGTGACCAACCCGCGCTATCTGGCTGCAAATGCATATGAAAAACCGGGGATCGGATTGCAGATACTGAGAGAACAGGTTTTAGGAGAGGGAAGGTTCGACAGTGCTTTTCGATATTATATCAATAGCTGGGCATATAAACATCCGACCCCATGGGATTTCTTTCATGCCATTGAAAATTACAGCGGAGAAACCCTTGACTGGTTCTGGAGGGGCTGGTTTTTCAATAATTGGAAAGTAGATCAGGCCGTCACTAATGTGGAATACCAGGAATCCAATCCCGCGAACGGTGCTTTTATTACCATCGAAAATCTGGAACAGCTTCCCATGCCGGCAACTGTTGAAATAAAAGAGATCAATGGCAAAACGGGCCGCGTAAAATTTCCGGTTGAAATCTGGCAACGAGGACCCGTCTGGAAATTCTATTATCCTTCAACCAGAAAGATAGAAAAGGTCACCATCGATCCGGATGAAAATCTGCCTGACAGCGACGAGAGCAATAATGTTTGGAAAGGAAACTGATCAAAGTCTCTGTTTCAATATATCCTCCTGCTGATTTTTCCAGCTTGCAAAATCTCCCAGCAGGATGTGAGCGCGTGCCTGCTTTATAAGATGCAGATAGAATGAAAGATTGTGCACACTTGCAATGGTCAGCGCCGTAAATTCCCTGCTTTTCATCAGGTGCCGGAGATAGGCTTTGCTATACTCGTTGCTCAGGCTGCATTCTATACCATCGTCGACCGGAGAAAAATCGTTCTCCCATTTTTTATTGTCAATATTAATTATTCCTTTCGAAGTGAAGAGCATTCCATTCCTGCCGTTTCTCGTAGGCATTACACAATCAAACATATCCACGCCAAGGCCAATGCATTCCAGGAGGTTCCAGGGCGTTCCTACACCCATCAGGTAACGTGGTTTCCCTTGGGGAAGATGGGCACAACAAAGGGCTGTCATTCCGTACAATTCTTCATCCGGCTCTCCAACACTCAATCCCCCAATGGCATTTCCCAAAGCATCCCTGGAAGCAACAAAGGCGCAGGATTGTTTGCGCAGGTCCTCAAAAATACTGCCCTGGACAATGGGAAAAAGATTTTGCGTATACCCATATTTGTCATCTGTACTCCCGAACTGCGCTATGCAGCGGTCAAGCCATCGATGGGTAAGTTCCATGGAAGATTTAGCATATTCATATCCGGCACCAAAAGGGGGGCATTCATCGAATGCCATGATGATATCTCCGCCAATACTACGCTGGATATCCATCACTTTCTCCGGCGTGAACAAATGAGATGAGCCGTCAATATGGGATTTAAAAACCACGCCTTCTTCCGTGATCTTCCTGGCCCCGGACAGGGAAAAAACCTGGTACCCTCCACTGTCTGTTAAAACCGGCCCCTCCCAGTTCATGAACTTATGAATTCCTCCGGCATTTTCCAGTACGGAACTGCCGGGGCGCAGATAGAGATGATATGTATTTCCCAGAATGATCCTGGCATTTATTTCCTGCTTCAACTGATTTGAAGTAACTGCTTTCACACTGCCCGCAGTTCCCACCGGCATAAAAAACAGGGGTTGGAATTTCTCCGTGATCCGTTCGCATGAGGCCCGCGCGGGCCTGGGTAAGAGGGTCCTGTGCAATAAGTTCGAAAGATAATTGGGGCATGTTGTAAAGGGTGCAAGTTATGGGAAACGCGCATTAAGGTTGACAGTTGACGGTTGAAGGTTGACCGCCTTTGAGTTTGAATCCGCACCTGATATCCGTCACAGAAGCTTTATGTATTTGATTCTACCACGATTACACTCTTTCAGGAAGTGCTGCGGGGAACTGGCATCAGATCGCTCAACGGGAAGCGCAAAGGAGGTATTAAAGTGCATGCTTTGCTAAAAAGTGACCAGGATGTACCGGCTATGATCCGCTTCAGCGCTTCGGCTCAGGGAGACTCGACTTTCCTTAAAGAAGTGAAGCTGCCAGCGGGTTCCATTATTGTCTTTGACAAGGGTTATAATCATTACCCTACGCTCAACCAGTTTACCAGTGATCAGGTTAGCTGGGTCACCCGGCTTCGCCAGGACGCCGTATTTGATTTTGTTGAAGACCGGCCGTTAAGTGAGCAGCAAAAGGAAAAGGGGATTATAAAAGATCAGGAAGTCATACTCGGTCACCATCATGATAAAAACAGCACCAAGGTCAGGGCACGTTTAATCTTTTATAAAGATCCGGAGACAAAAATGACGCTCTGGTTCTTGACAAATAATTTTAGGATGGCACCAGCTACCATTGCAGCATTATATCGAAAACGTTGGCAGATAGAAGTTCTTTTTAAACGACTGAAACAAAATTATCCGCTGAAGTATTTTCTGGGAGATAGTGAAAACGCAATTCAAATACAAATCTGGTGTTCGCTGATTGCAGATATGATTCTGAAGGTTATAAAAAGGGGAGCGGCAAAGAAATGGTCTTTTTCAAATTTAGCATCCATGGTGAGATTGCACCTGATGACTTATATAGATTTGAACAGATTCTTAAAAAACCCTGAAAAAGCATTATACCAAAAAGTGAAAAAAAACCCCCTGATTAATAAAAATCTTGTCCTGTTCCCAACTTAAGGGGGGTTACAGAACAGAAAAAACAATAATTTAGTCTCAAAGCCAACAGGGCTGCAAAGCTAAATGGAAAACTGGCTTTTTACCGGACAGCAATGACTGTCAACCGTCAACCGTCAACTAATTAACCGCCGCCAAACCGCTTTATTACGTAAATTTACTGTCCCTAACTAACTGTAGCCTTGAATGCATAAGCTTCCGCCTTATTTATCGTGGAGTGAGATCTGGTTTGTGATTTTCTGTATAATCACCGCCGCTCAGGTTTTCTACTATTTATGGTTTTTCCAGCGGCTCGCGTTCTACCGCAAGACTTCTAAAGAAAAATCACAGCACCATCCCGTGAGTGTTATAATCTGTGCGCGTGATGAAGCGCCCAACCTCGCTGCAAATCTTCCCGGGGCTCTCGTGCAAACATATCCAAGCACCCATGAAGTGATCGTCGTAAATCACAACAGCCAGGACGATACCCGTTATCTGCTCGAAGAATTCAAAAAGACTTTTAAGGGATTGCATATTGTAAACCTGGAGTATGAGGCAAAGGGAATTCCCGGCAAAAAATACCCCCTTAGCATGGGCATCAAGGAAGCAAAGCACGAAGTGGTGCTGCTTACGGACACGGATTGCGTTCCTGCCAGTGAATTCTGGATTGAAAAAATGCAGGACGGATATGAAGACGGCATTCAGGTGGTGCTGGGTTATAGCCCTTATCAGAAGCGGGCCGGCCTGCTCAATAAACTCATCCGGTTTGAGACTTTTCACTCCGCATTGCAATATTTATCCTATGCGCTCGCGGGCCAGCCCTATATGGGCGTTGGCAGAAATCTTTCATACAAAAAAGAATTGTTTTTTAAGAATAAAGGCTTTTCCTCGGTGAATCATTTGCCGGGAGGGGATGATGACCTCTTCATCAACCAGGTGGCCAATGGCACTAATACAAGGATCGTTGTTGATCCGGAGGCTTTTACTCTGTCCGAACCCAAAAAGACATTCCGTGAATGGGTCAAACAAAAAAACCGGCACCATAGTACCGGAAAATTTTACAGGAGCAAACAGCAATGGATGCTCGGAATATATTCAGTTACTCATTTTCTATTTTATCCTGCGTTCATCGTCAGCCTCATTTATTCCCCCTGGACCTGGACCCTTTCGGTATTTGGACTGCGTTTCCTGATTCAGGCACTTGTTTATTTCAAGGCCATGAAAAAGCTGAACGAGATTGATCTCTTCCCTTTCTGGTGGTTGCTGGATATCTGGATGATCGGATATTATCTCATTTTTGCACCTTCACTATGGAAGAAGCCTCGCATGGAATGGAGATAGTCACCCGTTATTTTGCTGACTTTACAAAGTTGCAACTGGAACAGCTTACTGCATTGCAAGCACTTTATAGTTATTGGAATGCACAAATAAATGTGATTTCACGAAAGGATATCGGAAGCCTGTATGATAAGCACGTGCTGCATTCCCTGAGCATAGCTGCCGTTTTTGATTTCCGAGCCGGAAGCCAGGTGATTGATATCGGCACGGGCGGCGGCTTTCCGGGAATTCCGCTGGCCATTTATTTTCCCGAAGTGCAATTTCACCTGGTTGATAGCATAGGCAAAAAACTCAGGGTTGTGGAGGCTGTAAAGGAATCGCTGGGATTGAAAAATGTGACTACAAAGCAGATCAGGGCAGAAGAAATCACCGGAAGAAAATTTGATGTGGCCGTTTCCCGCGCAGTCGCTCCACTAAAAGATTTATGGAAATGGTCTAAACCGCTGCTTAAAACAAAACCGCAGGAACCCGGAGCAGGATTGCCATTTGCCAGCGGACTGATCTGTTTAAAAGGCGGCGATTTATCTGCCGAGATCGCAGATTCTGCCACGAAGCCAAAAATCAGGGAGATCCATCAGTTCCTCCCGGAAGAATCATTCCGTGGAAAATATATCATCCAGGTGCGGATGAGTTATGAGTTATGAGTTAGGCTTAGCTCCGCTGGTTCACCAATTCTTTAAAATAATGGATAAAGGATTAGTCTTCGGCTTGCAACGGAAGTCCTCTTCCTTCATCCATAGTGCACCATTATCCATAAACCCATAACTCATCATTCATAATTCATCACCCATCAACCATAACTCATCCCCATTAATCTCTATCTATTTTAATATCAAATACAAAATCCAAACCATTACAAAGGAAGTGAGTCCCATAAGTATAGTGGACACCGAATACACCCGAAGCATCGTCTTCATATCCAGGCCGGAAAATTTGGCGATGACCCAGAAATAAGCATCGTTGGCATGAGAGATCATCATGGAACCCGCACCCATGGATAAAACGCATAGGAGTGGGCCATTGGTATTTGAAAGACCGAGGGAAGGCATCAGGGGATGAACAATTGAGGCCGCGGTGATGATGGCAACGGTAGAAGATCCCTGGGCAGTTTTCAAAATGAAGGTCAGCAAAAAAGGAAAAAATATTCCCAGACTCCCGAGAGGTAGTGATGCACTTATTTGTTCGCCCAAATGTGTTGCAGCCAATACGGCGCCAAAAGCACCGCCGGCACCTATGATAACCAGGATGCCACCTGCTTTTTCTGCTGAATCCTGCAATAATGCCCCCAGTTCTATTTTTTTCCAGGTTCGCTTTGCTGTTAACGCCAGCAGTATTCCAATGGCCAGGGCGAGCTCCGGATCACCCAGTAAAAAGAAAACTGACCGCCAGCCTGTTCCGGCATTTTCAATAGTAAGAAAGGATTTGATTCCTATAAGCAGGATCGGCACCAGCACGGGCAGGAAGGCATTTAACACACCGGGTAAAGGACCAGCAATTTTCTTTTCATCTGAATTCTTTTTTAAAACATCCGTGTTTTTTTTACCCGCATAACTGGTCCAGCGATGCCCGACTACAGCAGCAGGGATTGCAACCAGCAGACCGGCTAAAATCAATCTTCCGAAATCAACAGCAAAAATTCCTGCTGCAGCAGCCGCACCCGGATGCGGAGGAACCAGGCAGTGAATGGCATATAAGCCGGTGGCCAGAGAAATGGCCAGTATGGTAACAGGCATGCCTGTCCGCTTTGCGAGGGAATTGCTGAGACCGCTTAACACAATGTATCCGGAATCGCAGAATATAGGCAATCCCACCAGCAATCCTGTAATGCTCATGGCAACAGGAGCGCGTTTTTCTCCCAGTTTTTTTAATATATAATTAGCCATCACCAGGGTGCTGCCGGTATGCTCGAGTATGACGCCAAGAGTAGTTCCGAAAACAATAATCAGTCCGATCGATTTCAGGATGTTTCCAAAACCATCTTTCACTGAGGCAATGATTTCCGCTGCCGGTAGCTGAACGCCCAAACCAACTACGAAACATGAGATCATCAAAGCGAAAAATGCGTGAACTCTGAATTTTGTCGTGAGAATAACAATCAACAGAATCCCTATGCATAAGCTAATTAGTGCAGGTAAGAAAAGGGAATGCATGAGGTGTTTTAGGGTGATTATACTTTTTTGGCCTACCTGAGGCAGGGTAAATTTAAGCGTTCCGTGGGAAAGGTTGATGGTTGATAGTTGATGGTTGATGGAATCCGGTTGTGAATTCGCACCTGATATCCGTCAACCATCAACTATCAACCATCAACGAAAATATTTTGCTCTTCAAATTCAATCCCCATGTCCATCACGGTATGCATTGTAGATGACAACACAGAAATACGAAATGTACTGGAATTGATAATCCTGAGGGCAGATGGATTTGAACTTGCAGGAAGTTGTAGTTGTTTTCGGGAAGCTATTATCCTGATCCCGGCCCTGAGGCCCCAGGTCGTATTGATGGATATTAATCTGGGTAATGAGGAAAATGGTACGGATATCATACGTGAACTCAAGCCAAAATATCCCGGTATACAATTTTTGATGTGTACCGTATTTGAGGATGACGAAAAAATATTCGAAGCGCTGCATGCAGGAGCCAACGGGTACATTCTTAAGAAGACCCTGCCGGGATGTTTGCTGGATGCTATCAGGGAAATTCTGGAAGGTGGCGCACCGATGAGCAGCCAGATTGCCAGAAGAGTAGTGCGGGTCTTTCAATACCCTGATTCCGGCAGCAGTGTGTGGGCCGGATCCTTTTCAGGAAAAGCAAGGCCTCTGCCTGCTTTGTCAGGCCGGGAAAATGAAATCCTTCAGCAACTTTCCCGTGGACTTTTGTATAAGGAGATTGCTGCCAACCTTTATATCAGTCAGGAAACCGTCCGTAAGCATGTATATCACATCTATGAAAAACTGCATGTTGGCAACCGCGTAGAGGCCATCAATAAATATTTCAGGAGATAGGCTTTTGTCCGCGGTGATTACCAATTCAATTCCAGCCGGTTATTTGCCCGGTCAATATCCGCCATCCGGTGGGATGGATCTATTTCTATTATTTTCAGATCCGTAAGGCGGTGATTGATTTCGAATTCATAGTCGGGGTTCGTCCATTTCCAGGGATCAAATATGATGCGGGGAATGGACTTATTTTCTTCGGGTTTCGAACCAAACATCAGGTACTGCGGAATATAAGCAAGCTCGCGGCTGCCGTCTTTGAATTGCAGGAACACATCAATCGGCATGGGCGTTTTGCCGACCATGCGCAAACGGATCTTTGTTTTTCCCTTTTTCTTCCCATAAACTGTCGATCCCGTAGTCGATGCTCTTCGTGCTGTTGATCCAAAAATCCTTGTACCAATCCAGTTGCATACCGCTGACTTTTTCTGCTATCCGCATGAAATCATCTGCATTGGGATGTTTGAATCTCCATTCCCTGTAATATTCCAGTAAGATTTTGTCCAGTACCTCGTCGCCGACAATATATCCCAACTGTACCATAAATACGGTTCCCTTATAATAGGATGAAAGTTCGTATCCCCGATTGGTGCTGAAAAAATCTGCATATGTACTCAAAGGTTCCTGAAAATTGCTTTTAGCAAGGGAAAAATACCCATCGTATTCATGTTTATAGGTCTGATCTGCGGAACTGTCATTATTTAAATGCCCCCAGATCCGCGCTGCAGCATATTGCGTGAATCCTTCATCCATCCAGGGATATTTCAATTCATTTGTCCCCAGCATACCCTGGAACCAGCTATGCATGAATTCGTGCATCCAGCCGCTGCCATCGGCCAAAAGTGTTGCCATGGGATATTCCATTCCTCCGTCACCACCGTGAATAAAAGAATATTGTTTGTAGGGATAGGGACCAAAGGTCTTTTCAATAAAAGGCAGCGCGCGTGCAGCCTGATCGAGGATATTTAACCATTTTTTTTCCGGCGCATTCGTTGTTTTATAAAGCACATGGAGGGTCAGGTCATCGCGGATTTTTTTGCTTGCATGTTTAAAGCCGGGATCAGCCGCCCAAACAAAATCGTGCACGTTCGGTGCAAAAAAATGCCAGGTAAGTTTATCACCGGGTGGCCGTATAACTTTCGTGCCCGGTGATTCATATCCGTAGCCGATCTGATTGGCGTTTTGCAAATATCCGGTTCCCCCCAGGATATACGTTTTATCAATATGGATCTTTACGTCAAAGTCTCCCCACACACCATAGAATTCCCGCGCAACGTAAGGCGTTGCATGCCATCCCGCATAGTCATATTCACAGATCTTTGGATACCATTGGCTCATTGAATACCGAACCTGGGTTTCGGGATTGTCGCGACCGCTCCTGCGGATTTGCAAGGGTGTCTGGGCTTCAAATTCCATATCAAGGCTGACCGTACTGTTCGGAAGAATGGGCCTGGTGAGATCTACTTCGAGAATAGTTTCTTCTATTTTAAATGGTTGGGAAACACCATTCATTTTGAGAGATAGTATCTTCTGATACCCGGTTTCATCCGGGTTTAAATGCAGTATCCTGTCACGGACACGTTCATCCCAATCGGGGTTTCCACCGATAGTGATCTGCCCAAGTACACGGCTCCGGTTATCCATCATGCTGTTGGGCTGGAAAGCATTCCAGTATAGATGGTAAAAAACTCTTTTCAATGTATCGGGAGAATGATTGCTGTACTCGAGATGCTGTTTTCCTGTAAACCGGTTACTGATCACATTCATGTCAATGTCCATAAAATACTTTACACGTTGCTGCCAGCGGTCAGGCTGCGCAATAACAAAATTGACAATGCCCTGGGCGAGGATCAAACAGATGGCCTTTTGAAAAATCTTCCTGAACAAGATATGTGGGTGGTTCATAATTCAACAAATGATAATAAATAATAAAAAGTTTATCCTGTACCTTCTAAAACCAGCACAATTTCCCCCTTGACTCCTTTTTCCATAAAGTGATTCGCTACTTCCTGCAGCGAACCGCGGATATTTTCTTCAAACAATTTAGTCAGTTCCCGGCTGACACAACATTTTCTATCCGGGCCAAAATACAATATTAATTCCTGAAGGGTTTTCAGCAGCCTGAGCGGTGACTCATAAAAAACCATGGTTCTTTGTTCAGCAGTAAGTTTTTTCAAAATGGTCTGGCGACCTTTTTTCAAAGGTAAAAATCCCTCAAAACAAAACCGGTTCATCGGCAATCCGCTATTTACAAGCGCAGGAACGAATGCAGTTGCACCGGGCAGGCATTCCACGCGGATGTTTACCTGAATGCACTCCCTTACGAGGAGGTAAGCCGGATCAGAAATACCTGGAGTGCCAGCGTCGGTCAGCAATGCCATGGTCTTTCCCTGAAGCAACTGATCTACCAGGTGGCGAAGCACTTTATGTTCATTGTGCTGATGGAATGGAGTGAGTGGCCTGATGATCTCGTAATGGTTCAGCAGCTTGAGCGAGGTCCTGGTATCCTCCGCCAGAATAAGGTCAGCTTTTTTTAGTGTTTCCAGCGCCCGGAAGCTAATGTCCTGCAGATTGCCTATGGGAGAAGGAACAAGGTAAAGCATCGAGTTAATGTGGTAATTTTCAAATTCCTATTCGCCCACCGAGACCTCAAAATACTCCATCACCGGATTGGCGAGCAGTTTCTTACCCGCTTCCTCGGCAATCTTTCTTGCCTGCGCTTCATTTGGTGCCTCCACCTGAAGTTGTATAGTTTTACCGATGCGGACATCGCTAACCGATTGCAAACCCAGATTCCGGAGGCCGCCCATTACAGCTTTTCCCTGAGGATCCAATAATTCCTTCAAAGGCATCACCTTAACCTGAACCGAAAAATTCATACGATCCTGTTTTTAAAGATCAAAGATAATACAATGTAAAAAAGGAAGATGACCGGAACGGCAAGCCATTGAAAAATGAATATCGAGACCAGTGCAATAATGAACAGAATTACCCGCGGCAGATTTTGACCGGAACTGCCCCTGCTAAACTTCATGGACATGACACGGAAGCGGCTGACCATCACATAACCCAATAACAATATGAGAATATATATGACCCATTTGTTTAATAAAAGGTTGATTACCCAATTACTGTTTTTTGTCCAGTAAATCAAAGGAAATGAAGCAACCATCAGTCCCACTGCCGGAACCGGAATCCCTCTGAATGAAAGCGATTGTGATTGATCGAGATTAAACACGGCCAGTCTGAATGCGGCCGCGCAGGGAAGGATCATTGCAGGAAGGAGCAGGAGCATGGAGACATCTGCACCATCCGCCTGGCGCATATAACTCATCCTTAAAAACTGGTAGAGGATCATGCCCGGAGCCACTCCAAAACTAACGAGGTCCGCCAGGGAATCCAGCTCGCGCCCGAGCGTGGAACTCGCCTTTAGCCATCTTGCCAAAAAGCCGTCAATAAAATCTGCCAGGGCCGCGAGGCCTATGAATAGCGGAGCGAGCCAGATCTTTTCCGGTATGTCAACATATTGTGTACCGTCATTTAAATACAGAATGGTGATCCCGTTCTGTAAAATGCAGATCAGTGCAATGCATCCGAAAAATAAATTCAGTAAGGTGAAAAAATGGGGTAGTTGTTTCATGAAGTAAACAGGTTTGTCGGGATTTAGGGTCAATGATTATTTTCCGTAAAGGCATTCCGCTTTATTTCCGTTTTGCAGGCAGGCCTCATTTTTTCATGCTCGCCTCGATCTCTTCCACGGTAATAGGTATGCCTTTCATCAGATCCTGGTTACCATTCTTTGTGAGCCATACATTATTTTCTATACGGATGCCCAGGTTCTCCTCCCTGATATATATACCAGGTTCCACTGTAAGTACCATGCCGGCACGCAAGGGTCCGGTGCGTGTCCCCAGGTCATGTACATCAATGCCGAGGTGGTGGGAAATGCCATGATACATATATTTCCAGTATGCAGGATTCTCCGGCGTTGCATTTTTGACATCTGATTTGCTGAGCAGGCCAATTTTCTGAAAAATGTTGTCTGCTTCCCTGCCCACCTGATGATGATATTCATTTAAAATGACTCCCGGCTTCAGCAGGCTCTTGGCGAACCGGTGCAGATGATAGCAGGCGTTATACACTTCTTTCTGACGTTTTGTAAATTTTCCATTCACCGGGATCGTTCGCGTAAGATCAGCACAATAGCCACCATACTCTGCGCCAAAATCCATAAGGATCATATCTCCGTTCCTGCATTCCGCATTGTTGGAGACATAGTGAAGTGTACATGCATTTCCGCCTGAGGCCAGGATGCTGCCATAAGCCGGACCCGTTGCCCTTTGTAAAAGAAAAGCATATTGAATTTCAGCCTCCACTTCAAACTCAAAAACTCCCGGACCCATGAATTTCATCACCCGGTCAAATGCATGGTGCGTTATGTTGATTGCCTGTTGCAAAACCTTCACTTCCTCGGCTGTCTTGACAGACCTCAGCTCTTTCAGTATGGGTGCAGCACGGAGGTATTGATGGAGAGGAAATCGCTTTCTGGTTTCTTCTATGAACCGGTATTCCCGGGTTTGAATCTGGGTATTTTTACGATCATTTTCGTTTGAGGGCAAATAAATATTTTTTGCCAGGTGAATCCACACTTGCAGCAAAGGATCAAGGGTATCCATCCAAACGATCGTCCGGATCCCTGAAATAGTTTGGCCTTCCTCGGCACGCAGTCTTTTTCCATCCCATTTTTCCTTCAGGTCATCCGGCCTTGCCAGAACCAGCACTTCCCGGTATTTCGGATCAGGATGATCGGGAAAAAGGACCAACAGGCTGTCTTCCTGAACAATGCCCGTAAGCCAGTAAAGATTGCTATTCTGCTTAAATGGATACAATGCATCGCCATTGGAAGGCATTTCATCGTTGCTCACGAAAATAGCTATGGAAGAAGGCAGCATTTCTTTTTGGAATCTTTGCCGGTTCTGCTTAAATATCAATGGATTGAGGGGCAGGTATTTCATCCATGTAAAAGTAGGGAGGATTGATGAGACCACAACAGGACAAAGAAAACCGAAAACTCCAGGGAGGAAGCACCCTATAATCCCAGTATTTAGAGCAGCATATAGTAAAGCTTCTATTTTATGAATATTTTCTAAATTATACTGCTTAAAAAAGGCTTTTTTTAGATAAAATTAAATTTTAGTTTTGAGGCTTAAACGTTTAATATGTCAGCACCTGTTATGGGTCTACCGTTGAAGAAATTAATGAACCTGGGACTGAAAGTGAGTGGCAGCATCCATTATCAGCTTAGCGCAGCGGAGCTGGTGAGTCAATGTATTGGTAGAAATGAAGGCAGGCTGACAGACTCTGGCGCACTTGCGATTAACACAGGTGAATTTACCGGGCGAAGCCCAAAGGACAGGTACATGGTAAAGGATGAAATCTCCACCGGTACGATCGATTGGAATCAGTACAACCAGCCAATCGAAGAAAAACAGTTTGATTTGATTTTTAAACAAGTGACAGACTATCTGAACCTGCTTCCGGAAATCTGGGTTCGCGACAGTGCGGTTTGTGCCGATCCTGATTACCGGCTCAACCTTAGGGTGATCACAGAAACGCCGGTAATGGACCTTTTTGCCTATAATATGTTCCTGAGGCCTGTGGATCCGGAATTTAAAGCAGCCTGGCATGTGCTGATTGCTCCAGGTTTGAAACTGGATCCGGCCCGCTGTGGGATCCGCCAAAAGAATGCGGTCATTATCTCATTGAAACATCATGTGATCCTTTTGGCGGGCACGGGTTATACCGGGGAGGTTAAGAAATCCGTATTCTCCGTGTTGAACTACATGTTGCCATTTCAGAAGCAGGTGCTCGGCATGCATTGTGCGGCCAATATGGGAAAGTCGGGGGACACAGCTATTTTCTTTGGTTTGAGCGGTACAGGAAAAACCACGCTCAGCGCAGACAGGAGCAGGAGGCTGATCGGAGACGACGAGCATGGATGGACAGCGCATGGCATATTTAATTTCGAAGGAGGATGCTATGCAAAATGCATTCATCTGAGTGAAGCCAGCGAACCAGATATTTACCGTGCAATCCGTCAGGGAGCTTTACTGGAGAATACAGAATTTTTCCCGGGAACAAACAAAGTGAATTATGAGGATGCATCCCGCACCGAAAATACCAGGGTCTCCTATCCACTTAATTATATTCCGAATGCAGTTATCCCTTCTGTGGGAAAAGCGCCTTCAAATATATTTTTCCTTACCTGTGATGCCTCAGGCGTATTACCACCAGTTTCCAGACTAACGCCGGAACAAGCAATGTACCAGTTCATTTCCGGATACACAGCCAAGATTGCCGGTACCGAGGCTGGAGTAAAAGAGCCTAAATCCACTTTCAGTGCTTGTTTTGGGGCACCCTTTCTTCCCTTACATCCTGCTTATTATGCAAAGATGCTGGGCGAGAAAATCCGCAGGCACCAGGTTTCTGTGTGGCTCATCAATACGGGATGGAGCGGCGGGGCATATGGAAAAGGAAAAAGGATACCCTTAAATTTTACGCGCGCTATAGTGAGTGCGGTGCTGGACGGTAAGCTGGGAAATTGTAATTGGAACGTCCATCAGATTTTCCACTTTGCCATACCGGAAACCTGTCCTGGCGTGCCGGATCATATTCTTAACCCCGAAAAAACCTGGAAAGATCCTGTTGAATATCAGGCGAAAGCACGGGAACTGGCTAATCAGTTCATAGATAATTTTAAAAAATATGAGCATCAGGTTCCAGGAGAAATTCTGAGCGGTGCGCCAGGCTCTTAAAAAAAGATCTGAAAAACCTGTAAAATTAAAAATAAATTCACCATCTTGGCAGCTCATTGCTATTTCATCTAACGGCCTTTAACATTGTTTGCTCTTAAAAGCTCTTTTTAAAAAGAGCTTTTTTTTATTTGCCTGATGTTGTAGACCTAAAAGGTTGATGGTTGATGGTTGATGGTTGATGGAATTCAGGTGCGAATCTCCGCCTAAAGTCCATCAACATCCATCAACCATCAACCATCAACCCTTATATCAACGATCACTCAATTCAAAAAAGCCCATACAATTGCGCATCAATGCGCGAAATAATCTCCCCCAGATGCTCTTCATTTTCGGGGAATTTATTTTTGTCCACATTGATAACCAGGAGGCCGCCTTCTTTATATCCGTCAATCCATTTATTATATAGGTCATTCAACCTTTTAAGATAATCCAGCCGGATATTTTCTTCATATTCCCGGCCTCTTTTCTGAATCTGGCCCACCAGGGTAGGCACGGAAGCCTGAAGATAAATCAGCAGATCAGGCGGCTGCACCATGCGTTTCAGGGTCTGGAAGAACTGAAAATAATTATTATAATCCCGCTTGCTCATCAATCCCATATCATGGAGATTGGGCGCAAAAATATGGGCATCCTCATAAATCGTCCGGTCCTGAATTACCGTTTCCGTTCCGCTGTAGATCTCCAGCAGTTGATTCAGCCTGCTGTTGAGGAAATGTATCTGAAGATTGAAACTCCAGCGTGGCATGTCTTCATAAAAATCATTCAGGTAAGGATTATGATCAGCATCTTCAAACTGCGGGATCCATTTATAATGTTTACTTAGCAGTTCAGTAAGGGTGGTTTTCCCCGCACCAATATTACCGGCCACCGCAATATGCTTTGGTTTCTTCGATTTTGGCATGCCTAAATGTAAAGTCTTATCATCGAAATATAAAAAGAATCGTTTGGCAAAACCCTGCCTTAAAAGCCTATTGCTTCCCTTACTTTAATCAGGGTGGCTTTAGCGCTTTTTCTCGCCCTGCCCGCGCCATCTGCCAGGATTCCATCTATATGTGCCGGGTTTTGCTGAAGGCTATGAGCCTTTTCCCGCAAGGGCCGGATAAAGCTGACCATATCTTCTGCCAGCTGTTTTTTCATATCCCCGTAACGGATCCGGCATTGGTTGAAATCGTCTTCGAATTTATCCACCGCATCCTTCTTACTCACGAGGCTGAGGAGGGTGAATAAACCCTGGATATAATTTGGTTTTTCGCTATTGACCGAAACTGGTCCCTGGTCTGTTTTAGCCTTCATGATCTTTTTCGTAATCAATGCATCATCGTCATTCAAAAAAATCGTATTCATCTGATTCTCGCTCTTGCTCATTTTTCCGGTACCATCCAGACTGAGGATCCTTAACAGTTCACGCCCATAGCTGAATGCGACAGGTAGGGGAAATACTTCGCCATATCGGTGATTAAACCGTTCTGCAAAATTGCGGGTCATTTCTACATGCTGCTCCTGATCTTTTCCAACAGGAACTTTCAATGCCCTGTGGATAAGAATATCGGCAGCCTGCAAAACAGGATAGGTAATCAGGCCCGCATTGACATTCTCCGGCTGCTGGCGGACCTTGTCTTTGAAAGTCGCAGTTTTTTCCAGTTCGCCCCGGTAAGCGAGCATATTGAGATATAGGTAGAGCTCGGCTATTTCCGGAATATCACTCTGCAAATAGATCACACAGTTTTCAGGATCCAGGCCGCCAGCAACAAGTTCAGATACCATCCGGCGTGTATTCGTTTTTAGTTCCCGGGTGTCTGCATGTGTGGTCAGGCTATGCCAGTCGGCAATAAAAAAATAACAGTCATATTCATATTGCATGCGGGCCCAATTCCGCAAAGCGCCATAGTAATTACCCAGGTGCAGGAAACCAGTCGGGCGAATACCGCTCAGTACGATTTCTTTTTTATTTTCCATGAGAAAGACGAAGATAATAAATGTGGGGAAGGCTACAATTACTGTTGATGGTAGATAGTTGATGGTTGATGGTCAGCGACAATCCATCAACCATCTACCATCAACCATCAACCATTAAATACCGGGCACCATGTTAAAACCGTTCCGGATTTAGCCGGAACTATGTAAAATGTCACCGAATCCGTTATTTTTGTCCCTAATCTTTCTTCATGGAAGTAAATGACCACCTTATTGAGCATTTATGTAAATTGTCCAACCTGGAATTTGATGAAGCCGGAAAACAGGAAATAAAAAAAGACCTGGAAAAAATGATCGGTTTTGTTGAAAAACTGAATGAACTCGATGTAACCGGAATAGAGCCATTGTTATACATGGGAGAAGAAACGGATATTCTGAGGGAGGATATTTTTGAACCTTCTATAAGTCGTGCAGACGCATTGAAAAATGCAGCCCTGGCTGATGAAGAATATTTTAAAGTGCCAAGGGTTGTTAAAAATCCTTCTGCGTAATCTGGACTAAACTGAATAACCAGCCTATGAGCGTAAACACAATTATTAATCTTGACAGGATTTACAAAAGTTATTTCATGGGGAAGCAGGCTGTTCCGGTATTGAAGGGGATCAGCCTGGAAATACTAAAAAACGAATACGTAGCCCTGATGGGACCTTCGGGTTCAGGCAAGAGTACACTTATGAACATACTTGGTTGCCTGGATTCTCCAACGGCTGGAACATATATACTGAATGGACTGGACGTTAGTACGATGCCGGACGATGATCTGGCGGAAGTGAGAAATAAGGAAATTGGCTTCGTATTCCAGCAATTCAATTTATTGCCGAGACTCACTGCTGCAGAGAATGTTGCGCTTCCGCTGGTTTATGCCGGAATCGCAAAAAAGATCCGGATGGAAATGGCCATGGGCGTGCTGGAAAAAGTCAGCCTGACGGACAGAAGTCATCATAAACCCAATGAATTATCAGGAGGTCAGTGTCAGCGCGTGGCCATTGCCAGGGCGCTGGTTAATAATCCTTCCCTTATCCTGGCTGATGAGCCGACGGGCAACCTGGATTCAAAAACTTCTATTGAGATCATGGAAATTTTCGGCGCCATTCAGGCTGCGGGAAACACCGTAGTACTTGTAACCCACGAAGAAGACATTTCAAAATATGCGCGCCGGGTTGTGAGATTAAAAGACGGGATCATCGAAACGGATAAAAGAAGAGAAGTGGTATACGAACCTGCCATATAATTTTTTGTATCATGTCACTCAGGATCTATACAAAAACAGGCGATACGGGCAAAACCAGCCTGCTGGGTGGAACTAAAGTATCCAAATCAAACGTCCGCATAGAGGCATACGGCAATATTGATGAACTGAATTCATTCGTCGGCCTCCTGCGCGATCAGTATCCGGATGAACGCGGCCGTTCCATGTTAAAGGAGATCCAGGATCGCCTGTTCACCATCGGATCAGCACTGGCCTGCGATCCGCACCAGGAAATTGCGCTAAAGATTCCCGATCTGGCTGAAGGGGATGTGCTGCTCCTGGAAAATGAAATAGACCACATGAGTGAAATGTTACCTCCATTGAAATCTTTTATTCTCCCCGGTGGCCATGTTGTGGTTTCAACAGCGCATATCTGCCGTTGTATTTGCCGGCGCGCCGAACGCATTACCGTTGAACTCGATGCAGCAGAATCTCTTCATCAGCCCCTGATCATTAAGTACCTCAACCGCTTAAGCGATTACCTGTTTGTGCTGGCAAGATTTGCCGGTCAGCAATTAGGTGTGGAGGAGACGGAGTGGGTGGCGAGGAAGGGGATTTAATTTGAAAATTTGAAAATTTGATAATTTGAAAATGAAAGGCAGCAGCTGAGATGCTTTCATTTTCAAATTATCAAATTTTCAAATTTTCAAATTATCACCCCATCCTTCATATGCAGAATTCTGTCGCTCTGCTCGGCCAGTTGCTCATTATGTGTAACGATCAGGAAGGTCTGATTGAATTGTTTCCGCAGGTCTAAAAATAACTGGTGTAATTCCCGCGCATTTGCAGAGTCAAGGTTGCCGGTGGGCTCGTCGGCAAAAACAATATCCGGATTATTGATCAGGGCCCGGCAAACGGCAACGCGCTGCTGTTCACCTCCGGACAAAGCGGAGGGTTTGTTTTCCATCCTCTGGCTCAGGTCAAGGATTTCAAGCAGTTTCACTGCCCTCGTTCTTACCTCTGATTTTTTTTTGCCGGCAATCCATCCCGGAATGCAAACATTTTCCAGTGCTGAAAATTCCGGCAGCAGATGATGGAATTGAAAGACAAACCCGATATGCCGGTTCCGCAAAGCTGCAAGGGCGCTTCCTTTAAGGTTCTGCAGCCGGCGGTTTTTCAGAAGGATCTCTCCGGATGCAGGCTCATCCAGGGTGCCGAGAATATGCAAGAGCGTGCTTTTGCCAGAACCGGAAGGGCCTACCATGCTCACAATTTCACCCTTGTAGATATCGAGGTTTACACCCTTCAAAACATGTAATTCACCGTAATATTTCTGGATATTCCTGGCTGAAAGGATCGGCTGATCGGGTTCTGCTGGCATCATCAGCAAATATAACGAGCCTGGCTAAGCAGAAAATCCGGTATTTATCCCGAATAAATGGTATTTGGTGGTTCCATTATAAAAATTACTTTTGCGAAAAATTAAAGGCAGGGTTCCCCTCATTCTCCGGGAAGCTTCCATTGATCTGACCTTATTAAAAACAATTCAGAATTAAAATACAGGATTAAAGATGTTTTGGACACTCGAATTAGCCAGTTACCTTGAAGACGCACCGTGGCCCGCAACCAAAGATGAATTGATTGATTATGCTATCAGGTCCGGAGCACCGATTGAAGTGGTCGAGAATCTGCAGGAGCTGGAAGATGAGGGTGAGATTTATGAAGGAATAGATGATATCTGGCCGGACTACCCTTCCCAGGAGGATTTCTTTTTTAACGAAGACGAATACTAGGTATATCTTATTTTACCGGGATATCAGCATTCATTTCAAATTTGCGTACTACGGCTTCAGTAACGCCTGTAGAGGAAAAGCCCCCATCGTGATATAGATTTTGCATCGTCACCATCCTGGTCAGATCACTGAATAAAGCTGCGCAGAAACCCGCGCAATCATCAGCACTGGCGTTTCCGAGCGGACTCATCTTTTCTGCATAGGCCTGAAATCCGTCAAAACCCTTCACCCCACTTCCGGCGGTGGTTTTTGTCGGCGACTGGGATATGGTATTCACCCTGACTTTATTTTTAATGCCATAATAATATCCGAAACTCCTGGCAACGCTTTCCAGGAGGGCCTTGGCGTCTGCCATTTCATTATAGTCGGGGAATATACGCTGAGCGGCAATATAACTATAAGCTACCACGCTGCCCCACTCGCTGATGGCCTCCATCTCATACGCTGTTTGCAAAACCCGGTGCAAGGACATGGCCGAGATATCCAGCGTCTTCTGGTTAAACCCGTAATCCAGTCCGGTATATGGTTTCCCTTTTCGCATATTAACGCTCATTCCAACAGAATGCAGGATGAAATCGATCTTTCCGCCAAAATGATCCATTGCACCGGTAAAAAGTTTCTTCAGGTCATCCATATTGGTGACATCGGCACCAATTAACGGCGCCTTCACCTCAATAGCCAACTTGTTGATCTCGCCCATGCGAAGGGCGACGGGCGCATTGGTCAATACCAGGGAAGCTCCTTCTTCGTTGCATCTTAATGCCGTTCTCCAGGCAAGCGATTTGTCATCGAGTGCGCCGAAGATGATTCCTTTTTTCCCTTTAAGCAGTTGATAGGCCATAGCACCAGATAAATTTTATGGCAGTAAAAATAAGAAGTTATTTCCAACAGCGGGGACTAAAGCTTTTTACGTGAATCGAAGTAAAAATTAAAAAGTAAAAATTAAAAAAAAGAGCTTCAGTTTTTAATTTTTACTTTTTACTTTTTAATTTGAATAGAGAGCTCATCCAGTTGCTTCCCGTCGATAGCCGAAGGCGCATCCAGCATCACATCCCGTCCACTGTTATTCTTGGGGAATGCAATAAAATCACGGATACTTTCGGTTCCGCTGAGTATAGCACAAAGTCTGTCGAATCCAAATGCAATGCCTCCGTGAGGAGGTGCTCCATACTCGAATGCACCCATAAGAAACCCAAATTTGTAGTTTGCTTCTTCGCGGCTCATACCGAGGGCGTCAAACATCTTTTCCTGAAGTTCCCGCTGGTAAATGCGTATGGAGCCACCGCCGATTTCATTCCCGTTCAACACCATATCATATGCATTTGCTTTGATATCGGCATAAGGATGCTGCAGGTATTCTTCCGGGTTCGGAATGGCTGGATCATTATTTATCATCAGTGGGATCTGATCAGGTTTCGGAGCAGTAAAGGGATGATGGCGGGCCACCCACCGGTTATCTTCAGCGTTATATTCAAATAATGGAAAATCGACCACCCACAACAACTTAAATTCATCTGGTTTGCGGAGTCCGAGTTGTTCGCCCATCTCGAGCCTCAATTCGCTGATTGCTTTGCGGGTCCTTTCTTCCCTTCCTGCCAGCATCAGAATGGCATCCCCTTTTTTAGCATTGCAAAAAACAGCAATGGATTTCAACCTTTCTTCATTATAATATTTATCGACGCTGCTTTTAATTGTTCCATCTTCCTGAAAGCGGATATAAACCAACCCTTGCATGCCGATCTGCGGACGCTTCACCCAATCTGTGACACCGTCAAATTGCTTACGCGTCCAGGCGGCCCCACCCGGAACAGCTATGGCCAAAACAGATTCCGCCTGATCGAATACCGTAAAGCCCGCTTTGCTGATGATAAGCCCGTCAGCTTCCTGCGCCCCCTTTCTTTTAAGTGGTGATTTGATATTTGCTATTTTCATCCCGAAACGGATATCGGGTTTATCGTTCCCATAATTCCATACGGCTTCATCCCAGCTCATCCGCTCAACGCTTCCGGTATAATCAATATTTTTTACTTCCTTGAAAATGAATTTGATGAGGCCTTCAAACATAGATATGATATCTTCCTGTTCAACGAAACTCATTTCACAGTCGATCTGGGTGAATTCCGGTTGGCGGTCAGCCCTTAAATCTTCATCCCTGAAACATTTCACTACCTGATAATAACGGTCGTATCCGCTCACCATAAGGAGTTGTTTGAATGTCTGCGGACTCTGGGGAAGTGCGTAGAACTGACCGGGATTCATGCGGGAAGGAACTACAAAATCGCGGGCTCCTTCCGGCGTAGATTTGATAAGGAACGGAGTTTCAATATCCATGAACCGGTGTTCACCAAGATAATTCCGGGCTGCCCGGTTTACAGCATACCGAAATTCCAGGTTTTTCCTGATCGTATTTCGGCGAAGGTCGAGATACCGGAATTTCATGCGGAGGTCCTCGCCTCCATCAGTATCATCCTGAATGGAAAATGGGGGCGTAACCGATTTATTCAAAATGGTAAACTGGCCCACTTTGATCTCAATTTCCCCGGTTGGGATCTGCTGGTTTTTATTTGATCTCTCGGAAACGGTTCCGGTTGCCTGGATCACGAATTCCCTGCCCAGGGGATTCAAAGCCAGTTTTTCGTTCAGGTCTTCCCCCATAAGCAACTGGGTAATCCCGTACCGGTCGCGCAGGTCAACAAAGCTGATGCTGCCAAACTTCCTAAGGCTTTGCACCCAGCCGGCCAGGGTAACTTCACGGCCCACATCAACCAGCCGTAACTCGCCACAGTCATGCGTTCTATACATATTTCCACCTTGATTCAGCGGGCAAAGGTATGGCAATGCCACGTAGTGGCAGGAGGTTTAAAAAAAATTAAAAAACCGGCCCCATCCACTTTCATTTTTAAAAAATAGTTAATACCTTGTAAGATCCGCACGATTCACTCTCCTCATGATTAAACTTTTATAGGTAACACCACTCTTACCTAAAGCCCTTTGCATCCAACTACTATGTAAGGCCATTTATTCCTGATCGGACCGACCTGAAGCAAGAAAAAGAAAAACGGACCTTATGGAGATCATCATCATTGTTTCCCTTGTGGTGGGTGTACTGATACTGCACCGGACAATTTCTGAGCTTTTTAACAAGTTTTATGTCCGGAGGCAGCAGCGGAAATTCATAGCCAACGAAACCTTTTACCATAGCATCGTTTCCAGATATATCCGTTTTTACAATAAACTGGGTCTGGAGGATCAACGCAAATTCCTGTTCCGGACCTTTCTTTTCAAGAAAGCGCGGAAGTTCCATTACATTGAAGTGAAAGAAAGCGCGGAAATGCCCATCCTGATCAGCGCAGTGGCCGTTCAGCTGACTTTCGGACTGGATAAATTCATGCTGAATTATTTCAGTGATGTCTTTGTTTTGAAGGATGACTACCATTACGGCTTTTATTCGCGGCCCTTTATGGGGCATGTAGATCAGAGCGGCATTTACCTTTCCTGGGATAATTTCATCAAAGGGATCAGCGGACAGACCCCTTATTGCAACGTGGGTCTGCATGAAATGGGCCACGCGCTGGCATATGTCACTTTCATCACCGAAACAGAAGAAGACAAGCATTTCAAGAAAGAATTCAAGAACTTTTCCAAAGTGGCAAGGCCAATTTTTACCTCCATGCAGCAGGGGAGGCGAAATCTGCTGGGAGAATATGCGTCCGTGAATTACCATGAATTCTGGGCAGTCGCCGTCGAAACCTTTTTCGAAAACCCTGTATGTCTCCGCCAGGACCTGCCGGAGCTTTATGAAGCCATGTCCAGGCTCCTGAGACAGGATCCGTTACATATGCGCAGCGGGAAAACAACCTTTGTGCTCAAGGCCGTTAAACAGGAAGCGGGAAGCCTGAACTAGTTCCCTGAATACCGGTTTTCCTGAAATTCATTTCCCTTCTTCAATTTATCCCTGATAAGGTCTTACTGATCTTCCTGGAAAGAAAGTTCATAAATTCAAGAGGGTGCAACCCTGGCCGGCTGTTATTTCAATAATATCCTTTCGAAACGCCGGATATCCGCAAGCGGATCAATTTCTTCTTTCCGGGTTATTTTTTCTGTCAGTTGCGCAGCAAAATAGGGTGCGAGTGAACAACCCTTGGTGCCCAGCCCATTGAGTATTCCAACCTTGCTCCATTTCGGATGAAAGCCGACAAACGGTCTTCTTTCCAGTGTTGCAGGCCGCACAGCGGCAAAATGATCTATTATTTTAAATGGAACTCTGAGGAAATTCCTTAACCAGTTTTCTGCAAATTGCCTGAAAGTTTCCGATAGCTGAACATTTGGAAATTCCCATTGATATGAAGACCCAATCCAATAAATATTCTCTTCCCAGGGAACAATGCTCATGCCTTTTTTGAAAACGGTATTTGCAGGAATATCATTTATTTCCACAAGTAATCCTTCACCTTTATTCAGGGCAAAAGGAAGTTTCCCAAAAAATATATTCGTGGCAGATCCGATTCCATCACAAAAAATTATATAACTGGCATGGATGTTTGCGTATTCGATAAATGAATCCTGAAGAACAAGTCTGCTGATGTCAAATCTTTCATCTCTTAATTTGCCCTTCTTCAGAAGGTGGCCGCGCCAGCTGATTAATAATTTTTCTGTTTGTACAAGATAGGATGGCCTGATGGATCCCCAGCCCATATCGTAGCGGAACCAGAACTCAAACGCAGTGGCATCTTCACCCTTATGCAGGTAAATGGAATCTGATGCACACCT
Source organism: uncultured Chitinophagaceae bacterium (assembly GCA_963705005.1). Lineage (GTDB taxonomy): Bacteria > Bacteroidota > Bacteroidia > Chitinophagales > Chitinophagaceae > Puia. Next base: position 55,232 of record CAVPIO010000002.1, read on the forward strand.
TTCTTCAAATGCCAGCATCATTTGAACCGTGGGAAAGAAGTCTATTATGGTTGTTTCCGATATAAGATCAGTCTGGAGAAATGATCCCATAGCCTGGTAAGCCTCCAGGGCAAAAGGCATCATCTCATCAATCAACCAGGTTTTTACCAGCCTTCTTCCGGTTACCGGGTTGATGAGTCCGGCGGCATGCCTTGAGGCCCCTGAAGGATCGGCATCATCGATAATGATAAAGGAAATCCCTGCCCGCTCCAGATACCAGCTTAACCAGCTGCCTGCCAGGCCCTGTCCAATGATCAATACTTCCGTCGAATCCATAATTATTATTTCGTTTCGGCCGGAAACTCCATGGCATCATATTCTTTAACGTTATTATAACAAAGCAGGCTTAAACATTTAGAAGTGCATGCGCTCAAACGGAAGCATTCATTCCACACAATTAAAAATAATGATTATGAAAGCCAAATTTATTATCCTGGTGTCAGCCTGTTTATTCCTGGTTTCTGTGTCCCAGGCACAACTTCGCGGAAGCGACCTTCGTCATCACCATCATCACCATCACCACAGACATTCCCATCGCGCAATTTAAAACCGGATACCGTTCAAATGAATATGACCCGGCCAAATGGCGGGTTATAAGAAACCCGGCGGGCAGCCGGGTCTCTTGTTATTTTATTGCTTTAGCCATGGTTGCTCCGATATCCGCGGGACTCTGCACCACATGTATCCCGCATTCGCCCAGGATCTTCATTTTTGCAGCAGCAGTATCTTCCGCGCCACCGATGATTGCACCCGCATGACCCATCCTCCGGCCGGGAGGAGCAGTCTGCCCGGCTATGAATCCAACAACCGGTTTCTTATTATTTGCCCTGATCCAGCGGGCGGCTTCCGCCTCCATATTGCCGCCTATTTCGCCTATCATTACGATGCCTTCAGTTCCGGGATCATTCATCAATAATTCCACCGCTTCCCTGGTTGTGGTTCCGATGATGGGATCTCCACCAATTCCTATTGCCGTTGAAATGCCGAGACCGGCTTTGGCAACCTGGTCGGCAGCCTCGTAGGTAAGCGTGCCTGACTTGGACACTATTCCGATCTTTCCCTTTTTGAATACAAAGCCAGGCATGATTCCCACTTTACATTCGCCGGCGGTAATGACGCCCGGACAATTGGGTCCAATCAAACGGGTGCTTTTTCCGGATAAATAATTTTTCACCTTGACCATGTCCTGTACCGGAATACCTTCAGTTATGCAGACAACAAGTTCCAGACCAGCCTCACCCGCCTCCATGATCGCGTCTGCCGCAAATGCCGGAGGCACAAAAATAATGGACACATTTGCACCGGTTTCTTTAACTGCGCCTGCTACCGTATTAAATACGGGCCTGTCCAGATGACTGCCCCCTCCTTTACCCGGAGTAACACCGCCAACCACCTGGGTTCCGTATTCGATCATCTGTGCTGCATGAAAACTCCCTTCGGTACCGGTAAAGCCCTGCACGATAATCTTTGATCCCTTATTGACTAAAACTGCCATTTATTTTTGTTTATATCGTTTTTGTTTGTGGCGCAAAATTAGCTATTTCAGCAATTCATCCATATTCCGGTTGTTATCAATTTTGCCTTTCATTTCCAGCATGCGCATATCCTTTGCATCCTGAAGAAATTCTGAGGCAAAAATAAAATCATTGAGTTTTTTATTCTTACTAAAAATAATTTCCTTGTTACTTCCCTCCCATTCCTTTACGCCCTGATCCATATAAATGATATGATCCCCGGTTTCCATTACACTATTCATGTCGTGTGTATTAACTACCGTTGTAATCTTATATTCAAGGGTAATTTCTTTAATGAGCTTGTCAATCAGGATAGACGTTTGCGGATCGAGCCCCGAGTTCGGCTCATCACAAAAAAGATATTTCGGATTGAGCACGATGGCCCGGGCGATGCCCACGCGCTTTTTCATTCCTCCCGAGATCTCTGCAGGAAACTTATTATTCACTTCTTCCAGATTTACCCGGGCAAGCACTTCATTCACCCGTTTCTGTTTCGCTGAAAAAGTATCTTTTGTAAACATATCCAGGGGAAACATTATGTTTTGTTCTACAGTCATGCTGTCGAACAAAGCCGAACCCTGAAAAAGCATGCCGATCTGCTGCCGCAGGATTTTTCTTTCTTCCTCATTCATCGTCGTGAAATTCTGACCTCCGTAACTGATTTCGCCCGAGTCCGGTTCAAACAGGCCGACCAGGCATTTCATAAAAACTGTTTTCCCGCTTCCACTGGAGCCGATGATCAGGTTGCACTTACCAGACTGCATCACCGCGCTGACACCGTTGATAACCGTTTTGCCCTCAAATGCCTTTTTTAAATCTTTTATTTCGATCATGAATTGAATGCTTATAATAATACGGCTGAAAGAACATAGTCGGCCAGCAGGATGAGAACACAACTTACGATTACGGATTGGGTGCTTGCCCTTCCAATTTCCAGCGCCCCGCCGTTTACGTAATATCCATAAAATGAAGAAATGCTTGAAATAATGAACGAAAAAGTATAGGCTTTTGCCAGGGCAAAAAACACGTTGTAAGGAAGAAAATCCTGTAATAGTCCTTTATCGAACTGGGAAGCCGCAACGATTCCGGTTGCCACGCTGGCCAGCCTGCCACCCCAGATGCCCAATACCATCGAAATAACCACCAGCAAAGGAATTGTGATCATCGCGGCCAGGATCTTAGGAAGGACGAGGTAGGTGCGGGTGTTGATTCCCATGATTTCCAGGGCATCAATCTGTTCGCTTACGCGCATATTGCCTAATTCACCCGCTATCTTGCTGCCCACCACACCTGCAAGTACGATACATACCAGGGTCGGCGAAAATTCGAGTATCACAGTATCCCGAACAATCATGGCAATCGTGGACCTCGGAAGAAGCGGGCTCACCAACTGGTAAGCCGTTTGAAGTGCCGAAACCGCACCCATGAAAAAGGAAATGATCACCACTATACCCAATGAGCGAATACCAATCTCCACACACTGATGCATGAGTTCTTTCCAGTACATTTTAAAGTTTTCCGGTTTGGAAAACATGTCCTTCAGCATCAATAAATAACGCCCGAATTCTGTAAATATATTCATGGATGATTGCTGGAATGAAAGTACAATTTATTTTTTGCTTCGGTTCCATGCGCCAGACGGGCGAAGCGTTTCACTGGTGGAGGATGGGCATTTGATCTGCGCATCAATTACGGCTACCAGCGCCATATTATAAATGCTTCTCACTGAGCTGCCCAGTTGTAGTACATGCACCGGTTTTTTCATGCCCAGCAGGATGGGACCGATCGCATCTGCGCCGCCCACTTCCTTCAGGAGGTTATAAGCCACATTGCCTGCGGCGAGATTGGGAAAAATAAGTGTATTCACTTCCTGGTCAACCAGGGAACTGAATGGATAGTTCTCGCGGAGAATTTCACTATTCAGTGCGATGCTTGCCTGCATTTCTCCATCTACGATCAGATCCGGATCTTTTTGCTTAACGATCTCGGTAGCCCTGGCTACGAGGCGTGCTTCCGGCGAATTGCTGGTTCCGAAATTGGAATAGCTCAGCATGGCAATCCGGGGTACCAGATTGAAATGTTTCACTTCTTTCGCCGCGAGCAGGGTGATATCTGCCAATTCCTCGGCAGTAGGGTTGAAGTTAACGGTTGTATCGGCCAAAAAAAGGGGTCCTTTTTTAGTAAGTAAAAGGTACATGCCCGCAATTTTTTTTACGTCATCCTCCGTCCCGATGATCTCGATGGCAGGCCGGATGGTGTCAGGATAATTTTTTGTAAGGCCGGATATCATTGCATCCGCTTCTCCCGTTTCTACCATCATACATCCGAAATAATTGCGGTCACGCATGATTTTTTGGGATTCATATTTATTAAAGCCGCGGCGCTGCCGTTTACTGAAGAAAATTTCCGCATAATTTTTTCTCCTTTCTTTCTGATCCTCCGAGCGGGGATCGACAATCGGCAATCCATCAATCTCAATTTTGTTCATTGCTGCGATGGAATGAATCCTCTCCTTATTACCGAGCAGGATCGGAAAGGCAACGCCTTCATCAAATAATATCTGTGCCACTTTCAGGATCTTGAGATTGTCAGCTTCAGCAAACACAAGCCGTCTTGGGTCGCGCCTGGCTTTGCTTCCCAATACCCGGATCAATTGATTATCCAGACCGAGCCTTTTATTTAATTCGATGGCATAAGTGTCCCAGTTCCCGATACTGGCCTGTGCCACCTGGCTTTCAATAGCTGCTTTTGCCACAGCCGGAGCCACGGTAGACAGCAGGCGCGGATCCAGGGGTTTAGGAATAATATACAATGGGCCGAAGCTGATATTTTTCTCATTGTAAGCCATATTCACGATATCCGGAACAGGCGTTTTCGCAAGCTCCGCCAGGGCCCTCACAGCTGCCAGTTTCATCGCTTCATTGATCTGGGTTGCACGCACATCCAATGCGCCCCGGAAAATAAAAGGAAACCCCAGTACATTGTTCACCTGGTTGGGAAAATCACTCCGGCCGGTCGCCATAATGAGGTCGTCACGCACTTCCATAGCCATTTCATAGGAGATTTCCGGATCAGGATTCGCCATGGCAAAAACAATAGGCTTTTTTGCCATGCTCTTCACCATTTCCGCAGTTACTATATTGCCGACACTTAAGCCGACAAAAACATCTGCATCTTTCATTGCTTTTTCAAGGGTCAGGTCTGCTTTTTCAACCGCAAACAAAATTCTGTCTTCGTCGAGATCCGCCCGGTTTTTGTGAATAACCCCATCTTTGTCAAATACAATAAAATTTCCTGCCTTGGCTCCGAGAGCCAGATATAATTTAATACAGGCAACGGCTGCTGCCCCTGCCCCGTTAACGACAAACTTTACCCTATCAATTTTCTTGCGCTGCAATTCCAGGGCGTTGATCAGTGCCGCACTGCTGATAATGGCTGTGCCGTGCTGATCATCATGCATGACGGGTATCTTCAGGGAAGCACGCAGTTGTTTTTCAATATAAAAGCACTCGGGGGCTTTGATATCTTCCAGATTGATACCGCCGAAAGTTGGTTCAAGTGATTTTACGATCTGAACGAATTTCTCAGGATCCTTTTCGTTAATCTCGATATCGAACACGTCTATGTCTGCAAAGATTTTGAACAGTACGCCCTTTCCTTCCATGACCGGCTTCGCCGCTTCGGGTCCGATATTTCCAAGACCCAGCACAGCCGTACCGTTGGTGATCACAGCAACCAGATTCCCCTTGGCCGTGTATTTATACACGTCTTCAATATTGTGCATGATTTCCTTGCAGGGTTCTGCTACTCCGGGAGAGTAGGCAAGTGAAAGGTCCCGCTGTGTTTTGGCTTCTTTTGTTGGAACCACTTCAATTTTACCGGGTCTTCCCGAAGAGTGGTAATCGAGTGCTTCTTCCTTCCTGAATTGCTTTTTTTGCATGGAATAATTTAAGAAGAATAAATACTCGCGCCCAGCCAGGCCATCATGCCCATGCCGGTTTCAATGGCAGATTCATCAATATTAAAAGTTGCTGTGTGAACGCTGGAAGTAATTCCCTTGGCAGTGTTCATAACACCGAGACGATAGAAACATCCCGGAATTTCCTGCGTATAATATCCGAAATCTTCCGCTCCCATCCTCACTTCTGTTTCCAGAATATTTTCCTTCCCTGCATATTCTTCCGCCCTGGCCTTTGCAACTGGATAAAGACTTTCATCATTATTCACTACCGGATATCCTACATCTACCAGCACATCTATTTCTGCACCGGTAGATAAGGCCAAACCCTTTGCCATCTTTCTGATCAGGCTATGTGCCTGAAATCGCCAGGTTTCATCCATGGCGCGAAAAGTGCCCATGAGCTTTACTTCAGACGGGATCACATTGGTTGTATACCCGCCCTGAAAAGAGCTGATGGTAAGCACGGATGGCGAAAACGGATCCTTATTCCGGCTGATGATCTGTTGTAAAGAAACGACCAGCTGGGATGCAACAAGGATTGTATCCACAGTCAAATGCGCCGAAGCAGCATGACCTCCTTTTCCGCGAACCGTAATATAAATTTCATCCGCACTTGCCATGGAGGGGCCGCTGCGGAAACTCAGTTTCCCGATCTCCAGGCCCGGATGCACATGCAGGCCGAAAATAGCCTGGGGCTGTGGATTATGCAAGACGCCTTCTTTGATCAACAGGCTGGCTCCCCCGGGATTTTTTTCTTCGCCGGGCTGGAAGATAAGCTTGATCGTCCCTTCCCATTGCTCCTTTAATTCGTTCAATATTTTAGACGCTCCCAACAGGATACTCGTATGTGCATCATGCCCGCATGCATGCATCACGCCTTCATTTTGTGACTTGTAAGACACCGTATTTTCTTCCCGGATCGGCAGGGCATCCATATCCGCTCTAAGTGCTATCACACGTTTTTCCGGATTCCTTCCTTTGATCATTCCCACGACGCCGGTGGTTGCTTTTATTTCGAATGGAATCTTCAGCTCCTGTAATTTTTCCTGAACAAAGGCAGAGGTTTTAAATTCCTTATAACTGAGTTCGGGATGTGCATGCAGGTGGCGGCGGATATCAATCGTTTCGGGTGCATATTGTTTTGCCAGTTGATGAATTTTTTCTTTCAGCATAACTATGGATTACTCGGGTTCACTTCAATAATATCGTGGATGAGATAAACGTCGGATGAGAAATATTTTGACAGCTTTTCAATATAAGGTTGTGCTTCTTCAGGCGTTTTGAAATTCCCCACATTCAATTTGTAATACGGGGGCTGGTAAATCAGGTAGGGTTTTAGCTCCGGATATTGCTGATAGATCCTGGTCTTAATGGCAAAAACCTGGTTCCTGTCAGTTGAATTCGCTACCTGAATGCGATAGCCCGGCTGGCTTCTTCGGCTATCCCTGGTAGTTAACTCATTGATCCGGATCTGAACTTTTATTAAGGAATCCAATCTCGGGTCTTTGTGGATTACAGCAGATCCCAGGGTCGAATCCTGCGCCTGCGCCGCGCCCGTAAACAATAGGCCTACTATAAACAAGAATCTCATATGCTTCTTTCCTTTGTTAACCAATCTTTTTCCTGGGAAACAATAGCCAGACTGCCGCTGCATCCGATCCGTGCAGCCCCTGATTCCACCAGTTCCCTCGCGAACGCATAAGTTCTTATTCCCCCGGATGCCTTGATCCGGACGCCTGCCGGAAGTTCTTTTCTCATCAGTTGCACATCGGCTACAGAAGCTCCTTTTTCTGCATACCCCGTTGAGGTTTTCATAAAATCAATTTTCATCCCCCCATATAACCTGCAACAATGTATGATCTCTTCCCTGCTAAGTAAACCGCTTTCCACAATTACTTTAATTATTCTTCCCTGCTGGTGAATGGCTTTTGTGATTAGGGCCATTTCCGACTCCAGATAATCCCACTGGCCATTTTTCAACGCAATAAGATTGATCACCACATCCAGTTCATCAGCCCCGTCTTCCATGGCCTGCATGGTCTCTTCCAACTTCGACTGAACGGAAGAATATCCCATTGGGAAACCGATAACCGTCGCTGTTTTCAGATTCCCGCCCTTTGTTTCGCTTACCGCCTGCTTCACCACATAAGGAGGAACGCAAACAGCAGCAAATCCGTGCTGAACTGCCTCTCTGCACAACTGAGTAATTTCGGCAAAACTGCACAGGGGTTTTAAGACGGTATGGTCAATGTAGGAAGAAATAGGCAGTTCCGCTAAAGACATTCAACAGGTTTCAAGTCCGAAATTAGTTCATTTCAGTAAATTTGGAATCCTCTGTCCCTCCGCCGTCCCTTTGCCGGAGGAATAGAGACGAGGCGCTGGTTCACTAAAAAACCGGCAATGACACTGGAACAGGTAACCGTTTTTGATCTTTTTATACATATGCCAATGAACCTCTTTTTACACAAATTCCGGATGATGGTTTGCTTATTGATAATCCCCGCTTGCGGTGTGCTGGCACAGGATAAGCTCGACAGCCTGATGCCTGTCAGGGGCCTTTGCATCGGGGCACCACGACCAAATTCCGTGGATTCCTTCGTCAACTTTATTGATCAGGCAGTTGCCCCGAATAAAATAAACCTGATTATTCTTCAGATAGAATATCACTACCAGTTCAAATCCCATCCGGAATTAACGGATACCCTGGCGCTTTCCACGGCAGATGTAAAAAAAATCGTATCGGCCTGCCGGAGAAATCATATACGGATCATTCCGCAGATTAACATGCTCGGACACCAGTCCTGGGCTAACCGTCCGAATATGCTCCTGAAAAAATATCCTCAATTTGACGAAACACCCTGGATAAATATGCCGGCAATTTATAAATGGCCCAACGCAGACAGCCTCTATTGCAAAAGTTATTGCCCGCTGCTTCCGGAAGTGCATAAGGTCGTTTTTGATGTAATGGATGAACTCGTTGACGTTTTTGAAGCAGATGCTTTCCATGCCGGAATGGATGAAGTTTTTTTTCTGGGAGAAGATAAGTGTCCGCGCTGCGCCCATCACGACCGCTCCATCTTATTCGCAAACGAGGTAACTGCTATTCACGACCACCTCGCCAAAAGAAATAAGACCTTGTACATCTGGGGAGACCGCCTGATTGACGGACGCACAACGGGCCTTGGCGAATGGGAAGGCAGCTACAATGACACCTGGCGGGCCATTGACATGATTCCGAAAGACGTCGTGATTTGCGACTGGCACTATGACCGGCCCGATAAGACCGCGATTTATTTTGCCATCAAAGGTTTCCGCGTATTATCATGCCCCTGGAGAACCCCGGCGTTCGCTGTGCAACAGATCAGGGACCTGATGAATTTTCGCGCCGACTCAACCCCTGAAATGAAAGAAAGGTTTCTCGGAATACTTGAAACGACCTGGACATTTACCAGTCTTTTTATGAGTGCCTATTACAGCCAGCACCCCGCGGATGAAACTTCTTCCTGGAATACGTATAAGGTTATTTGTGAGGAATTTGGGAAACTGAATTAGAAATTAAAAAATCAGGCAGGCTTTCGTTTTTTGAGAAATTTAAATAGTAAGAGGGCTATAAATAAAAGAAGGCCGAAAACAAGCAAATCGTATCTTATCATGGAAGCTTTACGTTCGTCATTCTGGGCAAGCCGTCTTTGCGAATCCTGAATATAAGCCGTTAACCCGGGAAAGTTTTTGTTAATCTCTTTTACCTGCAGAAATTTGCGCAGCGCTTCCTTGTAATATTCTCTGTCGTAGAAGATAACCGCTTCTTCAAATATTAATGAAACATCGCTGGGATGTGCCACGACGTCGGCACTGTCAAGGTATTCTTCCAGAATGGAAACAGGAATTGCAAAATTCAAGCCCGCAGCCAGGCCTCCGCTGTTTTCAATACTTCCGAATGTAGTGAGCCCAACCACCTCGCCTTTTTCATTGCAAACTGGTCCGCCGCTGCTGCCCCTGTTTATATTTGCATCCATTTGGATCAGGGGCCATCCTTCTACCGACTTCTTGAGCGCACTTACAATTCCGGTTGTCAGCGTAGGCTCAATGGCTGACTCAGAGGAAACGTAATTATTGTTGGTAACCGGACCTGGAAAACCATAAACATATAATTGTTCACCGACCCTCGGCAGGTCATCCCTTGCGATTTTCAATGTAGGCAGCGTACTGTCACCATCCATTTTAAGGATGGCAATGTCTTTCCCGGGCATCGGCTGTCCTTTAATGACTATATGCGCAATTTTTTTTACCGGTGTAGTTGCACCGCTTTGGGAATCCGCACTGTATTCAATAAATATTTCTTTCTTCAGGTCATAAAGTGCCATCGAGAATAAGCGTGAATATACTGAAGCATAGGTATTATAAAGCAGGGACCGCTGCTGATCGGAAAACCGGGTGGCCCATGCACTTTCAAAAGCGGAAATATTGGCTTCCGTGATCTGCTGGAACGCAGAAAGTATAAACTGGCGCCGGATAAATGCTTTATCCCGGTCTATCAGGTGGCAATTCGTAGCTACATAGCCATCACCCGTGATCAGGAAGCCCGTTCCGCTGGATGTAATTTCCTCGGGCTGTTTAATATAATCAAAAGAGGCTTTAAAAAACCGATTGGGATTGTCACGGATCTGAGTTAATACAATATCCAGCTTTTGCTCAGGGGTATATATCGCTCCACTACTGTCTATACGCTGCAGGGAATCCAGCAGATGATTGAAATTCCGTGAATCAAGCCGCATGTTGTTCACATATACGTCAGCTGAAAACACAGTCCTCACCATCACAACGCCCGGCCTGTTAATACCATAATTCTGTACGGCAGTAAGCTTCTGGGCGCTTGCCGGTAAAAAACCAGATAAGAAAAACAAGGTCCAGACTGGAAAGCCCCTTAAACAAAGAAGTTGGATTTTCATGATATCACCTCCATATATAAAACCTTAAAAGGGCTAACTTGTTGTTGTTTAAAGGTAAACTTTTTTCTATGGCTGCTAATCCGGCTCCGCTTGCAGAAAGGCTTCGACCCAATTCACTTGACGAATTGGTTGGTCAGCAGCACCTCACGGGCAAGGGAAGCATTCTCAGAACATCCATTGAACTGGGAAAACCGCCTTCGATGATCCTTTGGGGGCCCCCGGGAACCGGTAAAACCACCATTGCCAACATCATTGCCCACACCTTAAATTCACCCTTCTATACCCTGAGTGCCATTTCATCCGGCGTGAAGGAAGTGAGGGATGTGATCGAAGAAGCAAAGCATAAGGAAAATGTAATTCTTTTTATAGATGAAATACACCGGTTTAATAAAGGTCAGCAGGATGCGCTGCTGGGCGCAGTAGAAAAGGGCATCATAACCCTGATCGGTGCCACCACCGAGAACCCATCCTTTGAGGTCAATAGTGCATTACTTAGCCGTTGCCAGGTTTACGTGCTGAAACCCCTGGACAGGGATGACCTCATTTTAGTATTGCAATCTGCCATCGCCAGGGATAAAACCTTTCAGGGAAAGCAAATCGAACTGAAGGAAACCGAAGCAATTATCAATATATCCGGTGGTGATGCACGCAAACTCCTGAATCTTCTTGAACTGGTAGTTGATTCGGCCAAAGGGAAAAAAATTACTATTACGGATCAGCTGGTCATGGACACCGCACAGCAACGGATTGCCTTGTACGACAAAAAAGGAGAGCAGCATTATGATATCATTTCTGCATTTATCAAATCCATGCGGGGCAGCGATCCCAATGCTGCCGTTTACTGGCTGGCAAGGATGATTGAAGCTGGCGAAGACGTGAAGTTCATCGCCCGCCGTATGTTGATACTGGCCAGCGAAGACATCGGCAACGCCAATCCCAATGCCCTTCTTCTTGCGAATGCCACCTTCGAAGCGGTAAATAAAATCGGTTACCCCGAATCCCGCATCATTCTTTCCCAATGCGCCGCGTACCTTGCCTCATCAGCAAAAAGCAATGCATCCAATGAAGCCATTGCTGAAGCATTGCAGATGGTCAGGCAAACGGGTGACCTGCCTGTGCCGCTTCATATCCGCAACGCGCCGACCAGATTGATGAAAGAAATGGATTACGGTAAAGGGTATCAATACAGCCATAGCTATGAGAAGAATTTTTCTCCGCAGGAATACCTGCCGGATGAAATCAGCGGACATGTTTTCTATGAGCCGGGGAAAAACGCTCGCGAGGAAGAGATACGAAAACACCTGAGGGGACTTTGGGAGGGAAAGTATAAGTATTAATGTGGTAATTTGAAAATTTGAAAATTTGAAAATGTTTAGCCCGCCGAAGCGAAGGAGAGTGTAAATGTGCTGATTTGAAAATGTTTAGCCCGCCTGGCTCCAGTGAAGGAACAGTGTAATCTTACGCCAAAGCCTCTGTGCAGGGGGAGGAGCGTAAATGTTGAGTCAATTATTTTTCCGCCAAAGGATTTTCCCGCAATATTTCTTGAATTGCACTAACCGGCACCTGCTGAACAGGCAAGTGCCGGGTAACAGCAAGAACAGCAGCCACGGCGGCGGATTGGCCAATCACCATAAATACCGGCTCCATCCGGATTGAACCATAGGCAATATGACTGGCCGATAAACACACAGGCACCAGGAGGTTCGTACATTCACTCGCTTTCGGGACGATTGACCGATATGCGACAGGGTAAGGAGGAAATCCGCCTATCTGGACATCTCCTTCATTTTTGACCATTCCGTTTACGACCAGGCGTTCGCAGTTATGGGAATCCATGCTGTAAGCTGCCAACCCAATGCCATCGCTGACGCTTACGGCACCTGTGCAATTGGCCTGGGTCATCACGTATTCACCAATCATGCGTCTTGCTTCCCTGATATATAACTGCGTGGACCAGTTACCGTTATCCTGGTATTCGTCTTTCGGATAACCCCAGTGAAGCATTTCGGATCGTAAGTTGGCAGGTACCCGTTCATCATGTCCCAAAAAATATAATAACCCCTTCGTATATAATTCATGCATGCGAAAAATTTTATTCCTCAATTCCGGATCACCTTCAGGGTAAGCATAATTCATTCCGATCATATCCGTGGAAAAGGGGCCGTTATTGTTGATATCCGTTTTATTTCCGGGCATCCTGTTAATATTCAATACGCCGTCTTCCAATGAAGCCGGTTTTTTCTTTTCCAGATATCTTATCAGTAAACCATACCATCCGGAATCATAGCCGGGAGGCCGCGTAATATCAATCCTGTTATCAACACTGTCTGTTAAACAAATTCTGAAATTATAGGCCTGTATTTTTTTATCCCCTGTGCCATCAGGCGCGGGCTGATCATTCCCAATACCCCACAATAAACCACTCGCGGGTCGGCCGGGAACAACATAAGGATCGATACCGTCCGGAAACTGATGCTTGTCCAGCAATTGCACCCCATTATAAGTTTCCCCATATAAGCTGTTTGGCTCACGGCCAACAGTATACGAAACACCAGCTTTAGCCATTAAATCTCCTTCATATGAACAATCTATGAACACGCTGGCACTTACCCTCCGGTTCGTGGAGGGATCCGGGCGATCAGTGCTTTCTGTTTTTATTTCCTCAATGACACGGTTTTCTTTGGTGACCGACAATAACCTGCTGCCATACCATACTTCCACGCTGCCGGCCAGCAGGTATTCCCTAAATATGTTCTCCGCAACATGCGGTTCAAAAACCCATTGCTCAGGTTTACCATAGTGCTTTCCCACACGGCGGTAAAAATCTCGGGCTAAACCGGTAATTGCAGATTTATTCCCGATATCTGTATTTCCGAGGCCGCCGGAGGTTATTCCGCCCGGGTGCCGGTCGGGTGTTATCAGCAGGACTTTCTTACCCAGCTTACTGGCTGTATAAGCTGCGATAACTCCTCCGGAGCTGGCACCATAAATACATATATCCACCCTCTTCGTTTCCTGCGCGTAAACACCGGGTATCCGCAAGAGGGTAGCAATGAGAAGAAGCGGTAGGCGCAACACGGTGGAAATTTGAATAATGTGCAAATTTGAAAATTTGAAAATTTGAAAATGAAAAGCCAGGTAAGGTTCTTGTTAATGTGCTAATTTGAAAATTTGAAAATTTGAAAATGGAAAGCCGGGGCAAGGTTCTTATTAATAGGCTAATTTTAAAATTAAAAATATTCTTATCCGTAAATTTACAACCAGCAGTTGCAAAATAATGATCCCTGTTCTTCCCATGAAAGGATGAATTTCCCGCAATTGACCTGCTGCCCTCCATTTTCAAATTATCAAATTTTCAAATTATCAAATTAAAAATATTCTTATCACTAAATTTACAACCGGCAGTTGCAAAATAATGATCCCTGTTCTTCCCATGAAAGGATGAATTTCCCGCAATTGACCTGCTGCCCTCCATTTTCAAATTATCAAATTTTCAAATTATCAAATTAAAAATATTCTTATCACTAAATTTACAACCGGCAGTTGCAAAATAATGATCCCTGTTCTTCCCATGAAAGGATGAATTTCCCGCAATTGACCTGCTGCCCTCCATTTTCAAATTATCAAATTTTCAAATTATCAAATTAAAAATATTCTTATCACTAAATTTACAACCGGCAGTTGCAAAATAATGATCCCTGTTCTTCCCATGAAAGGATGAATTTCCCGCAATTGACCTGCTGCCCTCCATTTTCAAATTATCAAATTTTCAAATTATCAAATTAAAAATATTCTTATCACTAAATTTACAACCGGCAGTTGCAGAAAAATGACCCTGTCCTTCCCATGAGTAGAGGACGAATTTCCTGCAATTGACCTGTTGTTTTCCATTTTCAAATTTTCAAATTATCAAATTATCAAATTATCAAATTACCAAATTAATCCCTTGCTCACCTGGACCTGCAAAAAATTTGATGAACTGGAACTTCACGAATTGTATGATATCTTACAATTACGGAGTTCAGTTTTTATAGTAGAACAAAATTGTCCATATCAGGACTGTGATAATAAAGATTTCCATGCCCTTCATCTCATGGGAAAAGAAAATGGAAAATTGCTGGCATATGCGCGGCTGATCCCGGCTGGAATTTCTTATCGTGAATCTTCGATAGGACGGGTAGTAAGTTCCCCTGATGCGAGGGGAAAAGGCCTCGGAAAACAACTTATGCGGGAAAGTATAGAACAAATCGAAAAAAAATTTCACACAAACACCATACGTATTGGTGCTCAGCTATATCTCGAGCATTTTTACAATGCTTTCGGATTCATAAAAGACAGTGACATCTACCTCGAGGATAATATTCCACACATTGAAATGTTGATAAAACCAAAATGAAACTATATTCCAGTATTTGGAATTTGTCCAAATAATATAGTTTATCCAGCTTACACCATATTAAGAATAATTCCCGTTCTTGTTAGGTAACCGGTTCTTATTAATTAAGAAACGAAATCCAAACCGTCGAAAACTAAATCGATATTCCATGAAAACAGGTCTACACTCCTATTTACGGAAGTGTTTGTACTCGCTGGCCATTCTGCTGGTATGTTATATACCCTCATTCTGTCAATTGTCCGCCGGAAATTATTTTGAAGCCGGTGTCACCGTGGGTCCGATGGTATTCCTTGGAGATCTCGGAGGACATACGGGAATAGGAACCCCATTTCTGAAGGATTATAATATGAATGCCACCAAACTTTCTTATGGTGTTTATCTCGCTGCGCATCCGCATGAACTGTTAGGATTCCGCCTTTCCATGAATTTTGGTAAGGTAGAGGGAGATGATAATTATATTAAAGCAAAAGGAGGAGAAGAAGAAGCCCGTCTGGCCAGAAATCTTGATTTCAAGTCGAATATTACCGAAGGAAATTTTATGGTGGAAGTATATCCAACCGTATTATTTGAGGATCAGCCCACTGAAGTGACCGGCCGTCTGCGGCCTTATGGTGTGATAGGCGTCGGAGTATTTCATTTTAATCCAATGGGTCAATATATCGATCCCAATACTTCCCAGGCCACATGGGTTTTTCTGCAACCCCTGCATACGGAAGGAGAAGGATTCCCTGAATATCCTAACAGGAAAAATTACGCCCTTACCCAAATAAACATCCCGATGGGTGTGGGCCTTAAATATTATTTCAGTGAAAAGGTGAACCTCTCATTTGAATTACTTTACAGAAAAACATTCACGGATTATCTTGATGATGTGAGCACCACTTATATAGATCCCAATTTATTTGCCCTGCATCTGCCAGCAGGTACGGCACAGATCGCCGCCGCCATGGCCAATAAAAGTCCTTTGCAGGGCATTCCGGGCAGCAATTATAATCCGGGCGATAAAAGAGGTGATCCCACACAGGATGATGCCTATTTCACATTTGGCCTCAAGTTGGGGATCCGTCTTGGAACTGACCACACTTATGACAATTCAACAAGATGTCCATTGTTGAGATTCTAGATAGTATTTTGTTGATCCGTACCCTTTTATTTTTTTAACCCTGACCATGAAAACTTTAATCCGGAAATTGACAAACAGATTTCGTCCCCTGATGATATCTGTTGCTTTTGTGATCACTGCAGTCATTTCGTATGCAGGGGCCTGCCGTCTGATCCGTCGGCGGTGGTTATTACAAAAAATCTGAATAGCAAAAAGCATAAGATCAGGCTTTTTGCTGCATCAGACTCCAGAACGTTATTATTTACCGTAGACGGTGTGGGTGGAAAACATTACACGCTCTTTGTATTCGATCTCGATGGAAAGCTGGTTACCCAGTCCGCCATATTGAATCATGAAACCAGCATACTGCCCGCTATCAGTGCAGGCGGATATTTGTATGAAGTGTTTGTCGAAGATCAAAAGGTAGAAAGCGGACAAATGATAGTCAAGTAATTTGAACGCAAAGCCAATAAGCGGCGGGAAAATTGGTAAAATCCGTTATCCGAAGGTTTAAGTAAAACCTGATCCGTTCCCTATTTTCGTACCCAAAGATTTTATTAATTAAATCCCGCTTTACTTATTGGTTCAATAAATATTTTGGTTCTCCAATATCTTCAACGGCCGGCGATTAGTAATTGCCGTCCGTTTGTTTTTTGATTATCCCTGTGCTTATATTTTGAAATTCAATTTTGTCACGGACGCTTCATCTCCGGTTTCAGATATTTTCCGGTAAAACTTCCCGGAACCCGGGTTAGCTCCTCCGGCGTCCCCTCAAAAAGCACCCTGCCGCCGCCGTCCCCGCCTTCGGGACCAAGGTCAATAACATGGTCAGCCATTTTGATAACATCCATATTATGCTCAATCACCAGCACCGTATTGCCGCGATCAACCAGCTTGTTCAGGACTTCCAGCAAATGACTGATATCGTCAAAATGCAATCCGGTAGTGGGTTCATCAAGGATATAAAATGTTTTACCTGTTTCGCGTTTGGACAATTCAGTCCCGAGCTTTACACGCTGCGCTTCGCCTCCGCTAAGGGTTACGGCAGACTGACCCAGGGTGATATATCCCAGGCCCACTTCCTGCAATACTTTGATTTTACGGTAGAGATAATGTACATTCTGAAAAAAGGCCACGGCCTCATCCACGGTCATATCGAGTACATCGCTAATGGATTTACCTTTGAAACGGATCTCCAGCGTTTCGCGGTTATACCTTTTACCATTGCATTTCTCACAGTGTACATAGACATCCGGAAGAAAATTCATTTCGATCACGCGCATCCCGCCACCTTCACAAACATCACAGCGGCCACTTTTTACGTTAAATGAAAATCTGCCGGCATTATAGCCCCGGATCTTAGCTTCGGGAATCGAGGCAAAAAGTGTCCGGATATCAGTAAAAAATCCGCAATAGGTTGCGGGATTGCTCCGCGGAGTGCGGCCAATGGGTGACTGGTCAATCTCAATCACCTTGTCAATATTTTCCAATCCCTTTATACTTTTATAGTCCATAGGCGTACCGCGCGAACCATACACGTGGCGGCTAAGATACGGGATATAATGTTTCATTGATCAATGTGGATTTCCCGCTTCCGCTGACACCTGTTACCACAATGAATTTTCCCAAAGGCAGTCGAACATCCACATTCTTCAAATTGTTACCATTGGCTCCTTTCAGTTCCAGGATTTTTCCATTTCCTTTACGGCGCTCCGCGGGAACAGCTAATTTGAAGGCGGCCATTCAGATAATCGGCTGTGAGCGTGTTCAGCTTCAGCATCGTTTCCGGCTTCCCCTGCGCAACGACACGCCCGCCGTGATACCCTGCCCTGGGGCCAATGTCTACCAGGTAATCGGCTGCCATCATGATTTCTTTATCGTGCTCAACAACCAGAATACTGTTCCCGATATCCCGCAGATTCTGCAGGGCGAGGATCAGGCGCTGATTATCCCGCTGATGCAAACCAATGCTCGGCTCATCCAAAATATAAGTGATTCCCTGCAGCTGGGATCCGATCTGGGTGGCCAGCCGGATACGCTGGGATTCGCCGCCACTCAGGGTTCTGGTTGGTCTGTTGAGGGTCAGATAAGTTAGACCCACATCGAGGAGGAATTGCAGACGTTCGCGGATTTCTTTTAAAATATCTTTTGCGATTGTTTGCTGCTTAACGGTCAGCCTGTTCTCGATTCCCTTAAACCAGCCCACCAGCTTATCCAGATTGAATTCGTTCAGCTCGGCAATATTTTTATTGTCAACCCGGAACCATAAGCTTTCTTTCCTTAATCTTGAACCGCCGCATGCATCACAGGTTTTCAGTTCCATGAATTTCTCCACCCATTCCCTGAGCGAATCTGTTCCCGAAGCGCCGAACCATCTTTTCAACATCGGGATCAGGCCTTCATATTCTGCAGTTCCTCCGGCCAATTCATTCTCATCGAAGTCCAGGCTGTTTTCTGATGCTGCTTCCGCAGTTCCATACAAGATCAGGTTTAATGCTTTTGCGGGCATTTCATTTATCGGGATATCCAGACTGAACTTATTTCTTCTCGCCAGTTTCTGCACCTGGTTGAATACATAAGCTTCCCTTTCACCGCCCAGGGGAACAATACCAGCCTCGTTTACCGATTTGCCGGGATCCGGAATGATGGCATTCATACTCACCCGGTAAACCGCACCCAGTCCTTTGCAAACCGGGCATGCACCATATGGAGAATTGAAGGAAAAATTATTGGGAGAAGGTTCTTCGTAACTGATGCCCGTGTCTTCACACATCAGTTGCTTGCTGTATTGCACAACCTGGTTGCTTTCATTGATCAGAAGAAACATCAGATCCTTGCCCATTTGAAGGGCGCGCTGAATACTCTGGCTCACCCGCGTTTTCATATCCAGGGTAACTGCAAGCCTGTCAACCACAATTTCAATATCATGAATTTTATAACGGTCTACCTGCATCCTGGGAACCAGGTCCTTTACTTCCCCATCCACCCGCACTTTTACAAATCCTTTCTTGCGGATGTCTTCAAATAATTCCCGGTAATGGCCTTTCCGCCCGCGAACCACGGGCGCCAGTATGGAAATTTTTTTGTTGCCGAATTTCTGAAAGATATTTTCCACGATCTCTTCTTCACTGAATTTGACCATTTTTTTCCCGGTATTGTAGGAGAAGGCCTCCCCGATCCGTGCAAACAGTAAACGCAGGAAATCATACACTTCGGTTACGGTGCCTACGGTACTCCGCGGATTGCGGTTTGTGGTTTTCTGTTCAATCGAAATCACAGGGCTCAGTCCCGTAATCTTGTCGACGTCGGGCCTTTCCATATCCCCGATGAATTGTCGCGCGTAGGCGCCAAAACTTTCCATATAACGGCGCTGGCCTTCGGCATAAATAGTGTCAAACGCCAGGGAGGACTTACCGCTGCCGCTGATACCGGTGATTACGACCAGTTGATTCTTGGGAATGGAAATATCTATATTCTTGAGATTATGCACCCGGGCGCCAAACACTTCAATCACCTCATCTCCGGCCGTTGCAGACGGATCATTTTGTTCAATCATAAATAAAAAAAGGAATCGCTAAAGGTAATAACAAATCACCGGCCGGAAGGTTCCGGAACATGTAAATAGCTCAGGCGACGAGGCAAAATAAACCCGGGCTCCGGAGGGCACGCCACCGGCGATGCGGAGAAAATTGCGCATATAAAAATAATTTCCGGAATTCCCGCCGTGTTTTTATCTTTGGGGCAGTTCTTATTATATCGCTTATCAAGAAAGGCTGAGGGAAATGGCCCGCTGAAGCCTTGACAACCTGCTCTGGCTTGCATTTGTGCAATCCGGGCAAGGTGCCAACTCCATCTCGTCGAAGGACGGGACAGATAAGTCAGATCCAAAGCTTATTAATCATTCAATATATTAAAAGCTCTTCTGACTGTCCGGAAGAGCTTTTTTATTTTGTAACCGGACCTATCCGGCACGCAATCACTAAAGAACTTCCCTTAGGTTTTCTACTTTCTTGCCAGCGTATTCATTCACCTTAAAAATTCCTTCCTGGTCGCCGGGAAGGCGGGAGGATTTTTCTATGCAGGAGATTACACAGTTTATTCACCGAATCCCGGTGGATCCCCTAACGGGAGCAGTTTCCGTTCCGATCTACCAGACTTCCACCTTTGTTCAGGAAGCGCCCGGCATTAATAAAGGTTATGATTATGCGCGCAGCAATAATCCAACCCGGGCGGTTTTAGAAGACCTTATAGCAGGCCTGGAGAAAGGTTCCGTGGGCCTTGCCTTTGCGAGTGGCCTTGCGGCAATCGATGCCGTGGTAAAATTGCTCGAAAGCGGTGATGAAATTATCGCCGTGGATGATATTTATGGTGGCGCTTTCCGCTTGTTTGAACAGGTCTATAAAAAATTCGGGGTGAAGATCCGCTATGTGGATGCCTCCGATCCGGAGCAGGTCCATAGCGCGCTGAGTTCCAGGACCCGGCTGATCTGGATTGAGACCCCGAGCAATCCAACCTTGAAGATTGTGGATATACGCTGTTTGTCATCCATTGCAAAAGCTCATGGCTGCCTGCTTTGCGTGGACAATACCTTCGCCTCACCGGCACTGCAAAAACCAATTGAACTGGGAGCCGACATCGTGGTCCATTCCGCCACAAAATATCTGGGAGGTCATAGCGACCTCATTGCAGGACTGGTGGTAGCGGCGAACCGGGAACTCGGTGAGAAGATCAAGTTCTATCAGAATGCAACAGGTGCCATCCTGGGGCCTTTTGACAGCTGGCTCGTGATCCGGGGTCTCGAAACCCTGCACCTGCGCATGAAGCAGCATTGCCAAACAGCACAAAAGATTGCTGAATTTTTAGAGAAGCACCCTGCGGTGGACCATGTCTTTTATCCGGGCCTGATCTCCCATCCAAATCATGCTGTCGCCAGGAGGCAATCCCGCGGATTCGGCGGCATTGTATCTTTTACCCTGAAAGAAGATACCGTAGCAGCTGCGAAATCCATGGTTACTTCCACCCGTTTGTTTAAACTTGCGGAAAGCCTGGGCGGCATCAAGAGCCTGATCAGCCATTCAGCGGAAATGACCCACAAAACCATTCCTGCAGAAAGAAGGAGGGCTGCCGGAGTAAACGACAGCCTGATCCGTTTATCGACAGGTCTTGAAGAAGCAGAAGATTTAATAGAGGATCTTTGCAACACATTGGACCGCATCATTGTTAAGAAAAACAAACATTCCCAAAAATTAGAAACCTGTTGAAACCACGGCATTATGGAAACGCATAAGCAGCTAACCATCGGATTATTCGGATTCGGCGTTGTCGGTGAAGGCCTCTACCGCATATTGCAACAAACGCCTTCCCTTAAAGCTTCGATAAAAAAAGTATGTATCAAACATCCCGGCAAGAAAAGAAATGCACCTGAAGAATTGTTTACCACGGATAAGAACGAATTATTGTCTGACCCCGAAATAAACGTGATCGTCGAAGTGATAAACGAAACCGGGCCGGCCTTCGACATTGTTTCCACCGCATTAAAAAACGGAAAGGATGTGGTGAGTGCCAGCAAGAAAATGCTTGCTGAAAACCTGCCCGAACTGATCGGTCTGCAAAAAGCAAACCGGGCATTCGCTTTTGTACGAAGCGGCCGCCTGCGCTTCCATCCCGGTCATCCGCAACCTGGAAGAGTATTACGACAATGACCTGCTTCACTCCATCCGGGCTATCGTTAACGGATCCACGAATTTTATTCTGACCAAGATGTTTGAAGAAAAACTCGACTTCAGGCAGTCGCTGCTCCTCGCACAACAACTCGGATTTGCGGAAAGCGATCCTTCCCTGGATGTGGAGGGATTTGATGCGGTGAACAAATGGACCCTCCTGCTGGCCCATGCATACGGAATTGTAACTGAGCCGTCGGCTATCGTATTTAATGGTATCCAGAATATCCAGGCGGGTGATGCCACGGTAGCCGCGGAAAAGCATTTCGACATTAAACTGGTTGCCCAGGCTAAAAAATTGCTGAATGGAAAAGTGGCCGCACTCGTTCTTCCACAATTTGTGAAGGCGGATGATCACCTCAGCTTCGTAAAAAATGAATACAATGGCGTGGTCATCGAAAGCGGATTTGCCGATAAACAATTTTTCTATGGAAAAGGTGCCGGCAGCTTCCCGACCGCATCGGCAGTGCTGAGCGATCTCTCTGCCCTGCGCTATCAATATCAATACGAATACAAGAAATTGTATCATCATGCACCGCTGGAACTCGCCGATGATTTTTACCTGAAGGCTTATATCAGTTTTGATAACTGGCAGTACATTCCCAAAGAACGATTTGAATGGATCGAAGAATGGCATGCGGAGAATGACCGTAAGTACCTGGTGGCAGTTCTGCCTTTCAGGGAACTGCAAAAACAAACCTGGTGGCGCGAAAACAACTGCTCCCTCATCCTCACCCCGGATGCAGTGATAGAAGATGTTGATATCCGCAAATTGAGGAAGAAGAGTTTGGAATTAGCGGGAATTGTTTAGGAATAGTTGACGGTTGACAGTTGACGGTTGACGGTTGACGGATCTTATGTTCGAGTCCGCAATTAATATCGGTCAACCGTCAACTGTCAACCGTCAACCCTGACATTCCCTTCCCCATCCACCCCCAGTCTTCCCTCCGCCTGGATGAAATCAATCACTTTGCGCAACTGGCTGGAATGGATTTCGGGGAAATGATCAAATAAGGAGGCAACTGGAATGGATTGCTGATGGGTTCTTTCGATCACGGTTTTATAAATGAGGGCAAACTGATCACTATTTAATTTCGGTTGTTTGCTGCGCAGGCACTGGTCGCAGATACCGCAATCTTCGGGAGCATCTTCTCCAAAATAGCGGGCAATGAACGTGCTACGGCAATTTGTTGTGCTGATATAACCGAGCATAGCTTTAGCGCGCTTTATAAATTGTTCTTTCCGGAACTGGTATGCTTTCAGGTCAATCTGAACATCAGCCGCTTTTCTGCGGGGTTGACTAAAATAGATCTGTGGTTCTTCTTTCCGGGGAATATATTCAATGAGCTGAAACCGGTGTAATTCATAAAGCCCCTTCAGCACCTGCTCCTGCGACCATTTCAACAGAAATGCCAGTTGCTTTTCGTGAATGGAAACCGGTTGATCATAGATGCCGGAATAAGTTCTCAGCATCACTTTAATCAATGGTTCCAGCGATGGGTTTTCATTTTCAAAAGCGTAGAGCACATCTTTTCCGCTAATAAAATAAACCGTGGCCGGTTTGAATACGGTTTCATTCAGCGTAAGCAGGTCTTCTTGCCCGAGTATTTGCATGGCGGCATTCGCCTTTTTGGCATCAAAAGAAAATCTTTTCAGGAAATCATTGAAATCGAAGGGGTAATAGACATTCACTGTTCCCAGAGGCACCTGTAAATAATTCACAGCAGCCTGATAAACTTCGCGGATATATTCCAGCGGGGGATATTGTATTTTATGCTGCCCCTCCAGGCCTTCCTGCATCTGATCATTGTATAATAAAATTGCAAAAGCTTTTTTCCCATCCCTTCCCGCGCGGCCTGCTTCCTGGTAATAACTTTCCAGGCAATCAGGAAGGTCGGCATGCAAAACCAGGCGGACATCCGGCTTATCAATGCCCATCCCGAAAGCGTTTGTACATATCATTATCCGAACTGCATTCTTCATCCACCGGTCTTGTTTGCCGCTCCGTTGTTCCGGTTCGAGCCCCGCGTGATAATAATCTGCCGGAATGCCATGCATGTTCAGCAGGTCGCTGATTTCTTTTGTGCGCCTGCGGTTCCTGCAATAAATGATGGCGCTTCCCTCCTGCTTGCGCAGGATGCCAGTGATCGAATTGAAAATGGATGCAGATTTCAAAACGCTGAAAGAAAGATTGGGTCTTAGAAAGGATTGGGTGAAAATAACTGGCTCAACCATTTTCAGACGGAAACAAATATCCTCCCGTATCTCCCGCGTTGCAGAAGCTGTCAGGGCAAGCAAAGGAACAGATGGAAGTTCTTCCCGCAGCGCAGCAATCCGCAGATAAGGCGGCCGAAAATCATATCCCCATTGGGAAATACAATGTGCTTCATCCACGGCAATCAGATTAACATGCAGGGCAGGTAGAAATTCCCTGAAGAGTTCCGTCTCCAACCGCTCAGGGGAAACATAAAGGAATTTACAATTGCCGGCCATAGCAAGTTTAAGCGTAGAAATCACTTCCTTTCTGGTCATTCCGGAATAAATGGCGAAAGACGTGATTCCTTTATTCCGCAACTGCTGAACCTGGTCTTTCATCAGGGCGATCAGGGGACTTACCACGAGGCACAGGCCTTCTTTTATCATGGCAGGCACCTGGAAGCAAATGGATTTTCCCCCGCCCGTCGGCATCAGCGCAAGTGTGTCCTTCCCCGACAGTACAGAAAGCACGACATCTTCCTGCAATGGACGGAACGATTCATAATTCCAATATGATTTTAAGATTTCGTGCGGAGAACGGTCCATGCAATAAAAATAAATATTAAAATTACATTAGCTTTTTAACAAATAACCTGGAGGAATTGATCAGCAGCACCACATCGCTTAAAGCCATCAACAAAGCCCCGATAGCCGGCGTAAGCAATCCTGCCGCAGCAACGGGAATTGCAATGATATTGTAAAAAAATGCCCAGAAAAGATTTTGACGGATGGTGATAAAAGTCTGTTTCCCCAACTGGATCGAAAGTGGCAGTTTCTTAATGCCGCTGTTCATCAGCACCACATCGGCGGTTTGCAACGCAATCTGGGAAGCTGCACTCATCGAAATACCAAGGGTTGCTTTCGCCAGGGCCGGAGCGTCGTTGATTCCGTCCCCGACCATGGCAGTCGGCATCTGAGTACAAAGCCGTTCTATCTGATCCAGTTTCTGTGCAGGTGACTGTTCCGCGATCACTTCGTCTATTCCCAGCGCATCCGCAGTATCGCGGCATTTCTTTAAGCGGTCCCCGCTCAGTAATATGGTCCGCATGTTCCTTTCCCTGAAATAACGCACTAACTGCAGGAGCTTCAGGACGGACTTCATCCTGCATATCCACCCATCCTAATAGCGAGTTATTCTTCAATACATAAATATCATGATCGCCATCGTTTGCCCTGCCGGTAAATTTGCCCGACCCGGCTTTGTATTCGTTTCCCTCCATATCCAGGGCGCGAATACCCAGGCCTTTTATTTCATCAATAACGGACCACCTGATCTCTCCCTGGCTCTTCCAGGTGCGGGCAATGGATTGAGCAAGCGGATGATTGGAATATTTTTCCAGCGAAAATAAAATATGTTTAAAATCCGGATCTGAAAGTCCGGTTTCCTGAATTTCAAAACGGCTGATACTGAAAGATCCTGTAGTGAGTGTGCCGGTTTTGTCGAAAACAACCTGGCCTATATCTTTAAATATTTCCAGGCTGTGTGCATTGCGAAACAGGATACCGTTGCGTGCGGCGCGGCCAAGACCGACTGCAATAGCTGCGGGAGTGGCGAGACCCATGGCACATGGGCAGGCGATAACCAAAACGGCAATGCTCCGCATAAAGGCAGCACTAAGCTCATGCAGGAGAAAATAATTAACCAGAAAACAGATTAAGGAGATGCAGATGACAACCGGAACGAAAATAGAGCTGATGCGATCGGCCAGCAGCTGGATTTTCGGTTTGTCCAGCTGCGCCCGTTTTACCAGGTTGACCACATTAGACAGGACCGAATCTTTTGCAGCATTCGTAACCTGGGCTTTTACAGTCCCCTCCAGTATCAGGCTTCCGCCGATAAGCAAATCTTTAGGATGCTTGCTGAGTGGCAGGCTTTCTCCCGTGATAATGGCTTCATCCACCTGGGCATCTCCCCAGAGTATTTTTGAATCAGCAGGAACCTGTTCGCCGGTTTTTATCAGGATCAGATCCCCGCTGCGAAGCTGGCGGCTGTCTGCCGGAAAGATGATCTCCTGGTGATGATCGTCAAATGCGATCATGTTGGCCCTCGATTCCTGCGATTTCAACAGATATTGCAATGCCTTTTGCGTGCCATGGAGCGAGCGTTCCTCGATATAATTCCCGAGAAATACAAGCGTGATGATGGCTGCTGAGGTTTCATAGAAAAGATAGGAATCGCCCAGGCGGAGAACGGTTCCGGCAAAGCTATAAGCAAAAGCTGCTGTTGCCCCGAGGGCGATCAGCACATTCATATTCGGCATTCGCTGGCGGAGACTGCTGATGGCACTTCTGCCAAAATAAGTCATTCCGGTAAGGTAGACCGGGATACATAGGCCCAACTGCACCCAGGCATTTTGAAGAAAGTGAAAACCATGGCGACCAAGCATATGCAACATCAGCAGAACAGTGAACGGCACACAGATGCCAAGGTAAAAGAGAAATTTATTTAAGGGTTTTTTCCTGGCAGTTCCATCCGCTACAAAATAGCCCAGATTCGAAATGCCTTTTTTGAGATCAGATTCCGGCAGAGAGGGGGCATTCTGAAAACTCACTTCTCCCGCAGTGAGGCTCACGTTCACCCCCTGCATTCCCTTCTTTTTCAGGAATCCGTCAATCGTTTGCGCGCATGCGCTGCAGCTCATGCCTTCCACTTTCCAGTTTACTGTTTCCATTAACTTGATATTCGTAAAAGCAAGCGGCAAATTTACAAAATCCTAACCGGCATGGTTATCTATTTCAGGAATAAGAACGGATCTATCTTTGAGGGATGGAAAGGACGTTTACACTTTCAAACATCAGGGCAGTTGCCCATGAATTCTGGTTAGTCAATGCGGATAAAAAGGTATTTGCTTTCGAAGGAAGGATGGGGGCAGGAAAAACAACCTTTATTCAGGCACTTTGTGAAACAAAAAGAGTTGAAGACCTGGTAGGAAGTCCGACTTTCTCCCTGATCAATGAATACCGCTTTCCCGATGGGATTATTTATCACCTGGACCTTTACCGTTTAAAGGATGAGGAAGAAGCCGTTCGGGCAGGGATAGAGGACTGTCTTTATTCGGGCGAAATCTGCCTTGTGGAATGGCCGGAAAGAGCGCCGGGTATTTTTCCACCGGGAACTATTCATCTGCTGATTGAAGTGCTGGATAAAACCAGGAGAAAAATAAGGACAACCGCATCATAATCCATATAGATTCAGGATAAAATTGTAATTTTCACCCCCTCCATTGACCGACCTTAAACCGGGGGAAAAGTCCCGAAATCATGACGCAGCAGAAACCCTTTATCAGCACTTCCTTCAGCTATGAAACCCTGGAAGAGACGCTGGACGTAAAACCAAAATCCAGTGTGCTTCGCATCGGGGTTCCCAAAGAAACCGCTTTTCAGGAGAACCGTATCGGCCTGACGCCGGAAGCAGTAAGCGTGCTGATCAGCAACGGGCATGAGATATTGATTGAGCACGATGCCGGTGAAGCGGCGCATTACAGGGATAAAGATTACAGTGAAGCGGGAGCCCGCATTGTTTACGATAAGGCGGAAGTGTATAAATGTCCCACCCTTGTAAAGTCTGCGCCTGTAGTGGAAGAGGATTTGTCTTTGTTGCAGATGAACCAGACGATCATTTCACCCATTCATTTATCCGCTCTGAAAGCAGCGCTCCTGGAAAAGATGATGTCCAAACGCATCACGGGTATTTCATTTGAAAATTTAAAAGACGACAGCGGCAGTTATCCGATCGTCCGCAGCATGAGTGAGATTGCGGGAGGTGCCGTTATGCTGGTTGCGGCTCAATATCTTAGTTCGGCCAACCATGGCAAGGGTGTTCTGCTTGGTGGAATCTCGGGCATTCCGCCGACAAAAGTAATTATCCTGGGGGCTGGTATCGTAGGAGAGTATGCGGCCCGCGCTGCCCTTGCGCTGGGGGCCTCAGTGAAAGTATTTGATAACAGCGTCTCCCGGTTGAAAAGACTTCAGAATAATATCGGATTCAGGATCTATACTTCAGTAATTGAACCTCGCATTCTTTCCAAACAATTAAAAAGCTGCGAAGTGGCCGTAGGTGCACTCTCGTCCCAATCCGGCCGGACGCCGGTTGTGGTCACTGAGGAGATGGTCAGCAATATGCGGGCCGGCAGTGTGATCATTGACGTAAGTATTGACCGCGGGGGTTGCTTTGAAACTTCGGAGATCACTTCCCATGAGCATCCGACTTTTATCAAATATGGCGTGATTCATTATTGTGTTCCGAATATTCCGTCCGGCTTTGCCAGAACGGCCTCGCAGGCGATCAGTAATGTGATCACGCCCTTGTTGCTCGAAGCTTCTGAAGACGGAGGATTTGAAAACCTGGTATGGCACAAAATCCATTTACGCAGCGGTATTTACATGTTCAAAGGCGCGCTCACCAATTTTCACCTCAGCCAGCGCTTTGACCTGAAGTACACTGACTTGAATCTTTTAATTGCGAGTCAGCGATAAATTAAAAAGTAAAAATTGGAGCGCTCCAATTTTTACTTTTTAATTTTTACTTTTTAATTTATCCATCTCGATCGTCCTACTGCAAAATGAAAATTCCTGTGGATCATTCGAACTAACAAGCACAAGTCTTTTATCGCAATAATTTTGAATAAGCTGATGGTATAGTAATATTCCAGGCGCGTCCAGGTTTGTGGTAGGTTCGTCGAGCAGCAATACCGGCGTATCACAAAAAAAAGCCTGGGCCAGCCTTACCCGTTGTTTCATGCCGGAGGAATAATACCGGACCTGCTTATCGCCGGCCCGCGTCAGGCCAATAATATCCAGTATATGAGGAATGCTTATTCCTGGCAGAAAAGGCTTGAACCGTTGATGAAATCTGAAAAATTCGTTGGCCGTCATCTCTTCAACCGTTTCCAGATAAGGCGCTGCAATGGAAAGATATTTAAAGATTGCAGTCGGTTCTATCTCAAGGGAATCCAGCCAGGAGATTTTCCCCTCACTGGGCATGAGGGCGCCGGCAACGAATTGAAGTAAAGTGGATTTTCCAGAACCGTTCGGACCGGTTATCGCGTACCTGTCAGGTGGAGAAAATTCATAATTGAGGTGACGGAATACCCATTCCCGGTTAAACCGCTTACCGGCATCAGTCAGCGTAATCCTCATCGAGGTTGCTTTTACTGTAGCGTTTTATGATGCCGCGGCCGCTTTCCCGGATAAATGTTACTATTTCATCACGTTCATCAGTAGCCGAAAACTCCTCTTCGAGGAATTCAAGCGCCTGGGAGGTATTCAAACCCTTGTTATAAATGATCCGGTAAATATCCAGGATATGGTTGATCTTGTCGATGGTGAAGCCCCTTCTCTTCAGCCCCACGGAATTTACGCCGCAATAACTAAGCGGAAGCCTTCCGGCCTTGATGTAGGGCGGAATATCCTTCCCGACTAATGAACCACCCTGAATGAAAGAATGCCGGCCCACTTTTACAAACTGGTGGATAGCACACATACCACCCAGAACGGCATAATCGTCAATAATCACATGACCGGCAACCTGGGTATTATTGCTCATTACGCAATTGTCTCCCACGATACAATCGTGTGCAAGATGACAATAGGCCTGGATCAGGCAGTTGTTCCCGATGGAGGTTTTTTCCCGGTCTTTAGTACCACGATTTACTGTGACAAATTCGCGGATCGTGGTATTATCGCCAATAAATACATTTGAATATTCACCCTGGAATTTCAGATCCTGTGGAATGGCAGCAATAACGGCGCCGGGAAAGATCCGGCAATTTTTGCCGATCCTTGCGCCTTCCATGATTGTTACGTTAGAACCGATCCAGGTTCCTTCCCCCACTTCCACATCCTGGTGAATGACCGAGAAAGGATCAATTTTCACGTTCGTAGCTACCCGGGCATTAGGATGAATATACGTATGGGGATGAATCATTCTTTCCTCGATTGATGGGGTTACGGCCGGCAGCCTGGGTGAAACTTCATTTTTGATCATTGCAGGTTCCTTCATAAAAAATGCTGAGCGTAACCCAGCCCTACAAAAATAAACTTATTTGGCGCATTTCCGATAAATTAACTTCGCTTTACAAGCTGGGCCATCAGGTCTGCTTCCGTTACCACTTTATTACCGACAAAAACTGTCCCGCGCATTTCCACAATTCCTCTGCGGATTGGATTCAGCAGCTCCATTTTCATCACCATGGTGTCTCCCGGAACTACTTTTTGCTTGAACTTGCAATTGTCAATCTTCAGGAAATAGGTATCATACTGACCCCCGCCCGCCATGGCGTTGATGGCCAGTATGCCGCCCGTCTGTGCCAGGGCTTCCACCTGCAGAACACCAGGCATGATCGGATTACCGGGAAAATGGCCTACAAAAAACGGTTCGTTAAATGTGATATTTTTTATTCCGACGATATGCTTATCCGTTAGTTCAATGATCTTGTCTACCAATAAAAAGGGATAGCGGTGCGGAAGGGTCTTTTCGATCTGCTGACTGGAAAAGATCGGTTGCTGATTGGGATCATATACCGGCGTATTTCTCACATGCTTATTTTTACGGATGTACTGTTTGATCTTTTTGGCAAATTCCACATTGGTGGAATGGCCCGGCCGGCTGGCTATTACATGGCCCTTTATCGGGTATCCTACAAGCGCCAGGTCTCCGATCACGTCGAGCAGCTTGTGGCGAGCCGGTTCATTTGGAAACCGGAGCTCGAGGTTATTGAGGTAGCCGCCGCTTTTTATTTCCATATTCTCGCGGCCAAATGCTTTTGCAAGCCTGCTCATTTCTTCTTTAGTCACTTTCTTGTCCACGATCACAATCGCGTTATTGATGTCCCCTCCCTTGATCAGGTTATTGTCCAGCAGCATCTCCAGTTCATGCAAAAAGCAAAACGTGCGGCAGGGAGCGATCTCTGTTTTGAAATCGTGAATGGTTTTTAATCCGGCGTGTTGTGTGCCCAGCACGGGACTGTTGAAATCAATCAGGGTGGTCACCTTGTATTCCAGGGCCGGCATGGCGGTCATTTCCACTCTTTTCTTTTCATCGTAGTAGGTAATATTATTATCGATACTGTACCAGGCTTTTGCCGCATCCTGCTCCATCAAGCCGGTTTCGTCAATAATTTCGACAAAAGGCTCGGAACTGCCGTCTATAATGGGTATTTCAGGTCCATTCAGTTCGATCAGGCAATTGTCCACGCCCATCCCAACCAGTGCGGCCAGAATATGCTCTACTGTGCTGATTTTGGCGCCATTCTCCTCCAGGGTCGTTCCCCGCGAAGTATCCGTTACCAGGTCGCAGTCGGCCTTAATCATGGGCCTGCCAGCCAGGTCAATGCGCTGAAATTGAAAACCGAATCCGGCATTTGCTGGGCCCAGGGTCATGTCAACATTAATCCCGGTATGGAGCCCGGTTCCCGAAATGCTGATTGCCTGGTTTAACGTATGCTGTTTATCCGGATTGAAATTTGCTTCCATCAGATTGATTATAACGAACAAAGATACAGTTTGGATGGCATTCCGGACTGCCCTCCGAACAGGGAGTATTAACAAAAAATTACAGCCCGATCAGCCTTAACCGGAAATGAATTAATTTTATTTGTAGACAAACTGAAATATGGACGGAAAAAAGCCTAGAATCCTGTTATGCGAAGATGACCCCAATCTCGGGATGGTATTAAAGAATTATCTGGAGCTGAATGATTTTGACGTGACGTTGGAACGGGACGGGCGGCTGGGGCTCGCCGCTTTTCAAAGGGAGCACATAGATCTCTGCCTGCTGGATGTGATGATGCCCCATATGGATGGATTTACACTTGCCGAAGAAATCCGCGATGTAAACCCGGATGTTCCGCTGTTTTTCCTGAGCGCAAAAACGATGAAGGAGGATATCATACAGGGATACAAACTCGGAGCTGATGATTATATCACCAAGCCCTTCGACAGCGAAGTGCTCCTGATGAAAATCAAGGCCATCTTAAAAAGAAATGACGATTTCAATAAAGAAGCCGACAATAAAGAATTTGATCTCGGCTTCTATCATTTCAATCCGAAACTGCGTGAACTTAACCATAACGGTCAGACCCAAACGCTTTCTCCCAAAGAAAACGAACTTCTGAAAATGCTCGCCGAACACCTGAATGATTTATTGCCGAGGGAAGCCGCCCTGAAAAAAATCTGGGGAAGCGATACTTATTTTAATGGCAGAAGCATGGATGTGTATATCGCCAAGCTCAGAAAGTACCTGCGCGACGATACCAATATCGAAATTGTAAATATTCATGGTAATGGATTCCGCCTGGTTGTTCCCGTGAAGGTGAGCTGATATTATCTTTCGCGTAAATACCATTTTTGATTCTCCTGTAAATTCTTCAGGCCGGTCATTTTTTCAGCAATACGGGTATATATATGCCGGAATCGGGATCGTTTCAAAAACTCCACGATCAGCCTGCGGCCGGAAACGAAGGGAAACCGCACATAATAAAAAATAATTTTCAGGAATACGGTATCACACACCAGGCCATAACCAGCGAAAGTGAAATCAAGGATTTTTGCCGTGATCCCGGTGCAGAATTTAACGATGCCCTTCATACCCAAACGGATAGGAAATTCGTGCCAAAAAGCACCGCCGCGAAAAATTTCTTCTTATGCGCTGATTTATAACATTTTCGAATGAGGTATCACCATGATGGGGCCATAATCAATTTTGCAAAAGCCATTTTTTTCTAAACTGGGAAGGGTTCTCTCCGGTATGTTTTCTGAAAAGCTTATTGAAGTGCGATGCGCTTTCATATCCAACGGCATAACAGGTTTCGGAAACTGTTTTGTTCTTTAACAATAAGGTTTTGGCCTGACTGATCCGGTATTGATTCACAAAATCGGTAAACGTCATATTGGTCTGCTTTCTAAAATAGCGGCAAAAAGCCGCCGTACTCATGTGGACCCTGAAAGCCACCTCATTTACATCCGCATGGCGGTCAACATGCGCCTGGATATATTCGTACACAGAAGACATTCTGATTTTATCATTGAGGAATATTTTTACACTCGTGTCAATTTCGTTCAGCGTCATGGCATCTTTGGAACCGGCCAGTTCCTGAAATATCTGCATCAGGAGCATCAACTGGTTAAAATGAGGGAGCCCCTGCATCCTCTTCAATTGCCCGGCAACCAGTTCCTTTGTTTTCCCTGAAAAGGAAATTCCATATGCGGCCTTCTCAAATAGCTTACTGATGCCCGTTAGTTCTGGTGTGTGTTCAAGCGCATTTCCTAAAAAGTTCTGCTTCAATTGGACTACGATCTGTCTGTATTCCGTTTTAAGGCCATAGTCAAAATTCAAATGGGGAATATTCGGACCGATCAGCACGAGATCGCTTTCCGTGTAACCGGACACATGCTGACCTACATGGCGTATTCCTGCAGGCGCTTCCACATAAACCAATTCATATTCCGGATGATAGTGCCAGAAAAAATAATTTTTCAGACTGGGCGTAAACAAGCGGAAAGACTGGCCTTCCCCTGGTAAAACGACTTCGCGCTGTATCTTCATATGAACTAAATTACTCTTAAAACCCTGTTTTTCTGAAAATTTATAATGAAAATTGTCAATACAGAGCATATTCTGGTCAACCAGGCAGTTGGCAGAAGCACCCAGGTATACGAATTTTGGGTCCTGAATCCATCAAAACTTATAAAATGCAACAACAAACAATGGCCCCGACGATGATACCCGATAATGCCCACAGGGACATTCCAGGGAATCCTTCCACGGCGGCCAGCAGTAAAATCAAATTAAATGACCGGAGCGACGGTAAACCACTTCGCGTGCTGAATGAGGAGGACTGGAAGTTCTGGATACACAATGGATACGTAATAGTTAAACATGCCATTTCAAAAGACCAGGCTGAAAAAACGGCGGCATTTCTCTGGGAATTTGAAGAAAAGAACCCATCTGATCAGGAAACCTGGTACACGCCTCCCCGCGCAGAAATGCAGATGAAGGAATTGACGAATACCGGCATGGTGGAAGTTTACAACCATCAATGGCTCTGGGAGAACCGGCAAGTACCGCGGATACATGCTGCTTTCGCCGATATCTGGGGTACTGAAAAATTATGGTGTACGATCGACCGGGCAAACCTGAATTTTCCTGCACGTCCCGGGCATGAATACAAAGGATTTATTCATTGGGATTATGATCCGGAAACAAAACCCCAGAACGTTCAGGGTGTACTGGCCTTGGGCGACCAGACTGACGAAAACATGGGCGGCTTTCAATGTATCCCTGAATTATACAGAACTTATGAAACCTGGAAACTAACCCAACCTGCTGATCGCAATCATTTCCAGCCCGACATAACTGGTTTTGAGCTGGTCAGGGTAAAGCTGGAAGCCGGGGATCTGCTGATCTTTAACAGCCTCGAGCCCCATGGCATCCGTCCGAATTTAAGTAAGGATAAAGTGCGCATTGCACAATACATTTCCATGATGCCCGCAGAAGAAAATAATCAGCCGTTAAGGCAGTGGAGAATCAATTCCTGGAAAGAAAGGATCGCCCCCGAAGGATATGCATTTCCCGGCGATCCCCGTGAATGGGAACAAAAAAGGTATGGCACGGCAACTTTATCTCCCCTGGGCAGGAAAATACTTGGATTGGATAATTGGGATTCAGATATCCATTAACATGGCTGGATGGGCCTAATGCTGGGAGCTGCCGACATTTATGTGAATTGCTTTATATAAAAGATCTCCGCTTGTTGTTACCCCGGTCACTATTACCGTATACGAAGTAGCGGCATCGGCAGTATAAAAGCTAAGCCTGGCCTTGCCCTGCAGGTCCGTTAAAACATTCCCTGACCAATATATGGTTGATCGAAGATCCGGAACGGCGGCCTTTTTTATTTCCTTTTTATCATAAGCCGGCTGGGGAAATTCAGGTGGATTGAAATATCCCTTATGTACATAATTCAGGAATCCATTGTTTCCGGCTGATCCTCTATTCCTTCCATTGTCTGAATAAACGAGAATGGCTCCATTATCCCCTTGCATTCCATACATCGCGGCCTGGGGCCCGGTAAGCACTTCTATAAAATCAATACTTCCCTCCAATCCATTAAGATAGTTGATATCCGGGCTGCGGTTTGTTTCTATCGTAATATCAGCATCAATGTGCACCTGAACACCATCTACCACGATCAGGGGTTCACTACTGGCCCCCATTTCACGTCCTCCGCCCTCCATAACAAGGAACCCGTTTCTCAGGGTAAGCCCCGGGGTTCTTAATAGTATGTTGCCTATATTGTTTGGTCCCTTCCGGTCCCTTTCTATTTCATCAGATGTGATAATCGTTGTAAACTGACTCATTCGTCTACTCTGCTCATAAGTGGAGGGTTGCGTGCCTCTTACGATGACAGGTTTCAATTCCTTTCCTCTTCCCGCAACCGCGACCAGTTCCGGTGCCCGGTCCCTGAGTGCCATGATCGAATCCACTTCCTCCTGCGAAAAATATTTTTTCAAATGGGCAGGGGTGCGAAAAAGGGGAAACCGCATGCTATCCATTACAATTTTCTTATCCTGGCCCGTTCCGCTTACCGCGCGAAGACTGAATGGAACGCCATCCACATCTGAAAAAGGGAAATAAAAGTGGCCGGCAGCATCCGTCGTATCTGATTCAAATAGGGCGCCACTTTGCTTTGAGACCAGGGTTACGATCTGGTTGGGCACCGGTTCATCTTTTCTGTCGAGCACTTTCCCGCTAATGCCCATGATATCGTAGTCATCCTGGGTTGATTCTGAAGCGAACCCGGTCCCATTCTGGTTGTATTTCCAATCAGCGACCAAATTATTTTGCGTCAGCATCAGGAGGTCCCACTCTTCTGCATCAGGATTTGCAAGAGATGCAGGCAATTCCGGATTTCCTCTTTGCCATTTTATCCAGTTTCCTTCCTGGGCATGGAAATTCACTAGATGATCATCAGTGACTGCTACAGACAGGAGGGCCATCTCATTTTTATTGTCTGTACTATCGAGGGAAACGGAGAGGTCAACTTTTTCCCTCGGTCCATAATTTTCCTTATTTGTTCTCAGGTCCACATCAATATCTTTTCGTGGAATGTAAACCGACCGCTGGCTTTCGATCTTGCCCTGGTCATCAAACAATAACAACGTGGCGCTGCCTTCCGGAAATCTGGATTTAGGTATATTGACCACATACATATCGCTTCCTACGCTGGCAAAACAAAGACTATCCCTGCTTACTCCTATAAGATAACTTGTTTTATCTTTTTTATAGAGTGAATCACCGAGCGAAACCTGAACCGTTAAACCATCCGGCCCATCTCCCGTTACGGATAATTGATAGCCATATTGATTAATCAACGGAAGTGAATAGCTGAATTCCTTCTTACCATTCCATTTTATATGCGCAGTATACTTCCTGGATTTCCATGCAGTGAATTTGAATTTACCGAACCCGGGCATGCTCGTCTTGAATTTACTAACAGATACCGCAGTATCATAGCTATCTGTGACATAACCTGATACATCAATCGGATTCCCATGCTGATCCCAGGAACGGAAAGCTACAACATTGTCTGTACCCGAAATGATAGAACCTCCTTCCGGAAAAAATGTAATAACAGGTCTGCTTTGATCCGAGGTATCGCGTACAATTACAGAAGTTTTTGATGCCTTCGGCCTGCCATGTGCACTTTCGTTATTTATCAGATAGACCGGTTGCACCCAGATAAGATTAGCATCCTTCTGCAAAATATTTTTTGTAAAGGCACGAAGCCAGTAGTAACCTTCGGGTAATGATGCCGGCAGGATAATATTTCCATTGGTTTTTTGCATCTGGAGGTTAAGAATTAATTGGCGAACAACACTGTCTTTGTCATTGACCAGGTCGACAAACAAACTCCTGCTCTTTCGAAAAAATTTATGAGATTCCTCATTTAAACAATATGCCTGAAACCAGATGGCTTCCCCGGCATTGTAAACTCCTTTATCCGTATGGACAAGAATAAATTCCTTATTATCGGCTTTAATACTTGTCATGAATTGATTCGCCAGGGCGTCGAGGTTTGGGACCGCATCCTTTTGGGCGAAGGTTGGACGATTAAGAAACAGCAGTGTTAAAAAAAGGGAGTATTTAAGAAATATGTTTTTCACTGGAAACTTTTAAAAGAAGATAAAGTTAAGGAATTAGCAAATAAGCATAATACCGGCTAAAGAACACCCTATAATTCGGAAAACTGATTCAAAGAATATTTGTTTGAATCTGAAAAATAAAATCAGCAAATGAAATCCTGTATTGGTTATTTTTAAAACAAGGCGGCCTATTGTTTCAAAAATTGAAATCAAAATTTTTCAACTGATACAGAAAAATAGTTCAGGGAAAAAGAAAGATCCCCTTTTAGCCAATATCGGATATCTGGACGTCCTAATGTAAAAAGATTATACAGGTTGCAGAAGAAAGGGTCGCATTGACATTTGGGTTTTCCAAAGCAAACCCTGAAGAAATAAAAATTTCGTTTAAACGATGGCCCAGGTTAAAACCGGGGGGTTAATCTGGAACTGTTTTTAAAATCAACCCGGTTCGGGAGTTGATATAAATCCAAAAAATTGCCGGATCAGGGAGGGCAAAGTGATTCTGAGGGTGGAATTAGAGGTAGTACTGTAAATTTATTTTATAAGTTAATTAAGCCAGATATAACCCATAGATAAGCCAGTAATAAGCCTCAATTAAGCCTGATCTTAAAAAGTCTGGCTTATCTCTGCCTTTAATTTGGTTCTTTTCTATATCAGATATAATTTAGATAACTAATATTTTACTATGTCCCCCGGGTATTGTCGAATACTCCCAGCCTTCCCCACTTACCAATTTGCTACCTCAAATACATTTCCACCGCGCCCTGGTATGATCCTCGTGTTCGCAGCAGGAATTCAATACAGAATGCCCGGAGCTGATGGTTTGATACAGCCAGCACCTGATGCGGGGGAGCAAGGATATTAAAAACTGTTTGAGAGGAAAGGAAAAATTTACCTTTCGCCAGAATGAGATTTGACAAATTCATACCAACAGATCAATTAAAGCACTACATTAAATATTTTGCAGTGTCGGAGAATGACGTTGAAACGGAGTACAAAGTATTTCCATCCACAGGGCTTGTGATCGGGTTTCAATATCGCGGCCAGCTTTCGACCATCAAAAACAAAAGCGAAGATAAACTGACGGCAGCGGGCATCACGGGAATTTCCGATAGTTATAAGACCTTCAGGAACTCGGCTAACATAGGGACCATTTTGGTATACTTTACTGAAATCGGGTTTGCACATTTTGCTTCACATCCTGCCCACGAACTTTTCAACCTCAGCGTTTCGCTTGAAAATATCTTCGACAGGAGCAGCGTTAGCGAAATGGAAGAAAAACTAACGGTTGCCCGCACTGATAAACAACGCATTCAGATCGTAGAAAGGTTCTTGCTTTCACAACTCAAGGACATTCAGACAGACAAATTAATTATAGAGGCCGTAAAAATCATATATCAGACAAAAGGAACAATTCGAATAAAGGAGCTCAACGAGCGGCTTTTTATCAGTCAGAGCCCGTTTGAGAAACGGTTTAGAAAATTAGTGGGAACAACACCCAAAAAATTCGCCTCTATTGTTCGTTTTAATGCGGTACTCGATAATTTGGGTAACAGCAAATCACTGACTGAGATTTGCTACGACAATAACTTTTTTGACCAGGCGCACTTTATCAAAGACTTCAAACAATATACGGGCGATACCCCGGAAAGCTTCAAGCGTTTTCTGTAAAAAAACGATTTTTTACAATTCCCCGGGCTGACAGTTTCCGACTTTTACTGTACAACAAAAAATAAAAAAATGTTTACGGTAGAACAAATCAAAGCAGCTCACAGCAAAGTAAAATCGGGAGCAGATTTTCCTAAATACATTCAGGAAATCAAAGCCTTGCATGTTATAGCTTATGAAACCTGGGTAAAAGACAGCCACACCGAGTACTTTGGTGCCAATGATTATCGAACTTCGTCAAAACCAATGTATGAAGACAGGGTTGTTGCTCATTCCAGCGACAAAACAAAGTTTAAGCATTATCTGAAAATTCATCAGATGGGTGAAACAGACTATCCTGCTTTCTGCAAACACTGTGCTGAAACAGGAATTGAAAAGTGGTTTGTTTGCCTTGATAAAATGACTTGCACTTATTATGATAAAGCAGGAAACGAAGTTTTGGTAGAACAAGTTCCTCTATAAGAATAGCCATTGGAGAACGCCTGGCACGGGCTGGCGTAAGCGATGCTATGGCAGCGGTGGCGGCGTGTAGTCGCTGGGGAGGAGATTTGCAACCATCTCGGTCTTTGCCCAGGCCCCCTTCAATAACAGGATGTTCAGCGGGGAATAGTTTCCATTTTCTTCGATCTGAAGCGACTCGGGCAAGGTCAGTTCCATACTGGACGAGGTCTTGGGGATACCAAGCTGAAAATTACCATAGCCGACCGTAAAGATGCCGGTAAAATGAAAAGACCGGGTGCGGTCAGCATTAACCGTCAGGAGGGTATCGTAGTTATTTAGGGTACGAATAAAATAATCGGGCTCGCGAAGCACTTTCCGGTAATGGCGGAGGCTGTCGGAGGAAATGCCGCTTCTGCCGGCAACCGCCGGATTGTAAATCGCTTTTACCCGCTCCTTCTCTGTATTTGGCTTTTTTACCTGGTGTAAAATAAGAAAACCTTCCTGCTGAAGCCGGCCCTGGTACAAGCTTCGCATGAAGTGTCTCAAGGATCCAAGATAAGCACGCTGTCTGGCGCTTTCCCATACCCGCTGCTGGCCGCTGTAAGTTGGGGTCATTTCCCGGAAAAAAAGATAGCCATTAAACTGGACTACTCCATCGGAAAAGTTATAGCTGAATGCTCCAAAACGGTATTCGACGGTATCGCCAAGCGCTTTGTTAACGATGATCAGGGGTGCGACCGCGCTAACGACAAGGCGCTTGCTTTTTCGATAATAATGGAATCGCAGTACATCCTTGTTTTCTATCGTACAGGAAGATGCGTTGTCAGTAGTGCCGATAAAATTGTCAACGAATGTTCCGCCCCACTTATTCCAGCCGTTCTGAATTTCAGGTTTGACGGTGACGGCCACCAGTTCGGACGCCCGGCCATGAAGGGTTACATTCAGGTTAGATGGAAGCCGGCTCGTGTTGATCAAGGTCTGGAAGGTCGCATAGCCGACGGCCGAGATGATGAGCTGATAGCCGCCAGCCGGGATGCCGGTGAGGAAGAAGCGGCCATCGTCATGGGTAGTGGTTCCTTTGGAGGTACCATTCAGAAAAACACTAACAGCGGCAATGGGTTTATTGGTTGCGGAATCTGTTACCGATCCTGACAATGCGTAGACCTGGGGTTGAGCGGAGAGGCCCCGGACGATCAGGAAGGTTATGTAGAACAAGGTTCCGGCCTTCATTGGTAAACGTTGTTCAGCAGTAAAGATAATGGTCTGGCGGAAAAT
The DNA here is from genome assembly GCA_963705005.1 of uncultured Chitinophagaceae bacterium. Lineage (GTDB taxonomy): Bacteria > Bacteroidota > Bacteroidia > Chitinophagales > Chitinophagaceae > Puia. The sequence goes on from CAVPIO010000002.1 coordinate 95,696, forward strand.
TTGTCAGCTACATATTCATCAATAGTAATTTTGAGCGATCAAATATCGATAAAATGAAAAGGATATTCTATTTATCAGCCTTACTTCTTTTTGGATCTATTAGTCAATCACCCGCGCAAGCAAACAATGATTCCATTTCCGTACAAATGGATTCAACTTTCAAAAAGTACAACCATACTAATGGCCCCGGCTGTGCGGTACTTTTTGTATCGGGAAGTAACTTATTGGTTGGCGGTTGGTCCCGCCGAATGCGGGAGCTGTTGACGGAGGTTCTCATTCGCTTTTATTTCTTATAATTCCTTTTTGAAGTTTATCCTGCCAGATTCGCATACCTTTAATGTCAACATAATTTTTATATGAGAACATTTATTACAATGTTCTGCAGCCTTTGGGTGCTGATGATGAGTGCCTACTGCCAAGAGACGGAACAGAATACTAAGGATATCAAAGCCCCGGAGCTTTTCAACATAGATTCTTCCGCGAGGCCGGGAGATAATTTTTATCGCTATGTAAATGGCAAGTGGATAAGTAAGACGGTTATTCCCCCTTCCGAGAGCGGAGTCGGCGTAATGGGCGATTTATATAATTCTACGCAGGATAATTTGCATTCACTACTGGATAGTCTTTCCGGAACAAATCAGGTTAAAGGAACCATCGGGCAGAAAGTTGGCGATCTCTACGCCTCAGGGATGGACACTGTAACCATTGAAAAGCGCGGTTACGAGCCCTTAAAACCCTACCTGGAAAAAATTGCAGCCATCCAAAGTGTGCCTGATATTTTGAAATTTGCCAACATCCTGCGGAAAGAAAATCAAGACCTGATCTATGTAATCCGTGTCGTGCCAGATGCGAAGAATAGTAAAATGAATATTCTCTCCCTTCGTCAGGGAGGCCTTGCATTACTCGACCGGGACTACTATTTCAAAAACGACAGTTCGGGCGTGGCCATTCTGCAAGCCTATCACCGGTATATTGCGACACTGTTCATGCTTTGCGGTGAAGATTCTGCGACCGCCGCAAATAAAACGGTGAAAGTATTCAACCTTGAAAAACAATTGGCTGAAGCCCACATGACCAGGGTGCAGCGCCGCGATCCTCAGAGCACATATCATAAAATGTCGGTGGCTGAACTGGATAAACAAATGCCCGCTCTCTCCTGGAAATCTACCCTTTCAGACATTGGCATTCATACGGATTCTGTAAATCTCGAACAACCCGCTTATTTCATCCGACTGAATCAATTACTCACCGAAGCTGGTTTGGACGATTGGAAGGCATACCTTGAATTTTATACTATTTGGACATTCGTTCCTTACCTGAGCTCCGCATTTGTGAATGCGGATTTTAATTTTTATGATAGAACAATTTTTGGCCAGGAACAAATGAAACCCAGGTGGTTCAGGATGGTTGCTTTTGTGGATGATGACCTTGGTGACGCCCTGGGAGAAATATACGTGAATGGTTATTTCACCGCTGCATCAAAAGCCAGGATGTTAGAACTGGTAAATAATTTACAAACCGCTTTTGAGGCGCGCATTAACAAGCTGGACTGGATGAGCGATTCCACCAAGGCCAAAGCAAAGGACAAACTGCATACGCTTATTAAAAAGATCGGTTATCCCGACAAATGGAGGGATTACAGTACGGTGTCAATAGTTAAAAATAAATATTTTGAAAATTTCAATTCATGCCTGGAAAATGAATTTAGCAGGAAGCTGGAAAGAATCAACAAGCCAGTTGACAAGACGGAATGGTATATGACACCGCCGACAATAAGTGCCTATTACAATGCAAAGTATAATGAAATTGTTTTCCCTGCCGGCATTCTGCAGCCACCATATTTCAACCCCGCTGCCGATGACGCTTTAAATTATGGTGCCATCGGCACGGTGATCGGGCATGAGATGACCCATGGCTTTGACGACCAGGGCGCGCAATATGACAAGGAAGGAAACCTGAAAAACTGGTGGAGTCACAATGACAGCGTGAAATTCGTAAGCAAAACGAAATTGGTCGCAGCTCAATACGATCGCTTCGTAGTCATTGACACTATTCATGTGAATGGCGCGGTAACGCTCGGTGAGAACATCGCGGATCTCGGTGGCCTCAACATTGCCTATGATGCATTTAAATTAACAAAACAGGGACAGGATACGATAAGGATCGACGGACTGACTCCCAATGAAAGATTTTTCCTTTCTTACGCAACTATCTGGAGAAGTAAATTCAAAAGATGCTTTGCAGCGTGCGAATTCCAACCTGGACCCGCATTCCCCCGATGAGTTCCGTGTGATCGGGCCCCTGCAAAACTTCACGCCATTTTATATCACCTTTAATATAAAGGAAGGTGATAAAATGTACAAACCAGAAGCAGAACGTATAAAAATATGGTGATCGAACACTATTACAAATGGTGCAACGAAAAAAGAAGACACTAGTCGCCGGGGGATAAGGCTCCCGAAACCGCATGGAAAAAATATAATCCGATCCCTTTTGAAAATGAAAAACTACTAAACTATCTTCAATGATGAGTTTTAGCTGTTCCAGAGTTGAAAAATATTTTCTTGATAATATGTATAATACAAACAAAGACTACCGGCTTTTTTTTATTTATGGGAATGGAATTCCGTTGCAGGATTTTTGAATCACATAGTTCTGCCGTTCTTTTTCACTTTTTTGGCAAAATAATATTTTCAAGACATCTGCTTTTGTCTGAGCCTCTAAAACCGAAGTCGCGACGGTTTTACCTGGGCGAGATCGTTTTTGTCCGGACAAAAACACATCTTGCAGCTTTTTTAGGATGATTGAAATTCAGTTGATTATAGAGGTGTTTTTGAAGAATGCCTTTTTATAATTTTTTCTACCTACTTATACTTTTTTTTCATTAATTATATGATTCTCTCCAATTATATACATATTAATATCTATTTCGACAAGATTATCCCTGTTTAGTCTAACACTATACTTCTTTATAACTTATTATAATTCTTAGTCCATTTTTAGTTCTTGGATAACATTTAGTAGAATGGTAATCGAATAAGATTTGTAAGGTTCATAATGAAACAAGGCACGATTTGAATCGCTGTTTTTTTCGGACTGGGGCCGAGCAAAGTGCGGATGCCACAAAACACAGCGATACAAATTGTGCAGCCTGCGGCAGCATTTTCGAGCTATAACCACAGACTGCTAGTGAAAGGAGAGTTTTTCTTTCAACCGTCGCATATCATCACCCACTTTCGTATCCAGGATTTTGGCATAGTGCTGGGTGGTCTTGAGGTTCCGGTGACCGAGCATCTTGCTCACTGTTTCGATTGGCACTCCATTGCTTAATGTGATTGTAGTTGCAAAGGTATGTCTTGCGGTATGGTAAGTAAAAGGTTTCTGTATACCACAGCAATCTGCGATCTCTTTTAAATACGCATTCATCTTCTGGTTGCTTAGTACTGGCAGTAAGCGGTCCGCATTGTCGCAGCTTGGGTAGCTTTTGTAGCGGTCCAGTATTTCTAAAGCCTGCTTCAAAAGAGGAATGCGCGACAGCGTATCGGTTTTCTGACGACTGGTGAATATCCATTTTTCGCCATCTACACCAACACAAATTTCGGAGCGTTTCAGCTTTTTTACATCTGCATATGCCAGTCCGGTATAACAGCTGAACAGGAATATATCACGCACTTGAGATATCCTTTCCATCGAAAAATACTTCGATCTGATCAGCCCGAGTTCTTCGTCGGTAAGAAACTCCCGCACCACTTCTTTTCGGGCTAACTTAAAACCATAGAAAGGATCTTTTGACAGCCAGCCGTTTTTTAAACTTATGATAACTATCTTTTTGAAATTAGCAAGATATTTCATAATGGTATTATGGTCGCAGTTTTTAACACTTCTAAACCAGAACGCGTATTGACTCATGAATTCATAATTGAGCGCTGTGATCGGCAGATCATCCCGGTGAAATTTCCATTGAATAAAAGAACGGGTATGTTTAAGCGAAGTGATATAGCGCTCTAACGTTCCAGCGGCAAATCCTTTACCTACCAAAGCCGTAACCTGGTCATTGTGTTCCTGAAAAACGTCCAGGATCATTCTTGGTTTTTCGGTAATGCCATTCCACTTGTTCCTAAAATGAGCGAGGGTGACTGGCTTATCTTCCTGGATCATTTCCCTTTGGTAATTATATACTTTGTTGCGAAGCAAATCAAGATAGGCATTCAAGCTTCTAGCTTCTTCCAGACTACCTTTTGCTTTGCCGGAAATGGACGACCACTTATCTTTTTCGATTGTCCGTTTGGTGGAAATTTCCATCCGCTGTCCATCAATAGTGATCCGCAGATAAATGGCAAGTAACGAGGCGTTTTGAGATTTTGTTCTTTTGCCATAAAAAAGAAGACTGAGTTTTGTGTCCATAAATACCCTTTTAACTGTTTAAAATTAGATTCCCTGAGACTGGAAGTCAAGATGTCCAAATGCTGAACTGCTTGCCTGGCCTGGGTTTCGGGAAAATTCGGGAGTCATCGTACCGATACATGGATGACTCCCGAATTTGTACCCTGAACTCTGGGTAATTTTGAACAATTCCGAAAGGGTCTAAAAATAGAAAAGCCCGTAAACCAATAATTTACGAGCTTTTGATTTGTTTTGATATGCTACTCAGCGGAGAGGGCGGGATTCGAACCCGCGATAGCGTTTCCACTATACACACTTTCCAGGCGTGCTCCTTCAACCACTCGGACACCTCTCCATTTTACGCAAAAAAAATCAGGCGGCAAAAATAAGCCTTCCACGGCTTACGATCCGAATATTTTTAATGCGTTGGAGGTTGTAACGGACGCGACTTCTTCCATGCTTACGCCTTTGATTTCTGCAAGTTTCGATACAATATATGTCAGGTAACTGCTTTCATTGCGCTTTCCACGAAAAGGAACGGGCGGCAAATAAGGTGCGTCCGTTTCCAATACAATATGCTGAAGCGGAATATTCTTCAACACTTCAGGCAGGCTGCTCTTCTTGTAGGTAAGTGTTCCCCCAATGCCAAGATAAAATCCAAGCACCACAATTTCCCTGGCCGACTTTTCATCTTCGTTGAAGCAATGAAATATTCCGTTGAGGTTGCCTTTCTGATGCTGCCGCACCACGCCAATACTTTGTTCCATAGATTGTCTGGAATGGATCACAATGGGTAGGTTGTATTGAAGCGCCCATTCTATTTGCTGATGAAAGGCCTGGTATTGCTGGGTTTCAAAACTCCGGTCCCAATAAAAATCCAATCCGATCTCACCCATAGCGGCAAAGTGCCGGCTGGCAATGGAAGTTTCAACCCGCTTCAGCTCCGTGCGAAAATCCTCTTTTACCGAGCAGGGATGCAATCCCTGCATGGCAAAGCATTCACCGGGAAACCTGGCTTCCAAAGCAAATAATAATGGCTCCGTTTCCCCGTCGATCGAAGGCAGGTAAAATCGTTTTATTCCGGCATTCCTGGCCCTTTCCATCACTTCATCTATGTCGTCCGCAAAGTCCGGCAGGTATAAATGACAATGGCTATCAATCAGTTCCATATCTGTTCTTTATTGGGTTAACCAATGCCTTTGGATTCTGAATCATCAAAATTCATCAACTAAGTATAAACCCCTAGGCCGCTTTTTTTCTGGCTTTTTCCCCTTTTTTTAGCTCTTCCCACGCACGCTCAAAATAGCTCTATCGGCATGGTTATCTGTGAAATATGTTTGGTGAATCAAAAAAAGTTCTACCTTTAAATCAGTTTTCATAGGGTACGGATTAAAAACGGGCCAGGGTGTCTACCCCGGCCCAATTCATTTGACAGATCGCCGGCCCCGGCAATTTCCTTTTTTTAAATTATTTTTTACACAATTGCTTCAAAGGAATATCCCTTATTGGAAAAATAAACCAACACTTCCGGCAGCGCTTCCTGAACTACACGTAAACATTTTGCACTGTCGTGGAAAACGATAATGCTTCCCGAAACCGCATTTTTTATTACCCTGTTCGCAGCCCTTTTTCCATTTACCGCAGGATCAAAATCACCGCTGAGCACATCCCACATGATTAATTTATATTTTAATATGTGCGTGAGATTCCTGATCTGAAATGCAGAAATTCGTCCGTAGGGCGGCCGGAATAAATTACTATCGATCACCTCCTTTGCTTTTTCCACATCGGCGATATAAAGCTTATCTGCCGTTTTCCAACCGTTCAAATGCCCTTGAGTGTGATTGCCCACGCGGTGCCCTTCCTCCAGTATCCTTTTATAAATAACCGGCTCAGCCATCACATTTTTTCCAATACAAAAAAAAGTTCCCTTTGCATTGAACCGCCGGAGCTGATCCAAAACAAAAACCGTTGCAGCCGCATGCGGGCCGTCGTCAAAACTAAGGTAGATCACTTTCCTGTTTGCAGGCATGCTCCAGATGCCAGACGGATAGAGTTTCCTCAGCCAGCCGGGCGTTTTTGTAAAATAAAGCATGCTGCAAATTAATTCAGAAGCTGTTGATATGAATCACTTCGCCGTTTTGCCGGAATATCTTGCCGTTATCCTTTAAAAAAATCTGCTGGGTTCTTTCATCCGCAAGGAGCTTGTCCATATATTTCTTTACATCATCATTGGTAATGGTAACCGGCTGGCCCCTAAAAAATGCCTGGTCACAATATCCTTTCAGCAGGGGGTCGAGCATGCTGTAAAAGAGATCTCTGTCCGCGAAAATATCCGACCCGATCACTTTGTCTCCCGACATGCACACAAATCCGATCACCGTGCTGTCCATCTTCTTAAATTTATCCTGGAAAAAACGAAAATACTCGTCCTGCAGGGGCATTCTTTTTTTATCCGAATAACGGGACAAATAACCAAGGCTTTTGTTTTTTATATTATTTTCTCCCAATTGCCTTGAAATTTCCTGCCAGATCAGCACCTGGTTCTTGTCTACATCCAGTACTTTTCTCAAGGAAGGATTAGCAAAAGTCCCATATCCGAATTTTTTCTCCTTGTCACTCCATCTGCCTTCTTCCACACACATCACGGAAATATACTGATCCCTGCCATCGGGCGCCAGGAGGCTGTCCCGGGTAACCATCCGGTCCTGCCTGCCACCGGAAATGATTTCTCCTGAAGCAACGTATATGGTCTTGTCGGAGTGATTCTGTATGCGCAGGTAATGCACATTTTCGGTGGATGCCGTGCCTCTTTCGGAAACCGTGGCAAGTCCCTTTTCGAGGGCCTTGCTGAGGGAGATAATGCCGGACCGGGAACCGCCCATGCCCTGTTTCGGCCGGATTGGAATGAGCTTCAGATTCTTGAATTCTATGGCACTGTCGTAATCAACATATACCGTTTCGTAGGTAATTTGTTGTGCTTGCACAAAGCTGTGAAGACCGAGGAGAAAAAAAACGGCGAAAAAAAATTTCACCCGTGAATATACAATTTCATAAATCAACCCGCAAGATATAAGCGGAGATTAACATTTATCTTTGCATCCCATGGAAAAAAAGATCCGGGTGCGGTTTGCTCCCAGTCCTACCGGCGGTTTGCACCTGGGAGGCGTACGGACCGCGCTGTACAATTATTTATTTGCCAAACAGCACGGAGGTGATTTTATATTGCGGATTGAAGACACGGACCAGTCGCGATTTGTTCCGGGCGCCGAAGAATATATTAATGAAAGCCTGAAATGGTGCGGACTTGAACCGGATGAAAGTCCGCTCAAAGGAGGTCCCCTCGGCCCCTACCGCCAGAGCGAGAGAAAAAGTATTTACCGGGAATATGCGGATCAATTGGTGAGATCAGGGAAAGCTTACTACGCATTCGACTCGCCGGAAGAATTGGAAACCATGCGCTCTAAATACAGGACAGCAGATAATCCTTCACCACAATATGATCGCAGGACCAGGGAACACATGCGCAATACGCTCAGCCTGACCTTTGAGGAAACGGAAAGGCTGATGGCAGGAAATACAGCTCACGTTATCCGGATCAAAATGCCGGATAAGGAAACTGTGCATCTGCAGGACATGATCCGGGGCGAAGTGATTTTTGATACATCACTGCTGGACGATAAAGTATTGCTAAAAGCGGATGGTATGCCTACCTACCATCTTGCGGTGGTGGTGGACGATTTTCTCATGAAGATCACCCATGCTTTTCGCGGAGAGGAATGGCTTCCCAGCGCGCCGGTGCACGTGCTGCTATGGAGATATTTATTCGGAGAGGATCAGATGCCGGAATGGGCACACTTTCCGCTGATATTAAAACCGGATGGAAATGGAAAGCTGAGCAAGCGGGATAGTGCAAGGTTGGGCATACCGATATTCGCGATGGATTGGAAGGATCCAACCACAGGCCAAACCATTACTGGTTTCCGGGAAACCGGATTTTTGCCGCAGGCATTCGTGAATATGCTGGCCGTACTTGGATGGAATGACGGCACAGAGCAGGAATTGTATTCAATGGATGATCTGTTGGACAAATTTTCAATTGAAAGGGTGCATAAGGCCGGGGCGAGATTCAACTATGAAAAAGCCAAATGGTTTAATCATGAATGGATCAAAAGATCTTCAACCGGGGCGCTGGTTCCTTTTGTGAAAAAAGTATTTGAAGAAAATAACCTGCGTGTTGCAAATGATGTATTGTTAATCCCGGTGATCAGTCTGATCCGTGACAGGTGCAGCTTATTGGGTGATTTCTACACCCAGGGTAAATTCTTTTTCACCGCCCCGCAACAATGGGATCTGAATGCAATTCAGTCCAAATGGAATGGGCAGAAAGTAGATTTTTTTAAGGAATATATTGAAATCCTGGATAAAATTCCTGAGTGGAACGCCGTCAGCCTCGAGTCCGCTTTCAAGGCCATTGCCGCAGAAAAAAATATTAAGGCCGGCGAACTTCAGCTTCCACTGCGCATAATGCTGGTTGGTGAAAAATCAGGTCCGCCAGTTTTTGAAATCGCGGCAATTTTGGGAAGCGCCGAAACAATAAAAAGGATCAGGTCATTGATAAATTCGGGTAGTTTACACTAACTTCCTTTCATGCAAAAGGTAAACAGGTTAATTTACTTCCTCGCTTTCGTAAAACTCATCCTGCCTTTCTTTTTGCAAAACCCGGTTTATGAACCGCACCGCGACGAATTCCTCTATCTCGCGGAAGGGAGTCATATGGCATTCGGATATATGGAAGTGCCGCCCCTGCTCTCGGTTTTTGCATGGCTCACGCACCTTCTTGGTGATGGCATGTTCTGGATTAAGATATGGCCATCCCTGATTGGTTCTTTTAATTTCATACTGGCGGGAAAAATTACCGTTTCCCTGGGAGGGAAATCCTACGCCATTCTTCTTCTTTTCCTGAGTTTTATTTTCAGTGTCTTTCTGAGGGTGCATTTTCTCTTTCAACCGAATTGCCTGGAGGTCTTTTTCTATACCGTCATTGGTTATGGCCTGATCCGCTATATACAGACTTCCGAAAATAAATGGCTTTATATAGCAGGCATCGGTGCTGGTCTTGGTTTACTGAGTAAATATTCGGTAGCTTTTTATCTCATCGCTTTAACGATCGCGCTTTTGGTTACCCCGCAAAGAAAAATATTCCTGAACAGGCATCTGTATTTTGCACTGGGGATAACCGTTATGCTCATTCTACCCAATTTTATCTGGCAGTACATTCATCATTTCCCCGTGATTTTTCATATGAGTGAACTCAGGCAACAGCAATTGCAATACGTGGCTCCCGCAACTTTCTTAAAAGACCAGGTGCTGATGTTCTTTCCCTGTTGTATGGTATGGATCTCAGGATTGATTTTTTTACTGACCAACCGGCAGGGCCGTCCGTTTTTATTCTTCGCCTGGGGCTATGCCGGGGTCATTGCCATATTGCTCTGGTTTCATGGAAAAAATTATTATGCCCTGGGCCTCTATCCTGTTCTGCTTGCATTTGGTTCTTCCGCAATTGAAAAATGGACCGCCAGGCGGCTATATTTTCTACGATATATGATCTGTATCTGGGCCATCCTGTTCGGATCTTATTTCACAATCATCATGTTACCGCCGCTGAAGCCCGCTGCGTTGGCAGATCTTTACAGGAAGATGCACACCGCCAATACAGGAGCGCTCCGATGGGAGGATCAGAAAAATCATCGCCTGCCACAGGATTTTTCCGACATGCTGGGTTGGAATGAAATAGCGGAAAAAATAGGTTCGGCATATCATAGCCTGAACAGCGGGGAGAGAAATCAGACAGTTATTTTTTGTGATAATTACGGGATGGCCGGCGCAGTGAATTATTACAGAAAAAAATATAGCCTGCCGGAACCCTACAGCGACAATGCCAGCTTTCTTTATTGGCTGCCCCCGCATATGCCGATGCATAACCTGGTATTGATCACTGATGACACCGCGGAAATGAAGCATGATTTCATAAAAGAATTTTCAAGTGCTGTGCTGTACGATAGCGTCAGGAGCCCTTATGCCCGCGAACGCGGCGATCTGATCATTGTCTTAAAAGGCGCTGACGACCGGTTCAGGAAATTTTTTGAGGAAAAGATTGAGGAAGACAGGAGGAAATTGGTGGAGCATTAGGGAATGGCTGATGGTAGATGGTAGATGGTATATGGTTGATGGAGTTCAGGTGCGAATCTCCGACTAAAGTCCATCCACCATCAACCATATACCATCTACCATCCACCATCAACCATCAACTATTAATAACTAATTTCGCCCCATGACAAATCCCCCCATCCGCGTACTCGTTGCCAAAGTCGGGCTTGACGGCCATGACCGTGGTGCAAAGGTAATTGCCAGTTCATTGCGCGATGCGGGTATGGAAGTCATTTATACCGGTCTTCGCCAGACCCCTGAAATGGTTGTGAATGCAGCCCTTCAGGAAGACGTGGATGCCATCGGTATAAGTATTCTCAGTGGCGCCCACATGACCGTTTTTTCAAAACTCATCAACCTCATGAAGGAAAAAAAAATGACCGGCGTCCTGCTTACAGGAGGCGGAATTATTCCTGAAGAAGACATGAAAGCGCTTCAGGAAATGGGTGTGGGAAAGCTGTTTGCTCCGGGAGCCACCACCACAGATATTGCAGAATATATCCGGCAATGGGTTGCAGGAAATAAACGAATTTAAAATCAACGACACCTGAACCATGTATCAGACCATATTGACAGCGATTGCGGAGAATATTTTTACCATTACGATCAACCGGCCTGAAAAATTAAATGCGCTAAACAAAACGGTGATCGCGGAACTTGGGGAAGCCATTGAAGAAGTATATCAAAATCCTGCGATCCGCGCCGCCATCATCACCGGTTCAGGCAACAAAGCATTTGTAGCCGGAGCCGATATCAGCGGATTCGGCGGGCTGAGTAAAGAACAGGGAAGCAGGATGGCTAAAGAAGGACTCGATGTTTTTTTCAAAATCGAAAATGCCCCCAAGGCCATTGTTGCCGCTGTAAACGGATTTGCCCTGGGGGGCGGCTGCGAACTCGCCATGGCCTGTCATTTCAGGCTTTGCAGCGATACGGCACAATTCGGCCAGCCGGAAGTAAACCTCGGACTGATTCCAGGTTACGGTGGAACGCAACGGCTGACTGAATTGATTGGCAAGGGGCGTGCGCTGGAAGCAATGATGACAGGAAACCTTATTAACGCCAGCCTGGCCCTTCAGTACGGCCTGGTCAATTACGTTGCAAGGCCGGAGGACCTGATGGAAAAAACGAGGGTAATCCTTAAGGAGATCATCGGTAAGGCGCCACTTGCCATAGCGCGCTGCATCGCAGCGGCCAATGCTGCCCGCGGAAATGAAAAAGGATATCAATTGGAAACAACTCTTTTCGGCGAATGCTTTGGCACTGAAGACATGAAAGAGGGAACCGCAGCATTCCTTGAAAAAAGAAAGCCGGTCTTCAAAGGATCCTGATTCGCATGGCACAGAAATTTTATAATATCATTTAAACCCCGGATATGCATGATGGTCCGCCCCTGAACGATAAGCTGCACTGGTATAAGGATGCCATCATCTATGAACTGCATATCAAGGCGTTCCGCGACGGCAACGGGGATGGGATCGGTGATTTTGAAGGACTGCTGGGGTCGCTTGACTATCTCCGGGACCTGGGCATAACCGCTATATGGCTGCTGCCTTTTTATCCCAGTCCGCTGAAAGATGACGGCTACGACATTTCTGATTATTACCATATTCATTCTGCGTACGGAAATATTGAACAGTTCAAACAATTACTGAGTGAAGCACATGCCCGCAAAATCAGGATAATTACAGAGCTGGTCATCAATCATACTTCCGATCAGCATCCCTGGTTTCAAAAAGCGCGCAGAGCGCCGAAGGGTTCTCCTGCCCGGAATTTTTATGTTTGGTCAGATGACCCGTCGAAATACAAGGATGTGCGCATCATCTTTCAGGATTTCGAACCTTCCAACTGGAGTTGGGATGCCATAGCTGAGCAATATTACTGGCACCGGTTTTTTCATCATCAGCCTGATTTGAATTTTGATAACCCCGAGGTACAGGAAGAAATCCTGCGGATCATCGATTACTGGTGCCGCATGGGCGTGGACGGATTCCGCCTGGATGCAGTTCCCTACCTGTTTGAAAAAGAAGGCACCAATGGCGAAAACCTGCCCGAAACGCATGTGTTCCTGAAAAAACTGAGAAGTCATGTGGATGAGCATTTCCCCGGAACCCTTCTTCTTGCAGAAGCCAATATGTGGCCGGAGGATGCTGCTGCTTATTTTGGTAATGGCGACGAATGCCATATGAATTTTCATTTCCCCTTGATGCCCCGGATGTTTATGGCTTTACAGATGGAGGACCGCTATCCCGTTACCGATATTTTTGACCAGACACCCGCGATACCAGATATCTGTCAGTGGGCAATCTTCCTGCGAAACCACGATGAGCTCACGCTGGAAATGGTAACGGACGAAGAGCGGGACTACATGTACAAAGTGTATGCAAAAGATCCGAAAGCCAGGATCAACCTCGGAATCCGTCACCGTCTCGCGCCCCTGTTAAATAATAATCGCCATAAAATAGAACTGTTGTGCTGCCTGCTTTTTTCACTGCCTGGCACACCAGTCATTTATTACGGAGATGAAATCGGAATGGGCGACAACTATTATCTGGGCGACCGGGACGGAGTGAGAACGCCTATGCAATGGTCGCGCGACCGCAATGCGGGCTTCTCTTCTGCCAATCCGCAGCAATTATATCTGCCACTCATTCTGGATCCCGAATATCATTACGAATCCGTCAATGCAGAAACGCAGAAGTTAAATACTTCGTCCCTGCTCTGGTTCATGAAGAGGATCATCCACATGAGGAAAAGATATAAGGCATTCGGTCGCGGCAATCTGCGTTTTCTCGAATTGGAAAATCCCAAAGTACTTGCTTTCACCCGCACCTACGGGGAACAAACCCTGCTCGTGATCGTGAACCTTTCCAAATTTTCACAGCCTGCAGAATTAAACCTTGCAGACTACAAAGGATATTTACTGATCGAAGTGGTGAGCAGAAATAAATTTCCAAAAGTAAAGGAAGACGGTTGCTATTTCTTTACGCTGGCCCCATATGCTTTTCATTGGTTTTCCATAGAAAAAAAGCAGGACGAAATACCTGAGGGCTCAGATATGCCCTACTTTGAATTATCCCGCTGGGATGAAATCAACCAGCAACCGGGTATTGAACAACTGGTATCGGTGATCCTTCCAGGTTATCTTCCAAAAACAAAATGGTTTAATGGTCTGCATAAAATTCTCTACTCCATAACGATCACTAAACAAGAGACCATCAGGTTCACTGAAAATCCTGTTCACTGGATGATCTTCGATGTCGTTTATCAAAGCGGACTACCCGAAACCTATCAACTACCACTTAGTTTTATTTCTACCAGGGAAGCGGAAAAATTCCGGGACGCGAATTCAAACGCCCTGATCGCCACTATGGAATGCAATAAAGAAAAGGGATTTCTCTGCGATGCCTTTTTTGTGCCGACCGTACAGCAGGATCTCATTAATTATATGGCAGGTCACCAATCAATTCCGCTTGAGCTTGGGAAAATGGATTTCTATGGAAATCAGGCCCTGAAAGAACGCTGGAAAGAGGCAGATGAGTTCAGAACGCGCATTCATGCCTCAGATGAATCAAATACAGCCATTACCTATGATCACCGGTTCCTGTTGCGGATGTATCGCAAAATAGATATTTCCATTAACCCCGATCTGGAGATCACGCGCTTTCTGACTGAAAAAGCCGGATTCAAATACATGCCGGGGTTTATCGGAGCCATCGAATGGAAATATGGTCAGGAAGCAATCGTGCTGGGCATCATGCAAACGATGATTGAGAATCACGGGGACGGCTATACGTATATGAAGGAAAGAGTAAATAATTATATAGAACGCATCATGGCCAGGGAAAGATCATCCCTAAATCCATTTGAATTTATCGGCACGCTGGTGAATCCTGCAGGATTCGATCAACTGCCTGACCACCTGCAGGAATTGATCGGGAGACATGCGGCGGAAGAAACCCAGCTATTGGGTAAGCGGACGGGCGAGATGCACCTGGCACTTGCAACCGGAGAGGATCCTGCATTCAGGCCCGAACGTTTTTCATTACACTACCAGCGGTCACTGTTCTCGAATATGCAGTCTTTACTCCGTGAAGCATTTCAAAACCTATCCCGATACCGGCAAAAAGCAACAGGCGAGATGGCTAAGAAAACAGAACTGATTACAGAACAACGCGGGGTGATGGTTGAAGAGATGAAAAAAATTTATGTCAAAAAGCTCGACGTTGTCAAGATCAGGATACATGGAAACTATCATTTATCGCAGGTATTGCTTACAGGTAGGGACCTGGCCATTCAGGACTATGGCGGCGATGCAGCCCACAGCTACAGTGAACGCAGGCTAAAGCGGTCAGCTTTACAGGATGTGGCTTCCATGGTTATTTCCATTTATGAAGTAGCACACGAAAGTTTCAGGAACAATGACCACATTTCAAAAGAAACGGGTGCGGATCTGATTCCTTTCTCTTCGTTATGGGCACATTATATCAGCGGAATCTTTATCCATTCCTGGAAAGAAAGGGTAAGGGGAAGCGAGCTTATCCCAAAAGATCCGGATGAGCTGGCCATGTTGATTCAGAATTATCTGCTGATGCAGGTATTGAAAAAATTAAATGAAGACATAAATTATGACGAGGAAAAAGCGCCCATACCCTTTGACATCATTCTTTCCCTGCTGAAACACAGCATTCAGCCTGCGCATGCGGCCGCCGAATCAGTTGGTGCTCCTGTTAAAGCTGGTAACCCGCAGAACTGAAAAAAATCCCACAAACTGGTTATTGTATTGTGGCCATACCGGGCTTAATTTGAGCATTATTTAAGCCGGACCGATGCTTGTCAAAACCTATGGAAGCGCAGTTTACGGAGTCGACGCCATTACCATTACAGTGGAAGTAAATGTAATGAAGGGAAAAAATTATTTCATTGTTGGCCTGCCGGATAATGCCATTAAAGAGAGCCTTCAAAGGGTGGAGAGCGCACTGAAAACAAACGGATTTCTGATGCCCAGGATCAAACTTCTTGTAAACCTGGCACCGGCTAATATCCGGAAATCAGGATCGGCCTTTGATCTCCCGATAGCTATAGGCATCCTGGCCGCCAGCGGCCAGGTAAAAAATGTTGACGGGCTGAAACAGTTGCTCATCATGGGTGAACTGAATCTGGACGGTAGCATTTTGCCAGTTAAAGGCGCTTTACCCATGGCTATCCAGGCACGCAAAGAACAATTCAAAGGCTTTGTAGTCCCAAAATCCAATAGTTGCGAAGCGGCTCTGGTAAATACATTATCTGTTTACCCGGTATCTCATATCCGTGAACTCGTAGAATTTCTGGATGGGAAAATGGAAATTCTGCCGTTGAAAAGCGATCCGAGACATGATTTTTTTTCAAGCCAGTTCGATTTTGATATAGATTTCCGGGACGTCAGAGGGCAACAAAATATAAAGCGGGCGCTTGAGATTGCGGCAGCGGGAGCGCATAATGCGATTCTTATCGGACCTCCCGGATCAGGGAAAACCATGCTGGCGAAGAGATTGCCAACTATTCTTCCGCCACTCAATCTTCAGGAAGCACTTGAAACGACCAAGATTTACAGCGTTGCAGGGAAACTGCCTGCAGGAGCAACACTGATTGCCCGGAGACCTTTTCGTTCTCCTCACCATACCATTTCAGATATGGCGCTTGTTGGGGGCGGCGGTATTCCGCAGCCCGGCGAAATTTCACTCGCACATAACGGCGTCTTATTCCTGGATGAATTGCCGGAATTCAAGAGAACGGTTCTGGAAGTGATGCGCCAGCCCATGGAAGAAAGAAAAGTAAATATCAGCCGCGCTAAAATGACCATTGATTTTCCGGCGAGCTTCATGCTCCTGGCCTCCATGAACCCATGCCCTTGCGGTTTTTACAATCACCCCGAACGGGAATGCAGCTGTGCGCCGGGCGCGGTTCAGAAATACCTGAATAAAATCTCAGGTCCTTTACTTGACCGGATCGACCTTCATGTGGAAGTGACACCGGTAGGTTTTGCTGAATTATCCTCAGGCCACGCAGAAGAACCCTCTGAATTGATCAGGGAAAGAGTAATGAGCGCCGGGAAAAAGCAGACGGAAAGATTCCGGGAACATCCTGGAATTTATGCAAATGCACAAATGGACAGCGGTTTGCTTAAAAGGATATGCGTGCTGAATAGTGCGGGGTCTTCCCTCCTGAGAACCGCCATGGAAAAACTAAGCCTCTCCGCCCGTGCATTTGATCGCATTCTGAAAGTTTCCAGAACCATTGCAGATCTTGCCTGTTCGGATGAAATAAAAACAGAGCATCTGGCGGAAGCCATTCAATACAGGAATCTCGATAGGGAATCCTGGGCAGGTTAAGAAATTGTTAATTAATTACGGCAGAAAATGAAGGGATTTCATCGTTCAGTTCGGTCCTGAAAGTGAATATGCTTTTCAGGATTTGTCTTATGGTAAGCCGTATGATTTTTATATCCAGGGAAGGGCTGGCATTGCGGACATAAAAAGCATCCCATTGATATCGGTGGAAAATGCTTTGAAATGTAACAGTCGGTCCGCGGAAACCTTTTACCTGTGCCATCCCGGTGATGCCGGGTTTTGCATAAAAACGGAGATTATAATTGGTGACGGCCTGGCTAAAAATCTCATTGTCTTTCTGCATAAAAGGCCTGGGCCCAACAATACTCATATCACCCATTAAAACATTGATGAATTGAGGCAATTCATCCAGGCTGGTAACCCTGAGAAAACGACCCAGTCTTGTTATCCGGGGGTCATTCACCATCGCCTGCTGTGAATCGCAATCTTTATTCACCACCATTGTTCTGAGTTTGAGACAATGGAAAGTTTTCCCCAAAAATCCCACACGAAGCTGCATAAAAAAAACAGGGCCGCGGGAATCCAGCCTGATCAGGATCGCGAGAACCGGAATCAGCCAACTCAATAAAAAAATGATGATCAGAGAAGAAATTACTATATCGAATGCACGTTTTCCAGCTAAGTATAAACCATTACGAGGGATTTTTTCTATATGATCCGCAGAAGTTACGGATCCCTGAAAATTATACAAATAGCTACTTTTCAAAATTCCAGGCATATGATTCAAGATTTTAAGGCTGATAAATTTCCTCCCGCTACCTTCCTGATTAACCAAAATCCCTGCCAAGCCTTTTTCCCCAATCTGTAGTTTGGATTTAATTAACAGAAAATCTTGCGGATAATCAAACCAAGACAATCTGTTTTGATAAAAGGTTGCTTTAAGACAGCAGATTTTCAAAAATGGATTAACGAATCAATACATAATTTATTGCGTAACATCTGATTGCGGAGTTATCTTTGGCGGGATCGACAACCTGTTCAGGATGCTTAAGAGAATTTTACCTATTGCCCTGCTTACCGGAAGCGGGCAATTATTTTCCCTGTTTGCCCTTAAATATATTTCCAGGTTTGGATCCTCCCTGGATCTGAAAGCCATCGGGCAAACGGACTCCCTTGTCCTGTTCATGCTGAACGGGATTGCATTGGGACTACAAACCGCGGCCATGCGGGACCTCGCTTTGGCAGAAGATTGGAAAACGGATTTCCGGCAGGCCCAGTCTGCCCGGTTTACGCTTTCCATACTGCTATGTGGCGGAGTGCTTCTGGCCTTTTTCAACCATTATTATTTTCTTTTTTTATTCGCACCTGTGCTTGCGATGAATGGCGATTATGCATTGTATGCCAGAAGCCATCCTATCGCAGGCGCTTCGGTAGGATTCAGCCGCCTGTTTCTTCCATATGCATCCATCATGGTGGCAGCCCATTCCCGCCCCGATCTCATCATACCTGTATATATTTTTTCCACCGTGATCATCTATGTCTTCAGCAATCTTTTTATTTCCTGGTATCTGAAAACACCTGCAGTTTCAAAGCCCTCTTTGAAAAACCTGCACCTGTACATCAAAAGCCTGCCGATAGGTGTGGAAATACTATCACTTTATTTTATTGGAATGGGGCTTATGATGGTCATTCCCTACTTCTATTCCAACAGCACAGTTGCGCTGGCTTTTGTCGGACTAAAATTTTATATGCTTTTTAAGGGGGTACTCCGGATCATCCATCAGGCATTTATTCGTGAAATGAACTCGTTTGAAATCTGCCTGCGTGTAGACCAGTTATGCATGCTGGCAGGCACCAGCTTTACAGTTTTCATGATTTGTTTTCCGAAAACAGTGATCGGTATTTTTTTCGGAGAGAAATATCTGGGTGATCCTGTATATTTCATCCTACTGGCCATTGCCGGCCTGATTTATTCCAGCTTCTCCAGTTTTATCATACGGGCCATGCTGGAAAAGAAAGACATTCCGAATGCGATTGCAGCGCTCGCTGGCGCTTTATTCACTATTAGTCTGAATATTGTCCTCTCGTTTTTCTACTCCACAGCTGTTTCCATAGGAGTCAGCCTGATTGCAGGTGAATTGGCCTTCGCCATTTCCATGGTCTTCATTCTGCATCACAAAGGTTTGGTCCGGGACCGCCTGATCTTCTTTATGAAAAATATTTTCATTGTGACGATTCCTGTGTTCATCTCCTGGTTTTTTGGTGACCACATGAAAAACCTGGTGATTGCGTTTTTCCTTTTCGGAGCTTTGATGACCATCTCGCACTACAAAAAATTCGCATTCGGGGTAAGAATGGCATAATGCTATATTTGCAAACATGGATCTACCCGGGCCAAATCAAAAACTCCTTTCATTCCTGGAGAAACAAAGCTTTCAGCCCAATCGCTTCGGCATTCTTTTCCATCCGTTTTATTTTATCCGCCGGGATCTTTTTAAGCAGATACGAAAATATGCTCCGTCATTATCCGGCAGGCTGCTCGACTTCGGCTGTGGCCGGAAACCATATGAAAATCTGTTTTCAGTGAGCAGTTATACGGGCGTCGACCTGGAATCAAGCGGCCACGACCATCGCAGGTCAAGAGTGGATGTATATTATGATGGAAAGCATCTGCCGTTTGAAAACGAAAGTTTTGATGCTCTTTTTTGCAGTGAGGTATTGGAACATGTATTTGAACCGGATGAGATTTTACAGGAGATCGGTAGGGTTTTGAAAAAAGGATCCCTGGTCCTGATCACGACACCATTCTGCTGGAACGAGCATGAAATCCCTTTTGATTATGCCAGGTACAGCAGCTTTGGCATGGAACACCTGCTGCAAAAAAATGGATTCCGTGTAAAGGAGTTTGGTAAAAGTGGAAATTTTCCAAGGGTCTGTTTCCAGCTGAGTGCGCTCTATTTCTATGAAATCTTTAAAAAATATGGAGGGCCCGGAAAAGTAATTGCCCAATTGTTCATAACGCCCATCAATCTGGCCGGATCTGCAATTGCTGCCATTTTACCGCGTAACCGCAGCCTCTATTTCAATAATGTTATCCTGGCAGAAAAGTGCTGATAAGTAAAAAAAACATATCATACCTGCTTTTCAGCATAGCAATCTGCTATATCATATCCCCCTGGTTCTTTGAAAAAAACCTCCTCTTTAATGAATTGCTGTCCGCAGCGGGGCTGGCCATCCTTTATTACCGTGGTTTTAAACTTGCAAATGATCCCATCAGCCTTTGTATGATCGGTTTGCTTTGCTGGAGTGTAGTCCACATGCTGGTATCCCTGTTGCGCATGGACAGCTTCTACTATTACCTTCGAAACCTGGTGATCAGTTATTCCATGCTTACTTATTTTATTGGTTTCTATTGCCTGGTTTTTCTTCCGGCCTTTATCCGTAAAATAAGGGGATGGCTCCGCTGGTACATCGGGATCTTTCTTTTCGTGCCGGTATCGCGGTTTTTATTCGAACGGTTCGGGGAAGCCATGCTATTCCCCGCAATGTTCAAAAAACCGCTGCATAAATGGGTTCCCTGGCTGCTCATTGTTTTGAACCTCATTTATGGAATAACTTATAGCTCACTTACCGCCTGGATCCTGGCAGCTTTTTATCTGTTGCTATTTATTTCGCCCGGATATGCGTTTTTCAAACAATCGGTGCTGCTGATATGCGGCCTGTTTTTCATCGCATTCATTTACTTCATACCCGATCTTTCATTGATCGCCAACCGATTTAGTCCGTATACCTACAATGGTATTGCCGACGTAATGCATTCCAGCCGATTCCTTGCCATTGATCCTAACAATACCTGGCGGCTCATTCTCTGGAAACAGGTAATGGTCGATCATTTCCCGATAAATCTGTTCGGAATTGGTTTTGGAACACCCATGTTTAAATATTTCCCGATTGAGGACTATTCTAAACTCGCCACGCTTCCCTATGTGCTGGGCGCCCATAATTCTTATGTTTACCTGTTCGGCCGGCTCGGATTGCCTTACGTGCTATTGATGGTGGGGGCATATCTCTATCTTTTCAAGGAATACTTCTATCACAAAGCATACTATTATGCCAATAAACAGATCCTGCTTTTCTGGAGCTTTTTTGCAGCCACGGTAATTGCCTTATTCAATCCCGCCCTCGAATCGCCGATCTATGCGGGCGCATACTGGTTGCTGTTAGGATTTACATCAAGGGCGATTTATAACCGGAACCATCCCATGATCAATACGTTTGCATGAGGATACTTTTTATCCATAACAAATACAGGCAGGAAGGAGGGGAAGATACCGCCCTTGCCCTGGAAACAGCCTTGTTGAAACAGAAGGGCCACGCTGTGGAAATATTGTTTTTTGACAATGATGTAATTGGGGAAGGGCTTATCGCAAAAATCCAGGCTTTCAGGAATGCCGTTTATAACCGGTCATCAGAAAGAAAGCTAATCCGTATGATCCGGGAATTTGGTCCGGATATCATTCATGTGCATAATCTTTTCTTTGTGGCTTCCCCTTCCATTTTGTCCGGTGCAGCGAAAATGCATATACCGGTTGTCTTAACAGTGCATAATTACCGGCTTATCTGTTGCAATGCCATATTGCTGAGAAATAACCAGCCTTGTGAAATTTGTGTTAAAAGGAAACTCCCGCTGGCTGGTGTTCGTTACAGGTGTTTCAGGGGCTCCGCTGCTGCCAGTGGAATGGTTACGTTGGTTACCGGTATTCATAAATTAAGGAATACATGGCAAACCAAAGTGGAGAATTATATCGTTTTGACAAGATTTGCAAGGGAAAAACTATTGGCTTCATCTCTTGGCATAACATTGGATCAGCTGGTTGTAAAACCCAATTTTGTTGCTGACCAGGGTGCAGGCGGTTTACCGCGGGAGGCGTTTTTTTTATTCGCCGGCCGGTTGTCCAGGGAAAAAGGACTATATACTCTACTGGAAGCGTTCCGGGACCTGCCTGATCAGGGGCTGCTGATTGCGGGAGAAGGGCCCGAAAAAGATTTATTGAAAGGTGAATATCAAGGGGCTGGAAATATTCGTTTTGTAGGACAATTGGATAGAGCTGAACTATCGGTTTTGATGAAGAAATGCAAGGCGCTGGTGTTTCCCTCGTTATGGTATGAGGGTTTACCCTATGTGATTTTAGAAGCATTCTGCGCCGGCACACCCGTTATTGCTTCCAATCTTGGAGCAATGTCTGACCTGATAAAGGATGGATATAACGGGATGCATTTTAAACCCGGAAATGCTTTGGACCTCAGAGAAACGGTCCGTCGTTTCGGGGAAGGCAGGAATGATTTGTATGCGCAGGCGCGGCAAACCTACCTTGATCACTATCATCCCGATATTCACTACAGGTCCGTAATGGAAATATATGATACCACAATTAAAATCCATAAAGCCAAGGACGGTTAGAAAGGTTAGGATCATCAGCCTGAATGTTGACGTAATTTCCCTGGAAGAAAGTATCCGTAAAGTAATGGATTGGGGAATGACCTTTACGCCCTCTTATATATGTTTTGCAAATGTCCATATGCTGGTGGAAGCCCACCGGAATCTCACTTTCCGAAGGCAGGTAAACAATGCCTCCCTGGTTTTACCCGACGGTAAACCGATAGCGAAATCCTGTTACTGGATGTATGGCAAACTTCAGGAAAGGAAAGCAGGCATGGACTATATGCCGCATATTTTAGAGGCGGCTAACAGATCAGGGGCATCAGTTTTTTTATATGGCTCTACGGAAAAGGTTCTTCAAAAGCTGGTTGACCGTATTCATCAGGAGTTTCCGAGGATCAATATTTGCGGCCATATTTCACCGCCTTTCCGCGAAATGACCACTCAGGAACAGGATGCCCACATAAGGCAAATCAATTTTTCCGGGGCAAACCTGGTACTCGTTTCCCTGGGCTGTCCGAAACAGGAAAAATGGATGGCGGAACATTCCAGAAGAATCAATGCAGCTCTGTTGGGCCTCGGGGGGGCGTTCCCGGTATTTGCCGGAATGCGCAGCCGTGCACCGGAATGGATGCAGCACAGTGGCCTGGAATGGCTTTACAGGCTGATTCAGGAACCCGGAAGAATGCTTAAACGTTATCTTTACACCAATACTTATTTTATTTTTCTTCTTGCCAGAAAAATGATCAACAGATGAATAAGCCTTACGGGCTTGTCCGCAAATTTTTCTTCCATGAACCGACGGTCTATCTGATCTTTTGCGTTGGCATCGTTTATTCGATGTTTTTCTGGCCTTTGCTGAACTCCATTTCCTGCATATCCCTCGGTGTTTACTGGTTGTTCTTCTCCCGGAAATCCTTCACCCCGAAAACAAAAAAATTCCGGCTGGTTATTCTGTTTGTAAGCCTCTATCTTGTTTCCATTATCGGAATATTTTATACCGCAAATCTGCCGCGGGGATTTTTCCGCCTCCAGCAGCAGTCGGCCATACTGCTCTTTCCTTTGGTTTTTGGATGCTCAGCAGTAATGAGCCCGAAAATGCTGAAGACGATACTCAGTCATTTTATCCTGGCTACAATAATCGCGGCCCTGCTCGGTTTGGCCCATGGGTTATTAAGATACCATCCGGCGGCCGGCTACCCTTTTGATTCCGGGCATGCTTTCGTTTACCCGAACGGTTATCCTTATATAATGGCTCTGAATTGTTTGCTGAGCCTGATACTGATTGCAGAAAAAAAATACAATCCTGTTTTGGTGCGACCCTGGCTAATTATTCCTTTTGTCGTTTTCTTATCTGCTTACCTGCTTTTACTGAATGTCAGATTGCTCTCCCTTTGCTGGCTATTGATCCTGATCTATTATGTTTTTCGAATAATTACCGGTCAGGCTTACCGCCTGATGATCAGCTTCGCCATATTGTGCCTCGCATGCCTGGCCTTCTTTAAAATTCCAATGTTCCGGGATAAATGGGATGAGCTGAGGAATTATCCTGAAGAAGGCGTGATCAGGCTGGATAAAGACGCTTCCCTCGGAAGGAGCTGGGGCGGAGTGTCTATCCGGATGGCCCTCTGGGAATGCAGTGAGGATCTTATATTGCGCCATCCCCTTACCGGCGTAGGCACAGGAGATATACAGGACAGCCTCCAGCAGGCTTACGAAGAGCGGAAGTTTTACTTTGCCTCGCGGTATAATCATTATAATATCCATAACCAGTACCTTCATATGCTGATTGGTTTTGGCGCAGGTGGCCTGGCCATTTTACTCGCCTGCATCGCTGCTCCCGCACTGATACTCAGCGGGGATGCTTTCGCAAGAATAAGGCTGCTTTTTTTACTCCTTTTTTTCCTGATTTGCTTTACTGAGGTGATCCTGGACATCAATAAAGGGATTATTTGGTATTCTTTTTTTAATTCGATATTTGCATTTGGCACAGGCAAGAAAGAAGCTATACCTTATCCTGCAGCCTAACAACCTAACTGTACATTTTCATGCAAGACAATCGGCCCTCCCAAGAACCGGAAATAGACCTCTTTTATTTTTTGCGACCCATCAGCAACCTTGGCAAAAAAATCCGGGACCTCATCGTTTATTATTTCCGGACCCTTGGAAGAAACATTTTCCTTTTCCTGACCATCCTGGTCCTGTGCAGTGCGGCCGGATTTCTGGCACGCTATGTTATTAAACCGGGCTATAAAACGGAAGCCATTTTCGTTTCCCATGTCATGCCAGGCGGAGTCTGCACCGAAATGCTGGATGATCTGAACAGCCACGCCCTGCTGCTCGACCGGGAACTAAATATCAGCCAGGCTGCAGCGGCCGGTATCCGGAAGATAGAAACTGAGGAAATGAAGCCTCAGCATCTGCAAAGAAGATATGATTCCCTGTTATTTAATAGCGGGGATACTTCACTGGCCACATTCAGCGTAACGCTTATCCTGGATGATCTTAAATATCTCGATACGATTCAACGGGCATTGATAGAATACATCGATCATTCTCCCTATGCCATGAGAAGGTCATCGGCAAGAAAGGAAGCGCTTCTCTCGCTAAGGGAATCCCTCGTAAAAAAGCTGGAAAGTATGGACAGCGTCCAGCAGACCATTAACAACAGCATTTTACCCCGCAGGGAATTCTCTTCCGGCAGGCCGATCAACCCGGTGGATTTATATAAGGCAGCGCTTTTTTATAACAAACAAAAGATCGACATTGACCAGGAGCTTTCTGTCATGGATAATGTGGAAGTGCTGAAACCGTTTACCCGATATGACTTTTTCAACTATCCAAACTATTTGAAGTTGTTTTTGTTGGCAATAGTATGCGGCATTATACTGGCCGGGATAATCACTCCCTGGTTGGGTAAAAAACCGAAATTGTTATGAAGACCCTGCTTATTTATCTCAAACCTTATAAAATGCTGGTGGGCCTTACCCTTTTGCTTGCCAGCGTGAATATCGGATTCTCCCTTTTTGACCCGATCATATTTGGCAAAATCGTGAATCTATCCAATGAATACGTACAGGCCAGAAAACTGCATAATAATTTTACTGCCGACCGCTTTTTCACCGTATTCTCGTGGAAGCACCCCGGGGTGATCAATCTATTGCTCCTTTCCATAGCGGTAGCCATGGTGAGCCGGCTCGCCAAAAACTTTCAGGATTATTTTATGAATGTGGTTGTGCAGAAATTCGGTGCGAAAGTATTCACAGACGGACTCCAGCACGCGATGAAACTTCCATACCAGGAATTTGAAGACCAGCGAAGCGGAGAGACCCTGGGCGTTTTACAGAAGGTAAGGGAGGACACGGAAAGATTTATGAATTACTTTATCAATGTGCTTTTCGGTGTAATCATCGGTGTGATCTTTGTTTTTACCTATGCAGCCATATGGATACACTGGAGCATCCCGATTGTTTATCTCACGGGCATTTTGCTTCTGACGTTCATCAGTAATGTGCTGAGCAGAAAGATCAAAAGCATTCAAAAACATATTGTTTCCCAAACCACCTCCCTGGCTGGCTCCACAACCGAATCTCTCAGAAATATTGAGTTGGTGAAGAGTCTGGGGCTTACGCAGGAAGAGGTAACACGACTGAATAAAAATACCTATAAGATCCTCGGCCTCGAACTCACCAAGGTAAAACGCATCCGCAGCATCAGCTTTGTCCAGGGCACTTTTGTGAATACGCTCCGGCAGGTAATCCTTTTCATCCTGATGTGGCTGATCTTTAAAGACAAAATGAATGCGGGCCAGCTGGTTACGATGCAGATCTTCTCCTTCTTTGTATTCGGGCCACTGCAGGATATCGGTAATATTATTATGTCTTACCGCGAAGCAGAAGCTTCCCTGAATAATTTCGACAACCTGATGAAAAAAGTGCCTGAGCCCCAGGCTTTAAATCCAAAACACCTGGGTAAGATTGACCAACTCAGTTTCCGCAATGTGGTTTTCAAACATAAATCCGTTCAGCACTACGCTATTGATCATATCAGTTTTGATGTGCGCGTTGGAGAGACGATTGCTTTTGTCGGTCCCTCAGGCTCGGGCAAGTCAACCCTGATGAAACTCCTGGTGGGTTTATACCGTCCGATGGAAGGCAGCATCTTATACAACCATCTCGATGAGAATTCGATTGATTTCAACGACCTGCGGTTTCAGATCGGATTTGTCACGCAGGACACTCAGTTGTTTTCCGGAACGATAAAGGAAAACCTCCTCTTTGTAAACCCGCATGCAACAGAAGGGGATCTGCTGGATGCATTGCAGAAGGCCTCCTGCAACAGCCTGCTTGAGCGGGCAGGGAAAGGCCTTGAAACCATGATCGGGGAGGGCGGATTAAAGCTTTCAGGCGGTGAAAAGCAGCGGATATCGATTGCCCGCGCCCTCCTGCGTAAGCCCCGGGTGCTCATCTTTGACGAAGCCACTTCGGCCCTGGACTCTTTGACTGAAGAGGAAATTACCCAGACCATCCGGCAGGTTTCTTCCCAAAGAAATCAGATTACTATATTGATCGCGCATCGTCTCTCGACCATTATGCATGCCGACCGCATTTACGTGCTGGAAAAAGGAGAGGTGGTTGAAACCGGCACTCACAATTCCTTGCGCGATGAAAAAGGATTGTATTATGCCATGTGGCGTCAGCAGATCGGAGAAAGAAAAAACAGCCAGGATATTCCTGAAAAAGTAATGAGCATCAACGGTTAAATTCATTCTGCTCCGATGGAAAAATTATCCATTGTCATCATCTGTTTCAATGAGGAACATAATATCGGGCGATGCATTGATTCTGTTAAGGGGATAGCAGACGAAATCGTGGTGCTTGATTCTTACTCGACCGATCAGACGGTTCGCATAGCTGAAGAAAAGGGCGCCATTGTAAAGCAGCAGGCTTTCAAAGGATTTATTGAAAAAAAAAATGACGCGCTTGACCTGGCCTCCCACCATTATGTATTAAGCCTTGACGCCGACGAGGCCCTTGATGAAACCTTGCGGGATTCTATTCTGAAGGAAAAAGAGAAATTTTCATCAGTTGCCTACCGCATGAACCGTTGCACCAATTATTGCGGACAATTCATTCTGCACGGAAGCTGGTATCCCGATCGCAAACTGCGTTTGTTCGATAAAAGGATCGCGCGCTGGGGGGGAACGAATCCGCATGACAGGATCGAATTGAGCAGGGATACTGAGATCCGCCACCTGAAAGGAGATATTCTCCACTATGCTTATATGTCCATAGCCGATCATGTGGCCCAGAATAATAAATTAAGCACTATGGCTGCAAAAGCGCTTTTTGAAAAAGGGAAAAGGACGAGGCGCTTAAACATAATCGTAAACCCTTTCTGGTCTTTTATCCAAAGCTTCCTTATCCGTGCCGGATTCATGGACGGTTTTTTCGGATTTGTGATTGCTGTCCAGATTGCTCATATGACATTCCTGAAGCATTCCAAATTATACCTGATTCAAAAAGCCGCGAAATAGGATCTATCTTTGCAAAAAGGAATTAGCCGATGGCTGGCAAACCTGGATTTGTATGGAGCTTATTCACTCAGAAATGCCCGCATTGCCGGCGGGGGGAGATGTTTTCAAATCCCAACCCCTGGAAGCTGAAAGAAATGACAAAAATGCCTGCACACTGCCCCGTTTGCGGGCAGCTCTATGAGCTGGAAGTTGGTTTCTGGTATGGTACAGCTTATGTAAGCTATTTGCTGACTGTTGTATTTTCCGGTTTAAGTTTTGGTTTTTGGTGGCTCACCATCGGGTTTTCGCTGGAGGATAAGCGATTCTTCTGGTGGCTGGGCATAAACGGTTTTCTATTGCTGGCGCTGCAACCCTGGATCATGCGTCTCAGCAGGGCCATGTACCTCTATTTTTTTGTTTCTTACGAGAAGGATTTCGAATCATCGCCCCCCAAAAAATTCGATTATTCTTCCGAGGATTATTTTCTTCCCAAAGAAGATCCGGTGAAATAATACAAATAAAAAAGCCAGGAAATTTTTCCCGGCTCGTTGAATCTATGATAGGGGTTAGTAAGCCTCTATAACGCAAAATTATAAATAATATTATATATTCAAAGCATTCAGAGATCTTTTAAGCTGAAAATATCCTTTACCCGGGCTCCTTTTTCGGTCTGCTGAATAGTACAACATTCATTCCCGGGGTCATGCTCGAAGTAAAGAATAAAGTCCTTTTCAATGGCTTCATCCAGAAATGATTTCTTTTCCTGAAGCGTCGTTAGCGGGAACATATCGTATGCCATAACATAGGGAACAGGCAAATGCCCGACCGATGGAAAAAGGTCAGCCACATAAACGATCGTTCTGCTCTTGTATTCTATTTGCGGGAGCATCATGGATTCCGTATGGCCGTTTACAAAACGGATTTTAAGGCCAGGTAAAAAATCAGTCGCAGACAGGTTTTTCCCCTCTTTTCCTGGTACCGGGATCAGATTCAGCCTGCCGCTATCACTGATGGGCAAAATATTTTCCTTCAGAAAAGATGCTTTCTCGCGGTCATTCGGCCGGGTGGCCCAATCCCAGTGCTTTTCATTGCTCCAGTATTTTGCGTTGGGAAATGCCGGAATGAGTTTATCTCCGCTCCGGATAATACTGCCTCCGCAATGATCAAAATGCAAATGCGTCAGGAAAACATCGGTGATATCCCCCGGCTGAAATCCATTTTCTTTCAGGGAATTTTCAAGATTCGCGTCACCGTGGAGATGATAATAACTGAAAAATTTTGCATCCTGTTTGTTCCCGATTCCGTTGTCTATGAGGATGAGTTTGCCGCCATTTTCAACCAGCAGGCAGCGCATGGCCCAGGTGCAAAGATTATTGGCATCTGCGGGATTGGTTTTGTTCCAGATACTCTTGGGCACCACGCCAAACATGGCGCCTCCGTCGAGTTTGAAAAATCCGGTTTGGATTGTGTGGAGGTTCATGGAGCAAAATTAGATAGTGGATGGTAGACGGTTGATGGTTGACGGAAATTAGGTGCGAATTCGCCTATAAAGTCGGTCAACCGTCAACCATATACTGTCAACATTTTATCTCTTATACGCATCAACCAGCCACCCCAGCCCGATCACAAAAAATAATATCAGCGACAATACCGAATTCTTCATGCTGCCGGTAATTTCCTCGATCAGTCCGAAACTGAACATGCCGATAACGATAGCCACTTTTTCAGTGAAATCATAGTAGCTGAAATAGGATGCGGTGTCTTTTGTCTCCGGCATCAGCTTGGAATAGGTGGAACGGCTGAGGGACTGTATGCCACCCATAACAATGCCCACTGCAATCGCCAGCAAATAGAAACCGATTTCCGGATTACCACCCTCTTCCTTAAACCGGGCGGTGAAATAAGCTGCGAAGCAAATGAGGATCCAGAACAGGACCATGCCGATCAGCACGCGAAGATTTCCAAACTTCTCAGAAAGCCGGCTCATCCATACTGCGCCCGGGATCGCTACGAGCTGGATGATCACGATCGTAATAATGAGTTTCGTGTCTGCCAGTTGTAATAATTTACTTCCGAATAATGTTGCCGCCAGCATCACCGTCTGCACACCCATGCTATAAAAGAAAAACCCACGCAGGAACTTTTTCAGGATCGGTAGTTTTTTGATTTCCCGGTAAACTTTTTTCATTTCGGAAAACCCTTCAGCAATAACCCGTGAGCTTATCGGTCCGGTTGATTTGGTTTCAGGCAGCACGGAGAAAGTGATTTGTGCGAAAGAAGCCCACCAGATGCCCACAAGCAAAAATGTAATTCTTGGGGCAAGAAAAGGATTGCCCGTGATGGTCAGGACCAATATAAATCCGATCATCTGGAGGATAACACTTCCGATATAGCCATAAGAAAACCCTTTCGCACTCACCCGGTCCCTGTCTTCCGGAGCAGCAATCTCCGGCAAAAATGCATTGTAAAAGACCAGGCTGCCCACATAGCCCATCGCAGCCATCATAAAGCATAAGATCCCGAGCCAGAGATTAGCACCGTTAAAAAAGTAAAGTAAGGAGCAGCCCGCTGCACCCAGATAACAGAAAAATTGCATGAAAGCTTTCTTATTCCCGCGCGTATCCGCAATGGATGTGAGTACCGGATAAAGCAGGGCAATAAAAAGGTAGGCAACGGCAAGAGAATAATCGTATAAAGAAGAGTTGATAAATTTCCTGCCCAGGAAGGGAACAATTTCGCCCCCGAACTGCTTTTTCGTCACGGCGGTAAAATAAATCGGGAAGAACGTGGTGGTGATAACGAGATTATAAACAGAATTAGCCCAGTCGTACATCGCCCATCCGCGAATAACTTTTTTGGAGGCTGTCAGCATAAGCAATTAAGGCTTTATTGATGGATAATCCCCTTCCACACGAGCAGCAGGATCACAGTGCCTGCAAGGATCCGGTAGTAACCGAATAACCTGAATCCATGCCTTTGCAAATAACTGATAAAAAAGCGGATCGCGATCAGGGCCACGACAAAAGCAACCAGGCTGCCAATGGCCAGCAGGACCATGCTGTCTTTTGCAAAAACTTCCGGATGGTCCTTATGAACATCCCAAAAGCTCTTTACGGAAGCTGCCAGCATCGTAGGAACGGCAAGGAAAAAAGAAAATTCTGCAGCAGTACGGCGATCGAGTTTTTCTGCGAGCCCCCCGATAATGGTGGCCGCGCTGCGGCTGAGTCCTGGAAATAAAATGGATAAGACCTGGTAACACCCGATTACGAAAGCGTTCTTATTGCTAACGGAATCCTGGCTGTGAATAGCCGGCCGGGTAAACAGCTTGTCTATGAATAGCAATACGATTCCACCGGCAATCATCACGGCAGCGATAAAAACGATATTCCCGAGGAGGGTATCAATATGCTTTTTCAGCAGAACGCCGGCAACGATGGCCGGTATCAGCGCAATCACCAGTTTCAGATAAAACCGGATCTTCTTAAAATCAAAAAATTGCCTGTGGTAAAGAACAACAACGGATAATATGGCAGCCAGCTGGATCACGATCTCAAACAGATCTGTGAACGCATTTTCCTGGACGCCGATGAGCGGGTTGGCGAATTTCATGTGAGCAGTGGAAGAAACAGGTAGAAATTCTGTAAGGCCTTCAATAATGGCGATGGCGATGGCTTGTATAAGGCTCATTGAGGTTTGGACTCTTTCGGATTCTTAAAGATGCCCACAATCTCGAGCGCAAGACCTGCAAGTATAAGGATGGGCGCCAGTGTGATCCTTCTGAAACTGTAAACCTGGGAAGGATCGAATACATTCGGGTCCTTGCTCTTGCCTCCAATCATCAACAAAAGGCCAAGCAGGATCACAATCAGGCCTACAAGCATCCAACCGTAATTTTCTTTTCCGAACAACGGCGGTTTTTGTTTGGAAGCAGGGGGCGTCTTTGGTCTGGAAGCCGGGGCGGTTCTTATTTGTTTAGCCATAAGGAAGAATAGATTGCAATGTAATAAAATCAGTACAATTCATCCAGTTTCATCTTCAGATACTTAAGCACACTTCGATGAGTGCTGATAAATGAAATAAATATGCCCAGTAAAATAATAACGACAAACAGCACGATCAGCAAAGGATAATCCCGTAAGGCTTTCAAATAAGGCAATTGGTTTTCTGCAAAAATAATCACGGCAATGAGACCGCCGACAGCCAGTAATCCGCTGATGAGGCCATTGATAAATGCCCGCAGATCCATCGGCCTGGAAATAAACCAACGGGTAGCACCCACCATCTGCATGGTCTTAATCAGGAAACGGTTGCTGAACATGGCCAGGCGGATGGTATTGTCAATCAGGAAAATGACCAGGATGGAAATGACAATGATAACCGAAAGCAATATGATGCTGATCTTGTTTATGATATTGTTCAGGTTGGTAACCAGCGATTGCGGATAGAGCACATCACTCACGGCAATATTCTGCAAAAGGACATTCTTAATTTTAGTGAGTGAATCTGTTGAGGCATACTCCTTTTTTATTCTGAAATCAATACTGGCGGGCAAGGGGTTCCGGTCGAGCAGCGCGCCCCAGTCCTTATTACCATCCTGGAGATATTTCTGCCTGGCCACATCTTTCGTCACATACTCATATGATTTCACGTAGGGCTGGGCTGCCACAAACTGCACGAGGGCGGCGCTATCCCGCGGAGAAACATTTTCCCGGATATAAACATTCATCGCAATATTTTCTTTGAAGTATTGGCCGAGCTTGTTCGCATTGATCACAATCCATCCCAAAACACCCAGGAGAAAAAGCACCAGGGATACTCCGACAATGGCCATAATATAGGAAGGCGTAGAGCGTTTGGCTGATCCTTTCCGTGTTTGAACCATAGTTGACCGATTTCCGTTTAAACTCTGGTGAGTAAGGGCAAAAATAGAAGATTTAGCCGCACGATGCGTATTTTTGTTGGTTCATATGGAGTATTCATTCACGGAAATCGAAAAAAAATGGCAGGAAAATGGAAGGCCGGTCAGGTATACCAGGTAAGCAATAACAGTCCTAAACCAAAATATTATGTGCTGGACATGTTTCCATATCCGAGCGGCACGGCTTGCATGTAGGTCATCCGCTGGGTTATATCGCCAGTGATATTTATGCACGTTATAAAAGACTGAAAGGCTTTAATGTGCTGCATCCGATGGGATATGATGCATTCGGTTTGCCTGCAGAACAATATGCCATTGACCATGGTGTTCACCCTGCAGTAACCACAAAACAAAATATCAGAAATTTCAGAAAACAAATGGATAAGATCGGATTTTGCTTTGATTGGAGCCGCGAGGTAAACACTGCCGAGCCCGAATTATTATAA
Source organism: uncultured Chitinophagaceae bacterium (assembly GCA_963705005.1). Taxonomy (GTDB): domain Bacteria; phylum Bacteroidota; class Bacteroidia; order Chitinophagales; family Chitinophagaceae; genus Puia. The sequence goes on from CAVPIO010000002.1 coordinate 128,934, forward strand.
ATGGACACAATGGATTTTTTTGCAGTTGTTTAACAGTTGGTATAACCGGACAGAAAAAAAAGCAGGACCCATTAAATCGACTTACAAAACATTTCGAAACCGGAGGCAGTTCCATAATTTCCGGTTACCGGCATCAGCCTGAATTTTCCGCAGCGGATTGGAAGGGTTTCAGCGAAAAACAACAGCAGGATATTTTAATGGAATATCGTCTGGCATATTGCGGTTATGGAGAAGTGAACTGGTGCGAAGCATTGGGAACCGTTCTGGCCAATGATGAAGTGATCAATGGTGTAAGTGAACGCGGTGGATACCCTGTGGTAAGAAAAAATTGCGACAATGGTATTTGCGCATCACAGAATATGCAGACCGTTACTGGAAGGCCTGGAAACAGTGGATTTCAGCGAAGCGATGAAAGAAATGCAGAGCAACTGGATCGGAAAAGTTATGGCGCAGAAATAGATTTTGAAATTGCGCCATCTGATAATCCGAAAGCACTGAAGGCTTATCAAAATTAGGTATATACCACCCGGCCCGATACATTTTCGGTGTTGACTTTATGGTATCGCTCCTGAACATGAACTGGTTCCCGAAATGATCAACGCCTCCACGAACAGGAAGTCTGTAGATGAATATATTAGCCTATGTAAAAAGCCGCAGTGAACGGGAACGAATGGCGGAAAAAAAGATCACGGGCTGTTTTACGGGATCCTTATGCAATGAATCCATTTAATGGCCAGCGAAATTCCCGTCTGGATCACTGAATATGTATTAGCAGGATATGGAACCGGTGCTATCATGGCTGTGCCTTGCGGCGATGAACGGGATTACAAATTCGCAAAGCATTTTAATATTCCCATTACAAATATCATTGGTATACATTATAATGGAGAAGAAGCCAATCCAACCAAAGATGCCGTGTTGGAAAACAGTGATTTTCTGAATGGAATGCTTATGAAAGATGCGATTGGATTGTCAATGCAAAAATTGGAATCCATGGGAATAGGAAAACGAAAAGTGAATTACAAAATGCGTGATGCAGCGTTTAGCCGTCAGCGTTATTGGGGCGAACCATTTCCCATTGTTTGGAAAAACGGTATTGCCTATCCACTAGATGAAAAAGAATTTCCCCTGGAGTTACCGGAAGTAGAAAACTACAAACCCGGTCCTGAAGGCGAAGGTCCCCTGGCAAATATTACCTGAATGGACTGCCAGGCATCTGGAAACCAACACCATGCCTGGTTATGCCGGCATCAGTGGTATTTTTACGATATATGGATCCGCACAATAAAGAAGATATTTTGCAACAGAAAAGCCTCTGATTACTGGAACCAGGTAGATCTATATATTGGCGGAACCGAACATGCAGTTGGACATTTATTATACAGCCGCATGTGGACCAAATTTTTGTATGACATGGGATATATCGGTTTTGATGAACCATATAAGAAAGTTGGTGAATCAGGGAATGATACAGGGATCTTCAAGGTTTGTATTCAGGGTGAGTCCGGCTATGTTCGTGCATGATACGAATTCAAAAAATGGGATTAAGGAATTGCCGCAAATATTTATTTCGAAGGGCATTATAACCCTGTTAAGAAAAGAAGGTTCTTCTCCAATTGAAATCATTAAGGATGCTATTCAAGGAATCTTGTCTCAAAGGTTTCCGTTATTTCGTCTTATTGAAAATCAGGAATATTGAATATCAGCCATTGCATGTGGACGTAAACCTGGTGGATGGAGTGGAACTTAATATTGAATCATTCATCAATTCAAAGGAAGAATTTAAAAATGCTTATTTCATTCTGGAAGACCGTACCATTTGGCACAAAATGGAGATTGTAAATCAATTATCTTCTGGTGATCCGGGGCTCGATGAGTTTAGCAAGACCCTTAATTTTAGAAAGACCTCTGCTCCGTTGGAGAAATTACGACCACTTTACATATGCGGCGCTGAAACTGAGAAAATGTCCAAATCGAAGTTCAACACCGTTAACCCAAACGAGCTGGTTGAAAAATACGGCGCTGATACTTTCCGTATGTATGAAATGTTTTTGGGACCGGTGGAGCAAAGCAAACCCTGGGATACAAAGGGCATTGAAGGCGTCCATCGTTTTTTGCGCAAGCTCTGGCGTTTATTTTATGATGAATCCAAAGGAAGAGTATGGACAACTGAAACAGCTTCCCATGATGATTTAAAAGTTCTTCATAAAACAATAAAAAAGATAGACGAGGATACAGAAAGACTTTCGTTCAATACGGCCGTCAGTGCCATGATGATTGCAGTGAACGAACTCGGCGATTTAAAATGCCATAAAAAAGAAGTACTGGAAAAAATACTCATCCTGCTGACGCCCTATGCGCCGCATATCTGCGAAGAGCTCTGGCATTGCCTCGGTAATGAAAATACAATCCTGGATGCAACTTACCCGGTTGCTGAACAAAAATATCTTTTGGAATCCGAAAAACAATATCCGGTCGCTATCAATGGAAAAACAAGAACGGAACTGAATATTAGTCTTGATGCAACACAACAGCAGGTAGAAGACCTTGTACTCTCAGATCATAAGGTAAGAAAATGGCTGGGTGGAAAATCGCCTAAAAAAGTGATTTATGTGAAGAATAAAATGATTAACATCGTGGTCTAAACATGGTAGCAAAATATGGAGAAAACCAAAGACAGTCCGGGCATCGTAATCCCACCCCCTCTTTTTTTTGTGGCCGTATTTTTTCTTTCTTTTTTAATTCAAAAGCTCTTCCCGATCCAAAGCGGTTTCTTCCAAACATTAACAGCCCATATCCTGTCCGCTATAATTTGCGCGGGTGGATTATGTTTCATAGTCCCCGCGCTCGGCCAGTTCATCAGAACAAAGAATACCGTTGTTACAATCAAATCTGCATCATCCCTCCAAACGAGCGGGGTTTATTCAATCACCCGGAACCCTATGTACCTGGGATCTTCCATCTCGTATCTTGGATTAGCTTTTATTTTTGGTAATTGGTGGACCGTGCTGCTGCTTCCCATATTAATTCTCCTTGTGACCCGGCTGATCATCATACGGGAGGAGAAATACTTAATGAGATCTTTTGGAAATAGTTATGCAGACTACAAAGAGAAAGTACGGCGCTGGATCTGATCAGGGTTTCACCAGTCGCACCAGTGCGCTGCTTCCTTCGTCGCTTTCAAGATGTGCTTCATAATGCTTATCACCTACAATGGCGACCATGAGTGAAGTATTGGGCGGAATGGTTCCAAGATTTTCAGCCACCATCACCAATTCATTATCAGCCTGAAGATCCGCAACAGGAATTTTAAAGGTATAAGCCTGATCGGAAAGCAGTATATGTTCTCTTAACATGTGTCCATTTAGAAATACGGCTATGGAATCCCCGTCTATCTCTGCATTATCGTAAAAGCGCAGTTCGATTGAATCCCCCTTTAAAGGAATAACGGTTTTTAAGATTTTCGTCCTGCTCGTAAATTTTTGTTCGTTGGTTTGCGCAGGTATGGGAACAGCGGCCAGATTGCCGGCAGGTTCAATTCCTTTTTCATCCGTTTTTATTTCCCGGGGCGTAATCCGGGAACTCATCGGAGAAGGTTGATTTTCATTTTTTGCAACCACAGGAGGGTCAGCAAGTGGATGATCCGGCAGCGTGGCCGCCGGGTATAAAGCAATTTGCTCAATGCTGTCCATCAAATACGGATGACTCACGCAATATGCGTAGTTATCCAGCAGAAAATCCCATTCATCAGGAAAAACAGGATCATTTGATCCTTTCGCCAGGTGCAATTCTTTTTTTCCTTTTTCCTCATTATCGCGGGAGGAACTTTTGCCATCCAGTTTCATAACGCCTTCCCCCGGACAATTGAAATCAGCAACAGCGAGGAGTGCATCCCCCGAACCTGTTCCGATAAACCGCCTGCCCCAATGGTCCTCCAGCAATGAATCATCCCACCAGACCACATCCATGGCTTTGTCGTCAAAGTATCCTTTCACCGAATATCGGCGATATTCATTTTTCGAATTGTAATAGTAGGAAGTGCCGATGAGACTATCATCCTTGCGCACAAGCTTTAGTTCAACTTTGGAAGAACCCATTTTTCCGCGCCATATCCCTGTAATAGGCTGGGCCTGGGCAGAGCTGACTACCAGGAAAAACAAGAGTGCGGATCCCAGGATGCGTGCAGCTTTATCGGATCGTACCATATCATTGGAACGTCCGGCCGCCGGTTATATTTTATCAAGGGAAGTGAATAAAGTTCAGGATTATCCCAGATAAACTTCGAGCAATCCTTCCGGAAGATTCAGCAGCAGTCTTTTCCCGGCATGGTCTATTTTATCCAGGGTTTCTTCGTTGACGGGTATTAAAACTTCCCGCATTTGGATTTCCAACCGGCACAGCACCTGCTGTGGTTGCTCTATAACTTCCAACACCTCCCCAAGGTCCTTGCCTTCATCCAACAAGTGATATCCGACCCAGGCGATGGGCTTATTTTTTAAAGCATGCAGATTCAGGTCTTCCTGCTTCATCCACACTTCATGGCGCAAAAACCCCGATGCCGCCTCCTTATTGTCAATACCCTCGAGCTTAATATACAATTCCTGATCACTTTTTGTCCGGGCATAGTTTAGAAAAAAAGGCAGCAGTTCGTTTTTTTTTTGCTCAAGAAAGATCACCTTAATCTTTCCGGGAGAAATCATTTTGCCAAGATGGTGCTGAAGGATCAATTCTCCTTTCAAACCGAAACTGGAAACAATCTTTCCGATATTTCTGTAATTATTTTCCATGATGGCGAGCGCCGCTGCGCCAGGGTTATCCCTGGGTTTCGTTCTCCTGCCGTCTTTCAACTCTGCGTGGTGCAGGTGCGCGTCTTCCGCCAGGTCTCGCTTTCCGGTGATCTTCCTGACGTTTCTTTACCTGCAGTTCATGTTCGCTATGCCATTTGGAAAATTTTTCCATGGCAGCGGCTTCATCAAACAATCCCAGTGTTACGCCCCGCAGCAGGTGTTTGAGGTACAATACGCCCTTGTAAGACAGTATGCGGCGCACTGTATCCGTTGGCTGCGCTCCTTTGTGCAGCCAGTCGAGCGCCTTCTGGCGATCAAGCTGAACAGATGCAGGAACTGTTAAGGGATTGTAGGTGCCGATTTTTTGAATGAATTTGCCATCTCTTGGGGCCCTTACATCGGCAATGACGATGAAGTAAAATGGTCTTTTCTTAGACCCATGTCTCTGGAGTCTGATTTTTACTGGCATCTTAAATAAAAATTTAAATGCGTTATTAAATAAGGTTTATCCTTTTGATTGCAGAAGCAACTACTGCAAATGTAATACATCAGATATAAAATGGCGAATACTTTGCGGTGATTTTTTGATGATCGGCGAATTTAACGTTTACCCTGGCCGAAAGCGCCTTTCATAGGCATTTTGTTCATTGTTTTCATCATTTGTTTCATCTGTTCGAACTGTTTCATAAAGGCATTTACATCCTGGATATCTTTGCCGCTTCCGGAGGCAATCCGCTTCCTCCTGTTCTGGTCGATCACATCCGGATTAGCCCGTTCAAAGGCTGTCATGGAACCGATCATCGCTTCGATACCTTTGAAAGAATCGTTGCTGATATCAATGTCTTTTACCGCTTTCCCAACGCCTGGGATCATCCCCAGCAAATCCTTGATATTGCCCATCTTGCGTATCTGGTCGAGCTGCTGACGGAAATCCTCGAAATCAAACTGGTTTTTCCTGATCTTTTTCTCCAGCTTTTTTGACTGCTCTTCATCGAACTGGGCCTGGGCCTTTTCCACCAGGCTGGTGATATCGCCCATTCCCAATATCCGCTGGGCCATTCTTTCAGGATAAAATACATCAAGGGTTTCCATCTTCTCCCCGCTGCTGACAAACTTAATGGGTTTGTTTACCGTGTATTTTATGGATAAGGCTGCCCCTCCCCTTGTATCACCGTCAAGTTTGGTGAGTACAACCCCGGTAAAATCCAGTCTTTCATTAAAGGTTCTTGCGGTATTTACTGCATCCTGGCCTGTCATCGAATCGACCACAAAGAGGATTTCCTGGGGAATAACCGCTTTCTTGATATTCGCCACCTCATTCATCATGAATTCATCCACGGCCAGACGACCGGCAGTATCCACGATCACAACATTCCTGTTCCTGCTTTTTGCCTCCTCCACGGCTTGCCTGGCAATGCCGACCGGATCCACACTTTCAGGGAGAGAGAAAACTTCCACCCCGATCTGCTCCCCCAATATTTTTAATTGCTCAATTGCGGCAGGCCGGTAAACATCAGCCGCCACCAGCAGGGGTGAAAATCCCTTTTGAGTCTTGAGATAATGGGCCAGTTTGGCGCTGAAAGTGGTTTTACCGCTTCCCTGCAGCCCGGCAATCAGGATAACTGCCGGATTTCCTTTCGCCTGCAAAACGCTCTCATTGCCCCCCATCAGGGCCGCGAGCTCATCTTTCACGATTTTAACCATCAACTGTCCCGGACTTACGGCCGTCAATACTTTCTGGCCCATGGCTTTTTCGCGAATGCTGTCAGTAAATTCCTTTGCTATTTTGAAGTTTACGTCGGCATCAATCAGGGCCCGGCGGATATCCTTTACAGTTGCGGCTACATTGAGCTCGGTAATCCTGCCCGACCCTTTGAGTTGTTTAAATGCCGAGTCTAGTTTCTCACTTAAATTTTCAAACATATTCTGTAATCACTATTGATGATCAAAAGAAAAAACGTGAATAAACAACCGTTGTATCCACGTTTTTCAGAAAAGCAAAAGTAAGAAAATGAAGTGTAATATTATCTCAAATGAGTCGATTTCATGATTAAATACCGAGGTAGTTCCTAAGTGATTTGGCTCCGGAATTGCTCCTCAGCTTGGTAATCGCCTTGTCCTTGATCTGCCTCACCCGCTCCCGCGTCAGGCTGAACCTGTCCCCGATATCTTCCAGACTCATGGGATGATCCACACCGATGCCAAAGAAAAAACAAATCACTTCTTTCTGGCGTTCGGTAAGCGTTTTCAGGGACCGGTCAATATCAAGTTTTAAAGATTCGTTATACTCCAGATTGACCTCGGCCCGGTCGGCATTCGGGTTTTCCATAACGTCTATGAGCGTATTATCTTCTCCTTCTGAAATGGGTGTGTCCACACTGATATGCCGTCCGCCAATACCCAGTGTGGAGGAAACCTCTTCAATATCCAGTTCAAGTACTTCGGCGAGCTCCTCGGGAGATGGTTCACGTTCAAACTGCTGTTCCAGCATGGAATAGGCTTTCTGAATCCGGTTTGTAAGACCGACCTTATTCAGTGGAAGCCGCACAATGCGCGATTGCTCCGCAAGCGCCTGGAGAATGCTCTGGCGAATCCACCAGACAGCATAAGAAATGAATTTGAAACCACGCGTTTCGTCGAAACGCTGAGCGGCCTTGATTAAACCTAAATTGCCTTCATTGATGAGATCGGGCAGTGTTAATCCCTGGTTCTGGTATTGTTTAGCAACGGAAACTACGAAACGAAGATTGGCTTTAGTGAGTTTATCCAGGGCCTTCTGATCACCCTGCTTTATGCGGATAGCGAGCTTGACCTCCTCCTCCGGCGTGATCAATTCCACTTTTCCGATCTCCTGCAGGTACTTTTCCAAGCTCTGAGATTCACGATTAGTTATACTCTTCGTGATCTTGAGTTGACGCATACTCATAGGCAGGTATTTTTTAAAGGTTTTAGGTTCAAAGGGTTTGTCAGATACATAAAAACGCACAAATGAATCTTTTCTTATTTAACATTTCAGAAGGATTCATAATAGGATAAACAATATAACCATTTGGAACCAAAACACCAAACCGGATTAACGGTAAAGGCCTGGTACTCAGTGAATTCCCTATTTTTTATTTCATGATATGTTCATTATCAACGCTTTCGGGGGAATTAAAAAAAATTTCAGGGCTTGAATTATTTATCTATAATTGCAGCCCATGAACAATAGCAACCGAGATGAGTAAGAAACAGCAGTTTACCTTAGAGTACTCCCTAAAATGCCCCGCTTCCATTTTGTATGAGTTTTTAAGTACCCCGGCCGGCCTGCAGGAATGGTTTGCAGATAAAGTGGATGAGCGCGATAATATTTTCAGTTTTTCCTGGAATGGTTCAACCACAAAAGCCGAGGTTTTGGAAAGTGAAATGGAAAAATATATCCGTTTTCACTGGTCCGATTCTCCTAAAGAAGAATTTTTTGAATTCCGGATTGAAAAATCTGATATCACAAATCAAACCATATTGCTGATCAAGGATTTTGCAGATAAAAAGGACATTAAAGATCAGACCCAGCTCTGGAGTTACCAGGTGAAGGATCTTTTTCACCGTCTCGGTAATTGATTTTTTTAACGCCGGATTATAGCCCCCGGCGGGTATCTTTGCGCTAACCGGAAATTTTTGGTGTGATAAAAAAGCTTGACAAACTAATCGTTAGGGCGTTCATCGGCCCTTTTATCGCTACTTTTTTCATCACGTTGTTTGTTCTGGTTCTTCAATTCTTCTGGTTGTATATCGACGATATTGTCGGCAAAGGGCTGGATTTCATTACCATTACCAGGTTCATTTTATATGTCTGCGCGACACTTGTGCCCCTGGCGCTACCCCTGGCTGTGCTGCTTTCATCCATTATGACCTTCGGGAACCTGGGCGAGACCTTTGAGCTGGTAGCTATCAAATCGGCGGGAATTCCTCTCTTGCGTTTTATGCGGCCGCTTTTTATTGCCTCCCTGATCATTTGCGGGATCGCCTACCTTTTCAACAATTATATCATACCTGTGGCCCAGTTGAAAATGCAGACCCTCAAGTATGATATCATTGTTTCTAAACCCGCATTCGACATCAAGGAAGGTGTGTTCTACGACAAGATTGACGGGTACGTTATTAAAATCGGGCGAAAGGAGAAAGACGGTGCCACCATTCACGACGTCCTGGTATTCCAGCATAACTATAACCTGCTGCAGGATTTCACCACCGTGGCGGAGAGCGGCAAGATGACCATTTCTCCAGATAAAAAATTCCTTGAATTTAACCTCCGGAATGGGTGGAACTACCAGGAAAAGGGTCCCCGGAACTCGACCCAGACAGATCTTTACCGCGTAGGTTTCGCAGAATATAAAATGGTATTTGACCTGAGTTCATTTAAGCTGAACAAGACCGACGACAGTGCATTTAAAAATAACTATGCCATGCTGAATATGCGGCAGCTCGGAACTACCATTGACTCCATTGAAAAAACGACGGCCTCTTATAAAAAACAATCCTTTATTACCTGGAACTCCTATTTACGCACCCTGCCTTACCTTGACAGTCCCTGGAAGGCGAAGGCCCTGACGCTGAAAATGGATTCATTCCGGAGTATCATTCCGGATAGCGCCTCCCACCTGGTCAGGGAAAGAACTTTTTCCACCATCAATAATCTTAAATCGAATTTCGACCTTACAGCAATTTCTTACGAGAACGACAGGCAGAATCTTCGCCTCCACCAGATGGCCTGGCACGATAAGATCACCATGTCCATTGCATGCCTTGTTCTCTTTCTCATCGGTGCCCCCCTGGGCTCCATCATCCGGAAAGGAGGAATTGGAATGCCATTGGTTTTTGCCGTTATCTTTTTTGTGATCTTTTTCCTGCTCAATAATTTCGGAAGAAAATTTGTAAAGCAGGACGTGATGCAACCGTTCACGGGCATGTGGATGGCCACCTACACATTGTTACCCTTAGGCATTTTTCTTACCTATAAAGCCATGAATGATTCCCAGCTTTTCAACAGGGAATTCTATTACCGGTTCTTCCGGAAATTCCGTTTTTCCAAAAAGGGTCCTGAGAACATGGTCTGAGCTCTTGTTCAGAACTTATTTTTATCCTGAAGAATCTTCATCCGAATCCGTTTACATTTGCTGACAATTTTTTGTGTGGACCAGGGCAAGCAAAATATCAGGGTGCAATTGTGGATCGTTATTGTTGCATTGATTTTATTCAGCATCAAAATACTTGCGTGGTATCTGACTCACTCCGTCGCCATCCTTACCGACGCCCTGGAAAGTATCGTAAATGTTATTGCAGGATTTGTCGGACTGTACAGTTTATCCATAGCATACAAACCACGGGATGCCAATCACCCCTACGGCCATGGTAAGGCGGAATTTCTCTCTGCTGCCATTGAAGGCACGCTGATCATGCTGGCCGGGATCTTTATCATATACGAAGCCATTTACCATCTCTTTTATCCAAATGGACTGAAACAGCTCACATTTGGAATCTGCCTTGTAGCGGCATCCGCTGTAATCAATTACATCGTAGGATATATAGCTGTGAAAAAGGGCAGGGCCAGCCGGTCAGATGCGCTCGAGGCCAGCGGCCGGCATCTTCAGTCGGATACCTATTCCACGATCGCAATTATAGTAGGTCTGTTGCTGATCTATTTTACAGGCATCCAGCAGATGGACAGTGTGGTAGCCATCATCGTGTCTCTTGTCATCATGTTCATTGGCTACCGCATCGCAAGAAGATCCGTTGCGGGCATCATGGACGAAGCCGACGATAAAATTCTGGAAAAACTCATCACCCTGCTTAACAGCGACAGGAAACAAAACTGGATAGATATTCACAACCTGCGCGTGATCAAATTCGGCAACATCCTGCATATCGATTGTCACATGACCGTTCCCTGGTACCTGAACGTACGGGAGGCCCACCATGAAGTGGATGTGCTGAGAACCCTGATCGAAAAGGAATTGGGATCGGCCATGGAATTTTTTGTACATGAAGATGATTGTATTCCGGATTGCTGCCCCATATGCATTAAGACGGATTGCCCCGTAAGGCAATACCCGTTCAGTAAGCGGATCGAATGGAAAATGAATAATATCACACCCAATAAAAAGCACAATACCTCAACGCCCGGGTGATTTGATTTTTTTCATCTTATCGTATTTCTCTGCCATCACTTCGGATACACGTGTGAGTTGGGTATGTTCACTGCTGAGGTCGTTAAGCAGATCAACCGATTTCAGGTTATACGCCATTTCCGTAGCCTGCATTTCCCGCGTGGATGCAATAAAGTTGGGGTCGTAGCTGTAAACCCCTGAACCAAAATCAATTTGTTCTTCTGTTTTTTCCATGGATTGAGCCAGCGCCTTCAATTTTATGTCATACGCTTTTATGGCAGTCTCCAAAGCTTCCCGCTGTTTCTGTATATCCCGGATATCCTTTTGGAAATCTCCATAGCGCATATCCAGTTCATGCAATTCTCTTTTTGTATAATGTTTTGGCGCAGGTTCCTGTGCAAGAACGGCAGAAGAAAAGGATAGGGCGGCCAACAGGGCCGCAAGCATTCTGGGCATAAACAGCATTTTCGCTAAATTAGCCCGTTTTGAATTACCCCGAAAAAATGTTGATTTCTCAAAAGGGCCTAATTTCGCTCCGGCAGGATTCCTGTATCTAAGAATGGTCCAATAAATTATTCGCCCATGCAAGCGTGGAAACAATATCAGGAAGAAAATAAGGATAGATTTCTGGAAGAATTGCTCGGATTGCTGCGATTTCCTTCCATTAGTGCAGACAGCAGCCATAAATCAGACATGCTGGCCTGTGCCGAAGCCGTAAAAAAATCCCTGCTTCTGGCTGGTGCAGGAAGGGCAACTGTATTTGAAACCAAGGGTCATCCGGTCGTTTACGCCGAGAAAATCGAAGACCCGGCTAAACCCACCATACTGGTTTACGGGCATTACGATGTTCAGCCTCCCGATCCCCTTGAATTATGGAAAAGTGCGCCCTTTGAACCTTTGCTGAAGGATGGAAAGATCTTTGCCCGCGGATCCGCGGATGACAAAGGACAATTCTTCATGCATGTAAAAGCTATGGAGATCATGAAACAACATGGTTCCCTCCCCTGCAATGTCAAATTCATCATTGAAGGCGAAGAAGAGATTGGTTCGCCCAATCTGGGAACATTCGTTCAAACCCATAAAGATTTATTGAAGGCTGATGTGATCCTGATCAGCGATACTTCGATGATCAGCCTGAATACTCCATCCATTGATACCGGCGTTCGCGGCCTTGCTTATATACAGGTGGAAGTGACAGGGCCCAACCGGGACCTGCACAGCGGGGTCTATGGTGGGGCCGTTGCCAACCCTATAACTATGCTGGCCCGGATGATTGCTTCCTGTCATGATAAAAATAACCATATTTCGATACCGGGATTTTATGATGATGTGCTGGAAGCTTCCGCAGAAGAAAGAAAAAAACTGGCGCAGGCGCCGTTTGACGAAAAGGAATATGAAGAAGACCTGGGTGTGAAATCCGTTTGGGGGGAAAAAGGATTTTCAACGAACGAAAGGACCGGCATCCGCCCGACACTCGAGGTGAACGGCATCTGGGGAGGTTACCAGGGAGAAGGCTCCAAGACGGTACTGCCCTCCCGGGCCTTTGCCAAGATTTCCGCAAGGTTGGTTCCCAATCAAACATCCGAAAAAATAACCCGCCTGCTTCTAAACTATTTTACGCAGGTCGCGCCGGAAGGCGTTAGTGTAAATGCCTTCGATCTGCATGGCGGCGAACCTTATCTTACGCCATTGGATTCAAAAGCTTACCGGGCGGCGGAAAAAGCCATTGAAACAACATTCGGCAGAAAACCCGTTCCCGTTCGCGGCGGGGGAAGCATCCCCATCTGCTCACTGCTGGAAAGGGAACTTGGTATTAAGATCGTGTTCATTGGTTTCGGGCTGGACAGCGATAACCTGCATTCACCAAATGAAAAATTTGATATCGCTAATTTTTACAAAGGCATTGAAACCATTCCTTATTTTCATCAATACTTTGCTGAGATGAAGTAATCGGGCAAATGTGGAAAGGGGCTAATGTGCTAATGTGCTAATTTGAAAATTTGAAAATTTGAAAATGAAATAGAGAAGCGCTGGTTTAATCTCACCACATTTTCACATTAGCACATTTTCAAATTAGCACATTTTCAAATTTTCAAATTTTCAAATTAGCACATTAGCACATTTCCCCACATGCCAGAAAAAGAAAAACTCCGGATCGATAAATACCTATGGGCCATCCGCCTTTTTAAAACCAGGAGCCTCGCTTCAGCAGCCTGCGAAAAAGGAAAGGTGAAATTCCAATCTGTGCAGGTGAAACCGGCAAAGCATGTTATTATCGGAGAAGAATACGAAATAAAGACCGAAGCCAAAAGATGGCGGATCAAAGTGACAGGGCTGCTGAACCACCGGCTGGCACATGCGGAGGCTATTAAATATTATCTCGATATCACCCCGCCTGAAGAAATGGAAAGACTGCAATTCCAGGCAGCCAGCTTTCATACCGGAAAGCGCCTGAGTAAAGTGGGAAGACCAACTAAAAAACTGCGCAGAGAATGGGAGAATTTCCGCGATGAGGAAACGGAATCCCCTTAATTCTATCTTTGCAATTCATCTCCTGATCCATGCGCATAGACATCATCAGCGTACTACCCGAATTACTGGAAGGGCCTTTTGCACATTCCATCCTGAAGCGTGCAAAAGAAAAGGGGCTGTTAGAACTTGTTGTACACCCGCTGCGTAAGTGGGCGGTGAATGAATATGGACAAATTGACGACTATCAATACGGCGGCGGAGCAGGCATGGTGATGATGTGTGAACCCCTTGCCAATGCAATTGAATCACTTTCCGGGGAAAGGAAGTATGCCGAGGTCATTTACATGACGCCAGATGGTGAGTTGCTGAATCAGCAGATGGCCAATACCCTTTCACTAAAAGAGAATTTACTTATTATATCCGGTCATTATAAAGGCATCGATGAACGTATCAGAAGCCACTTCATTACAAAAGAAATCTCCATCGGAGACTATGTACTGAGCGGCGGCGAACTTCCGGCAGCGGTTCTGGCAGACGCCATCGGCAGGCTTTTGCCTGGCGTACTGAACAATGAAACCTCAGCACTATTTGATTCTTTTCAGGATGGCCTCCTGGCACCGCCGGTATATACGCGGCCGGCGGAATTCCGTGGCTGGAAAGTACCTGAAATCCTGCTCAGCGGGGATCCCAATAAGATAGCGGACTGGCGGCACGAAGAGTCCTTAAAAAAAACGGGAGAAAGAAGACCGGGCATGCAGCAAGACTGAATACTTAATATGAAGATCGGCGGTTACTATATTGATATCCCCGGAGAAAGGATTTTCCCGGCGGAAATATACATTCAGAATAAAAAGATCGGGGCCATCCGCGAATTGTCTCCGGGAGAAGAAGTGCCGCAGCAATTCCTTTGCCCCGGATTTATTGACGCGCATGTACATATTGAAAGTTCCATGCTGGTCCCTGCCGAATTTGCCCGCCTCGCCGTGGTCCATGGCACCGTGGCGACGATAAGCGATCCGCACGAGATCGCCAATGTTTGCGGAATGGAGGGCGTGGAATTTATGATCCGGAATGGCAGTCAGGTACCCTTTCAATTTTATTTCGGCGCACCCAGCTGTGTTCCGGCCACCAAATTTGAAACTGCCGGGGCAGGTCTCGATGCGCAAGCGAGTAGATAAACTATTGCAGAGTCCCAGACATAAAATATCTGAGTGAAATGATGAATTTTCCGGGTGTTTTGCAGGGGGACCGCGAAGTGCTGGAAAAAATTGCTGCCGCTAAAAAATACAATAAGCCAGTGGACGGGCATGCTCCCGGGCTCCGTGGTTCAGATGCGAAGAAATATATTAATGCGGGGATCAGACGGACCATGAATGTTTTACGGCGGAGGAAGCGCTGGAGAAATTGCAATATCGGTATGAAGATCATCATCCGGGAAGGCAGTGCGGCAAGAAATTTCGAAGCGCTTGCACCTCTGCTCAGAGACCATTGGGAAAATATGATGTTCTGCAGTGATGACAAACATCCCGACAGCCTGGTGAAGGGACATATCAACCAGCTTTGTGCCAGGGCCGTTGCGAAAAGGATAAATATTTTTCATGTACTGCAGGCAGCCTGCATTAATCCCATTCATCATTACAGGCTTGGCACAGGGCAACTTCGCACGGGGGACCCTGCCGACTTTATCGTTTTGGGGGGGCTGGAGAAATTCGAAGTTTTCCAGACCTTTGTGGATGGAGAATGCGTGGCAGAAAATGGAAAAACCCTGATCCCCTCTCTGCCGGCCAAAGATTCCATTAACCATTTTTTATGCGATCCTGTTACCCCCAAAACCGTTTGCTATCCGGCAGTTTCCCCTCTCTATCCTTATCCGGTTATTGAAGCACTCGATGGCCAGCTCATCACAGGAAGGTCATCCTTTTCCCTGCAGTCGCATAATAACAGATGGGAAAGTGATCCTCATCAGGATGTTCTTAAGATTGTTATTGTGAACAGGTACAGGAAAGCGCCCATCGCCCGCGCATTCATTAAGAATTTTGGGTTAAAAACCGGGGCAATCGCGTCTTCGGTTGCACATGACAGTCATAATATCATTTCAGTGGGTGTTCAGGACGCAGACATTTCCAGGGCAGTGAACCTGGTTATCCGTGAAAAAGGCGGTATCAGCTGTGTCGGCAATGGCAGGGAAATGATCCTTGGCCTCCCGGTGGCCGGGCTGATGAATGCAATGGATGGATATCAGACAGCGGCTGACTATACAGCCATTGACGCGATGGCCAAGGGCCTGGGGTCCGGATTGGAAGCTCCCTTTATGACACTTTCCTTTATGGCTTTGCTGGTAATACCCCACCTGAAGCTTAGCGATCTTGGCCTGTTTGATGGGGACCGTTTTGAAATCCTTTAATCTGAATTTGGATTTACCGAGAAAAGCAGGGCTTTTACCGCCCTGCCGCGCCGGATGACCTATAAGGATTAGAAGGCTGAAAAAACACATCATAGATTTACTTAAAATTTTAAAAAATGGACAATCCGGATGATCAAATAAAAAATGATCCCCCAATAAGACGGCATACTGGCCGGTTCCTGGTACCGCTTGTTTTGCTGGGCGCCGGCTTCCTCCTGTTCCTGCGCCAAACAGGCGTCGAACTACCCTACTGGATTTTCACCTGGCAATTCCTGCTTATTGGTATCGGTATTTTTTCCGGCTTTGCACACGGATTCCGTGGGGGTGGCTGGCTGATCATGATTTTTGTCGGAAGTTTTTTCCTGGTGGATGATTTTACGGGTCTTGCATTTCACCAGTACCTATGGCCAGTGGCCCTCATTGCGGTGGGATTCTTTATGTTGCTCAGGCCTAAAAGGTCACGTTGGTCCGGTAATTCCTGGGGAGGATGGGGCGGAGGGAAATTCAGAGAACGCATCCGGCAGAAAAGAGGGTATCCCGGTTTTAGTTCAGGATATACCGACTCCGGGGCCGACAGCAAAAACTTTACCTCAGAAAATTTCATTGACGTCACCACTGTATTCGGGGGCATTCACAAGAATATTGTCTCCAAAGATTTTAAAGGCGGCGACATAACGATTTTCATGGGCGGAGCAGAAATCAATCTCAGCCAGGCCGATATTCAGGGAGTTGCCAGACTGGATATTACGCAGGTGATGGGTGGAACCAAGCTGATCGTTCCTTCCAATTGGGAAGTGCGGTCGCAGCTGACTTCTATTTTCGGGAACGTGGAGGATAAAAGACAGTCAGCAGCCACCAATGCAGACAAATTGCTGATCCTCGACGGGAGTTCGGTATTTGGTGGAATCGAGATAAGAAATTATTAGTGGTATTCCTACTTATCTGAAAATATATAAAACAAAACTATGAACTGGTATCTCACTAAACTTGTGTACAGGATCATCTGCGGTCAGGGTAATCACACGCCACAATTTGACGAACAGCTCCGGCTTATTGAGGCTGGCAGCGCAGAAGAGGCTTATCAAAAAGCAAGTGCATTGGGCGAGCGTGAACAGGATCAATTTTTTAATCAGGAGCAGAAACTGGTACAGTGGAAATTCATTAATGTGGCCGAGTTATACAAATTGAGCGGGCTCCTGGATGGTGCCGAATTGTATTCAAGGATACAGGAAACAGACAACGCAGAATTGTATATTGAGCTGACCAACAAAAAAGCAGCGCATATCCTGAATAACAGTAAGCATAAATTCCTGGAAATCATTTAACGAATAAACTTGGCCAGGTCACCTATCTCCGTAAGCAAATTTCGAAACACCTTTATCGGATGGTGGGTTGTATGGGCCATTCTTCATGCCTTATTGATTTATAGTTATGGCTTTTCGTCCGATATTTCGGCAACAGATAGTTTTGTTACAAACAGTATATCGCTCGGCGCCTACTGGATGGTCAACAATATCCTCAGATTTTATCTGCCAAACAAAGACCGCTACTGGTATGTTCTGTTCCTGAGCATCTTCCTGAGCTTGCTCGTAACTGCCTTGAGCAATGCGGTGCTTTCCTTTACTTTCAAAGGTTCTTTTCATGCCTCATATCTTCTTTTTCTATCGAATTCCTTCTGGTTAAGGCTTGGAATCGCTTTTTTGTTAATAGGATGCATGACCATAATCTGCGTATTATGGTATACACAGGAAGAGGACCAGGAAAACCGCCAGCGCAAGGAAGATGCGCAAAAGCTCAGCAAGGAAGCTGAACTTTACAAACTTCGCCAGCAGCTCCAGCCTCATTTTTTATTCAACAGTCTTAATTCCATCAGTGCCCTGATCGGAACGCAGCCTGAACAGGCCAGAAAAATGATTTATCAGCTTTCGGATTTTTTAAGGGCAACTCTCCGAAAGGAAGAAGAGCAGTGGGTGAAAATGGAAGAAGAGTTGCAGATTCTGGAACTTTATCTTGAGATTGAGAAAGTAAGGTTCGGGCATCGCCTCTCTGCCATCATTGAGAAAGACGAAAGCTGTTTGCAGATGCATTTACCGCCAATGCTTTTACAGCCAGTAATGGAAAACGCAATAAAATTCGGGCTCTATGATACAACAGATGCTGTGACCATTTATATGTCCGTTTTTAAAGAAAATGATTATCTGAAGGTAGTGGTGAAGAATCCTTTTGACCTGGAAACCTCTTCGCCACGGCAGGGCACAGGGTTCGGGCTCAGCTCGATAAAACGCAGGCTATACCTGTTATTTGCCCGCAATGATCTGCTGGAAACCCAGGTTTCCGACCATCTTTTTACTACATCCATAAAAATACCACAGGGATGAAAGCAATAATAATAGATGATGAGCCGCTGGCGCGATCCATCATCAGAGAATACCTGGAATTCCATCCGCAAATTCAACTCGTTGCCGAATGCAGCGATGGATTTGAGGGAGTCAAAGCCATTCAGCAATACCAACCCGACCTGATCTTTCTGGATATCCAGATGCCGAAGATCAATGGCTTTGAAATGCTGGAATTGATTGAATTACCGCCGGCCGTGATCTTTACAACCGCTTTTGATGAATACGCCATAAGGGCATTTGAAAGTCACGCCGTTGACTACCTGCTTAAACCCTTCAGCAGGGAACGATTCGATAAAGCCATCAACAAGTTGATGCAGCAGGAAAATTCCGGAACATCAAAAACAAATCTCAACTCGCTGCTTAACGCTTCGGGAAGAACGCCGGCAGAACAGCACCGTGTTGTAGTGAGACTCTCCGGAAAAATCAGCATTATTCCCGTAAATGATATTCACTACCTGGAAGCAGCTGACGATTACGTAAAGATCCACACCAAAGCCGGCTCTTTTCTGAAAAACAAGACCATGAGCCATTTTGAATCCGTGCTGGATAAGGACCAATTCGTAAGAACCCATCGCTCATACATAGTTAATATTTCCGAGATCACCCGGATTGATCCTTACGAAAAAGAAAATCATCTCGCTATCCTCAGATCCGGTGCGCGCGTGCCCGTGAGCAAAACGGGCTATATGAAACTGAAATCTGTGCTGGGCCTTTAACTGCTCCATATAGCACCGCCGATATTATTTCTGGAGGAACCGGTAACTGAAAAAAGCACGTTCTCTTCTTCCCGCCATCGCAGAACGCCTATGAAAGCAATGATGAGTGCTTCCTTAAAATCAACCTGTTCCCCTGAAGGAACAACGACCTCAATATGATCAGGAGCCAATGCCGATTTCAGTTGTTCTACCAGGAAACCATTGTGTGCACCACCACCTGTAAGAAGTAATTTCAAGGCATTAGCCGGCGCGGCATTGCGCAGCAATAACTGCCTCACAGATATGGAAATCTGGGAGACAATATGTTCAACATAAGTTCGCAGTGCATCTTCTTTTTGCAGATTTGCCTTTTCAATTAAGGGAAATATTTCTTTAAGGCCGAAATCATTCGACAGGGATTTTGGAAAGGGCTGCTGATAGTAAGGAAATTGATTTAGCTTATCCAGCAGGGGCCTGTTAACTGAGCCTGCGGCTGCAAGCCGTCCATCTTCATCATAGCCTTTAACTCTGTCATCAGCGAGCAAATTTAAAATGCGGTTCGCCGGACAAATATCAAATCCCATCGGTTCGGGAAATTTTGCAGAAATGTTCGCGATTCCGCCGAGATTAAGGAAGAAGTCGTATGATTCAAATAATAATTTTTCTCCAATGGGTACCACCGGCGCCCCCTGTCCGCCCAATGCCACATCGGTGCTCCTGAAATCTGTTATCGTGTGAATGCCCGTGACAGCGGCCATTGCAGCGCCATCACCCAATTGCGCCGTTAATTTTTTTTCCGGAATATGAAAGCTGGTATGGCCATGGCTTGCAACGATCTGCACCTGGTAGGCCAGGCCATTGTCTTCTATGAATGCATTTACTGATGCACCCAGAAAATGTCCGAATTCAATATGGAGCAACAGATAGTCCTTCGCAGAAAGGCCCGTTGCACCGGAAAGTCTTTCTCTTAAGGTGGATAGATAAGGGATGCACGCTGTGTTCCGGATTTCGAAGCTCCATTTTCCAGCGGTTTCTTCAAAATGAACGTATGCCATGTCCAGCCCGTCCATCGAACTGCCGCTCATCAATCCAATCACTTTATACTGCATAGGAAATGATTTTCTGATTCAATCTTTTGAACTAGTTTTATTACTGGCCTGATTTTCGAATATCGGATAATTAATTTTTATATATGCTGATTAATCTGAGTCAGGAATATTCCATCCTTTGCGATTGGATCGCGGAATTGCGTGATGATACGGTGCAGCGGGACAGAATGCGGTTTCGGCGCAACCTGGAAAGGATTGGCGAAATCGCCGCTTATGAAATCAGCCATCTGCTGCCCTATGAGGAAAAGGAGATCCAGACGCCACTGGGAATTTCAAATTCCAGGGTGCTGAAATCGCAGCCCGTCCTCGCCACCATCCTCCGGGCAGGCATTCCCATTCACCAGGGATTGTTGAATATTTTTGATAAAGCCGATAATGCTTTTATCGCCGCTTACCGGAAACACGACCGGGACGGATCTTTTGAGATCAGCCTGAATTATATTTCGTGCCCCGACCTGGTAAATCGGGTTGTGATTCTCTCAGATGCTATGCTGGCAACCGGGTCCTCCATGGTCAAAACAATACAGTACCTGCGCGCCGAAGGGCATCCGTCCCAGATCCATATCGTAACCGCCATAGCCTGTACTGTTGGGATTGAATACGTTACCCGTGCCGAACCCTCCTGCAGGATCTGGTGCGGAGCCGTTGATGATGAGCTGACTGCCAAAGGTTATATCGTGCCGGGCCTGGGGGATGCCGGAGACCTGGCATTTGGCAATAAGGTCCAGATGTAGGCCTTTTTATCCCGGTTTTGTACTTCAGCGTATCGGTATTTTTCCTTATTTTCATGTCTCGCTTTTTAACCTGGTATTCTTCTGTAGTTCCGACCTTAGACCTGTCAGAAAAAGCCCGTGCTTATGAGAAGGATTGCAATTGCACTGTTTTGTATGGCTTATCTTCTGCCCGGTTCTCTACTGGCTCAGGATCCGGCATTTTCGCAGTTTTTTGCTTCTCCGCTTTCCCTGAATCCGGCGCTTACCGGTAAATTCAACGGATCCCTTCGGGTGGCTGGCAATTACCGCAACCAATGGCCCCAGATAGATAATGCTTTCATCACATCTACCGTTTCTATAGACGGAAATATCTTTGGAAACCGATTGCCCGCGGGCGATGCCTGGGGAATCGGCGCCCTGGCCATGACGGATAAGACCGCCAGCGGCATTCTTACCAGTAACTATTTTTCTCTGTCCACCGCCTACCAGAAAGCGCTGGATGACAATGGGTGGAACCAACTGGGTATTGGCTTTCAGGGCACTTATGCAACAAAAAGACTCGATGGAACCAAGCTTCATTTTGAAGACCAGCTGGATCAGCAGGGAGGCTGGACCATTCCAAGTTCAGAAATTATTAATGGCCACCAGATTGACCTGAATTATTTTGATTTGAATGTGGGCATTTTGTATAACGGGTCCACCAACGGCAATAACAATTTTTATTTGGGTGCCTCCGCCTATCATATTACGCAGCCGAAGGAATCCTTTACAGGAAATTCTTTTTACGTCCTGCATCCCCGCATTACCGTGCATGGCGGTTATTCATTCCCGTTATCTGGTGATAATAACAATAATTTCATTCACTTCAGCGGATTATACAGCAAACAGGCCGACGCTGTGAATACCATGCTCGGGGCAGCATGGTCCAATAACCTCAGCGGGAACGATGCCAATCCGCTCAATTTCTACCTGGGCACCTGGGTGAGGTTCAGCAATCTTACCGATGCCATCATTCCTTATGTCGGACTTGACTTTGGAGCTTTTACGATCGGAATGTCCTACGACGTCAACGTCTCCTCGCTCAAAACAGCGTCCGAAAGCCAGGGAGGAATTGAAATTTCGCTCATCTATATCAAAAAACCGGCTGATGGAAGGAAACCAATTCCATGTCCGAAATTCTAAGACTTTCTCCCGCTCACATAAGGATTTCCTTTTACGATATAACGGTATAGCCGTTCTGCATCTTCCCTTGCGGATTCCACACCAATTCTCTTTGTGACGAGGATCTCGTCCTTTTTATATTTCAATCCGTCATCCGCAATATAAATTTCATCCGAAAGCAAACTGCCGCCGGAATGCCGTTTATGCAAACCTAAAGCGCGCGACAGATTTCCGGGACCGCGGGTCAAACTGTATTCCAGTTTCGGCTTTCCTGTTCTTTTCAGCATAGCGGATATTCCTTCCAACGGCTCGAGCGCCCTGATTAGCACCACGTGCGGAATGTCTTTCTTATTGGTTACCACATTGAATAAATGATGCGTGCCGTAACAGATATACATGTATATATCCCCCGGCTGCCCGTAAACTGCCTGGTTCCGCAGCGTTCTCCTGCCTCCGAACGCATGACTGGCCCGGTCCCCGATGCCGGCATATGCTTCTGTTTCCACAATGCGGCCTGAAGTGCGAACGCCAAAATGTGTAACCAGTATTTTCCCCAGCAGTTCACGGGCTATCTTCATAACATCACTTCGATCGTAGAATGCTTCGCCGAGTTTTTTTAGAGTTCCGGGCATATGCGGTAGCTTAAAGCGTAAATTAGTGCTATATTCAACACCTTTAAAAATTTGGTTTGCTTAAAGAGATTGTCATTGCCATTCAAGCCTATCGCAAGGCCCATCAATTTATCGGCAAGCATAACTTATGGAAATGGATCCTGATACCCGGCTTTTTTTACATGGTCCTTTTCAGCGCAGGCATATACTTTTTCTGGATTTCTGCAGACAGTGCTGTTTCGGACCTGAGCCAGCTTATCGGAATTGACCGCTGGCTTCACAGGCAGCAGAGCGCCGCCTTAAGTTTCTTATTCATGATGGGCGGTATTATGGTGCGGCTCACCATGATCTTCTTTTATTTTTCTCTGTTTAAATATTTGTTCCTGATCCTGGGATCCCCGGTTTTTGCCTACCTGAGTGAGAAAACCGAATCCATCATCGAGGGTAAGGAATTTGATTTCAAATATTCACTGCTTTTCAGAGATATTTCACGTGGAGTTAAACTGGCATTCCGGAACTGTCTCTGGCAAACCGTATATACTGTTTCAATACTCATCTTATCCTTTATTCCGCTCGTGGGTTGGATTACGCCCGTGATCTCATCCCTTGTGGAATGTTACTTTTACGGATTTTCCATGCTGGACTACAGTTGCGAGCGACATGGCCTTTCTCCTTCTGCAAGCATTGTTTATATCGGTAACAGAAGGGGACTCGCCATCGGTAACGGTCTTATTTTTTACCTCATGCATTTCATTCCATTTGTCGGCTGGGTGCTGGCTCCCTCTTATGCTCTAGTTGCTGCCACGATAAGTCTTTATCACCAGAACATTGTGGAATGATAAAAAATGCAACGGTATATTTGATTCCTGCATTCCTGGATGAAGAAGCCCTGGATGTTTTGCCTGATTATCTCTTAGCGGCAGTTAAATCCTGCGAGGTTTTTTTTGTGGAGAATAAACGCAGCGCACGCAGATTCCTGAAAAAATTATGGCGGGGGATAGAAATCGACCGGTATCCATGGTTCGAAATACATAAATCTGAAGAAATTATTAAACAGGAATTTCTGAACCAGCTGAATCTGGGGAAACAGGTTGGTTTGCTGAGCGAAGCCGGATGTCCGGGCATCGCGGATCCAGGCCAGATTCTGGTAGCTGTGGCACAGCATGCGGGCGCAACCGTGAAACCGCTCGTGGGCCCCAGTTCCGTTATTCTTGCACTGATGGCCAGTGGTATGAATGGCCAGCAATTTCAATTTAACGGCTACCTGCCGGTTGCAGAACAGGAAAGGGTGAGAAAAATCAGGGAACTGGAGCTCCTTTCCCAAAAACAATTTTCTACCCAGATCTTTATTGAAACGCCTTACCGCAATCAGGTTTTATTAGACGCTTTGCTGAAAAATTGCAGACCGGGAACCCGGTTATGTATTGCCGTGAATCTAACCGGAAAAAAGGAATTTATCCAAACGAAAACAATTGATGCCTGGCGCAAAACAGCTCCAAAACTGCAGAAAGAGCCCGCTATTTTTCTGATCCTGGCGTCGGGCTAAGGAGTATAGGGGCTCAGTGAAGGCCGCGCGTCTTTCATTGACAGGATGCTATCCACGATATATTCCGAAGTTCCTCTCCAGGGTACGGTGGCCATATATTGCTTATAATGCAATTCAAATTCCTTACCGCTGTTAACCATCAGTTGATTGGCCACTTTCGGATCCACAACGGAAAAGCGAAATTCGTAAGATTGTACCGACCCGGCTGCCCCTCCCTGAAATCCTGCCTGGATCAACCTGCCTTCATAGGTTTTGAAAATATATCCTTTCTTCATGAGGTTATTCAACTGTCCGGCCTTGACTCCTTCTCCAAAAACCCAGAAGAAACGCCAGTATACAAATAATCCTCCGCCGACAATTATGATCAGGACTAAGATGGTAAGAAATTTTTTCATATCTGAACCTTTTATAATCCGAATTCATCCGCCATTCAAACGAGTGCTGCCTGCAATTTTTCCGATGAAGACAGCGTCGGATTATGACCAGCGGGATCCGGAAAAGAAAAGCGCGACAAAACCAAACAATATCCTGCGAATCGCTGTTTATTTCTGCTAAGATAGGTATTGTGCGATTCCGTATGACAGGCTGGGAAAAATGTGTTTACCTTCGGTCACTAAATTTAAGGACTCATGCGAATTGGCATAGTTTGTTATCCTACTTTCGGCGGCAGCGGGGTTCTGGCTACAGAACTGGGGAAGGCGCTTGCCGAAAAAGGCCACCAGGTTCATTTTATCACTTATCAGCAGCCCGTGAGGCTGATCGAGTTCAATGCCAATATATTTTATCATGAAGTGAGGGTCGCCACCTACCCCTTGTTTGAATATCCTCCCTACGAGACAGCACTTTCAAGCACCATGGTAGATGTGATTAACAATCATAAGCTTGACCTTTTGCATGTGCACTATGCCATCCCACACGCATCGGCCGCATATATGGCTAAAAAAATCGTGGCAACCCATGGTAAGAATATCCCGGTCATAACCACGCTGCACGGCACAGATATTACGCTGGTAGGGCGCGATAAAACATTGGCTCCCGTGGTTGCTTTTTCAATAAACGAAAGTGACGCTATTACCGCTGTATCCAAAAACCTGCGTGACGAAACCTATGAGATCTTCGATATCAAAAAAGAAATAGAAGTGATTTACAATTTTGTGGATCTGAAACGATTTCAGAAAAAGCCCATCGACGCATTCCGAAAAGTGATTGCTCCAAACGGAGAGCGTATCCTTGTGCACGCTTCCAATTTCAGGGCCGTAAAACGTGTGCTGGATGTGGTAAACATTTTTGCAGAAGTCTCCAAAGAAATTCCCTCGAAATTATTATTTGTAGGGGATGGTCCTGAACGTCCGGCCACCGAAAATCTTTGCCGTAAATTAAATCTCTGTGATGATATCCGCTTCGTTGGTAAACAGGAACAGATCGAAGAAATCCTTGCAGTAGCCGATCTTTTTATTCTCCCTTCCGAATATGAAAGTTTCGGATTGGCCGCGCTTGAAGCCATGGCGGCAGGTGTGCCGCTGATCTCCAGCGACGCAGGAGGATTGCCGGAAATCAATATGAATGGCAAAACAGGATATATGAGCCCGGTAGGCGATGTGGCGTCCATGAGCCGGAACGCAATTGCTATTTTGTCGGATGAAGGACTTTTGAACACATTCAAGAAAAATGCGGCTGAACAGGCCAGGAAGTTCGATATACATCAAATAGTTCCAAAATACGAACGCCTGTATGACCGTTTTTTGGATACAGATCCAACGGACAAAAAACCGTTAAGAAAAAAGAATCCTATATAGGCTGGTCATCGTCTCAGCCACTTTTCGGGATCGAAGAGGCGATCCTTATCATCGGAAAGTATAAAATCTAACTGGCCGATTTCAGCAAGTTTCCCCAATACCTGACCTGTCCTGATAACCTGTCCCTTTGAAACGGAAACGGATGCAAGATTGCTATACGTTGTAAAATACTTTCCGTGACGGATCATCACCGCAGTCACATCTCCGACATTAAATACATTCTGTACTTCGCCCTCAAATACTGCCATAACCGATGAACCCGGGGCACATTCGATAGTGATGCCCTGGTTATTATGAATGATCCCTTTGAGGTATTCATGAGGCCCAAACCGTATGGCGATATTCCCGGAATTCACGGGCCAGGGCAGGTGTCCGCGGTTTTTTTCAAAATTATCCGACAATGCAATATCTGTGCGTGTGTCGAATGGTTTTTCAACTGCTGCAGGCTTAACGGCTGTCCTCGAAGATGAAATCGTATTCGGATCGGATGCAACCGGGTTTGCTTTAGCATTATCTGTTCTCTCGGGCGCATTGGCAGCAGCCGTTGAGGCAGCATTTTTCTTAGCTTCCCGGATAGACTCTTCTCTGGCGCGGCGAATCGCAGCTGCAATGGCATTCCCCAATTTCTGATCCTGCCGTTGTTTGAGGTTCATTTCTTTTTTCAGTTCCTTTTCATGCGATTGCAGACTGCTTACCACGTCGTCCTTTTCCTTTTTTTCTACTTCGAGCACCTGCCTTTCCTTATTCTGTTTGGCCAGCGCCTCATCCTTTTCAACCCGCTTTACCTTAAGCCCGTCAATTTTATTCTGAAGCAACTGATGTGTCTTGTCGATATTCTGAGCACGTTCTTCCCTGTATGCCCTGTATGATTTCAGGTATTCAACCCTTTTCAGTGCGTCATTGAAATTGCTGGCGGCAAAAATAAAATTGAGGAAATCATAATTTGACCGGTTCTCATATGCATACACAATGCTTTCTGCATATTGTTTCCGGAGCGTATCGAGTTCTTTTTTCAGTTTCAGGATTTCCGACCAGGAATTATTCATATCAGCCTGGATAAAATCAAGCTGGCGATTTATGTTTGCAATAGCTGCCAGCCTCAGGCGCAACCTTCTTTGCAAAAGCGCAAGTTGCCCGAGTGTTTCTCTCCGGTTTTTCTTTGTAATATCCAGGGAATGCTTTACTTCCTCAATCTGCTGTTGGATGGAGGCCCGCTCTTTTTCAAGATCACTGCGGGTCTGGGCCGGAGTCTGCGCACGGGAAACCGCCGAAAAGCATATTATGAAGGTAAAAAAGAATACCGTTTTACGCATATTCATCATGAGCGTTGGAGATGAAAGTTACTGTATAACGCCTATTTTGGTTTATAATTTTTTGGTATGTTAAAAGGGAAGTTTAAATCTTCGTTAAAAGAATATTGCTTGAAAGTCATTTCAATATCCAATCTTGCTTTTTCAGCAACAGCAATTCTCCGAAAAGTGGAAAAGAACAAACTGTCCACTTTCTCATAGTCGCCGTAGGTAATGTCGCAGGACCGGGCACGCAGCCGGTCAACATCATCCAGTTTGCTGTGCCGCACGGTTAGATCATCTTTATTCAGGGTAATATAATTTCTGAAAACCTTTCCTTCACTCATCAGGGAAATTCCCTTTTCATCCGTATGATAGAAAACGATATTACTGTCCAGGTAAATCGGATTCCCGAGAATAATCGCCTGCAGGGTTTGGAAATCAAACGGAAGATGTGTGATTTCCTGAAGATAGCTGACCGATCTCAACTGGTACACTTTGTCAAGTTTGTTCAAAACCTTAACACTGTCTGGCGTGATGAGCGCACGGAAAGCCTCAATGCCCAGGACGGCATTAATGGATACCCAGATCATTTGATCTTTTTGCAGCCGGATAAAGGCATTGAACTCATAGTCTTTTCCATCGCTTCCTTCATAGTGCACTTTCATTTTTGCAGAGAACGAATTACAACGAATGCGGCTGGCTTCCAAATGGCTGTACAATTGCCGGATATAACGGAAAGAATCCGCTTTGAGATCTTCAGCTGTGGCGGAGTCAACCGGTTTAGCAATTACCGTATCTTTTTTGGCTATTGCGGTAGTAATTTTTTTTGCCGAACGGCAACCCGCGAACGAAATAGCGAACAGCACCAGTGCAGGAATCATTCTCAGATATACGCAATGCATCCTTTTCGTCTTATACATATTTATCGTTTTCCCGTATGTCCGAATCCACCTTCGTTTCTGATGGTTTGATTGATCATTTCCACCGGCACCCAAATTACCTTCTCCACAGAACTGATAATCATCTGTGCAATCCTTTCTCCCGGATGGATGACCTGTTCCCTGTCTGAAAGATTGATGAGAATCACTTTTAATTCTCCACGGTAATCTGAATCAACTGTTCCGGGCGAATTCAGGCAGGTGATGCCATGTTTTATTGCCAAACCGCTGCGTGGGCGCACCTGTGCCTCATATCCGGGAGGAAGTTCGATGAATATCCCTGTGGGTATCAATTGACGTTCCAGCGGCCGGAGGGTGACTGCCTGCAGAATATCTGCATTCAGATCCATGCCGGCAGAACCGTCAGTAGCATAAGCCGGAAGCGGGTTGGATGAGGTATTGATGATCTTAACCGGAAGGGATGGCATGGGTTCAAAGATAATTATTCAGGTTTCTTCAACAATACGACGGCATATGCAATTATACCTTCTTCGCGCCCGACAAACCCCATCCTTTCCGTTGTCGTTGCTTTTATTGAGATATCGTCCGTGCTGATCTCCAGGATCCGGGAAATGGATTCCCGCATTTGATTTGCGTAGGGCATGATTTTAGGTTTCTCAAGGCAGACCGTGGAATCCAGGTTCTGAATGGAATATCCTTTTTGTTTGATCAGCCGGTAGGTTTTATCGAGTAATATTTTACTGTCGATGTTTTTAAATCCCGGATCCGTGTCCGGAAAATGAAAACCAATATCCCCCAGGTTCAAGGCACCCAGCAACGCATCGCAAATAGCATGGAGCAGCACATCAGCGTCACTATGACCCACAGCCCCCTTCAGATGCGGAATATTTATCCCCCCCAGCCAGAGCTTTTTTCCTTCAGCAAGCTGGTGAAAGTCGGTTCCGAAGCCTATCCTGAAGCCCATGGTGAATAGAATAAATGAGAAAGCCGTTTCAGCCGCGGCAAAATTAGCCAATCCGCGCCTGAAACGGCTTTCTATTCATTTCTTTTATTGGTCACTTGTACTTGCCGGTGCGGCATCTCCGCCATCCAGATCAAATACTAATCCAAATCGGATCGTGTTGGAAAGCGGATTACGGGTAATGCCACTTCCCGAGGGCACCAGGTAAGAAAAATTCAGTCCCAGCATATTGTATTTCAGTCCAACGCCCAAAGTAAAATACTGTCTTCCTCCCTGGCTGACATCTTCATAAAAATATCCCAACCGGAAAGCGAATTGCTCGTTATAGGTGTACTCTGCTCCGATAGAAGCATCTATTTTCTTTACCTGATCCCCGCCGGAAAAGGAATTAAACCAGCTTGCGGTAACAGCCTGGTTGTGGTATTTATCCAACGCATCGCTGGATACCGTGTCTGAGCCATTTACAGGAACCGGTGGTGCAGGCACCAATAATTTATTCAGATCCAAACCAAAGCTGATCTTGTTCTGTTCGTCAAATACTTTTGTATAGGCTGCACCGATACCGATGTTTGCCGGAATATATTCTTTTTGCGTTGCATCATTCGTATAGCCGATCTTGGACCCCAGATTGGTCAGAGCAGCTCCGAAAGTCCAGCCCTGTTTGTTTGCCTCTGTCGCATTATAGTACAAGGATAGGTCACCGGCTACTGCATTTCCAGCCTTATAAGCCGATATGCTGCCGCTTGCTGCAGCAGCTCCGAGGGTCAGATTAGAATTAATATAACGCAGCGCCAAACCAAGGGATAGCCGATCGGAAAGTTTTCTTGAATAACCCATGTCAAATGCAAATTCCCGGGGCCTTCCTTCTCCCCAGTTATTTCCGTTATAATCGGAAAATTGAATGCTTCCCAGACTGAAATACCTGATCGAGGCAGAAATAGCCTCATTTTCATCCAGTTTATGGTATCCGGCAGCCGTAAGAAGGTATACATCATTCAATCCCAGATCCTTAAGCCAGGGAGTATAGGTGAGACCTATCCCTGTATTGTACGGCGAAAACGGTGTTTTGGCCAGGTTATAAAAGGAAGAATTGGCATCAGGGGAAGTAGCCAGACCAAGTTCTCCCATTGCCCCGGCGCGCGCATCAGGAGAAATGCGTAAAAATGGGACCGCCGTTGTTACCACGTTGATTGGCTGGGTTTGGGCACTGACCAGATTCATAAAAAACACACCGCACAGTAAAGCAGTTAGTTGGCAAAACAGTCTTTTCATGTAATTTAATTTAGCTTAAAAGGACACTGACCACATAAAAGATACCCCTGTTCTTGCAAAACAGTTGCTCAGGGAGATCATTTTCAGTTTTTAAAGGGTAGAAATTGTCAATAGCTAATCTGGTGGTTTTAAGTGAGTTCCAAAAACGGTCCGGTCCTTCCTGCCAATTCTGCGCACGGAGGTCTAAATGGATCAGTTTGCGATGCCGGCTTCTCGAACGGTATCAGGACTGAAATTATTGCGCAAGTTAAAGGTTTCCAACGTCTTTAAATTAACCTGAACACTGCTGGAGAAGCATGCATCCTTTTAACATTCCCAATTAGGGAATTTTTATTTATTAGTAACTATATTCGCATTCTCAGCGTATTGTGCATTATACGCGGCCTTTATTTACAATATTTGTTACGAACGGACGTTTCTTCAATTAACACATCACGGTTAAATGCGTTTTCTATGAATTTCAAAAATCTCGTTATCCTGGCTTCCTGTGCCGTTGCGGTAAGTTCCTGCAAAGACGGTAAGTTATTCGGTAAAAAGAAGGAATCTTCTACTGTAACCGGTTGGAACTATAATGACAAGAATATGGGGGGGTTCCAGGTATCCCGTGAGAAAGAAGAGCGGACCGGACCTGGTCTGGTATTTATTCAGGGGGGTACTTTTACAATGGGTGCCACAGAAGAGGATGTGATGAGTGACTGGAACAATATCCCAAGGCGTGTAACAGTGAACTCTTTTTACATTGACAGGACGGAGGTAGCCAATGTGCACTACCGTGAATACCTGTACTGGATAGACAATGTATTTGACGGCGATGAATTTAAAGCTGTCCGCGAAGGTGCCCTTCCGGATACACTGGTTTGGAGAAGCGAACTGGCTTACAACGAACCGCTTGTGGAATATTATTTCCGTCATCCTTCGTATAATTATTATCCGGTTGTTGGAGTCACCTGGAGACAGGCCCATGACTTTTGTTTATGGAGAACTGACCGCGTGAATGAAAAAGCGCTGGTTGACCGCGGATTCATCAATAAAAATTCTTTAAAAAATATTCAGGGACTTGGCCAGGAGAATTTCAATACGAAAGCTTACCTGATGGGAGAATACCAGGCTACCCCGGGTCCTGCAGCAAAGTCCAAGAAGAATGAACTCAGGAACCCGAATGGTACCCCGCGTACCCAGGTTACTTTTGAAGACGGCATCCTGCTTCCTTCATACAGGTTGCCAACAGAAGCCGAATGGGAGTATGCCGCCCTCGGTTTAATCAGTCAGAATCCGGCGCCCAGCAATACTGATAAGAAACGAGGTGAAGAGCTTGTTGCCAATAAACAGGTTTATTCCTGGAGTCAGAATGTGAATGGGCTTCGTGATTCACGCCGCGGAAGCTGGCAGGGTACTTTTCTCGCAAACTTCAAACGCGGATCGGGAGATAATATGGGAGTTGCAGGAGGATTGAATGATAATGCAGTATATACTGCAGATGTAACCTCTTTTTATCCCAATGGTTTCGGATTATATAATATGTCTGGTAATGTAAGCGAGTGGGTTGAGGATGTTTACCGTCCTTTGTCATCACAGGACGTGGATGACGTAGCCCCTTTCCGCGGTAACCAGTTTACCACAATAGACCTGGGCAAGGAAAACAAACCTGAGCGGGATAGTCTCGGAAGAATTAAATACCGGAATGTAACAGATGAAGAAAGCAAGAACCGCAGAAACTACCAGAAAGGAGATGTAATCAATTATCTCGATGGCGACTCTCTGATTGCGGGTGTCTATTACGGATATGGCAAAACCACATTGATCAGCGATAAATCAAGGGTGATCAAAGGAGGAAGCTGGAATGACCGTGCTTATTGGTTAGGCCCGGGCACGCGCCGCTTCATGGAAGAAGATCAGTCAAGTTCTACCGTTGGATTCCGTTGTGCCATGGATCGTGTTGGTAGTGCTGCAGGTAACGGAAGGAAAACCGGTATCACCTATAAAGAGAGAAGGCAAAACGCCCGAAAACAATAAAACGCATTTCAAAATATAAAAAAGCCATCCTGAATTAAAACAGGGTGGCTTTTTTGTTGAGTACATTTGCTGCCATGATTTCCATCGAAGAATTATATTCCATTTTTCTAAGGCATCCCTCCATATGTACGGATAGCAGGAAACTCAGAGCCGGGGATCTTTTCTTTGCACTCAGGGGTGAACATTTCAATGGTAACCGTTTTGCTTCGGAGGCCATCAGAGAGGGAGCTGCCTATGCGGTTATTGACGAACCGCCTGCGATTGCAGGCGACAAATTTCTACCTGTAAATGATGCTCTAAAAACATTACAGGAGCTTGCCGGCTATCATCGTCTTAAATTCTCCATACCATTTATAGGAATTACAGGAAGCAATGGGAAAACGACAACCAAGGAATTGGTGCATGCTGTTCTTTCAACCACCTTTCGCACGTACACTACGGAGGGAAACCTCAACAATCATATCGGCGTTCCGCTAACAATCCTTAAAATAAAACCGGATGCGGAGATGGCAGTTGTTGAGATGGGTGCAAACCATTTACGCGAGATTGCGGGATATTGTGAATATGCCCGTCCGACGCACGGCATCATTACCAATTGTGGCAAGGCCCACCTGGAGGGATTTGGCAGCATTGAAGCTGTACGCAAAGGAAAGGGTGAACTTTACGACTGGCTGCGCGCCAACGGAGGAACGGCCTTTGTGATGTGGGACTATGACTATCTCCGCGAAATGAGCAAAGGAATTCCGGAGATTGTTTCTTACGGAACCAGCGATGCATCCGTTACAGGAATAGCGGATGGAGCGGGTTTGTCACTCAGGGTAAGGCTGACGCACGGAGCACATAATCATATTATTCAAACCCAACTTGCAGGAAGATACAATCTCCCTAATGTTTTGGCAGCGGTTACCGTTGGAAATTATTTTAATACGGATCCTGCAAAAATTAAAAAGGCAATTGAGGGCTATAAGCCTTCCAACAGCCGATCACAAATGCTGGAATGGGAAAGTAATACCGTTGTGATGGATGCCTATAATGCAAATCCTTCCAGCATGAAATTGGCCATCGAAAATTTTGCCACGATTGGTCCGGGTGATAAAGTGCTTGTTCTTGGTGCGATGGCTGAGCTGGGAATTAGCAGCTTGCAGGAGCATGAAGAAATACTTCAACAGATTGCCACCCATCCCTGGAAGGAAGTGCTTCTCGTTGGAGGTGATTTCCTTAAAATAAAACACAGCTATCACAGTTTTCAAACCGCTGAAGAAGCCGGGAACTGGTTGAAATCCCGGCATTTTACCAACACCTATCTTCTGGTAAAAGGGTCCAGGAGCATGGGGATGGAGAGGGTGTTGAGGCTGTGAATGCTTGTTAGGAAGTTGATGGTTGATGGACTTTAATTCGGGAATCGCGCCTGAAGACCATCAACCATCAACTATCAACCATCAACAAAATATAGTAGGAATCCTGCTTGTAAGGTAAATAATATTATCTGACACTGATCAGTGAGGTCAGGGGCGAACGAAGGTTCCGGAAAGCCATCATATCCACTTTTACGCTACCAACACTGATCGGGCTTTCCACGCGAACGGGAATATGATTTGCATCATCGGTTACCCATACCGTCATCTTTTCACCACCCTGAAAAATAGCTCCCTTGATAAGAAGTGGCTTGAATTTTATAGCATGAAACTTTCCATATTTTGTTTTTATGACTTCCCTGCCCAGGAATCGGATATATAAATTATAAACCTGGTTATCCAGAAACATGGAAAAAGGAATTTTATCTCCGGGCTGCATTTTGCTGAAATCGATATTGCGCGCGTAATAAAAGGAACTCAGCACATCCTGAATACAATCCGGAGTTTTAAAAACACCGGCATTCGTAATTGCCGTATGTGCGGATTTATTGAAACTGATATTTTCATACTTTTTGTAGGTACCCTCATTCACATTGCGGATAAACTTATATGGCTGAAGTGTTCCGGTATCAATGAAAGATTCATATTTATCACGCACCCGGAAAAAATTGTCATAAAATGAATAGGTTCTGCCTTCACCGGTGAAATGATATACGGGTTTGCCATTCAACACATCCAGCACACTCGTGAAACTAGCTTCCCCTGCTGCTATATAAACGCCGGCGAGTGTATAATATACCCTGTAAGTTATTCCTTCATTAGCCTGAAAAGCAGTATTCTTCACACCGCAAAAATCATCTCCGGCCCGCAACGGAATAGAAATGGCCATCAACATAAGCAATCCAATCCAGCTAATTGATTTCATCTGCTCTTGAATAATTTGATCCTTAAAATTAATAAACTCCCGATCAAAGCGGGTATAATTAAATTGATTAGCCAGATGCCAAGGGATACTGCAAGGATGCCTGCAGTATTTGATGTGAACATCTGAAATATTTGGATACCTGCCTGCCACCGGAGGCCTAAATCTGTTAAAAGCGTTAACGATGGAATGATAGCCATAACTACAAACATCACGCTAACCCCCATAAACACCTGTATTCCCGAAACATCAATGGAGAATAGGGAAAACAACAAATAATATTGCAAAAGGAATACCCCGTACCTGATCAATGAAATAAAAAGGAGTTTAATCAGGATTGGATTGCTGAAATATTCAGGTATGGAAATGTTTTTATCATATTTTTTCAACCACCGGTTGATCACACTGATTATGGGGTCAAACCGGAAATACAGAGTTCCAAGCACGATAGCAGCCAGGGCGGTAATCACCAATAACAGGTTGATATATGGCGCAAGCCGGTGGATTTCGGAAAATTGGGTTTTGAAATATGAAAAAAGAATTAACCCAGCGGCACCTGCAAGCAAAGTCACCAGCATCTGAGCCATGCTGCAAACGATGGTTGGAGCGACCGACATGATTTTTTTTTCATTTTCTACATATAGCATTCTTCCCAGATACTCTCCCACTCTGTTTGGTGTAAAACAAGCGATACATGCGCCTGCGAGTATGGCTTTGAATGCCTGGAGGAATCCGATAGTTTGGAGCGGCAGTATGGAAATTTGCCACTTGGCAGCTTCAAGCCCCCAGTTTACCCACATTAAGCTAAACATGGCATACAACTTCCATTGTTGCGAACCTGTAAGAGCATTTCTCATTTGCGCCAGAGAAGCCTTCCATCCGGGTTGGTGTTGGAGTTGCCGTGATGTGGTATAAAAAAGAAGTAGGAGAAGCGCCGGCCCCACCACGTAGTTGAGGATTAATTTGATATTTTTGTTCCGCGCCACAATCAAAAATAGCGTTCCTCTTGCAAAAGAATCCCAAAATCATACTGGGTATAGATCCGGGCACACTCATGATGGGTTATGGCCTGATTTCGGTTGAGCATCATCAATTGCAACTTGTGGAGATGAACACCTTGCATGTACCTTCAAAATTGGACGCATACCAGCGCCTGGAACTCATTTATCTTACCGTCCGGGAACTGATTCAGACTTTCCGACCAAATGAATTCGCGATCGAAGCCCCGTTTTTCGGAAAGAACGTACAAAGCATGCTTAAGCTTGGACGCGCGCAGGGTGTAGCCATTGCAGCAGCAATGCAGTCGGGTATTCCCGTGACAGAATATGCGCCCCGGAAGATTAAGCAATCTATAACAGGCAATGGTAATGCCGGAAAAGAACAGGTGTGGAAAATGCTTCAGCAGATTTTACATATCCGGCACGAAATAGATCATCTCGATGCATCGGACGCACTGGCTGTGGCGATTTGTCATCATTTTCAAGTCTCCAGTCCGGTGTCAAACGAAAAAAAACTAAATGGCTGGGCCGAATTTGCCGTTAAATATCCAGGCAGGGTGAGGTGAGGAAAATCTAAATAATTACATACAGATTGGCCACAATCTTTTCCTGCACCCCCTTAAACTGGTCTGCAGATAATTTCAATTTGGCCCTCTTGAAGTTGAGATCATCGATATGATCTATGGGAACAAGATGGAGATGGGCGTGTGGGACCTCAAGACCTACAACGGCCATGCCGCAGCGGTTGCAGGAAAATGATCTCTCAATGGCTTTTGCTATGGGCTTTGCAAAGATCAGTATCCTGGAAAGAAGATTTTCATCCAGATCAAAGAATTTATCAATCTCCTTTTTGGGAATGACCAGCACATGCCCTTCTCTCAGCGGATGAATGTCCAGGAAGGCCAGAAAATAATCATCCTCTGCAATCTTATAGCTGGGTATCTCCCCTTTTATGATCTTTGAAAAAATAGTCATTTTGGAAGTTAAAAATTAAAAATTAAAAAGTTAAAAATTAAAAAATGAACTCTGATGGTTTAGCTTGCTTTCCCATTAACTCTACTTTTTACTTTTTACTTTTTACTTTTTACTTTTTACTTTTTTTTTAATTTTTAATTTTTAATTTTTAATTTTTAAACCGTTATATTCTCGACTTTAAATTTCAACTTTCCGGCGGGTACATCTACCTCAGTAACTTCTCCGATCTGCTTACCCAGGAGGCCTTTTCCAATTGGAGACGAAACAGATATCTTCCCCTGTTTCAGGTCGGCTTCCTTTTCAGAAACCAGATGATAAGTGGCCTGCTTTTTATTGTTCAGGTTGGTTACGGTTACTTTCGTGAGTATAGAAACTTTGCTTGTATCGATATTTCCTTCTTCCAGAATACGCACGTTGGCCAGATCTGCTTCCAGCCGCTGGATCTTTGCCTCAAGCAATCCCTGGGCTTCCTTCGCGGCATCATATTCAGCATTTTCCCGCAGGTCACCTTTATCTCTGGCTTCCGCAATGGCGCGCGAGGCAGCCGGCCGCTCAACTGATTTCATTTTCTGAAGCATTGCTTTAAGATTTTCCAAAGCATCCTTTGTCAGATAAGTGATTTCACTCATAAACCCTCCTTATTGTTTAGAAAAAAGAAAAAAAATACAACGCCTTTTGGGAAGCGTTGCATTTGTACAAAGATAAGGATTCCAATTGCAAATGATGATTTCCGGGGTTCATTTGCTATGCAGAATTTCTTCAATTTAACATGGGCCGTTTTGCTTTACCTTATCCAAAAGGATTGATTTTCAATTAAATATATGGTGATCGAATGCCGGGTTAGCCCTGCTCAAGCCGGCATCCCGGAAAATGCACCAGACCGTATTTGGGAGAGCCTGATCAATAGGTTATCAAATTACAATACCCGGTTCAGTTTAACTTTTATCCGAAGTATAACAGAGCTTTAAATATTCAGTTTGTCCAGCACCACCTTGGCCATTTGGTAAAACGCTTCCTGGCTGTATCCGGCAATATGCGGAGTGATCAACACATTTTCGAACGATAATAACCTGTTCAGCTGATCACTCTCAGCGGTTGAATAATGGCCTGGATTTTCATTTTCAAGTACGTCCAATGCTGCTCCGGCG
The DNA here is from genome assembly GCA_963705005.1 of uncultured Chitinophagaceae bacterium. Classification (GTDB taxonomy): domain Bacteria; phylum Bacteroidota; class Bacteroidia; order Chitinophagales; family Chitinophagaceae; genus Puia. The sequence goes on from CAVPIO010000002.1 coordinate 166,608, forward strand.
ATTTGATTTCTCTCCAGGGCGCGGATAATCGCTGCATCTTCCTGAATCATACCACGACTGCTATTGATAAAATAGGGTTTTCTTCTCAGGGAAGAAAAAAAAGAATCGTTTGCAAGGTGAAAGGTTTCCTGGGTCAGTGGAACATGCAGGCTGATTACATCGGCATAGCGCCCGAGCTGATCCATATTCGCTTCTTTGATATTTCCCCGCGCAAATCCAAACTTGTACTTATCATAGGCCAGTATGGTAACATCAAAAGAAGAAAGCAGTTTTGCAAATGCCGACCCTGTGTTTCCAAAACCAATGATACCCACCGTCTTTCCACTTAGCTCCACTCCCCGGTTGGCCTCCCGGATCCATTTCCCCTCTCGGACCTCCCGGAATGCTTTTGGCATTTTATTCATTAAACAAAGCAACATGCCAAGGAGGTGTTCGCCTACTGCATTTCGATTGCCTTCGGGGCTGCTCGCACACCGTATTCCCTTTGCTTCTGCATAAGTCACATCAATAAGTTCCATGCCACTGCCCAGCCTGCCGATCCATTTCAGGGCGCCCGCACGTTCCAATATATTCCGGTCCACCTTCAGCCTGGTCGTCACGATCAACCCTTCCACATCCCCGATGGCAGTCTCCAATTCTTCATAAGTTAATTGAGGATGATGTGCAATCTCAAATCCCCTGGCCGATAACCTTTCTATCAGGTAGTCATGCACTCTTGCCGTGATCAGTACTTTTTTCATCCTTTTATTTTTTAACTTTTACATCTAATTCATAGCGCTGTACATATAAAATTGAACATTGTATCATATGGGCTCAATTTCTACAGCAAAATCAGGACGCGTTCAGCATTGACTCATAAAAAAGCATTGAGCACGATGCGTCCAAATTAAGAAGATTCAGCGGAAACGATCACGTGTGCAAATTAAGATGCTTTCCCGAATGTGTCAGGTCTCAGCGCCAGACGTTCAGCGTTCGGCGTTATACATTCAGTGTTTAGTTCTTTACGTTCCGCGTTTAGTCTTATGCATTTAGCATTTGTGGATTCCGCGTTCACCGCATTTTCCAGGTCAGGCCGGCAAATTCACTCACGCTCAGTTGTTCTGCGCGACGATCAAATATTGCTTCCTGCAATACTTCTTCACTGAATAATCCCTTCACGGCATTGCGCAGCATTTTTCGTCTTTGATTAAAAGCCGTTTTTACCAATAAAAAAAACATTTTCTCTGTTTTTGCCGGCAGCGAAACGGGTAATGGCGTTAACCGGATAACCCCGCTTTTTACTTTTGGAGGCGGAGTAAAAGCGTGCGCATCCACATCAAATAAATATTCCACCTGATAAAATGCCTGGATCAGAACGCTGATTACTCCATAAGTTTTATTTCCTTCGCTTGCCGCAATTCGCTGTGCAACTTCTTTCTGGAACATGCAGACAACACGCTCCACATTTTCCCGCCAATCCAAAATCTTAAATAGAATCTGTGTTGATATATTATAAGGGAAATTGCCTATTACTGTAAAGTGGCCCTCAAACGGCATGCTCATTTTTAGGAAATCTGTTTCCAGTACCTGACCGGCCAGGCCAGGATAAGTATTTTTCAGAAACATCGCTTTTTCGTGGTCTATCTCTACTGCCCTGAAATGAATACCCTTTATTTCAATTAGGTATTTGGTTAGCGCACCTGCACCGGGACCGATTTCCAATAATTGAGTAAAGGGAAATTCAAGAAGTGCGTCCACGATACGATGGCAAACCCGGTCATCTTTTAAGAAATGTTGTCCGAGCGATTTCTTCAGGTTCATCGAATTCGGCAGATGAGTCATAACTACAAAAATAAACGATCCGGTCAGCCTAATAATCGTATTTTTAATCCTCGAAAATTTGAGATAATGAGCGTTCCGCAACAAAGACCCGTTATTGGCATTTCCATAGGTGATATTAATGGCATCGGCGCCGAATTGGTAATAAAAACTTTTTCAGACAATCGTTTGCTGGAACTCTGCACTCCGGTATTGTTTGCTTCCAACAAGCTTATTAATTTTTACCGCAAGTCCATTCCGGAATCCAGCTTCAATTACCAGAATGTAAAGGACCTTTCCCGCGTTTATCACAAACAGGTTAATATTTTCAATTGCTGGGAAGAGGAGATAACCATTACGCCCGGACAACTTAACGAAACCGGAGGTAAATATGCGGTAAAGTCCCTGACTGCCGCCGTGGAAGCGCTAAAAGACAGGAAGATCCAGGGCCTGGTCACCGCACCGATCCACAAAAAAAATATCCAGAGCAGTGAATTTTCGTTTACCGGCCACACGCCTTATCTGTTGCAGGCCTTTGGAATGAAGGATGTTCTCATGCTAATGAGCTCGGAAAATTTTAAAGTCGGCCTGGTGACAGAGCATGTTCCTGTGAGTGCGATTGCAAAACACATTACGCGAGAGACAATCCTCTCCAAATTAAATATCCTGAAGGATTCCCTGATAAAAGATTTCGGAATTGATAAGCCGCAAATTGCAGTGCTGGGTCTCAATCCGCACGCCGGCGATGAAGGATTGATCGGGAGGGAAGAGGAAGATATTATCAAACCAGCCATTAAGGACGCAAAACACAATATGCTTGTTTTCGGTCCTTATAGCGCCGATGCTTTTTTTGCCCATAACCAGCAACAGAAATTCGATGCTGTGCTGGCCATGTACCACGACCAGGGTCTTATTCCATTTAAATCCTTGTCGTTCGGGGAAGGTCTGAACTATACGGCCGGATTGCCCGCAGTCCGCACTTCCCCCGACCATGGAACTGCTTTCGATATTGCCGGCAAGAACAAGGCCGACCATGCATCTTTCATGACGGCCGTTTTCGGCTGCCTTGATATCATGGAAAAAAGACGCGAGTTCAGTGAAAATCATAAGAATCCCCTGAAGAAGATGGGATCTGTGGTACTTGCAGGAGCCGAGGATGAGAAAATTGACGAATCCGGGGCCGAAGAGGGGGGAATTTGAATAATTTGAATAATTTGAAAATGTGGTAATGTGTAAATGGATGGGCAAATCTGAACATTTGAGAATTTGAAAAATGAAGAAAGGCTGTTTTTTTGATATAGTTAATTAATAATCAGTTAGTTATTTTTAAATTTTAACTCGGGTATTATATTTAAACCCAATCGATCATCCCTTAATTCAGGCTTGATCCGCGCATTTGCACATTAGCACATTTTCAAATTCTCAAATTCTCAAATTTCCTCTCCCCCTATTGCAAATCCCGAAACAGCAGACTATCTTTGGAACACCCTTTCTCTACATTGATCGACACCCTCCCGAACTAATCTTTTCAGGATTTTCTCCAATAGCTATGTGAACAATTTTGCAGATTTATCCGATCCCTTTCTTTGAATGACCTCTGTTCCCCTTTACAGCTAGGCGTCATTACATTGTTCACATTCTGAAACTTACAAAATGAAAAGGATCATCAGGTTCGCGTTTCTGCTGTTACCGGCAATTTCGGCAGGATTATTAGCTAATGCCATTCCATCTGTTAACACGGGTACTTCTTCAGGAAACCCGCCGGACAACACAAGGGGTACCATCCTCCACGGCACGCTTGCTGTTTTTAATGCCGAGTACGGCAGAAATTATTTTGAACTGAACTGGAATGCTGTTTCCGGAAGCTTCACTCATTTCGAGATTGAAAGGAGTCTTGACGGAGAGACTTTTGAAAAGCTTGGTGAAGTGAAAGGAGGCGATCTTTCAGCAGAAGGTCAATATGTTTTCCGCGACCACTTTAAAGCGATTACTGCGAGGCACAATGATTTTTATTACCGCCTGAAGCAGTTCGAATCCAACGGAAATTTCACTTATTCAAAAGTGCTGATTGCAAGAATGTATAATACGAAATCGCTGGCAGCCCTGAGTGTTACTCCGGATCCTCTGGCCAATGACATTCTTGTGAATGTTCAATTGAATGAAAAATCTTATGTTATGATGAAAGTGCTTGACGAAGCCGGGAATATTATTTTGAAAGAAGGGCAGGATGCAGCCTATGGCTCAAGTACGTATACTTTGAATGAAACCCATGGACTTCCAAAAGGAATGTATACCCTCGAGGTAACTGTAAACAGCCGGGAAAGACTTGTCATGAAACTTTTAAAAGGATAGTTTCCGGTAACCGCTTTTACCGGATAATTCAGGGCCTTCTATTATTATTATGGAGGGCCTTTTTTATTCTCAATTGTTCATAGCCCATTTACTGAAAGATAGGATTGCAGGCTTTTCACATAATTGTGAAAGGCTTTTTTCCCTTCAGGTGTGATCTTACATAAAGTGTGTGGATAGTTGTTTTTAAATTCCTTCAATACCTCAATATAGCCCGCCTCCCGCAATTTGTTGATTTGCACGCTCAGGTTTCCAGCCGATGCATTCGTACGTTCTTTTATGGCCGTGAATTCGGCATCATCACTGTTCATGAGCAGGGAAACAATAGCCAGCCTGAGCTGGGAATGGAGAACGGGATCGAGGTCTTTGAATGGAATCATTTTAAGAATTTTGGTTGATGGATGATAGTTGATGGATGATGGACTTTTGTCGCGGACCCGCACCAGATTTCCATCATCCATCAACCGTCAACCATCAACTTTCACAAGAGATCACTGACATTTAGCTAATTCTTCCTCTGCTCTCGCCTGTCCCCAATCTGGATAAAGTGGCTTGGGTTGTTGCTTTTTAAATAATTCTACTGCTTTTTCAAAAATTGGTTTTGCCTTGGCCTTCCCGCCTCCGAAAGCTTCCGGTGTGTTCAGGATGCTTTCACCTTTCAGGAAATATAAGCGTGGATTATCCGGATCCAGCTTCAGGCCGCTTGCGAGCAGAGCCGAAGCCTGCTGGCCATAAGTCTGCCAGCGGGTTTGCGGGTCCACCATCATTTCCTGTGTTGCTGCCATATTCCGCAATGAATATATTTCGGAATTTTTCTCTATGGCTTCAGCCTTATCACAAAGTTTGTTTATGCGGGCTGAATTCGCGTCTTTGTCGAGTTTGGGATCACCCCAGCCGGCATTGGTAAGTGCAAGTCCTGCATAATAGTAAGGCAGCCATTGTGTTTTTTCAGCGTCACCGATGCGTTCGAAGTTGTTAGCCATTTCCTGGTAGTCCGCGGTTGTTTTTGCAGAGTCAAACAAGGCCAGGTTTTTCTTCATAGCCTCAGTATAGCGTTCGCTTTGCGCGAGGCAACTGATTCCGGTAATTAATAAAATGAAAGTTAATAGTGATTTCATATGATCATAATTAATAGTGACGAGTTAAAGATTATTATTGATGGCATCCTGGGTCCTGTCCACGCCCCAGCTTAAAAAACAGCCAACGAAATAAAAGCGCTGGGCCGGCGGTGTAATAGCTTGTTTTTCCTCTCCGTTGAAAGAATAGTTATAGCCATACACGGAATTGTAACCGAGTACATTGCTCATGCTCGCAAAAAGCACTACAAAAGTCTTCGGATTTTTCTTCCCGATGCTCGGTACATATTCTGCGCTGAAATTTAAAGTATTGTAATCTTTTGTATGGCCATTATCGCCTATATAATACTTGCCCTGATTATTAATGAGAAAGTCATAGTAGGGCCTTCCGCTGGCATAGGTATAGGTAAGGTTAAAGCCCGTCTTCCAATCTGTGAAAAATCGTTTCATCACGAGAGAGGCTGTATTTTTCGCTGCAAAATCGGGCGTAATTTTTCCTGGATAATTCAGATAGTCGCGTTTGGTATCCAGGTAAGAATAACTGATCCAGTAGTCAAAATTCTTGATGGATTTCTTATCTCTCCAGAAAACATCGATCCCCCTGGCTTCCGCGCTTCCATTATTATTATAGTTAAAGTAGAAATAATTGATGGGAATGGTTTTAATCAGGTCCTTGTAATTTTTATAATAGGCTTCAACCCGGAATATCTGATCCGTAGTCATTTTTTGATAATTGATGATATAGTGGGTTGCTTGTGTGAATCCCAGGTTTTGGGTATAAAAAAGCTGCGTATTATCTGCTTTCTGATAAAAAACGCCATAAGCAGCAGAAACCTGCGCATCCTTGCCTGTTTTATAGGCCAGGGATACGCGGGGGGCAAGATCAGATTTTCCAATCAGGGATGAATGCTCGTACCTCAGTCCGATTTTCGCAGCGAGTTCGTTAGTCAAATAAATATCACTTTCTGCAAAACCCGCAACCATATTGTCTTCCAGCCTGCGTGAGGTATCCTGGAATGTAAATGGATTATTACTGTACCAGTATTCAGCGCCGAACCGGAAGGCGCTGAGGCCTCCAAGTTTTTTTTCAAATACCGCTTTGGTTTGGGCAAGATCCTGGCGGTTTTTAATTGTAAAATTTTTATTGTTCATCCAGAAAATACTGTCCGGATAATAACGGGGCTGATTATTTGCATCCTGCAGCTGCTGGTTGATATCATCCAGGTTGGTACTGTAGCTGGCACCGAGGTTCATTTTCCAACCGTTATTCAAATACTCACGCCAGCTTAGATTATTATACCAGTTATGGTTACCCAGGTCAAAAGCATTTTTCAAATTAGAACTATCCACGTCTGGCCTTCTCAGGCCGAGTTGGCTATAGTCGAACGTGGTATAATATTTAATCATGCCACCGTTTTTGGTTTTGATGCGGAAATTAGCGTCTCCGGAATGAAACTGTGGCAGCCTGAAGTAATCAGGCGTTTGCTTCACAAGAGCGAAGTAGAGCGCAACATTTACATAATTGTAGGAAATGCCCCAGGACGACTTTTTGTCTTTTGCCAGTTGCTGGGTTCCGACACCCACCACCAATGGAGAAATGGAGGCATCTACTTCGGATTTTTCAGGCAGATCAATCGATTCCAGCAGCACAACAGATGAGAGGGCCTGTCCGTAAAGAGCCGAATAGCCCCCGGTACTGAACACCGTTCCCTTAAAAAGAAAAGGTGAAAAACGGCCGCGGGTGGAAATGTCAGGTACGCTCGTGTAATAGGGATTATTGACCAGGCTGCCATCAATGAATTGTTTGGTTTCCTGGCCTGTGCCACCGCGAACGAAAAGACCTTCCTGTTCTCCAACCTGCTGGGCGCCGGGCAAGGTTTTTAAAGCTGCAGTAATATCGGCATTAGTGCCTGCGGTGGTGGCCACATCGATAGAACTAAGGACTGCGCCGCGCTTTGAATCGCTGGCGGTAAAAGAGCCTGCCGTTATAATTACTGCCTTCATTTCATTGGGTTCTTCTTTCAATTGGAGTTCAAGCTGCACCGGCTTGCCCGAAAGCAGAATGCTTTGCTCTAGCGGACGGTATCCAACTGATGTTACGGTGACCAGCCGGCTGCCAGTGTCGGACGCAGAAAAATGAAAATTTCCCGAAGAGTCCGAAGTAGCTCCATCAAAACTGTTCTTTATAGTGATGCTGGCCCCTGGTATCGGCCGGCCTTTTGCATCTTTTATTTTGCCCGAGACCAGCGTTTGAGCAAAAAGGCCCTGAAATAAAAAAATGCCCAGGCTAAGGAAAACCAACCTCTTAAAGCGTTGATTTTTAATTTTTTGTATTTCTATTAAATAAAACATAGCATCAATTTAAATAAAAATCAAAGATGTCCTTAAAACGGGATCAAATATAAAGTAGTTTATAATATAAACCAAAAAATAGTTTTCAACCTATACGGTGGTACTAATAAGTTAATAAATATCAGGAGCCTGCTGAACAAGACCGGTTAAATTTGAGTTGTTATTATAGAGTTACATCAATTAAGCGATTGCTATGAAATGGACTATCACTGATAAGGAGAAATTTTCCATAGAACGCTTCGATCTGATTGAGGGACATTTCAGGGAGATGGTATTACGCTATAATCCTGTTCAGCATTCCGGAAGGCTGGAGAGGCACAATAACCACCTGCTTTTCTTCATTGAGCAGGTTGGTTTATGGGGCAATAAGTTCTTATTTGAAAATGAATATGGCGTTGAGATTGGAAAAATCTCCTTTGATAACCTGCAAAATCTGGATGGTAGTATCCATATAGACAGGAAAAAAATGTCGTTCAAAATTCCGCTTAATGAAGCCGGAGATGTTTTCTTTGTTCCCAATAAGTTCCTGAGGCAAAATTTTCATTGTACGATTGAAGTTGAAAATGCTTTGGGTGCCGCGGACAAAAAAGTAAGCCCCGGGCAGTCGGAAAAATATGCCTGCATGATCCTTGGGCTGTTCTGGTATCTCTTTCCTGAATCCATTCCGGAAGCCAATAAGTCTGGCGTTTCAATTGCCCTGCATTAGCTCTTTCCGATTGAATTCATTCCATACCTTTTACTCCTGATTATTATTTGCGATAGTCAATACCTAATCTTGCGAACTGCCGGATAAGCTTAGACTAATCCTTCGTTTTTTGAACTTAAATATCTTCCTGTAGTAACGACCTGTATTCCATTGCTGCCCAAATGGATTCTCAATGCTACCCCGATGGGTCCTCATTGCTACCCCGGATTCCGGGGACCGAAAGAGGGCCCATCGGGGAGAAACTGACATCTATCACAGCATCAAATTTTTGGGTTACCTGGTGGAATTCCATCTTCTATGTTTCATTTGGTATTTCCTTTGAACTCTTCTTTTACAGTGTTGAATAGCGCTTTGTTTCTTCCAGTCTTAATTTTCATGATTCCTTATTTTCCTGCCTTCATCTATTCACGCTTGTTGCATAAAAACAAGAGGCCAAGCTTAGACAAGCCCGGCCGTTGTTGATCGTACCCTTTAAAACTAAAACTTTAAGAATTGATCTTTATGAATTTTTGAGTCGCTGTTTGCCTTCCATTGGCAGTCTGGATGATATACAACCCTGCAGGCAGATCCTCTACGTGGAAGATTTGCGTTTGCCCTGCATTGGCGCTCACCTCTTGCTTTATCAGCTTACCGCTGGAATTGTACAAACTATAGGCTATAGTTTTACTCTGCCAGGCAGCCGGGATTGTTATCCTCAGCTCCGTTGTAGCAGGATTTGGGTAGATCATCAACTGTGAACTCTCGTTTTGCTGAACTCTCACAACAACCACATCAGAATATTCAAATCTTGAATCCAGGTCAACCAGTTTCAACCGGTAATAAACCAGGGAGGCGCCCGTCTGGGTCAAATGATCCGTATAATGGTAATCCTTTCTGATATCGCTGTTTCCATCGGTAAAAATTACCGCATCATCGTCAAATTCATTTCCGTCCATGCTGCGCTGCAGTGTAAAATGGCTGGTATTCTGCTCCATGGTCGTTGTCCAGCTCAGGTTGACCTCCTTTTCATTAGTCAGCTGGGCATTGAACGCAACCAGGGTCAATGGCAGGGGAGTACTTACGGGCAGGTCAAAAGTCAGGGATTTAAACCAAAGCGAATACATTCTGTTGGAGGCACTGCTCCCTGTTGTTCCGGTCACGGCGCCCACCCTAACAATGAGGCTGTTGGTATTGCTGTAATAATTACTCACCATCACATCTGATGCGCTGGTTGTTATACCCGGATAATTTTTTGTCGGGCCATCAAACCTTTTCCCATTCATTCCCGGGTCAGATAAACAACCTGTGAAAGAGCCAGACAGCATATCAGTATTTTCCTCGAGTGTGAAATATTGCATATTGTAAAATGTCTGAAATTCATGCAGGCTTTGGCCGTCTCCGTCTATATCCAGTCCCGATACAAAAAACTGATTTACAGAAACCGACTGGCCGGCGCTGTCATGTTTTACAAACGAAACCTTAAATTCCATCCACCAGGCGCTGTTGGCGGGTGCATTTCCGTTTGCGTAACTCACTCTGGGTTGCCAGGCATTGTCATAACCTGTGCCATTGACATTGTCCTGTTCCGGACCCGCCAGGTCAGCTGTTGTGAGCGTTACCAGCGGACTGCTGCGTCCCTGGATCGTTACCAACGCGTCAATACCCACAGCTACATTTGGAAATATATAAACAGCTCCGTCCTTTCCCGCATCACTGCAGCCCGCTCCGGTTTTTAATTGAGGGTTCATGAACACGAGTTCCGGAACAAGGGACTGGGCATTCAGCGAAGATCCAATTGAAAACAAGCTAAGAACAGCTAATATGTTTAGCATAACAGGTCCGCGCACTGTTTTCTCCAGGGGCATTTGTTTCATAACTTATTTTTAGAGCAACGGGATGATAGTATATCCCATAGTTATTGGAAACAAGTGTCCCATTTTTCCTTGGAAATTGGAAACTATGATTGCGCATTAAGCAGTAAAAGTGTATTCAGGAAAATTGGAAAGGGAAGTTATTCAGGAGATTGGTACGGATGCCTTGCAGAACAAAGATTGCAAGCGTTTTTCAGAAATGCAAGTGTTTGGGGAAATAATTGTTGAAGGATGGAGGTCCGGGTATGAGGGTTGATGGTTGATAGTTGATGGTTGATGGATATCAGGTGCGAATCCGCACCTAAAGGCCATCAACCATCAACTATCAACCATCAACTAAAAATTCAACAGCACCGCTTATTTATACTGCGGTATCAGCTCATTCGCCAATGCCACGGTTTTGCGAATGGCATCGTCGGGGAGGTTTCCTTTTTTAAATTCAGCCAGCACATCGGGCCATTTATTCTCCATTTCCATAAGGAAATGTTCTTCAAATGCCCTGATTCTTTTTACAGGTACGTCGCGCAACAGACCCTGGGTTCCCAGGTAGATGATGGCAACCTGTTTTTCGACTGCCACAGGAGAATATTGGGGCTGTTTGAGGATCTCCACATTGCGGGCCCCTTTATCCAGGACCATTTTTGTGGAAGCATCCAGGTCGCCCCCGAATTTTGAGAAAGCTTCCATCTCCCTGTAAAGGGCCTGGTCAAGCTTAAGCGTTCCTGCTACTTTCTTCATGGATTTGATCTGCGCATTACCCCCCACCCTGCTCACTGAAATTCCGACATTAATGGCCGGACGGATGCCGGAGTTAAACAGGTTTCCTTCCAGAAAGATTTGTCCATCTGTAATAGAGATCACGTTCGTCGGGATATAGGCCGAAACATCGCCCGCCTGGGTCTCAATGATCGGCAAGGCAGTCAGGGATCCGCCTCCTTTCACACGGCCTTTAAGCGTTTCAGGGAGGTCGTTCATATTTCTGGCAACGGCATCGTCACTGATGATCTTTGCTGCCCTTTCGAGGAGGCGGCTATGCAGGTAGAAAACATCCCCCGGATAAGCTTCACGTCCCGGCGGCCGGCGAAGTAGCAGGGAGACCTCACGGTATGCGACGGCCTGTTTAGAAAGATCATCATAAATAATCAGCGCCGGGCGACCGGTATCTCGGAAGAATTCCCCGATGGCCGCGCCGGCAAATGGTGCATAGAACTGCAGAGGAGCTGGTTCTGATGCCGAAGCGGCAACGATAACGGTGAATGCCATGGCGCCATGATCGGAAAGTGTTTTCATGATACCGGCGATCGTGGAAGCTTTTTGTCCGATCGCAACATAGATGCAAAACACCGGCTTGCCGGATTTATGAAATTCTTTTTGATTAATAATCGTATCTACTGCGATGGCTGTTTTCCCGGTCTGCCGGTCGCCGATGATCAGTTCGCGCTGTCCGCGCCCGATGGGGATCATGGCATCAATAGCTTTGATACCCGTTTGAAGGGGTTCCTTTACGGGTTCCCGGAAGATAACGCCCGGAGCTTTCCGTTCCAGGGGCATTTCATGTTTTTCTCCGGTGATGGGCCCCTTCCCGTCAATCGGTATTCCCAGGGTATTCACCACCCGGCCCAGCATGCCTTCACCTACCTGAATGGAGGCGATCTTGCCCGTCCTCCGAACTTTCGCGCCTTCTTTAATATCGCCGCTATCCCCCATCAGCACTACACCCACATTGTCTTCTTCCAGGTTCAGGGCAATAGCCCTCACGCCGTTCTCAAATACTACGAGCTCCCCGCTGCTTACGTTATTGAGACCGTAAACCCGCGCAATGCCATCGCCTACCTGAAGCACAGTTCCAACCTCTTCCATATCAGACGACACGTTGAAGCTGCTAAGCTGTTGCCTTAGTATCGCTGATATTTCATCTGGTTTTATTTCTGCCATAAGATCTTTTTAAATGAATTGAATAATTTTCAGCGGATTTTATAAATGAAATCGTTGCTTTCAAATTGTTTTTTGATCACGCTCAGGTCGTATGCTATGCTGACATCGATTAATCTGCCGTCTGATTCAATAATAAAACCACCAATGATCTCCGGATTGATTGTGGTTTTCAGTTCCACTTCCTTCATATGGGAAGATTCCCGGATCTGACGGATGATGGCCGACTTGAGTTCTTCACTCAAAGCAACCGCGGTGGTTAACGAAACGATATGAATGCCCTTGTTGTCCTTGTATTGTTGAATAAAAGCGTTAACGATTTCAGGCAGATAGGCTTCCCTTCCTTTTTTCACCAATAGGCGGAAAAAGGTAAATGAGATTATGCCGAGCTTGTCTTTTGTGAGCGCTGCCAGGATCTTGTCTTTTTTATCGCTCTGGATCACCGGGCTTTTAAGAATACTGACCAATTCGGCGCTGGCCCGGATCAGGCTATTCATATACAGCATATCCTTATACACAGACTCCAGCTCGTCTTTTTCCAAAGCCAGGTCAATGAGGGACTTTGCATACCTTCCGGCTAAGCGGGGATTGGGCATTGTGTTAATTTGAGAATTTGAAAAATCTGATTAATTTGAAAATTTGAAAATTTGAAAATTCTTTAATTGCCGCAAGGCCAGCATTTTCAGATTTTTTCATTTTCAAATTTTCAAATTAGCACATTTTCAAATTAATTTAGTTTCACCTCCGAAGCAAGCTTTCTGATATAACTCTCCTGTTCGGGTTTGTTTTCGAGCTGACGGCGCAGGATTTTTTCCGAGACTTCGATCACCAGATTTCCGATCTGGTTTTTCACTTCAGTGATTGCGGCCATTTTCTGATGTTCAATGGCGGCCTGCGCATCAGTAATGATCTTTCCGGCTTCTGTTTTTGCCTGGTCCCTGGCCTCATTAATAATTTTTTCTTTCACATCCCTCGCTTCCTTAAGCATCTGCGCCCTTTCTTCCCGGGCCTTCACCAGCAGCGCTTCATTCTCGCTTTTCATCTGCGCCATTTCTGCTTTTACCCTTTCCGCAGTTGCAAGGGAATCGGAGATGGTTTTCTCACGGTCGCTAAGCGATTGCAGGATGGGTTTCCACGCAAACTTCTTCAACACAAACACCACGATCAGGAACGCCAGCAGCGTCCAGAAAATAAGCCCGAAGGAAGGAATTAAGAGATCCATGAAAATAGTTTTATATAATGTTTTTTCATTTCGAAATATACTGCATCCTCCGTCCTTTACTTTGGATGCAGTATCAAATTTGTTCTAAACGAACATTGCCAGGATACCGGCAATAACGCCGAACAGTGCAACTCCTTCCACAAGCGCCGCCACAAGGATCATATTGTTGCGGATTTCGTTTGATGCTTCCGGCTGACGTGCGATGGCCTCCACCGCACCTTTACCGATCTGACCAATGCCGATACCGGCGCCAATGGCAGCCAGACCCGCACCGATAGCACCTCCGGCATTCGCCCAGGGAGTTGTACTTAATAACATCGTTGTCAAATCCATACTTGAAAATTTATATTGGTTTAAAAAGCCCGTTGTTGTTAAACGATTACAGCATCTTCATGTCCGTTACCACTGTGGGAGTGGATATCCTCGATTGCCTGCCCTATAAAAACTGCTGTAAGGTTTGTGAATATGAATGCCTGGATAAAGGCAACCAGGATCTCAATCAGATAAATGAATACGGCAAAAGCAATAGATACCGGCGAAAACCCCCATCCCACTCCTTTATTCAACTCTCCGAAAATGAAAATCAGTGAAACGAGACAGATGATGATAATATGACCCGCAACCATATTGGCAAAAAGACGAATGATCAGTGCAAAGGGCTTGGTGAAAACCCCGATAAATTCCACCAGTATCATGATCGGCTTGATCGCACCGGGTACGGGAGGATTTATAATGTGACCCCAGTAATGCCTGTTGCCATTAACGGTGATCACGGCAAAGGAAATCAGGCCCAGCACCATGGTAAAAGCAATATTCCCGGTTACGTTGGCAGAGCCCGGGACCAGGCCGAAAAGGGTATTAATCAGGATAAAGAAAAAAACGGTAAGCAAATAAGGCAGGTATTTCCCGTATTTGGTTCCAAGATTCGGAACAGCTACTTCATCCCGCACAAAGGTAATCACAGGCTCCATTAAATTCTGGAATCCGGTGGGTGCCCGGGTTGTTCCAGTCCCGGATTTATATTTCCCTGCAATCCTGATCAGGAGAAAAACCAGTACGCAAAGCGCAAGGATCATCTGTATCGCATTACGGGTCAGGGAAATGTCAAATACGTGTACCGATGGATCCATTGACCCGCCTGCATTTACGGGAACAATCTTATTGCCCGCCAACTTGTATCCCCGGTAGATTTGGTCTCCATGATTAAACCGGGAAGAGAAAAATGCATCGAAACCACGCTGGGGTGAATAAAGAATCACCGGCAGCGGGATGCTGATATGATGGGCCCTGCCATCAGAACTTTTATAAGATAAAAAATGGTATTCATGGGCGTCCAAAACATGGCCGAAAATGACCTCGTTGGCATCAAATGCCTGATGTTTTTCGGAGCCCTTTTTCTGGGGCTTTTCCTGTGCTTTAATAACCCCGGAAAGCAGGATCAAAAAAGCGCTGAAACCCGCTACCAATAATGATTTGAACCTTCCTGCCCCCATACCACCTCCAAATTTTGGCGCAAAGATAAGGGTGGGGGGTGAATTAGCAAGAATGAATAGGACTTTAATTGTTGAATACCCTTTTGATTTGGGTTGATGGTTGATGGTTGATGGTTGATGGACTTTATGTGCGGATTCACAACTGGAGTCGGTCAACCGTCAACAGTCAACCGTCAACCATTTCCATCAACCATCCACCATCCACCATCAACCCCTTTCACCCCACTTTTTCTTCAAACTGCATCTGGTGAAGCTTAAAATAAAATCCCTGCTTATCCATCAATTCCTCATGGGTTCCCATCTCTTTGATCTCGCCTTTGTCAAGCACCAGGATCTTGCTGGCCTTGCGAATGGTGGACAGGCGGTGGGCGATAACAATCGAAGTACGGCCGGCAATCAGCTTCCCGATGGCTTCCTGTATCAGTTGTTCGGAACCTGTATCCACAGAAGAAGTAGCCTCATCCAGGATAAGAATGGATGGATCAAAGAGCAGGGCGCGGATAAAAGACAATAATTGCCTTTGACCAAGGGAAAGTGTGCTCCCCCGCTCCATCACATTATAATTATAATTTCCCGGAAGCTCCATAATAAAATCATGCATGCCGATGAGCTTTGCAGCCTGAACTACTTTTTCAAATGGGATCTCTTCATTACGAAGTGTGATGTTCTCCAGGATGGACCCTGAAAATAAAAATACGTCCTGCAGAACGACGCCAACGGATGCCCGAAGTGCGTCCAGTTTATAAGATTCCACAGGACGGTCGTCCAGCCGGATCTGACCACGCTGAATGGCATAAAGCCTGTTCAGTATGCTGATGATGGATGTTTTTCCGCTGCCGGTATGGCCCACGATTGCCAGTGTTTCGCCGGCCTGCACCTGAAAAGAAATGTTTTTCAGTACATACCGGTCATCTGTATACGCAAACCATACATGGTCAAATTCTATTTTTCCCGGTAACCTGCCGGGCGCATACGTTCCTTCCAAAGTAATTCTGTCCTCGTTATCCAGCACTCTGAATACCCGTTCACTGGCTACCATCCCCATTTGAAGCGTGTTGAACTTATCAGCGATCAGCCTCAACGGACGAAATAAAAGATTCAGGTATAAAAAGAATGCAATGATCTCGCCGGTCAGCCTGGCAGCCTGTTCCGAAGAAAGATCGAGCACAAGCCCGGCTCCCCACCACACCAGAAGACCGGTGGACACGGCGAGTACGATTTCCACGATGGGAAAGAATACGGAGTAAGCAAAAATGGCCCTGATATTTGCATTCCGGTGCTCCGAATTGATCTTCCTGAATCGCCTGTATTCCTGGTCCTCCGCCGCAAAAGCCTGAACTACCTGCATCCCTGTAATGTGTTCCTGAACAAATGCGTTTAGGGCAGCAACTGCATTGCGCACCCTGATAAAGGATTTATTGACTGCTTCTTTGAATACATAGGTTGACAATAGCAGAATGGGAAAAGGAACCAGGCAGATAAGTGTGAGCTGCCAGTTGTCCCTGAACATAAACAATAAGATGGAGACGATGGATAGCAGATCAGAAACGATGGGAATCAGCCCTTCTGAAAATATATCGTTGATGGCCTCAATGTCGTTGATGGTGCGGGTTGTAAGCGTTCCGATCGGCGTTTTATCATACTGCGAAAGGTTGAGACTCAGAATCTTTTTGTATACGGCAATACGGAGATCTTTTACCACGGTCTGGCCGAGCCATGAGGTCAGGAACGAGAACAGGAACCGGAACAGGGTTTCAATAAGCAGCAGGCCGATCTGAATGACCGTAATATAAATGATCATCCCGATCATGCGTTCCCTGAAAGAGGGATCACCCGTTGCCCCACCCCTTATGTAATGATTTACCGTATACTGGATCAGGAACGGGCGGACCGGAGAAATGACAGCGAGGAAAATGGATAACACGATGGATCCGTAAAACCACTTTTTGTAAGGTGAGGCGTAGGCAAGGACCCTTCGAAGCTGGGTGAAATCAAAAATTTTTTTCTTTGCAATCGGATCAGACATCGCGCAAAGTTGCGAAGATTTATTCAATCTTCTTCGCCCATGGCCTTGCGGTAGGCCTTAATGAAGATCGCCCCCAGGTTTTTGTACGGAGGAATGTAATCGTCGAACCGTTCCCGCGCCACAGGATCTTTCTGGAATTTATCCGTCAGCTCCTTCCATATCGGAAGCCAGTCAATATTATTTCCTTCCAGGAGGTTTGCATTGATCGCCTGCAGTATCGGTTCGTTCACTGATTTTGTTCCCACCTGTTTCGATGAAATGATATGTGCATCGCTGCTTATACTGAGTACTTCGCTGAGGTTATTGTATCCTCCGCAGGAACCGAGCACCACAATCTTAGCGGATGGCTGAATCTGTTGCAAGGTATACCGGACATGATAACTATGGCCCCGATGTATATATATTGTGGGCCTCAATTTATTATCGTATAAATAATCATCCAGATGATGTTGCGCCTTATCGTCCGGATCATCTTCACCGAAGAGTGGCCTGTTGGCAAAGATCCAGACGGGTTTTCCCTTTAACGATTGAATGGTTACCCATTCCTTTGTAGGATTCATGGTGATCTTCCACTGCGGATTGTGCAAAAACAGCCGGAGGAAATCATCGTAGGAATGCTGGCCATCCTTGTCCTGGTCGCCGTAAAAAAATACCTGCTGGATAACGCGGCCGCTATCATCCTTTAAAGAATCATAGCTAACGCTGTATACCGGAGGTATATCAAGTTTGGCGGACAGATCCTCGTGATTGGTTGTATCGGCAGATTCAAACAGCGCTTCCATCAGGTGATAGATCACCATTCCCTTTTTATCGTTGTTGAGGAGATTTCTTTTATAATTCCATTTCACTTCATTCAGTACAAATGCGGCCAGGGAGGGATTTTTATCGAAAATGCTGCTATAGGAATCGGCAACATCTACCGCATCTTCCTCGTTGGTACGTTCCAGGCCTATGATAAATGCTTTCATGATTGTGGCTGCGTTATCCTTGTCCATCGTACCCAGAAAATGATCCAGCTTATTGTAAGCCGCCGCCATTTTGATAAACTTTCTGAAATAATCACCCCGCATTTCCAGAATCAGGCTGTCTCCCCTCGGTACCTTCATCCGTTGAAACATCCGGTTATATACACCCAGATAACTTGAAGTGTAGATCTCGTCTTCACTTAACACAATAAGATAATACAATTCAGCGGGTGTTAGCTGATCAAGTATTTTAAACCGTACGGAGGCAGGCTTGTCATGCAGGGCATTGATTTCCCTCACAAAAACGTCTTTGCCCTTACTTTCCAGCATTCGCGTAATCGCTTCCATTTCCACGGCCGTATCATTCAGCGGAGGCAACATCCGGTCTACATAATCGATTCTTGTCTTCACAAGCAACCGGTAATAATTCAGGTCATCATCTTTTACCCTATTGATCTCTCCGATAGTAATCCGGTGGTGCATCAGCTCCTCCAGAAAAGGAAGGTAAAGCTGACCGCTGCGACTGGCAGCTATCCGGGCTACCGTGCTGACCAGGGTATCGGTGCTGTTTCTGATGCGGGAAGACAAGACTGTATTCGCCGATGCATAATCATACAATTTGCGGATATTATACCTTCCCCCGATAATGATCAGGCTGTCAGCAAACGGAAGTGAGGGATTGGTACTGAGAACAGTAAAAATCTGATCGGGATGGAGATCGCAGTATTTGCGGATAAGCAGGATTCTGGAATCTTTCACACCCACATTTTCCGTCGGCAATAAAAAACACTCCACCAGGATCTTGCCCACCCCATAACTGTTTTCCGCTACAACCGGCTCAATGCTCTTATTCATCCGGTCCAGCTCCATTGCCTGCACAAATGCTTCAAACAAGGCAGGGGCCATGGAAGCCGGATAATCCTTTTGATGGTAATGACTATTATAACCCTTCAGCATGGATTCCAGTGAACGCAGGTTCTTGATTTTCATTTGTCCGCTCAGCACCGAATCCAGCTCGATTTTTTCCTGCAGGCCGTCTACCTGGCGGATCATCACGTCGGCTACCGCGAGGTTTACGTTTTCATCTTTTGAAATCTGAATAATGCTGTCTGCTTTCCCATCCAGGGCGAGGAGACGCTTTTGTTCCCTATCAATATTGTCGTGCCAGAGTTTCCGGTCCTGCTGAATTTTAAACGGAGGGTTAGACATTTGGGCCCGGGCCAGCCGGGCAGGAAAGAAAATAAAAGAGAGAATAGCGAGACGGAGGAATATTTTCATATTTAAGGTAACTGACAGGAACAGACAAAAATACAGCCATTTCTGATAAGCGCAAGATCTAAGAAAAGCCTTACCAAATAATGCATTTGGTCATTTTATATTAAAAAATTGTAAACTTGACCTTATTCCCCATTCTAACGCTATATTTCTATTAGGTTTGCGTAAATTATATGTTAATGGATGCCAATGGCAAGAAAATTCTCATAGCGGATGACGAGCCAGACATCCTGGAAGTACTTCAGTACAACCTGGCCCGGGAGGGCTATGATGTGACTACGGCCAAAGATGGAGATGATGCTTTAATGAAGGCAAAAAGCACGCGGCCGGATCTGATCATCCTGGACATTATGATGCCTAAAAAAAGCGGAATGGAGGTCTGTGAGATCCTTCGTACCCAGCCCATGTTCCATGACACCCTGATCCTTATGCTTACAGCCCTGAATGATGAGGGCTTTCATATTAAAGGTTTGGAGAGCGGTGCGGATGACTATGTGAATAAGCCGGTCAGTCCAAAAGTACTTATTAGTCGGGTGGGCGCACTTCTTCGTCGCTCCAATAAGGAATCTTCCGAAAAAATACTGAAGCGTGGCAACCTTACGATTGACCCTTCAAAATTTGAAGTTTCCGTGGACGACCGCCAGGTGGTCCTTGCAAAAAAAGAATTTGAATTACTGCAATTGCTGGCTTCAAGGCCGGGCCGTGTGTTTTTAAGAAATGAGATTCTCAATCAGGTTTGGGGCAATGATGTGATCGTAGGCGACCGGACCATCGATGTTCATATCCGCAAGATCCGGCAGAAACTCGATCTTGATTGCATCAATACGGTAAAGGGCGTAGGCTATAAGTTTGTCAATTAGTATAATGCTTAACGCGCAAAATCTGTCTCCCAAACAATTGTCGGCTTTTACGGCGATTGTGCTATCTGCGTCTGTGGCGCTGGGTGTGCTTATCCTTACGTCCAACTGGAAATACGGACTGGGCGCACTCCTGCTGGTGTTTGCGGGAAGCTACGCCCTGATCCAGTTCACACTGGAAAGATTTATCTACCGGAAAATCAAACTCATTTATAAATTCATCCATCAAACCAAGGCCACCCGAAAGGAAGAAGTTTATTTCAAATATATTCTGCCGCAGAAAAACCTCGATGAAGTGCGGGAAGACGTGGAACGATGGGGCAACCGCCAAATGGAAGAAATTGAATTGCTTCGCAAGAATGAGGCCTTCCGGAAAGAGTTCCTTCAAAATCTCTCTCATGAATTCAAAACCCCTGTTTTTGCAATCCAGGGATATGTGGATACCCTGCTCAACGGAGCTATGGATGATCTGAATGTGCGCAAGCGTTTTTTGGAAAACACAGAAAAGAACGTGACCCGGCTGGTTAATCTGGTAAATGACCTGGATGAGATCTCAAAGCTTGAACGCGGCGAGCAACTATTGTTCAAAGAGAATTTTATCGTCCAGGACCTGATCCGGGAAGTGTTTGAATCGCTTTCCATTCATTTGCAGGATAAGAATTTGCGCGCGCTGATCAAAAAAGGCTGCGAACATCCCATTACTGTTTTTGCCGATAAGGAAAAGGTGAGAATGGTATTGCTTAACCTGGTGGAGAATGCATCAAAATATGGCAAAATCAATGGCAGCATTACCGCTAGTGTTTATAATACTGACGGGAAGCATGTGCTCGTTGAAATTACCGACGATGGAATAGGTATTGAAGAAGATCATCTGCAACGCATCTTCGAAAGATTTTACCGCACCGATTCTGCGAGAAGCAGGGATAAAGGCGGAACAGGACTGGGGCTTGCCATCTGCAAACACATCATTGAAGCCCATGGTCAGGCTATCCATGCCCGCAGTACACCGGATGTCGGCACTTCCATCGGATTCACCCTGGATTCAAGAAAGGACTGAATCCACACGCTCTTCGGCCAGACCAAATGCCAGGGTCATTCCTGCACCACCCATAGCGGTGAGTATGTAAACGCCTCCTTCCGGAGAAACAAAAAGATCTGCTTCTCCATTGCTGAGTTTTGCATAAACGCCGTTCCAGCTTTCTGTCATGCGGATATTGTTCAATCCTGCAAAAGTATATAGGTATTTTAAAATAAGCTCGTTGATATGTTGTTTATCAAAAGGATCAGGAGACAAACCATATTCATGTGAATCCCCGATGGTAAGTTCCCCGGATTCATTTTGTGCTGCCATTACGTGAATACCCCATTGAATATATTCTGGCATGGTTTGAGCAAATCTTTGTTTGAGCAGTGATAATGAAGGAGTTCCCTTAATGGTTTGCGCAATTTGTTAACAGCTACATAATGGTGTGATAATATAAGATTCAGAACTTTGAAAAACCCTCTGAATGCAAAGACGCCCCATCGATGTAGTAGTTCTCTCAGATATTCATCTGGGTACTTACGGATGCAAGGCCAAAGAACTGCTGAATTACCTCAGAAGCATTCAACCGAATATTCTCATACTGAATGGTGACATTATAGACGGATGGCAATTCAGTAAGCGGTTTTTTCCCGCCTCCCATATTCAGGTTATAAAAGAATTGATGGATTTTGTGACCGCCGGAACACGCGTATTTTACATTACGGGCAATCATGATGAAATGTTGCGCAGGTATACAGACCTGCATATGGGAAACTTCACCCTTACCGATAAACTGGTATTGGAGATCGACCACCGGATGGTATGGGTCTTTCATGGGGATATATTTGACAATACCACCAAGGGCAGTGCGAAGATGATCGCCAGGCTCGGCAGTAACGGTTACGGTATGCTTATTTTGTTAAACCGTTTTGCAAATTTCATGCTCACTGCTTTTGGCCAGGAAAGGGTATCCATTTCCAAAAAAATAATGCATGGCATAAACAAGGCTGTGGCCAAGGTTAATGATCTGGAACAGATCGCGGTTGATCTCGCCATTAAAAAGAAGCACGATTGCGTCATCTGCGGCCATATTCATCAGCCCGCAAAAAAAACAATTGAAACAGCCGAAGGAAAAGTGATGTACCTGAATTCCGGTGATTGGGTGGAACACATGACTTCTCTTGAATATGCCCGCAATGAATGGAACATCTTTCAGTATAAGGCAGGCGACTTCCCTTCTGCCAATGCTTCCGAAACCAAAGCTTCGGTAAACGTAACGACAGGAGGCATCATCGTTCAGCTTAATTTTGTAAATTTCTGACAGGATACTTGGAAATTTCCCAATTCCCGTTATCCCCACCGGCTTTCAGGCCAAAAAAGGCTATCCGCCCAATGTTAAGAAATTATTACCAAACTGCATTCCCCTGATCCAGCCGCTATTAACTCTATTTTTGTTCAAATTTCGAATATGGCCCTCAATTCGATCATGAAGATATTTATGCCCAAGGACAGGATATTCTATTCCCTGTTTGAAGAAGTGGCGGATGGTGTGGCTAAAATGGGCAGGTTGCTGAAAAATGTGGTCAACGAGCCCAATGTTGATAAAAGAGCAGCCCTGGCTTCCCTGGTTGAAGACCAGGAACATGTGAATGATGATCTTACTCATAAGGTATTCACTGAATTAGGCCGCAATTTCATTACTCCATTCGACCGGGAAGACATCCATTATCTGGCAAGCGCCCTGGATGATATCTGCGATTATATTTATTCAACGGCGAAAAAGATCAATTTCTACAAAGTAAACCCGAACGATACCGGAATTCAAAAACTGGCAGACCTCATCGAAGAAGGAACCATTCAGATCAGGGAAGCCGTCAGGGAGTTGAGGAATATGCGGGATATGCGGAAAATTACAGATGCTCTTGTTAAGATCAACAGTATCGAAAATCAGGCCGATGATGTTTTTGATATGAGTATCGACCGTCTCTTCGACACTGAGCCGGATGCCAAGGAAGTGATTAAAAAAAGAGAGATTTACCAGGTCATGGAAGTAGTCACCGATAAATGCGAGGACGCCGCAAACGTGATTGAGTCAATTATTATCAAGTACTCGTGAGAGAATTTGAAAATTTGAAAATGTGAAAATGTGTAAATGAAGAGCAAATCCAAAAATGAGGTAATTGAAAAATTTATTACAGAATTTAACTTGAATTTCATAATGATGTTAAGTGATTTCCTTTTAGTTGAGTCTCCACATTTTCAAAATTACAAATTATCAAATTATCAAATTCCCATACACGAATTCTCACATCCCTAGCCCACTAGCCCATGCCCTTCCTGGTAATCATCATCATTCTTGCCCTGATTTTCGATTTTATAAATGGATTTCATGATGCCGCGAACTCGATAGCTACCATCGTATCCACTAAGGTGCTGACTCCTTTCCAGGCCGTTCTATGGGCCGCCATGTTCAACTTTATTGCCTTTTTTATTTCCAAGTACGTGATCGGCGAATTTAAAATCGGAAATACGATTGCCACTTCCGTACATAGCGAATTCATCACGCTTGACGTGATCTTTTCCGGCCTTATCGGCGCGATTGCCTGGAACCTGCTTACCTGGTGGTTTGGCATTCCTTCCAGTTCTTCGCATACACTTATCGGGGGATTTATTGGTGCGGCACTGGCCCATGCCGGGGCGATCAGCAAACACGGAATTGATGTAATCAACTATGCTAAAGTAGTACCCACTTTTCTCTTCATTTTCCTGGCACCAGTCATAGGGATGATCATAGCGCTTGTGATCACCATTTCTATCGTAAATATCTGCCGTCATGCCAATCCTTTCAGGGCAGACAAATGGTTCCGGCGCATGCAACTTGTGTCTTCCGCATTGTTCAGCCTCGGTCATGGAGGAAATGATGCACAGAAAGTGATGGGCATCATCGGCGCGGCCATGATTTTTTACCAGCATGGAAAAGGCATTGACATGAGCTTCGGCCAATTTGTTGATCATAATATGTGGGTGCCGCTTGCCAGTTTTACCGCGATTGCCCTGGGCACACTGAGCGGCGGATGGAAGATTGTCCGGACCATGGGAACGCGCATCACTAAAGTTACCCCGCTTGAAGGCGTAAGCGCAGAAACTGCAGGCGCCATCACTCTTTTTCTTACTGAAAAACTGGGCATCCCTGTAAGCACCACGCATACGATTGCAGGATCCATAATCGGCGTGGGTGCCACCAAAAGACTCTCTGCAGTACGTTGGGGAGTAACCATCAACCTGCTCTGGGCCTGGATCCTCACGATTCCGGTCAGTGCGCTTTTTTCCGCAATCATTTATTTTATTCTGTTGCTCCTCCGGAGATAATGGAGAATTGACAATGGGAGCTGACAATTGATGATTTTTGGGTACTTTGCGCCGGTTTAAAATCAGGGTTTGCATGAAAGGAATCATTCTGGCAGGTGGATCAGGCACACGATTACATCCGATCACTTTTGCGATCAGCAAACAGATCATGCCTGTATATGATAAGCCGATGATTTATTATCCACTTTCCACCTTAATGATGGCCGGGATAAGGGAAATCCTGATTATTTCAACTCCGCACGACCTGCCCCTGTTCATTAAATTATTCGGAGACGGTTCGCAGCTCGGTATCAGGATCAGCTATGCCGAACAGGCCCAGCCTGACGGTCTCGCCCAGGCTTTTGTGATCGGCAGGGACTTTATCGGGAAAGAAAGCGTGGCCCTCGTATTGGGCGATAATATCTTTTACGGCACGGGATTGGGCGATCAGCTTACAGCGAATACACATCCTGACGGAGGTATCGTTTATGCTTACCACGTGAGTGACCCCGAGCGTTATGGTGTTGTTGAATTCGATTCAAAAATGAATGCTGTTTCAATAGAGGAGAAGCCTTCAAATCCGAAAAGCAATTATGCTGTACCGGGCCTGTATTTTTATGATAATGAAGTTGTTGAAATTGCCGCTCATCTCAAGCCAAGTTCCCGTGGCGAATATGAGATCACGGATGTGAATAAGGAATATTTAAGAAGAGGCAAACTGAAAGTATCTATCATGGATCGCGGAACAGCCTGGCTTGATACGGGTACTTTTGACTCCCTTATGCAGGCAACTCAGTTTGTCCAGGTAATTGAACAAAGGCAAGGCATCAAGATCGCCTGCATTGAAGAAATCGCATACCGGAAAAAATTTATTACAAAAGAACAATTAAAAGCGGTTGCGCAGCCTTTACTTAAAAGCGGATACGGCCAATACCTGCTGGATCTGATTAACACCTAATTTTGCAGAGCAATCTATGAAAAAAATACTAGTTACCGGAGGCTGCGGATATATCGGATCCCATACCCTCATTGATCTGATAGAAAATGGGTTTGACGTTATCTCAGTGGATAATAATTCGCGTTCCCATCCGCGCATCCTGGAAGGTGTACAGAAGATAACCGGGAAAAAGATCAAGAATTACAAGGTGGACCTTTGCAATTTAGACGATAGTTTTGCAATCTTTCACGAGAACCCCGATATCGCCGGTATAATCCATTTCGCGGCATATAAATCCGTCAGTGAATCCGTGGTTAATCCCCTGATGTATTTTGAGAATAACCTGATGTCGCTCATTAATCTGCTTAAATGTGTTCAGGAATTCAGTATCCCCTATTTTGTATTTTCGTCATCATGTACCGTTTATGGTAACCCGGCCGAAATACCGGTTTCTGAAACGACGCCGCCCCGCCCTGCGGAATCTCCTTATGGATACAGCAAACAAATGGGAGAGCAGGTGATTAATGAATTTGCAAAATCATTGGATCTGCGGGCTATCCTGCTCAGGTATTTTAATCCGGTAGGAGCGCATCCGTCGGGACTTATCGGCGAACTTCCCATCGGCATACCATCCAACCTCGTTCCCGTCATTACCCAAACGGCAGCGGGCAAATTGCCCAGGATGCAGGTTTGGGGAGATGACTACCCCACGCGCGATGGTTCCTGTATCCGCGATTATATACACGTATGTGATATCGCCCATGCACATACGCTTTCCCTTCAATATCTCCTCGCAGGAAAAGAAACCAAAAAGTGCGCTGTATTCAATTTGGGCAGCGGAAACGGCGTTACGGTCCTGGAAGCCATCCGGGCATTTGAAAAAGTAAGCGGGGTGGCCCTGAATTATAGCATAGGTCCGCGCAGGCCTGGCGATGTGATTGCCATTTATGCCGACAATGACCTTGCGCGAAAGGAGCTGGGCTGGAACCCAAAATATTCCCTGGATGATATGCTGGCCACCGCCTGGCGCTGGGAGCAGAAAATCAAGATTGACGAGGCCTTTTATAATAGTAAATTTTCGGAATTTAATTGAAAACCCTTTTGCGCTGAAAAAGCCATTGCCCGGAAAAATAAATGAACAATAATACCGTACATATAAAGTCTAACCTGATCTAACCTGATGGCGGAGCAAAATACGGATAGCGAAATATTAGGGTTGTTCCGCAAGCCGGAGACAAAAGAAAAAGCATTCAATATGCTGGTTAAGCAGTTCCAGGAACGGCTTTACTGGCATATCAGGCGGATGGTGGTTGACCATGACGATGCCAATGATGTGATGCAGAATGTATTTATACGGGTCTGGAATGCACTGGCTAATTTCAGGGAAGACGCCCAGCTTTACACCTGGCTGTACCGGATCGCCACCAATGAATGCCTGACCTTCCTGGAACAGCAGAAAAAAAAGGCCACGGTTTCCATCGATGATTTGGAAGGTGGATTGAGCAATAAGGTTCGTGCAGACAGAGATTTTGACGCCAGTAAACTGGAATGGAAATTACAATTGGCAATTCAACAAC
Organism: uncultured Chitinophagaceae bacterium; assembly: GCA_963705005.1. GTDB lineage: Bacteria > Bacteroidota > Bacteroidia > Chitinophagales > Chitinophagaceae > Puia. The sequence goes on from CAVPIO010000002.1 coordinate 193,394, forward strand.
TCCCTGATAAACAGAGAGTTGTATTTACCCTTCGGTATTATGACGAAATGCCATATGAGGAAATGAGCCAGGTATTGGAAACATCAGCAGGGGCTCTTAAAGCTTCTTATCACCATGCAGTGAAAAAAATTGAGGATTTTATTCTAAATCATTAAACCTTGAAGCTCAAAAAAGGTCATATTTAAGCCCATGGAACGGTTAAATGAAATAGAAGCTGAGTTATCCGGGATCTCACCGGTCCTGGGTAAAAGCAGAATTACGATTCTGCCTTATGCTGTTCCTGCAGGTTATTTCGATCATTTTGCAGAAAATCTGCTGCAAAAAATCCGGATGGCGGAGATTGAGGATCCGGACGCCGAGCTAATCGCTCTTTCCCCCTTGCTCGCTGGCCTGAACCGGAAAACGCCTTACAGGATACCTGCCGAATATTTTAATGAATTTAGTACCGATACCGCTTCATTTCGCCATACGGAACCAAAGCTTGTGCGCATGGGTTCTGGCAGACGCGTGATGAAGTATGCGTTAGCCGCCATGGTCACCGGCCTCATTGCGACGGCTGCCTTTTTTGCTTTTAATCATTCCGGCACAGACCCTTTAAAGGAGTTGTCTGATGTGAGCAGCCAGGATATCGCAAATTACCTCGATGCTCACGATGTTCATTGGGTGCCCGGCACATCCGTTCAGGGCGCATCGGCAGATTTCAATGATAATGATATCAGCGATTTGCTCAGCAATGTGTCCGATTCAGAGTTGGAGCAGTATCTTCCGGATTTACCCGAAGAAAAACAGGGCACAAACTAAATAGAGCATGAAGAGATTTTTACTATATGCTTTTTTCATATTGGCAGCAGGGGGAGTCCGGGCCCAGAATGGGAATCGTCTGGAAGCGCTCAAGATAGCTTACGTCACAAAAAAAATGGACCTCAGTCCCGACGAGGCCCAGCGATTCTGGCCCTTCTACAATCAATATGCGGCTGAACTCCACCAGGCCAGGCAATACGCACAAAGGACCAATGAAAACGAGATTGAACTGGATGAAAACCTGCTGAATATCCGGAAAAAATACAATGGCCTGTTTCTGCGGGTCCTTCCTCCTGAAAAGGTCAATATCTTCTTCCGATCGGAAAAGGAATTCGGTGCTTTCGTCCAAAAAGAAATGGAACGAAGAGAGATCCGGGCTCAGCGCAGAAACGATAACAAACCATAGACCCTTAGATTTCCCGAGTTTACCGATTTATTTCAGCTAAAAAAGCTTCTATGCCGATATTTGAAGCTGGTGTTTTTCATAGGTTAGCAACGGCCGGCTCTTTCAAGAGCGGGCCTTTTTATTTGCATAGCTTCCGGTTAGCCGCAATTGATCAGGATGTAAGAAAAGAATTTTCGATTTTTCATCTTTCAATTAATTTCAACCTGCAAATTTGGAGAGGCCTTACAAAATAGGATAAAAATACTGGCTCCATGTTTGAATATTTTTCAACATGCAAACCAATTTATCTTCATTAAATTCCAACATCCAAATCTCCTTTAGGAAAGACTCTGTGTAAAATGAATTGGTCGGGTTCCTGATGAAATTCTTCTATTGTTTGATTCAGGACCGCATTCATAAAATTACCCGGGAGAAGAAGATTATATAAAATAAAAACAATCGTCCATCAAACGCAGCATGATGATAAGAATTTACACTTTAATTTTTGCCCTGTTTGCCTGGACAAGTGTGGTGCATGCTCAGGATACCGTCCAGCATATCATACCGGGCAGGACCAACCGGCCCAGTCAGCTAAAGAAGCCTTATGTGATCCTGATTTCTGCAGACGGTTTTCGTTATGATCTGGCAGACAAGTATCAGGCGAAGAATCTGCTGAATTTGCGAAAGGGTGGCGTTAAAGCGGACTACATGCAATCCTGTTTTCCTTCTCTGACTTTTCCCAATCATTATTCCATTATAACAGGCCTTTATCCCGCACACCACGGATTGGTGGACAATAATTTTTATGATCCGCAAAAAGATGCCTATTATTCTCTCAGCAAAAGATCTGCCGTGCGCGATAGTTCATGGTATGGCGGCACTCCGCTATGGGTATTGGCGGAAAAGCAGGGCATGTTAACCGCTGATTTTTATTGGGTCGGATCTGAAGCTGCAATCCAGGGAGTGAGACCAACCTATGGTTTTGATTTTAATAACCTGATCCCGATGGACAGCAGGATCAGGATCGTCAGGAATTGGCTTGAACTTCCGGAGGAAAAAAGGCCTCATTTCATCACATTCTATATCCCGGACGTTGACCACCAGGAACACCTGCATACCGTCAATTCAAAAGAAACAGAAAATGCAGTTCATTATGTAGATGAGAGCATCGGAAAACTGGTGCGGTCGGTCGACTCCCTGCATTTGCCAGTGAATTTTATTTTTCTTTCCGATCATGGCATGACCACCATCGATACGGTAAACACAATTGGTCTGCCAGCTGCTTTGGATACGAATCAATTCAGAATAACAAATTCCCTTGCTCTCGTTCACTTGTATGCTCATCGGCAGCAGGATGTTCTTGCCACTGAGATTGCGTTGAAATCCCAGGCAATGGATTATGATGTTTATCTGCCGGATGAGTTACCCGCGGCCTGGCATTACAGTAAAACGGATGATGTTTACAACCGCATCGGTGATATCATACTGATAAGCCATCCTCCGAAAGTTTTTAATTTTAACAAGCGCCACCTCAATCCGGGCGAGCACGGATTTGATCCCGCCCTTCCCGAAATGCATGCCTGTTTTTACGCCTGGGGGCCGGCTTTTAAAAAAAATTATACAATACCCGGATTTGAAAATATCCATGTATTCCCGCTCATCGCAAAGATCCTGGATCTTCCATATGATAATCAAATCGATGGCAGATTGAAGGTGCTGAGGAAGCTGTTGAGGTAATGTGCCAAAGTGCTAATGTGTAAATTTGAAAATTAACCCTCCTCCCACACCGGCACCTTAATATCGTGATAAAAAAGGAAGCTCCAATGCTCCAGCCCTCCTTTTTTCCACCATTGCTGACGCAATTCCATGCATTTCCTTCCATCGTAATCATATTTGGCCACAAAGCGGTTTCTCATCTGGTTTAGTTGGGGTGCTACATCTCCGCCAAAGAAGAGATGCTGACCGTCTTCTTCCATATGAAATACCTGGTGGAAGGGACAATGGCCTCCGGTTAGCTCGTATCGGATATATCCATCGAGGGTACCGTTTCCTTCCAGTTTAACCAGGTTGGGAAAGGAATTGATAAATGCAAATGATTCCGGCTCATAACTTGGAAATCCTTTTTCAAAAGCAAATGCCAATTCGCGCTGCTGAATATAATATTTCGCCTGTGGAAAGGCCGCAACCCGCGTTCCATCGGAAAGATTCCTGCCCATTCCCCCCACATGATCTTTGTGTAGATGACTCATCAGCACTTTCGTGACCGCAGCCGGATCAATCCCCGCGGTTTTCATAAGCTGATGCAATTGTAGTTCGCCATTTCTCTCAAAGCCAAGACCGGTATCCAGTAATATTATGTCGTTCCGTGTTACGACTACAAAAGGCTGGATTTCGACAAGCAAACTTCCCGCTGACCTTTTCTGAAGATCATCCTCACCCAGGTTTATTGGAATAAATTTCTTCGTCTTATCTACGGTAAACGCGCCCTCGGAAAGGGGAATGACTTTCATCCCATAAAATTACGCTAAAGGTTGAAAGGTTGATAGTAGATGGTTGATGGTAGATGGATTTCAGGGGCGAATGCGGAACAAAAGTCCATCAACGATCAACCATCAACCATCAACTATCTTCCATCAACTATCTCAGCACCATTTGCCTGTCAGAATCAAGCCTTACGAGAATGAAGAGCATGACGCTGAATGTGAGCAGGGAGGTTCCTCCGTAACTGACAAAAGGCAGCGGTATTCCGATCACCGGCGCAAGACCGATGGTCATGCACACATTAATTGCTATGTGAAAGAAAAAAACAGAAGCGACTCCGTAGGCGTAAGCGCGGCTGAAGACGCTTCGCTGTCGCTCTGCAATGGTCACGATGCGCATCAGTAATACAATATAGATACAGAGAAAAATGGCACTCCCGGTAAACCCAAAGCTCTCACCGATGGTGCAGAAAATAAAATCAGTCCGTTGTTCGGGCACGAAATCATAACGCGTTTGTGTTCCGCTTAGCAGTCCCTTGCCCAAAAGGCCGCCATTGCTGATGGCAATCTTACTCTGTTTTACATTATAGTTACTGTTGTCCTTTTTTTTCAGGCCGGATTTCTGTTCTATTTCAAGGGCTGCTTCCGCATTCTTGGGAATATAATCCTTCCCGATGGCATCGTAGATGCGTTTTACCTGGTAAGGCTGAAATACATGATCAAAGGCAAAGGGAACTACAAACCGCTGGACTCCGACGCAGACAAACCAGATGCTGGCAATGACGAATAAAATGCTCCGGTTGCGTTTAACCTGTTTCCGTAAAATATATAATGCTAGCGCAGCAATGCAGGTAAGGATCAGCGCGAGCACGTTAGGGTCCAACAGGAGGGTTGCCACAACCAGCACAGCAAAAGAAAAGCCTACGATGAGCACGTAGGGAGGCAATCCTTCGCGGAACATAACCAGGAAAAAGGAGAAATACACGAGCGCCAATCCGGTTTCCTTCTGCATGATGCTCAAACCCGCTGGAACGAGTGCAATGACCGCGGCAATAAATTGAGATCGTGGCCTTGCAAAATCTGTTTCCACGCGCGACAAATATTTAGCCAGTGCGAGATTTACAAATATTTTACAGATATCCGCCGGCTGAATCTGCACGGAACTCCCCAACCTGATTATGGACTCCGTTCCCTTAATATTAGAATGAAAGGGAAACACCAGGAGCATGAACACGATTCCGAACACATACCAGAGGTTGGCCGTAGCGGTAAAAAATTTACTATCTGTCAACAAAATGAAAATTCCCACTATACCACTGATCAGAAAGAACAATGACTGTCGGCTATAATCGGTTTTCAGCGAAATAAATCCCTGCAGTATATTTTCCCCGTCACGGTAAGTTGCTGCAAAAATACTGATGATGCCTATGATACTTAAAACAAACCATAGCAGGATCAGCGACCGGTCGGCCCCTTTACCCAGAGATGTGCTGCGTTGGCTCATGTGCTCATATTTTGAATGTTCTCATCCTGAACAGCAAATGGTTCATCAGGTATCATGGCAAGATCATCTATTTTTTTTCTAAGGGGAAGGCCACCGGATCTATTTGCGGAAGAATCCTGTTTGTGACTCCCCGTGGAATCTGGTTTCGGTAAGGCGGAGGAATCTGTTTTTCTAAGACCCGGGCCATCCGTTTTTCTGGTTTTTGATGAATCCTGTTTATTGGGCCGGCCTGAATCTGTTTTATGCAATTTTATTGAATCAGATTTCCGCGATTTATTCAGCAATGTCTTTCTCAATATAGCTGAATCCGGTTTTTCCTCTATTGACGAATCCGGAATTATCGCAGGAACTTTTGGTCTTGGGCCGAAGGGAATAGTCACATGCAAGGTCGGTTTGTGCAGGGTATCCAGGAGCTCTCTGCGCTGCGCCGGATCCAGATACCGGGTCAGGCGGGAGCTGTCACCGGTTTGGCTTGCCCAGGCTTCGCCTCGCAAAGAATCGGTAAGAAATTGAAGCCGGACGATGTATCCAGGCATGAGATTACTATTTGCAATATCCGTCGCCTGCTTTACCCTTTCCGCGGTGAGTGTATCGCGCAGGTATTTTTCAACCAGGAGGCTGCCGATCGGTGCAGCCCAGCGCGCTCCGTAACCGGCGTTCTGGATAACCACGGCGATCGCAACCTGAGGGTTTTCGCGGGGTGCAAAGCAAACAAAGATGGAATTATTATTTAGCTTAGTTCGTTTGCCTTCGAGTGAAAGATAGGTTTCTGCCGTACCCGTTTTCGCGCACATGTCGATTCCCTGGATGCGGGCCATCCGCGCAGTTCCTATCTCTGTAACATCCTGCATTCCGTCCATTACGGTTTCGTAAGAATCGTCGGAAATATGGGTCAGCACTGAATGTTTTTCCTGGTACCTGTCAAGCACGGTATCATCGGGAGATTCTCCATCTACTTTCTCCACGAAATGAGGAATATAAAAAGATCCTTTGTTTGCGACAATACACATGGCGTTTGCCATTTGCAAGGGCGTCTCCAGCATTTTATCCTGGCCAATGCCCATCGTGACCATGGTGCAGGAATTCCAGGACCCATGGTATTCCTTATCATAGGCTGTCGTATCGGGAATATTTCCTCCGTCCTCGCTGGGAAGGTCCACGCCAATACGCTCACCGAGCCCGAACTTATTGCTGTATTCTTTCCATTTCATCAGCCCATTTCTTACCCCGTGCAATGCCGGATTATCGAGTGTTAAACGGAAAGTATTACAAAAGAAAGAATTGCAGGAATTTGCTATGGCCAGCCGCAGGTTTGCAGCATGCCCCGGAAATTTTTCTTCACATTTAACCGGCCTGCTGCATCCGTAATAATATCCGGTGCATGCAATACCGCTTGCAGGTGTGATCACCCCTTCATCCAAACCGATCAGGGCCGCCAGTGGTTTGTACGTTGATCCCGGTTGATACAAGCCTTTTATGGCGCGGTTCAGCAAAGGAGCAGATACATCCAGGACGAGTTTGCTGTAATTTTTTTGCTTTTCAGGTCCGGTAAGGGAATTCGGATCATAGTCAGGACTCGAGGCCATGGCCAGGACTCCTCCTGTTTTAGGTTCAATCGCCACAATGGCGCCGATTTTATTTGAAAGTAATTTTTCAGCGAGTTGCTGCAATTCAATATCGAGATAAGTATGCAGATTTCTACCAGCAATTGCGGGCGTATCCAGTACGCGGTTTGCATAATGACCTACCAGTCTGTTCTTGTTGTCTTTGATCCAGTATTCAATTCCCCGCTGACCCATCAGTTGTTTTTCGTAGAACTGTTCGAGTCCGCTTCTTCCTACATAGTCACCCAGCTGATAGTAGAAATTGGATCTCCTCAGTATGTTCGAGTCCACTTCGCCAACATATCCCATGATATGGGCACCGGCATCATAAGGATAGATGCGCACAGGTCGCTCCTGGAGGTTGAACCCCGGAAACCGCCAGATATTTTCTTCGAGTTTTGCATATAGATCGGGGGGCAACAGGTCATCGAAGATAGTGGGCCGGAAAGGGCCGTTGCGTATGCGCGCATCCAGCACCCGGGAACGGAATTCCGCAGAATCAATTTCCATTAACTGGCAGAAATAAGCCGTATCCATATTCTTGACCTGGGATGGGGTCACCATCAGGTCGTACATAATCGTGTTGTTCAGGATTGCCCGGTTATGGCGGTCGAAAATAATACCGCGTGTCGGATAAATTCTCTTCGGAAAAAGGGCATTTTCCTGAGCCATCTTTTTATACTTTTCGGAAACAACCTGCAGGTTGAAGAGCTGAGCAAAAATGATCAGGAACATCCCCCCAAAGATGAGCCGGATGATATTACTGCGTGATTGATTAAAAACAGGCATTTCCGGATATGGATTATTTATTTAAACTGTATTCGTCCTGAATTTCTCTTTCCGGAAGAATAAAAGTTCGGTAAGCAGGATCAATAACAGACTAATGCCTGTTGTTGCGATTACCTTCCCTATAAAATACAAAAAAGATCCGAAACTTAACCATTCCAGGAAAACAAGATATCCATGATGAAACAGTGTTAGTATAAACACGTAGGTCCCGTAAGGAGCCCAGCCCATGCTGGTAATTGAGGGGGAAAGATAATTTTTATCCGCTCCTTCCTGGGATATGAGCATATTCACTATAAAAGGACGCATGTAAGCGATAAGCACACAGGCAGCGGCGTGTAATCCGGGCGTATGCATGAAATAATCTAGGGACAATCCGAATAAAAAGGCCACGCTCATCAGCCCCGCGCGGGACATACTGAATGGCAGCCATAAGATATAGAGATAATATAAATAAGGAGAGATAAAGCGATGCAGGGGAGGCATCTTAAAAAGCACGAATACCTGCACAAAAATAAACAGGATAAAGCGGATAATATTTTTTAGCAGTTCGCTCATTGGAATTTTTTGTGCGTGGAATCTTCCAACCGCTTCTGATCATAATATTGTGAATTGGCTATCACATAAACGTATTCAATATTGAAAAAATTGGTCGATGGCTTCAAATTCAAAGTATAAAAGTTGCTGCTTTTGTCGTCGATGATTTCCTTTACCGTGCCGACCATGATACCGCCCGGGAATAAAGAGGAGGTCGGACTGGTAACTACGGAATCTCCAAGCTGAATCCTGGCGCTTTTGGGAATATTCCTCAGGGTCACGAATGTTGGATTCCCTTCCCATTCTACCGTACCCCTGTCGCCTCCGTTCTTCAGCTTCACAACCACCTTGTACTGCCGGTGAAGCAAGGTCATTACGCTTGAAAAATTTTCACTCACATTCACCACGGTTCCCACAATGCCCTCGGGGCTCACTACTCCCATATTCGGATGAACGCCCTGATCGGAACCCCGGTGGATAGTGATGAAATTAGTCTGCGTGGCAACCGTGCTTCCCACCACTCTGGCGTCCATCCATAGATATTTTTGGATCTGGCGGAGGGAGTCCATATACACAGTATCAGCAACAAGCTTTCCGCCTTCATCAGCCCTTTCATAATTTTCCCTGAACATCTGGTTCAGGCGCAGATTCTCCGCTGCCAGTTGTTCATTTATCTTTTTTAATTTGAAATAATATTCAACCGTACTGTAACGCTGATCGATGCTGCCCGTAATTTCTTCAGCCGCATTCATGAAAATAGCCTGATGATAATTATTGTACCGGAAGAGAAAAGAAAGCGCTAAGATTTGCAACACCAAAAAGAATAGAAAATTGGAGTACCTTCTGATGAAGAGAAAAACATTGCGCACAGGTGCTATGATTTATAATAATAAAACCGCATTAGTAGAACTACCGCATAACAAAGGGGTACCTGTCGTAGTTTTTCAAAGAAATCCCCGTTCCACGCACCACACTCTTTAACGGATCATCGGCAATATGTACAGGAAGTTTAATCTTCTGGCTGAGTCTTTTATCCAATCCTCTCAACAGTGCACCCCCGCCGGTGAGGTACAACCCGCGCCGGTAAATATCTCCGGCAAGTTCGGGCGGCGTAGTTTCAAGGGCTTTCAGGATGGCCTCTTCTATTTTAAAAATGCTCTTATCCAGCGCTTCTGCAATCTCCTGGTAACTCACCAGGATCTGTTTGGGAATGCCGGTAACGAGATCGCGTCCATTTACAGGAATATCATCTGGTGGATTATCCAGATCCTTTAATGCAGCGCCAATCTGTATCTTAATCTGCTCAGCAGTTCTTTCTCCGATCAATAAACTATGATAGCGCCGCAGGGCTTCCATGATATCTGCCGTGAATTCATCGCCCGCGATACGGATGGACTGGTCGCATACGATTCCGGCCAGTGCGATCACGGTAATACCGGTTGTGCCTCCTCCGATATCAATGATCATATTGCCCACGGGTTCTTCCACATCGATTCCTATTCCGAGTGCAGCAGCCATGGGCTCATGGATAAGATAAACTTCTTTTGCACCGGCCTGTTCAGCACTGTCCCTTACGGCTCTTTTTTCAACTTCCGTAATACTTGAAGGGATGCAGATCATCATCCGCCAACTGGGGGGAAATAAAGGCTTTTTGGGATAGATCATTTTGATCATTTCCCGTATCATGAGTTCGGCAGCGTTAAAATCGGCAATAACCCCGTCTTTCAGGGGGCGGACGGTCCTGATGCTTTCATGTGTTTTTTCATGCATCATCAGGGCCCTTTTTCCGACAGCAAGTACTGTTTTCGGATTATTCCGGTCCAGGGCCACTATACTGGGTTCATTAACTACGATCTCGTCATTGTGAATGATCAGGGTGTTGGCTGTCCCCAGATCCATAGCAATCTCTTGCGTCAGGAAATTGAATAATCCCATTTTAAAAGGTCAGATTTTAAATTCTGTTACGATGCATGCAAATTTGATGGAAAAAATCCGAATTAACAAAGTGAACATCCTTGATTTATAATCAAATGGGATATCCTGCACTGAACGCTATTTTCACACGGTTATTTCCTAAAAAGAAATCTTTATTCTGAAGCAAAACCTAACCTTCTTTCCATATGTTTGTCGAGCTTGGGCAATTTTTTTCTTTCAATAAGAAAACTCGTCAATCTGGCAATATCGCGAAAGATAAAATGTTTGTCCAGCGTTCCCTGAAGGTAATCCCTGCCTGCGCTCCCACCCGTTCCGATGCGGGTTCCGATTGTCCGTTGAACCATATGCATGTGCCGGTAGCGCCAGGTACTCAGTTGCTCGTCCATTTCCAGCAATTGATTCAGCAACTGATAAGGAAGCTGCAAGATCGGGTATCCGGGATAGATCATTATAAAAAGTCCTGCACGACAGGCAGCCGGTGACAATGAGCGCGGATAACTCCCATTTTCTTCGGAAAATACGGTGTCAAACAAAGCAGCATGGCCCTTTTCAACCTCGGAAAGACTCTCGAGATAAAGCTGCCGGTATCCCGGCCAAAAATCATTGTCCTTTAAGAAAGGCATCCTTTCCAACCAGCTGTTCACCAACTCAAGCAGGCTTTTCCCGGATTCCGCTGCTTTTATTATTCTTACTTCGGCCTCCCTCAGTTGGGAGATGTAATGCGCCTCCCCATGCCTTTGTTCATACTTCAGACCAAGTTTTGCTTCCAGCAATTTGAACTGCCAGCTTTGAAAACCGGAGGCCGGGCGAAGCATATCGCGAAAATCCAGAAAATCCATGGGAGACATGGTTTCCATGACTTCTATCTGCTGCACCAGTAATTTTAAAATGTTATTGCTTCGGTTGAGCCGGTGAACGATGGTTTGCAATTCTGGAGAATCATCGTTCAATGCGGGCTTTCGAAGGATCGCCATAATTGAATCCAGCTCATAGAGCAGTTGTTTGAACCAGAGTTCATAGGCCTGGTGGATGATGATGAAAAGCATTTCATCATGTGCGTGGGCATTCAGATCATCACTTCGCAGTTGCTGGGCGTCCAGGATGGTATCCAGCTTCAAATAATCTGCATAGTGCATTTTGAGTTCCATTCCCGCGAAGTTATACAAACCCCCTCACAGGAACTCGTAACCGATATCCCTGCGGAAGTACATGCCGTCGAAATCGATATGCCTGAGAACTGCCATGGATTTCCGGATGGCATCAGGTAGCGATTCTGCAAAAGAGGTAACGCAAAGCACGCGCCCGCCATTGGTGAGAACCTGGCCATCCACCATTTTCGTTCCGGAGTGAAAGATCAGACTGTCTTCATCGCATTCATCCAGTCCCGTAATGGGAAATCCTTTTTCATAGCTTCCCGGATATCCACCGCTGACTGCAACCATGGTTGCCGTTACCCGCTCATCTATTTCAATATTTATTTCATCGAGTTTCTTGTTTGCTACGGCCTGGAACATATTCACCAGGTCATTTTTTAACCTGGGGAGAACCACCTCCGTTTCCGGGTCTCCCATACGGCAATTATATTCAATCACTACGGGGTCATCACCCACTTTGATCAGCCCGATAAAAATAAAACCCCTGTAATCAATCTGATCCTCTTTTAGCCCGCGGATGGTCGGTTCAATGATCCTTTCTTTTACCTTTTCCATAAAGGCTTTATCCGCGAAGGGTACCGGGCTTACGGCGCCCATTCCGCCCGTGTTCGGGCCTTTGTCACCCTCACCGATTTTCTTATAATCTTTCGCTTCCGGCAAAAGCACATAATGATCACCGTCAGTCAGCACAAAAACCGATAGTTCAATACCATCCAGAAATTCTTCCACCACTATTTTCCTGCCAGCCTCGCCGAATTTATTCTGCTGAAGCATGAGTTCAAATTCAGCCATGGCTTCCACATGGCTTTTACAAATGATCACCCCCTTGCCTGCTGCCAGCCCGTCGGCTTTCAGCACAATCGGGAGCTTATGCGTTTTCAGGAATTCGGAACCTTCTGCGAAGTGATCCGAATCGAATTCGCGATAGCCCGCGGTTGGTATACCATGTTTTTGCATGAAACGTTTCGAAAAGGCTTTACTGCCCTCCAGTCTCGCCGCCGATGCGGAAGGTCCGATAACGGGGATGTGACCCAACTCGGGATCTGTTTCAAAAAAGTCGGAGATGCCCGCCACGAGCGGCTCTTCAGGGCCTACCACCAGCATGTTGATCCGGTTTTCGAGACAGGCTTTTTTTATTGCGGGGAAATCTGTCTGGCTCAGTTCTATATTGGTACCATAATTCGAAGTTCCGGCATTACCGGGGGCTATGAATAACCGGGAACAATTTGGGCTTTGCGATATTTTCCAGGCAAATGCATGTTCTCTTCCCCCCGCGCCTAATAGTAAAATATTCATTTCCAGGTTGGATTAGGCTCGAAATTCACGATTCAGGCCCATATCTGAAAAAATAATTTTATGAATGATGGAAAAGCGTCCTGCATTACATGATCAAATAAATCTTACTTTAGGTTCATTATTTCAGGTTTATCCTAAACTCGAAACTTACGCCATATGAATACAGCCTTGCCTAAAAAGGGACATCCAAGGGGATTGTACGTACTGTTTTTTACTGAAATGTGGGAACGCTTCGGGTATTATTTAATGGTGGGTATCCTGTTCTTATTTTTGACTGATACTGTGGACAATGGAGGCAGGGGGATGGATACCGGCCTTGCTGCGGATATTGTGGGATCCTATATTGCACTGGTTTATCTTACTCCTTTTATCGGTGGACTCATAGCGGACCGTTACTTCGGATATCGCGCCTCCATTTTCCTCGGAGGATCCCTGATGGCGCTTGGTTATTTTCTGCTTTCAATTCCTCACAGCGGAAGCCTCATGTATGCTGCCCTGGGTTGTGTGATCGTCGGGAATGGTTTTTTCAAACCCAATATCAGCACCTTGCTGGGCAATATTTATAATAAGGAAGAATTAAAGCCGAAAAAAGATATTGCTTACAATATTTTTTACATGGGCATCAATATTGGTGCTTTTGTCTGCAATTTCGTGGCGGCTTATCTGCGCATCAATTATTCCTGGGGATATGCTTTTGCGGCCGCCGGCTTCGGCATGACACTTTCTTTGATCTTTTTTGGATCGGGACAAAAATATATAAAACATGCTGACGTAATCAAGCCTGTTCAGAAAGAGGATATGCCGCTTATGAAAATTGTTTCGTATGTTTTTCTACCGGCAATTGTTGCGGGTATCATCGGATGGGAAATTCCCGGCAATCTTATGGGGTCGGATTCCAATGATGCGTTCATCTTTGCCTGCATCCCGATAATGATATTTTATTTCAACATCTGGTACCGTTGCAATGCGTCTGACAGAAGGCGGATCGGTACTCTGTTTACGCTCTTCGGGGTTTCTATTATTTTCTGGAATATATATAACCAGAACGCCACATCTCTAACGATCTGGGCCGAAAGCTATACTAAACGTGAGGCGCCGATGATCGTTGAAAAAGTAATCAAACCCTTTGGATTCCTGAAAACAGTGAATACCGAACCCAAAGAAGTGCCGGTTCTCGATAAACATTTCCACGCGAAATTGGGAGCAGACGGCAAGGTGGTTACGCATATTGGCACGGATCCTTACCTGCAGAATATTCCGAAGGATCAATGGCCGGCAAAAGGTGAAAACCTCAAACTCATTTCCACAGAAATTTATCAATCTATCAATCCTTTCTGGATCATTGTGCTCACGCCGATCATTGTAGGATTATTCGGATTTCTCAAAGCAAGAGGCAGGGAACTTTCCACGCCGGATAAGTTCGCCTGGGGTACTATCATAGCCGGACTATCTTCGGTAATTATGGTCGTTGCCGCAGTATCCACCAATATTTATGAAAATAAGGTTTCTTCGGGCTGGATCTTTGCCAGCTACGGCATATTTACGATCAGCGAGCTCTTTGTGAGTCCGGTGGGATTATCCCTTGTGTCCAAAGTGGCTCCGCGAAGGTTTACAGCATTGATGATGGGAGGATGGTTTATTACCACATCACTCGGAGCGAAAATCGCCGGTATCATGGCCGGATTCTGGGATCATTTCGAGAGCAAAGCATTTTTCTTCGGCATTGGTGCAGTCGCCGCAATCATCGCGGGCACCCTGCTCTTCCCCCTGACAAAACGATTGAATAAAGTGGTTGTGGAAGCGACCGCGGCGGAGGATTGAGTAGCAAATGCTTTTAAAAAAATTGACGGTTGACAGTTGACCGACATCAGTTGCGAATTCAGAACTAAAGTCCGTCAACGGTCAACCGTCAACCAATAAAATTTAATTCATCTTAAAAGGGACAATCATTTCAAACATCGGAATATTTACTTCGAAGATATTTTTTGTATTCAGATTTTCCATGTTATAGCTCCCGTACATCTTGCCCATTTCAGTACGCAAATTGCAACCGCTCACATATTGATACTTCTCGCCCGGATGAAGTATGGGTTGCACCCCAACGACTCCTTCACCCTCCACTTCCCGGTGACTTCCATTGCTGTCGAAAATATGCCATTGGCGACGATGAAGTTTTACAGAGAAATTATTGTGATTCCAGATGGTGATCCTGTAGGCAAACATATGCTCCCCGGCAACAGGATTGCTGTAATCGGGTTGGTAAAAGGTTTCGACGTCAATTTCAACCCCTTCTGAAATTTTGTTCGCCATGGAGTTAATTTACATAAAATTAAGGAAATGATTTGAAAAGTTGATGGTTGATAGTTGATGGTTGATGGCCTTTATGTGCGAGACCGCACCTGATATCCATCAACCATCAACCATTAACCATCAACTACTTTATCGTACTTTCGCGCAGAATCGAAACATGTTTTATCATGAAAATTGCAGTTGCAAAAGGGGATGGCATTGGTCCGGAAATCATGGACGCCGTACTTACCATTTTTGAAGCGAACCGGGTTCCCATCGAATATGAGGTTGTGGACATGGGGAAATGGGTTTTTGACAAAGGGTTTTCCAATGGAATGACCCCCGAAGCCCAGCACGCAATTGAAGAGCTGGGTATCCTTTTTAAAGGCCCTATGGAAACCCCAAAAGGCAAGGGTGTGAAAAGCGTGAATGTGACTGCCCGAAAAACGTGGAACACCTATGCAAATAAGCGCGTCTTTCAATCCCTTCATGGCGTGGATACCGTTTTTTCCAAGGCCGGCATTCCGATCGATATAACGATCGTACGTGAAAATATTGAAGATACTTATGGTGGCATTGAACACATGCCTACACATGATGTGGCACTGAGCCGCAGATTTATCACGAGACCGGGGAGCCTCCAGGTGATCAAATATGCTTTTGAGATGGCAAAGAAGAATGGTTCGCGGCGAATTACCTGCGGCCATAAAGCCAATATCATGAAGCTGACAGACGGGCTTTTCCTGGAATGCTTTCAGGAGGTAGCAAAAGAATATCCCGAATTAAAATCCGACGATATTATTGTAGATGACCTGGCAATGAAACTGGTGGTGCGTCCGCAGGATTTCGATGTGGTTGTACTGACAAACCTCCAGGGAGATATTATATCCGACCTATGTGCAGGTCTGGTTGGTGGTTTGGGTTTTGCACCCTCCGCAAACATCGGGGATCACATAGCCATCTTTGAAGCCGTACACGGAACTGCCCCAGACATTGCCGGAAAAAATATTGCAAACCCAACGGCCTTATTATTAAGCGGCATCACGATGTTGCGGCACCTCGGTTTTATGAAGAATGCCGCTGTAATTGAAAATGCCTTACTATACACGCTGGAACAGGGCATCCATACCGGTGATTTCGGAAGTAAATCCATCCCTGGAAAAAACACAACTGAATTTTCCCAGGCCATCATCAGCAATTTTGGCAAGACTCCCGAGCATGGAGCCAAACCGGTGATTCCCAATATGGATGTAACGCCAACCGTTTTCAAATTGGATCATAACCAGATGATGGTCTCGGAAGAAACCAAGAAAGAGTTTATTGTAGGCGTGGATATGTTTATAGAATGTTCCGAGCAACCTGAATACATTGCTAAAAAATGCCAGCGTCACGGCGGCGTAAAATTCAATCTCGTGAATATCAGTAACCGGGGTACCCAGGTATGGCCTACCGGTTCCGTATATACGAACCTGGTGAATTTGTATAATGTCCGGTTTGAAAGTCTTGACGGATCTCCGCTGCATCAGCAGGATGTTCTCGGTCTGTACGTGAGCCTGAGCGGGGATTTCAAGATTTGCTCTTCCGAATTGCTCAATATGTCAGGCGGAAAGAGGGCGTATAGTTTGGCGCAGGGACAGTGAGGGGTAATGTGTGAATGTGGGAATGCCTAATTTGAAAATTACCTCAGCTTCCTATTCTCCCTATGTCGCTCTGCGTCCCTGGTATTTTTTTTCTCCAGATTTTTTTGGAGGGCCAGGCCCAGGTCTGTCCCTGTTTGGTTGGCAATGCATAAAACCACCCATAATACATCTGCGAGTTCGTCGGGAAGGTTATTTTGCTGATCGGAATCCTTAAACGACTGATCACCATACAAACGACTCATTAGCCGCGCTACTTCGCCTACTTCTTCGGTCAATATAGCCATATTGGTAAGTTCGCTGAAATACCGGACGCCGGTTGTCCGCACCCACTCATCAACAATCTGCTGTGCTTCCTTTATGGAAATTTCTTCAGATATCATTGCAATTAGATTGTTTTTCAAATTTCGATCTCTCCGGCAAGATAAGTAAACGCATGGCCACTCATAAGCACCCTGTCCTTTTTTAACTCGCAATCGAGGTAACCTCTTCGTTTGGACAACTGAATGGCCGATAATCTTGTCTTTCCGAGTCTTCCTGCCCAATAAGGAACCAAAACCGTATGCGCTGAGCCGGTCACGGGATCCTCATCAATTCCCGATTGCGGGAAAAAGCAGCGGGATACAAAATCGGATTCCCTTCCCTTAGCCGTTACGATGGTTCCCCTCGAGGGCAATCTTCTTAATATCGCAAAATCAGGCGAAAGGTTTTCAATTTCCTGCTGATCATTCAACACGACGAGGAAATCAAATGCCGATTTATATACTTCTGCCGGCATTAATTTTAACCCATCTTCAAGAAATTCATTCGTTTCTGCCGGAACAGGCATATCGGCAGGAAAATCAAGCGTGATTTTTCCATCAGTTCTTCCTACGGTCAGCAGTCCGCTTTTGGAATGAAAGCGGATTTGTTCCTGACCATATCCCAGGTGATTAAAAAAAACATGCGCAGTTGCCAGCGTAGCGTGGCCGCAAAGCGCTACTTCCACGGTTGGTGTAAACCAGCGGATCAGGAAGTCCTTGTCCTCCGGAACGATAAAAGCCGTTTCCGCTATATTATTCTGGGCGGCAATCTGCTGCATCAGGGTCTCACTGAGCCAGCGTTGCAGGGGAACGACTGCAGCAGGATTACCTCCGAATCTATGGTCGGCAAATGCATTCACTATATAAATTTTGAGATTCATCACAACCCTAATTTGAAACGCGAAGAATAATCATTCAAAAATAGGCCTTATCGCAGAATATCATTAAACCGCCCCTCATTCCCTATTTTTTGTATCAATAACAATAGTAACGGGGCCATCATTAAGCAATTCTACTTTCATGTCCGCGGCAAAAATACCGGTCTGTATTGGTCTCCCGGCAACGCTTTGCAATTGGAGAATCATCGCCTCATAAATCGGAACGGCAAAATCAGGTTTTGAAGCCCTGCTGTAGGAAGGGCGGTTCCCTTTTTTTGTGGATGCAAATAAAGTAAACTGACTCACCAGCATCAGTTCTCCCCCGGTTTCCATGAGAGAATGGTTCATCACGCCGGCATCATCATCAAAGATCCGCAGATTAATGATTTTATTACTTAGCCATTGAATGTCCTCAACGCCATCCGAATCTTCTATTCCCAATAAGATTAGTAACCCGGGTCCAATAGCAGATTTCCCGGAACCTGCTACCGTGATCCGTGCGTAGGCGACTCTTTGGATTATGGCGCGCAAAGGAATGTCAATGTGAAAATGTGAAAATATGCTAATGTGTAAATGAGATCTGCCTAATAACTGATATTAATTCCACCATGCAAAGTACGTATTTACCCATTCCCACATTAATCCCTCCATTATCACATTAGCACATTTCCTCATTAGCACATTTCCTCATTTTCAAATTTTCAAATTTTCAAATTTTCACATTTAAAAATTATCCCCCTACTTTCGTCAAATGAAGATACCCGTTTCCAAAGAAATCAGCTTCCGGACAGCCCGCAGCGGTGGCAAAGGAGGTCAAAATGTAAACAAAGTGGAGACTATGGTTATAGGTTACTTTCACATCGCGGATTCGGCCTTGCTGAGCGATGAACAAAAAGCAATACTTCATCAAAAACTGTACTCTAAAATAAATACAGAAGGCTTTCTGATGGTGAAGAGCCAGGAACACCGGTCACAATTGGCAAATAAGGAAGAAGTAATCAAAAAGATCGGGCAGATCATCGAACGTGCCCTAATCAAACCGAAACCCCGCAAAGCAACCAAGCCAAGTTTTGCTTCAAAAGAAAAAAAGAAGGAATCAAAACAAAAGAAGTCGCAGATCAAGAATTACAGAAAAAAGATTAACCGCTTTGAATGAGGGTTCGTTCCATTATATCAAGACATGCCGCCATTCGTTTGTTCGCAATGAAGAAGCCGGTATCGATTCCCTTAATAAATTCAGCAACCCGCTCAGAAAAATGGCGTCTAAGCAAAATAGAATATTTCCTGATCTGCCTTTTATTATTCCTCATTACCATCCCCGGAATCAAATCCATTCAGGCGGAAGAAGGCGCATTTATCAGCATAAAGCCTCCCGAATCGCCAAACCTGATCCTGCAATTCGAACCTACCGTACATGGACAACCGCTTCGGCTCCTGGAACAATATAAGAACCCATTCGGAGAAAAATTTGAATTGAGTATTTTCCGGTTTTATGCAGGAAAAATAACCTGCTCCAGTAAAGGACGGATCCTGAAAAAAATATTCAGGATATCTGATTACCATCTCGTCGATTTTTCAGATTCTTCCACAAGTTCAATAAAGCTGAGGCTTCCCGGGGGCGAATATGACGAAATTCAGTTTCAGCTTGGAATAGATTCGGCAGATCAGGTCCGTGGTGCGCAATCCGGGGCATTGGATCCTCTTAAGGGAATGTTCTGGACATGGAACAGTGGCTATATAAGTTTCAAAATTGAAGGCAAATCTCCGGAATCCAATGAACCTGAACACGCTATTGCGTATCATATCGGCGGTTACAGGTCGCCAAACATCGCGGTGGGTACTGTAAAGTGCTTTATCTCAGGTCATAAATCTTTTCATTTAAATGACGACCGGGCCATCCGGCTGAATATTCCGATTGAACTGGACCGTTTTTTCAACGGACCCACTCCTGTTCATATCCGGGATTTACCTTCATGTGCCATTCCGGGAGAACTTGCCCACCAGCTTTTTGAAAATTTCAGCAGCCTATTCGACAAAATTGAAATTCCAGGAAAACCATGAAAGCCTTTCTTTTATTGACAATTTTGACAGGCTTCTCCCTGATCTCACTGAAAACTCCCTTGCCTTTCCCCGTTCCGAAAGGATTTCCACCGCCTGTTTATAAATTTGAAAACAATCCGATTACGAAATCAGGATTTGAACTCGGCAGAAAACTATTTTATGATGGACAGCTTTCGAAAGATGGAAATTTCCCCTGTTCTTCCTGTCATCAGCAGTACGCAGCTTTTTCCACTTATGAACACCGGCTAAGCCATGGATTTAACAACCAGTTCAGCGCCCGCAATGCACCAGGCTTATTTAATCTGGCCTGGGAAAAAGAATTCCACTGGGACGGGAGCATCAACCACCTCGAAGTGCAGCCGCTTGCTCCCATGCTCAATCCCCGCGAGATGGCAGAAAAACTCGACCACATCATTTATAAATTGAATCACGACAAAGAATATCCCGCTCTTTTCAACAATGCGTTCGGGAGTCCCGGAATTACCACGAAAAGACTCCTTCTCGCGCTGGCCCAGTTTACTGTTTCGCTGGTTTCTGCCGATTCCAAATACGACAAAATGAAAAGGGGTGAAGCTGTTTTTAATCAATATGAAAAAACGGGATATGGAATTTTTCAGGAAAAATGTGAAGGCTGTCATAAGGAACCCCTGTTCACTGATCTCAGTTATCGAAATACGGGTCTCGAAGTAGACAGTACCCTGCTGGATTATGGGCGCATGCACGTAACAGGGAAAAAAGAAGACTCCCTCAAATTCAAAGTACCCAGCCTGCGTAATGTTTTTCTAACATCCCCTTATGGTCATGATGGCCGGTTTTCCACTATCAGCGACCTGCTGGAACATTACAACAAAGGGGTGATTCAAAGTGCTACACTCGATACTGCATTGAGAAAGGGAATTGCACTAAGCGACAACGATAAATTTTATCTCATCCAGTTTCTGGGAACACTTACTGATACGGCATTTGTAAATAATCCGCTTTATAAAGATCCGGCATTAGGAAGGTTGACGGTTGACCGTTGACGGTTGACGGGGCAAATAGCCTGTTTCATAATGATTTTGTAAGAGCGCCTGAAGGATACATGAAAGCCGTGAAGTTTTAATATATTTATTCAATCAATACACTCTATGAATTTCGCTTCAACCGTCAACTATCAACCATCAACCTATTTATAATACGGCATCAAATCGTCCTTAAAAGACTTTTCGGAATTTTCCCAGTTCTGCGCTACTTCCTGGCGTTTTTTATTCAGGTCCTGATTCAGCTGGTTAAAACCGCTGACACTTTCGTTCATCTCTTTCACGGCCTTATTGTATTCGTTTACATCATCCTTGGTTCTGTCGCTACCCCTGGCTTCCATAGTCTTTTTTATCTTGTCAAAATTTTCCTGTTTCAAATAAAAATCGGTGAGTTTCGGAATATCATTCTTTGCCATGCGACTATAAAATTCCAGGGCCTGGCGGCATCCATTTGACAAGCCGGAATTTCCTTTTAAGTCCCTGAGGCTGTCTGATTTCAATGCCGTCAGGCCTTCATCGGCAAAACTGATCAGGGAATTCCTTGCCTGCTCGGCATCATTGATCTTATGACTGTTCAGGGCATTGAACAACTGCCCATCCTCCCAGTTGCATTTAAAGAAAAGTATATAAAGTTTATCGCAATACTGGTTTACATAACCTGCCGTGGTCATCTTGTCAAATAATTCATTTTTTGAATCCACCAGGGTCACGCTGTATTTGGCTGCAAAATCCTTTTCCGCTTTGGAGAGGTTTGCCGAGGCTTCTTCCAGTTTCTCCGTAGTTTTTTCTTCCAGCAGGAGAAAAGCCTGCATCTGATCAACTGATTGCTCGGCAATCTCTTCCATATTCACGATCTTGGAATAGTCATCATTGAAAATCCGGTAACAGAACAGGATATAATCAATACTTGCCTGCCGAAGCGAATTATCGCCCTTGTATTTCGGCAGGCCCATTGTTTTAGATTTTGCATCGTCGATGCTTTCCAGGGCCTGTCCCCTTAATTTTTCTACTTTGCGGGCTCTTCTGCTGTGCGCAGCAGCGCTGACATAGGCCATATATTTCTGATCCATTTCCATCTGGGCGGCGGAAATCTGGGTCATATAATCGCCCGCATTTTCAATCGTTTGAGAAAAAACCTTAGTCCAGGAAAATAATACCAGGAACAGCATTAAATAAACACACCTGCGCATTCAGTTGAGTTTTGGTATTTTATAAATATAATTATTTCCCGGTCATGCGGGAAGCGATCTGATAGCCCAGCAGCAGGCCCGGATCCCTGGATAAAACGTTTGTAAGCGCCAGATTCGTATTTCGCAGATCCTCATCCGAGTGCATTCTTATTTTTTCGTACGCATTCCACTGGATCTCATAAGGTAGGGATACCGTTTCCATAGACTTCTGCCGTTCTGCCATGAACTTCCTGAGTTCTTCGTGCTCCTCCCGAATCCTTTGTAAAGAGAGGAATTCATCTTTGGGTTTTTCCAAAGCAAGGATTTCATCCAGGTAGGTGTTAAAAACCCTGAGGTATTCGCAGGTATCTGTAAATGACCTGGCATAAGCCTTCAGACTGTCCGTCGGCAGTGCAGGATAGGGGTGGTAATATTTATTTGGATCGATCTGGGTATTCGGAAGTGCAAATGGCAGTGTTCGTTCCCGCTCCGATTGGGTTGCCGTGAAGTCCCTTAGCAGCACGTCCGGAATCACACCGGTTTCCTGTGCACTTGACCCATTTACCCGGTAAAGCCGTTCAACGGTAACCTTAATAAAATTTACCGCGGATTTCATTCTTTCCAGGTGATTCTCATCAAATACCGTATCAAGCGGAAGTACTACCTGGGCCGTGGCTTTACCAAATGTGGGAGAACCAACAATCAGGGCGCGGTGGTAATCCTGCAGCGTCCCCGCCAGCATCTCCGATGCGGAAGCGCTGAACCCGTTTACAAGAAGGATCAGCGGGCCATCGTAAACAGAACCCCGGTTAACATCCTTCATGGTAAAAACCTTTCCCTCTTTATTTTTTGTCATGCCCACCGGTCCAAGATCAATAAAAATTCCCGCAAGGGCAATCGCTTCCGTCATAGAGCCGCCTCCATTGTACCTCAGGTCCAGGATGAGGCCTTCAATATTATCCTTCCTGAGTTTGAGGATCTCTTTCGCCACATCATCCGCGCATCCGTTATTTCCTGAATTGCCACTTTCCCAGTCAGTATAGAATGCAGGTAAGGAAATAAACCCAATGCGATGAGTTCCTTTCAGAATAAAACTTCTCACCTTGCTGTTATCATCATCCACCACAGCTTTTTCCCGCTGCAGTGTCACTTTTCGGATACTTCCGTCGCTTTTCTTTAATGTCAGCGTCAAATTCTTAGGATGGTCCCCTGAAATGAGCGCACTCACCTCAGCCGGCGAACCATCTGAAACATCCACTTCTTCGTTACCCTCCCATTGCAGTGCAAGGATCTCATCGCCCTCATGTATTTGTCCGCTTTTATATGCAGGACTTCCAGGTTTCAGGCGCGAGATCTGGGTTCCTTCCTTGCCTTCACTGAGCCCGAATCCAAACTGTAATTGTTTATCGCCGAGTTCACCCTGGAATTCTTCTTTTTTCGCCATCGAGAAAAATTCTGTGTGCGGATCAAAGCAGGATGCAACGGACTCGCACCAGGCATTGCAAACAAAACCCGGCAGCCCCCCGGGCGACTGGACCACGCGCTGAATATCTCGCTTGAAACCATGCCAGGTTTTTTTGCGCGCCACCAATTCGAGGCTATCCAGCCTCAATAAGTGAGCGTCAGCATCATTTTCATCGTAGGCATCCGAAATGGTTTCAAGAACATTCCGCCTGAACAATTTGCCCAGCTTGATCCTGCGTAATGATGTGTTACCGGCAAAAACCGTGTCTTCAGCAACGGTATATGTTTCATTTATGTTGAAAGGGATTGCTGTTTTAGCATACAGGTTCAAAATAGAATCAGTTTGAGCAATTCGTAGTTCAAACAAATCAATCAGGGACTTCAGAAAATCCTGTTTTCTATTCAGCACTTCATCGTCGAGCTTGTATTTAAAACCTTCCAGTCGCCCGATATCTTCCTGGGTAAAGTAAATTTTATCCGCATCGAGTGCCTGGATCATCAGTAAAAACAGATCTGCCGAGAAATTTTTATCGACCGGTCTTGGCTGCACATGATATATATCAGCCATTCGTGTGATGAGATAGGCATTGTCGGCCGTTGTTGCAGAAAGTTGTGCCCGGGAAGACAAAACAGGGAAAAAAAGGAAAATACAAATCAGGAAATCAGTAAACTTCATACCTTAAGTAAAGAATAAAAATCGAATATATAAAATGATTCATGTTCTGATTGAAAGTCAGTAGCCTACGCTATTTTTGCCGACTAAACGCCCTTCTTGGCCAGCATAAAGAAATTAGCCTCTCAAACCGTCTGGTATGGCGCAAGTTCCATCTTCGCGCGATTCCTCTATTATATGCTGACCCCTTACTTAACCCTGAAATTCGCGGGAACAGTTGAGTATGGCAAGTTCAGTCTGGTTTTTGCCATAATCCCTTTTTTATATACCCTCGTTCTTTTTGCTTTTGAAACGGCTTATTTCCGATTCATGCAACGAAAGGAATACGAAGGAGATGTTTACAATACACTCAGTACTTCATTATTGATAAGTACGGTGCTGATCACCGGGCTGACCATTCTTTTTAGCGTGCCAATTGCCAATTTTATTGGGCTGGCCAGGCATCCGGAATACATAACGCTAAGTGCATTTATTATAGGACTCGACGCTCTGAGCGCACTTCCCTTCGCCAAATTAAGATATGAAAACCGGCCTAAAAAATTTGCAGCCATCCGCGTTGGCGGAATTCTTTTAAACATAGCGACGGTTTATTTTCTTTTGACCCTATGCCCCGAGCTGATAAAAAAGAACCCGAATAGTGTATTGAGATTTGTTTACAGCAGTAGTTTCGGGGCTGGTTATGTGTTGATCGCAACCATGGCAGCTTCTCTTTTTCAGTTGCTTGCCCTTTGGAAAGAATTCACCAGTGTTCGGTTAAAAATCAATATAACACTCTGGAAGGAAGTAATGATCTATGCCTTACCCCTGACCATTGCGGGTTTTGCAGGAATGATCAACGAGACATTCGACCGGATAATGCTGGAGAGGTGGTCACCCATAAAAGGGGATGCTGCAACATTCGAAGTTGGTGTATACAGCGCGTGCTATAAATTATCTATCCTGATTACGCTTTTTGTGCAGGCATTCAGGATGGGTGCGGAACCCTTTTTCTTCAAACAATCTTCTGAGGAAAACGCGCCAAAAGTATATGCGCGGGTAATGAAATTTTTTGTGCTTACCATCTGTCTGATGTTTCTGGTAGTGGCCCTTTACCTGGACGTTTGGAAAGTCTTTATTCAGGATAAAAAGATGTGGGAAGGGTTGAAAGTAGTTCCCATCTTATTATTTGCGAATATGTTCCTGGGCATTTATTATAATCTCTCGATCTGGTACCGCCTGTCAAAGAAAACAACGGCAGGAGCCTATATCACTTTGATCGGTGCGGCCATAACATTAATAATAAATTATCTTTTTATTCCACGGTTCAGTTATATGGCTTGTGCCTGGGCTACTTTCCTCTGTTACGGAAGTATGATGGTGATTTCGTATATAATGGGGCAAAAAGCTTACCCGGTACCCTATGCCTGGAAAAAGCTGGTTGCCTATATGGTAATCGTGGCGGTTTTGTATGGAATACAGCACATGATCATCAAAATATGGCATAATACTGCATTAAATTACACTGTGGCTACCCTATTTCTGGCCTCGTTTGCCTTGTTTGTTTACAGAGTGGAAAAGAAGGAGTTCGCACATTTTTTCAAGATGAGGCAAATTGAATTATGATGGCGCTTTTGATATTCGGGAATTTCATATATCTTGTAGCGTAATTGTACTCAAATATTACAATTCTTTCAGTATCCCCCATCTATTATCCAGTGTCCCTTTCAATTATCCTTTGTAATAATTAATGCTAACTTCCTGTTTATCAATTAAGTAAGATTTATATCATAAATCGTACGTCATTATGCTAATGAGCCGGCGTTATAAATGTCTTTACTATTTATCGGCCCTTTGCCTTACTTTCCCTTCCTGTGTCAATACGAAGAAAACCACCTATTTTAACGATCTGGGAGATTCAAGGATAAAATCCGCCTCTGCTTCGGTTCCCGTTATCCATAAAAATGATCTGTTAAGCATTTCAGTAAACAGTTCAAACCCGGATGCCTCCAAAATCTTTAACGATCCCAATCTTTCTAATACCACTACATCCACGGCTAATGGTTCTACCACGCAAATGGTCGGTTACCTGGTTACGGATGAGGGCAGTTTCAAATTTCCGGAGCTGGGGACCATTCAGGCTGAAGGGTTGACCATTAAACAACTCAGTGATACCATGACACAGGAACTGATTGACAGGAAATTATTGATAGACCCTATTGTTACCATTCGATTCCTCAATTTCCGCGTAACCGTTTTAGGTGAAGTGACCCATCCCACGGTAATAACAGTACCCAATGAACGGATTAGTATTCTGGAAGCATTGGGTTTGGCAGGGGATCTAACCATTTATGGCAAAAGGGATAATGTATTATTAATCCGGGAGGAGAGCGGGGGAAAACTCATCAAACGTATTGATCTGAATTCTCCTGACATTTTAAGATCACCGTATTACTATCTAAAATCCAATGATGTGCTTTATGTTGAAGCAAACAAGAATAAAGTAGCTAGCGTAAGTAATACAAGACAACTATTACCAATATTTTTTAGCGCTCTGTCATTCCTTACCGCATTGGTTTACCTGACCATTCACAAATAATAAACTATGAAAAAAATTCAGGTTACAAAAGACGCAGGCATTGAAACCACTGAGGAGAATGTGTTCCGGCAATTGGTATTTCGCTACCTGCCATACTGGCCCTTATTTTTGATACTCGCCTTGTTAGGCGGTTGTGCTGCTTTTTTTTATCTGAAGGTTGCTGTTCCGGTTTATGAAACCTCAGCCAGCATATTAATTAAAGATGAAAAAAAGGGATCAGATGAGTCCAAGATCATGGAATCACTGGACCTGCTTGGCTCAAAAAAGATAGTTGAGAACGAGATTGAAGTGATCCATTCCCGGACCATCTTTACGGAAGTGGCAAAGGACCTGCATTTATATGCTCCGATATTCGAAAAGGATCGGTTCGTTACCAGGCCAGCCTTTATAACCAGCCCAACCATAGTTGAACTTCAGCAGCCCGACTCACTGGTGAGTGTGAAAGAAGTTCCTTTTATTTTCTCAGCATCCAGCCAAACGATTCTTGTTGCAAATAAAAAATATCCTCTCAATCAATGGGTGAATTCAAAATGGGGTGTAATACGTTTCTCCAGTAACCCGTTTTATCGCGCATCTTCCGGTCCTCATCAATTCTTTTTTACATTAGTAAATGTAAAAAAAGTAATCAATGACCTCAGCAAACAACTGGAGGTATCTGCATCCGGCAAATTATCCAGCGTCATCAATCTGAAATTAAAGGACGCAATTCCTGAACGTGGGGAAGCGATTGTAAACGACGTGATTGCAGTGTATGGGAAAGTTTCAATTACTGACAAAAATCAATTGGCAGCCAACACCCTGGAGTTCGTGGATAAAAGGCTGAGGAATATGGAGATACAATTAGATTCTATGGAAAGGGACATCCAGAAATTCAGGACTGATAAAGACGTGGTTGATATCAGTGCACAGAGCAAGCAGTACCTCGTTAATGTCGGCCAAAGCGATCAGAAACTAAGTGACATGAATGTTCAGTTAGCCGTTTTGGACGAAATAGAAAAATACGTGGAATCCCAGGATAATCAATCTGCTATTGTTCCTTCTACTTTTGGCATTTCTGACAAATTATTGTCTCAAATGCTTGAAAAGCTTTATGATTTAGAAATCCAGTATGAAAGACTGAAAAAAAACACAGCGGAAAATAATCCGATTTTGGTTTCAATTCAGGATGAAATAGCGAAGATCAAACCCAATATCCTGGAAAATATTAGAAGCCAGCGCCAGAGTATGGAAGCAGGGAGAGATAATTTGAGTTTGACCAGTAACAAATACGCGTCCATGCTTCATACGATTCCTTTGAAGGAGCGGCAACTTGTTGAAATCAGCCGTCAGCAATCCATCAAAAATAATATTTACTCTTTCCTGCTGCAGAAAAGGGAAGAAACCTCCCTTTCACTCAATTCGACAGTGCCTGACAGCAGGGTGATCGATAAGGCAGAATCTTCATTTCTTCCGGTTTCGCCCAATAGAATGCTGATTTATGCCATTGCTGTTTTTGGGAGCCTGATTATTGGCTTAGTCTGGATTGGGCTAAGAGAAATGTTAAACAATAAAATATTATTCAGGAACGAAATTGAAAAACTCACCATGATTCCGGTTTCCGGAGAATTGGTTTATGATAAATCCAAAAGACCCATTGTAATTAAAAGCGGAGAGAAAAACCTTATAGCAGACCAATTTCGTTTTCTCAGGGCAACGGTCTCCAAAAGCGGTTCTTTGAAATCCAAAAGGATCATGGTCACTTCTTCGATATCGGGCGAAGGTAAAAGTTTTGTAGCGGCAAATTTAGCGGCAAGCATTGCACTTGCCGGTCGGAAGGTAGTGTTGCTGGACCTGGATCTGCATAAACCAGGAATACACAATTTATTTGGTTTGCCCAATGAAAAAGGTGTATCGGATTATTTGTCAGGAAATGCAGAAATTGAAGACCTGGTTTTGAGAACTGCAGAAAGCGAAAACCTTTTTGTTATCCCTGCTGGTCCGATACCTGAGAATCCATCTGAACTGATATTAAACGGAAGGTTGAAAACGCTCATGAGCTATTTGGAAACTGTTTTTGATTTAATGATCATTGATACGGCTCCAGCCCTGGCTATCACAGATGCATATATTATCGGCTCGCGCTGCGATGCAAATCTTTATGTTATCAGACATGGGTTTACACCTAAAGTTCATGTACAGCTGCTCGATGAAAACACCGGAATGTATAAGATGAAAAATATTGGGATTGTATTTAATGGCGTAATGAAAAGAGGAACCGGAAAGTATGGTTACGGATTTGGGTATGGATACGATTTTGACTATGGATATGGCTATGTTGCCAAAAAAGGGTAATTACCTGGTCAGGATACGGACTGTTCAACTTTATCGAATATCTATTTAAAACCATTATTTTAACCGGTGCCCGCAGATCAATGTGACCGAATTGGGCGGAGCCTTTCTAACCGGGAAGGTTCCCCTCGAAAAAATGAAAATTATGAATGGCGATGCAAAAAAATGGTACGCGGTTTATACCAAGCCACGTTGCGAAAAGAAAGTTGCGGATTTATTAACTAAAAAAGGCATTGAAAATTATTGCCCGCTCAACAGAGTTGAAAAACAATGGAGTGATCGTAAAAAAATTATTCTGGAGCCTCTATTTACACTCTATGTATTTGTAAGGATTGACCCAACAGAACAATTAAGTGTACGCCAGACCTTTGGTATTTTGAATTTTGTCTACTGGCTGAGCAAGCCAGCTATAATAAAAAATGAGGAAATCGAAATCATAAAACGATTTCTAAACGATCATACCCGTGTCACCCTTGAAAAGGTTTCAGTTAATGTCAACGACATGGTCAGGATTGTTACAGGCCCTTTTATGGAACAGGAAGGGCAGGTAATGTCAGTAAAAAGCAAGACGGTTAAGATCATGCTACCCACCCTGGGATATTGGATGCATGCCGAAATTGAGACAGCCAATGTTAAGGTCATTCAGGAGAACAAGCTTGTCCGGAAGGGGTATTTGATCCGGCAGGTAAGCCCAAAATAAGACTGGTTTCAAACATTTTTAATGTCTGCTGCGGCTATTAGCTGCTGTTTGACTAACCTGTACACATGAGCATGGATACAAAGCAAAATATTGCAATCATCGGTCTGGGATACGTGGGATTACCATTAGCGGTGGAATTTGCAAAAAAATATCCTACCGTGGGTTTTGATATTAACACGGCCAGGATTGAAGAACTGAGGAGAGGCCGGGACCACACGCTTGAAATTGAAGAAGAAGATCTTAAAAAAGTGTTATCCGCCAATCCTGTTTGCAGCTGTTCAGCCGGATTATACTGCTCAGATAAAATCGAAGATATCGCAGCATGCAACATTTTTATTGTGACCGTTCCAACGCCAACAGACAAATACAATCATCCGGATCTCACCCCTCTTTACGAGGCCAGTGAAACGGTTGGACGGGTTTTGAAAAAAGGAGATGTGGTGATCTATGAGTCCACCGTTTATCCTGGTGTAACGGAAGATGAGTGTGCACCGATGCTTGAGCGGATGAGTGGTTTGGTTTTCAATGTGGATTTCTTTTGCGGCTATTCTCCTGAAAGAATTAATCCGGGAGATAAACTGCATACCATTTCCCACATATTAAAAATCACCTCAGGCTCTACGCCGGAAATAGCTAAAAAAGTAGACAATCTGTACAAATCCATCATAGAAGCTGGCACACATATGGCTCCCTCCATAAAAGTGGCAGAAGCCGCTAAAGTGATCGAAAATGCCCAGCGGGATATTAATATTGCATTCGTCAATGAACTGGCCAAGATTTTTAACCTCCTGGATATTGATACAACTGCCGTACTTGAAGCGGCCGGAACTAAATGGAACTTTTTAAAATTCAAGCCCGGTCTGGTGGGTGGCCATTGTATAGGTGTCGATCCCTATTACCTCGCACAAAAAGCGCAGGAAGCCGGATACCATCCTGAAATCATTCTTGCAGGAAGAAGATTGAATGACAGCATGGGAGCTTATGTAGCCAGCGAAACCATCAAACTGATGGTCAAAAAAGAGATCAAAATAAAAAATGCCAGAATATTAATATTGGGTTTTACTTTCAAGGAAAACTGTCCCGATGTGCGTAATACCCGGGTAATAGATATTATCGATGAGTTGAAAAGCTACCAGACCGAACTTATCGTATATGATCCATGGGCCGAACCGGCGAAAGTTAAACAGGAGTACGGAATTGAAACCAGTAATACACTTTCAGACGTTTCAGGAAAATATGATGCCGTTATTTTAGCTGTAGCACATACTTCTTTTATGAGTTTAAATATCCGGGATTTCGTAAACGGAAAGTCCGTTATATATGATGTAAAAGGAGTATTGAAAAACGGAATAGTTGATGCCAGGTTATAATCATGTACGAAAGGTCCTACCATAAGGAAGACATAGGCAAATACGCATTCCTGATAACCGGAGGAGCAGGATTCATCGGGTCCAATCTGGTTGAGTATCTGCTGAAGTATGGGGCAGGAAAAGTTAGAGTGCTCGATAATCTCAGTACCGGATTCCTGCACAATATCAGCGATTTTTTATCTTACCCCTCTTTTGAATTTCTGGAAGGAGATATCCGAAATCCGGAAACCTGCAAAATTGCAGTGAATGGTATGGATTTCGTTTCTCACCAGGCAGCGCTTGGATCGGTGCCAAGATCAATCCTTGACCCAATAACAACCAATGAGGTCAATATTTCCGGTTTCTTATATGTGCTTGCAGCGATAAAAGAAAGCCAGGTCAGGCGAACGGTTTACGCAGCATCGTCTTCAACCTACGGAGACAGTAAAGGTCTGCCCAAGGTTGAAGCGCACATTGGAAAGCCGCTTTCCCCATATGCAGTAACCAAATATGTCAATGAACTTTATGCAGACGTCTTTGCCAGAGCTTACGGAATGGAATTAATTGGCCTGCGATATTTTAATGTTTTCGGTCCCAGGCAGGATCCCGACGGAGCTTATGCCGCAGTGATACCAAAATTTTTGATGCAATTGATTAACCATCAATCGCCCGTTATAAACGGGGATGGGGAAAATTCACGGGATTTTACATTTGTAGAAAACGTTATTCAGGCCAATATGCTCGCCTTCTTTGCCAGGGACCGAAATGCCTTAAATATGGTTTACAACGTTGCGTATGGTGAACAGACATCACTCAACCGGCTGGTTAAATTATTAAAAAAATATCTTTCCGCAATTGATCCTTCCATATCTGAGGTCGAAGTGATACACGGGCCCAATCGAGAAGGCGATATTCCTCATTCCCTGGCATCGATAGAAAGGGCAAGAAAAAACCTGGGTTATGCCCCGCAATTCAATTTTAAAGAAGGTTTGAAAGTTGCCATTAAATGGTATAGGAAAAATATTATTTAGCTACGATGAACAGTCGATATACCAATCTCTTCCGGTTCTTTTTTGCTTTTGTTGACCTGGTCGCACTCAACCTGGTTCATATAGTGCTCATGATCAATTTTCACCGCATTCCACTGGGCGCAGAAAGGGCATATGGATTGCTGTTCCTCGTTGGCAATATGGTATGGTTAATGTCAGCGTACAGTGTGCGCCTGTATATCGAAAACGCACGACCCGGTGTTTATCGTTTTGCAAAACGAACCGTTAAAGCATTTTTTCTTTTCGCGATATGCATATTTATATTCGCCTTCCTTTATCACTATCCCTACTCGCGCCTTTTTATTATTATAAGCCTTACCAGCTTTTTTATTATCCTTCTAATTACCCGCGTCGGAATGATCGGAGTCTCCTCGTATATGCAAAGAGTGAATAGGATCACCCGTCGTATCGTTATTGTCGGGTATAACGATATAGCCAAAAAGCTCGTGCAAAGCTTTGCTGTTGTGAGGAAGGAATTCCAGGTTGACGGATATTTCGAAGATAAAAGTATGATCCATGAACTTTCCAACCTGCCGATAATCGGTAATATAAATGACTGTATAGACTATGCCGTGAACAATAACATTAATGAAATATATTCTACTATTTCACCGGAAAAAGACAAAAGCATCTATGAGATGGCGCGGGTAGCTGAAAAATCGCTGATCCGTTTTAAGTTCGTCCCCGATTTCAGCCTCTACGTCAATCGGGTCACGCACATAGAATACCTGGACAATTTTCCCATTCTCTCCCTTCGCCCCGAGCCGTTGGAAGACATGGGTAACAGTATTAAAAAAAGATTGCTCGACATTAGTTTTAGCTTGCTGGTTATCATTCTTCTGCTCTCCTGGCTCATCCCCATTTTAGCAATACTTATTAAACTAAGTTCCCGGGGGCCGATATTCTTTACCCAAATGCGGTCAGGAAAAAACAACAGGCAATTTACCTGCTTCAAACTCCGCACGCTGTACATCAACAAAGATGAAAATAGCAGACAGGTTACTGCAAATGACAGCCGGGTCACTCCCCTGGGTCGCATTTTGCGAAAAACAAGCGTTGACGAATTGCCGCAGTTTCTGAACGTCTTACTAGGAAATATGTCAATTGTCGGCCCGCGTCCCCATATGCTTAAACACACTAAAATGTTCTCCAAAATCATGGGAGAGTATATGATACGACATTTCCTGAAACCCGGCATTACAGGATGGGCCCAGGTAAAAGGTTTCCGGGGGGAAATAAAGGAAGATGATCAGCTCCGCAGTCGTATTGAACACGATATATGGTATATGGAAAACTGGAGTTTATGGTTGGATGTGAAGATCATCTGCCTTACCATTTATATTACATTAAGAGGTGATAAACATGCCTATTAGTTCAATATCGATATCTCCATATCCCATTTATTCCAAATCTCATAACAGAGAATGAAAGAAAAGATCTTAACTCCTCTCGCATTTCTTTATGGCCTGATTAACAAAGGCCATCATCGCAGTGTTAAGGCCAAGAAAAATATAATTGCCTCCTTTTTTCTCAAGGGAATCAGCATCGCCATAAGCCTGATCGTAGTGCCGCTAACTATCAACTATATAAACCCTTCACGTTATGGTATCTGGCTCACGTTGAGTTCGATAGTCGGATGGTTCAGTTTCTTTGATATTGGCTTATCACAGGGTTTACGAAATAAATTTGCCGAGGCCAAAGCAAAAGCTGATGACACACTCGCACAGGTTTATGTAAGTACTACCTATGCTATACTGGCAATAATATTTTTTACTGTCTGGGTCATTTTCTTAATCCTTAACCACTATTTAAATTGGGCGCGTATTCTCAATATTTCAGAAACAATGCAGACGGAGATTTCACTCCTGGCTGTAATTGTTTTCACATACTTTTGTTTGCAGTTCGTTCTAAAAGTAATTACCACCTTAATAATTGCTGATCAGCAGCCCGCAAAATCTTCGTTGATTGATGTATTAGGCCAAATCTTTTCTTTAATTTTCATAGTTGTCCTCGTAAAGACAACAGAAGGATCCCTGATTAAGCTGGGAATTGCTTTATGTCTCTCCCCTCTTTTAGTTTTGATTGGTGCCAATTTGATTTTGTTTAAGGGCATCTTCAAAAAATACAGTCCGAGGCTATCCAAAATTAATTTCTCCTACGCCAAGGGCCTTTTTAACCTGGGTATTCTTTTTTTTATAATCCAGGTAGCGGGCCTTATACAGTTCCAGACAGCGAACATCATTATTGCGCGGAATTTTGGCACGGCAGAAGTTACTTCTTATAATATAGTGTATAAATATTTTGGTGTGTTGAATATGGTTTTTGTGATTTTTCTAACCCCTTTCTGGTCCGCTTCCACTGAAGCCTATTTAAAAAACGATATTCAATGGATAAAAAACGGGATAAAAAAATATAATCAACTAAATATACTGATGGTTCTTGTTGGCTGTATTATGTTGGTCTTTTCGGATACCGTTTACCGCCTTTGGCTTGGCAAAGGAAAGGTAAATATTGGCTTCTACCTTTCATTATGGGGATTTCTGTATTTCAGCCTCACCATGTTTGCAGGGAAGTACGTGTATTTTCTTAATGGAATAAATGCCCTGCGCATTCAATTCTGGGCAAGTATTATAAGTCCGCTAATCTATATTGGAATAGCAGTTATTTTAATTAAATATTACAAAATGGGCGTCTATTCCCTTTTTATAGCTGCTATTGTAGCGAATTTTAATGGTTACATTTTATCGCCTTTGCAATATTATATGGTTATCAATAAAAACAAAAAGGGAATATGGATAAAATAGTTATAAATGGTTAAGGTTGTACAATTGCAAACTACGATGAAGTCCGCCGGGAGCTCTGCCCTAAGATTGCATAATGCATTTCTTCAGGAAGGCATAGACTCAAGTATTGTTTCCTGTATGACGGATTCAATTATCGACGATAAAATAAAGTACCTGTCCAAACGATCAAGAATTATTTCAAAAATAGACTATAAACTAAAAGCATTCATAGACAGGAAAAATGAAAAACAATATGGTCCATTTTCCTACCCTGTCTTAGGTACAAATGTTTCCGGAATAGGGGAAATAAGAAACGCTGATATAATTTACCTGCATTGGGTGCTGGGAGGGTTTTTAAACCTTTCGAATATTGAACAAATTCTGAAACTTAAAAAGCCGGTAGTCTTCATTTTACACGATATGTGGTATATAACAGGAGGTTGTCAGCATAGCTTCACCTGCGAAAAATACATAACAGGTTGTTTTAGCTGTCCTATTTTAGCGGGAACCAGGAAAAAGGACCTATCAACCATCGGATTTAATAAGAAGCTAAAATTGTATTCAACATATGATAATCTCTATTTCGTTTCTCCAAGCCAATGGTTATATAATTGCGCCAAAAACTCATTACTGACTAAAAACAAGCCAATTTTTTATATCCCCAATATCCTTGATAATAAGATCTTCAAACCAATTGACAAAAAGGTTGCAAGGCAAATGCTGGATGTAGACCCTTCTGAAACGATCATTGCCTTTGGAGCCGTTTCAATTGAAAGTCCATACAAAGGTTTCACCTATTTGCTGAAGGCCCTGCAACAACTCTATGACCAGGGTATTAGAAACGCATCCGTACTCATATTTGGAAGCGGCGCCAATAGAAATCTTCAGGAAGCCATTCCTTTTAAAACAAAGTTTTTGGGTTATCTGAAAGATGAATATTCTCTTTCTATGGTTTATAACGCAGCAGACGTATTTATTGCACCTTCTTTAGCAGAAACTTTTGGCTACGTAATAATGGAAGCGCTTAGTTGCGGTACGCCAGTTGTGGGCTTTGACGTTGGTGGTATCCCTGATTTGATTAAGCATAAGGTGAATGGGTATCTGGCCAAGTATAAGGATGCTGAAGACCTGGCCAATGGCATCAAATTTTGCGTTGAAAACAAGGTAACAGGAAAAATCCTGCCGGTGTTTGAGAAAGAACAGGTTATTAATAAACATATTGAGTTGATAAACAAAATGAAAAACGGAAAAATACAATTTGAACTCAAATAAGTCATCCTGCGGAATACTTTAACCCCGCAAGATGGAAACACTGAACGCTAAGTAATGAACAGGTTGATAAGAATGAGAAAGAGAATAGTTCGAATGATCTACGTAAAAAGGAACCAAATTTATTTCACGTTCGCTAAAAGTAAAGTGGAATGTAACATTTGTCATTACAAAGCGAATAGATTAGTCAGTGATTCCTGGCATTTGTATACCAAATGTCCCAATTGCAGGTCTGATGTCAGGCATCGATTGGTTTGGGGAACATTCGAACATATTGAGGATTATAATATAAATAAACTGATAAAAGGAAAAACAGTTCTGCATTTCGCTCCCGAAACAATTCTTGGCAACCTGATAAGACGAAACTCAAAAAGTTATAAAACTGCCGATTTTACAACAGGAGGCTATTCTTACAAAAGAATTGATTTCAATATAGATATATCCAATATGCCCAGTATTGAAACTGAAACTTTTGATTGTGTTATAGCTTGCGATGTTTTAGAACATGTGCCGAATCATATTGATGGGATGAAAGAGGTATATCGAATACTAAAAAAGGGAGGGAGGTGTGTCTTTACAGTACCACAAAGAGATTACTTAAAAGTAACTTATGAAGACTTGTCCATTACGAACCCCGGCGACCGGGAAAAGGCCTTTGGCCAAATTGATCACCTGAGAATATATGGGGAGGATTTTAGTACCCTTTTGGAGAAATGCGGCTTCAGGGTAACCTCAATTAATGAAGACTCCTTTACAAAGGAAGTTGCCGAAAGGAATGTTTTATTTCCGCCCATTTTATCAAAAAGGGAAAATGTGACAAATTTCAGAAAGGTTTTTATTGGCTTGAAGTAAATCATTCGTCCGTGCCCCGCAAATAAGGATTCATGGCCATGCAAGTTCAAATAAAATGACAAAATATGATCAGCCCATAAATATCACCCAAAAGGAATTAAGAAATCTTAATTTTTTCTGGCTGGGGTTTATCATCTATTCAACCGGTTACGTCTTCTCCCAGTCAGGTCATTTAAATTATAAAGTTCTTCAGGCTTTTCAATCCGTTGGCTTACTATTAATTTTTGGGTCCGCCGTTCAAATCATCCGAAATAAATTATCAAACAAGTATTTACAAAATCTATTCAGTATATACTGCCTTTGGTCGGTATTTATCATTGTAAGAGGATGGTCGTTCGATTATGGGTTTATGAAAAAAATGGTCTTTGACGCGTCATATGGAATGATGCCCTATTTTGCGCCCCTGGTCTTATTATTTCCTCAAAATATATCCTTTTACAAAAAGGCATTTCATGTAATCATTATACTTGCTTTTTTTTATATTATTTACGATATCGCATTTCATAGCGATCTTCTTAATTCTGACCGCACAAGTATAAAAAGTACCGAAATAGTTGAATATTCAGCCCTGCTAAGTATTCCGGTATGTTTTATATTGCTGACCTATCCCTATCATTCTTTTAAAAGAATTATATTTTCGATAGTTATCATTTCCCTGGCACTCCTATTTGCCATTATAAGGGCCCGGCGGGGACTTTTACTTATTTGCCTAAGCCAGATCCTTTTCTCTTATTTTTTATTTCTTTCTAAATCCAGGAAAAAGATACTAGTCGTTGTGTTTTCAATTATAATTCTTTTTATCGGAACCTTTCTTACAAAGGATATCTATCTGCAAAACCGTGAAAATATTTTCAACTTCCTTTTAGAACGCGGAAGCCAGGATACAAGGACGGGAGTCGAGGAATATTTTTATAATGATCTTAGAGTCAAAGATTGGGTTTTTGGAAAGGGCATCAACGGCCAGTATTTTTGCCCTAATATTGAGGAAGATAATGTTACCGGATACAGAGGCATAATTGAAACCGGCTATTTGCAAATGATATTAAATGGAGGCATTATCAAGCTAGTACTAATGTTATTAATCGCCCTTCCGGCAATATTCAAAGGGATTTTCCGCTCTAAAAATATGCTTTCAAAAGCAGCCGGTTTATGGATTTTCCTATGGGTATTGTATTTGTATCCTGCAACTATGGAAGCATTTTCCTTATACTATATATTATTTTGGATATCCATTGGGGTTTGCTATTCAAAAACAATAAGGTATATTCCGGAAAATAAAATGAAATTGCTTTTTCTCTCAAAAGAATAGATCTTTCTTTTTGCGGGCCCATACCGGGTGCGTTTCAAACAATGTCCTTACCCAAAGTCATAATCATTAATCAGCCATTTAACAATACGGGTGGGGGAATTACCTTAACAAATCTTTTTAAAGGTTGGGATAAGGATAAAATAGCAGTCGCCTCCATCGGCGCAATGGCAAATCTCGATACGAGCATTTGCAATACCTATTACAGGCTTGGCCAGAAAGAACATAAAGTCATATTCCCTCTCCGTTTCTTACAAACGAAATATATTTCAGGGCCGCTGACATTTAATAAAGAAGTAATCCATAATCCCAGCCGTTTCAAATCCAGCCTCAGAACAAAAATAATAATGAATTATTTTTATCCTTTCTTAAAATTTCTTGGGCTATCCCATTATCTATCAAAGACGCAGATCTCTACTGAATTTTGCAATTGGTTAGATGAATTTCAACCCGACATTTTATATGCACAGGCATCTTCAAGGGAAGCTGTATTGTTTTGCCTGGAGGTTCAGTCCTATCTTAAAAAACCATTCATTTTCCACATGATGGATGATTGGCCCTCAATAGTTTCCGATAGGGGTCTTCTCAGGAAATATTGGCATGGAAGAATCAATTTTGAATTCCAAACCCTGCTGGATAAAGCCAATGCCTTGATGAGTATCGGAGAAGAAATGTCAATCGAATACGAAAATAGGTATCATAAAACATTCATACCTTTTCAAAATCCAATAAATATACAATTCTGGGAGAAGCATCAAAAACAAACATATGAATTGAATGATCCTCCCACTATATTGTATGCGGGCAGAATTGGACTGGGCATCAGAACTTCACTGGAGTCTGTTGCTAAAGCTATCCAGCAAGTCAATGCCGAACTCCATACAGCAATCAAATTCATTATGCACACGGATGAAAAACCAGTTTGGGCTGGCAGCTACACCTGCGTAGAACACAAACCTCTTGTTCCCCATCATGATTTACCTTTAGTTTTCTCGCAGGCGGATTTCCTTCTGCTTCCTTATGATTTCTCTCAAAAATCCATAAAATACATAAAATATTCAATGCCGACCAAAGGTCCTGAATATATGATTAGTGGCACACCGATCATTCTTTTTGCTCCAGAGGAAACTGCGGTCGCCAAATACGCTAAAAAATATCAGTTTGCCAAAGTGATCACTGACAACAGGATTAGCGAGATAACCCTGGCAATCAGGCAGCTAATTGAAAGTAAAGAACTCAGGCAATCCCTCGCGCAAAGGGCAATAAAAATCGCAGAAATAAATCATAATTCAATCAGTGTCACAAATCATTTCAGAAAAGTGATTTCATCCTTAATGAATGAACAATAATTCCAGCTCCTGAAACAAACAATCCAAATCTTTGCAGCAAAAATAATATGTACAAAGTAACCATTTGCATTCCAACATATAAAAGACCCTTAATGCTTAAAAAGCTGGTGCTAAGCATTAATAAATCCAATTTTGATAAATCATTGATAAGTGACGTCAATATTATTGTTGTAGATAATGATGCGGAGAAAACTGCCGAAAAAACGATACTTGAAATTAAAGAAGAATTCAATGATTTTCTCAAACTAGAATATCATAATTATCCTATAAAAGGTCTATCGCATGTCAGGAATGAGCTATTAAAAAAATCTTTGGAATTGTCTCCCGATCTTATTGTTTTTATCGATGATGATGAATACGTATCGGCGGAATGGTTAAATAAATTAATAGAAGCACTTACTATCAATAACGGTGACATGGCAATGGGGCCCGTAATTTCTGTATTTGATAGCAGCGTGTCCAAATATATCTCTTGCTGGTTCGAAAAACCAGTTTACGAAATCAACACCAGGATAAAGTATATTGCCACAAATAATCTAATTATAAAAAGGGACTCACTCGTAAAAAACAATATATGGTTTGACAATCGATTCAATTATACAGGATCAGAAGATTCTTATTTTGGAATTCAAATGCTCAAGAAAGGCGCTTCCGTCTTTTGGGCTCCCAGTGCGATTGTTTATGAAACTATACCCAAACAAAGAGCAAATATTAAATGGTTAATAAAAAGGGTTTATCGAGGTGCAAGTACTTACGCCTACGTTTTGAAAATAGAGAAAAACCGTTTAGGGCTGCTGAAAAAAACGCTAATTAATATAGCCTATTTCCTTAGTGGGGGAGTGGCATTGGTTATTATTCCCTTCCCTTTCAGATGGAAATACTGGGGCATACTCAAAATATCAGAAAGCATCGGTGGGTTTGCCGGATTATTCGGCTTCCAATTTAATGAGTATGCAAAGGCAAGGTGATCAATGAGTAAAATCTTAATAATTCAAAGAGTTTTTACCAAATACCGAAAAGATATTTTGGACGAATTCCATAAACAGATTGATTTTACACTCTTACATACAAAGAATAACAACGGAATTAAACAATACTCATCTGCATATTCCAGGGAAATTGGCAGTTTCCGGTATTCCGCCAATGAAACTCATTATTTTCTGAATGTCTTCCGTTACATAATAAAAGAAAGGCCTCAGATCATTATTCATGAATTTTCCATTGGTATAGCTTCATTGATCCCAACCTATATCTTGTCAAGAATCCTAGGAATAAAATTTGTTCTCTGGGGCCATGGCTATGACAGAACCAAAGGGTTTCATCCTGAAAGCTCATTTGGCGATAAACTCCGGCTCTTCCTTTTGAAAAAAGCCGATGCCGTAATTTTTTATGGAACTGAAGCAAAACTTAAAATATCAAGGTATACAAATAGCGAAAAACTTTTTGTTGCATTTAATTGTCTCAACACCCGCACATTAACCGCCATCCGGGATAAGCTGGAAGGAGAAGGTCGCGATCTCGTGAAAAAAAGACTGGGATTCAGGCACGATTACAATTTCATATTTATTGGCAGGCTGGTTAAAGCAAAACAACCTCAGTTGCTTATTAATATTTATGAATACCTGACCAATGAAATTTCCAAATCAATAGGCATGCACTATGTGGGCGAAGGTGAATGCTTAAACGAACTAAAAGAAATAGTAAAAATTAAGGGAATCGGAAACGACATCAAATTTTATGGTTCAGTTCTTGACGATGTTAAAAGTGGCGAACTTCTATTTTGTTCAGACCTAATGATTATGCCAGGTTATGTGGGTCTTTCGGTAAACCATGCTTTTAACTTCGATTGCCCCGTATTAACCTGGCAGCATAAAGAAAATGGGCCATTTCATTCTCCCGAAATAGAGTATTTAATTAATGGTCATACCGGCTTTATTGTTGAATCACATTCGGTGCGTGCCACCTCGCAAATAGTTGCCAAATACATGGATAGTAAAGATACCCAGCAGCAAATGAGATCAAATATTCGCAGAATGATCGAAACCACGTGCTCTATAAATAACTTTATAATGGGCTTTGATAATGCCATAAAATTTGTAACAAAGGAATAATTAATCTGAAATCCCTTTTGATTATACCCAGAAAAATTCTATGCATTCTCCAATTGCCTCCGCCAATGCATGGAGTAAGCTTAATGAACAGCTATGTGATTGACAGTAAAGTAATAAAAAGTGACTATACTTTAGATTTGATCAATCTTCAATTTGCAAAATCGATTAAGGAATTAGAACATTTTTCAATCCGGAAGGTCCTGAGAACCTTTTTTTATGGTTCTGAAATTATAAAAAAGATTTTGTCAATGAAACCAGACCTGGTTTACTTTTCCATTGCTCCAAAGGGTTTTGCATTTTACAGAGACGCCTCTTATGTTTTTTTAATAAAGCTTCTTAACCGGAAGATTGTATTTCATTTGCACGGCAAAGGGATAAAAAAAAATATAGAAAATAACTATTTTAAAAAGAGTTTATATAAGTGGGTACTTAAAAATACTTATGTTATATGCTTATCTGAAACCTTATCGAATGATATTGCTGAAGTTTATAAGGGTGTCCCTTTTATCGTAAATAACGGAATTCGAACGCAAACATTTCGCAGGTGTGAGCAGATCGCCATTGATAAGCCGTTGCTTCAAATTCTGTACCTGTCAAATTACATTAAGAACAAAGGTATATTGATATTGGTTGAAGCCCTGGGTATACTCAAAACGAAAGGGTATAATTTTAATGCCAGGCTTGTTGGAGCCCCTTCAAATGTGACAATTAAAATGCTCGAGGAATATATAATTGCACAAGATTTAGCTGCCAACGTAAAAGTTGTTGGTCCGCTCCACGGGGATGATAAATATCTTGAATTTCAAAATGCAGATATATTTGTTTTCCCTACATATAATGACGCATTTCCCCTGGTAACGCTTGAAGCCATGCAATACGGACTACCCGTGATTTCAACTTATGAGGGCAGTATTCCCGAAATAGTAATTAATAATGAAACCGGGTTTTTGGTGGAAAAGCAAAATCCTCAGATGCTTGCAGATAAGATAGCAGTTTTATTGGAAAATAAGGAGTTAAGAACAGCCATGGGGAAAAGGGGATATGAAAGGTTTACAAACAACTTTGCGCTTCAGCATTTTGAATACAATCTGCATAGAACGTTTCAAAAAATATTTGCTGAATCTTAAATTGAGATAAAAATTAGATGGGTTGTTTCTGACATTCAGTCCTGCAGAACGGATAGTTCTCATATAATAATAAGCAAAAACTTAATGTGCGGATTAGCAGGATTTGCCGGATTTACAAACAATGTTGGGCTTGCCGAAGCGGCAAATAAAATACAACAGCACAGGGGGCCGGATAACCAGTCAGTCTGGAATGATGGCTTTATCGCGCTGGCCCATCAAAGGCTTTCCATTATAGATCTGTCAGAAGCCGCTAATCAGCCCTTTGTAAAAAACGGTCTCGTCATTATTTTTAATGGTGAAATCTATAATTACAAGGAGCTGCAATCAAAGCTGCGAACTGAAAAAAATGTACTGTTTATTACTTCCTGCGATACAGAAGTAGTGCTCGAAATGTACCGCCATTATGGGGCAGTCTGCCTGAATTATTTCGTGGGCATGTTTTCATTTGGTATATATAAAATAAGCGATTCATCATTATTCTTAGCCCGGGACTATTTTGGGATTAAGCCTCTTTTTTATACACAAATCGGAAAAGCTTTTGCCTTTAGCTCAGAACTGAAAACGCTGATCAAAATCCCAGGATTCAATAGGAACATCAATGCGAAATCATTGGTCAGTTGCCTGAATTACCTATGGGTTTCTGGAAACGAAACGATGTTCAATGGTTGCTATAAACTGCCCCCGGCCCACTATCTTACTTTTGAGAAGGACAAAGACATTAAAATAACCAGGTATTGGGAATTGGATGACGGGCAAAAAACATCAAACGGAAAGGAGGAGAATATCATTAACGATGTTGCCCGAGCGATTGAGGCCTCTGTAAAGCGCCATATGGTCGCAGATGTGCCGGTAAGCAGCTTCCTGAGTGGCGGCCTTGATTCTTCCCTCATTGCCGTACTCGCAAAAAGAGAAAATAAACAATTGTCTACTTACACGATATCTACCCTGCCAAAGCATAAGAAGATCGAACGGATGCCCGACGATGAGAAATATGCCAATATTGTTGCGGATACTTTCCATTTAGACCATAATGTGATCCAGATTAATCCCGACATATTGAAAGAGTTCCCAAAAATCGTCCGTGCCCTGGATGAGCCTATTGGAGATCCGGCAGCGATAAACACATATCTCATCTGCAAGGCGGCAAACAAGAAAGGAGTTAAAGTGCTGTTGTCAGGAATGGGAGCCGATGAAATATATTTCGGCTACAGGCGGCAAAAAGCCACATTGCTGGCACTCAGGTACAATAAACTGCCCGGATTTATCAAAACCGGTACATCCCTGTTCGTACGAATACTTCCCGTAAAAATGTTTGGCAAAGGCTTCAAATTTGGCAGGTGGGCTAAGCGATTTATAAGCTTTTCAACGCTGCCCATCGATGAAGCTTATATG
Source organism: uncultured Chitinophagaceae bacterium (assembly GCA_963705005.1). Taxonomy (GTDB): domain Bacteria; phylum Bacteroidota; class Bacteroidia; order Chitinophagales; family Chitinophagaceae; genus Puia. The sequence goes on from CAVPIO010000002.1 coordinate 237,558, forward strand.
AGAAGTTATTCTTATTACAATACAAAAGAACTTAAAGAATTATTCAGAGTCAATCAAGCTGCCGCCATTGAAGCAGTCAGCCTGGAGCACAAAACGCTGTTTAATTCCAAATACAAAAAGGATCCGATAAACCAAATCTGTAATATAGACACACAGATGTTTATGTTAGGTTTGAATTTAACATATACCGATCGTGCATCAATGGCAGCGTCAGTAGAAGTCAGGGTTCCTTTTATTGATCGTGATTTGGTAACGCAGGCGATGCAGATTCCCGGGGCTCTTAAGGTAAAAGGCGGCGTATCAAAGTATATTTTGAAAAAAGCTGCTGAAAAATATTTGCCCGGGCAAATCATATACAGGCCAAAAGCTTCATTTGGTGCACCTATTCGTTCATGGATCTCTAATGAATTGAGGAGTCTGGTTGACGATCTGCTTTCCGAGGAAAATGTCAATAAGAGGGGGCTCCTGAATTATTCTTTTATAAAAAAGCTTATTGAAGATGATAGGAGTGGCAAAGAAGATAAAGCCTATCAGATTTACCAGTTATTGACCCTTGAATTGTGGTGCAGGGCGTATTTGGATTGTATCGAAAACTAACCATAAACTAATATTCATTGAAACAACTCATTCAGAATTTTAAGACTGGCAAATTATATGCTGATGATGTACCCATGCCGTCTATTGCGAGTGGCATGGTATTGGTCGAGAACAAATTTTCGCTGATAAGTGCGGGCACCGAGCGCAGCACCGTTAAAGCAGGCCAGGCATCACTGATAGGAAAGGCCAAACAACGTCCCGATCTCGTTGCCCAGGTATTACAAAACATAAAAAAAGAAGGATTATCAGCTACGCTCTCTAAAGTAAAAACCAAACTTGATACGCTAAAAGCATTGGGATATAGCAGTTCAGGCAAGGTAATTGCATCCTTAGACACGAACGGCGCTTATAAACCAGGTGACCGTGTTGCGTGTGCGGGCCAGGATTATGCATCTCACGCGGAAATTGTAGCTATTCCTCAAAATTTAGTGGCCAGAATGCCGGATAATGTCAGCTATGAAGAGGCTGCTTTTACAACACTCGGAGCAATTGCTCTCCAGGGGGTTCGACAGGCCGAACCCAGGTTGGGTGAGAAAATCTGTGTTATAGGACTAGGCCTGTTGGGGCAACTCACCTGCCAGCTCCTAAAAGCTAACGGCTGCACCGTTTTAGGGATTGATATGAATGAAAGATTGATCACGCTGGCCAATGAAACAAATAAGGCTATAAACAGAAATGATTCAAATTTAATTTCGGTCTGTGAAAACTTCACAAACGGGCATGGATTTGACGCTGTTATCATAGCTGCAGCGGCACAATCTAATGATCCCATAATGCTTGCTGCTGAATTAGCTCGAAAAAAGGGTAAAATTATTGTAGTTGGTTCTGTAAAAATGGACGTTCCAAGAGATCCTCATTTTTATCGGAAAGAATTGGATTTGAGAATGTCCTGTTCATACGGACCCGGAAGATATGATATGAATTATGAGGACCGGGGGAATGATTATCCTTTTGCTTATGTCAGGTGGACAGAACAAAGGAATATGGAAGGATTTCTGGATCTCCTGTCCCGGAAATCAATTAAAATAAAACCACTGATCACCCATATTTTTAATATTGAAGAAGCAGAGCAGGCTTACGATATCGTCACTGGTAAAACGCCCGAAGACCATCTTGGCATATTGTTAAAATATGAAAGTAATTCTTCCCTTCAGAAAACAATAGTTCAGTTAAAAAGCGCCCCTATCTCTAAAATCAACGTTGGTTTTATAGGGGCCGGAAGTTTCGCCCAAAGTTATCTTATACCTGCTGTGAAAGCCTGTGGAGCTTCCCTGGATGGCGTCGTCACTTCCAGAGGTATTACTTCGAAAAATGTAGCCGGTAAGTTTCGATTTAATTTTTGTTCATCTGATTCCGATGATATTGTCAATAACAATAAGATCAATACCATTTTCATTGCTACCCCGCATTCATCACACGCCGATCTTGTAACTAAATCTTTAGGAGCCGATAAAGCTGTGTTCGTTGAAAAGCCATTAGCCATTAATTTGGATCAGCTTAACTCAATAATTGAAATTAAAAGAAAACATAATCCTCTCTTAATGGTCGGATTCAATAGACGCTTTGCGCCAATCAGTGAAAAAATAAAGAAGGAATTTGGAAATGATGCAGGTCCTTTCATTGTAAACATACGGGTAAATGCTGGACTAATACCTAAGGATCACTGGACGCAAAAGCCTGAAATCGGAGGCGGCAGAATTATTGGGGAAATCTGTCATTTTATTGACCTGATGCAATACTTTACCAATGCGGAGCCAGTTAAAGTTTTTGCTGAATCAGTCAGCACAAATAATGACAAGCTTACGCCTGAAGATAATATAGCTATTGTTGTAAAATTCAATGATGGCTCAATTGGAAACCTTACCTATTCGGCTAACGGAGACAAATCCATGCCTAAGGAGAATATTGAACTATTTTGTTCAGGAAAAATTGGGGTAATAAACGACTTCAAAGACGGAATGTTTTATAAGAATGCCAAACCAATGCATCTGAAATCTTCAGGCAAGGGGCATAAAGAAGAGGTAGCAGCATTTTTAAAAGCAGTAGAGCATGGCAATGAAAGCCCGATCAGTTTCAGATCGGTTTGTCTTACTACCCTCACAACATTCAGGATTTGGGATAGTATTCATACCGGGCTACCTCAAGAGATCAAATTAGATGCGTGAAGAAATAAAAAGCTCATTGAAACGGCTTACTTCTTATTGCGAAAAAGAAGGGTTTAAAGGATATGATCCTTATGATGGGCTGAACAGTGCAATTTTTCAGGCAATTCCGCTTATTTCAACTAATCGAATAGCCCGCTTGGCCTGGATTCAGATATTTAAACGATCTCCCGTTGAATTTCCGCGTAACCGCGGGGGTAAAAAAAGATTATAATCCTAAGGCTTTAGGATTATTCCTGTCCGGTTACTGTAACCTGTATAATAATGAAAGGGAACAGGCACATCTGAATAAGATTGTTTTTTTTTCAAACAAACTTGAAGAGTTGGCAAATAAGAACTGGTCAGGTACTTGTTGGGGTTACAATTTCGATTGGCAGGCAAGAGCGTTCTTTCATCCTAAAAATACGCCTTCTGTAGTCGCTACGACTTTTATCGGTAATGCCTTGCTGGATGCTTATGAAATTACCGGAAATGAAAAATTACTTGGAAATGCGAGAAGCGCATGTAATTTCATTCTTAAAGATCTTAAACGGACGTATGATAAAAATGGGAATTTCGCATTCTCCTATTCTCCCCTGGATAAGAGCGTAGTTTTTAACGCCTCATTATTGGGCAGTCGCCTGCTCGCCAGGGTATACCGCGTAACCCGGGAGAAAGTATTAATCGAAGAAGCTAAAAAATCAGTTGCTTTTTGTTGTCATCATCAAAAACCCAATGGTTCATGGCCCTATGGAACCTTGCCTTTTCATCAATGGGTTGATAATTTTCATACCGGGTACAATTTAGAATGCATTGCCGATTACATGAAATACTCGGAAGATAATACCTATGGGAATCAACTCTCCAAAGGATTTGAATATTACATAAATACCTTTTTTACAAAAGACGGAATACCTAAATATTACAACAATGCTGTTTATCCTATAGATATCCACGCCCCGGCGCAAATGGTAATAACGCTGGTAAAGCTGGGTAAGTTTCAAGAACAGAAAGCATTGCTGGATAAAGTATTGAAACTGACAATAGACAGAATGCAGTCAGATAAGGGTTACTTCTACTATCAAATCAACAAATATTTTTCCTCCAAAATATCTTACATGCGCTGGGCTCAGGCATGGATGTTCTATGCACTTTCAACTTATATATATGCAGACAACCCTGAACAGAGTTAGTATTTGTGATATCCCGGTAGATGCCATCACCATGCAACAGACAATAGATCTGATTGATGGGGCTATCAGGGAAAGGAGATCAATTCACCATGTGGTAATTAATGCGGCCAAGGTAGCTAATGCCCAAAAGGACAAGCTATTAAAATACTCCATCGTGAATTGTGATATTATCAATGCAGACGGACAAAGTATCGTGTGGGCCTCGCGATTACTCAACAGGCCCCTGCCTGAGCGGGTAGCAGGTATTGACTTAATGGAACAACTGGTAAAGTCGAGTGTAGAAAAAAAATACAAGATCTTTTTTCTAGGCGCCAAAGAAGAGATAGTCAGGTCCCTGGTTAATATTTATACCAGGAGGTATGGAAAGGATATCATTGCAGGTTATCGAAATGGGTATTTTAAAAAAGAGGAGGAGCCAATAATTGCAAAACAAATTCACGATTCAAATGCCAGCATCCTTTTTGTTGCGATGAGCTCTCCGAAAAAAGAGATTTTTTTGAATACATACAAGAATATCATTCAAACTCCATTTATCATGGGCGTTGGTGGAAGCTTTGACGTAATAACCGGCCTGGTAAAACGCGCCCCTCTATGGATGCAGGAATGCGGTATGGAATGGTCATATCGTGTAATGCAGGAGCCCAGGCGCATGTGGAAGCGATATTTATATGGTAATTCAACCTTTATTTATCTGGTAATCAAAGAAAAGATTAAGCAGGTTCTGAAAATAAAATAGTTGGTAAAAATATTAATCCCGGTTCCGCCAGCACAGATTTAATCCGTTAACCCGTCTAAAAATGATTATCACATTAATAGCAGGGGCTCGTCCCAACTTTATGAAAATTGCTCCGATTATAAAAGCAATTAAATCTTGTCAGGAGAAGGGAAAAAATATTAAATACAGACTTGTTCATACCGGCCAGCACTATGACAAGAAAATGAGTGGTGATTTTTTTGAACAGCTTGGTATTCCGGAACCGGATATCAATCTTAAATGTGGAAGCGGATCTCAAGCTGAACAGACCGCGGCCATTATGGTCAGGTTTGAAGCAGAATTAATAGAAAACAGGCCCACAATGGTCCTGGTCGTCGGCGATGTCACCTCCACAATGGCATGCGCTATTACAGCTAAAAAATTATGCATAGATGTGGTACACGTGGAAGCCGGCATAAGGTCTGGTGATATGAGCATGCCGGAAGAAATCAACCGGATTGTAACTGATTCCATATGCGATCATTTTTTCACGACAAGCGAATTGGCCAATATCCAATTGCGAAAAAACGGAATAACGGATAACAGAATCCATTTTGTGGGAAATACAATGATTGATACTTTATATCAAAACACAAATAAATTACAAAAACCCGGCCTTTGGGAAGAAAACCATTTGGAAAAGAATAAATATTATTTAATTACGCTTCACCGCCCTTCCAATGTGGACGATCCGGAAAATTTAAGTAAACTCATTGACATTATTTTAAGGGAAACGGAAGATTCGCCCGTAATATTTCCGCTACATCCAAGAACAAAAAAGAATCTGAATGGACATTTTCTGAATGACCCGAAGCTAATTGCAGTTGATCCAATGGGATATTTGGAATTTATCTATTTAATAAAAAATGCTAAGGCAGTAATAACTGATTCCGGGGGAATCACCGAAGAGGCAACTGTATTGAATATTCCATGTATCACGCTCAGGAATTCAACAGAACGGCCTGAAACTGTTACCCTGGGCTCAAATGAGCTGGCGGGCACGGATCCCGAAAATCTTATACCCTGGCTTAGAAAGATCAAGAATAACGAATGGAAAAAATCATCCATTCCTCCTCTATGGGATGGAAAAACGTCTGTCCGGATCATTGATGAATTACTGGAACTTTATCATGACTGAGATGATAATTCACTATTTCTGGTATGGTCACCCGGATCTTAATAAACGTTTTAATGCACCTACACCTTTCTTAAGAATAGACTTTTCCCTCCAGGACCCGGTACAATGGTGTATACCATAGCTCTTTCCTTCCGCAACCATTTCCAGGTAAGCTTTACGTTTTAATGTATTTAACGGATGAAATTTTTCCCGCTCGGGAAGAATATAATCCCCCAGCTTGTTTTCATTATCATAAAAAATCCTTGTCAAAAGGCCAGGGCCTGTTATTGCCTCCACCAAGCTGGTATTTTTTGATATATAGGGCTTGTTAATTAAAGATTTAAAAAAAAGGTCAAAGTCCCTTATTTCTTTCAGATCGTTGATGGTAAAATTCCAAAACTCATGTCCGGGGCTTGACGCGAAAATACAATTGCCAAATGCGTCACAGTCGTCTCCAAAGCTTATATTCCTGTTATATGGCAATACAAGACCATATTCGAGGATATCAAAAGGCTTTATCATTTCATAATCCAAATCCAGGTACAAGCCTCCTATCTGATACATAATGAGGTACCTTATTACATCAGCCCGCATAATATTTTTTGGAAATCTCAGGTATGTTTCCAAAAAATCCGGAAAATACTCCCTTACGAATTTCAGATTATTTTCGTCGGTCCACAGCTTGTATTCCCAGTCAGGGTGCAGGTTCTTTACTTTTTCCTGATACAAAAGATACTTCTCTGGTATATCATTATTCTTCCAGGTCTGGTGAATTATTTTTGGTATCATTCATAATAATTTTAGGGATCGTTTGCTAAGCAAACGATTGCTTAGACCTTTTAAGCATGCTTTCATGAATTTGGGTAAGTGTCGAGATGAGATTATAGGTCCAATTCCAATTTGGAGAACTGCTCGTTTGAATTTTGAAACATCGCTGATATACCAAATATGGTCGCCAATCCGGTTATCGTCAGTATAACTATAATTCATTTTATTCCCTGAAATTTCTTCACATAGTTTTATGGCTTCTATCATAGAACAATTGGAATACCGGCCGCCCCCAGCATTATATACTTCTCCCGGCCTTGGGTCCTGATAAAAATTCCAAAACATATTCACTAAATCATAGCTGTGAATATTGTCTCTTACTTGCTTCCCTTTATATCCAAAAATAGTATAATGATTTCCGGTGATCGCACATTTCATCAGATACGATAAAAACCCATGCAATTGGGCGCCGGAATGATTGGGCCCTGTAAGGCAACCGCCTCTAAAACAGCCGTATTCATACCAAAATAACGGCCGTATTCCTGAACCAGAATATCGGCAGCGACTTTTGAAGCCCCAAATAAGGAATGCTTTGTATGATCAATACTTAAATCCTTCGTCTATACCAAATTCATAATAGGGATGTTCTTCTGCAATCTCCCACCTTGTTTCTTTTTCTACTAAAGGGGAGATTGTTTGGATTATCGCCATATACCTTATTTGTTGAAGTGAAAATAAAGACTGCCTGCGGGCAATGAAGCCGGGTCATTTCTAGCATGTTTAGCGTGCCATTTGCATTTACAGAAAAATCCATAAAGGGCTCCCGGGCGGCCCAATCATGGCTTGGCTGAGCCGCAGCATGGATAATTAACTTGATGTCGCTATTATATTTTAAAAAAATGGGTTGGAGCTCATCAATATTTCGAATGTCAACGGAATTATGCTCATAATTTGTAAAACTTGCCTCTAATCTGTTTTTATTCCATAACGTACTACCATCTGTGCCAAAAAAATACTGACGGAGATTATTATCAATACCTACGATGGAATCAAATTTATTAGCAAGAAAGGCCACAGATTCGCTACCAATAAGGCCGGCTGCTCCTGTAATAACTGCTACATTCATGGCAATACTATTTATTCTGGTATGGCCGAAGCTAAGAAGCTTTTTCCGATTCCGGTAATCCCGCAATCGAAACATCTGGGTTTTAATTGAAGAATATTCCGTCCCGGAAGTCATTTCCAAGGACGTTGCAATGAAGAAGAATCCAGAAGAAATTCAGTTTGCTTTTATTACTTTTAAGGCCCGATTTTCGTGGTTGTTGAAATAAACAATGATTGCGTAAGTACCATTGGCCAGATTACTCATATCTATCGGGTTCTTTATATTCTTTCCTTCTGAAGCGAATTCCTTCTTATATACCACCTGGCCCTGCATATTTGTAATAATAACTAAAAGCTTTGAGTTCGCTTGTGAGGTATTTATCTCCAATGTTGCTGTTCCCACCACAGGGTTTGGATAAATTCTTAAACTGTTGTCCTGCAAATCAGGATTATACCCTGGTTCTTCCACATTCACAGCCAGCGTGTCCCTGCTTATTGCGCCGCTGTTATCCGTTATTGTAAGTTCGAATTCATAGGTTCCTGCAACCAGGCTGCCAGTTTCGGTAACCGAAGCATCCGGAAATTCAATCGAACTAATCTGGGGGCCGGATATTTGTATCCAGGAATAGGATTCAATTGTTCCGTTTGCATATGATCCGGATCCGTTGAGTGAAACGGTATTTACTGGTAAAATTATCGTTTGATCCTGGCCAGCATCTGCAACAGGTGGTATATCGACAGCCTTATTTACGGTCACCTGCGTTGTATCTGTTCCTGTAGCTCCATCGTTATCGGTAACTTCTAGAACAAATTTATACACTCCCTGTATCAGTCCTGTTGCCACGGCAACGGGTGATGATTCATCTATAATTTCATAGGATTCCGGTCCGGAAATTTTCGTCCATAAATACCTTACCACTTTCCCGTCTGCATCTTTCCCGCTTCCTAATAACGCAGTCTTATTGACCGGCAACGTGATCGTATTACCGGGGCCAGCATTAGCTACAGGAGGTATGTTAACGGCGGGCTGGATGTTGGCAGCATTCACTGTTATTTGTATTGTATCTTTTCCTGTTGTGCCATTTTTATCGGTAACCTCTAATTGAAACTCGTAGACACCTTGCACCAATCCTGTTACCATTGTAGCAGGAGAACTTACATTGGCTATTGCGCCAGAAGATGGTCCGGAAATTTTCGTCCATAAATAACTCGCAATTGTTCCCCCGGCATCATTCCCGCTGCCATTCAAAGAAACCGAATCTACAGGTAAGGTAATGGATTGATCTTCTCCTGCAACGGCCGTTGGAGGCTGCTGGTTGCCAGCAGAATTAACAGTCACCTTCACAGTATCCTTTCCAACTGCGCCACTATTATCAGTTACTGTTAATTCAAAATCATAAACTCCTTGTATCAGTCCGGTTACCGATGTAGAAGCAGAACTGATATTTGTTATTGTGCAACCCGCCGGGCCTGAGATCTTAGCCCATTGGTAAGCGGATACCGTTCCATCAGGATCGGTTCCGACTCCTGTAAGATTTACGGTATTGGTTGGTAAAATTATAGTCTGATCAGGACCTGCATTTGCTGTTGGAGCCTGGTTGCCAGCAGAATTAACGGTTACCTTAATCGTGTCCTTTCCAATTGCGCCACTATTATCAGTTACTGTCAATTCAAAATCATAAACTCCTTGTATCAGTCCGCTGACCGATGTAGAAGCAGAACTAATATTTGCTATTGTGCAACCCGCCGGGCCTGAGATCTTAGCCCATTGGTAAGCAGATACCGTTCCATCAGGATCGGTTCCAACTCCTGTAAGACTTATTGAATTGGTTGGTAAAATTATGGTCTGATCAGGGCCGGCATTTGCCATTGGAGGCTGGTTGGCAGCGGAATTAACAGTCACCTTCATGGTATCCTTTCCAACTGCGCCACTATTATCAGTTACCGTTAATTCAAGATTGTAAACTCCTTGTGTCAATCCTGTTACCGAAGTAGAAGCAGAATTAATATTTACTATTGTGCAACCCGTCGGGCCTGAGATCTTGGTCCATAGATAGGATGATACCGTTCCATCGGAATCGATTCCGGTTCCTGAAAGATTTACGCTATTGGTTGGTAAAATTATGGTCTGATCAGGACCGGCATTTGCCGTCGGAGGCTTGTTGGTAAGTGCGCCATTCCTGATAAGGACTGCACAAGAATACGGAGCCAGTTTTATAACCCCGTTGTAAATAGCTCCCTTTACATCAATATAATTATAGGGCAGCGAAACTGAAATGGGTATCGATGTAGCGTTGTACTCGAACCTTAAGTCATTTGTAGTTGTTATTTTCTTCGGTGATTTTTGCGTGTGGCTATCAAAGGCCGAATAAGTTTGCCAACCTGCAAGTGAATAATAGTTATTTATACCGGTAACGCCCACCGGTTGCGCATCAACAACCAGGCTATCATATATTGGCTTCGCATAATAATTATAGTCGATAATGCCGAAGAGCGCTATGTCATTATGTAAAGTAACCGGTTGAAGACTCATTTGGGCGGAGTCCTTTGCAAAAAGTATATTATTCTTTACCGTGATATTTCTGATGAAAGTACCAATCTGATCATTCTTTATCAGCATGCCCATTTTAATACAATTGTAAACTGTATTATTTTCCACTATAATATTGGTTGCATCATGTAAATAAATTCCAGCAAAACCAATATTTGCTAACGAATTGTTTAATATCTGAAGGCCGCTTGTATTATTATCACAATAGATACCCATTGCGCTGGATCCACCTGGATTGCTGGATCCCTGACCATTACCAATACCATTTAAAATTGTATTGAACGATACGATATTCCCACTGGCAGGATCCTCTGTATATATTGCACCACCATCGTCTTTTATAAGACAGAAATAGTTTATCAGGTTATTGCTGACAGTTATTGAATTTCCCTGAAATGCGATTCCGTTATACCCTGTGCTGTCCACTTCATTATTCTTGATTATTGAATTTCTCCCTGATACGGTCATGGCCAGATATTGGCCATCACCATTTCCCCCCATACCCGGGAGCATTCCACTATTCTTAATGGTATTACCGGTTATACTGGCACCAGTGAACTCAGAAGTTGTACTAACACCATTATTATTAGTATGATTAATGGTTGAATTCTGTAAAATAAAATTGCCGGATGAACTGCCCCAGTTTCCACCGTATATGCCGTTGTTGCAAAAATCTATGCTGCAATTTTGAATTGTCAGATTGCTGCAGCTTCCTATATACAATCCACTAAAATTGGCACCGGCAAACGTGAGATCCGTGAAAGTTATATAATTCTTGTACCTTATGTAAACAAGCGTATCGACCGTTGATACCTGTACATTAGCAGGTGAACTTAAACTATAAACCTGTATTTTTTTAGTCGCAGGATTGTAATACCATTCATTAGGAGCATCTAGCGTTCTGCTATCGTTTTGAATAAAAAAACCATAGTTTATCAGAGGATTGTAAAGTGAACCGGAAGTATAGGTTAAAGTCCCTCCTGACTGCGAAGTAATTTTATTTCTGTCTAAAATCCAGCGGTTCTTTTTTATTACCACTTCTGCCCCCGTCCAATTGGGTGATCCTGTTAAACTACTGCTGGTAATAGAGGTATTGCCTGAAAAATTTTGAAAAATTAAATACCCGCTATTCGGATACCTGCCCATTGGTGTATTCACTCCATTAATTACCACCATGTTGCAGGTTGAAAGCGGCGATATTGCGTTCGCACTTTCCCAGATATTGCCTCCTAAATTGTTCCAGGACCCTACGGTGGTAAAACCAGATATTACGGGGTTTGCGCCTGTTCCGTATGAACCATATACAATTCCTTTTCCCGGGTTCCCTGACGCATTTACAATTAGAGGTCCATAGAATATATCCCCCCGGTTAAATAAGACTGAATCGCCGGGCTTCAGACGAAAACTGTTGAGCTTATTTATGGTTTTCCAGGGCGTCGAAGAACTCATGCCGTTTGCAGCATCATCACCCGTTCCACTTAGATAATAAGTTTTAGCATTCCCGCTAAGGGTCACAAATAATATCGGCAATAAAAAAAATGCGTTTCTTAATATTCCTGTATTTACACGAACAAAAGAATGCGCTAAGCAGTTAATAATAGAGGGCAACACATAAAAAACCTTAAAGGGCTTTGAGAAAATAGTATGGAGAGAAGTTAGAATTCTCCTTAAAGGGTAGAAATTGCCCATCATAGGAACTGGATATAAGTTTTTCAGGATAGGAGCACGATCTATATGTTACAATATTTAACAAATACCCTGCCAAAAGAGTGTTTCGTGACCGTATTTTTCCCCATGTGAAGAACCTTTTTCCCCGTGCCAATCAGCTTCGGAAATACAAAAAAACTTCTGTTTTTGTAGGGTCTTAAAATTCGTAATTGCAGTAGTTTGCTTTACCTGAAATTCTTTCATCGGCATCATAGTTCTAAGGCTTTCGGGAATAGGCAGACTGCCTATATCAGACTGATTTGCATTTCTTTATCGAGGGCAAGGAATTGAGATTGGGGATGCCCGGATCCTATTTGATCTGCATGAGCATGCAAATGGATCGCATGAAAGAAGGCTTTCTCTTATTTTTTCTGCGACTCCTGTTCAATATTCAATCGATTCAAATCCTGGCCAGGTCTCGTACTTTCCCGTTCAGGACAGGTCCCGTATTTTCCCGGGACTAAGCGGAGTAATACCAATTAAGGTAGAATTTAAGCCGGATGAGTGTGAATGCGCCCCGGGCAAACTTCATCAGGACAGCTTAATTTTCTAAATGGTCTATCTTATGGCGAGATAAAATTATGCTTTGATCAGGGGCGGATCCTGCTCTTGTGCTTAATGGCTATTCTCTCAATTTCTAATGAGCACCACGGATGAAAAAGGAGCAATTTCTATTGTTCCCTGATATGATTTTCCTTTAACATCTATATAATCACCACCCAGGCTTACGGTCTTATTGGATGAGGTGGCATTATATTCAAATCTCAGATCACTCACATTTTTAATTGTCATGGGTGCCTTCTTCGAGTGCGCATCATAACCCGAATAGGTTTGCCAGTTTTCAAATGAATATAAATTATGACTGCCTCCTGCGTTGATTGGATCAGCATCAAATACAAGACCATTGCCTAACGGGCTTGCATAACAATTAAAGTCAATCGTACCGAAACTTGTTACATCGTTGTGTAAGCTGGCAGCATTAAATGCCAGCTGGGAAGCCTCCTTCGCAAAAAATATGTTTTTCTCTATTGTGATATTTCTGATAAAGGATTTATTAACATCATTCTTCACTAACAATCCGGTTTTACTGCAATTATATACCGTATTTTCTTCCATGACGATGTCGTGCGCATCATGTAAATATATCCCGGCAAAACTAATGTTGGCCACCGAATTGTTCAATACCTGCACCCCACTTGAATTGTCGTCACAATAAATACCCATCGCGCTTGAAAAACCGCAACAATTATTTGTTCCCGCATTACTGCCTATACCATTTAAAATAATGTTATATGATATGATTTTCCCATTGCCGTTACTCTGGGTGTATATCCCGCCGCCATCGTCTTTTACCAAACAAAAATAATTAATAAAGTTCTTGCTTATTGTGATCGAATTACCCTGAAATGCAATTCCGTTATAGCCTGTACTGTCAACTTCATTGTATTCCATGATGGAATTCGTCCCTGAGCTGCTAATGCCCTGATACTTGCCATCCCCGCTTCCGCCCATTCCCGGTATTATCCCAGTATTTTTAACCAGGTTATGGCTCACCATGGCACTTGTAAATTCTGATGGCAGATCAATTGCATTATTATTGGTATGGTTTATTATGGAATTTTTCAGAATAAAACTGGCGGAAGAAGAACCGCCGTAATTCCTGCCATGTATCCCGTTATAAGAAAAATTAATGCTGCAATTTATGATCGTGACATGACTGCAACTTTCGATAAAAAATGCATCAATATTTGCTCCTGAAAAAGATATGCTATCAAACGTGATATAGTTCTCTCTAAACATACTAATGAGTGTATCAACTGCAGACGCCTGAATATGGGTTGGGCTGCTGGTACTGTATATATCAATTTTGTTTGTTGAAGAATTGTAATACCATTCGTTTGCGGTATCCAGTGTTCTGATATCATTTTGAATAAAAAATCCCCAGTTAGTTCTGCTGTTATAGGCCCCGCCTCCTGAATAAGTTAAGGTTCCTCCGGATTGCGACGTAATTGGATTTCTGTTTATAATCCAGCGATTCTTTTTTATCACCACTTCTGCCCCGGTCCAATCGGGTGAACCTGTTAAACTGCTGCTGGTAATAGCAGTATTGCCAGAAAAATTTTGAAGCGTCAGATATCCTGTATTCGGATACCTGCCCATGGGCGTGTTCACTCCATTTATCAGAACTATATTGCAAGTTGATAAAGTGGAAACCGCATTTGAGCTTTCCCAAATATTCCCGCCCAGATTTGTCCAGGAGCTAACGGTTGTGAATCCCGTAATTACTGGGTTTGTTCCTGTTCCATATGCTCCATACACAATTACTTTTCCTTCGGTTCCCGAGGCATTTATGGTCAGGGATCCGTAAAATGTTTCGCCCCGGTTAAATAAGACTGAATCGCCAGGTTTCAAATTAAGAAAGCCATTAAGTTTATTTATCGTCTTCCATGGGGTCGAAGGATCCTGAGCCTGAAGGCCTGACCGGCTATCATCACCTGATCTGGCAGAAAGATAATAATTTGCGGCTTCTATTTTTCCTGAAAGAAAAATGACAAAACATAGAATAATATATTTCATTGAAAATTGGAATTATACCTTATTTCACCAATACATACCTATATGTAAATTAGCCCCAATTTGCATAAATCAACTTGCTAAACTTCGATTTTAATGTTATGCTATAGGTAATATCTTTCCAAATAATTACTGGCATTAAAAAATAAGATCATCTGTGATGAAACCTGCTCAGGGTTTAATTTAAATTACCGACAGGCATGAAGGAGTGGAAAAAAAATCCCCCATCTCCCCAAGAATCTTTAAATTCATGCCAACAGATCGTAGCTTTAAGCGAATTCTTTCTCTTCCATGAGCCAATCTATAGTCGCAATCATACCCATGCGCCATGCCAGCGAACGCGTGCCCGGAAAAAATTACCGGGACTTTGCCGGTAAACCTCTCTACCATCATATCGTCCACTCCCTCCAGGATTCCGGAAAGATCACTAAGATCGTAATCGATACGGATAGTCCGGTAATACTCGAAGAAGCTGCCAAACAATTTCCCGGCATCCTTCTCCTCGAACGACCGGCGCATCTCCGCGAAGGAAATGTTCCCATGAATGACGTCCTGCTGAATATAATCCGCCAGGTTCCAGCTTCTTTCTATCTCCAGACCCACAGCACCAACCCTTTGCTTTCCACAAAAAGCATTCAACAGGCAGTAGAAACATTTCTAAAGGTTTATCCCTTGCATGATTCCCTGTTCTCAGTTACACGGAGACAGGTGCGCTACTGGGATCAGCTGGCACGACCCATGAATCATAATCAACATATCCTGCTACGGACCCAGGATCTTCCTCCCGTGTTTGAGGAAAATTCCTGCATGTATTTATTTAGTCAGGAAATCCTTGAAAGAAACCATAACCGGATCGGAGACCGGCCTTTTCTTTTTGAAATTCCCGAAATAGAATCCCAGGATATCGATGTGGAACTGAATTTTAAAATGGCTGAATTCCTTTATCATTATATGAATGATAAAAGCTAGAGCAGCCTTATAAAGAACGGGCCGGCGAGATCGTGGAAACCCACTGGAGGATAATGGATTTCAAAGTGCTTCGCGAACCGGTTTTCGCCTGGACCATCAAAAGACATTAGATTCGAAGTACTAATCAATAAGAAAAGGATGAAAGTGCTGATCACCTGCCCGCCCCTGCTGAGATCCATAGATTCTTTTAAACCACTTTTCGATGAGCATCATATCGAACTCCTTCTTCCGGATGTCGTACAGTCCTTGTCTGAACAGGAACTCATCGGTCTTGTTCCTGGCGCCGATGGATGGATCATCGGAGATGATCCCGTTTCAGAAAAAGTTTTAGCTGCCGGTAAAAAAGGAAAATTGAAAGCTGCTGTAAGGTGGGGCGTTGGGGTTGACAATGTGGATTTCAAAGCCGCTGCTGCGCTCGGCATTCCCATCAGTAATACACCGGGGATGTTCGGGACCGAGGTGGCCGATATCGGCATTTGTTATCTTACCGGACTCGCACGACAGACTTTTTATATCGACCGCGAAGTGAGGAATGGTAATTGGGTGAAGCCGCAGGGCATTTCACTTACAGGAAAATCCGTTGCGCTGATCGGGCTCGGTCATATCGGACTTGCCACTGCAAAACGTCTGCAGGGTTTTGATATGCACGTTGTGGGATACGATCCTTCCGCAAAACTAACCCCGCAGCAAGCCGGTGTGAAAGAAATACTGCCCTTTCCGGAAAAAATTGAAGATGCAGATTTCATCCTTATCACCTGTTCTCTCACAACATCCAGCATGCACATGATCTGCGAATCCGTAATCAACAAAATGAAGGATGGTGTTTACATTATTAATATCTCCCGCGGAAAGGTCGTTGATGAAAACGCGCTTGTAGCCGCTCTCCGGTCGGGAAAAGTCCGCGCTGCCGCCCTGGATGTTTTTGAAGATGAGCCCCTCCCAATCCATAGCGCACTGAGATCATTTGAGCAGTGCATATTCGGAACCCATAATGGTTCCAATACCCGGGAAGCAGTGCAAAGATGTTCTTTAAAAGCAATTGATCTTTTGTTTGGCTATCTTAATATCAAATAAATGCAGAAAACAGTAGTCATTACCGGCGTGCTTGGCGGCATCGGACGCGGCCTTGCAAAAACCTTTCAGGAGAACCAATACAAAGTAATCGGACTGGATGTACGCAAAGAGCCTTCGGAACATTCCGACCTGTTTATCCAGTTTGACATCCGGAAATACTGCAGGGTTCCTGAATACAAAATTGCCATGGAAAACCGTTTCCGCGAGTCCGTTCCCAACATACATGTATTGATCAACAATGCTGCAGTTCAAATCCTGGGGAAGCTGAGCGAAATTCAATTGGAAGACTGGAACCACACCCTCGATGTAAATCTTACCGGGCCTTTACTTCTGAGTCAGTTTTTCCAGGCTCAGCTCCGGCAGTCCCGGGGCTGCATCATTAATATAGCAAGCATCCACCAGCAACTGACGAAACAAAGATTCATTGCGTATGCAACCTCAAAGAGTGCCCTGGTCGGGCTCACCAAAGCCCTATCCGTAGATCTTCAGGGAACGGTCCGCGTAAATTGCATCAGTCCCGCTGCCATTGACACCAGCATGTTGCGCGAAGGATTCAATAACGATGAAAAAAAAGTGCAGCAGTTAAATGAGATCCATCCGATTCAGCGAATAGGCAAGCCGGCTGAAGTTTCCAAACTTGCCCTCCTGCTGGCAGAAGACGAGCTTGGTTTTATCAATGGTTCCAATATCCGGATAGATGGCGGAATCAGTAATGTTCTAAAAGACCTGGATTGAAAAACTTCATCAACAAAGCCTGGAATTCCCCGACCGGAATGACCTGGATGAGTTATTCGACCAAGGCCCTGACGCTATTTGCCGTCCTGCCGCTGGTGCTCAGAAAGTTTTCACCCGGCGATATCGTTCTATGGTATCTTTTCTCTACCATCATTGGGCTCCAGGCCATCGCTGATTTTGGATTCCGCGCTACTTTTTCCCGCCTCATCAGCTACGCTTACAGCGGTGCGGCAGATATCGGTCTATTTAAGGCCGGCATCTCCGCTCCCGAAACAATAAAGGAAGTGAATCTGCCCCTGATCTCTAAGATCATGTCTGCCATGAAAAGAATTTATTCCTGGCTCACGGCTTGTCTGTTTATTTTGCTCCTTGTTTTCGGAACCTGGTCCATAAAGCATCCTGTACATGATGCTTCAGACATCATTCAGTCGTGGATCAGCTGGGCAATCGTTCTCGTTGTTTCATGTGCGGGCTTTTATGGAAAAATATTCCTGAATTTCCTCGAAGGCATAAATAAAATCGCGCTGGTAAGAAGAGTGGAAACATTCACTTCGCTGGGATCGATTTTCACTTCTATTGCCGTTCTGATTTTGGCGCCCACACTGCTAAATCTCGTAATCGCAAACCAGGTATGGGTTCTTGCGGTTGTATTCCGGGACGCCTGGCTTTGCAGGAAAACAGAAGGCGGCTTATACCTCCGCATCTCCAACCCGGTTGCGGTAGAACGTGCTTTTCTCGTGAAGATTTGGAGGCCTGCATGGAGGAGTGGAATTTCCGGGCTCATGTCAACCGGTTTGACCAACCTCACAGGTCTGATCTATGCCCAACTGGGCAACGCACCGGAGGTTGCCGCCTACCTGCTTGCCCTTCGGTTTCTAAACCAGATCAGAGATGTTTCCATGGCACCTTTTTACAGCAAGATCCCACTGCTTGCGCAGCTCCGCGTCCATCAACGGATGGAAGAACTAAAATCCGTTATCCAACGCGGTATGTTCATAAGTCACCTCGTTTACGTAATCCTGTTTATCCTCACTGGTATATTTATTGATCCTGTTCTTCACTGGATCCATAGCACCATACCTTTTGTGAGCCAGCCCTTGTGGATATTGCTGGGTATTGCTTTCTTTGTACACCGGTTTGGAGCGATGCATGTGCAGGTCTACCTAACCACAAACCATGTTATCTCTCATATTGCCGACGGTATTTCCGGATTTATATTTATTGTGTGCGCGCTGATGCTGGTTCCTTTCATTCATCTTTATGCTGTTCCGGTTGCGATGCTGGCAGGTTATCTTGGATTTTATTCCTGGTATGCCGCAGGTCATAGTTACCGTTCGCTACGGGTAAATGCCTGGGGCTTTGAAAGAAAAGCATCCCTGCTTCCATTGTGTATTTTTATGATTTATATATTGTTTACAGGATTAAGGATGAATATACAATCATGAAGCTGATCTTCTATCGAAAAGAAATTTTTTTTGTCCGCCGGTTCCTGAAAGAAAATCAGGATGCCATTGCTTTTTGGTTTGCGCCCGGCTTATCCTCTTACCGCTTTCTTCCGGAAACAATTTCGATTTCCGTTATTTTCATCGAAGAAAGCATACTGGATGATTTCAATCAGGAATACGGATCATGGATTGGAAAATACCAGGTGGAGCGTTTCTCTTCAACAGAAGAAACACATTTTTCCCTTCATAAAAAACCCATTTGTTTTTTTGCTGCCAGCGATACAATTGTAAGGTCCCTGAAAACGGTTCTGGATCATTTTCAATCTCATGAATATAAATTGTTCTGCAGGGGCAACGAGCACGCGCCGGAGGCGGCCATGCAGTCAGGCCTAAGTGCTACTGTAGTCAGTAAATCCATTTTGCAGCCTGAACAATACAGTTTACTGGTGCTCGCGAATGACTGGGGACTGATGGAACAAAAACTGATTTATGATTTTGCCGCGAAGGGAATTAATTCTGTTTGCATCCAGGAATCCAGTATTGATTTTAATGCCGGAACCAATCGAATGGGCCACTGTAGTTTTCCTGTTTTTCAGGGCGTGGCAACACTTACCAATCTGGATCTGAAACAGAGAATTTGCGCTGTCATCGGCAATCCGCGTTTTGAAGAGTTGAAACCTGCCCCGCTTCCTTTAAAGAATAAGGTGCTGGTGAATGTAAATTTCACCTATGGTGTTTTGGAAAAAGTGAGGGACCAGTGGGTGGAGGATATTGTTTCAGTTTGCAATGAATTGCAGGTTGAATTCCTTTTGTCGCAGCATCCGCGCGACCGCGGCCATTTTGAGCATCTTCCTGTGCTGAAATCAAATGCCCTGAAGGTTCACGATGCGCTGCGGGACTGCTCCGTCCTGATCTCCAGGTTCAGTGCATTGATTACGGAATCGATTTGCCTTGGCCGTCCGGCAATTTACTATAATCCGCATCGGGAGCAGCCGGGATACGCCTTCGAACCAGATAACCAAATGCTTTTCATGGCATTTAGCAAAAATGAACTCATGAACCATCTGGAGTTTCTGCTCAGGCGCGGCGGCCCCGAATCCGTCTCGGGTTTTTTACCCAGGCACCTGGGAAATACCACGGAAGGCCAGGCTTCGAATTATATTGCCCTTGTCCTCCGGGATATCAGCGTTTTTCCCCTACTGCGTGCAAAAATCAGCTTCCTGAAAAGAGGAAAACTGTCGATCCGCATCCTGAAAAGAAAATTATGGAGCCAGGTTTGGTAAAGAAGGCGGCTATTCATTTCTCAAAAAAGGATTAAACTCCTTTTCATAACCAATCGTTGTCGGTTCACCATGCCCGGGATATACGATTGTTTCGGCGGGAAGTGAAAACAGTTTTGTCCGGATACTTTTGAGCAGGGTTTCCGCATCTCCTCCCGGAATATCGGTTCTTCCAATACCCAAACGGAACAGAACATCACCACCAATAATGAAACCTCCGGGCCGATTATAAAATACAACATGCCCGACAGAATGTCCGGGCGTAAACAACACTTCCAGTTCATCCTTGCCAAGAACTATGAGGTCGCCTTCCTTTAAATACAGAATTTCTCCGCTAAATTGGTCAAATGGCATCCCCCATTGTTCCCCCGACCTTGGAGCAAAATCAAAGCTGGGCTGCTCATATTCACCAAATTGGAGCTGAAGCCCGTACCTGTCTGCAACCCATTTGTTCCCAAATACGTGATCCAGATGACAATGCGTGTTTAACAAAAGCGTGGGGACAAGATGATGATCCTTTAGCCAGGTAGCAAGGGTTTCTTTTTCTTCCTGAAAATAACATCCCGGATCTATAATGCAACAGGCATCTTTTCCTTCGTATAGCACGTATGTATTTTCCTGGACAGGGTTGAAGATGAAGCGTTTTACCGTTAACATAATGGCCTTTTTCAGATCAAAATCTATTTCACCGGTTTTAGGGATTGTCTTAACTTGAACCGTGGTTTTTTCTATAATTCCCGATTTAATATGCAAGATCCGCATAAGTTGAAGTTGAAAGAGTTTTTTTTAATTGCGTCCACCCTGTTTTTTTTTCTTCTGAACGCTTCCGGCCAGGTAAATACCGTTGAATTCGGGCAAAACCGCCTCCAGTTCAAGAATATGAAGTGGAAGTATTACCAGACCCAAAATTTTAATACTTATTTTAATCAGAATGGTGATGGCCTGGCCAAATACACGGCCCAGGTGGCAGAAAAGGAATTGCCGGGCATTGAACAGCAGGTAGAATATGGGCTTCAGCGGAGGGTCAATATTGTGGTTTACAATAGTTTTAATGAAATGGAACAGTCTAATATCGGACTGGACCTTGACTGGCAAACAACGGGGGGCGTGACCAAACTGGTCAATAACAAGATGATCGTTTACTATACGGATGATCACAATAAAATGCTTATCCAGATCCGCGAAGGACTGGCCCGCGTTCTGGTAGAAAACATCCTGTTCGGAGATGACCTGGGTGAAGTTGCGGCCAACCAGGCGCTGCTCGATCTTCCCCAGTGGCTTACGGATGGATACATCCAGTATATCGCAGAAAACTGGAGTACAGACCTGGACGATCAACTCAAATCGGCCATCCTTTCTGGCAGGTACAATAATTTCTATAATATGGCCTTTGAGAAGCCGAACCTGGCGGGCCATGCTTTCTGGCATTATTTTGCCAACCGCTACAAAAAGGAAAACGTCACTTACTTTTTATACCTCGCGCGCGTATACCGGAATACCAACAGCGCTTCGCAACGCATATGCAAGAAGAAATTCAAAGAAGTGTTGAAGGATTTTATGACGGAAGAAGAGGAACTGTATGATAAGGACATCCGCGGGCGGCGGAATTTCCCGAAGGGAACCATCTCCGTCGTAGAAGAAACAAGCGATAAGAAGGACTACTTCCATTTCGCTCCCAACCCTGCTCCACGCAGCCAGACTTATGCTGTGGTTGAATTCCATCACGGACAATACCAGGTTGTGCTGAATGAAAATTTCATTAACAGAAAGGTCCTGCTCAAAAGCGGGGTCCGCACAAACGATAAGCTAAGGCAACCTCACTATCCCCTGATTGCCTGGGATCCAAAGGGCACCCGCCTTGCAGTTATCTATTATAAAGAAGGGAAAGTGCGGCTCTTCGTTTATGATGTAGTATCAAAATACAAGCGGATCGTGGAGGACCTGGATATGTTCGATCAGGTGCAGAACATGGAATTTATGCTTGACAACAACACGCTTTTATTGAGTGCGGTCAA
This sequence comes from uncultured Chitinophagaceae bacterium, assembly GCA_963705005.1. Taxonomy (GTDB): domain Bacteria; phylum Bacteroidota; class Bacteroidia; order Chitinophagales; family Chitinophagaceae; genus Puia. The sequence goes on from CAVPIO010000002.1 coordinate 259,582, forward strand.
AAACGGACAGTCGGATATCTTCGTCCTGCGCATGCAGAATTCCGACCTCGAGCAGATCACCAATGATGTGTATGACGACCTGGACGCTTCTTTTGTTTCTTTTCCCAATAAAACCGGCATCATCTATTCTTCCAATCGCCCCACGGGAACAGCTCCGACCGGAGATACAGTATTGCCCATCCAATAACCGGTATAATATTTTCCTGGTTGATAACTGGAACAAAAGTGAGTTCAAACAGATTTCACAGCTCACACACCTGAAATATGGCGATGCCAGGTCCCCGACCCAATACAATAATTTCCATTTTACCTTTATAAGCGATGAAGCGGGTATTGCTAACCGTTATGCCGGTTTCTTCACGACTGCAAGGGCTGGTGTAGATACGGTATACAGGATCGGCGACGAACTGCTGCATAACCCCGATCAGAAGGACCTGGACTCTACCCTGCAGGCGAACCACAGAACGGAACCAGATTCTGTATACACTTTTTCAATCACAAGGGATTCCGCCTATGTGTTTGCACTGACCAATTATCAGAGTGGATTGAAAGAAACCAAAATCGCAGGGGAAAACGGACAGGTGAGTGAAGTGCGGCAGGAAGGAGATCTGAAATTCCTCTATAAGCTGAAGGTTGATGAGAGTGCGTTGAAAAAAAGGAATATAAATCCGAAGGAGACCGAATACCGCAAGCAGAGCATCATCGCTTCCCAAACGGCCAGCGGTCAGGCATTGCGCTATCTGCAGAATAAACAATCCGATTCAGCCAAAAAACAGAACGATATTTTTGAAAGTGAGTTTGACAAAGAGAAAAAAGATAGTTCAGCTGCGCAGAACGCTCCCCGTCCGCTGCCTGCCCCGGAACCCCTGTTGAAAAAAGCGAAACTTTACGATTACCACTGGAAATTCTCCGCACAAAACTTTACCGCCGGTTTTAACAATGATGTACTGATAAACCGTTATCAACCTTTTACGGGTTCACTCCCGATTCAGCTGGGTGGAAATGATGCCTTTAACGCCATGCTAAAGGCTGCCGTATTTGACCTCTTTGAGGATGTGCGGATCACCGGTGCGGTTCGTCTGCCGCTCTTTGGCGGCAGCTCTCCAACGGCAGCCAGTGTTGGTACGGGAGGAATTGGCGTATCTACCTTTGACGCCGGCAACGGTTCTTTTTTTGATGGCGGAGGTGAATGGTACGGCAGAATAGATTATCTGAAGAAACGCACGGATTTTTCTCTGATCTATTACAGGAGAACCGATGTAGGTACCATTCCCCTGGGGGATACAACGCTTAGTCATGATTTTGACGCCAAATCATACACTAATCTTTTTGAGGCGGTGATCAGCTATCCGTTTGACAAAGTCAGGAGCCTGCGTTACAGCCCGGGCATCAGGACGGATAAGGTAAAATTAACGCCAGACGGAACCAGTGCCTACACCGGCGATCCGACCTTTGACCTGATCGCATTGGAATCAAAGGATATCAACAAGCAGACCTTTTTATTGAACCACCTTGAATACGTTTATGATAATACGGTGATGAAAACAACCAATATACTGAATGGATTAAGGTATAAATTTTACATTGATTTCGACTACCAGATAAACAAACCGCAAACTGCAGAAGGCAGAAAAATGTTCAACTTCGGATTTGATGCGAGAAACTACTATCCGATCTTTCGGAATTTTATCTGGGCCCTTCGTGCTGCCGGAGATTTTTCCACTGGCAACCAGAAGATCGTTTATTATCTGGGGGGCATGGACGGAGAGCTTTTTCCGAAAGCAAATCAATTGCCTAATCCTGACTATACCCAGAATTATGCTTACCAGTCGCTTGCCCTCAATCTGCGCGGGTTCAAACAAAACGTTGCGAACGGAAATAATGCTGTTACCATCAACAGTGAATTCCGTTTGCCGGTATTTACCACGCTGTTCAATAAACCGATCAACAACGCCTTTCTTCGAAATTTTGAAGTGATTCAATTTTTTGATCTTGGAACGGCCTGGGCCGGTCCGCTTAAAAATATTTCACGCCCTGCGTCCCATTATCAAACCGACGATACTTCCGTGCCGGTTGACATCATCCTGAAAGCAGGCGGAATAGGTCCCTTTGCCGGAAGCTATGGATTTGGGGTAAGGAGCACCCTGCTGGGCTACTTTTTAAGACTCGATGCAGGGTGGCAAATGAATGGTTTCTTCAACGGCAAACCGATGCTGGAGTTTGCGATGGGAGTTGACTTTTAGGGTGATGGCGGATTATTAATTCTTGCATTATACCCTAAAACCCTCCTTAATAAGCCAGGCCTTTACTTTCTGCAACTGATCTCCCTGAATAAGGATTTCTCCGTCTTTGACGGCGCCTCCGCTGCCGCAATATGTTTTTATTTTTTTCCCTAGCGTTTCCAGGTCGGCTGCTGTGCCAATAAACCCAACTATAGCAGTCACTATTTTTCCTCCCCTGCGCCGGCTATCGAGCATGATGCGCAACCGCTGTTTTCCAGGCGGCAAGGTCTCGTGACCTGATGGATTTTCGTTCTCAAAATTAAAATCGGGGTTCGTACTGAATACGAAGCCGTTTTTGTCGGGAATATTTTTTTTAGCCAATTTATTAATGTTTATGGTAGATGGAAGTCAGCGAAAGTTTGACAAACGAACTGAATACCGACAAAATACTTAAACTGCTGGATTTTGATCTCAAATTTTGCTCCTGAATTCCATCTACCATCCACCATATACCATAAACCACATATCATCAACAATCAACCTTTACTGCTTTCAAACTTAAATCCAAACTCCTCGCCTGATGAATAAGCGCGCCGATGCTGATAAAATCGACACCGGTTTCAGCATAGGAACGGATATTCTCCAGGTTAATTCCACCACTGGCCTCTGTTTCAAGCTGATGATAAATGATGTTAACGGCTTCACGCAATCGTTCGGGGGCGAAATTATCCAGCATGATCCTGTCTGCCTTACCCGTTTTCAATACTTCTTTTACTTCCTCCAGCGTTCTGACTTCCACTTCGATTTTCAACGACGGTTTTACCTCCTGCCTATAACGGTAAGCGCGCTCAATGGCTTTGTCTATGCCACCACAAAAATCAATATGATTATCCTTCAGCATGATCATGTCAAATAAACCAAACCGGTGATTTTGACCGCCGCCGATACGTACAGCTTCTTTTTCCAGCAAACGGAAATTCGGGGTCGTTTTACGGGTGTCCAGTATTTTGGACGAATAGTCCCTGATCTTTTCGACATATGCATGCGTAAGCGTAGCGATGCCGCTCATGCGCTGCATACAATTCAGCGTAAGCCTTTCGCAAGAAAGAATGGTATGAACCGAAGCTTCCACCTCAAATGCAGTCTCCCCGGAGCGCATGGCTTCTCCATCTGATTTATGAAGATGAAAAACCGAAGACGGTTCCCTGTATTGAAATACCTTTTGCGCCACTTCCACACCGGCAAGTATGCCATCCTGCTTTATCTTGAGCACGGCTTTTCCCCTCGCATCCGCAGGAATGCAGCTGAGGGTGGAATGATCCCCGTCTCCACCGTCCTCGGCAAGGGCCGCGGCGATCAATTCATGAAGCCGCTCATTAAAATGAGAAACAGGTTTATCCAATGCAAATCATGTTGATCGGCAAATCTAATTCAGTTCTGCCATCTACGCTTCCGGACTGATCACACAAGTAATGAAAAATGTATTGCCGTCCGGATCAACAGGGCAGCTATAGTAAAATGATCCAGGTGAAAATAACAGGTAATGCAACGGCCTTAGAGAACGCGCACGGCTTTTATGAACAGCGCGGCGGCATGAAAATTGATTTGGTGAAAGCAAGAGTTAGTGCAACGGCCGTTATGTATTCATCCGGATTTAGTCGACGGGTTGAAACCGGATCTCCTGGAGATATTGTTTATCTCCCTTTTGCCTGAAAAATAAAGTTGTGCGGTAATTGCCGGACTGGGTTTGCAACAGGCCGGTACAAAATATGAAATCGCCGTTTTCACCCTCCTGGGTAATCTTGAAATTCTGAACTGTATGAGTGTTGAAGAAATCCCGGATCACCATTTCTGCCTGCGTCTTGCTATAGGTATCACTTTTATCCGGCAGGCTTATATCTACCCTCATATCCAGGTAAGGAGACAATTGACTAACATTCCCGGATTTCAAAGCTGTTGTAACCGCATCCAGATTATAGGAATCGGTATGGTGAACAGTCCTGAAAGAAAATAGGATGAGCGAGAAACCAGCCAGAATCCATCCTGAAAGGCATTTCATGGGAATATAGTTTTCCCCCGAGTCAAAGCTAAAAATATGCCAAAGTAAATCCTGGCCTGGAAAATAGGCGTAAACAAGGCAATAGCACTAACTTTAAGCCTCTTACAATCGGACAAAGCAAGTAAAATGTCAAAAAAAAATGCAATTCTGATCATCATGGATGGCTGGGGCCTCGGAAAAGTAGCGGAGGCGGATGCGATCAGACATGCAAAAACAGCTTTTATAGACTCCCTTTATTCAAAATACCCGAACAGCACCCTGGTGACCTGTGGCGAAGCCGTCGGGCTCCCCGATGGTCAGATGGGGAACTCGGAAGTCGGTCATCTGAATATCGGGGCCGGTCGCATCGTTTACCAGGAATTGCAGCGAATCAACGTGGCCGTCCGCGACGGTTCCTTTGCTAAAAACCCGGTCTTGCTGGAGACCCTTCGCTTTGCAAAAAAAAATAAAAAAAATTTACATCTGCTGGGGCTTTTGAGTGATGGCGGCGTGCATTCACATATCAATCACCTGAAAGCCATTATTGATTGCTGCAAGACCGAAGGACTCCAAAACGTGTTTGTTCACGCGTTTACTGATGGTCGTGATACTGATCCAAAAAGCGGATATGGATTTCTGCGGGACCTGCAGAACCACCTGGATTTAACGGCAACAGGAAAAATTGCAACGGTATCAGGAAGATATTATGCGATGGATCGGGACAAGCGCTGGGAGCGTGTAAAGCTGGCTTATGATGCACTCGTTATGGGAATAGGGCAAACAGGGAACAATGTGCTGGAAATTGTAGAAAAGAGTTATGCGGAAGCTGTTACCGATGAGTTCATAAAACCCAGTGTGGTAAAGGGTCCTGGCGGATTACCGCTGGCTTGCATCCAGGATGACGATGTAGCGCTCTGTTTTAATTTCAGAACCGACCGGTGCCGCGAAATAACGGAGGTGCTCACACAAACAGATCATCCGGAACAGGGAATGAAAAAACTTTCCCTATACTATACGACCATGACAGCGTATGATCATCATTTCAGGAATATACACGTGATGTTTGAAAATGATGATCTTAAAATGACGCTTGGTGAAGTGATGGCAAAAAATAATCTTAAGCAGATACGCATTGCGGAAACGGAAAAATACCCCCATGTAACCTTCTTCTTCAGCGGCGGCAGGGAAAATCCATTTGAAGGGGAAAAACGCATCATGATCCCATCTCCAAAAGTGGCTACCTATGATCTTCAGCCCGAGATGAGTGCCGAAGCTGTGACCGATGCGATCTTGCCGGAAATACAAAACAAATCCGCGAATTTTATTTGCCTGAATTACGCCAATGCTGATATGGTAGGGCATACCGGCGTATTTCCGGCTGCTATCAAAGCTGTTGAGACTGTGGATCGTTGCGTTCAACGGGTGGTGACAGCAGCACTGGCCAGCGACTACCTTATTTTTATTACGGCCGATCACGGGAATGCGGATTATATGATCAACCCCGACGGAACACCCAATACTGCGCATACCCTGAACCTGGTCCCTTATTTCATTATTGATAATCAATGGCGTGGAACACTTCATCCTGGTAAGCTGGCCGACATCGCTCCCACACTGCTAAAACTCATGGGTTACGAAGTTCCAAGGGAGATGACCGGATCTCTTTTATACAGCTAAAAACGTCCCGGAATCTTTAGGGCAATGCAGCTTTAACAGCAAAAATTTGTCTAATTTACAGGGCAACGAGGTTTTTATGACCGAAGAAGCCATTTTACAAGGCTGTTTGAAAAATCATGCTGCTGCACAACGAGAGCTTTACCAACGGTTTAGTCCCAAAATGCTGGCGGTGTGTTTTAGGTTTGCACATAACCGGGAAGACGCGGAAGATATGCTTCAGGATGGATTCATAAAAGTGTTTCTGCAGATGCATACTTTTCAGAGTAAAGGTGCTTTTGAGGGTTGGATTCGCCGGATCATGGTGCACACTTGTATCAATCACCTGAAAAAAAATAAGCGCTTCAATGAAAGTGTGGATATCATTCAGGCTAGCTCGGCACAGATTCGTGAAGAAAATATCCCTTCTATCGTTCAGGCAAAGCAGATTGTGGACTGTATTCGCCTGTTGCCGATTGGTTACCGTACCGTGCTTAACCTTTACGCCATTGAAGGTTATTCCCATAAAGAAATTTCCGGAATGCTGGATATTGAAGAAAGTACCAGTCGTTCCCAATATACCCGTGCAAGACAAATGCTGGAAGATATTCTTGTTAGAAGAAATCTTATTCCCGAACCGAGAGAAAAGGCTGACCGGCTTACTGCAATCCAATGATAATTATGAGAAGTCGTACCAAAACGGCCGAAAATGAAGGAGAGAACTTATTTTGATGATGAATTTGAAAAGCAACTGAAAGAGAAATCTGACCAGTTTAAGATGTATCCTTCAGATAAGGTCTGGAACGAAGTCCATCAGTTCCTGCATACGAGGCGTAAAGGCTTTGTGGCCGGAATGAGTTTTCTGGTAGGTGGAATTCTTGTTCTTGCAGGTACTCAGCTGCTTGGTCCGTCAAAAAATATACTGCAAAAAAGGGCCGTAACCAATACGATTGCTTCTACTCCAGCACCTGCTACTGTTGACCTTCATGCATTTAACCCAAATGGTTTGACTGCAGGCACCGATGCAGCTTACAAACAATCATCAGCCCGCGCGCAGAACAAGACCCCGTTTATTTCTGCTCCTGAATCTGAAGAAAATGATCAGGGCCTTCGCCCGGAAACCGCAAAGCAGTTACCGCTGCAGTTAAAATCAGACCTGGCGGCCAGCCCGAATCCGGGTCGAACTGCCAACCTCGTTTTATCTGGCTTGTCTTCCGCAAATACGTCTTCACTGAGTCCCAAAGACGGGAAAACCGCAGAAGAAAGCATACCGGCAATGGCTGAGCTTCCGAAAATGATACCGCCTGCAGAAAAATCTCCGGAGCATACGAGCCGTATCCGCAATGACCGTTTCAGCTGGGAAATTTATATAACGCCAACTTTGAATACGCATCATCTCAATGGCTTGAACTACCAGAATATAAATCCCACTATTCAGAATGTGCCCATAACCGTATTGCATTTTGCAGACGTCAACGGCTTTGTTGATAATACACCTGCCATGGGATATGACGTCGGAGGAAACCTGCTTTACCGGCTCTCTAAAAAATTTTCGCTGAAAGCAGGACTACAATTCAGTTTCAGCAGGTATTATATTAAGGCATACAATTCAGACCCGGCACAGGCTTCTGCATCATTGAGTACTTATTTCGGATATATCGCCGACTCGCTGGCGAACTATTCACTTGCGAGAAATGCAAACCCGAAAAATCCCCAGCATTTTCAGAATAGATATTATCAACTATCCATCCCCGTTGGTATTGAGTGGAAAGTGGCCGGTCAGGGCAGGTTGGAATTCCATCTTGGCGCTTCTTTGGAACCGGGTTATCTGCTGAACAACGACGCTTATGTGCTTTCCAGCGATTATAACACGTATTCCAAGCAGTCCGACGTTTTCCGCAGATGGAATATTCAGGCCGGAGCGGAAGCATTTCTTTCTTACCGCATAGGCAAGGTTCGCTGGGAACTGGGACCGATGCTTCGCTACCAACTCCTCTCTACCTACAAAGACAGCTATCCCTTAAGGGAGAATCTGTTGAATTACGGCATTCGACTGGGATTCAGCAAAACGATCAGGTAGTTTTGTTTTCATGTACTAATTTTATTGCATGAAGAAATTCCGAATGGCGCTGACCATGCTGACGGTCCTTGTTCTTTTTTCATGCCATAATTCACCTGGTCCACCGGATGCAGGTGCTTCCAATAAAGCAGATACAGTTAGAAAAAATTATTTCCCCGTGGGTGATTTTCTAAAAAGTGAAATTGCTTACGTGGATTCCTTTCCTCAAAAACTCACGGAATATCATTCTCAGAACGGCAGGTCGGATTCAGCCATCATCACAACCCAAACATTCGACCGGCTGGCTGCTGCATTTTTGATGAAAGACCTGGACAGCACCCGCTTTGAAAAAAGATTTGATGAAACCTCGTTCCTGGACCAAACAACCAATCTCCTCACCTTTACTTATTCAACAAAAGACAGTAGTTACGGGTTAAGAAGAGTGGATGTGCTGGCGGTGCCAGGCCAGACATCAGATAAAGTAAGGTCGGTCTATATGGAAGTGAGTTCAGGGAATGCAGACAGTCTGGTACTCAGCAAAATGTACTGGAGTACCAGAAAGAGTTTCAGTATTCTGCAAATTTATCAACCCATCCACGGCGAAGCCAGTACGAGCCAGATAAAAGTGGTTTGGGGAAGCGACTAAGGGCATGGACCAGGAAGCATTTCAGACGATATCACAAACTATTCCGCAGGATCCGGGGATTTACAAATACTTCGACTCCCGCAAGGAATTGCTTTACGTAGGGAAGGCCAAGAACCTGCGGAAACGCGTGAGTTCCTATTTCAACAAAACCTTTACTAATTTCAAAACCTACGAGCTGGTCAGGCGAATCAGCGCCATTGAATTTACTATTGTGAATTCGGAACAGGATGCGTTCCTGCTGGAAAATTCTCTGATCAAACAGTTCCAGCCGAGATTTAATATCAATTTAAAGGACGACAAAAGCTATCCCTATATTGTAATTAAGAAAGAGGCATTTCCCCGTGTTTTTCTCACCCGCAGAAAGATCGAAGACGGCTCCGAATACCTCGGCCCATTCACTTCCGTGGCCAAGGTCAGAGAACTGATCAGCTTCATTAAGTCTAATGTTCAACTGCGGACCTGCAAGTTGAATCTATCCCCCTCGAATATTGCGAAGAAAAAATTCAGGGTCTGCCTGGAATATCACCTGGGCAATTGCAAAGGCCCCTGTGAGGCACTGCAATCAGAAGCTGATTACATGGAAGGATTAAAAAAAATGAAAAATATATTAAAGGGAAATCTGGGACCTGTGATCAGTGGCTTCAGACAGGAGATGAAAGAAGTTGCTGCGGATATGCAATTTGAGAAAGCCGAAATCCTCCGAAAAAAAATCGAGCACCTGGAAAACTATCAGGCGCGATCCGTGATTGTAAACAAGCATATCGGACTGGCCGACGTTTTTTCAATTTTCCGCGATCAGGATACTGCGTTTGTGAACTACCTCATGGTGGAGAATGGAACGATTGTGCAGACGCATACCACCGAAGCGGAGACTCACCTGGAAGAAACAAATGAAGAGATCCTTGTATTTACCATCGCGCAGCTGAGGGATACATTCAACAGCCGGGCGCCGGAGATCATCGTGCCTTTTCCTATTGAATTTCCACAGGAGGGTATAATGGTTACAATTCCGAGAGGAGGTGATAAAAAGAAATTGCTGGAATTATCTGAAATGAATGTAAACTATTTCAGGGAAGAGGCCGAAAAGAAAAAGATGCTCCACCTGCTTAAAAAAACACCGGAAGAAAGAAACGAAGTATTGCTGCAATTACAGAAAGATCTTCAGCTTTCGGAATTGCCAACGCATATTGAATGTTTCGACAATTCCAATTTCCAGGGCAGCTTCCCGGTATCTGCGATGGTATGTTTCATAAATGGTATTGAAAATAAAAAAGACTATCGACATTTCAACGTAAAAACGGTAGAAGGCATCAATGACTTTGCTACGATGAAAGAGGTGGTATACCGCAGGTACAGGCGGCTGAGTGAAGAAGGCCAGGCCCTGCCTCAACTGGTGATCATTGACGGTGGTAAGGGGCAATTACACGCTGCTCTGGAAAGTATTGAGGAACTGGGCCTGAATGGCAGGATGACCCTTGTAGGCCTCGCCAAGAATGAAGAGGAAATATTCTTTGCCGGGGACCAGGAATCCCTGAAGCTGCCTTATAGCAGCAGCAGCCTGAAATTCATCCGAAAGATCCGGGATGAGGTGCACCGGTTTGGAATCAGCTTCCATAGAAATAAAAGAAGCCGGGGAACATTTGTCAATGAACTGGAAAACATCAAAGGGATCGGAAAACAAACGGCCGACCACCTGTTGAAAACTTTTCGCTCAGTGAAAAATGTAAAGGTGGCAACGGAGTCGGAATTGAGCGCGGTTGTCGGAACCGCCAAGGCAAAAATAATATGCGCTTTCTTTTTAAATCAGAAGCAAGAGGAAACCCAGGCTGGGTAAGGCTTCCGGAAGACAGAGAAGTTCAAAAATAAAAAGGGGCCAGAATAGAAATTCAGCCCCGTTTTTAAAATCCAATATCCTATGAAAAACCGTTGTAAAAATAGCAAAACAATTCTATTAAACAAGAACACCTAGGTGTATTTTGAAAATAATTATCAACACATTAATCCATGCAAATTCAACTACTTATAGTAGAAATACTATCTTCCCAAATTGGGAAATGGGGGTAAAATGAAAAAGGCTGCCTGCATGCAGACAGCCCTTTCAAATAATACTTTTTATTCTTAATAAGACCAGAGATCCTGCTCGTAATTGAAAATCTTATCTTTTACATTGTCTCCTTCCAGTAAATCCAGGATCGGATCCTTGATATAGGCGTTGATGAATTGATCGCCGGGATTGTCAATGGTTGACTTGATAATGCGGCTGGCGAACATGCGGCTTTCAAATAGCTCTTCCCAGCTCATTCTGGCCCCATAGTTCTTACCATTATAAGCTTCATACTTGGCCAGATACTGTCTTAAATCAGGGTAATAAACCCAGAAAACCGGGACTACAGCACGGAAAGATCCATCCGGGTTCAGAATTGTTTTTTCCGGCGCAATGCCCAGGATACGGGCATACATTCTGGACGATTCCTTATCGAATACCCATTCTTCCTTGATCTCATAGCGCTCAACCTGATCGGGGTTAAATTCTTCCTGGATTGTGGTGTCCTTGGTAATACCCTTAGATCCGTCCGGATCGATATTCATGTCCGGGATCTGGATCGTTCTTGGCTTACCAACCATACTTTCGGCGATCTGACGGAAGGTCATTGGTGTAGTAAAACGGTCATCCATAGTCGCATCGAAGGCCGTCACTTCACCGCTTTTGATGAGATTCAGCAATATGCTTATGAACCGCTGGTTACCATTGTCTTCATCTGCCTTGTACACAAAAGGAAGGTTCATTTTCTCATGAACATCAATCTCCCTCCATACGCGCTGACGGTAAACGGCATCATCTTCCCGGATATGCTCGTATGCCAAAGGCGTACGGTCCTTTACCAGGTTGAGTTCAATTGACGCATCGTTACGAAGTGACTTGCGGGGCGTATCCAGTTTGATATCGGCAATAAATTCCTGGACCGGCTTTACAGTATCTTTCGGAGGAGCAACCGTTGTGACGGCGCTGCTATTCTTGCTCGTGTTTGTTTTCTTCTTTACGGTTGACCTTTTAGTCTTTTTCCTGTGTGCAGGTGCCTGCGCATCTACCGTTCCCACTGCCAGGGCAATCATTGCTGCGAGGAGGGATAATTTGATCAAACGCTTCTTCATGTACTAAAATTTATCGTGAGAAAAGGACTAAAACAAGTCCGCCACTTATAACGTGGCGTAACCTGGATATATTTTATTTAAGACTAAATACCATGGGTGCAATTTCACGTTCTTTGCCATCCGGCCCTTTTACGTGGATCTGATCAAAGAAGATGTTGGTGCCCGGAGTTGCGCGGCTTACAATAAGCGCCGCATTTCCCGACCATCTCACACCCTCATTTGAGGCTTCCGTGTATTGGGGAATTCCACCGCCGATAGCTCCGAGTTTGTAGCTCACCACATGAAATGGTGCATCAAAATCTGAGTCCTCCAGATGGGCCTGCAGACCTCCGATGGCTTTAAATTCAGCCGTTGAGATAGCACCGCCTTTCTTGGTTCCGATAAAACCCGCCGGTAAAGGCAGATTCTTCACACGTATGTCGAATGGAAAACTCTTTCCATTTGCATTTACAATGATCTTGGCCAGTCCCGGTGTCGTAGGCTTGATCACATAATGATCGCCGCCTGTGTTGGTCAAGGAAGCACCCGGGCTGGTAAAGCTTACGTGTACTTTTTCCCGTCCCACACTACCACCAGAGATAGTTAATGGATTGTCCACACCGATATAAACCACGTTCATTTTTTCAAGGAATACAGAGGCTCCGGAAGGCAAACCAACGGTGTATTTCACGGGTTTGTCAACAGTAGCCGGAGTTCCATCAGGTTTGGTATATGTAATATGTACCATCACTGTATGCTCACCAGCACCATCAGCTTTGGTTTTATATTCGGCCGTACCATCGGAACCAAGTTCCTGGCCCTGGCCGTTAATGGTGATTACAGGTTTGGCTGCAGCACTGAATGCTCCCACACCGGCTGTAATATCCAGTTCGTCGCCGGGCATAACATAATTGGAACTTGCCTGGGCAAGCACCTGGAATTTGTCATATACTACTTTTACTTCTCCGATCTTCTTATGTAAGTAATCGATCATCTGGGATTCGGAGTTCTTGATATCATTCTGGAACTTACTTAGGATCGTCAGGGCAGCAATGGTAGGCGTCATGTGAAAGTAATTGGTCACCCAGTCTTTCACGGAGTCACCGGTTCCTGCGTTGCCGGAATGTGATTTTGGAACCTCCAGATTCAAAGGAAGTTGATTGGCAAAATCAGCTTTGGCTTTAATAACATCGGCCTGAATCAGCGGCTGTCCTGCAAATTCTTCCGGCTTCAGCACATCTAAAAGCTGTTGCTTATAGTCCTTCAGATCATCGTATAATTTTTTTCCTTCGCCCTGGTTATCCATCAGCCGGGTAGCTGCATCCAGGTCTGCTATCCTGTAATCCTCTTCGCCATTCTTACCCACCTGAAGACCGGATTCCTGTTTCAATCTCTTTTTCAGATCTTCAATCTTATCATACACGTCTCCTGAGATTTTCTTTGCCACCATCGCTTTGGGGGCCCAAATTTCGGCATTGGCCTTTGTTTGAGGGTCATTCAGATTTGCTTCGAAAGCTTTATAGGTCAGGCTATTTTTATCTGTAATAGCCTGGTTAGAATGGCTAATACTTGTGTTTACTGTTTGGAAGGCATTAAGAATCTCAGCAGATACATTCAGTGCCAGCAGTGCTGTAAGCACGATGTACATCATGTTGATCATCTTTTGCCTGGGCTCTTTAGGTAAGGACATGAGCGGGAGAATTTAATGTGTTAACAATGGTTTTTCGGGAATTGGTATTCCGTTAATTAAATAATGGTTTACTGTCTTCCCTGCATTGCGCTCAGCATATTACCATAAACATGGTTGAGGTTACTGAGGTTCTTGGCCAGTATAGCAACCTGTTCCTGTGTTTTCTTCGCATCCGCTACGCTGCCGTTCATGGCTTCAGACGCCTGTGCCAGATTGCTGTAGAAGCTGTTCATGGCTTTCAGGTGATTGTTGCTATCCTGCAGTTCCAGTTCGTAGAGGGTATTCAGCTGACCCAGATTTTTGGTAAGTACCTGAACCTGGCTATGAAATTGTTTAGTGCTTTCCGCTGCGGTATTCAGTGTGGAAATAGTATTTGTCGCACCCTGGTAAGCGTGTTTCATGCTGTCCAGAGCAACGGCCGCTTCTTTGGTTTTTGCGGTATATTCAGTTGTCGCGGCAAGGGCTCCGGAAACATCACTGATTTTTTCAATGGTAGTGCCGAATTTTTTAAATCCTTCGCTAAGGCGACTCAGGGTTACCGGATTAATATCGGCTTCCTGCATCATTTTATCCATCTTTTCCAGTGAAGGATTTCCTGAATGTGCGGCCAGCTTGGGAAGCGCTTCTGCCAGGGCGTGCATTTCTCCACCGGGAGGAGGCATGAATGCATACACCAGAAAGATCAGGGATTCCGTAAGAAGACCTGCTGTAAGGAAGAAGTCAGCCAACCTCTGGTGGGTGATTTTCTGCCATGCACCAAAGATTACGACGGCTGCACCAACGCAGACGATTATGTTTACAAGCTTTTCTGTTGATTTAGAAACTCCGGCTGACATAGTTTTAAGTTTTTAGTTTTTAATGGGTTTTCCAAGGGTGCCGGAATGGATATTCCGGTTGATTTGTTAGTGAATCAAACGTTGTTTATTTTAAAAAATTTTATTCTGACTGCGAATTAATTGTTACCTGTGAGCCAGGGTCGCGGGCAGGTCAATCACACAACGGAAACCGATATATGATTTTGCCGTATCCTGATACTCATACGCCCGGGTGCTGGTCTGCAGGAAATACCCCACATCTTTCCAGCTTCCGCCGCGGATTACTTTACGCTTCATACGCGGAGGATCGGAATCCTTAGCATTGTAGCGGATGTCAGGGTTCATATCATGCTGAAAGTTGTAAGCTCCTTCGTAATAAACGGATGAGGTCCACTCAGCAACATTACCTGCCATGCAATACAGACCGAAATCGTTTGGCCAGTAAGCATCAGCACGTGCTGTGTAGAAAGCGCCATCTTCAGGATAATTACCACGACCTGGTTTAAAGTTAGCCAGAAGACAGCCTTTTTTGTTTCTCAGGTAGTAGTTACCCCAGGGGAACATAGACTGTGAACGTCCGCCGCGGGCAGCGTATTCCCACTCAGATTCCGTTGGTAAACGGTAAGGGGATTCGTTTGCCCTCTTGGTCCTGTCCAGAAAAGAATTCAGGTACTGGGTTCTCCATTCGCAGAACGCAGTTGCCTGCTTCCAGTTTACACCCACAACAGGGTAATTACCAAAGGCAGGATGGGAGAAATATCTTTTCGTCATCGGCTCATTATAGGAATAAGAGAAATCACGTATCCACACCAGGGTATCCGGATAAATATGGGTGTCTGCCTTTTCAATAAATTCAGAACGTGATTTGCCTTCATTAATCTTTTGAGCCGCGCGCTTAAGGTCGAATGTTTCGGAATGATAGACCATTTTGTTAGGATCCAGTTCCTTCTTACCATAGATCCTGTTTTCAGGAGTAAGGATCAACTGGTCAATTTTTTCTATCGTTGCTTTATCCCCCCACTTAATGGTGCTGGCTTTTTTCCAGTCAACCTGGAATTTGCCATCCACTTCTTTACCATATTGCATCAGGGTAGCAGCGATAGAATCCCGTACCCAGTATACGAATTGGCGATACTCATTATTGGTGATTTCGGTCGCATCCATCCAGAATCCCTGGATAGAAACCTGTTTGTTACGGGCAGTATAAGCGTAGTTGATATCTTCGTCGCTTGGCCCCATGTGGAATGTTCCCGGTGGGATATAAACCATCCCCGGGGGCTTTGTCATGTTGTATCTGCTTGCCGGAGCTACTCCGTGCAACTGACCATCATCCGGCAATCCTTTGTGGGACTTACCTATCTTGCCACAGCCGGTTAGGGCAAGAGCCGCAGCCAGTGACATCAGAACGGACAGGTTTTTCATTTTCATAATATTAAAGGGTATTGGACAAAAATAATCTTTTGAGAATATGCCTTTTGAGAATATCTTCATCGCAATTATAGAGTTAATTTTTAACAAGTCAAAGTATTGCCTATAGTATTATTAACGGGAAAGGATCCGTCTTATTGTTATTTAAGGCTGTTCTAAATGGTTTTTTTTAAGTGGTTTCCATTAGCCCGAGCAGCTCATTGACCTCTGTTACAGGCTGTTGACAAGTATAGTGCCTGCAAAGAAAAAACTGCGATAAGCCGGTAACCGGTTTTTTTCCCAAAAGTGGAAAGTCAGCGTGGTTAATCGAAGTTAATTGAAAAATCCTATTGGGTACGAATTCAGCCAAAAATTCAACGTGTTTTTCCTCTTTTTTATCCCCACTTAACACAATCTCATACATTTCATACGATAACGCGTTTAGCAGAGTTGCCCATATTCCAAAAGATCCCGGATATTTCAAAATTGCGGAATTCAGTCCCTGACAGGCCATTGCACTTCTTTGCTTCCAGTCCTCATTATCAAAAGTAATACCCAGGTAGAGCAGGTTGATAGCCATTACGGAATTACCGGAAGGAACAGCCCCATCATAGATTTCTTTTTTCCTCACAATCACATCATCCTGCTTTGCATGGGTAAAAAAGAAGTACCCCGTTTCTTCTTCACTGAAATGGGTGATAGCCCATTTAGTAAGTTCCAGGGCTTTTTTCAGATAATGTCCGTTCCCCGTGATCTCCTGCAGCTGGATATAAGCTTCGATCAGATAGGCATAATCATCCAGGAAGGCAGGAATGGCGGCCATACCTTTATTATAGGTATGGAAGAACCGGGATATTCCCTCCCCTTTTAATTTTTCTTCAATAAAATCCATTGTTTCAACTGCCAGCTCCCTGTATTCAGAAAGCCCAAGGGCAGCAAAGGCTTTGCAGGAAGCTGTGATCATGAGGGCATTCCATCCAGTTAAAATTTTATCGTCCAATTGCGGCCGGACCCGCCGATTCCTGGCTCCCATCAGAATTTGTCTGCATAGCCCGTCAATTTCTTCCGGGATCAGCGCAGAAGGGTCTTTAATCCGGAGAATGTTCTTCCCTTCCCAGTTCCCTTTCTCTGTAATATCATAATAAGCCGAAAATGAAGCCGCATTTTTGCCGAGCAGGGCATCGGTCTCAGACTTATCCCATACATAAAATTTCCCTTCAACCCCCTCACTGTCAGCGTCCAATGCAGAATAAAACCCTCCACCGGGGGAACTGAGCTCGCGACTGATGAATTCCATGGCCCGGATGATGGTTTCCCGGTATTGCGGTTTCCGGGTAATCTGATAAGCTTCACTTATCGTAGAGATTAGCAGGGCATTATCATAAAGCATTTTCTCAAAATGAGGAGCAAGCCATTCCGCATCCGTTGAATATCTGGCAAAACCGCCGCCAAGCTGATCGTGGATACCGCCATAAATCATTTTGTCGAGCGAAAGGCAGGCCTGTTCAAGAGCAGGTCTGCTGCCAGTATAATAATAATGCTGAAGTAAAAAGCGGATGGAAAAAGTTTGCGGAAATTTCGGCGCGGGACCAAATCCTCCATGAATGAGATCGGCCGTTTTCATAAGGTTCTCAAATACAATCTCGCATTGTTCTTTTGAAAATTGAATGGGGTGGGGGGATCCCTGATGGTCACCGAGACCAAAGGGATCGGAACCTGCAATATGGTTTGTGATATTTTCTGCCTGGGCTTCGATTTCCTTACGCTTTTCGCGGAAGGCGGTTGAGATATTTTCTAAAAGGTTGGTCCAGGAAGGCCGGTTATAGGCATTCACCGGAGGGAAATAAGTGCCCCCGTAAAACGGTTTGCCTTCCGGAGTTAGAAATACATTCAGCGGCCATCCTCCGTTGCCCGCGATGGCCTGCACGGCATCCATATAAATATGATCGAGATCGGGCCTTTCCTCCCGGTCAATTTTGACATTTACAAAATTCCTGTTCATGATCTCCGCCGTTGCAGGATCCTCAAAACTTTCTCTTTCCATTACATGACACCAGTGGCATGCCGAGTAGCCGATACTCACGAGCAAAGGCAGGTCTTCCTTCCTGGCTTTTTCAAATGCTTCATCGCCCCAGGGAAACCAATCCACCGGATTATGCGCATGCTGCAGGAGGTAGGGTGAGGTTTGTTTTGCGAGGCGATTCACGAGGCAATTTGAAAATGGGGGAATGTTAATTTGAAAATTTGAAAATGAGGTGGCTGATATATTAGTATATTATAACATTTGCATTTTCAGATTTTCATCATTGCATCATCATCTTCACCTCCATTTTCAAATTTTCAAATTATCAAATTTTCAAATTAACATTCCCCCATTTTTAAATTTTCAAATTAGCACATTTGCCCTCTCACTTCTTCCTCGCTTCACTCAAATACTTTTCAAGGGCTGAGATCATGGAAGGAGCCATGGGTTGGGGGGCTTTGATTTCAAGCACGAGTCCGGCTTCTTCCGCAGCGCGCGAAGTATTGCTTCCGAAAGCGCCGATCAGTGTGCCGTTCTGCCTGAATCCGGGGAAATTATCGAAGAGACTTTTCACACCGCTTGGAGTAAAAAAACAAATGATGTCAAAGGCTTCCTTGCTAAAGGGCTCCCGGATATCATTGCTGATGGTCCGGTACATATAGGGGGTCGCGAATTCACAGTGATTGCCTTTCAGCCAGTTTACAATTTCATTGTCCTGCTGATTTTCAGAAGTGGGATAAAGAAATTTTTCATTTTCCTTATGCTTGTTAATGACCTCAAGCATGCTTTTATTGGTGCCATCTGCACCATAAAATACTTTTCGCTTTCTGTAAAGAATAAATTTCTGGAGGTAGAGGGCAACGGCTTCCGTTACGCAAAAATATTTAGTATCCTGGGAAACGGTGATCTTTATTTCTTCTGCCGTGCGAAAGAAATGGTCAATTGCGTGACGGCTTGTAAAAATGACGGCGGAATAATTCCCGATTTCAACCTTCTGACGCCGGAAGTCTTTTGATGCAATGCCTTCGAGACGGATAAAAGGCAAAAAAGCCATCTCCACATTGTGCCGCCTGGCAAGATCAAAATATGGCGACTTCTCAGATTCCGGTCGCGGCTGGGTGATTAAAATTTTCTTGACGGCAATTTCTGACATCTCGGCAAAGTCCTTTTTTTCCCTATTTTTAATCATGTATTTTTTAGAAGCGCGACTGCAAAATTAATAAGCTTTTTCCAAATAAGTAAGTAACACTTTGTAAATCAATAGGAGAGGTGCTATTTCAAAGGCGCAAAGGTAGAGAAAAAAGTGCAATCCGCTGATTTTTATTTCCTTGCTGAGTGTTTTAAAAGAAGCGATCAGCCTGTAAATATAAAAGATTACGATCATGATTGCAGAAATCGTAATGCTGGATAAGGTAATCAAAGGCCCTGAAAATGACAGGATTACCAGAAAAGGTAGTAAGAAAATGCCGATGATCTTATTGGTCATGAACACAATGAAGAGATAAGTTTCCACCGCCCGCTGAATATTGAATATCCAGCCCGTGATTTTCAGAAATACAAATTTTATCAGGTATATGATGGCCAGGCACAGGGATCCGTAAAGAAAAAATGCCCAGAACCGGTCCTGGCTTATATAACTATAATATATGAGTAAAAAGGACCCGTATATACCACCGGAAAGGATAAAAAGCAGGTTCAGCAATATGGAGGGAAAAGGCGATTGAAGCACCTGTTCACGAATCTGCTGCTGACGCATGGAAACCCGGAAAAAAAGGGTGAGCAGGTTACCCAGGTATTTACCGAAAACCAGCTTTACGATGGCAAAAAAGAACAGCATGCCAACCATCAGGTAAAATATACCATCATTGGATTTGGATTGATAAAGCTCCTGCCTGATCCTTACCGCATTAGCGGAAAAGTTCAGAAAAGGAAAGGACTTCAGCATATCCATCCATTGATCAGGCCATTCCTGGGTTTTAGTATTGCTGAACCTCAATGAATCTGTAAGCGCAGACAGCTTATTTTGTTGGATACTGTCTGCATGAGGATGAATCAGCGAATCCGGCAATGCTTTCGGAACCCTTCGTTTAGGTCTTACAACCCTAACTGTCGTGTCCGGGATGTTCTCATGCATCGCAGACGTATCTTTTGCAGGAATGGAATCAGCGGGGGTCTGCGCAGAGGCCCAAAGAGTCTGCAGTAAAAAAATGCAAAGGAAGGGGTAAAGTTTTGTCAAGGAATCGATGGTTCAATTAAAAAAATCCTGATCCTCTTTGTCCTTTACACGGAATCCGGAGGAATGGCAAAGTTGGTACTTGAACGCGGATCTTTTAAAAAAAGTTTACGTACCCTAAGTGGATTTTTGCCTGCCGGAATGCAAATGGATTGCTGTCTTGTTTTCCGATCGCGTATGAAATATTAAAGATCCCAGCCTTGGTTTCAAAAGCAAGACCCAGGCCAATACCCAGATAGATGCTGTTCAGATTATAACCCGGCACCTCGTTCTTTGCCCATCCACCGTCGAAGAAAGCAAAGAGAAATGAATTCATTCCTATTAAGTACCGGTATTCCAGGCTTCCGACTGAATACTGGGTTGCCAGAATGCTTTCTTCGTCAAATCCACGCAGCAGCTTATATCCTCCTATCTGAAAAAGTTCATTCCTGAACGTGTTCGCACTTTGATACCATCCTGCATTCACACTTAACCTGATTGTAGATGCCTGTGAGAGACCAAAGTAATGTGCGGCCGCGAGGTTCAGGCGAAACTGATACGAACTTTGTTTAACGGTATCATAAAGTGATCCGTAGTTGAAGGATGAATCTGAAGGGTCAATGAGTTTGCTGATCTGGCTGTTCCTCTTCACTTTTTTTGTTCCGACCGACCCCGTGAACACAAACTCGTTGCCCCGAACGGGATTGAATCTGTAGTTCGTGTTGTTGATCTCATAAGTTGCCCCTACGCTTATTGCGCTCACGTCCGCGATAGAAGGAAGCTGGCGGGTGGCGATCACCTGGAGTGTATCTACATTAAGGAGATTGGAACTTGTGCTTTGAATAAATACCGTACCCGTGTGGGTAATCGTGGATGCAAACTGAACGCCCAGGGTGCCGGTTGTTGTGATATAGGATGAATCTTTTTTGTAAAGTGTGAATGACGCATTCACACCAAAGGGTGAATGAAAAATATATGGCTGCTGATAGTAAATATTTAGTTGGGGTGACTTCACCTGTAGTTGCTGCCAATCCAAACCGAAACTTTCCCCGTTACCGAAAGAGTTTTTAAGATTTGCAGTTGCTTCGCCGGTCACGAGCAATTTGCCGCTCGTCAGCTGATCGTTATTTGGAAGAAATCCCACCAGCACGTCAATCTGGCTGCTTCGCTTCGGCTTGAGATAGAGATTCAGGATGGAACCCGTTCCGAGCATGGTAACATTCCAGGTATGTTCTTCCTGAACATAGGGCAATTCGAGTATGCGCTTGCTTATGGTTTGAAGTTTTGACTTGCAGTAAATGCTTCCTTCAGGTATATCCAGGTATCTTTCCATGAAAGAGGAAGAAATCCTGGCGGATCCGTAAATTCGGATACTGTCGATTTTGTATAGGGGCCCTTTCTCAATCTTTAACCTGCCGCTGATGGCTCCATGTTCAATCTGCACGCTGTCTATAAGTATGCGGGCAAACGGATATCCGCTGTTTTCCAGGTAATCCAGCAGTAGCAATTCTTCAGCCTGCAGGCTACCGGGTTTGGCGGGCCTGCCCATAAGCTTTTTTGTGCTCCAGCCGGCCGCACGCAGCATCGGCAAGTCTTCTGGTTTAACATGAATCGCATACCAGGAAAATTTATCACCGATATAAAGCTGTACGAAAGCAAACGCAGAATCAAACCGCAGGCTATCAATGGAAGCAGAGGCAAATCCTTTGTCCTGTAAAATTCCAGTCAGCTTGTATATATAATCCGTACAGGCATTCCTGTCTTTGAAGGAAGCAGGAATATTCAGAGCAGCGGCGGAAAGAATGGAATCAGATGACTGCATCTTCACCCTGAGGCTGTACTGGGAATACCCCTTGAAAAGGGATGCGAGCATCATCACGACCGTGCAGCCATATAATCTTAATTTTGCCATTCGCACTCAGAAATCAATCATAATATTCGATAAAATTCGTCATACTGCGTGGCAGGTATTTATATCCATATTCCCTTTTGCAAACAAGCCTGCAACTATTGCAATTTTCATTTCTCCACTTCCATGGCAATGAAAAACGATTTTACGGTTGCTTTATTGAAAGAGTTGGATCTGAGAACCGATTATCTTCTGAACGACCCTGTTGAAACCATTTATTTTGGCGGTGGCACGCCATCGCTTTTATCCGGCAGGGAGATCGCGACCATCCTTCAACGCATTTACGCCGATTTCAAACTTGCTCCGGGTGCCGAGATCACCCTCGAAGCCAATCCGGATGATATCCATCCCCGTAGGCTAAACCTATGGAGACAGGCTGGCATAAACCGCCTCAGCCTGGGAGTGCAGTCTTTTTTCCGCGAGGACCTTTTGTGGATGAACCGTGCGCACGACGAAAAGCAGGCTTTAAGCGCTGTGCTGGATGCACAGGCAGCCGGACTGGAGAATATCAGCATTGACCTGATCTACGGGCTGCCCGGAATGACAGATGAGAGATGGCAGATAAATATGAATAAGGCTATTGGCCTGCAGGTTCCGCATCTTTCATGCTATGCGCTTACCGTAGAACCGAAAACTCCTTTGCATAAAAAAATAAAGGAGGGCAAAATGCAGGATGTGGTGCCGGAAAATCAGGCCAGGCAGTTCCTGCAGGGAATCCTTTGCCTGGAAGAAGCGGGCTATGAACATTATGAAATCTCCAATTTTGCCAGGCCGGGGAAAAGAAGCCGGCACAACAGTAACTACTGGCAATCTAAAAAGTATCTGGGCCTGGGACCCTCTGCGCACTCCTTCGACGGTAAAACGCGCCAGTGGAATATCGCGAATAATTCCCGGTACATTCAATCCATTGCCAACCATGAATTGTGTTTTGAAATCGAAACCCTGAAGCCCGTGGACCTGCTGAACGAGTACATCATGACCTCCCTCAGAACCATGGAAGGGCTCGATTTGCTACACATCACACGCGCATTTGGCCCGGTTCCGGGAAATGTTCTGGAAAAAAATGCAGCCCGCTTTATTGCGGAAGACCAGATGAAAAAGGAGGATGAAAAATTAGTACTTACTTCTAAAGGGAAATTGTTTGCAGATGGAATTGCCGGGGCTTTGTTTTTTGAATGAACAATCTTTTCGTTGATGGTTGATAGTTGATGGTTGATGGACATCAGGTGCAATTATCAAAATGTAATTTTGAAGATCAAACTATGACGATGACCGAAACTTTTAGTGAAGCTGACTTTCACGAACGTCCATCAACCATCAACCATCAACCTTTATTTTATCTGCCGAACCATGTTTATGTTCAAATCTTTCCCTCAGATACCTCACAAGCTGCGAAGCAGAAAGCACCGCCACCATGAGTAGAAGGGCGGTAAACCCAAAGCCCTGAAAAGAAAGCGGCATCATAAAATTTGCTTTATAATTCAGACCAGCAAAGACTCCATTTGTTTAAACCCCTCCCTGACATTAACATTTTCCCATAGGATCCGGTAGACAGTTTCGGCTATCGGCATATCGGCTTTCAGAAGCCTGTTTATGTGATAAATACAACTGCTGCCACTATAACCTTCAGCAACCATATTCAATTCCAGCTTTGCCGCATTCACCGAGTAACCTTTCCCGATCATGTTGCCGAAATTGCGATTTCGGCTGAAAAGGGAATAACAGGTCACCAATAAATCGCCGAGGTACACGGAAGCCGCATAATTGGCGCTTTTCTTCGCCGGGTGCAAAGCCTCCCTGTCATGAATTCCTACCTCGATATGGCGGATACCTGCCTTATGAAGAAATCCGGCCATTTCATCAGCGCAATTGGCAATGAAAACACTTAGGAAATTGTCCCCGTATTCAAGTCCATGCGCCATGCCCGCCCCCAGGGCGTAGATATTCTTCAGAACGGCAGCATATTGAACGCCATATAAGTCCGTGTTCGTAATGGTGTTCAGGTAGTCCGTCGAGAAATTAGACGCGAGTTCCCCCGTCGGGGTTTCTTCTACGCCTGAAAAAGTCAGATAAGATAACTTTTCAGCTGCAATCTCCTCGGCATGGCAGGGTCCCATCAGTGTGAAATACCTGTCCAATCCGATCTGAAACCGGTTTTTGAGATATTCATTTAGCAGCAGGTTTTTACCCGGTAGAATGCCTTTGACTGCAGAAAGCACTTGCTTATTCTGAAAAACATCGTCCGGAAGTTCTTCAAAAATCTTTTCGATATAAGCGGATGGAATGGCTACAATCAGGCAATCGGAATCGCGTATCACCAGGGGCAGGTCGGTGCTGAGTTTTAATTTAGCGATGTCAAAATAAACCGAACTGAGGTATTGCGGATTGTGCCTGCGGCTTTCCAGATGCCGGATGATCGATTCATTCCGGATCCACCAGTTTATCGAATGCCCGCTATCCGTGAGAATCTTTGCCAGCGCGGTTGCCCAACTACCGCTTCCTATGATCCCAAAACGCATTTACGCTTGAATTTAGCATAAATATACAGCCTTTGGATGGGGTCATTTTTTGGTTTCGAAAAGTTTATCCTTTGCTACAACCGTAACTTTTGTTCCGTCATTGAGGATCTTGCTGACGATTCCATAAGGCCCGGTAATCACCTCATCTCCTACTTTCAGGCCATCGGTAATTTCAATGTTATTGATATCCTGGATCGATGTCTTTACTTTCACTTTCTTCACCGTGTTATCCGGCTTCAACAGAAACACCACTTCATCAAGATCTCCTCCGCCGGAACTCATGGCATTGTTGTCAGAATTATCAGCGTTATCGTCGCCGGCTTTTGCGTCTTTGGCAGCCGCCTGAGCGCCTGCTGTTTTTTCCCTGGTGGTTACAGCATTGATCGGAACAGAAAGTACGTTTGCGTGTGTTTTGGTTTGAATGTCCGCACTGGCTGTCATTCCCGGGCGGAAGACCAGACTCTTGGGTCTTTTAGGATTTATCAGGTCTTTATAAGAATTGGGATCAAGGCGAATATGTACTTTATAATTGGTAACGTCATTCGTACTATTGCCGCTGCTTGATGTGGAGGATGCGGAGGTTGCAACAATGCTGCTCGCAATCTGGGTAACGATACCATTAAATTTCCTGTTATTATAAGCGTCTACTTCCACCGTAGCGGAATCACCCAGCAGTACCTTCGGAATATCATTTTCACCCACGTCCACGATGGCTTCAATCTTACTCATATCGGCAACGCGCATCATTTCAGTTCCCGCCATCATAGAGTTTCCTACCACGCGTTCTCCTTTTTTAACGCTAAGCAGGGATATCACCCCGCTAATTGGTGAAGTGATGGTGGTACGGCTTACATTCTCTGCCTGTATGGCGAGGTTGGCCTTTGCGCTGGCTACGGCCGCCATATTACTGTGCACACTTTGCTGTGCAGCATTATAATTTGCCTGGGCCGTTCTCAGGGTTGTTTCTGCTGTTTCAAATTCCGATTGGGAAATCACTTTCTGTGCAAGCAACTGCTTCTGACGGTCGTACTGCGCCTGCGCTGCATCCATGCTTGCTTTTAAGCCGGGAAGAGTTGCCGAAACATTGTCCACCATCGCTTCCTGCTGATTCACCTGGGCTGCAGCCTGGTTAACCTGATTACCATAGATATCGGCATAAATTTTAGCCAGCTGCTGACCTTTTTTCACGCTATCGCCCTCCTGGACATTGAGCTCAACAATTTCGCCTGAAACATCAGAACTCATTTTTACCTCTATTTCCGGATAAATTTTCCCGCTCGCAGTGACGGTTTCAGTAATTGATTTTTTTTGAACTTTTTCCATAGACACCTTAATGCCTTCTTCTTTTCCAATTACCCCCGATTTTTTTAGAATGACGAGGATAAGAACGATAACTACAAGGCTTATGATGATCCAGAGCAATTTCTTTTTCATACAGTCAGGTTATGAAGGTGTTTTATAGTTTAATCCCAAGGCCCTTATAATATTCAAGTACTTTCATACGGAACACATAATCATAATGGGATATCAGCACGTTTATCCGTGCGGTAAAAAGATTATTTTGATTGGTCAGATAGTCGATGGTATTCAGCATGCCGATATTATACCGCTTGGTGGACAGATCAAAGGATTTTTCGGCAACTGCAACTGCCTTCTTATTGGCTTCGAATTTTTCCAGGGAGGCGACGGCATTATAATAGGCCTGATAAATATTTTGTTTGAGCGTAAGCAGGTCATTGTCTTTGGTGAGTTTTGCCGTAATCACATTTAATTGAGCCTTCTTATAGTTGGTACGGGATGAATTGCCATTGAAAATCGGAATGTTCAATTGCAAACCGACCTGCTGGCCGAAGTTGTTGCTTAGCTGGGTCCCATAGCCCGTAAATACCTTACCGAGGGGCTGACTGCTATAGGAGGTCGTAACATTTGGCGCAAAAACGGGATACTGGTTATTGGCCGGATCTACCGCATAGGCCCCGGTTGAAATAATGGTCTGGGTGAAATTCAATCGCTGGAGACTATTTGCAAAATTATCCCCAAGTCCCGCGAATGCGGTGAGGGTAGGATATAAAAGACCGCGGGCATAGTCGACATTTTTCTGTGCCGCGCTGATCCTCAGGTCGTTCATTTTTTGTTGCGGGAATGTGCTTACGGCAACAGCATATACGAGGTCCGGCTGAAGACCGCTAATGGGCTCCACCGGAATGGTCTCTATCGGAGGAGTATCCAGATCGAACTGTGAGGCTGCATCGAGGTTCAGAATCGCCATTAACTGAAGATTGTCGATATCATATGTTTCCTGGGCGGAAATCACGGAAGAAGTATCCGTGGCAAATTGAACTTCCAGCTCCGCAGCATTCAATTCAGGAACAGAACCGGCGGTTACCAGTTTCTCGGTATTGTCTAATTGCTGGCGGGTAAGCTCCAGTTTTGTTTTAGCAAGTGAAACCTGCTCTTTGGCAAGGAGAGCTTGTAAATAGCCCGCAGCCACATTCAGCGTGACATCATTTTTAACTTTGTCAATATTCACTTTCTGTGCTTCGTAGCTGAATTTATTCGATTCCACCGAACGGCGCAAGGCAAACCAGTTGAACAGGGTTATGCCCGCGGATAAAGTATATCCCTGGAAAAGGGACTGGGTATTTTCATAAATATTGGTTGTTCTGTCAATGGACAGTCCGAATGTTAATCCAATGGGCGTATTGATGCTGGCTGTTCCAAACTGTGTCCATTTTGCCAGATCGAAATTGAGCTTGGATGTGCGGGCATCTATATCAGCCTGCTTGATTGAAATATTGTTGTTGATGGCGTATTGCACGCAACGGCGGAGATCCCATTTGTCCTGGCCAGCAGCTTTTAAATAGAAAATGAGGGAGCATAGGAAAAAGGTCAGCACTTTGGTAGTTCTCATGTAAGAAGTTTATGGGAATTCATCCCCTTTACAGCCTGCCGGAGCAAGGAGTTGCCAGAAATTTTGCTAAAGTAAAGAATACATTCTCATTCTCAATCAAAAAAAACCTTAAAACTGCCGTTAGAATGAAAGCCGGAAGGATTGTTCGAGGTCCTCCATGATATAATCCGGATTCTCCAATCCAACGTACAATCTGAGCATACGGTGGTCAGGGTTGGCGGCATCGAACTGGATATTTTCAAGAGAGGTGCAGCGTGGCAGGATCAGGGACTCATGACCACCCCAACTAACGGCCATCATAATATGTTTCATGCCCTCGCAGAATTTTACGATTTGCTCTCTGGAGACGGCCCTAACATAAAAACTGATCAGACCGCAGGCATTTTTCATTTGTTTTTTTGCCAGTGCGTATTGCGGAAAATCCACATCCAGGGGAAAAAGCACCCGTTCTACAAGGGGATGCTTTTTCAGGTAATCCAGCAATTTCCATGAGCTTTCAGTAATACGGACCATCCTGGATTCAAGGGTTCGCAGTCCCCTGATCAGCAACCAGGCATTAAAAGGCTGGATGCCGCTGCCCATGGCCAGGAACTCCGAGTCGAATATTTTTTTTATCCTTTCTTTCGACCCCGTGAGTATGCCTCCGAGTGTATCGCTGTGGCCACCGATATATTTGGTTGCAGTTTGCATACATAGGTCAATTCCCAGGGTAATAGGTTGCTGGTACAGTGGGGTGCAATAGGAATTATCTATCATGGTGGTAATCCCATGCCGTTTTGCAAAAGCAGCAACTCCCGAAATATCCTGGATCGCGAAGCTCCAGGAATTCGGGCTTTCCAGATAAATAAACCGGCTGTTTGGTCGCCTTGCTTTTTCAAAATTTTCAAGTCGGGAACCGTCGACATAGGTCGTTACCACTCCAAACCGGGAAAGGATATTGTCAAAAATACTCTGGGCCCAGGAATATGGCTTGTCAACTGAAATTATATGATCTCCCGACCTGGTATTTGCGAGCGCGGCAGCAAAGATTGCCGAGGCGCCGCTGTTAAAAACCAGGCAGTCCTCCGCCTGATCCATGGCCGCAAGCTTTTTCCTGAGGATGTCCACCGTGGGGTTCTGCCCCCTGCTGTACAGGTAGCCACTATATTCATCTTCAAACAATTTTTTCAATTCATCCACCTTTCTCACCTGAAAATTGCTGGTTTGGATAATGGGCGGCGCAACAGCGTTGAAATAGTTCTCCCGCTCTTCGCCCAGTTCATTGATAATATAGGAGAGATCGGAATGCAAATTTGAAAATTTGAAAATTTGAAAATGCTTCGCCAGCCGAAGCAAGTCGAAGGCGGGAGGGCAGCTCCAATCTTTACTACCCTTCAAATTTAGTCAGACGTCTCGAATTTCGTTTATTTAATAATGTAAATAAGATAGTTCCAAATTCTTCAATTCAATTATATACAGATTTGCAAACTCAAATTTAGACTACCTCCACTTTCGCTTCGCTTCTCCAAACGCAGCATTTTCAAATTCTCAAATTCTAAAATTACATTAACACATTGCCTTCCTCATTTTCAAATTTTCAAATTCTCAAATTACATTACCACATTTGCCCATTCGCCTTCCACCACTTCGCGTATTCCGCATGCTCTGCGATCAGGTTTTCGTGTGATCCCTGTGCCGCGAGCTTTCCGTCTTTAAGCAGGATGACCCGATGGCAGCCCTTTAGGGTCGACAAACGGTGGGTAATGTAAATGACCGTTTTTTTCTGACCATGAAACCATTGAATTGTTTCATTTACTTTTTGTTCACTTTCAGGATCGAGTGCGGACGTAGCCTCGTCCAGGATTAGAATCTCCGGATTACGGTATAAAGCCCTGGCGATGGCGATCCGCTGCCTTTGACCCCCTGAGAGATTAAGGCCCTGTTCCTGGATTTCCGCATCATATTGTCCGGGAAGTTCGTTAATAAATTCTTCCAATCCCAGCCGTCTGCATAACTGCAAGACAGTTTCCATATCGGGATCTTCCTCACCCAAAGCAATATTGGTCATCAGGGTACCCTTGAAAAGATCCGTTTGCTGGGGAACAGCGACAATCATCCGGCGAAGGGTAACGTGACTTGTATACCGGATATCCGTCCCTCCAATGAATATACTTCCTTCATTTAGCGGATACAATCGTTGTATGAGGGAAAAAAGTGTGGATTTTCCCGAACCGCTCTCCCC
Source organism: uncultured Chitinophagaceae bacterium (assembly GCA_963705005.1). Classification (GTDB taxonomy): domain Bacteria; phylum Bacteroidota; class Bacteroidia; order Chitinophagales; family Chitinophagaceae; genus Puia. The sequence continues at coordinate 289,039 of CAVPIO010000002.1, forward strand.
CAAGATGGCCGTGATCTGGTGCTTTTCAATAGTGAGGTTCAATCCGTCAAATACTTTTGTTCTGAAACCATAACGAAATTGCACATTTCTGAATTCAATGTTGCCCGGTGATATTGCTGAAAGCGCGCAATAACTGGCTTCGGTTTTTTCTGTTTCCAGGTCGATAATCTCGAATAGCCGGTCGGCGGCGATCAATGCATCCTGCATATTCTTATTCATTCCGATCAGCGCCTGAACAGGCGTTGTGAAAAAGCCGGCCAGTGCATAAAAAGACAAAAGCGCCCCGGGGGATAACTGCCGGTCCATCACGAAATAACTTCCAATCCATAAAATGATAATAGTCATCAGCCGGGTACTTAATTCAGAGATAGTACCGAGTCCGATAGATGATTTACCTGCATTATATACTGCCCGCATCAGCGGAATGAGTTTTTTTTCAGTCTGCCGGCTAAAATAATTTTCAGCACCGAATCTCTTTATGGTTGCGGCACCGCTGATGCTTTCCACCAGCTGACTCTCCATCGCTGCTCCCGTTTCCATCATTTTCCGCTGCCATTTTGCATTGATCCTGTTACTGATTATGTATAAGAGCAGGTAGACCGGTATCATCAGCAACATGGCCAGGGCCAGCCTCCAGCAATATAAAAACATCGCAGCCACGCTAAATATCATCGTCATCATATGAATAATCATATATAAGGCCGTATCGTTAATAAAGGCACGGATCTTAACGGCATCGTTAACCCGGCTAATAATTTCACCAACCCGCATGCTATCAAAAAATGTCTGCGGAAGACCCATCAGGTGCCTGTAATATCCAAGGATCAGTTGCGCATCGATCTGCTGTCCGGTTCTAAGCATGATCAGGGATTTAAAATATCCGGTCCCGATTTGAAATAGCAAAATGATGATCATGATCACACCAAGCAGATTCATCAGTTTCCTGTTTTCATCAGGAATTACGAAGTCAACGATCTTTTCTACATATATCGAAGTTGCCAGTCCGAGTATCGTATATGCCATCGCACCGAATAATGCCTGTGCGATCATAATCCGGTGGGGGTCGATCAGTTTCCGGAATCTTTTGAAAACAGCTGTATGCTGATTTTCCCTTCGAAAATTGGCTTCGGGTAATAGCAACATCAGTACGCCGGTCCAGGCTTTCTTAAATGTATTTGACGATTGCCTGACTATTTTTCCACTGGCCGGATCCATATAGAACACATGATTCCGGTTGATGCGGTATAGCACTACAAAATGCTGCAGTCCGGCATCCTGAACCATGTGGGAGATGGCAGGCAATGGTATCTCTGCAAGATTTGCGGGATTGGCTTTTACTGCTTTAGCCTGAAAATGCAGACGTTTTGCAGCTTCCATCAATCCGTACAGGTTTGTTCCCAGTTTATCCGTTCCGGCAAATTGACGGATAAGGCTGACTGGAATCCGGAGTCCGTAGTAAGCTGCAATGGAAGCAAGACAGGCAGCACCACAATCCGTTGCATCTCTCTGCCTTTGGAAAATTCCTTTTCTCATGAGCAGGCATGTTAAGCAGGACGGGCCGGAGATGCGGCAGGATTAAGCCAGTCATCCACCCCATCATATAATAGTTGCCAGAGTGATCGGTTGTTGATTACAAACCCGGCAATGAAGCCCATTCCTTTTTTCAATTGACCTTTGTAACCGTTCTTTAGTTTAAGTTCATGCTCGTCGAGTCGGCAAACGACTTTAAAAAAAGGTCTGCCATCCATCATTGTGAAATCATTGTCCACCGAAATCACACTCCCTCTGATCGTCCCAAAATAGTGATAGCTGAATGCGTCAATCCGAAAACGCACCTGCTGACCAGCCTTAAGCATACCAATATCCCGCGTGGATACATAGCATTCACCTACGAGTTGGCCATCCGGCGAAACGGAACAGATGGTTTCATCCTGCTGTACAGCAGTACCTTGATACCTGGAGGCAAGACCCTGAATTGTGCCGTTTACGGGAGCACGGATGCAATAGGATTCTTTACGCGACCGGAATTCTTCATATTGAGTTAGCATTTCTGCAAGACCCAACCTGCATTTCGCCAGTTCCTGCTGCCAGGCAGCGTATTGTTCCCCGTGAAAAGCCCTGATTGCCGACGCCATCCTGGCCTGCTGGATCTGCGAATCAAAAAATTCTTTTGGAGAGATCACTTTATCCTTTACCAGCAAAGCATTCACTGCTTCCTCCCTGTTTGCCTTTTTCAGATTCAACAATTGTTCCGTTTCCCTTGATAGAAATCGTTTCGCCTGCTCTATGTATAAGTTTGTGCGTAGTAAACCTGTCATCTGATCCTGCCTCTTGTGTGCGGTAAGAATCACCAGATCATGAATATAATTCTGCTGAACAGTCATCTCTTCCTCATTCCTTTTCCTTTTCACACCCAAAGCTTCGTCCCTGATGGAAAGAATAATTTCATTTTTGCCAACCCTTTCCCCATCTTTAAAATAAAGCGTGTCAATGATGCCGGAAACCAGTGACCTGATATTCGTTCGTTCCTGGGCCGGACGAACGATTCCCGGGGCCTGCACTGAAATATAGACGTGGATCAGGAAAAGCGATGCCAGGCCCGAAAAAACGAAAAGGAGCATCAGATAGTAAATATGAAATCCGGATTTTCGCATGGACGGCAGATAATACAAAACAGTATCGCTGATTTCAGCAATGGGCGCAAACATAATTTCAATTTTGGGGAATGAAAGGAGACTTCAGGGAAGTCTCCTTTGTAATTAACCGAGTGCGGCATTATATAAACGCTGACCGGAATTCGGCGCTCCGCTGGTCATGCCTTTTAAAAAATCTCCCACACCATATGCAATCCAATACCAGAGTGTTTCTCCGCCATTGATCTTTTCGCATAGTTCCATCGAAAGTTCCTGCATGTTTTGCAGACAACAGTTAATCCTGGTCGTTTTCATTTTTGATGATTTTTAAGTAAGCGAATAAATGAAGGCAAATGGGTTATGATATAATTGATGATTAGATATACGATGATGAAGCATATGATCATCGAGATATTCTTCACCACCCACTTGCGGTCAATTTTCATCCTGCTTCTTTAATTGTTTTATTAATGTCTTGGCGGCAGCTGGGCATAGCCATCACTGAAACCTTCGCGGATATCCTGCCAGTTTTCAATGATGGAAGAAATCAGCGCCCACCCTGTAATGGATTTTAAAAAACCGCCGCCGTTCAAAGCCAGCATTTCCGCCTCATTCAGTTCTGTAAGCATTTTCAAATCAAGCTTTTTCATAATCCCTGTTTGATAGATCCTACTCTTTGCAATATGCATGGGTTTCGGAACTCCCATTTCTGAAGAGCAAAATAGTGACAAAATGAAGGAGGAAAAATACTACGATGAGGTAGTTTTTTTAGGAAGGGAAAGTGAAAAATTAAAAATTAAAACATGAACCCTGCATTCAGTGTTTCGCATTCCGTTTTTTCCGGCCGGCGCCAAGAAAATAAATAATCAAAAAGAAGGCCAGCACGCCCAGGCCGGCAAGCGCGGTGCGGGGCTCGCTAACAAAGATGCTTATTGCGACAAATACATAAGCGGAAATAAAAACCAGGGGCATCAACGGATATATTTTCATCCGGTAATAGTCTCCGGCTTCAGGCTCCACTTTTTTTTTCCTCAATATGAAAATGGTACTCGCAGATATGGCCATGCCAAAACAATCGAGAAACGTGGTAAAGCTGAGGATCTCATCAAAGGCCTTCGCCCAGAATACTACCAGCAGGCAAACAGCCGTATAAAGAGACAGGGACACAAACAATACGCCACTGGATTGAAAACGCTTTGCAAATATGGCCGGGATCACTCCGTCTTCACCCATGGCACACATTACGCGCGGATTACTCATCAGGGAAACATTCACATAGGCAAGCACGGAAATAAATAATAATATGGAAAGCACTTTCCCGGCTGCATCACCAAATACATGCCCGGCCATGACCGAAGCGATACCCTTCGAGCTCCGAAGCCCTTCCAGCCCCATCACATGCACGTAAGCATAATTTATACTCAAATACAGCAGAATGATAATTCCTATCCCCAGGAAAATGGCCCTTGGCATATTCCGGCTGGGATTGACCACGTCTGCACCGAAATTGATGGTTTGCTGGTACCCGCCATAGGTAAAGGATACAGCGATGAGTCCGGTTCCGAATCCTTTCAGGTAGGCCATCCAACCAGGCGATATATGCTTTGCCTGATGAAGAATCCCTGCGGATGTATGAGCAAAAAACAAGGGCGTTATCAGCAATATCACCAGAGAGATCTTGATCAGCATGAGTACATTCTGCGTACGCGCACTCATGATCAGGCCCAGCAGGTTCACACCATAAAAGATCAGGATGGAAGCCAGGGCAATTCCAATTTCCCTGGTTTGCAGGGCATCCATATCCTGCACTGCAGGGAAAATAACACCCGAAATATATTCGGCCCCGATTAGCGCAACGCCCGAAATGGATGCCGCGTTGGATACAAGAATGATGCAATTGATGGCAAACGCAATGGAGGGATGATACCCATATGAAACCACTTTGTAATAGCCGCCAATGACTGGCAGGCGCGATCCGATCTCTGCAAAGGTGAGGGCGCCGCAAAGCGCCACCGCGCCGCCAACAATCCAGGTTAGAAAAAAAATTGCGGTATCCGGTACTGCCTTCGCCACATTTGCCGGCGTTCTGAAAATACCCATGCCAAGCACCAGGCCGACAACGATCATCGTGCAGTCAAAAATACCCAGCTTCGAATTTTTCTGCATACATCCGTTTATCCTGGAAACATGAAGTGGCCCTCCATTCTTTTATATAAGAGGTTAAGATAATGAATAATTCTTCTCTACTTTTGTCGTGGAATAAATCAAAAGGATGCGAACACTGATCTTACTGGCCGGAACAATGGTTTCTCTTTTTGCCCGCGCTCAGGAAGACAGTACAAAAATCTCCGATTCGGTCGACAGAAAAACGCTCCAGGAAGTTGTTGTAACCGCCTACCAGCAAAACAGGCGGCTTGCAGATGTGCCGGCAGCCATCGGCGTCCTAACCCCGGAACAATTCAGCAGGTTCGGTGGTACCAGCATCGTTTCTGCTTTTAACAGCATTCCGGGTGTACGAATGGAAGAACGATCTCCGGGGAGTTATCGCCTGAGTTTTCGTGGCAGCACCCTGCGTTCTCCTTTCGGCGTCCGCAACGTGAAAATATATCTGGACGGAATTCCTTTTACCGATCCCGGAGGGAATACTTATCTCACCCAGCTTTCTCCTTTCAATATTGCATCGATGGAAGTGATCAAAGGTCCTGCGGGCAGCCTTTATGGTGCAGGCACAGGCGGCGCTGTGTTGATTAAAACCATGCCTGATAACTGGCAATCCGGATTTACAGCGGGTTATACTTTCGGATCTTATGCAACCAATACAGTAAATGCCCAGATCAGGTTTGGTGACTCGGGAAATGGAAACAGTTTCAGTTTCTCTCATCAGACTTCTGACGGATACCGGGATCATACCAATCTCAGAAGAGATATGGCCATTTGGGAAAGCGTACTTAAAAACACCGATAAGCAAACATTGAGCAGTCTTGTCTCTTATGGTGATCTTTATTATCAGACACCCGGCGCACTTACCCTCGCTCAATACAATGCCAATCCCAAACAGGCAAGACCTGCCGGCGGCCCGAACCCATCAGCACAAAAAGCCCAGGCTGCCATTTATCAGAAAACTTTTATGGCCGCCATTTCGAATACTTATCATTTCAACGACCATTGGCAGAATGTCACAAATTTTTATGGTGCTTATACCAACTATCTCAATCCTACTTTCCTGAATTATGAGATCCGGAATGAACCGCATTTCGGTGGAAGAACACTCGTTACCTATGAGTCCGGCATATTTCATCTGAACATGGGCGGGGAAGCGCAAAAGGGGTTTTTTAAGACCGAGGACTTTGGAAATACGAACGGGTCGCCGGATACAGTGCAGACTAATGATATGATCAATCTTTGGACTTACTCCCTTTTTGCGCAGGGCGATTTCCAGTTCGCACATGGCTGGCAGGTTACAGCAGGTGCCAGCTACAATAAATCTTTCACCGGCATAAACCGCCTGTCGGTTCCCGGTTTTACGCCCCGTAATATAACTTTCGATAACCAGGTTGCACCCCGGTTGGCCATAGCCAAAAAAATCACAGATGACCTGCTTTTATATGCCAGCGTATCCAAAGGATTTTCACCGCCAACCACAGCCGAAATACTGCCTTCAAATCAAAGCATCAATACCAACCTGCAGCCCGAGCAGGGAATTGATTACGAAGCCGGAATAAAAACCAGTTTCCTTGAACGGCGACTATATTTGGAAATAGTAGGATTTATTTTCCAATTGCAGCACGCGATTGTTGTGCGCCAGGATTCTTCCGGTTCCGACTATTATGTGAATGCAGGGGGCACACAACAAAAGGGCATTGAATCACAACTGGCCTATCAATTGCTCTCCTCCCCAGCCGCTGCTTTTACAAGCGTCCGGATCTGGTTATCCTATACATTGAACCATTTTACCTATAATGACTTCAAGAAAGATGCCATTGATTATTCGGGAAAATATTTACCGGGCGTTGCGAAAAACACCGTTTCCGGAGGCCTGGATCTTTTCACTAGGCCGGGCATTTTCCTCCATCTCACTTACTACTACAGTGATAAGCTGTCGCTTGATGATGCCAATACCGCATATGCCGGTTCCTACCAGTTGTTAGGTGGAAAAATCGGGTATAAAACAAATCTGACAAAAAAATTAAATCTTTCCTTTTTCGCAGGCGTAGATAATGCATTCAATGTGAAATACAGCCTGGGAAATGACGTCAACGCAGCGGCCGGACGCTATTATAATGCGGCGCCCGGCGTAAATTATTTTGCCGGCCTCACCATCAACTACAACAGGCCCAAACCTTGATAAATTCTTTTTGTATTCTGTTTCCCTCCTTTACATTTGCATAAATCTGGTCCCCGAATGTTTCGGGGTTAAAAGGGAAGTCCGGTGTAAAACCGGCGCTATCCCCGTAGCTGTAAGTTCTTCAGGTGATGAACCTGAAACTGTTTACACTGCAGCCACTGTTCCGGCTTAGCCGGGACGGGAAGGCAGTAAACAGGGAACAAGCCAGAAGACCTGCCAGGTGTACTTTTTTATCACTGAGCTTTCGGGTGAAAGGCCGGAGATGCAGGTTTTTGCAAACAGCAGATGTTTCAGAACTTTCATTTCTACTTATTTCATTGGATCGAAAGCTTATTCTTCTTAACAAACAATTAAAACGAAGAATGAGCATGAAAAAAATTTACTTCCCGCTGCTGGCGATCAGTATTGCCCTGCAAGCGAACGCACAAGAGGATTCCGTCAGATCCAAACAACTGGATGAAGTGGTGGTGACGGGTTCAAAGACCAGCATCAAACAATCACAAACAGGTAAAATTGTCACGGTGATTGATTCCAAAACCATCCTGAACAATGCCGGCCACACGCTCACCGAATTGCTGAATACCCAGGCAGGGTTTATGCTGATCGGAAGCAACAATACAATGGGCACCAATATCGAAAATTATTTCAGGGGCGCCGACGCTGGCAACCTGCTGATCGTCGTAGACGGTGTTCCCGTTACGGATCCTTCCCAGATCAGCAATACCTTCGACCTGAACAGCATTCCGCTGGAGCAGATTGATCGCATCGAAATACTCAAGGGTGGTCAAAGCACCATCTGGGGCAGCGATGCCGTTGCCGGTGTTGTACAGATATTTCTCAAGAAAGAAAGTGCGAAACCACTGGCCGCAAACGGAAACTTCAGTTACGGCACGTATAACACGCTCCGGGCAGGCGCAGGAGTCGACGGAACCTATAAAAAACTGGGATATAAAATTCAATATAATTATCAGGGAAGCGATGGATTTTCTTCGGCTTACGACAGTACGGGAAATAAAGGATTTGATAAAGATGGGTTCTCTCAGAATAATCTCCAGGCAGAACTGAAATTTAAATTCAGTGAGGCATTCAACATGAAATTACTGGGCACTGTAAGTGATTACCATTTCGGCCTTGACGAAGGCGCTTTCACAGATGACAAAGATTACGGCGGAAAGAATAAAAATAACATGGGCGTTCTTTACTTCAACTATCATAAAAAAAATATTGCCTGGAACACGCTAGGTAAGCTATCAGTATTCCCGGAGATATTTTACTGACGATAGCACGGACCGGTCCGATCCTACCGCATATTACTCCCATGGAAGGTATCTTGCATCCAATTTGACGGCAGAATCTTACGCAAACTTCCATTTTACAGAACACATGCAACTGGTAAGCGGAATTCAATTCATCAATCAAAAAACGGATCAGTCGTATTACAGCCTCGGCAGCTTCGGTCCGTATTCAGAGGCTCTCAATGGCGATAGTGCCCATATTAATCAGTACTCCGCTTATGCTTCCTACCTCATCACGGGCCTGCACGGATTTAATTTTGAAGCCGGCATTCGGGCTAATCATCACTCCATTTATGGAAATAATTTCACCTATACCATCAATCCTTCCTTCAACACCGGTGATCACGGCAAGGTATTCGTAAATATTTCCTCTGCTTATAAGATTCCTTCTCTTTACCAGTTGTATAGTGAATATGGAAACAAGACGCTTAAACCAGAGACCAGCACAACCTATGAAATTGGCGTGCAGACAGAAAGCAATGATGGTGGATCCGTATTCCGGATAGCGGCTTTCAAAAGGGATGTCAGCAACCTGATTATCTTCTTTACCGATCCAAATACATTCGCTTCGATCTATGTGAATGAGAGCAGTCAGCATGACTATGGATTTGAAATCGAAAGCAATATGCGCCTGGGCAGCATTGCCAACTGGGTAAGTAATTTCAGTTTCGTGACCGGTGAAGGAACGGACATGGGTATAAAAACAAATAATCTTTACCGCCGTCCGGATTTTACTGTGAACAGCCGTCTGAATCTGCAACCCCTTCCTCAACTCACGCTGGCGCCATCCTTTAAATTTGTGGGTTCCCGTCCGAAAGGCCTCTATGATATAGGTCCCGATCCCATGGCTCCTTATTACACACTGGGCTTTTTCGCAGGCTGGCAATTGCCTCATGCCCGGATATACGCTGATTTGCAGAACATCACCAATCAGCAGTATTTTGATATTTACGGGTATAATAGCAAGCGGTTTAATTTTATGGTTGGAATTAATTTGACCCTGTGAAGTTTGTTGATAGTTGATGGTTGATGGATGAAATTGAGAAATTGAAATCTCTGCCGATTTGTAACGAAACTTCCTAAAGACAACGAGATACTAATTTGGCAAACAGTCTGAATTGCAGCGTCTTCCATCAACCATCAACCATATACCATCAACCCTTTTCGTATTTTTGCAAAAACAATCACATGAAAACCGGGCTGAATGAATTACTGACGGTCACTTTTACGCTTTTCGCGGTGATCGATGTGATGGGCTCGATTCCATTGCTGCTGTCTTTGAAAAAAAAGATGGGCGGAATTCCGGAATTAAGAGCCACCCTGGTTTCGGGGGGACTGATGATTCTTTTTTTATTTCTGGGAGAACCCCTGCTGCAGATATTAGGCGTGGAAACCCATTCTTTTGCGGTGGCAGGATCAATCGTGATTTTTATTCTCGGGTTGGAGATGGTTCTGGGAATTGAATTCTTTAAAAGCGAAAAAGGGGCGAAAACATCGGTGATGGTCCCGATCGCATTTCCTCTGATTGCCGGCTCGGGAACGCTGACTACCATCATCTCCCTCAAGGCAAATTATACCCAGCTTGCTATCCTGATTGCCATACTTGTAAACCTCGTCATAGTCTACGCTGTGCTGAAATCCCTTGATTATACGGAACGCATACTGGGCCCTGCAGGAATGGTTGCGATACGTAAATTTTTTGGCGTAATATTGCTGGCCATTGCCGTAAAAATCTTCAGCAGCAATGTGCCCGGACTGATCAAATAGGCCTCGTCGTACAACGGATAGTATAAGAGTTTCCGAAGCTCCAGATCCAGGTTCGATTCCTGGCGAGGTCACTATGCCTCTCTTGTACAGAGCCTTGGATTGGTTGGTCCTTTTTAAGCATTTCAGCTCAAAGCGGTATGGGACATTCTAATTGACAGGAGAATCGAATCCGGAAGAATGATCTGGAGGAGAATGGGAAATACCAAACTGATTTATACATATGCAGCAACAAATGAGGAAAAACTAAAAAATATGCGAGTTGAGATATTAATATTGAGGAAATCCGAATATCTGTAGTCTAAGAAAAAGGAAAGCAAATTCTTCGCTAAATATTGGATTTGCAGGTATTTAGAAAGTAAATAAGGCCCCAAAAATCTGGAAAATCATAAAAAACTTTATACCTTTCTTTAAACTTCGAATGGACTTAACCCGTAGATACTTAATACGGATTATTACTGCTGATGAAGAGGTTTTCTATTTTAGCCATATTAGCAATTATCACCTGGCCGGCTTTTTCTCAATGCCCATTTCCGGTAAATATGAGCAGTACAGGAAATTGCCTGGGCGCCACGCTGAGTACACATACAGGAAGTTCCATTTACCAGATTGTCTGGTATAATGGCAGCAGTCCTGTGGATACCACATCATCCACCACATATACAAGTAAATTAATTGCCGGAGGAAATGGAAATGGTGCTGCATCGAATCAGCTTGATTTACCCAATGGCATCTTTGTGGACGCCTCGGGAAATGTATACGTTTCTGATGCGGTTAATTACAGGGTTCAGCGATTTTTGCACGGGTCATCAACCGGGGTTACTATTGCCGGAGCTAATGGCCCGGGCACTCTTGCCGATCAGCTTAATTTCCCAAGAGGTTTATATGTGGACGCGGCAGGAAATCTCTACGTGGTGGATGATAATAATGAGCGCGTGCAGGAATGGTCAGCCGGGGCATCAAGCGGGGTGACTGTTGCCGGTGGGAACGGACAAGGAGCTGCACCTAATCAATTTAATCTGCCATTCGGGTTATTTGTGGATGCAGCTGGAAATTTATTCATAGCCGATCAGGACAATGAACGCGTACAAAAATGGACGCTCGGAGCAACAAGCGGTGTTACTGTCGCGGGCGGCAACGGAAGGGGTAATGCAGCAAACCAATTTGATGGTGCAATATCGGTTTATATTGATGCCGCCGGAAATATATACGTAGCAGACGAAAATAATAACAGGGTCCAGAAATGGGCACCGGGTGCCACAAGTGGTGTTACTGTTGCGGGAGGAAATGGTCCGGGCTCAGCCGCTAACCAACTTTTTGGAGCCAATGCGGTATTTGTTGATGCAGGCGGGAATGTGTATGTAGCTGATTATAACAATGCCCGCGTCCAAAAATGGCCGCCAGGAGCCACCAGTGGCATAACAGTAGCCGGCGGCAATCTTCCGAATACTACAGGAGTTCCCTTCACCGATCCCTCTGCCCTTTTTGTGGATGGCAGTGGAAATGTATATGTAACCCTGGCCGCCGGCAGCGGCAGTGTGCAGGAATGGACACCCAAATCTTCCACTGTTAGTACAACGTATACTCCGCTTACGCCGGGTATATTCTCTGCTGTAGTCACCGATAATAACTCCTGCATTACCACCACAAACACTATTGAGATCGATCCCTTACCAGTTATTCCGGCCAATCAGATTTTCTACATCACTCCGGGCCAGAGCCTGGCGATAGATCCCCAGGTAAGCGGTGATGTGGCCAGCTTTGTGTGGAGTCCCGCCTCGGGTCTTTCTGATCCCTTGATCCAAACCCCCGTTGCCAATCCCTCAAAAACCACTACCTATATTTTAACCGTAACCTCAAATGAAGGCTGTAAGGCAACAGCTAATATCGTTGTAAAAGTAACTGCCAGGATAATTCTGCCCAATGCGTTTACTCCAAATGGTGACGGTAGGAATGATATTTTCTACATTCTGGGCGGTCTCGAAGGAACAACAGTAGAAGACTTTTCCATTTTTAACCGGTGGGGTGAAGAAGTATTTCATATAAATAATGTAATGCCAGGTGATCCCGGCTTTGGATGGAACGGAGATTACAGAGGATCTCCGGAGCCCGCCGGCGCTTATGTTTACATAATAACCATAAAATTAGCTGACAGCACTACTCAGATTTACAAGGGAACAGTTGTGCTGATCCGGTAATCGATTGCGGCTACAAGCGTAATCTGCATATTTCACTTAACATAAAGCCAGACAGAAATTTCAAATTAATAGCTACTGATTGGGTTCCAGGCTAATTCAGGGTCATCATAAATATATGCCACGACAGTGGCATCATATTTTCAATGCCTCTTCTGGATAAACATCATCTCATGAAAAATCTGTTATATATTTTAACCCATTAGTGTCTCGTTAAAATCATAAGTAGTTCTTTGAAAGTCTTGATCCGCTTGCGTTTCAGAGGAATTTAGGCCCGTGACGATTTGAAATGGCCAAAGATATAACTTTCTGGAAATCAGGAAGTTTATGAACCATGGTAAATATGTTTTTGCACAGATTTGTTCATTTCTTCCTCAGCGATCTTTTGATACAATAGTCAGTCGATATAGTGGTGATTATCGTGTCAGGCATTTTACTTGTTGGAACCAAATGCTGTGCATGATGTATGGTCAATTGAGCAACAGAGATAGCTTGAGTGATCTGGTACTCACTATCAACGCGCACGCACCAAAGGCGTATCATCTGGGATTTGGAAAAGGAGTTTCAAAAGCGAATCTTGGAAAATCGAATGCCAATAGGGATTGTGGAATTTATCAGGATTTTGCTTACCATCTCATTGCAGAGGCAAGAAAAATTTGCATTGCAGACCACTCAACACAATTTTCTTTTTCGAATGCTGTATACGCTTTTGATTCCACCACTATCGATCTATGCTTTAATGTATTTTGTTGGGCTACTTTTCGAAGAGCTAAGGGAGCCGTTAAACTGCATACCCAGTATGATGTAAGAACCTCTATTCCGGTTTTTATGCATTTAACTGCCGGGTCTGTTCATGATGTAAAAGCAATGGATGAAATAGTCTATGAACCAGGTAGTTTCTACGTCTTTGATAGGGCCTACCTTGATTTTGAGCGACTTTTCATTATTCATGAATCAAAATCCTTTTTTGTCATTCGGGCGAAAAGTAACCTCCAATTTAAGAGGCAACATTCTTCTTCCGTCGACAAAAGAACGGGAGTACAATGTGACCAAACCGGAGAACTAAAGGGATTTTATTCCAGTAAAGAATATCCTGAAAAAATCAGGCGCATCAAGTTCCATGATGAAGAACAAAATCGAAACTTTGTGTTTTTAACCAACAACCTGCATCTGCGTCCAGAAGAAATTGCAGATCTTTATAAGCATAGATGGAAAATAGAATTATTTTTCAAATGGATTAAACAGCACTTAAAAATAAAATCATTCTGGGGAACAACAGAAAACGCTGTTAAGACACAGGTTTATATCGCGGTCATCACCTATACACTCGTTGCCATAATCAGACAACGACTAAAGACTGAATATACTTCCTATGAGGTTCTGCAAATTTTAGGAAGTTCCCTGCTGGATAAAACTCCAATAAATCAGCTTCTTAAAAAACCAAGTGATCAAGATGTCAAAGAGCTTTTATATAATCAATTGAAAATCTGGTAGTCTAAACGAGACGTTATTGATTTTAACCATGTTATTACTCTCAAAAGTCGCCGATGCCCAGGATACCTCTTTTTATTTTAATACTTCTGACGGTGTGCGTCTCTATGTAAGGACAGCCGGTGAAGGCAATCCATGCCTCTTTCTTCATAGCGGTCTGGGGTTAACGAGTTATTATTTTGAAGCATTGCCGGTGGCCAAATTGATTGAGCAGAAAGTGCATATGGTTTATTTTGACCAGCGGGGCGGCGGACGTTCCTCATCTCCCCAGGATGGCAATTTCAGTATGGAAAGAATGGAACAGGATATAGAAGAGATAAGGAACTTTTTAAAAATAAAAAAATGGTCTGTCCTCGGCCATTCCTTTGCCGGTTTGATCATGACCGCTTATGCCAAAGATTATCCCCAAAGGGTTCGTTCCCTGATATATGCCCATTGTATGATCGATATAAAACCGTCCCTTGCCAGTCATATTAATAACGGGCTTAAACTCCTTGAGCAAATGGGCGACACCATTCACGTAAACAGGCAACTGCCGGTCTTCGATCAAATGAATGAGGTTGATAGTGCATTGACTAAAAACGGCATTGGCTACAAAATAATGTTCAGCTCTTTGCGTGATGAAAAAATCGATGATTCCCTGACGAGGGCAGCAACTCCTCATTTTAACCAGGACTTTAATCATTATGTCTGGTCCAACAAGGACTATTGGACAGATTACACACAGTATACTAAAGATATTCTCTGCCCCGTACTCATAATAACAGGTACCAGGGATTATGCCGTTGGCCCGGAAACCTACAAATCATGGCATTTTAAAAATGAGCAGGTTGTTTCCTATGATGCAGCCCATTTCTCGTTTCTCGACGAACCAAACCGGTTCGCGGAAACCGTCTTGCAGTTCCTCAAGAGCTAAAATCCGCGATCGGGGCTTCGAGTTAAGTGTCAGGGCCGCCTGAAGTCAAACGCTTTCCTGATTGACCACATCCTTCTTTACGATTTTAGAAGCGATAAAAGCAAATAGCCCCAGGACAAGCCCGGAAATGGCTCCGATAATGGGGCCCATCACAAGCATCATCAGTCTTGGATGGTTGGGCATGGGCATGGAGGCCATCATCGATGCTTCCTTGGAGTGCCCGGCAATGTAAGTATTATAAAAAACAATGTGGGCAGCGGTAATCCAGATGCAATTGAAAATGCTTACCATAAACCCGTGAAGAAAAAATTTATCGGAACAATTTTTTGCGATGAAATAAGCACATAGGATAAAAATAGCCAACCAAAAGAAGGGCTCAATACTGGATGGTATCCAATATACGGTCGCTATTGCCATCGCAAGACCGAAAAGGGAAAGTTGAAAGATCAGTTTCCAGTTCATGTTTGCAGATTTAAGGATGAATAATGGATTAAGGGCAGTTCCTAAATTTACGATTGTTTTAAGAATGGCAAAAATCCCGTCTTACCCGATAGACATCCATTTATCCGGCTTATTACCCTATCCAGCATCCGAAATGTAGCTGATTGACAGGATCTTCCACCTGTGGTTTAGCACAATCGCAGATGGCTTGAATTACCTGCAGCGGCACTGTCAACCGTGAGACGGTAGCTGCTGTCGAAGGTTTAGGTGTGCTCGATGGTTGAACGGGATTCGTAAAGATTGGGCAGCACAAAACCTCAGGGAAATATTAATGAGGAAGCCGGCTACTGAAATAGCCATAAGTAAGGGTTCCCAGCAGGGCACTGGCAATTACAACCAGCATTACACCATATCCGCATCCAAGCAATACAAACAAAGGTCCGGGACATGCACCCGTAAGAGCCCAGCCTAATCCAAAAATGGTACCTCCAAAAAGATATCCTTTCCAACGCTTGTCCTTTGCTTCGAATTGTATGGTTAAGCCGGCCGTATCCCTTAAATGAAATCGTTTGATCAGTGCGATGATAATGATACCTGGTAATACAGCGCAGCCAATGATACCATACATAAAAAATGACTGAAACCTGAACATTTCCTGAATGCGATACCAGGACACGGCTTCCGATTTCGTCATGATGATACCAAATAAAACACCGGCCAGTACATATTTAATTGCTTTCATCGTTTCTTTTTAATCCTTCATGAGAAATTAAATCCTGGTTTACAATATGCAATCATTTATTTGAAAAGAAGAGGTAATATAAAATCCGTCACAATTAACCCACCTGCAAAAAAACCCATTACGGCAATCAGCGAAGGGAGTTGCAAATCCGATAGTCCGGATATGGCATGCCCCGACGTGCATCCACCCGCCCATCTCGTTCCAAAACCGATCAAAAAACCGCCTGCTAAAAATAAGATCAAACCCCGCCAGCTCAGGAGGAATTCCCAATTAAACAGGGCTGCCGGTTCCAGTCGCCCGTCAAAAGGAATATGCAATTGATTCAGGTCCGCCACGGTGGCGTCAGAGAGACGCATGGGCTCCGGCGACCGCAACCAGTGTACTGAAATATATCCTCCGATGACCGAGCCCACGAGAAACCATAGATTCCACAGTTGTTTCTTCCAGTCGAAATTGAAAAAAGGCAGCTTTTTACCAGCTCCAAGCATGGAACATATATTAGAAAGATTGGACGAAAAACCAAAGGTTTTTCCGAAGAATATAAGCAGTGTCATAACCAGGGCAATTGCCAATCCGGAAATATACCATGGCCATGGCTGGTTGATGAAAGACAGCATAAAGTTGCAATTGATGAATTGACAAATATCCGTACAAAATCTCAAAAACAGCACTGACATTAGCGGAAAAGAATAAGTTTGCAGTATTCAAAAATTGTTTGCCATGAAATTTATTCTCCTTGGCCTTTTGTTTTTTGTTTACAGTGCAGAAGCGCAGGTAAATATCATTCCGCAGCCCGCCTCAGTAAAAATGCCAAACATCATGGGTTATTTTTCCATGAACCCGACTACAAAAATTGTTCTGGAAGGAAGCGGCATGGATAATTCGGTGAGTTTTTTCAACGACTACCTGAAGCAATTCTACGGCTTCACTCTGCAGACCACCTCAAATACAAATGGCAATAACAATATTATTCTTAATTATGAAAGGCTGGATGATTCAATTCCGGGCGCATATCATCTAGCAGTTGACAAAAATGGAGTTCATATCGATGGGGATAATGAAACGGGAGTCTTCTACGGTATCCAAACACTTATTCAGCTTCTGCCTCTTCCATCAGATACAAAAACACTTTCGATACCAGAGGTCCAAATTAAGGATAGACCCCGCTTTGCTTACCGCGGGCTAATGCTCGATGTGGGACGGCATTTTATGCCGGTCTCCTTCGTCAAAAGATTTATTGATTACCTGGCGCTCCATAAAATGAATTATTTTCATTGGCACTTGACCGAAGATCAGGGCTGGAGGATCGAGATAAAAAAATATCCGCTCCTTACACAGGTAGGTGCCTGGCGGGGTGGTACCGTAATTGGCAAGCGCCCCTGGAAAGGAAATGATAACCAGCGTTATGGAGGATTCTACACGCAGGACCAGATCAGGGATGTAGTGGCTTATGCATCTGCCCGCTACGTTACCATTATTCCTGAAATTGAAATGCCAGGCCATGGAAGCGCGGCAATTGCTGCATATCCCTGGCTGAGTTGTTTCCCCAATGAAAAAACAAATATTCCTGATAGTATACTCTCTGATGAAGGGAAAAAAGCAAATGGAAAAATCGTTTATGAAAAATGGGGTGTTGCCGAAGACGTTTTCTGTGCAGGCAAGGACAGCGTTTTTCAATTCCTGCAGGATGTTATTGATGAGGTTGCGCCCCTTTTCCCATCAAAATACATCCATGTAGGCGGAGATGAATGTCCCAAAACAAATTGGAAAAGATGCCCGCTTTGCCAGAAACGAATCCATGATCTTGGTTTGAAGGATGAACATGGGTTACAGAGCTATTTCATTCAATGCATGGAGAAATATATCAACAGTAAAGGCAAGACCCTGATAGGATGGGACGAAATCCTGGAAGGGGGCCTCGCTCCCAATGCGGTGGTGATGAGCTGGCGCGGGGAAAAAGGCGGTATTGAAGCGGCCAAGCAACAGCACAAGGTTATCATGACGCCCACAACTTATGTTTATTTGGATTATGACCAATCCAGGCACGATGACTCGCTGACTATTGGCGGATTTATCCCGCTGGAAAAAGTATATAAATATGAACCCATTCCGGCTGAATTACCGGTTGAGGATGGCCGTTATATCCTTGGTGGACAAGCCAATATCTGGACCGAATACATGCCCTGGCCTTCAAAAGTAGAATACATGATGTTCCCGCGCGTAACCGCACTCAGTGAGGTATTGTGGAGCCCGAAATCTGCCCGCAACTGGGAAGATTTCCAGCAAAGACTGCCTTATGAATTGAAGAGATACGATTTGTGGGGAACGCATTATTTTCATGATTGGGCAAAACCCTGAATGGTTGATGGTTGATGGTTGAACCATCAACTATTTACTCAGCTTTTCCCTCAACAATGCCCTTGTTTCCTGCAGCGCACCCAGATCGCTAAAAGCATCCTTCGGTACAAGGAAAAAGGAACGGCTGTTAAAGTACAGATGAAAAAAATAGGGACTTTCCAGAAAGGAACTGAAATCATCCCACTGCCAGGTATGAGATCCCCGTTCGGTTTGTAATATAACGTCCTGCTGGTTGAAATCCATGCTGAACCGATCGAGGAATGTGTGTGATCGTTTATAAACACTCAATGGCAATAATCTCCAGATCGCAATCAGCAAAACGAACCACAATAAGGAAAAGGTAAGAAATGAAATAGGTTGAATTTTGTGCAGATAGAAAAGGATAGCACACAGAATGGTAAATAAATTAAGGATAATCAGCAGGATCTTTATCTCGGGCCGGGAAATAAAATGATACCGCAGGGCATGCAGCACCTGTTTCTTATCGTATTTGAAATGGATGATCATCTCATGGGATTAGTTGTTTTTCTGAAATACTCCAGGTGCCAGGTTTGTTTACATCAACAACGCGGAATGCTACAGTCAATACCCGTTCATTCTTTTTACCTATAATACAATTTGCATAAATGCGATCCTGCACCAGGCTGCGGGCTGTCCGTAATTCCACCTGGCCAGGCATTGGGCCGGATACAATAGCAGCGGGCCGGGGAGCAGGCTGTGCCCAGGTACCCGATGAATAGAGAAAACAAAAAATCAACCACCACCTCTTCATAACTGAAAATTATGGTACGCAATGTACTAAAGAAGCGGAATGGTTGATGATGAATAAATTTCCGGGAGAAACTTTACTTCATGAACTTGCAACTGTTATAATGATGGGTAGCTGCCTGATACGGCGTAACAGATCTGCTGCAGGAATACAATAAGCTGAGTAGTAATGCCAGGGCCAGGATCTTTTTCATGGTTTTCATTTGAGGTTATAGATTAACGATCGGAATTCGTGAAAATTGCTGAATAAGTACCAATTTCCTTGCCAGATTAGCCGATAATTCGTCCCAATTCTGGAAAATCCAGTATTAATTAAGCATGGACAATTTCCAAATTTCCACATTTACATATTTCCACATTTGCACATCAATAAAGATCCCCGCATAAAAATGCGGGGACCTATGGTTAAGTAAAACCGTCCAAAGTATTTTAAAGCTCTTTAACTGCAGCCCATGCTGTTACCGCAGTTAAGGCATTTATAACAAGTGCCGCTGCGGATGGTAATATGACCGCAGGTATTACATGCCGGAGCATCACTTTGCATGCTTTTAGCAGCTGCGTTCACAGCATCCAGCCCACTATCCATTTTTATATTTTTTACCAGTTTGTGAGCAGCCAGCACAGCGGGCGCTGGCGCTGGTTTTGCCACAATTCTGACTTCACTTAAGGGCGGAGTTTTTTTTTCCGTCTCCGGAGCAGCAGGATGATCCCATTCCGCGTTTCCGGTATTCATCACTTCAGGTTTATCCAGCACATGTACAAGGTCTGCCCTTCCTAAATATTCGTATGCCAGCGAACGGAAAATAAAATCCACAATGGATGTCGCGCTTTTTATATTCGGGTGTTCCACCATGCCTGATGGTTCAAACCGGGTGAAAACAAATTTTTCTACGAATTCCTCCAGGGGTACGCCATATTGCAGGCCGATGGAAATCGCTATTGCAAAACAATTCAGCATACTTCGCATCGTGGCGCCTTCCTTGGCCATATCTATGAAGATCTCGCCGACGGTGCCGTCAGCATATTCTCCCGTGCGAAGAAAAATAGCCTGCCCATTGATCTTTGCTTTTTGGGTAAACCCGCGCCGTTTTGCAGGCAGGGTGCGTCGTTCCACGATGGTCGCCAGCTCTCTTTTTAATTTGGTGTCTGGTGAAGACTGCACTCTTTTCTGCACCTCTTCCAGCAGTTCACGCACGGTCAGCTGGCTCATGTCCACAATATTCGGTTCGAGGCCCAGGGGTTCGTCGAGGATTGCCTCTTTCATTTCCTCCGGAGTTTCCAGCTTCTTCTTCTTGTCTGATTTATTGCTGAGCGGTT
Source organism: uncultured Chitinophagaceae bacterium (assembly GCA_963705005.1). Taxonomy (GTDB): domain Bacteria; phylum Bacteroidota; class Bacteroidia; order Chitinophagales; family Chitinophagaceae; genus Puia. The sequence goes on from CAVPIO010000002.1 coordinate 309,304, forward strand.
GCGAAAGTTTGGATCCGTCCCGGTAAAGAGCGCAGGCCTTCAGCGCAAGTTTCCAGCTCAGCAGGTAAGAATCTGCAATCTCTTCTACTGTCGCTTCATTGGGAAGGTTGATCGTTTTTGAGATTGCGCCGCTGATGAATGGCTGAACTGCGCTCATCATACGGATATGACCATGCGCATGGATATATCTTTCGCCGATCTTTCCGCATTTATTGGCGCAATCGAATACCGGAAGATGTTCCGTTTTGAGATTAGGAGCGCCTTCCACGGTCATTGTGCCGCAAACGTAATCATTGGCATCTGCTATTTGGTCGTCGGAGAAACCGAGCGCTTCCAGCAGGCTCCATTCAAAATTATAATATTGCTCAGGTTGAAATCCGAGACGCTTCAGGCATTCTTCCCCAAGATTGTACACATTGAAAACAAAACCGATTTCAAAAGCGGAAGCAACAGATGCGTCGAGCTTCTTTATTTCTTCTGCAAAAAATCCTTTCTCACTAAGGGTCTGATGATTGATATGTGGCGCTCCGGCAAAAGTGCCGGCACCAACAGCATATTTGATGATCGAATCAATTTCCCTGTCGCTGTAACCGAGATTTTTAAGTGCAGCCGGAACGGATTGGTTTATGATCTTGAAATAGCCTCCGCCGGATAATTTTTTAAATTTCACCAGGGCGAAATCGGGTTCCACACCTGTTGTATCGCAGTCCATTACAAGTCCTATAGTGCCCGTAGGCGCTATCACCGTGGATTGCGCATTCCGGTAGCCATATTTCTCGCCGAGCTGGACAGCGTCATCCCAGGCACGCGTGGCTGCTGTTAGCAGGTAGTCGGGGCAATACTTTGCTTTTATCCCCTGGGGTTTGATCTGCAGTTTTTCATACTCGTCAGCATCGTAAGCCGCGAGCCGGTGATTGCGCATCACGTGCAACATCGCCTGGCGGTTCTCTTCGAATTTTGGAAATGGGCCCATTGCACGGGCCATTTCAGCAGATGTTTTGTAAGCTACGCCAGTCATGATTGCGCTGATGGCCCCCCCAATTCCACGGGCTTCTTCGCTGTCGTATGGAATACCCATCACCATAAGCATGGAGCCAAGATTGGCATAGCCCAGCCCGAGGGTGCGGTAATCGTATGAGAGCTGGGCAACTTCTTTTGACGGAAACTGGGCCATCAATACAGAAACCTCAAGTACCACAGTCCATAAACGGCAGGTATATTCGAAACCTTCCACATCCAGGTCATTGCTGTTCTCATCATAGAACCTGCGAAGGTTTACGGAGGCCAGATTACACGCGGTGTTATCCAGGAACATATACTCGGAGCAGGGGTTGGAAGCCCGGATACGGCCACCACTGGGGCATGTATGCCATTCGTTTATGGTAGTATCGTATTGGGTACCCGGGTCTGCACAACGCCATGCTGCATACGTAATCTGGTTCCAAACTTCCCTGGCGGGAATTTTTTTCATTACCCTTCCATCACTTCTTGCTTTCAGCTCCCAGTCCTCGCCGTTCTCCAGCTTTTCAAAAAATGAATTGGGGATCCTTACGGAATTATTTGAATTCTGGCCACTGACGGTTTTATATGCTTCTCCTTCGTAATCGCTCGGATATCCTGCAGCGATTAAAGCTCCCACTTTTTTTTCTTCCTCCATCTTCCAGTTAATGAAGTCCATGATTTCGGGATGGTCGAGGTCGAGACAAACCATTTTAGCAGCGCGCCGCGTGGTTCCTCCGGATTTGATAGCCCCTGCAGCGCGATCACCGATTTTGAGAAAGCTCATCAACCCGCTGGAAGTGCCACCACCGCTCAGTTTTTCTCCTTCCCCACGGATATTCGAGAAATTTGTACCTACGCCTGAACCATACTTGAAAATCCGGGCCTCGCGAACCCACAGGTCCATGATGCCGCCATCATTTACCAGGTCATCTTCCACGCTCAGTATAAAGCAGGCGTGGGGTTGGGGGCGTTCATACGCGGATGTGGATTTTTTCAATTGCCCGTCCAGTTGATCTACATAATAATGCCCCTGCGGTTTTCCGGTAATGCCATAACTTTCATAAAGCCCGGTATTGAACCATTGCGGGCTATTCGGAACACAGGCCTGATTAAGGATGGAATAAACGAGCTCTTCATAAAAAATACGTGCATCGCTATCACTCGAGAAATAACCATATCGTATACCCCAGGATTTCCAGCAATTGGCCAGGCGGTGAGCCACTTGTTTTACTGAAGTCTCCCTGCCCAGCGAACCATCGGGTTGCGGAACTCCTGCTTTACGGAAATATTTCTGGGCGAGGATATCCGTCGCAATCTGGCTCCAGGATTTGGGCACTTCCACATTCGTCATCTCAAATACGATTTCACCCGAAGGATTCCGGATCACCGAACTCCTGTAATCATATTCGAATTGATCAAATACGCTGATTCCTTCCCTGGTGAAGCGACGGCTGAACTGCAAACCGTTCGCAGATTGCGTATGAGTAACCATGTGGATGAAGACTTTAATTGTTTTATGGAAGACCTGCCGCTTATTACCGAATTGTTAAGCAGGTAACGAAAGTATTTTTTGATTTTGAGATTTCCTCTCCTGAAATATTAACACTTGTGGAAAAGAATAGTTGATAAACCCTGTATCTCAAGCCCGTATTACCTGATCTGAATTATGCACATACAAACCACAGGTTTCCGCAAAAAAAGTTTTGGCCGGGACAGAATAATCGATTAACTGAACAGGCGTTTCGGACTGGTTTTCAAAACCGGGAAAGTTTTCGCACATTTGTATGAGGAACCCCCTATCATGAAGGACGCGATTTATTCCTCTTTACTGGCAAAAAAAAGAAAGCGGCGCAAGTCCTTTGCCGTTCTCATTGACCCCGATAAAGTGGATACCGCGAAAATTGCCGGAATCATCGAGCTTGCTACCCGGGCAAGGGTCGATTACCTGTTCGTTGGGGGGAGCCTGGTCATATCTAACCAGCTCGACGAGGTTGTTCAGCAAATCAAGGCTAGTTGTCATATTCCTGTAATTCTTTTTCCGGGTTCACCATCCCAGGTATCGCCATATGCTGACGGGCTGCTCTATCTATCCCTGATCTCAGGGAGAAATCCTGAACTGCTCATCGGTCAGCACGTGATTTCGGCCCCGGTCGTTAAGAAAAGCGGATTGGAGATCATTTCCACCGGATATATGGTCATCGATGGCGGTGCTCCAACAACGGTATCGTATATCAGCAATGCGAGCCCGATTCCGGCCGACAAAAATGAAATTGCTCTTTGCACGGCCATGGCAGGCGAAATGCTGGGCATGAAACTGATCTATATGGATGCGGGAAGTGGCGCCAGGCGGCCCATTTCTGAAGAAATGATCCAGCTTGTTTCTTCATTCATCGAATCACCCCTGCTGATTGGCGGCGGTATTAAAGATCCTGAAAAAGTATATCTCAATGCCAAAGCGGGTGCGGACCTGATCGTGGTCGGCAGCGCCATTGAAAAAGACGCTTCCCTGCTGACTGAAATGGTACATGCGCTGCATTCTGTTTCAGTCCCGGAACGCCCCTGATCTATTTTCTCTGTCCAGTTATAGTGCCTCCGGCCAGAGGCAGATGGGCCGCCAGGAAAGCCTAAAAACCCGTACATGAGGCTAAAAACCCGGATATTCTTTCGAAAATCCTTCATCTGGCAAACCATTTTCAAATTTTCAAATTATCAAATTTTCAAATTAACCCCATTTCCCTCCGTTTTTTAACCAAAATTATTCCCCAAACTTTATAAAAAAGCTGTTTCTTTGTATAGATAAAAAAATTTGTCATCTCATTTTCCCATGAAATGAAAAAAAACTCACCCATATCAGTCCTTACCGGAATGGTATTGCACGCCTTCAATAAGCGTGGGTTTTTTGTAGCGCCCCCATGCGTTATTTTTTCTGTTCGTCCCATTCCCTTTTGGGTACGACGTTGATATACTCCATCCATAGAACTCCTTCAGGACCTATGCCCCGTAACCAGACGGGTCACTTAATCAATGACAAGGTCATTGGCATTTTTTATCTCATGTAATTATTCAATGGAACAAGAACAAAAGTTCAAGATACTCACCGCAGATGCAACCCATCAGGATTTTGCCCAGATCATCTGCGACGAAATGGAGTCTTCCGCAAAGGCGCGTGGAACCGGCATAGCAAAAAGAAGCCCTGATTATATCAAGGCCAAGATGCGTGAAGGGAAAGCCGTGATCGCCTTTACCGGGGATGATATCTGGGCCGGCTTTTGCTATATCGAAACCTGGAGCCATGGCGAATACGTTGCCAATTCCGGGCTCATCGTAGCGCCCACCTTCCGCAAGAGCGGGCTGGCAAAAAAGATCAAGAAAAAAATTTTCGATCTGAGCCGCAAGCATTATCCAAACGCTAAGATCTTTGGGCTGACGACCGGCCTGGCCGTGATGAAAATCAATTCAGACCTGGGTTATGAGCCGGTCACCTATTCTGAGCTCACACAGGATGAAGCGTTTTGGGCCGGCTGCAAAAGCTGCGTGAACTATGAGATTCTGATGAGTAAGGATCGCAAAAACTGCATGTGCACCGCCATGCTCTATGATCCTGCAGAAGTAAATAACAAGCCGGAAGATACCTCGAGGGATTTCAATAAAAAAAGCAAACTCTACGAACGCTTTATGAAGATCAAGCAGTGGGGACTGCTCAAACACCTGATCCGCAAGGAAAAAGTGGATATGGTGCCGGCCGTTCCCGGCCTGTTCCGGATGATCAAAAGGAAATAAGAAACAGGATGAATAATTAAGAATTAAACCGGTCGGGATCAATGAATAAAGAAAACAAAAAAGTTGTTCTGGCTTATAGTGGAGGCCTTGATACCACATATTGTGCAATTTATCTTAACCGGATAAAGGGACTGGAAGTGCATGCCCTAACGGTAAATACCGGTGGCTTCAGCAGGGAGGAAATGTTTGGCATTGAAGAAAGGGCAAAGCAACTGGATATTGCTTCTTTCAGATCCGTTGATGTAACGGAGGATTATTACAGATCCTGCATCCGCTTCCTGATTTTCGGAAATGTATTAAAAAATGCAACCTATCCCTTAAGCGTAAGCGCCGAAAGGATGGTTCAGGCCATCGCCGTGGCGAACTATGTTCAGGAAACCGGTGCGGCCTATGTTGCCCACGGCAGTACGGGGGCGGGAAATGATCAGGTCAGGTTCGACATGGTATTTCAAAGCATGGTGCCCCAGGCGGAAATTCTCACCCCCATTCGCGATTTGAGACTCAGCCGTGAACAGGAAATCGTCTTTCTGAAAGAACATGGTGTAAGCATGAACTTTGATAAAGCACAGTACAGTATCAATAAAGGCCTCTGGGGAACTTCCGTTGGCGGAAAGGAAACACTGAATTCGAAAGACTATCTGCCGGAGAATGCGTGGCCGACACCGGTTTCTTCCAGGAGTCCGCAGAAGATCATCCTCCACTTTGAAAAAGGGGAATTGTTTGCGGTCAATGATAAAAAATTTGAACATCCGGTAAAAGCCATTCAGTTCTTGCAATCGGTCGCGCAACCTTACGGTATCGGGCGCGACATTCATGTAGGTGATACGATCATCGGGATCAAAGGCCGTGTGGGCTTTGAAGCCGCCGCGCCATTAATTATCATCAAGGCGCATCACCTGCTGGAAAAACACACGCTGACCAAATGGCAACTCTATTGGAAGGATCAGCTGGCAGCATGGTACGGAAACTGGCTACATGAGGGCCAGATGCTGGATCCAACCATGCGCAACATGGAGAAATTTCTGGAGGATACACAAAGCACGGTTTCCGGAAAAGTATTTGTTACGCTGGAGCCATACCGCTTTACGGTAACCGGGGTGGAAAGTCCGCACGACCTGATGAGCAGCCGATTTGGGTCTTACGGGGAAATGAATAGCGGCTGGACCGGGGATGATGTGAAGGGATTCGCAAAAATTTTTGGAAACCAGTCAATGATATTCCATAAAATAAACGATAAGAGCAATACAGCCAAATGAAGAAAATAAGAATTGGCATTAGCGGCGGCGCAGGATATACCGGCGGCGAATTGATCAGGATACTGATCCATCATCCGCATGCCGAGATTGTATTCGTTCAAAGTAAGAGCAACGCAGGAAAAGAGGTTTCCAGCGTTCACCACGATCTTGCCGGAGACACGGGAATATGTTTTCAGGACAAGGTGCAGCAGGATATTGATGTCATTTTTTTGTGCGTAGGTCATGGCGCAGCGAGAAAATTTTTCGCAGAAAATCCACTTGAAAAAAACATCAGGATCATTGATCTGTCGCAGGATTTCCGGGTCAGCGGCAATAATCATTATCCCGGAAATGAATTTCCCTTCATATATGGGTTGCCTGAATTAAACAGGAATGAAATTAAGAGGGCAAGGAATATCGCAAACCCGGGATGTTTTGCTTCTGCTATTGAGCTGGGGTTGCTGCCCCTGGCGAAAATGAAATGGCTTACTGAAGTATTCACGACCGGCATCACGGGATCCACCGGTGCAGGCCAGGGTCTTTCTTCAACAGCTCATTTTTCCTGGCGGGTCAACAATATTCAGGCTTATAAAACTTTGACGCACCAGCACCTCGCTGAAGTGAATCAATCACTGTCCCAGCTGCAGCATGGATTTTCCAAATCGGGCCCGGGCGTTCACTTCGTGCCCTGGCGCGGAGATTTTGCGCGGGGAATCTTTGTGAGCTCCCAGGTGAATTCCAAAAAGGACATAAAGGAAATAACGGAAGTCTATAAAGATTTTTATGCGGATCATCCATTCACTGTGGTCACCGGGGAGCCGATTTTTATGAAACAGGTGGTGAATACAAATAAATGTATACTCCAACTGGAGAAAGCAGATGATGTTCTGGTGATCCATTCAGCGCTCGATAATCTGTTGAAAGGCGCATCCGGACAGGCAGTTCAGAATATGAACCTGATGTTTGACCTGGATGAGTGCTCGGGACTGAGGTTGAAGGCGAATTATTTTTGAAACTATGAGGTAATCGTTGATGGTTGATGGTTGATAGTTGATGGACTTTATTTGGGAATTCGCACCTGAATTCCATCAACTATCAACCATCAACCATCAACCTAAAAAAGTGTAAATATTAAAATCAGGCAAATGAATCTATTCGACGTATACCCCATCAACAATATCACCATCACCAGGGCAAAAGGTTCTTATCTCTGGGATGATGCCGGTCAGCAATACCTGGATATGTACGGTGGCCATGCGGTCATTTCTATTGGACATACCCATCCGCACTTTGTATCCCGCATTACACAGCAGCTGAATCAGGTGGCTTTCTATTCGAATTCGGTCAATATCCCTTTACAAGCCGAGCTCGCAAAAAAACTCGGAAAGGTTTCCGGCAAGGATGATTACCAGCTATTCCTTTGCAACTCCGGTGCAGAGGCCAACGAAAATGCATTCAAGCTCGCTTCCTTTCACAACGGGAGAAAAAAAATTGTTGCATTCAGAAAATCTTTTCATGGCAGAACGTCTCTGGCTGTAGCCGCCACCGACAATCCCGCCATCGTCGCTCCGGTCAATCAAACGGAAAATGTTATTTTTCTCCCCTTTAATGATGAGCAGGCGCTGGAGGAATATTTTTCAAAACACGGTAATGAAACCGCTGCAGTTATCATAGAGGGCATCCAGGGCGTTGGCGGTATTCATGTTGCCGACCTTTCTTTCCTGCAAAAAATCCGCTCTCTCTGTTCCGGGCATAACGCAGTATTTATTGCTGACAGTGTTCAATGCGGATATGGAAGAACAGGCAGATTTTTCTCTCACGATCATGCCGGTATCAACGCTGACATTTACAGTATGGCGAAGGGAATGGGAAATGGATTTCCGGTAGCCGGCATTATGATCGCTCCTCATCTGAAGGCAAAACATGGCATGCTGGGCACAACTTTCGGTGGCAACCACCTGGCCTGCGCGGCGGCCCTGGCCGTTCTGGAAGTATTGGAAGAAGAAAAGCTGATGGAAAATGCGAAGTCGACGGGCGATTTCCTGATGAATGCTTTAGCGGAAATAAAAGAGCTCAAAAATCTGAGAGGTAAAGGCCTGATGATCGGCTTTGATGTTGACGGAGAATTAAAAGATCTGCGCAAGGATCTTTTACACCATCAGCAGGTATTCACGGGGGAATCAAAACCAAATACCATCCGGTTGCTTCCATCACTTGCCCTCAGAAAAAAAGAAGCTGAAGAGTTTATGGAGTCCTTAACAGAAGAGATCAACCACTTAACCTCAACTGCAAATCTGGTTAGTCAGGCATGAAAAATTTTATTTCCATAGATGATGTTGCTGACCTGGACAAGCTGATCAATAAAGCTTTGTATTACAAGAAAAATCCACTGGCAGACAAAAACCTCGGGGAAGGCAAAAGGATCGGCCTGTTGTTTTTGAATCCAAGTCTCCGTACGCGTCTCAGCACGCAGGTGGCGGCCCGTCAGTTGGGTCTGGAGCCCATCATTTTCAATGTGGACAAAGAAGGATGGGCGCTGGAGTTTGAAGAAGAAGCTATCATGAGCGGAAATACGGTTGAACATATTAAGGACGCAGCCCCCGTGCTGGGAAAGTATTTTGACATCCTCTGCATCCGCACCTTCCCTTCCCTGAAAAACAAGGAAGACGATTATAGTGAATTATATATCCGCCAATTTGTAAAATACGCGGGCATTCCGGTGGTAAGCATGGAGAGTGCAACACTGCATCCATTGCAAAGCCTGACAGATATTATTACAATTACGGAATCGATGGCATCGGCACCGTCAATAAAAAGACCCCGGATCGTGCTTACCTGGGCCCCGCATGTGAAGCCGCTGCCGCAATGCGTGGCTAATAGCTTTTCACAATGGATCAATGCCTGGGGCAAGGCGGATTTTGTAATTACCCATCCCGAAGATTATGAACTGGACCCTGCGTTTACTAAAGGAGCAAGGATTACGCATGACCAGGATGAAGCTTTGAAAAATGCTGATTTTGTATATGTGAAGAACTGGAGCACGTATAAGGACTATGGTAAAATTTATACCAATGACCCGGAATGGATGCTGACCGATGAGAAATTGCGCGTGAGCAATAAAGCTAAAGTAATGCATTGCCTTCCCGTTCGCAGAAATGTGGAACTCAGCGATGAAGTGCTGGATGGTCCGCACAGTATTGTTACGAGGCAGGCGGGCAACCGGGTATGGGCTGCACAGGCCGTTCTAAGTGATATCCTTCAATCTCAATTTTAGCGGATGGAAGACCTGTATGTCATAAAGATCGGCGGAAATATCATTGATGAAGAAATTGAGCTTTTCTCTTTTCTGAAAAAATTTGCGGCTATTCCCGCCAAAAAGATCCTGGTTCATGGCGGGGGAAAAATGGCTACCCGGATGGCAGAGAAAATGGGTATCCCTCAGCAATTAGTTGAAGGCCGGAGGCTAACCGATGCGGAAACACTCAAGATCATTACGATGGTCTATGCCGGGTATATCAATAAAAATATTGTCGCCCTGCTGCAATCACTCCAATGCAATGCAACCGGCATTTGCGGTGTTGACGGGAATTGTATATTGGCACACAAAAGAGCTGTCGCGAAAGTAGATTATGGCTTTGCAGGAGACATTGATCATGTTAATGCAGAATGGCTGGGAGACCTGCTGCACCAGGGATTGACGATTGTAATGGCACCGATTACGCACGATGGCAAAAACCAGTTGCTGAATACCAATGCCGATACTATTGCACAGGAAATAGCGAAAGCCATGAGCGCTGCGTTTCAGGTGAGGCTTATATACAGCTTCGAAAAAGCTGGCGTTTTATTGAATTTGGATGATGAAAAATCTGTAATCCCTTCAATCAATCCCTTGTATTTTGAAGAGCTTAAGGAGTCAAAGAAAATTTTTGCAGGCATGATACCAAAACTGGATAATGCTTTTGCAGCCATTGATCATGGAGTGAAAAAAGTCATCATCGGAAAAGCAGAGGACCTCGGAAATCTTTTAACCGGAAAAGCTGGAACAACCATCAGCCATGAGTAATTTATCCCTTGAATCTTTGAAGTCAGAAGCGATAAGCCTTTTAAAGGAATTGATCGCCACACCCTCTTTTTCAAAAGAAGAAAATGATACTGCTGAACTCATTTGCGCCTTTTTTGAACGCCACCAGGTACCCTTTGCCCGGGTTGGCAATAATATTTACGCCCGGAACAGGAATTATCACGCCTCAAGGCAGAGTATTCTGTTAAACTCCCATCACGATACGGTGAGACCAAATAAGAATTACAGTATGGATCCTTTTACGCCAACCGTCAGGGAGGGAAAGCTATACGGACTGGGAAGCAATGATGCCGGAGGCTGCCTGGTAAGCCTTATTGCCGTTTTTCTCCATTATTACCATAGTGAGGACCTGAAGCACAACGTGGTATTTGCCGCCAGCGCAGAAGAAGAGATCAGTGGCGTAAACGGCATCGAACTCGTACTTCCGTACCTGGGTCAGATTGATTTCGGCATTGTTGGAGAACCAACCAGACTTGAAATGGCCGTTGCCGAAAGAGGGCTGATGGTGATCGATTGCGTCGCATCCGGCCGGCCGGGCCACGCTGCAAGGAATGAAGGGGAGAATGCCCTGTATAAAGCGATTGAAGACATAGAATGGATACGCAATTACCGGTTCGGGAAGAAAAGCGCCTTACTGGGCGAAACGCGCATGAGCGTAACCGTTATAGATACAGAAAATAAACAGCATAACGTAGTGCCTGCCCAATGTAAATATGTTATGGACGTTCGGGTAAACGAATTGTACAGTTTTGAAGAGATCCTGGACGCGCTGAAGCTCAATCTGAAAAGTCATTTTAAACCGCGTACGACCAGGATGAAGTCTACTTCCATTCCCCTGGATCATCCGCTGGTTAAAGCAGGCATTGCCCTGGGCAGGGGATATTACGGATCGCCAACCACATCCGATAAAGCCCTCATGCCCTTTCCTGCATTGAAAATGGGACCCGGAGATTCGGCCAGGAGCCATACTGCTGATGAATATATTTATATTGATGAAATCAAGGAGGGAATTGAGACGTATATTGAGTTGTTGAATGCATTTATTTGAAAAGTGGATGGTATATGGTGGATTGTAGATGGACATCCAAAGCCGGCTTCGATATTTAGTCCATCCACCATCCACCATATACCATCCACCTAAAAATTGTTAAGCCAAAAAAACCACCAATGAAATTGTGGCAAAAAGACGGATCAAAAGTCAATGAGATCATTGAAAAATTCACGATCGGGCGGGACAGGGAATTCGATATCCTGCTGGCTCAATACGATGTTGAGGGTTCCCTGGCTCACGCCGCCATGCTCGGAAGTATTGGAATGCTGACTGCTGAAGAAGGCCGGTCAATAAAAAATGCGCTGGAGACTATGCTGGCCGATATACGTGCGGGCCATTTTCAAATCGAGGCCGGCGTGGAAGACGTGCATTCCCAGGTGGAATTCAACCTTACAAAATCGATAGGCGAAGCCGGAAAAAAAATTCACAGCGGCCGAAGCAGGAACGACCAGGTTGCTGTCGATATCAAACTTTTTCTGCGTGCGGCAATGCTGGAAATTAAAGCTGAAGTGAGCACATTGTTTGATCTGCTGATCTCCCTTAGCAATCAGTACCGGCTTGATCTGCTTCCTGGATATACACACTTGCAGATTGCCATGCCCTCTTCCTTCGGCCTGTGGTTCGGGGCCTATGCTGAAAGTTTGACGGACGACCTTGAAATGCTCGCCGCCGCCTACATTGTGGTAAATAAAAACCCTCTTGGAAGTGGCGCGGGATACGGATCCTCTCTTTCCTTGAACAGAAAGATGACCACCGAACTCCTGCATTTTTCAACCCTTCACTACAATTCCGTATATGCGCAGATGAGCAGGGGGAAAACGGAAAAAGCAGTGGCTTCCGGCATGGCTTTTATTGCCTCTACGCTTTCGCGGCTCGCCATGGATTGCTGCTTATATATGAACCAGAATTTCGGATTCATATCTTTCCCTGATGAACTGACTACGGGCAGTAGCATTATGCCGCATAAAAAAAATCCGGATGTCTTCGAATTGATCAGGGCAAAATGCAACCGCATTCAGTCCCTGCCTAATGAGCTTGGCCTGCTCATGGTTAATCTTCCTTCCGGATATCACCGGGATATGCAACTCACAAAAGAGATTCTCTTCCCGGCAATTGAAGAATTGAAAGCATGCCTTCAAATGACTATGCTCATGCTTTCAGAAATCCGGATCACAAAAAATATCCTGAATGATGAAAAATACAAGCACCTGTTCAGTGTCGAAGCAGTAAATGACCTTGTTAAAAAGGGAAATTCATTCCGTGAAGCCTATAGAACTGTCGGCAATCAAATTGCCAGCGGAGATTTTTCTTTTGATCCGTCCCGTTCTCTTAACCATACGCACGAAGGAAGCCTGGGCAATCTGAGCAACCCGGAGATCGTTGAAGAAATGAAAAGAGTACTGACTAAATTCAATTAGCCTTAACACTTAGAACCCTCTCCGGCCCGGATTTTGCAAATCTTATAAAAAAACATATGAAATTCAGGAATGCAATCCGGCTTTTCATGCCATTGGCTTTATTTATAACCTTGGACACCCGGGCTCAAACTGCAAGGCAGGATAAAAAGAATGACCAATACAATCAGCTGAAAGCTAATATAACATCCCGGCATTATACATTCAATGCGCAGACAGCTACGGCAATGGGCGGGGCCACAAGGCACCTGACCAGTCTGTATAGCTTAACTGTTTCCGGCGATACCTTAAGCGCGAATCTGCCTTATTACGGTGTCGCTTATTCTGCCAGTCCTGGAGAAACAAATGGAGGGATCAGTTTTAACAGCACTTCCTTTAGCTATGAAGAACAGGATACTAAAAAGGGCGGATGGTTTATCCTGATAACACCTAAGGATCAGAGGAATGCCAGCAAAATACAGCTTAGTGTCAGCTCGGGTGGCTATTGCACGGTCCAGATCACCAGCAACTACAGGCAGCTTATTTCTTTCTATGGAAGTGTCGGCCCGATCCCTGCAAACAGGTAAGCGTCAGGGCCGGATCCTTACAGGAGTATCTTTTCCCGAAATAATCGTTCCCGCGCTGATGGCAATGGCCTGGATGATCTCGGTCATATTAACCATATCCAGGGTTTCAATCTCATCGCTTTGCTTATGGTAATGGAGTTCTGAATCCATTTTAGAAGTTGATATTGTATGTGCGGGAACACCCCTTTTGGCAAGCGTTGCATTATCGGACCGGTAAAACAGATCCTGATCCGGATAAGGATCCGGATAAAACCTGAATTTGGTTTTTTCCAGGTTCCTCTTCATGATAGCACCCATATCCGTTATATTAAAGCCTGTGATGTATGCCGAATTCTTTCCCCATTTACTTTCCGTTCCAATCATTTCAATATTAAACATAGCAGCAATCTTATCCGGATCCAAACCCTTTGAAAAATAAGCCGATCCAAATTCGCCGGTTTCCTCCGCAGTAAAAGCGGCAAAAATAAGAGAGCGCTGATTGCTGTGCAACTTGCTGAAATATTTCGCCAGCGTGATAACGGCAGTTGTTCCCGATGCATCGTCATTGGCGCCATTGTAAATGGAGTCACCGTTTTCGTCAGGTTCTCCGATACCCAGATGATCATAGTGGGCAGAAAAAATTACATATTCATTTTTCAATGATTTCCCTGGAAGAACACCGACGATATTGGTCAGGGATTGTTTGGATATTTCCTGTTTTACATGAATAACAAAAATGTCAGGATCAGCACTCGTTAATAGAAAGATCCGGTTGCCCGAGCCTTCAAACTGTGGAAAATGAAAATTAACCCGCCGCGAAAAACTATTTGAAAGGGTCGTATCTACAAGGATAAGATAATTTTTATCCGCATCCAGGTATTTGAGGAGCGCCTGCCGGAAATCCCCGTCCTCTTTAATAATTACTTTTTGGTACTGATCGTTCTGGGTCAATTTAAGTTCTGGCAATGCGGTAAAAGCAATGATCTGCCCGGCACCTAATGGCACACCATCCAGCACCGCACCTGCTTCCGTCAATTTCGTCTTCAGGATGGTAAAGTTCTGCCGGTATCCTTCGCTACCATCCATTGGAATCAATCCTGCTGAATCAAATTCCCGGATGATGAAAGCAGCTGCTTTTTCAATTCCCGGCGTAAAAACCTGGCGGCCCCCCATATCATTTGCCGATAAGATTTTTTCGATGTTTGTTACCTTGTCCCGGCGGATCAGGTCGACTGAAGGTTGTGCAAACCCTGCGGTGCTGATAAACAGCAGAGAGACAAAAAATTCAGATCTCATGTGACTATTGCGACTGTATTATAAGCTCATCATCTCTTTGAACTTTACGGTTTGCCTCCTGCTTACTTCAATTTTCTCTCCTCCTTTCAGTTCCAGGAGTAAGCCGCCATTAAAATAGGGTTCTATTTTTTCAATCAGCCTGAGGTTTACAATATGTTTGCGGTTGGCCCGGAAAAAAACCTTCTCGTCGAGTCTTTCTTCCAGGGCATTGAGTGATTTCAGGATAAGCGGTTTATGTGACCCAAAATAAATCTTGGCATAGTTTCCAACACTTTCAAATAAACGGATTTCAGCCAGTTTTACAAACCAGCACCGTTCGCCGTCCTTTACAAATACCTGGTCAGTTTCATGCAAAAGCGTTTTGTTGACCGTGATCTCGTCGTCTGAAATCCCTTCGCGGTCGCGGCTTTCCTCCAGATGCAGTTTCTGCAGGGCATCTGCCAGCCTCCGGGGTTCCACCGGCTTCAATAAATAGTCCAGCGCATTTACTTCAAATGCTTTCAGGGCATAGTCGTCGTATGCTGTAGTAAATATTACGTCGGGCGCTTTTTCCAGTTCAGCAAGCATATCAAATCCGGTTTTACCTGGCATCTGGATATCCAGGAATACCAGATCGGGATTGAGGCTGTCAATCTTTTCAATTCCTTCGTTTGCATTCGCCGCCTCGGCAACCACTTCTATCTCGGGAAATTCGAGCAACAATTTTTTCAATTCGTTGCGCGCAAGCCTTTCGTCGTCTATGATAACGGCTCTGATCATACGGTTTGTTTTATGTCAACGGAATATGCAATACAGCTTCTACGGTATTCCCATTTACTTCACGGATATCAAAATTTGCATGCTCTCCAAAGAGCAACTGCAATCGGTTGCGGGTGCTCATCAATCCGAAGCCGTCTTCATTTCCAGGTTCATCAAGCCTT
Organism: uncultured Chitinophagaceae bacterium; assembly: GCA_963705005.1. Lineage (GTDB taxonomy): Bacteria > Bacteroidota > Bacteroidia > Chitinophagales > Chitinophagaceae > Puia. The sequence continues at coordinate 324,629 of CAVPIO010000002.1, forward strand.
CCGGTATTGCGGATCACCAGTTCATGATATTGATCCTTCAGGTCAGAAATAATAGTTACTGTTCCTCCGCTCAACTGTTTGCTGATCCCGTGTTTGATCGCATTTTCTACCAGTGTTTGCAGCATCATGGGCGGAATGGGCTGATTAAGGGTATCCTCCGAGATCTCGTATCGCACTTTTAGCCGGTCTTCAAAACGGATATGTTCAAGGGCCAGATAATCCTTGACGATATCAAGCTCTTTTTCAAAGAAAACGGTTTCCTGTTTCTCCGTTTGCATGCTGCTCCTCAGTATATTACTTAACTCGGTAATTGCTGTTCTTGCCCTCACCGGATTTTCATCAATTAATGCCCGGATACTGTTGAGGGCATTAAAAATAAAATGAGGGTTGATATGGGACTTGATTGTTTTTAGTTCCAGTTCCTTCACCAGGGCCTCAAGCTTCAGTGTATCCAGCTGCTGCTTCCGGCTTTTCTCAATATAGTGATAGAAATAATAGATCAGGGTCCATGGAATAATGAACATGCTGTTTTCAAGAGTAGCAAAGTAAAAACGGGTAGTAAATTCAAGTTTTCTAATGCTGCTTGAAAGGTTCAGCAGATCAATCAGCCATAGCCGGATAAGGCTATCCACTATACAAACGATCACAATGCCGATAAGGAACTTTGGGACCGCCTTCTCAACCGGCATCAGCAACCATCTGGACCGCCGGATGTACTCCCTGAATAAATGCGTTGTAAAAATTCCCGCAAACACCATCACGAGCAGCTGCTCGATCAGCCGCGCATTCACTTTCTGGTCACTCAAAGAGTCCACCAGAATAAACATGATGGCCGGCAATACCCAGCCGCCAAGCTGGAGCCACCAGTAGTATTTACTTGATTTTTGCATACTCCTCAGTTCAGGGCAAATCTAGAGGATAAATCTGCTATTCCCTATAATTTAGTACTAGTGGATATTTCGGGGGATTTGGCGGTCAATGGCCGCGCTGACAGGGGGATGGCATCCCGGATCCGCCCGATGAATATCCGCTGAATTTGCTATTTTTGCACGTTAAACCTAACGGATGGACCTTGTTCCGGGACCCCTTTTACAATCTATAGACTCACCGGCCGATCTTAAAGATTTGAACCGGGAACAGTTGCAGCAGCTTACGGACGAACTCCGACAGTACATTATTGATGTAGTGAGTTTACACGGAGGGCATTTTGCTGCGAGTCTGGGTGTTGCCGAACTCACAGTGGCCCTTCACCACGTTTTCAATACCCCGTATGACCAATTGGTATGGGATGTGGGTCACCAGGCATACGGTCATAAAATCCTGACAGGCAGGCGCGATAATTTTTCCTCCAACAGAAAATTCAAAGGGCTCAGCGGTTTTCCAAACCGTGACGAAAGCGTCTACGATACTTTCGGTGTGGGTCATTCTTCCACGTCCATCAGCGCAGCCCTTGGAATGGCCATGGCTGCGAAATACAAGGGAGAATCAGATCGAAAAATTGTAGCCGTAATTGGCGATGGGGCGCTCACGGCCGGACTTGCTTTTGAAGGGATGAATCACGCAGGCGTTGCGGACACGGATCTCCTGATCATCCTGAATGATAATTGTATGAGCATTGATCAGAACGTAGGCGCTTTGAAAGAATATCTGACAGATATCACCACGTCTCAAACCTATAACAAGTTTAAGGATGATATCTGGAAAGCGCTGGGCAAACTTCCAGTGGGCGGCCATTTCAGCCGGGAAATTGCCAGCAAGATCGAACACAGCATAAAGAGTTTTGTCAGTAAAAGCAGCAACCTCTTCGAAGCGCTTAAGCTTCGCTATTTCGGCCCGATCGACGGACATAACCTCAACAAACTGATAGATACACTCGATGACCTGAAAAATATTCCCGGACCCAAACTCCTGCACATCATTACCGTAAAAGGAAAGGGATATGCTCAGGCGGAAAGCGATCAGACCAAATGGCATGCGCCTGGTTTCTTTGATAAAATCACCGGTGAAATTTATAAGAAGAAATTCGATACCGTTCAGCCTCCGAAATACCAGGATGTATTCGGTCGCAGCATCATTGAACTTGCTGAAAAAAATCCAAAGATTTTCGGCGTAACGCCGGCAATGCCCAGTGGGAGTTCCCTGAAATTTATGATGGATGAAATGCCGGACCGCGCGTTTGATGTTGGCATTTGCGAGCAGCATGCAGTTACCCTCAGCGCAGGGATGGCCACTCAGGGCATGCGCGTTTTCTGTAATATCTATTCCACCTTCATGCAAAGGGCCTATGATCAGGTTGTGCATGATGTGGCTATCCAGGACCTTCCTGTGATCTTTTGCCTGGACAGGGCCGGGCTGGTAGGAGAAGATGGTCCAACCCATCACGGGGCTTACGATATTGCCTATCTGCGATGTATTCCGAATATGATTGTGAGTGCGCCCATGAATGAATCGGAACTTCGTAACCTGATGTATACCGCCCAGCTCGATTCCACCACCCATCCATTTGCCATCAGATATCCCCGTGGAGAAGGTGTGATGCCTGAATGGAAAACGCCATTCCGGGAAATTCCAATCGGTAAAGGGAGAATGCTGAAGGATGGCAGGGAACTTGCAATTCTTTCTTTCGGTCATCCTGGAAATTTTGCAACCGCGGCTATCCGGTCACTTCGCACGGAAGACCTTGATCCGGCGCATTATGATATGCGCTTCGCAAAACCGCTGGACGAAGATCTGCTCCATGAAATCTTTCAGCAATTCAATAAGATCATAACCGTTGAAGATGGTTCCATCGCGGGCGGATTCGGTTCAGCCGTCCTCGAATTTATGGCTGCACATAACTACCAGGCGGAGGTAATTTTGCTCGGAATTCCGGATGAAGTGGTTGAACACGGCTCACTAAAACAATTGCAGCACCAGTCCAGGTTCGATGCTGAAGCCATCTGCGCCACTGCGAAGCAGCTTTATGCTGAACGCAGAACATTAAACGCAGGCCGTGAAACGCTGAACTCGGGCGAATAAACGAAATTTAATGACACGGGGCTACCTGCCTGAAATTTTCACCGTAGCCTCGATTTGTATCGGGCATGTATCTCCTTCCTGAGACCCCGCAGTGGTCTTTAATTTAATTTGCCCATTCAGTTCCTCTTTGATTTCTCCTTCCCTGATCCATCCTGTTGCCGCCTCTACTTTAAGGGTGGATTCAGATTTTCCCCGGAGATCAATCATCGCGGGAAACCTGGCTTCTTGTTTTTGGTTGCCGGTCAGTTTTGTTTCTGAATTCCCTTTGATCGTTGCAACGCCGGAATGGTAATCTGTCAACTGATAATTCGTTTTTATACTGTTATCCGTACCCGAATCCGGAATGATGGTTTCACCCCAGGTATCATTCAGGTTTACTTTTTTATTCGGAAAAATGGCAGTAAGTTTTTCTAAATTTTTTCTCATCGCTTCGTGGTTAAACGAATGATGGAAACGCCCCATCATGAGCATCTGCCTGATTCCTTCTGCCACGGGAAAATTTTTCAGCATGGACGAATATCCCGTTGAATCGTGGTTTTCAATTTTCTTTATAGCTCCGTTTTTTAACAGGACTACAGTAAAATGTTTGTCATTCAATCCGCCGGCACCCATATCATTATTTCCCGATACATTGTTAGTACTAAATTCCATCTTTCCCATCGGCGACTTAATTGCCACATGAATACTGTCATACGAAGCTTCCAATTCATACTCCAGTTCAGATGCCCTGACGACCCTGAACCTGGCGAATGCTGTCATGTTCGAGATTACTTGCATTTTCTGACCGTTCATTTCAGTATTTGCCTGCAGGATTGTGTTAATATTAAGAAAATAGTCATGGTTTTTTTCCAGGTTCAGGCCCAGCGAATACTGGCCATGGGCCAGGTTGGAGCAAAGGGCAATCAGGATTAGTGCGTATTTCATGATTTATAAGATTTTTGTTTCGCCATATCAATACATATAGATGTCCAACATGTAATTATTAAAATAGTTTAAATTGCGCCGGATTAAAATAGCTGTATAATCTCAACCCGCCGGGTTGGAAATGCTTCATAGTTAACCGTTTCAATGTTACCGATTACATGAAAAAATCAATATGGCTGATTTTGACGGCCATTCTATTCGTTATTGGCTGCAGGATCAGGAATAAGTCTCCCCGAGTCACAACGCTTGCAGGAACAGGCATCATGGGCTCTGTGAATGGCAGGGCAGCCGAAGCCAGTTTCTCAAATATGATGAGCCTGGCGATTGATGAATCTGGAAACATATATGTGGCCGACTCTCATAATAACCAGATAAGGAAGATCAGCCCGGATGGCATGGTGACCACATTTGCCGGCACCGGCGCTGTGGGCTTTGCAGATGGCGAAGCCGCAAAAGCTTCCTTTTTTAACCCGGCCGGAGTGGCAGTGGATAAAAATGACAATGTTTATGTTGCCGATACACATAACAGTCTGATCCGGAAAATAAGTCCGGGTGGTCAGGTAACTACGATTGGCGGGATAAGGCCGGATGGAAAAAAATACGGGTCATCAGAAATTGTGCAGTTCGACAACCCCGCGGGAATTGCAGTCGATACCAGCGGAAATATTTATGTCGCCGATTGGGCGAAAGACATGATTCGAAAAATAAGTCCGTCGGGGAAAATAACGAATATTGCCGGAAATGGAAATCCCGGTTCAACAAATGGCAAAGACAGTTCTGCTTCATTTTATTTACCGGGCGGGATTGCCGTCGATCGGAGTGGTAATATATATGTTTCCGATACTTATAATAACATGATCCGGAAAATCAGCCCCTCAGGTATAGTCATTACAATTGCAGGAAAAAAGAATAAGGGCGCTGCGGATGGAAAAGACACGGCTGCTTCATTTTCGCATCCGGCCGGAATTACGGTTGATAAAAGCGGCAACCTTTATGTAGCCGATGTTGAAAATAATAAAATCCGCAAAATAAGCCCGGACGGCGTTGTTAGTACTTTAGCAGGAACAGGCGTTCGGGGCTCAACGAACGGCGATATTACAACTGCTTCTTTTAACAGGCCTTACGGAGTTGCAGTGGACCAGCAGGGGGACATATATGTTGCGGATTATCAAAATAACCTGATCCGTAAAATAAGTGATTAAGCTTTTTGTGTGACTATTATTTATTAAATAAAAACTTTACTTTTATTGGACACCTGTGCATTTCAGAAAATCCGTTGTGTACACTATAGAAAAGATCAAAATTATTGAAGAAGGGATTTTAATCAGGCCAGTCACTTGTATCCGAAACTAATTATTCATAATCAGAAAAAATTTATTGATTATTCAAACCTGCAAATAAATGAATAGAAATTTCCCATACCTTTTTTTGCTAATAATCATTTGCTTCAGTTGCAAAAAAAAGGAAACACCCGCTCCGTATCCTATTCCCCCTGCAATCCCTATACCACCAGACACGCCTATCAATCCTTCGTCAAACACACAGCATATCTCTGTGCTTACCCAGCACAATAACAATACGCGTGCCGGTTTGAATAACCAGGAAACCGTGCTTACTACTGCCAATGTGAATGCGAAACAATTTGGAGTGCTTTTTAGGATGCTTGTTGATGATCAGGTATATGCGCAACCTCTGGTTGTAGGTAATCTATCCATCGGATCCGGCACTCATAATGTGGTATTTATCGCGACGGTAAACAATACCGTGTACGCTTATGATGGTGATAACGGCACATTATTCTGGAAGAATAATTATACCGCTTCAGGAATGCGCCCCCCTGCTGCTTCCGACATGACCTCCGGCTGGTGTCAGCCATATCGGGATATTACTGATAATATCGGAATCATAGGGACTCCCGTGATTGATTCAACAACGCAGACTATATATTTTGTAGCCAGAAGCACAAATGGTACCAGCTTTGTACAATATTTGCACGCAGTTAATATTGTAAACGGAAATGAACAGAGCGGAAGTCCTGTTGCGATCGCTGCAAGCGTACCCGGCACAGGAGATGGCAGCACGTCTGGAATGGTCAGTTTTGATCCAAAGCGAAACAACCAGCGCCAGGGATTAGTCCTTGTCAACGGCGTGGTATATATCAGTTATTCTTCCCATTGCGATTGGAATCCATATCACGGATGGATATTTGGTTACAATGCATCAACACTTCAGCAGCTAACTGTGTATAATGATACGCCCAACGGAGAAAACGGAGGGATTTGGGAAAGCGGAATGGGGATCGCTGCAGACGTACAGGGAAATCTTTACATTACTACAGGAAACGGAACGGTTGGAGAAGGAAATCATTATGTTGCAACCAGTAATGGAACGGGGGAGAACAATCCCAATCCCGATCCGGCCAATCTTACCGACCGGGCTGAGAGTGCGTTGAAGCTTACACCTTCAGGTTCCACATTACAGGTGACAAGTTATTTTACGCCTGGAAATTATGTGGACCTGAACATTAATGACCTGGACTACGGAGTCATGGGTACATTGCTGATCCCAAATTCCAACTATTATTTTACCGGAGCCAAAGACGGCAACATATTTCTGTTGAATAAGGACAATATGGGTACGGTTCAGCAGGACATTCCCCTTAATGCCAGCCTGCATTGCCAGCCCGCATATTATTTGGGAAGCACAAATGAATTTGTATATGTATGGTCAGAAAATGATCAGCTGCGTGCGCTCCTGTTTAACCGGGGTACAAATACTTTTGCTGCCAACGAGATCGTTTCAACGGCTGCAGGTCCGACAGGCGGAACGGGCGCGGATCTTTCTGTTTCCTCCAATGGGATTGTGGATGGAACGGGAATCGTCTGGGCGACACACGCGCTCGGTGATGCATCCGCAACGGTAACCCCGGGGATTTTAAGAGCATTTGACGCAAATGACGTTTCCAAAGAGCTCTGGAATAGCAGTCAGACCCCCGGCGATGCTTTGCCTTCCTATGCTAAATTTTCAACAGCAACCGTAGCAGATGGCCATGTTTACGTTCCAACCTTTTCAGGTGAGGTTCTTGTTTATGGGCTTAAATAGGAATGGGCGACCCAGGGGCGTTATCAGATGCATAAATCATTTACAGCCAGCTTCTCCTCCGGTCCCTGCCTGAAAAGGAAAGTATGACATTCATGAAAGCATGGGCACTTCAATCGCCAGAAGCCGCGCATTTTTTGAGGCTTCAATGTCCAGCAGATCTGTTTCCGAAATACCCAATGCATCCCTTTTTTGAAGTATCTGTTCACCCGCCTTTACTTCGCCGTCAATCACAAAAAGATAAACACCGGAACCCTTGAATTTTGTCTTATATGAAAGAGATTTTCCTTCCTCCAGCTCTGCAAGGGAAAACCGCGCATCCTGGTTGATAAGTACGCCATTCTCGGCTGTATCCGGACTGACAACCACCTGCCATTGATTGATCCTTTCAGCCGCATTAAAACTTTTCTGCTCGTAACGGGGCTTTACATTTCTCAACTTCGGGAAAACCCAAATCTGAAATAATTCCAATATGTCGGTAGCCGAAGGATTATATTCAGAATGCCTTATGCCCGTTCCGGCACTCATGATTTGCACGTCGCCCGTATGGATCAATCCATCTGTTCCCGTGCTATCCTTATGTGCAACCGAGCCCCTGGTTGGTATTGTAACTATCTCCATATTATCATGCGGGTGCATTCCAAATCCGCCGCCTGCAGCAATAGAATCATCATTCAGGACCCGGAGCGCCCCAAAATGGACCCTTTTGGGATCATGCCATTCTGCAAAACTGAAGGAAAAGTTAGATTTTAACCATCCTCCATGCTCTGCGTGGCCTCTCTCACTTGCTTTGTAAAAAATTGATTTCATAAACATTATATTTATTAATGTCTAAACATCAATTAATATGCCATTGTGGAATATTGACATTTTGGCGAGAAACTGTCAGATTTTAGTTTCCATGGATTCGTTGTATTCAAGGATAAAATTATTCATTCCTTCTCCGACAAGAATATGCATGAAGCCCTGTTGCACGAGTTCGAGTATGGATAGGAAAAGAAAAATGACATGGATGCGATTCTCGCATATGCTGATGATGTTTGCAAACGGGACCGAGCGTTCCCTGCCGACCAGCTCAATCAATTGAGACCGGCTTTCCTCCAAAGTGTAGGTATACTGAATAACTGTATGGGTGGGCCGATTATTCCGCTCTTGCATCCGCAGCATGACTTTTTCAAAAGTCTTCATAAGCTTGAAGAGTGTCAGGGACTGGATCTCGGTCCCTTCTCCCGATGCTTCCCCTATCTGAACCAATTCTTTAAAAAGGTTACCGCGTTTTACCATCTGCATGCGCTGGGCTTCTAAATCCGCAAGTTGCATGGCAGCCTCTTTGTAACGTTTGTATTCTAAAACTTTGTTGATCAGTTCCTGCCGGGGATCGATTTCATTGCCCTGTTCATCCAGTTCCTTACGCGGAAGAAGCATCCTTGCTTTTATCCTCATCAGGGTGGATACAAACAAAATAAACTCGCTGCTCAATTCAATATTAAGCGTTTCCTGGGAATGAATAAAATTCAGAAAATCCCGGATCAGCTGATGAATGGGGATATTATAAATATCCAACTCATCCCTTTCTATGAAAAAGAGGAGCAGGTCGAATGGTCCCTCAAACTGCGACAATTTAATCTGATAGGATTCGGGATTGGGCATGCTCGCGCTTTAATTACAAGAATACACAAAAAAAAAGTTTAAGCAGAGGGAGTTTGTGAACATTTATTTCACCTCTTGCATGAATTGTAGATGGTATATAGTGGATGGTATATTGATCGCAGATAGATTTTATGCCTGAATATTCATCTGGAATCCATCCACCATCCACCATATACCATCCACCATATAACATCAACTTTGCAATTATTAAATCTTAATAGCAATTCCAATTCCCAATAATTCCTGAACCTGCAAGGCAGCACCACCCGTGGTTCCATCTGCCTTCACCTGTTTCACATCATTATCATATATGAGGTTTACAGAAAAAGTCATTGAAAAGATGCTGGTTATTTTTACAGCAAGCAGATTGTTCATGGACAGGGCCACGTCCTGCGGCTTCCGCCCATAATTAGAGAATAGATCGAGTCGTCCGGTATAAACGGCCGCGGTGCCCAGCTTTTTCATGTATGAAATCGTTGCGTATGCGCCCACTTCGATTTTAGAGTGTTTTCCTGTATCAACACCAAATGCGCCGACGCTCGCGAGGGAATCATTCCTCACAATGATCCATCTCGCAGTGACCGGCGATACAAAAACTGAAAATTCATCATTGGGCTTATAGTTTATACCGGCCGACAACAAAATGTAACCGGGAGCAAAGAAATCGGAAGTCAATTCCCGCTCTTTATTATCCGGGTATGCATATCCCGGTGCAAACTGCGATTTTATGTTCAGCAGACCACCGATATACCAGCTTTTGGCAAACTCATACCCATACTTCGACAGAAAGTCTATCCTGTCATCTGATTTTCGGCTGCCCAGGCTGGTGGTCTTCACAAAACCGTAAGCAAGGTCCAGGGTGTTATCCCAGGAATTTCTCTCTTTTTTATAAAAAGCATATCCGTGAAATGTTGTGCTGAGTGCCAGGGAAGAATTCTCACCTCCGGCCGCCCAGTTGCTCTGCGAGCCCTGGTTGAAAATAAAATTCAACAGTGCACCTTTTTTCCAAATTTGCGGAATGGTATCATTTGGATCTTTCTGAATGCTCTGGGAGGCTTCAGCCTTCAGTTCCTGAACTGTTTTGTCCTGGGCAAAACCGGTCAATGCGCACAGCATCGCCACAAAAGCAATTAAAGTCCTTTTCATCTTATTAAATATTAGTCAATAATGAAATGCTTCTAATCTCCTCCGGCTTGAGCAAATTGATTTTCAGTAAACCATTTCAATGGCAGGGGCAGCCACTATTTTTTTAGTTCATCTCTGATTTCCATGAGTAGCTTATCTGTACTGGAAGGTTCTTTGGCAGGTGGAACTGCTTTCCTTTCAAGACTTTTCATGGCCTTAATGATAAGGAATAAAATAAAAGCGATGATGACGAATTTGATAATCGACGACAAAAATTTCCCGTACTTCACCGATCCCCACATCAGCTTTTCCAGGTCCTGGGCATTGGCCGCTTTTAGCGCCGGTGTTAACAACAGAGGCGTAATCACATCATCCACCAGGGAAGATACGATGGTACCAAAAGCAGCACCGATAATTACAGCTACAGCGAGATCTACTACGTTTCCCCGCAACGTGAAGTCGCGGAATTCTTTAAGCATGCCCATAGGTTGTTGTTTTAGTTTTAAAGCATCAAAATTGAATTACAATCTCGCGACAAAAATACCAATTCAATCCGTTTCGATGGGTCAAACAGACATAATTTCTTTTTCCTTCGAGGCAAGATGTTTTTCTACCAGGCTGATGTGCTGATCGGTAAGATCCTGCATTTGCTTTTCGGCATCTTTGGTCAGGTCCTCGCTCAGGCCCTCTTTTTGCAATTTTTTTACCTGTTCAATAGCTTCACGGCGAATGCTTCTAATAGCGATACGGGTCTGTTCACCTTCCCCAAAAGCCCGTTTTACAAATTCCTTTCTTCTTTCCTCGGTAAGTGGCGGCATGAAAAGGCGCACGGTGTTGCCATCATTCTGTGGTGTCACACCCAGGTTGGCATTGAGGATCGCACGTTCAATGGGCTGCAGCATATTCTTTTCCCAGGGTTGTATGGTCAGGGTCCGCGCATCCATCACCGATACATTTGCCACCTGGTTGAGCGCCGTGAGGGTTCCATAATAGTCCACCGTAAGTCCTTCAAGCATTTGAGGATTTGCCTTCCCTGCGCGAATACGAACCAGTTCATTTTCAAGGTGATTGATGGCTTTGATCATGGATTCGCGGGCAACCTCCACAATGAGTGATAATTCATCAGTCATAAACGATTATTCTAATTGGGATGGGTATTCAACCGGCGTTGATAAGTCCGGGCATTAATTTTTTTGTTCGAGCATACTATCGCGGATAAAGGTAACCAATTTCGATTCTTTTACCTTTTCATTTTTATCCTGCAGGTCGGATGCCCAGGCCAGCGCATCGTGGGGCCGGGAATAGTAAATCGCACCTATAAACGCAAAGAACAGGGCGATAACAGAAAGGATAAGGATGGTGCAACCCAGGGAACGGGCCAAATAAACAAACACAACCATACTCACGTTAATGGCCACCAGCAGTAGGGTGATGGTCCGGTGAGAAAGACCGCGGTCAAGCAGCAGATGGTGGATATGATTTCTGTCGGGACTGAATGGCGAACGGCGTTTGAAAATCCTGATGGCAAAAACACGCAGGGTGTCCAGGAGCGGAATCATCAGAATAGTAAAGCCAATGGCTGGAGATGAAACCATGGGTGTACTGAATTCGGGCCCGTTTCCCGGATCGATAAATTTCAATGCCAGTATTGCATTGATTACGCCTATGAGTAAAGATCCCGTGTCTCCCATAAATATTTTAGCAGGCTGAAAATTAAATATCAGAAAAGCAAGCAGGCTTCCGAAAAGAGAAAATGCAAGTGTATAATATGGAGCCATCCCTTTGCTTAGAAAATATATTCCGAAAAGAGCTGAAGACATAAGTCCCAGGGTTCCGGCCAGGCCATCCACACCATCAATAAGATTGAAAGAATTAATAATGACAATCACGGAAAAATAAGAGATCAGTAAACTGAACATTTCGGGCAGTTCATGAATTCCAAAAAATCCATGCATGCTTCTGATCTGTATCCGGCCATAATAAATTATTAGAAAAGCGGCAAGGACCTGTCCGATAAATTTCTTGATCGGGGAAATAACCAGGATATCATCCTTCAGGCCCAAAAAGAAAATGACCATGGTGGCTGCAATAAAATACTGGAATTCGGAAGAATATTTAAAATTGATGGTCAGCAAACAGCCAAAAACAAACCCAGCAAAAATTCCAATTCCTCCCAGGGGAGTGATAGCTACCAGATGGATCTTCCTTGCATCCGGAACATCAAATAGCTTTTTCATCTCTGCAACATTAATTATCACAGGAATGGCGAGAAATGTTATAGTGAAAGAAATGGACAGAGAAAGTAAAACATCAAACATGTACCTCGGTTTACATTAATTAATTTTTTGCGTTGCCTCAATTAAGCCTTATTTCCCATCAGATCAGTTAGGTTAGGTTGTTGATAATCAGGATAATGCGACTGGCAAAGTATAATGTCACTGAGCGTATGAACAAGCAAGTTAGAACAAAAGTTCAATAAGTTCCGGGACAACGATAAATAATTCCAATTAGATTCCGGCCTTGCAGATAGTCAATTACATGTCTGATTTAAAAGCAATTGCCTCGCAAATGTAGTCGGATCCCCGGGTCATGGAATGAGTGCTGCTATCGGCGACGCGCTTTCTAAAAAACTCAAAAGAGGATCGAATATTGTATTTTCCCTGCGTGGAGACGGTGAACCTGACGAAGCTCAGATCCGGGAAGCCATATTATTGGCTATACATCATAAGGTTGAAAATCTCATTTCCACAGTCGACTTGAATCGTCAGCTGATAGACGGTACAACGGATATGGTCAGGAATCTGGGAAATATCTGCTTGAAATTTGATTGTTTTAGCCGGAAAACCCTGGAAATGAATGGAAATGAGGATCAGGTTTTTAATTCAAATGGCTGCAATGCCGCTTTTCGGGAAGGAAGCCAGGATGCGAGCAGCGCCACAATCAGAATGGTTCCGGTTACAAGTAGCAGATCTCCGGGAATGATTTTGACAGGATAGTAATCGATGAGGAAATTACCCTGCAGGGGGACCAGTTTAAACCTGACCTGGAGCCAGCAGATAAGGAGGGCCAGCAAAATTCCACCACCGCCACCCAGCAGGGCCAATAACAAACCCTCGTTTAAAAAAATGCGTTGAATAAAACGGTTGTCAGCACCCATTGCTTTCAATACCTGGATATCCTTTTTCTTTTCCAGCACCAGCATGGTAAGCGCACCTACGATATTAAAAGCAGCAACGATCAAAATCAGCGTTAGAATGGCATAGATCACCCATTTTTCCATGCGCATAACCTGAAATAAGGTCTGGTTTTGCTCATACCTGGTCTGTACCTTGTAAGAATCTCCCATTAGATCCTGCAGCCTTTTCTTTACGTCCCCGGGTTTTTCTGATTTACTGCATTCAATTTCAACCGCACTATATTGATTTGAATCCAGGCCCAACATCTTTTGAAGAAATGGCAGGTTAGTGATCACATATTGGTTATCAAAATCCTGTTGTATTCTGAAAGTTCCTGCGGGCGCAATCTGCCCGGAACGTACGGAGGATTCCGGGTCTGCCGGGTTTATTTCCGGTCCGTTGCGGAATACATAAACCAAAAGAGGCATAATGCTCCTGTCTGATTCCATATTCAACGCATTCTCAACGCCTGAACCCAGAACAGCTGCAGGATGATCTGCGGTTCCCAACGTAAAGCTCCCCTTGGATATATTCCGCGAAACGCCATTTACATGGGCATAATTGCTGTCCACCCCTTTCAGCACGACCGGCTGCAGGTTATTATATTGCAACAGGGCCTTGTCTTCTACCGTCAATGAATAAGCGCTGACGCCTTTCAACAGCCCGATCTGACCAAGGTTTTTTTCAGAAACCGAAATGAATTTCCCCCTGGTCGCACTGATCTTAATATCGGAGTAAAAAGATGAATAAAGGGACTGCACCAATTGTTCCAATCCATTGAAAACGCTCAACACGATAATCAATGACGCGGTTCCCAGAATAATTGCACTTACGCTAACCCAGGAAATGATGTTGATGGCATTTGTGGATTTCTTTGCTTTGAAATAGCGCCAGGTAAACAGAAAATTCAAAATGGTTTTTTTGTATTAGGATTGTTCGCCTCCATTCGTTTTATTTTCATTGATCTCCCGGAACAGCGCATCCATCTTATCGACATAATCCAGAGAATCATCAATATAAAAAGTTAACTGGGGCATACTGCGCAACTGGTTTCTGATTGAGCTTACGAGATCACGTTTTATTTCCCAGGCCTTGTCTTCGATCATTTTCAGAGCCGCTCTTGGGTCTGCTACCTGGTAAAAGCTCAGATATATCCTCGCCTCAAACAGGTCGGGCGTTATCTTTACCGATGAGATAGAAACCATGCCGCTCTGGATCATGCTGAGTCCCAGTTTCTGAAAAACCTTGTTCAATTCTGCCAACAGCAAGGCACTTACCTGCTTCTGCCGTTTACCTTCTTTCATATTCATTAACTATTTCAGTGTAAATTTACGGGTTTAGCCAGCATCAGGATAAAATGGATCCGGCGGATGGGCAGCGAAGCAAATTCACCGGGCCATAAAAAGAAGTGTGCCCGATGCAAAAATCAGATCAGGGATGAAAAGATTTTCGACTATTCTAAAATACCTGCGGGATCAGAAGCGATATGTATTTCTGTATTTCATGCTGAACCTGCTTTCCGTTCTGTTTTCCCTGGTTTCTCTCGGTATGCTCGTGCCGTTCATGCAATTGTTGTTCGGAAAAGAAAAAATTACTGAAACGGCTCCGCAGGTTTCTTTTTCTGCAGCCAGCGTGCTGAATTACATTAAGTATATCCTGGGTATCCTGATCCGGGAACACGGAGCTGTATATGCACTCGGCGCCATTTGTGCTATCATCATCATTTCCATTTTTCTCAAAAACTTCTTTCTCTATCTTTCTTTCCGGGTTTTGGGTCCATTGCGCAACCGCGTCCTCACCAGGCTTCGGGCCGATCTGTACACGAAGATCCTGCAACTTCCGCTCGGATTTTTTACCGAACAGCGGAAGGGCGACCTGATCAGCAGGATGAGCAACGATATTAATGAAATCGAATGGAGCGTGATCAGCACGCTCGAGGGCCTTTTCCGTGAACCGGTGACCATCCTGGTGATTCTATTTACCCTGATTTTTCTGAGCCCGCCATTATCCTTATTCCTGCTTGTTCTTTTACCCCTCACGGGTTTCATCATCGGTCGCGTGAGTCGCTCACTAAAAAAACAATCCGGTATTGCCCAGGATCAGTTGGGTATGCTGATGTCAATCCTCGATGAAACACTTGGGGGACTCCGGGTTATCAAGGCATTTAACGCAGAGAAGTTTTTGCAATCCAAATTCTTCAAGGTAAATAATTACCTGAATCATATACGCAATAAGATGATCTTCCGCCGGGATATGGCTTCCCCGCTTTCTGAACTTTTGGGTGTGATCGTATTGTGCTGCATTCTTTTTTTCGGCGGTCAAATGATACTGACTCATCAATTCGCCCTGCAGCCGGAGGGCTTTATCACTTATATAGCAATTTTCACACAAATCATCAACCCGTCCAAAACATTATCCACTTCGTTTTACAATGCACAACGCGGAACCGCTGCGATCAAACGCATCGAGGAAGTGCTGAAAGCAAACATTGAAATTACCGAACCGGAGAATCCTGTCCCTTTCCCCGGCTTTAAGCAATCCATTGAATTCAGGCATGTATCCTTCTCTTACAATGCGGTACCCGTACTTCATGATATCAATCTTGTCATAAACAAGGGGAAAACGGTTGCGCTCGTAGGTTCATCCGGTGCCGGCAAATCCACAATGGCTGATCTGATTCCAAGATTTCATGATGTCAGCTCCGGTGAAATTCTGGTGGATGGTATAAACATTAAAAATTATTCCCTGCATGCGCTTCGAAAGCAAATGAGCATTGTAACGCAGGAACCGATTTTATTTAATGATACCATTTCATCAAATATTGCACTGGGCACACCGGATGCACCGCAGATCGATATCGAACATGCGGCCATGGTGGCAAACGCGCACACCTTCATTTCCCAGAAAGATAACGGCTATCTGACCAATATCGGCGACCGCGGCTCCAAGCTGAGCGGAGGAGAAAGACAAAGGGTAACTATTGCACGAGCTGTTTTAAAAAATCCCCCCATATTAATTTTGGATGAAGCCACTTCTTCCCTGGATACAGAAAGCGAACGGCTGGTGCAGGATGCCATTAACAACATGATGCAAAACAGGACCTGCCTGGTGATCGCACACCGGTTGAGCACCATACGTCATGCAGATGAAATCATTGTTTTGCAAATGGGTCGCATCGTGGAAAGAGGATCCCATGACCAGTTGGTGAGTCAGCAGGGATTTTATAAAAGGCTGGTCGACATGCAGGAAATCCGCTAAACTTGCTTTCTGATCCAATTCGATATTAATTCGTCCGCTGAAAACCCTAAGTCGAAACGGCATCAAAAATTGGGTTCAAAATGGATTTTTTTTAAAAGATTCTCTCAAATAAAAATTGCAAGGCACTATGGTTGACCCTCACGTGAACAATCCGAAAAGCCCCAAATTTTTTGTGAAGCGTTTTCTTACCAGTATTAAAGAGGATCTCAGGGGGAAAATTGCAGTGGATGTTCCTGCAGGCAACGGTGTTACCAGTGAGATTCTTCTGGAACTTGGCAGTAAAGTTGAAGCTTTTGATTTATTCCCTGAATACTTTTTACTTAAGGATATTGAGTGCAAAAAGGCTGATATTAACCAGGGGCTTCCCTTAGAAAATAATCACGCTGATTTTGTCATTTGCCAGGAAGGGATCGAGCATTTTAGTGACCAGCTCAAGGCTTTTACTGAATTTAACCGCGTACTGAAAAAAGGAGGCAAACTCATCATTACTACACCCAGCTATTCCAATCTGGCTGCCAGGCTTAGCTATACATTATTTGAAACGGAATATCTTCACAAATTAATGCCACCCAACGAAATTGATTCAGTTTGGTTTGGCGATAAAACCAATAAGAAAATTTATTACGGGCACATCTTCTTAATCGGTATGCAAAAAATGCGGGTTATTGGCAGAACAACCGGTTTCAAAATAAGTAAGATCAACTTCATGCGACTGAACAAAACTGCGTTGTTCCTTTTCCCATTTCAATATCCTTTTGTTTTTTTATCTTCCTGCTACACTTACTTCAAAGCGATGAGAAAAAACAAATCGATTGATTATGAAGCCAAAAAGAAAGTATATCGGGAGCAATTACAAATTAATATCAGCCCTAAGGTTTTATTGGACAGGCATACCTTCGTCGTATTCGAAAAGGAGTTTGAATCTGACGATGTATATGACCACCTGCTTTCTATTTCGAAGCCGCTTAATGAAATTTTATAAGCTTGAATCCAGGAATAATCATCACATGCAAAGCCTGAATAAGGTTTACTTATTCATGGTTTGCTTGGCTTCAATACTGAGCGTGGCATGCGGGACCGCTTTCAGTCGCGCTTTATCTATAAGTTTCCCTGTGACCCTGCAAATGCCATAGGTCTTATTTTCAATCCGCATCATGGCTTTTTCAAGGTGGTCAATGAAGGTGATCTGGCGGCTTGCCATCTGGCTCAGCTGCTCACGTTCCATACTCATACTGCCATCTTCCATGGTCATGTACCTGTTGTCTGTTTCATCGCCACCCATTTCATCGCGGCGGGTGATCAGTCCCTGGAGGTAGGCCAGTTCCTTCTTGGCTGATTCCAGTTTTTTGGTAATCAGTTCCCTGAATTCTGAAAGCTCAGCGTCACTATATCTCATGGTAGGTCCGGTTTGTTCCTGCTGGTGTAAGTCCAGTACAGATTTTGTGAATTCAGGTTCGTATTTACGAACCGTTTTCGTTTTCATTTCTGGAATAACCACCTTTCCTGTTCTTACAGGCGGTGGAATTGGTTTTTTTGGTTCAGGCTTTGCGGTTACAGGGGAGGTATTTTTGACTTCCTGCTTAAAAACCGGTTTTTTCAGATCTGCCTTAACTGCGGGCGCTTTGACCACCGGCTGCGGAACCGGTTTGGTAACAACCGGATGCGTAACCGGTTTTGATGCTGGCACCTGGTGCACTGCAGGTTTTGATACCGGGTGCGCAACATGTGAGGTAGCTTTTTTAGGAGCCGGGTGCGCAGATGATTTCTTGGCTGGACCTGATCCGGACTTGCTTGCTGATTTTGCCGGCACTGACTTTCCTACTGGTTTCTTTGACACGTGTGCATTTTTTTTATGTAAATCCTTCTTGACAGGTTTTGACGGAGAGGCTCTTTTTGCAGGAACAGGCTTTTTCGCAGCCGGTTTCCCTGCCTTTTTTGGCGGTGTTTTTTTCAGGGATTTTGTAGGTTTTTTCTTGATTGCCATATAATTAGGCTTTTTTTGTAACGAACACTGTTAAAGGAACCTCATTCACCTCAATTAAAGTGCCATCTGAAATTCCCTGGACCATCTCGAGATGATCTGCCAAAATTTCCGCGCAAATATAGTAATTATATTGTCTTATCGTCTCCTGCAATGTTTCAGCGCCGCCAATTTGTACGTCGATGCGGTCAGTCAGTTCAAAACCCTTGTCCTTCCTTATTTTTTGTATCCTGTTCACCAGCTCCCGGGCATTTCCTTCCCTTTCTAATTCTGGAGTCACCGAAACGTCCAGCGCCACCGTGAGAGGGCCTTTGGAGGCGACCATCCATCCGGGAACGTCTTCGCTGGTTATTTCCACTTCATTCAGGCCAACCCATACCTGTTCCCCATCAACGGTTATCGCTGAACCTCCTTCTTTTTCCATCCGGAGAATATCAGGTTGACTGAACCCCCCAAGCGCAATACTGACAGCCTTCATTTTAGGGCCCAGTTTTTTACCAAGCAGCACAAAATTCGGCCTGATCTTTTTGCTGATAAATCCATCGGTATCATTCAGATAAGAAAGCTCTTTTACATTTACTTCCGATTTGATCAGTTCTTCGACTATCCTAAGCTGCCGGGCCATCGCCGGATCAAGCACCGGAATCAATGCTTTCCGGAGTGGCTGGCGAACTTTAATATTGATCTTTTTCCGAAGGGACAAGATCAGCGAGGATGCGTCCTGCGCCAATTGCATTCTTTCTTCCAGTTGATTATCTATGGCTCCTTCATTCACTTCGGGGAAATCGGTATGATGAACCGACTCCCGGTCGATTCTTCCCGTGGGTTGATTGAGATTCCGGAACAGCCAGTCTGCAAAAAATGGTGATACTGGAGCAATCAGCCTGCTCAGGGTCTCGAGGCATTCATACAGGGTCTGGTAAGCAGAAAGCTTATCAGGACCATAATCACCTTTCCAGAAACGCCGGCGGCTGAGTCTTACGTACCAATTGCTCAATTGCTGATCAACAAAATCCTCGATCATTCTGCCTGCTCCCGTGGGCTCGTATTCATCAAAGTTCAACCTGACTTTTTTAACCAGGCTGTTTAAGGAAGAGAGTATCCATTTGTCAATTTCGGGCCTTTCTCCCAACGGGATGTATTTCTCTGCGTAATCAAATCCATCCACATTAGCGTAAAGGGCAAAAAACTGATACGTATTATATAAGGTGCCAAAAAACTTGCGCTGCACCTCCTTAATGCCCTCCGTATCGAATTTCATACTATCCCAGGGTGAAGCATTGGTGATCAGGTACCAGCGGGTGGCATCGGGTCCGAACTGCTCAATGGTTTTGAAAGGATCAACCACATTCCCCACCCGTTTGCTCATCTTATTGCCATTCTTATCCAGAACCAGCCCGTTGGAAACGACTGTTTTGTAGGCCACGCTGTCGAAGAGCATGACGGCAATAGCATGTAGTGTATAAAACCAGCCGCGGGTCTGGTCCACTCCCTCAGCTATAAAATCAGCGGGAAAATTCTCCTTGAACTCAGCCCTATGCTCAAAAGGGTAGTGCCACTGGGCATAAGGCATGGCGCCAGAATCAAACCATACGTCAACCAGGTCCGGAACCCGGAACATTTTCTTTCCGCTCTCACTCACCAATACGATTTTGTCAACAAAAGGCTTGTGAAGATCCAGTGATTCGGTGTCAACCTGTTCATTGATCCCTATTCCAAGTGCAGCATTTGCTTTGGACAGCTCGGTCAATAATTCCTGGATGGACCCAATGCATTTTTCTTCTTTCTCATCCTCCGTTCTCCAGATCGGCAAAGGCGTTCCCCAGAAACGGCTCCTGCTCAGGTTCCAGTCAACCATATTCTCAAGCCAGTTGCCAAACCTGCCTTCCCCTGTGGATGCCGGTTTCCACTGAATGGTTTTATTCAATTCAACCATCCGGTCCCTGCACGCGGTCGTCCGGATAAACCAGGCATCCAGGGGATAATAGAGAATGGGTTTATCCGTCCGCCAGCAATGCGGATAGGTATGCTCGTATTTCTCAATCTTGAATGCCCGGTTCTCCTTCTTGAGCTTTACGCAGATGTCGACATTCACATCCACATAATTTGGGTCGTCCTTATAATTTTTTACGTAGCGTCCGCTGAATTCATTAACCCCATCCACAAATTTCCCACTCTTGTCAACCAGGATAAGGATACCGAGGTTATTTTTTTTTCCGGCCTTAAAGTCATCGGCACCAAATGCCGGAGCAATATGTACTATCCCGGTTCCGTCCTCTGTTGTAACAAAATCTCCGGTTACAATCCGGAAAGGATCTGCTCCTGGTCTGATCTGCTGAATCTGAGCCAGACTCCCCGCCACAGACGGGATTAGTTGTTCATAACGGCATTCAGCAATATCCTCTCCGCGGAATGAATGCAATATTTTCCAGGGTATGGATTTGGAAGAAGGACCGTCGCTGGTAAAGCCTGCATTCTCTTCCTCCGGTTTGAAATATTTTCCTAACAGGGCACGGGCAAGTACCAGGTTCACTGGAAGCAGCGTATAGGGATTAAAAGTCCTCACCAGAACATACTCTATCCGGGCCCCTACTGCAAGCCCCAGGTTAGAGGGAAGAGTCCATGGCGTAGTCGTCCAGGCCAGGTAGAAAAGTTCATCATCCGGCCCATCCAATAAATTAAAAAGGAATTCAGACCCTTCGCTACGTATGCCTTTAAACATGGCCACGCAACTGGTATCCTTTACATCCTTATAAGTGCCCGGCTGATTTAACTCATGAGAACTTAAACCAGTTCCGGCCGCAGGTGAATATGGCTGGATGCTGATGCTTTCGAACAGTAAATCTTTATTATACAATTCCTTAAGCAGCCACCAAAGCGTTTCAATGTAGCTATTTTTAAAAGTGAGGTACGGATGTTCAAGGTCCACCCAATAGCCCATTTTCATGGTAAGTTCGTCCCATTTATCCTTATATCGCAGCACCGCTTCCTTGCACTTATTATTGTATTCCTCAACAGAAATTTTCCTGCCGATATCTTCTTTGGTTATTCCCAATTCCTTTTCAACGCCCAATTCAACAGGCAGACCATGGGTGTCCCAGCCACCTTTTCTGGCGACCTGAAACCCACGCATGGTCTTGTAACGGCAGACCAGATCCTTCAGGGTCCTGCTGATCACATGGTGGATCCCGGGCAATCCGTTGGCGCTTGGTGGGCCTTCATAAAAAACATAAGGTGTTTTCCCTTGCCTTAACTCAATACTTTTCTGGAATGCGCCTGAATTATTCCAATCCGACAACAGCTCGCGTCCTATCTCCGGAAGATTCAATTGTCGATATTCCTTATATTGACCGGCCATATCAGATACTTAATAATGAATATGTTATGAGAAAAAGAAAGAAGAAAACATAAAAAACCCTTAATAAAAATGGCTGCAAAGCTAGGAAATTAAGGGCTTTCTACGCAAAGAAACACGTGGTTCTTCTATGCCCTTTGCGTGAATGAACGGTTCCAGCTTCTCTGAAATTGAGCAGGATCAATCATTTAGACTAAATCAATTATCCACATACACCCCTTTGGCATAATTTATGTTCCAAAAAACGGATGCCAATGCCTATTAATTAAATCTATGGATTGTATCATTAAGATATTCTCTGGTTCATGAAAACTTTTTTTTCTACGGTTTAGGGTTTAGGGGTTAAAAAGGGGGGTATTCCTACTCCCCTTCCTTTTTTCTTCTTAATTCCTGAATGGTTTCTAATCCGATCCCCCCGTTTTTAATTCCTTATATCGTCATTGCAAAAACCTGTGCTTTCTATTTAAGTCGTTTAAGCTGACCCAATTCCTGGATTACCGATTGATGCCAGTCTCCGAAAGACCACCTTTTTGCCCCTTCATAAAGAAGACTTCTTGAACAAGGAAGTCTTTTTTGTTGATGGTTGATGGTTGATGGTTGATGGTCGATGGTTGATGGTTGATAGATCATACATGAAAATTTGAAATGGGTTGATATTGAAAGATACTGTTGGAATTAAGTATACATGTACTCATTCTATTGGAGTACTACACCCAAAGTCCATCAACCATCAACCATCTACCATCTACCCCTTTCATCAACCATCAACTTTTTTACCTCGCGTTTTCCTATACAACTTTATCGCCAGCATCAGAACAATCGCGAGAGAAATAATTCCAATCACAGCTCCCAGCCAGCTCATGGCTTGTTTTACAGTAGCGAGAAAAACAATAGCGAATAAAAGTAAGGTGGCCAGTTCATTCCAAATGCGTAGTTTTTGGGAGCTGTAACGGAACACGCCCCGCATTTGTTCCCTGTAGATCCGGTGCAGAGAAAAATGATAGAGATAAAGCAGAATCACAAATATGAGTTTTACCTCTAGCCAGGGCGGCGTGGTTCCCATCAGCCACCAAAGCCAGGGACCGAAAATTAGCGTGAGGATGGCAGATGGCCAGGTGATTACAAGCCATAACCTTCTAATCATAATCCGAAACTGTGCATGGAGAATATTTTTTTCTGCGGCAGGTTTCTCCGTTGCTTCCGTATTATAAATGAAAAGCCGAACGATATAAAACATCCCGCTGAACCAGGTGACAATAAATATGATATGCAGTGCTTTAATATATGGATACATAAGCTTCATTGTTCCTGAATCCAGCCTGCCAGGGCCTTCACCCAAAGGGGATCCGTATTCAAACAGGGAATTAACTCAAAAGAAATTCCTCCGGATTTGAGGAAACTCTCTTTACCCCGGATCGCAATTTCTTCAAGTGTTTCGAGGCAGTCGCTTACAAATGCAGGACAGATAACCAGCAGCTTTTTAATACCCTCTCTCGGCATATCCTGAAATCTGAAATCAGTGTAAGGCTTCAGCCACTCCTCCCGCCCCAAACGCGACTGGAAAGAAAAGCTAAATTTCTCCTCCTGCAAATTCAGGCTTTCCGCCACCAGCCGCATGGTCGTCAGACACTGATGCCGGTAGCAGGTAGCATGCGCCGCAGAAGGAATTGAACAGCAATCCAGTGACTGAAGGCAATGCTGATGTGTTGGATCTGTTTTCTCCAGGTGCCTTTCCGGAATTCCGTGAAAGCTGAACAGGAGATGATCATAGTCATGCTGAAGCCAGGGCCGCACGTGTTCCGTCAGTGCATGAATATACTCAGGACGCTGATAAACGGGCGGTAGGAATTTCTGCCGGAACCTGAATCTTCTGCGGTGATGGATGGCTTTTGCATGTTCAACCGCTGTTTCATAGGAAGACATTGCATAGTGCGGATAAAGAGGCACCGCAATGACTTCTTCCAGATCTGGTATTTTTTGTAAAAGCTCCAGGTAAGCGATGTCCATGGAAGGATTTCCGTACCGCATGGAAACAGCAACCGGATCAGGCACCAATTCCTGCAGCCGTGCAGCCAGTTGAAATGTAAGCTGTATCAGCGGAGATCCTTCAGGAGTCCAGATCTTACGGTAGGCTTCGGCTGATTTAGGCGCCCGGCGCGGGACAATGATTCCCTGGACAAGTACTTTGCGGAAGAGCCAGGAATAGTCAATCACCCGTTCATCAAACAGGAACTCATTCAGGTATTTCCTTACATCTTTTACATCCGTAGAATCCGGGGAACCCAGGTTCATTAAGATAATACCCCGTCTGGAAATTGCCATCCGCAAAGGTAATTACTCAGCACAACAGATATTCCACAGGCTAACCTGCAATAAATTCAAGCTTTACAAATGACATTATTATGACACTAAAATGCCGAGTTAAGGAATGCAGCAAGTAATTTTGTGAATCTATTAATACCGGATGAGCAGAAACCAGGCGGCTGAACTTTCCAAATTTTTTGTTACAGGAATAAATTATAAAAAAACCGACACCGCCATTCGCGGTCTTTTTGCAGTGGATTCTGATCAATACGATCAGATCCTGAAAAACGCATCATCTTACGGAGTACAGGATCTGTTTGTTTTATCCACCTGCAACCGTACTGAAATCTACGGAATTGCAGAAAATCCACAGCAACTGGTTCTCCTTCTATGTTCCCAGACAGAAGGAAAGGAGGAAGTATTCAATCAATTGGCTTATCACAAAAAAGGTCTAAATGCTATCCGGCATCTTTTTGAGGTGGCAGCGGGTTTGGATTCCCAGATCCTGGGTGATTATGAAATCGTAGGACAGATCCGCCAGGCTATGAAATTCGCCAGAGAAAGAAATTATATTCATCATTTTCTGGAAAGGACGCTTAACCAGGTATTGCAGGCTTCGAAAGATATTAAGAATCAAACAGCGCTCAGCGACGGAACAGTTTCCGTTGCGTTTGCTTCAGTGCATTACATACGTGAAAACATTAAGGATATCAGTGATAAACAGATCCTTTTGTTAGGAACGGGCAAAATTGGAAGTAATGCCTGTAAAAATATGGTCGACTATCTCGGCACCACTAACATCACGCTGATCAACCGCACGAACGAAAGAGCCGAAGATCTTGCCTCCTCACTGAATTTGCGTTGTGTATCCATGGGTCAACTGCAGGAAGAAATCACCAGGGCAAACATCATCCTCGTGGCTACGAATGCTGCGGAACCTGTTATCTCAGCTGCACAGCTTTTGCACACAAATGATAATAAACTGATTATTGACCTTTCAATTCCCTGTAACGTGCACAAAGACGTTGCTGTTCTTTCTAATATTAATCTGGTTGATGTGGACAATCTTTCCAGGATGAAAGATGAGACCCTTCAGCGCCGTGCAGCGGAAGTGCCCAAGGCCCGTGCAATCATTGCCGGCCATATGGAAGAATTACTCGAATGGCATGAGATGCGCAGGCATGTTCCGGTATTAAGAGAAGTTAAAATAAAACTTCAGGAAATTGACCGTTCTCCTTTATTTGATCAACAGAGCCACCGGAAATCCCCATCTGTTGCTACAGACCAGAAAATACAGCGCGTATTGAATGGCATGGCTTCTAAAATGCGCCGCGAAAACCAACGCGGTTGCCAGTATATTCAGGCAATCAATGAGTTTATCGCAGGATAAACAGATCGAACATGTCAAAAATAATCAGGATCGGCACGCGGGATAGTCAGCTTGCCTTATGGCAGGCTGCAAGGGCCCGGCATTTATTAAAAAACTCCGGCCTGGTTTCCGAAATCGTAACGATAAAAAGCGAAGGAGATCTGGACCTGACCACACCCCTTTACGCGATGGGCGTTCAGGGAATATTTACGCGCAGCCTGGATCAGGCCCTGCTGAACAATCAAATTGATCTCGCAGTTCATTCGATGAAGGATGTTCCCGTTCAGCTTCCCAAAGGGATTGTGGAAGCCGCTGTGCTGGAACGTGATAATCCGTTTGACCTCTTGGTAGTTCGTGAAAAAACAGCCACCACTTTTATTGATCAACATCAGTCATGCACGATCGCTTCCAGCAGCCTCAGAAGAAAATCACAGTGGCTGCATCGTTTTCCTGATGATATCATAGAACCTATTCGCGGAAACGTTAATACCCGCTTGAAAAAACTGGGTGAAAGCAAATGGGCCGGAGCTATTTTTGCCGCAGCCGGACTCGAAAGAATCGGCCTGCGACCGGTAAACGCAATTGAACTGGATTGGATGTTGCCCGCTCCTGCGCAAGGTGCCTTACTGGTGCTATGCCGCGAAAGTGAAAAAGCGTTGCGTCAATCCTGTGCAAAACTAAATGATGATCGCACTGCATTCTGTACAAAAATCGAAAGAGATTTTTTGTCGGCGCTGATGGGAGGATGTTCTACGCCGATAGGTGCACTGGCCGAAATTGAAAATGAAGAAGTTTATTTTCGCGGTAATATTTCAGGCAGAGACGGGAAACACGTTCTCAGTATAGAAAAAAGAATCTCCACTGAACTTGCAGCATCCCTCGGGATTTCTGCTGCACATGAACTGCTGGCTGATGGAGGATATGAATTAATCAGGGAAATTGAACATGTCTGATCGCCGTTTCACGATATTATCAACGGGGTCCGCAGGGCTAAGTGAAACCAGGATTGCTGAAAAAGCAAACCACGATTCTCTGCGCAGCATTGTATTTGAAGAAATTCCCTTTATCAAAATAGTATGGAATACAGATGACGATACCCGGGATAAGATCCTGTTCTATGCCCGTAAATCATTGTGTACCATTTTTACCAGCGCAAACGCAGTCAGAGCCGTGGTTTCCGTTTTACAGACCATACCCGAATGGAAAATATATTGTGTGGGGAGCGAAACCAGAAAGCGCGCGACTTTATTTTTTGGTGCATCTGCAATTCTGGATCATGCCGGAAATGCGGAAGGGCTTGCCGGGAAAATTATTCAGCAAAAACCAACGCACGCAGTTTTCTTTTGCGGTGATCAACGAAGGGAAGTGTTGACTGAAAAACTTAGTGAATCGGGAATCATGCTGCAGGAGCTGATCGTTTATAGGACCCAGGTGACACCGGTAAAACTGACAAAGACCTATGACGCAATCCTTTTTTTCAGTCCAACGGCAGTCGTTAGCTTTTTTTCCATGAATAGTACGGCTCCCCAAACCGTCTTATTTGCCCTGGGGACCACGACGGCCTCAGCTTTAAAAAATGCCTGCAGGAATGAAGTTGTCATTTCTCCAAAACCAGATAAGGAATTCCTTTTACAAATGGCCATTGCTTATGGCCAAACACACCCGATAACCTGAATATGCTGAAAAATGATTTGATACTTAGAACGCTTGCGGGGCTTGCCACTGAACGTCCGCCAGTCTGGATGATGCGGCAGGCAGGGCGCTATCTTCCCGGATACAGGAAGCTACGCGAAAAATATTCTTTTTTCGAGCGTGTGCAAACGCCTGCCCTGGCTGCTGAAATTACGCTGCAGCCGATAGATCAGCTGGGCGTTGATGCAGCCATCCTGTTTTCGGATATCCTGGTTGTTTTGCAGGCCATGGGACTGGAAGTGCAATTATTAGAGAATACGGGACCGGTTTTGCCTGATCCCGTCAGATCGGAGGCAGATGCGAAAAGGGTATATGTTCCCGATGTTGAGGACGCATTGAGTTATGTATTCGATGCCATCCGGTTAACAAAACAGGAATTGAATGGGCTTGTTCCCCTGATTGGATTTGCGGGTGCTCCATGGACCCTTCTTTGCTATATGGTTGACGGAAAAGGATCCAAAACATTTGATCTCACCAAATCATTCTGTTATTCCCAGCCGGAACTCGCCCACAGGCTCCTGCAGAGGCTAACGGACACGACCATAAATTATCTCCTGCAACAGGCAAGGGCGGGAGCAGATATAGTGCAAATATTCGACAGCTGGGGTGGGTTATTAGGGCCTGAAGATTTTGAAATATTCTCCATGCAATACATGCGGCAGATCATTGAGGCATTGAAAGGAGAAGTGCCTGTCATCCTGTTTGCCAAAGGTGCCTGGCATTCGCTGGCGTCAATGGCGGCCACCGGTGTGTCATGCATCGGAGTTGATTGGTGCATACGGCCGCAAATAGCGCGGGAAATGGCGGGAAGCCAGGTTGTTCTGCAGGGAAATTTTGATCCTGCGCGTTTACTCACGCCTAAGCCAGAGTTGAAAAAGCAGGTCGCCCGCATGCTGAATGCATTCGGTCCGGGCAAACATATCGCCAACCTCGGCCATGGAATCCTTCCAAATGTACCCCTTGATCATGCAAAATTATTTGTGGATACGGTTAAAAATCATGTTTACCAAAACAGCTTTGAAAAAAGTTCAATATGAATGCGCCGGCACTTTTTAAAACGGATACAGCTCTTTTCAGGGAGAAGTGGATAGGGTATGTCCACAGACTGCAGGATACGATCTGTGCTGCTTTGGAAAATGCTGACGGCAAATCCACCTTCAAATCTGACGATTGGGAAAGATCCGGAGGAAAGGGGGAGGAGGCAGAACCAGGGTTCTGGAGAACGGAAATATATTTGAAAAAGCAGGTGTGAATACATCCGTGGTTTACGGCCATGTTTCTGATGCGATGAGAAGACAACTGGAAATTGACGGAAATACATGGTTTGCCTGCGGATTATCGCTGGTCATACATCCGCTGAATCCAAATGTGCCCACAGTGCACGCCAATTGGCGGTTCTTTGAGGTATACGATGAAGCCGGATATGTGAAGGACAGGTGGTTTGCCGGCGGGACCGACCTCACTCCATATTATTTATTTGAAGAAGATGCAATGCATTTTCACATGACACTGAAAAACGTGCTGGATTCATTTGACGGCGCACTATACCCCTTATATAAAAAAAAATGCGATGAATATTTCTCCAACACACATAGAAACAGGGAAACCCGGGGAATCGGCGGTATATTTTATGATCATCTCCGGCCGGATGACGAGGCGGAAGCAGAAAAATTATTAGAATTTCAGCAGCGAAACGGTGATACATTTTTACAAGCCTATCTTCCTGTCGTAAATAAAAGAAAAGACATGCCTTATGGTAAAAGGGAAATTTTCTGGCAGGAGATCCGGAGGGGAAGATACGTGGAGTTTAATTTAATTCACGACAGGGGAACTTTATTCGGATTAAAAACAAGGGGAAGAACGGAAAGCATATTAATGAGCCTCCCGCCAAGAGCCAGATGGGTCTATGATTATCAGCCCGAACCCGGCACAAAAGAAGATGAATTACTGCAGGTATGTTTGAAGCCAAGAGAATGGGCAAGTGAGCATTTGAAAATTTGAAAATTGATAATTGACATGGGACAAGAATGGAGTAGAATGTGCAAATAAAACAATCAACCATTGAGAATTTCCTGGGCCAATTTATAAAACTTTTTAATTTTTAATTTTTAATTTTTAATTTTTACTTTTTACTTTTTACTTTAAAAAAGATGCACCTACAAAAACGATCCAGAATATTAAGAGCCTCTCCCGCTATCCGGAGCCTGGTTGCAGAAACCAGCCTTTCTCCAAATGATTTTCTCGTTCCCTTATTCATTGATGAGGGCAGGCAGGTGCACACTGAAATTGCTTCAATGCCCGGATACTACAGGAATAGCCTGGATATTACGGTAAAGGAGGTGAAGGAATTGTACGGAATGGGGTTAAAAAGTATTTTGATTTTTATCAAATGCAAGGAGGAGTGGAAAGACAATACGGGAAAAGAAGCCTGGAATAAAGATGGGCTTATGCAGCGGAGCATTCGTGAAATCAAACAAGCCGTTCCCGGGATGCTGATCATGACTGATGTCGCGCTCGATCCTTATTCATCCCACGGACACGACGGCATTGTAAAAGACGGCGAAATTGTAAATGATGAAACCGTGGAAGCATTGGTGAAGATGAGTCTTAGCCATGCTGAAGCGGGAGCGGATTTCGTAGCCCCGAGTGACATGATGGACGGACGGATCTGCGCTATCAGGAACGGATTTGAACAAAATGGATTTACAAAAACAGGCATCATGGCCTATAGCGCAAAATATGCATCCTGCTTCTACGGACCGTTCCGGGATGCATTGGACTCCTCACCCGGCTTTGGGGATAAGAAAACCTACCAGATGGATTACGCGAATCGAACAGAGGCCCTGAAGGAAGCTCTGCAGGATGTGGAAGAAGGGGCAGACATGGTTATGGTAAAACCGGCGCTCGCATATCTTGATATCATCCGTGAAGTAAAAAATGCAGTACAGGTTCCCGTTAGTGCGTATAATATCAGCGGGGAATATGCCATGATCAGGGCCGCAGCCAAAATGGGTTGGCTCGATGAAAACAAGGCTATTCTCGAAACCCTGACAGCTATCAAAAGGGCCGGGGCCGATCTGATAGCAACCTATTTTGCGAAGGATGCGGTTCGTTTATTGGAGCTGACTCATTGAATCATCATTTTGCAATATTAAAAAATAGGTTTCCAATCAGCCCGGATGGAATTTGCTATTGAAATATCCGGCATTTAATAAACGGAGGACAGGGTTCAACATTTCTGAATCGGATCCGTAATTAATTATATGAATACAACTTCAAGCATTAAACTTTTCGAACGTGCCCTTCAAACCATACCTGGAGGCGTTAATTCCCCGGTACGTGCTTTCAGGAGTGTGGGCGGAACACCATTGTTCATCAGCAAGGCAAAAGGGGCCTACCTGTTTGATGCGGATGGAAATAAATACATTGACTATATATCGTCCTGGGGACCGATGATTCTCGGCCATGCCTGTGATTCCGTTGTAAAAGCCATTCAGGAAAGAGTTGCATATTCCTCTTCCTATGGTGCACCGACCGAACTCGAAGTAGAGATGGCGGAACTCATTACCGGTATGGTTCCGAATGTGGACCTGATCCGCATGGTGAGCAGTGGCACAGAAGCCTGCATGAGTGCAATCCGTCTTGCCCGCGGATTTACGGGCAAGAACAAGTTTATCAAATTTGAGGGTCACTATCACGGCCATGCGGACTCCTTTCTGGTAAAAGCGGGAAGTGGAATGGCTACATTTAATATCCAGGCGGTACCAGGCGTAACTGCCGGCGTAGCGCAGGATACACTTACCTGTCCATTTAATGATCCCGAAGCGGTGCGTCTTCTCGTAAAAAACTATCATGATGAACTTGCGGCGATCATCGTGGAACCGGTAGCAGGCAATATGGGATGTGTTCTTCCGGAAAAAGGATTTCTCGAAGAATTGCGATCCATCTGCGATGCAGAGAACATGCTGTTAATCTTTGATGAAGTAATGACCGGTTTCCGGCTCGCTCCCGGAGGGGCACAGGAAAAGTTGGGTATCCGTGCCGATTTGGTAACTTATGGAAAAGTGATCGGAGGTGGAATGCCTGTGGGTGCATTCGGCGGACGAAGAGAGATCATGGAACATATTGCTCCGCAGGGGAAAGTATACCAGGCGGGAACGCTTAGCGGGAATCCCATTGCAATGATTGCCGGGCTCACTACTTTAAGAATATTAAAGGAAAATCCACAGATATACGCTGAACTTGAAAAAAAAACGCAGTATCTGAAAGAAGGAATGGAAAAAGTCTTGGAGAAAAAAGGATTTCCGTTTGTCATCAACCATTTTGGGTCCATGCTCAGCGTGCATTTCAGTGAACAGCCGGTAAAAGATTTTGCAGCAGCATCCGCCTGCGACCTGGAGCGCTTTAAAAAATTCTTTCATTCCATGTTGGATCAGGGCATCTATCTCCCGCCATCAGCCTTTGAAAGCTGGTTCCTGAACAATGCAATTAGTTTTCGCGATCTGGATGAGACGATTGAAGCTTGTGGAAATTAAAATTAAAAATTAAAAAATGGATCTTGGAAGGCGGGGGCCTATGCCCATTTGCGCTCCTTTTTTTACTTTTTAATTTTTACTTTTTAATTTAATGAAGTAACAACTCACAAGGTTTCAACCCTGTATGCTTCTTAAATGCAGTGGAGAAATGGGAGATGGAAGAATAACCCAGCATGATGGATACTTCCGTTACACTTAATCCTTTTTCATAAAGCAGGTAGCGGGCGTGTTCCATACGCTGACTCTGGTAAAAATCAAAGATCGTGGTTCCGAAAAGTTCTTTAAATCCTTTTTTCAGGTAGCACTCGTTAATGGCCACCTTGCGGCTTAGCTCCCGGATGGTAAGCGGCTCACCGATATGGTCAAGGAGGATCTTCCGGGCAAGGGTAATTTTTTCCCGGTCGTCTTCATTGGCAAGGAATTTACATTGAAAAGCATCCACTTCTTTTTCCCCGAGCATGCATTCGAGGCTGTATAATAGCAGCATCTGGGTTTGGGCATTGATGAAAATATTTTCTAAGCTATCTGTATAAGTATGATTTAGCAAAGCTTCCAGCACCATACGGATGCGGCTACACAGTGATAATATCTTGGAAAAAGAAGAAGGATGCTTGAAATGAAGCACGTTATCAGTAAGTGTGCCGGTTATCTGCTGCGGCTTCACGAATTGAGAAAGGTGAACGGCGGAAAACCGGAAACTCAGCACATCCACGGTTTCGATGCGTTCCTGGCAATGTCGTGAGGCGTTCAGCCGGCAGGCATCACATTCCGTTTCTTTTTTTTTGCAGTAAACATTTCCCGCAATGCAAAACCGCAACTCAAAAAAATTCTCTGAAGTCTTGTTTTTCTGGTAATGGTAAGTCATCATACCCAGATCATCCATGCTCCATTGCGGATTCTTCCTGTAACGCTGGATTAAATATTGTACAGACCCTGGAATCTGACGATCCTTTTCCTGTAAAAGTTTGAGCTCATCGTACATAACCGGCTGCCTGTAGGCCAGGCTAAGTATATCGGGGGCTTGATGCATATAGGAGGGCAAATTTACTAAGAAACAGCTACCGCAAATGCACCCGAAACCACTTAATGCCTCTGAAGCATCATAAAACTGTCATTTTTTGCCGTGATTTCACTCAAAAAATTCCATAAAAAAGACTGTTTTTCGCCCGGTTCATAGCCCTGATTTTCGTACATTTGCAGACCCTGTTATTTCACTTCTAATAACCGGTTTTTCAACTAAATATGAGCGATACAACACAGCAGGTTTTATCTCCGGCAACGAATGGTTACGGCGCGGACAGTATTCAGGTTCTGGAAGGGTTGGAAGCAGTCAGAAAAAGGCCGGCGATGTATATCGGAGATATCAGCGTTAAGGGTTTGCATCATCTGGTATATGAAGTGGTGGATAATTCCATTGACGAAGCACTTGCGGGATATTGCCACAATATTGTGGTGAATATTTATCCGGACAATTCCATCAGCGTAGAAGATGATGGACGAGGCATTCCTACGGGCATGAATACTAAAGAACAAAGGAATGCATTGGAATTGGTCATGACCATGTTGCATGCGGGCGGGAAATTCGATAAAAATACTTATAAGGTTTCAGGAGGCCTGCACGGTGTGGGAGTGAGCTGCGTAAATGCACTAAGCAGTGATCTGCATGTAACTGTTCAGCGGGATGGAAAAAAATTTGAACAGGCATATAAAATCGGAATACCGCAGTATCCGGTGCGGGAGATCGGCCTGAGCGATAAAACCGGTACCAGGGTTCATTTTCATCCGGATGCCAGCATTTTCATCACAACGGTATATAACAGGGATATCCTGGAAAGTCGTTTGCGTGAGCTTTCATTTCTGAATAAAGGCGTAAAGATCGTTTTTAACGATTACCGCGAACCCGATGAACAGGGAATGACCTATTCGAAGATTTTTTACAGTGAAGGCGGAATTGTTGAGTTCCTGGAAATGCTGGATGCGAACGCCGGCCGTAATCCATTGATCCCAAAAGTGATTTATGTAAATGGCATTGATGAGGGAACCCATGTTGCTGTAGAAATTGCACTTACCTACAACGATAGTTTCAGTGAGCACATTTATTCTTACGTAAATAATATTAATACGATTGAGGGTGGAACCCATGTGGCCGGATTTCGCCGCGCCCTGACCCGCGTTTTTAAAAGTTACGGTGATAAACAGAATCATTTTGAAAAGGCTAAGGTCGAAATAGAAGGTGATGATTACAGGGAAGGATTGAGCGCTATTATCTCCGTAAAAGTTCCGGAACCTCAGTTTGAGGGCCAGACAAAAACCAAGCTGGGAAATAACGAAGTGAGTGGAATTGTTGACACAACGGTTTCAAAAGTACTCGAAGCATTTCTTGAAGAAAATCCACGGGAAGCAAAGAGTATTATCCAGAAGGTAATACTTGCAGCACAGGCGAGGGCAGCAGCCCGCAAAGCCCGCGAGCTGGTGCAAAGGAAATCTGTGCTGAGCGGAGGCGGCTTACCAGGCAAGCTGGCCGATTGCTCCGAAAGGTCACCGGAACGCTGCGAGCTATATCTCGTGGAAGGTGATTCTGCGGGAGGAACAGCAAAACAAGGTCGAGACCGCGGTTTCCAGGCAATACTCCCGCTGAGGGGAAAGATACTAAACGTGGAAAAAGCCATGGAACATCGTATTTATGAGAACGAGGAGATCCGGAATATGTACACTGCACTTGGCGTTACTGTTGGAACTCCTGAAGATCCTAAAGCGCTGAACCTCGCCAAATTACGATATCACAAAGTGATCATTATGACGGATGCCGATGTAGATGGAAGTCATATAGCAACCCTGATCCTCACTTTTATTTACAGATATATGTCGGCCCTGGTTGAACAGGGATACATTTACATTGCCCAGCCTCCGCTTTACCTGGTGAAAAAGGGAAAAGAGCAGGCTTATGCCTGGACCGAAGATCAGCGGAGCTTACAGGTAGAAAAGATCGGAGGAGGGAAAGAGGACAGCGTAAGTGTTCAGCGGTACAAGGGTCTTGGGGAAATGAATGCCAGCCAGCTTTGGGACACTACAATGAATCCCGAAACCAGAACCCTGAAGCAAGTGACTATTGAAAGCGCGACCGAAGCTGACCGGGTTTTCAGTATGCTGATGGGTGATGAGGTGGCTCCCCGCAGGGACTTCATTGAATCCCATGCAAAATATGCCCGGCTGGACGTTTAATAGCGGTTGGAATCCGTTTAAAGAATATTTCAATACCTTTATCCGCTAACCAGTGTTGATCATTACGAACCTTTAAATTTGAAAATATGTCTACTGTAATACTTACAGCATATAATGTAAAAACGAAAGAGAAGAATGTTCCTATCATGGACGCGGTAATCAGCAAAACGGCTAAAGGAGCCTATATGGCTCAGGGACATGACGGAAAGGGAAATAAACTGACCACCCTGCTGGGCGAAGAAAAGGCAATGGCAGCTATCAAGGCCGGTGTGGCCAAACAAGGCTGGTAGAGGCAGCTTCCATATCATTCGGGTCGGTAAACGAACTAATATGTAAAAATTAAGCAAGGTGAAATGAGTGCTCTCATTTTTACTTTTTAAACAAAATCTAAATAATCATATTTCCCGCCCAGAATTTTTCCATCATCCGCCCCGAGCCATCTATTCAATACAGTAGCGTATACAGTTTTGAAGTCCAGATTATATTGAAGATCTCCTTCTGAAAGGCTTGCCAGATCTGGCATTGCATTCAGCAGTCCCGCTTTTTTAAGGGCTCCGCTGATTAAGAACATATTATTGGCTGTTCCGTGGTCTGTTCCGCCACTGGCATTCTGACTAACCCTTCTTCCAAATTCAGAAAAAGTCATCAGCATCACTTCGTGGAACCGATGATTTGATTTCAGATCGGAAGTAAATGCTTTTATGGCTTCATTCATATCTGAAAATAATTTCTGCTGGCGGACTTCCTGGTTTACGTGGGTATCAAAACTTCCGAGCGACAGGTAGTAAACCCTTGTATTGATGTCGGAGCAAATGAGAGAGGCGATAGTTTTGAAACTCCTTCCGATCTCCGTATTCGGATAAACCATACTGGTCGGATGAAGTTTGCTTTGAGCAAAAATATAATCGGCTCCTGATAGGGTTTCCGCCATAACCTGGTATAGATAGGAATTCGTATCGTTTGCACTATGCGCGTTACCTGCCTGCAATATATGTTTTAAAAATGGGTCCTGACTGGCATTGTATAAACGAGCCGGATCGCGCAATGCAATGCCTTTCATCTGCTCACCGCTCAATGCAAGACTCAGCATATCATCAATTTCAAGCGCCTGTGTTGGCTTTTCACAATGGACGCACTGGGAATCCAGCCACCTTCCAAGCCATCCGGAACTCTTGTATTCATTGCTCCCGGATGCACTTTGCCAGATATCCATGCTCCGGAAATGCGAACGATCCGGATTGGGATAACCAACATTGTTGAGGATAGCCAGATTTCCTTCATCATACAAGGATTTAAAACAGGTAAGCTCCGGGTGGAGTCCGGCTTCTTCTGAGAGTGTGAGGGTTTTAGTCCTGTCAATGCCAAGGGCAGGCCGCTCGCGATAATAAATATCATTCCGCACAGGAATCACCGTGTTAAGGCCGTCATTGCCCCCACTCAGTTGCAGAACAACCAGTACCTTGTTACCGGCACCAAGTTTTCCGGCAGCTTCAAATGCCTTCAGGAATTTAGGCACCAGGAATGAACTGGTTGCCAGGGAACCCATTTGCAGAAATGCTCTTCGTTTGATCTGCATAAAAAAAATTTAAACCGATTTACAGGTTTAACATAACTGATATTCCGGAGTACTCATGAACCGGATGGCAGCCGATTGAATTATTGAATCACGGCCAGACAGGTCCATATATTTTTTCATACCGGATTCAGACAAAGCCGTCGGCGATTGCAACAACAATTGCTGAATGGTTACAAATAATTCTGTATCGGGCGTATCCCGGAAATGATCGAGAAAAATATCCCAATGGATCCTGGTGCGGATGACCTCCCCTGATCGCATATTGGCCCTGACCTGTTTCAGCTCTTTCATTCCCATCATCAGATCGTCATCATCCTTTGGTTGCATCAGGATGGAATCCGATGAATAGATGAGCTGGGGAATACGCAACCTGAGCATCAGGCTGGAACTGTCAATCCAGTGCTTTCCCCCCGGCCAGCCTGCAACGTTTGGGGGATTGAATAAAACCTGTCCCAATAAACGCTGCAACAGGACCTGCACTTCCGGATTTTCTATTTCCTGGGGCAATTGCCGGCGGATCCCCACCAGCCATTCTACGGGCGACTTGATATGTGTACCGATGTTTTCTTCACTATAAAACCACCCGCTGCTGAAAATAGCTGGTCATTAACTTTTGGATATCATATTCACTATGATAAAACGATTCAGCAAGCTCAGCCACTCTTGATTCATCTGCCAGATCATTTACAAAAAACCGGTAGATCTTCCGGGCAATAAAAACAGCGGTTTGCTTTTTCCCAAGCAGGATATCCAGAATATCTTCTCCTGAGAGGTTGCCAGTATTCCCCAGGAAAGTTTTCAATCCGTCATCATGTTGCCTTTTTCTGAATTCGAATTCCCCTTGCGGGCTGGTGCCCCAACCTGTAAAAGCACGAGCGGATTCCTTTACATCCACTTCAGTATAATTTCCGCGTCCTATAGTAAAAAGTTCCATCAGTTCGCGGGCAAAGTTTTCGTTGGGATGATCTTTCTTGTTCTGGTTATTATTCAGGAATTGGACCATAGAGGCACTTTTGCTCACGTTGGTAAGCAGATCGCGGAAATTGCCGAGGGCATGTTGCCGGATAATATTCAGCAGCGCCTGATCGTAAAAAATATTTATGGTCTTTGTCGCAAAATGGCCGTGCCAGAAAAGAGACATTTTTTCGCGCAGTTGTGCATTAGTTTCCGTCATTTCCTGAAGCCAACGGATATTAAGTGATTTAATATCCTGAACGGATTGCATCCTGATTTTTTTCTTTTCTTCGGCAGAATAACCTCTCCGCCGGGGGAATTCTGCTCCGGATGCAGTCATAACCAGGGATTTCAATTCCGGGTCCGCCACATCGAATGGAACGGGATCTTTCCGGGAGGATTCAAGAATGAAATTGAATAATTTTTTGGGAGACTCCTTGCGAACCTGATTTTGCTGATCTGCAGCAGGACCAAATCCTGCGCGCCACAATAAGTGCTGATTTTTAAGCTGATCGCTATTCATTAATCAATGTCTCCGGTATTGGACAAGAACGGAGGGGAAAGGTTTAATATGGTTGATGGTATATAGCCCGGTCTCCAAAATAAGAATGGAGTACAACCGGCAGAGCTATATGATCAGGCTGCTGGTGATTTTCAAGCAGGCAGGCCAGAATCCGCGGAAGGGCCAGTGCGCTTCCGTTGAGGGAATGAAGCAATTGCATTTTACCTTGTTCATCCCTGTACCTGATCTTCATACGGTTTGTCTGAAAAGTTTCGAAATTGCTCACAGAACTCACTTCGAGCCATTTACCCTGGACCGCACTAAACACTTCAAAGTCGTAGGTAATTGCAGAAGCAAAAGACATATCACCGCCGCAAAGACGGAGAATTCTATATTGAAGGTTTAAGGATTCCAGCAATTGCTCCACATGCAGCACCATTTCTTCCAAAACTGAATAACTTTTATCCGGAGGAACAATCTGCACGATCTCTACTTTATCAAACTGATGCAGCCGGTTTAATCCGCGAACATCTTTCCCATAGCTTCCTGCTTCTCTCCGGAAACAAGGCGTGTAGGCAGTCATTCTTATTGGGAGTTCGCTTTCTTTTACAATTACATCCCGGTAGATATTTGTCAAAGGCACTTCGGAAGTAGGGATCAGATAATATTTATCTTCCGTAACAAAATACATTTGCGCTTCTTTATCCGGAAGCTGACCCGTACCGAAACCACTTGCTTCATTCACCATCAGCGGTGGCTGGTATTCGATAAATCCTGCCTTCGTATTGAAATCCAGAAAATATTGGATCATGGCCCTTTGCAATCTTGCTCCCTTATGGATATAAACCGGAAATCCGCTGCCGGTAATTTTGTTCCCGAGCTCAAAATCTATCAGGTTGTATTTTTTAGCCAGCTCCCAATGCGGCTGCGCATTTTCCGGAAGCTTTGGAATTTGCCCTCCTTCCCTGACCAGCTCATTATCAGCAGGTGATTTGCCCGGAGGAACTTCTTTCGCAGGTAGGTTTGGCAGGGTAACCAGCAATTCCTGAAGTTGCTGATCCAGTTGATTTAATTTTTCCTGCAAAGGAGCAATTTCTGCCTTCAGGGAACTGACCTCCTGCTTTTTTTCCTCTGCTCTTGCCTTATCTCCCTTAGCTATCCACTGTCCGATCTCTTTGGAAATTCCGTTTAACCGAGCCTGTGCAGCTTCTGCCTGGAGCTGCAGTTTTTTCCTTTGCTCGTCCAGCGTCAGGATAGCATCAACAGCAGGTCCGGCATCCAGGTTTTTTACTTTCAGCCGCTCCTTTACAAATGCCGGTTGCTGCCTGATAACTGCTAGCTGTAACATGAACCAAAAATTTTGGCAAAGGTAACTGATGGCCCGATAGATTCGTTGATCAGGTTATCTTTGCAACATGATTGTAAAAGATGATCTTCAGCTTAGGTGGTGGGCCCTGGAGGCGAAACTAGTGGAGCGTTTTGGAAAGAAGCCTGACATGGAGGCCATCCTTTTCCTGGTTGGCATCCAGGAGTTCGGAGATCTGCGGGAAAAATTTACCAAGGAACAAAAAGAGGATCTGATGCATGTAGCCATTTGCAGCCTGTTTTCCCAAAGCGGATATTACGAACTGGAGAAAGTGGACGAAGAAGGGTGGCCGCATTTCCGCCAATTAAAATCATTGCCCGTAATGAATGTAATTGAGCAGGAAAATTTTATGAAGGATCACGTGCTGCTTTACTTTGAAAAACAGCAATTCTTATAATTTGAAAGATTCTGCTTTTAAGGCAGAAGATTTGCAAATCCCTCTATATTTGCATCAGCAATTTCGCAACACCTAATTTATTCATTCCATGAGTTTTCCCAAAAATCTCCGCTATACAAAAGATCACGAATGGGTCCGGCTGGAAGATGAACATACCGCCATAATCGGAATTACCGAGTATGCGCAAAGTGAACTGGGAGATATCGTATATGTGGAGGTTGAAACTGTTGGGAAAACATTGGAAGCCGGTGCCGTTTTTGGCACGGTGGAAGCAGTAAAAACGGTATCGGATCTTTTTCTTCCTGTGTCCGGCACAATTACTGAATTGAATCCTGAGTTATCCAGTGCCCCGGATCTCGTAAACAGTGATCCTTATGGCAAGGGATGGATGATCAGACTCACGGTAACGGACCCTTCCCATATCAATGAGCTCCTGAGTGCGGATGCTTATGCCTCCCTGGTAGGTTGATTCATTCGGGTAAAATATTACAAACACCGGAATTCTTGGGTCTCGAAGCAACATACAATGAGCAGGAACTTGTCATGGCTCTGAAAGCCAGGGACCATCAGGCTTTCGGGTACCTGTATGATAAGTACAGTGGTTCTCTTTACAGTATTATTTTGCAAATCATTCAGAATCCGACGCTCTCCAATGATGTGTTGCAGGAAGTTTTTGTGAATATCTGGCGGAAGATCGAAACCTACGATCCTGCTAAAGGAAGGTTGTTTACCTGGATGCTGAATATCAGCCGGAATGCGTCGATCGACCTGCTAAGATCCAGGAATTATCAGGATAGCCAGAAAAACCAGGAATTAAAGGATAACGTATATCAGGGGACGCAGTCGACCCAAATCAGCACTGATGCCATCGGTCTGACTAAATTCCTGGCGAAACTTCGACCTGATCATCGTGTTTTAATAGAACTTGCCTATTTTAAGGGCTACACACATGAGGAAATAGCGGAAATTGAAGATATTCCCCTGGGAACCGTTAAAACAAGGATCAGAACCGCCTTAATGCAACTAAGAGAATTTCTAAAATAAGTGAACACCCAGGAATACATATCAAGCGGCATTGTTGAAAGCTATGTTCTCGGACTTGCCAGTCCTGAGGAAGTGATCGAATTTGAACGCATGTGCACTGAGCACGCAGAAGTCCAGGCTGCCAGGGAAGCATTTGAAATACAACTCGAAACCCATTTGTCCCGGCAACGCGCGACTCCTCCGCGTGAACTAAAATCCAGGATATTCTCCCGGATCGGAATGGAAGAAGTGGAGGTGGAACAGCAGATCCCTCCTAAGAAGCCGGTATTGGTTCCCCGGATCGGATTCCCCCGCTTTGTTGCTGCTGCTTCAGTGATCCTGATGCTGGGAAGTGTGCTGCTGAACCTGTATCTGCTCAGCCAGTACAAGCATTCCATAGCCCAATACAAAGAGCTGGTAGAGAGTCAGGCCCAGCTTGCCAATTCAAACCAGTACTTAAATACCAAACTGCAGCTCTACGAGACGGCACTCAATGAAATGAAAGACCCCCGGATGGAGATCGTTAAAATGCTCGCGGTCCCGACCGGCCCATCTGCCTCCAGCTTAGCAACCGTATATTGGGATACCAGCTCCAAAGCAGTATGGCTGCTGGTGAATCAGCTTCCAAAACCCGCAAGCGGCAAACAATATCAGCTTTGGGCCATGGTGGACGGAAAACCTGTAGATGCGGGCATTTTTGATGTAAATGAAGGGATTTCTTTCGTAAAGCTTAAAACCATTCCCCGGGCCCAGGCTTTTGCAATTACCCTGGAAAAACAAGGGGGCAGTGAAA
This sequence comes from uncultured Chitinophagaceae bacterium, assembly GCA_963705005.1. Classification (GTDB taxonomy): domain Bacteria; phylum Bacteroidota; class Bacteroidia; order Chitinophagales; family Chitinophagaceae; genus Puia. Next base: position 365,948 of record CAVPIO010000002.1, read on the forward strand.
CACCCACCATGGATGCCATGTATGTTATGGGTAAAGTAACCGGATAGGGTCTTATCTTCGTTCCGTATCACCCATGCAATCGCTAAAAAAACTATTGGCAAAAAGATATCCGGCAATACTCTGGACCATTGTTATTTTCATTCTCCTCGCCCTTCCCGGCAGCATGATTCCATCTGAAGCGAATTTCAGCATTTCAAATTTTGACAAATATGTGCATATCAGCATTTTCTTTCTTTTCGTCCTGCTGTGGTCGTTTTATTTTGCTGCCAAACAGGAAGAGGACAAAAAGATCAGAAAGCAGTTCTTTTTGATTTTTATAATAGCATGTTTATATGGAACTGCAATGGAGTATGTTCAGAAGTATTTTATTCCTAACCGGGATTTTGATCTGTATGATATTCTTGCAGATGTCATCGGATCCTTCGCAGGCTATATCTTAGCCAGTTTGATTTTTTTCCTGACCAAAAGAACAGCATAGATCTTCCCAGAGGGTTTAATCTCCAGTTGGATCAAAGCTTACGATATAAAGATGAAATTGCCGAAAAAGATAAGCCCCTGTGGAAACAGGGGCCGTAACCAAAACTAACTGCTTATGAGAAAATTGACTGCTTTTGTGAAGTCAATAGAAAAGACTTGTTTAATAAAAGAAGGCAAAACAGGTGCCAAACCTTCAGTCTACTACTGTTGTTGACTGGTTAAAAGAACTACTATAAAGATACGTGCTCCTGCCTTATCCGGTTTCTTCTCTTTTTCTTAATAACAATATTTTAAGATTGTTTTCATAGGGAAGAACAGGTCACAACCATTAAACTGTTTAAACAATGAAATGTTTAATGGACAATTGTTAAAATAATATAAAATAAATTTACTAAATAAAGTACATGCTTTAACCAATTGCAAGGAATTTAATTACGCAGGAGCTGGGGAATTATAGCAACAATTCAGGACTGATTCGCTATTTTTTCCGCATTTTCTGCAAACTGAAGTGCAGCAAGGAATTCATTGATATTCCCGTTTAATACATCAGAAAGATTATAAACGGTTAGGCCTATCCGGTGGTCGGTAACCCTGCCCTGAGGGAAATTATAGGTCCTTATCTTGGCGCTGCGATCGCCTGTGCTGACCAGGCTCTTCCTGTGCCGGGCAATTTCCTCTTCCTGCTTTCTTACCTGCTCTTCATATAGCCGGGTCCTAAGCATCTGCATGGCTTTTTCACGGTTGCCGAGCTGGGTTCTTTCCGTTTGGCATACTACTACGGTTCCGGTGGGTAAATGCGTCAACAATACCTTTGTTTCCACTTTATTTACGTTCTGGCCGCCGGCGCCGCCGCTCCTTGCCGTTTCCATTTTTACATCACTTTCCTTCAACTCAAAATCCACTTCCTCTGCCTCAGGCATAACTGCAACCGTAGCCGCGCTGGTATGAACCCTTCCGCTCTGCTCTGTATCCGGTACACGCTGAACACGGTGTACGCCGCTTTCAAATTTGAGGGTTCCGTAAACATCATCCCCTGTTACCTCAACCTGCACTTCTTTATAGCCTCCAACTGTACCCTCACTTTCGTTGAGGATTGTCGTGCGCCAACCCTTTTTTTCGGCATATTTCAGGTACATCCTGAGCAGGTCCCCGGCAAAGAGGCTGGCTTCATCTCCGCCGGTGCCCGCCCTGATTTCCAGGATCGCGTTCTTTTCATCCTGAGGGTCTTTCGGGATCAGCAGCTGCCGGATTTCTGCTTCCAGTACAGATTTTTTCTCATCCAATGAAGGCTTTTCGATTTTGGCCAATTCCCGGAGTTCTTCGTCATCTCCGTTTAGTGCTTCGCGGTTGAATGCCAGATCATCAAGCAGATTTCGGTATATCTCATACGATTTTACGATTTTTTCCAGCGTCCGGTATTCCTTACTGGTTTCGCTGAACTTTCTATTGTCATTTACAATGGCAGGATTGGTCAATGCCACCCCCAGGTCCTCGAATCTTGCCCGGATAGCCTCCAGCTTATCTATCATACCTTCGAAAAATTTATATTGCTGCAAAGTTAACCGAACCATGAGTTATCGGAAATTCAAAGCTGACTATTTGTTTGATGGATATGATTTGTTGAATGAGGAAAACGTGCTGATAACAAAGGGCGACGGTACTATTGAGGGGATCGTGCATCAGCGTGATGCCGGAGAAGACGCGGAAAAACTAAAGGGAATATTAAGTCCGGGTTTGGTGAACTGCGCACTGTCATCTGGAATTGAGTCATCTGAAAGGACGAATTCCTATGAAAACGGGCCTGGTTGAATTCGTTCTTTCCGTCATGGGCAAACGGGAAAATGATCCCGGGGAAATTCTTGAATCTATCCAGGCAGCGGAAAAGGAAATGTTGGCGGCGGGAATTGTTGCTGTGGGTGATATCTGCAATACTTCCCATACGCTAGCTCAAAAATCAGGCAAGCGACTCCAGTACTACAATTTTATTGAACTTGCCGGTTGGCAGCCGGATCAGGCCGGGAGCCGGTTTGATTCGGGTAAATCCCTGTATAACCAGTTCGCGGAAATGGCGGGCGATGAAGATCATCTTTCAATAAGCCCGCATGCTCCATATTCCGTTTCAAATCCATTGTGGAAATTATTGGGAGATGGATTTCCCCAAAAAACCATTACAATGCATAATCAGGAAACGGCCGCAGAAGATGCATTTTTTATTTCAGGCTGTGGCGGACTTACCGGGATGTACAGAAAGATGAAAATAGACATTGGAGATTTTTGCGGAACTGGAGCGGGAAGCCTGCCTTATTGCCTGCCTCTGCTAGGTCGGGCCAAAAATATAATTCTCGTCCATAACACCTACAGCTCAGTGAAAGATCTTGCGATGGCAGTTAATTTCAGTCGCAATTTATTTTTTTGCCTCTGCCCGAACGCCAACCTCTTTATTGAAGACCGGTTGCCGGATATAGCCGAAATGATCAGACTGAATGCCAATATCGTTATTGGCACGGATAGTCTGGCAAGCAATCGCCAGCTCAGCGTTCTGGAAGAAATGAAAACAATCAGGAAAAATTTCCCGGAAATTGAAGTGAGCCGCCTCTTAAAATGGGCTACTTCGAATGGCGCCTGCGCGCTTCAGTACGAAAATGAATTAGGCGATTTTAAGAAAGGAAAGAAGCCGGGAATAGTGATTATTGAGTCCCCGGGAAATGGGTTAATTGACCAGGAAAGCAGCTGTCGCCGAATTTTATGAGGGAGAGTCATCCAGGATAGTGCGTAGAACCGGAAGGGTCTTCATTGTGCCGAATCCGGCCATATGCAGGGAGAAAAAATCCTGGCAGGCCTGAAGTAAAACTCTTCGCTTTTCTTTGTTCAGTGGAACTTCCGGCAGTTCTCCAGGATGCATCACCCGGAGCAACTGGGATATCAGTCCACTATACGGAGGTTCAAGAAAATCCGAATGTGAGGGTTTCTCCGCGCAAAAGAATCCCTCTTGCAGGTCAAGGAATGTTTTTTGCTTTGAATAGTTGTCGGTGATCCGCAATCCGAAAAAACCGGCCAGATGGAGTGCAAAGTAAAGCGGGAAATTGGCCTTAACCGCATCACTGGATTCGTCCAGGTGGATCAACGCATCTTCCACAAAATTATAGAGCTCAGGATTTGCCTCAGGCTGCTTTAAGCATTTTTGAAGCAGTTCGATCATGAAGAGCGCGACTGAATGAGTCACCACGTCAAAAAAAATATTCTTATATACATGCTCCCACCGGTATTCTTTTATGCGCTCCAGGGTTTTCAATTCATTATGATACACGATAAGGTCCAGGATGGCAGAGGGCTGAAAAAAAACGGTTTTCAGCCCTCCTCTGGGAATAGATGTTCTTACGCCATTCACGAGGTAGGACTGCGATCCGAACAATTCGGTGAAGATGGCAACGATGATACTGGTTTCACCATATTTCACCGTTCGCAGTACAATACCCTTTGTTTTGTGAATCATAATGCGCTATTCAGGCAAAATTCGGTTAAAATAAGTTTCTTTGCGGGGCAAAACAAAGCCATATTCATCAAAAGTCAATTAAATATATGTGGGGAACCATTGCTGATTTTGTTCTGAAGAATCGTTTACGGCTATTGCTATTGTTGGCAATCACATTGGTCTTTGCAGGTTTCGAAGCATCCAGGATTGAATTGAGTTATGAATATACCCGCGCCATTCCGACTGATAACCCGAAATATATTGCATACCAGAATTTCAGGAAAAAATTCGGGGATGATGGAAACCTGCTGGTGATGGGCATTCAGACCACTAACCTGTTCTCGAAAGATTTTTTTAATGACTACCTGCGCCTGAACCGGGATTTGAAAAAAGTCATAGGTGTTGAGCAGGTTCTCAGTATACCCGATGCCATTATTCTGGTTAAAAGCGATACCTCGCAAAAACTTACTCCAAAAGCCTTGTTTCCCTCCCCTTTTGAATCCCAGGAAAAACTGGACAGAGCTAAAAATGCATTTGAAAATCAGCTATTTTACAGGGATCTTCTGTACAATCCAGCTACCAATGCTTATCTCGCCGCCATACATGTTAATAAGGATTTGATGAATACTTCCGCAAGAACGGAAGTGGTGGGACGAATTGTACAACTCGGGAATGCATTCGGAGCAGCTCATGGTGTTCAAATGCATTTCAGTGGCCTGCCACTGATAAGGACCAATATGGCCACTAAAGTGGCTACAGAAATGAAATGGTTTCTTCTGGGATCTGTTTTACTTTCGGCCTTTATCCTCCTTTTGTTTTTCAGGAGCATCAGTACGATGGTCCTGTCCCTGACCGTTGTCATTATCGGCGTCGTATTCAGCCTGGCCACCATGCACCTTTTCGGATATAAGATCACGCTGCTGAATGCGCTGATTCCGCCGTTGATCGTTGTCATCGGAATTCCCAACTGTATTTATTTTTTAAATAAATATCATACTTCATTTAAGGAAACCGGAGAGAAGAAAAAAGCCCTTCACGAGATGATCCGGAAAATGGGTATTGTAACCTTGTTTTGCAATATCGCGGCGGCCATCGGGTTTGGCGTATTTGCTTTTACAAAAAGCGCCGTACTTAAAGAGTTTGGCGTAGTGGCCGGGATCAATATCATGCTGCTTTTTTTTATTTCCCTTATCCTCTTACCCTCCGCGCTGAGTTACCTCAAGGATCCGAAGCCCCGGCACACGGGCTATCTTACAAATCCCTGGCTGACCTCATTACTGGACCGGCTGGAAAGCTGGACGCTTCACCATAAATCAATTATTTACATAACGACTACCCTGATCCTGATCCTGTCGGTAGCGGGGATCTTTCGCCTGCGTTCGGAAGGGTTTATACTTGATGATCTTCCAAAAACCGATCCGGTGTATGCCGATCTTAAGTTTTTTGAAAAAAATTTCAAAGGCGTTATGCCGCTGGAAATATTGATCGATACCAAAAGAAAAAATGGATTGCGGGCGAACCCGCTGGCGACTTTTGGAAGGATTGATCAGCTTTCTGCCTTCATTGATTCCAGTCCGGTGATGGCAAAACCTTTGTCCATTGTGGAAGGATTGAAATTTGTGCGTGAGGCTTATTATCATAACGACAGTTCCGACTACGCATTACCCAATGATTTCGACATTACTTTTCTTGCACCTTATCTGAATGTGAAGAGCGACAGCAATAGCCAGTCGAATGTTGTTGTAAAGCTTGCAAATAGTTTCATCGACAGCAACAGGCAAACAACGCGCATCAGCGTGAACATGGCTGACGTAGGAAGTTTACGTTTACCTTCGATTTTAGGTTCAATAAAGAAAGGGCTTCCCAGATATTCGATAGTACCAAATACTCCGTGGAGTTAACCGGCACTACGGTAACTTTCTGGAAGGGAGTGCTTTTATCATTCACGGGCTACAGCAGAGTATTCTTTGGGCGTTTGCGCTGATTGCATTGTGTATGATCTATCTCTTCCGGTCTGTGCGCATACTTGTTTGTTCCCTCCTACCGAATGTAATTCCCCTGATTATCACTGCAGGAGTAATGGGTTGGGTGGGGTGCCTTTAAAACCATCGACGGTATTGGTTTTCAGTATTGCATTAGGAATCGCTATTGATATTACCATTCGTTTTCTTGTGAATTATAAACAGGATCAACTGAAAGGAGAGCCGGTAAAACACGCTGTGGTCAGGACCATTCATTCCACCGGCATCAGCATTATCTACACTTCTCTGGTCCTGATTGCAGGTTTTATTATTTTTTGTTTCAGCGGATTTGGAGGGACCCAGGCGTTGGGATGGCTCACATCGCTTACACTCGTGATGGCAACCTTTACAAATTTGTTGTTTCTGCCTGCACTGTTGATTACGATTGGCGGAAGAGTAAAAAGTAAAAATTGAAAATTAAAAATTTAAAAAATGGTCTCTGTGAATTTTAACAGAACTTGCATTCCCAATAAGAGTGTTCCATTTTTAATTTTTAATTTAATTTTTAATTATTTCCTAGTCCAACACTTCTTTAAGTTTATTTTCCAAATCATTACCCCGGAGTTCCTGGGCGATCACTTTTCCTGACGGATCAACCAGCACATTAAACGGAATGCCCTGGAAGCCGAAGGTTTCCACGGCCTGGCTGTTCCAGTATTTCAGGTCGCTGATATGGGTCCAGGTGAGATGATCCTGTGCTATGGCTTTTTTCCAGGCATCTTTGTCTTTATCCAATGACACGCCCAGGATGGTAAAATTCTTATTCTTAAATGTTTTATATGCTTCTACCACATTGGGATTTTCCATCCGGCAGGGTCCGCACCAGCTTGCCCAAAAATCAATAAGCAGATATTTTCCTCTGAAAGATGAAATGGATATTTTTTTCCCATTCACATCCGGGAGGCTAAGGTCCGGAACAGATTTGCCCACCCAGGAATCTCCGGCGGATGGCTGTGCCTGTTGCTGGGCTTTATTATTTTTTTCAATGTCCGCGAGCAGCGGATTGCCCGGGAATTTTACTTTCAGGTTTTTCAAAGCCGTGTCCAACTGGTCAGGCGAAAAACTCCGGGAGGCCCAGCTGAGGGAAAGAAATGCAAGGGTGGCATTAGGGGTCGATTGCATAAAACTTTTCAGATAGTCATTCAATTGGCCGATTGATTTGTCTTTTTCTGTATTTGCCGCCAGAAGCAGGCTATCGGCCGCATTTGCTTTCCGGAGGCTGTCTAGTGTATTAAAGGACCTTTCAATTTCATTATTTTTCCTTCCCACATTATCAAGCAATTCTTCAAGTTGTTTGGATGCATCTGATCCTGTGACCGTATAAAAATCGCTTTTCTTTGACAAGTCAGCCTGAATGCTGATTTTCTGCACATCGTTGATCAGCGGAAGAGCCAGCAAATTCTGGCCGAAGACCAATTCATAAATGCCCTCTTTTTCTTCCTTCCCCTTAAGTGCGACATTTCCGGTACTACCGCTCAATTTTGCTGAATCCACAACGATGGGAGCCTGGTCCTTTCCATAAACAATTTCTTCCAGATAAATCCATACAACGCCAGTACCCGGAAATCCCGGATTTGCCTCTGTCAATTTGTTGGCGTTTGTATAGGAAAGGTTCACTTCAAAACCGTTTTTCGGCGTCTGTTTGCACGCAAAAATCAAGAGCACTGCAAATAATAAATGAGTAGCAATATATTTTTTCCGCATAAATCAAATTTGAATTGTTTACTTCTCCAGCGTTTTTATGAGCAGCTGATTAGTGAGTTTCGGATCAGCTTTTCCTTTGGATATTTTTTTTACTTCTCCCACAAATAAACCCAGCAATCCTTTTTTCCCTTTTTTGTATTCTGCCACCTTCTCCGGCATGCTTTCTAATGCCTGGACCACCCATTGATGAACAAGGTCTTCATCGGCCGTTTGTAGAAGATTCAATCGAATAGCGAGTTCTAAAGGATCCCCCACAGCCCCCTGGGCAAGTTCGGGAAAGATTCTGGATGAAGCGATGGAAAAGTTGATTTTACCGTTTTCCACCAGCAGGATCAATGAGGCCATCACGGATGCAGGAACCGGAAACTGGCGGATTGAAAGGTTATTTTCATTGAGAAAAGATTTTACCGGGCCGAGGAGCCAGTTTGCCGAAGCCTTGAATGCGCCGGTTTCTTTGATCAGCAATTCAAAGTAAGCAGCCGTTTCTTTATCATCCGTAATCACTTCCGCATCATAAAGGGGTAAATGGTAATCACGGGTATACCTTTCAATAAGCGCTTCGGGCAGCTCCGGAAGATTTTCCTCTATTGCTTTCAGAAATGAATCTGTCACCTGAAAAGGAGGAAGGTCGGGATCGGGAAAATAGCGGTAGTCATTTGCTTCTTCTTTGCTTCGCATGGAAAAAGTGGTTCCGTTCAGGGCATCAAAACGCCTTGTTTGCTGGGCGATGGCTTCTCCTTTTTCCATGGTCTCCTGCATCCGGAGAGCTTCATATTCAACAGCGCGTTTCACATTCCGAATGGAATTAAGGTTCTTAACCTCCACTTTGGTGCCAAGCGCGGTTTCTCCTTTTTTTCGGATAGATATATTCGCATCGCAACGCATGCTTCCTTCTTCCATGTTTCCGTCACAGATATCCAGATAGCGAAGAATGCGTCTCAGATTAGTAAGGTATGCGGCCGCTTCTTCGCCGCTGCTCAGGCAGGGTTCCGTTACAATCTCAATCAATGGCACACCGGCGCGGTTAAAATCCAGACAGGTAAATTCCGGATCTCTGTCATGAATGCTTTTACCAGCATCCTCTTCCAGATGGATCCGGTTGAGCTGGATTTTTTTATTCCCCGATGATGTGCTGATCCTTATATATCCCCCCCTGCACACCGGCTCACCGTGTTGCGATATCTGGTACCCTTTGGGAAGATCGGGATAAAAATAATTTTTTCGTGCGAACCAGCTGTGGCGCTCAATAGTTGAATGGCAGGCAAACCCCATCTTAATGGCATAGGCTACTGCTTTATTGTTCAATACCGGGAGCGTGCCGGGATATCCCAGGGTAACCGGACTGATATGCGTGTTGGGTTCTGCTCCAAACCGATTGCTGTCTCCGGAAAAAAGTTTGGTCTCCGTGAGCAACTGGGCATGGACCTCAAGACCTACTACCGTTTCATATTTTTCATGATCGCGCATCGGGATTTGTTCATCAACTTTCTTTACACAAAGCAAAAGCGCAAAGATCCTTGTCTTGTTCTTTGCGCTTTGCATGAACCAGTTGATTCCTGGCCCGAAGGTAAAAAAAGAGAGGAATTTTTCCTCAAAATCCTTTACAGGATGAAAGAGGAAACCCTTACCAGCCAGGGATCAGAGTTCCGCTGTTTTTAGTTTCCGGGGTATTTTTATTTCCAAATTCTCCTGTTTCCCATTGCGGAGAATTTTTACTTTCACCGATTGTTTACTCCTGGCTTCCCGGATCTGGTCCACCAATTCATTCGCACTGTTAACTTCATTATCATCGACACTGGTGATCACATCTCCCTTTTTCAGGCCGGCTTTTTCTGCTGATGACCCTTCTGCCACTTCTAACACGTTCACTCCTTTCCCTTCTTCTGAATCCTGTGCCTTGATGCCGATCTTCGGCGGCATGGACCAGGAAGATGCAATATCCGGCCCAAAAGACAGGTTTCCCAAATCCGGCAAACTGTATCGGTAATTGTAATTAAATGCTTCGGGCTCCATTTTTGATTTATCCAGAACAGCGGAAGTGGTCTGTTCCTTCCCTTCTCTTTTAAAAGTTATTTTTATTTTTTCTCCCGGTTTAAACTGATGTACGGTTTCATAAAGATTATCGGGACTTTCTATTTTATCTTCATTGACTTTATTAATGACATCACCTTTTTTCAGGCCGGCTTTTTCAGCCGGACTGCCCTTTGTTACTTCGAGCACAGTAGCTCCTCCTGTTTCCGCTTTGCGGGATGAAACACCAAGGAATGCACCGTTCGGTTTGTTTTTGTAAGCCTTGTTTCCATTCCGCTGCATGTCCAGCAATAAATTATTTCTATCGTTATCCCTTTGAAATATTCTATCATTATCCCTTTGAAATCTATCCTGCCAGTCGTTCCCGCGAAATGGGGAGGTCACTATGCTGAGCATGGGTCCATCCTCATCCACTTCTCTTTTTTCAATTTCAATATTCGCATCATCAAATTTATCAAGCGGCTGGCCATTGATAAAAAATTTACCATTGCGGATTTCGACGGTCACCTTACTGTCTTTATCCCCCTTCTGACGAATAATGATTTCCGACTGAGTTCCTCCGGAATCTATCCCTGACCCGGGGGTGGAGACTTCCGGCATGGTTGGAGGCGCCGGTGGCTTGTCTCCGTTATCCTGCCCAAGGCCACTGAAGGCAAACGCCAGGCAAATAGCTGTAATGCCCGATATCTTGTACATAATTAGTTTCATCGTCAATGATTTTAAATTAAACTACGTTAAGTTTCGTATTTCAAATATAGGGAATATTCTGAAATACGAAAATATTCGCACTGTTATATCTCATCTGGATTTAACAGTTCATTAATTTTCTGGCCGATCCCTCTTAAAGGATGTTTTTGACCTGTTTTATAATATCCGGAAACCTGCTGGAATCCTGTCCGCCGGCCGTGGCAAGGGACTTATGTCCGCCTCCACCCCCGGAGATCAGAGGAGCCACCTGTTCTTTAATTATCCCGGAAGCATCCAGGTTATTGGAAGCCAGTAAGGATTCCCCCAGAGCGACAGCGACGAAAGGCTTTCCTTCATAAACAGAAGCGAGGACAAGTAGAAGATCAGGTATTTCCTGGCGCAGATCAAGGGCGAGTTTTTTGAGTCCCTCAGGCGAAACAGCATCCAACACTGAACCAATAAAGCGGGCATTTTTATGGGAGACAGCCTGGCCGGAAAGTTCTTTTTTTATTTGCAGGAGGCGGGCAGTTTCCAAAGATTCCAGCCGATGCCGGATTAGGGTATTTTCGGAAGAAAGTTCCCGAATGCTTTTACTCAGGTCCCTGGGATTTTTTAATTGTGCTTTGACAGATCGTAAAATAGATAGCTGGTCATCTACGTAGCGTTCTGCTGTAATTCCCGCCACGGCTTCGATCCGGCGCACACCTGCCGCAACTGCAGATTCGGATTCAATCTTAAAAAACCCCAGTTCGCCAGTACGGGCAACATGGGTGCCTCCGCATAATTCTATGGAATAAGACGGGTCAATGATAACCACCCTGACCAGGTCTCCGTATTTTTCTCCAAAAAGCGCCATGGCACCTGTTTTCAAAGCATCTTCCCTTGGCATTTCCCGGATAACAACAGGAATATCTTCGCGAATTCTCTCATTTATGATTTGTTCAATTGACGAGAGTTCAGCATCGGTCAATTTTGAAAAATGAGAGAAATCAAACCGGAGATGATCTGCAGTTACCAAAGATCCTTTTTGAATGACATGATTTCCAAGGATTTTTCTCAATGCTGCATGTAGCAAGTGAGTTGCGGTATGATGGACCGCCGTGTTCTTTCTCTTCTTATCATCTACTGATGCATGAACAGGTCCATCTATCGAGGCTGGTAATTTTTCTGTGAAGTGGAGAATGAGCCCATTTTCTTTTTTTGTGTCGATGACCTCTATAATTTCATTTCCAAATTTTAAACTGCCGGTATCTCCAACCTGCCCCCCGCTTTCCGCATAAAATGGAGTTTTGGCTAACACGAGCTGGTAAGCCTCTTTACCTTTGATTTTTACCTTACGCCATCGGCTGACGCGGGTGTCCGTTTCTAAATGCGAGTATCCCTCAAAAAGGCCATTCCCATTTTCGTGAAGCATAACCCAATCCCCCGTATCCACCAGGGTGGCCGAGCGCGAACGGTCCTTCTGTTGCTGAAGTTCCTTTTCAAAATCTTTTGTGTCTACTTTCCATCCGATCTCTTTTGCCATCAGGGATGTGAGATCGATTGGAAAACCATAAGTATCGTTCAGCTTGAACGCAAATGATCCGGAGATTTTCTTTTCTTTATCCTGAATGGAATTTGCATTACCCGCCGGGGGGATGCTTTCAATATATTCATTGAATATTTTCAGGCCTTTATCCAGGGTTTTCAAAAATGCCTCTTCTTCCTCGCGGATCACACGGGCAATGAAGGCCTCCTGCTTAAGCAGTTCCGGAAATACATATTCAAACTGGATTCCGACAAGTTTTACCAGTTGAAATAACAACGGTTCCTGGTAATCAAGATATGAATAATAGTACCGAACGGCCCTTCTCAGTATCCTCCTGATCACATAGCCAGCGCCCGTGTTGGCAGGCAGCTGACCATCAGCTATCGTAAAACAAACTGCACGGATATGATCTGCGATCACCCGGAAAGCAATATCCGACCTGCTGTTTCCAGGATAAGATTTGCCGGTGATGGATGCTACTGCCGCGATAGTGCCTGTAAAAATATCGGTATCATAATTACTATGTTTCTTTTGCAGGACGCGTACGAGTCGTTCAAAACCCATACCGGTGTCCACATGCTTTAAAGGCAACGGTTCCAGCTCTCCAGACCTTGTCCGATTATATTGTATGAAAACATTATTCCATATTTCAATTACCTGCGGATGGTCCTTATTCACCAATTCTTTTCCATCCTTCTCTTTTCTCTCTTCGTCTGTACGGCAATCCACGTGAATTTCCGTGCATGGGCCACAGGGGCCCGTTTCGCCCATCTCCCAGAAATTATCTTTTTTACTGCCTGAAAGAATCCGGTTTTCATGTACCCATTTCTTCCATTCCGATCTGGTCTCCTGGTCAGCGGTCAGATTTTCTGAAGCATCTCCTCCAAAGACGGTGATATAAATACGGTCATCGGCTATCCCGTATATTTTTGTAAGCAACTCCCAGCTCCACTCCACTGCTTCTTTCTTGAAATAATCTCCGAAGCTCCAGTTCCCGAGCATTTCAAACATGGTATGATGATAGGTATCCACGCCAACCTCTTCAAGGTCATTGTGCTTCCCGCTTACCCGGAGGCATTTCTGGGTATCAGCTACTCTGGGGTGAGGAGAAATTTTATTGCCAAGAAAAAAATCCTTGAACTGATTCATGCCTGCATTGGTAAAGAGAAGGGTTGGATCATGTTGCACGACAATGGGGGCAGAAGGCAGAATAACATGGCCTTTCGACCTGAAAAATTCCATGAATTTATCCCGTATCTCAGCGCTTCCCATCATATTTTAACAGACTATCTTTGATTGGAGGTATATAAAAGGATAATAATTTGTACAATTGCGTTATTAATCAGGCGCTGCAAAGGTACAGCAATCATCTTCGTAAACCGACTGTGTGTACTACGGGACTGCATGAAAAAGATCAAATATTATTATAATACCAATACCCTCCGGTATGAAAAACTAGAGACTCCGCTCCGCGTGACGTTGTTGCGCGTCCTTGGTTTTTTATCCGCGTCCATTGTTACTGCCCTGATCCTGCTCACACTTGCTTATCGCTATTTCCCCTCCGCCAATGAGAAGAGACTAATGCAAACCAATGAAGCATTGAAGGATAATTATTATGTACTGAATGCGCAGGTAAAAAAAATGCAGGACCAGATCGGAGGCCTTGAAAAGCGGGACAACGATGTCTACAGGGCTATTTTTGAAGCCAATCCCATTCCGGACAGTGCCCGGGCAAAAAACCTAGCCAAGGAACAGGAAATTCAACTGGTTCAGGGAATGGACCAGGAAAACCTGGCCAGTTCCATCGGGAATGCCTTAAATAATCTGGAGTCAAGAATCAATGCCCAGTCAAAATCTTATAACGATATTAACGGATTCATTAAAGATAAGGAGCAGTTGCTTGCCTGCACGCCGGCAATACAACCTGTAAGCAATAAGGACCTGAAGCGGATCGCTTCCGGTTTCGGATACAGGGTAGATCCGGTATACAAAACAACGAAATTTCACGCGGGGCTCGACTTTGCTGCTCCAATGGGAACACCTATTTACGCAACCGCCAATGGAACGGTAGAAACGGCAGGCAACACAGGAAACGGATATGGCAATAATGTCGTGATTCATAACGGATACGGATACTCCACTTTATTCGGACATATGTTCCGCATCAAGGTGCATCCTGGTCAAAAGGTAAAGCGCGGGGAAGTTATCGGCTGGGTCGGTAGTACCGGTAAGAGCACGGGCCCTCACTGCCATTACGAAGTTCACCGGAACGGAGAACCTGTTGATCCTGTATATTATTTTTATAATGATATCAGTCCTGAGCAATACGACAGGCTGCTTAAACTGGCCTCCGCCAGTAATCAGAGCTTTGATTAGATTTTTCAAAGAACTTTAGATCGTTTCGGAATAGTTTTTGTTATTTTTGGTGCAAGCATGGATAACTTCTCCCAAATCGCAATGAATTTTGTTGAAGAAACACCCCTTCGTCGGGACCTGTCTTCTGATAAGGAGGATCAGCCCGTAAATATCGGTGTCCGGATTAAGAAATTAAAGCATCCTCCAGAACCGGAGCCTGATGCCGGTGCAGGATCACCGGTTTCCAGCGAAAAGTCGTCTGAACCATATCTAAAACCCAAATCAGGCAGGGGCAGGAAGTCCATAAGGCAGATTGCTGAAGAAGCTGATCTGATCCAGATCCCCGACGATGAACTGCTTTTCAGCAAACAGTATTATACTATGGGGGAAGTTTCCGGAATGTTCAGGGTAAATCAATCCCTCCTGCGTTTCTGGGAAACCGAGTTCAGTATACTTCAACCTAAAAAAAATAAAAAAGGCGACCGGTATTTCAGGCCGGTGGATATCAAAAACCTTCATCTGATCTACCATCTGCTCCGTCAGCGCAAATACACTATTGAAGGCGCAAAGGATTTTCTAAAGAAGAACAAAAGGGCGGAAGAAAAATTCGAATCCATCAAGAAGCTCGAGCAGGTAAAGGGTTTTTTGCTTGAGATTAAGGCGATGCTGAGGTAATTTGAAAATTTGGGAATTTGAAAATAAGAAATTCTTAGCTCTTACGAATTCATTCTCAGATTTTTCTTTTCATTATCAAATTTTCAAATTCTCCCATCTCCCACAATCTCCACCCTCATACTTGCCCCTGACAACGGCAAATTCAGGGTTTCAAGCAATTTTAAAATTTCAAGGTTTACCCTTTCCTTAATCTCGTTGAAATCGGTTATTGAAATAGGCGGAGTGAAATAATCTATATTCAGCTGAAAGGCCGCACCGGATATGTCGTTCAGAAAAACTGTTGGACTTTCTATGTATGTTTTGCTCAGCAAACGCCTGGTTTCTTCGAGCATTTGGGTAATGGCCGCCGGGGGTGTTGAGGAATCCAGTTTAAGGCGGATCTCCGCCTTCCTCTTGGTCCGCAGGCTCTGGTTGTCTACGATGCTATCCACCATTTGTTTGTTGGGGACCGTAACATAGGTCTTCTGTTCCGTCCTGATGCGGGTGCTCCGCAGGCCAATCTTTTCCACCGTGCCGGTAATATCATTCACCTTCAGGATATCGCCGGCCTGGAACGGCTTATCGAAGAAAATAATGAAAGACGCTATCAGATTCTCAATGCTCTCTTTCGTAGCCAGAGCAAGTGCAGCACCTGCAATCCCCAGCCCCGTCCAGAGCTTGCTCACTTCAAAACCAAATGCGATGCTGAATATCAGCAGGATCCCGATAATGACCAGGATAACTTTCAAAAAATCCCGGAAGAAGACCACAAGCTGGTGATCCTTGAGGTCCCCTGCTTCGCGCGATTTTCGCTTAAGGAGCAAAGCCACGAAATCAATGATCCGAAGCAGCAGCCAGAAAAACATGATGATGAGGATGGTCTTGGCGATAGCATGCACGATTTCCCTGAACGGGATCTCATAGATTTCAAATTCCAGCGCCCGGGGAAAGCGGAGTTTTTCAATGGCCACAATGGCTATAAATGCCACGAGAAAAGTTTCTACAGGGGCAAGCAGCAATCTCACAAAATACTGCTTGTCCAATGCAGAATCCAGTGAACTGGCAGCCCGGAACAATTGTCCGGCAATAAACCGGGAAGCGATCCGCTTAAACAATAAGCCTATAATAACGGCAATAACCACATAAGCGTAGCTTTTAACCGGATTATCCAAAATCAGCTGGTTCCAGAAATCATTCATAAATTATCAATTCTTATATACGTGAATCCCATCTGTTTTCAACACATATACATTTTCGGGCCGGATGACTATTTTTATTGCAGGCAGGCAATATGCGGGTATTTCTATTCTTTCTTTTTCTCCGGTACTCTCCTGATATTTCATAAAGTGATGATCCTCCCATCCCAGCAGGGTCTTATCAATTACTGAAAAATGCGCCCAGTTTGGCAGGGGAATAAATTTTTGAAATCCACCATAATGATCGAAAACAAAAGCGCCTTTCAGTGAATCATACAAATAAACAAGGCCGCCCTGGTCGGTCAGCAAAACAGGGTCGGGCATGGAATCGGTCAACTGGCGTATATCCGTGGTTTCACTGATCAGCGTGCCATCGTCTCCAATCTTTTTTAGTATCCCTTCCAATTCATCGTAAATCCAAACATTATTATCATAAGCAAGTCCGATACACTTTATCTGGAAATAATTAAATTTTCGCAGATCAATGCTGTTGATATTGCTCAACAGTCTGTCGAGCATAACAATGGTTCCAAACTCCTGATAAAATAAAAGTATCTTAAGCGGATTGGTAACATCCATATAGGATATCTTGCCATACCGGCGAACATCGTTATAAACCGCAAGCGAATCTCCCGCAGCATTCAGTTTCTTGAGGAGGTTATCAGGGCTCAGCACATAAAAATTTCCGAGATTATCCACTTCGAAATCAACGAAATTCCCTGGAATAAAACCGGCCTTCAAATCGGGACTGGCCACTTGGGCGTTGCCCGAAAAAAGCACGGAGCTCAGGAGCATATAGCACACTATTTTTTTCATTGCCGGATGATCTTGTGATTGAGATCGGTATCAACAGAAAGCAGGCTTAGCTCCGTGCCGTCAAATACGGCAAAAGTGAAATACCTGATCCAGTCTCCGAGATTAATATACCGGCTTCCGTTGGGAAAACTAAAATCGATAGGCAGATGGCGGTGGCCAAAAATCAGATAATCAAAATGCTCCTTTTCCAGTACATACTTACTGTAGCCAACCAGCCACTCTCCTTTTTCTCCAAGAAAATGATCATCGGTTTGACCTGTTGCCACCCGGCTTTTCCGGCTGAAATAATGTGCCAGTCCCACCCCAGCCGCAGGGGGTAAAATTCCAAACAGCCATTGACAATATTTATTGCGGAAAATTTTCTTCAGGAATTTATATCCCTCGTCTCCGGGACCCAGGCCGTCCCCATGTCCGATCAGGAATTTTTTCCCGTTTCGGATAAATGTTTTCGGTTCGTAATAAACGGGAATATTCAGTTCCTTTTCAAAGTAATTGTTCATCCACATATCATGGTTTCCTACAAAAAACTGAATGGGTATACCGGCATCCGTCAGTTCTGCCAATTTCCCCAGTATGCGTACATAACCTTTTGGAACAACGGTCCTGTATTCGTACCAGAAATCAAAGAGATCACCAACGATAAAGATCTCCGAAGCCTGGTGACGGATGGACTCAAGAAACCTGATAATCTTTTTTTCGCGGTGCAGGCTGGTGAGACGATCTGGAGATCCCAGATGGAAGTCAGATAAAAAATAAATTTTTTTCCCGGCAGCGATTTGCATCGGCAAATATAAATCAGTCTGCATCTATCAGGAAAACATAAACATCTTTCGGCCCGTGAACACCCACAACCAGGGTTTTTTCAATATCAGCCGTGCGGCTGGGTCCCGTAGCCAGGGTGATCAGCGAAGGCAATCCTTTTTTGTACTTACTCTGCAGGAATTCCAATCCTTCCCTGATATCATATACCAGCTGACGGGTATAGGCGATGCAGATATGCACCGGAGCATACACACTGATGGTACGACCGCTTTCCTGTCCCGTACTCAGCAACAGGCTGCCCGTTCTGGCGATAAGAAGTTCACAGGAGGTAATGGAGGCGTCTGCGTCTGGCAAACCTTCCTGGGTGATTAATCCTTTTAATGGTTTATCCAATAGCAGGAGGAGCTGTTGTTCACGGCAAAAGATACGCGTCCATGCATTCTGTGCTATGAGTTGCGCGAGTTGCTGCAACATCTCGTTATCATCGGCACAGTAAACAAATTTCCCCTGCACCCTGCCAAATTCCCCGGCAAATTCGATCTCTTTTTCCTGGCGGGAGGGTTGGTAAACAGAGCTGCTGCCTTCACTCTGGGGAAAGGGAATAGAAGTTGGTTCGATCAGTGCCTGCCTGATTTTTTTTAGAATATTTTCCTTGGCGGGTGACAATTTCATATACACTCAGACCTGTTCTTCTTCTTTGGCTGGCGGAATGACCACGGGTGGTGCGGGCAATCCGTTATCGGCAATCTTCAGTTCCGGAACATCATTTGGAATATCGTGCTCGGAAACATCCAGTGCCCGTTTTTCTTCATAGGGCCGTTTTCCAATCAGGGCCTCCACATCGCTCTGGAAAAGAACCTCCTTTTCCAGGAGTGCTTCCGCCAGTTTGGTAAGCTGCGTGCTTTTTTTCTGCAGAAGCTCCTTGGTGGACTGGTATGCCTTATCGATCAGGTTTCGTACCTCTTCATCAATCATCCTGGAAGTCTCCTCTGAATAAGGCTTGGTAAATTGATTTTCCTGGGCCGGATCGTAAAAGCTCAGATTCCCGATCTTATCATTCATCCCGTAAACCGTCACCATGGAATAAGCAATCCGCGTCACCTGTTGAAGATCATTTTGCGCCCCGGTTGAGATCTTATTAAAATTGAGGGACTCGCTGGCACGACCGCCCAGGGTCATGCAGATCTGATCAAACAACTGATCCGTATTATAGAGATACTGTTCTTTGGGGGTGTATTGGGCATAACCAAGCGCTGCAACGCCACGCGGTACAATGGTAACTTTCAGCAGGGGATAGGCATGTTCCAGGTACCAGCCGCAGATAGCATGGCCCGCCTCGTGGTAGGCAATGATCCTTTTTTCTTCCGGGGAAATGATCTTGTTCTTTTTTTCCAATCCTCCGATCACCCTGTCTACCGCATCCTGGAAATCCTCCATTTCCACGCTGTCCTTTCCTTTCCTGGCCGCAATCAGGGCGGCTTCATTACACACATTGGCGATATCGGCACCGGCGAATCCCGGGGTTTGTTCTGCCAGTTTGTATATGTCCAGCTTGGAAGAAATTTTTATAGGTTTAAGATGTACCTTGAAAATTGCTTCCCTTCCTTTAAGGTCCGGTTTGTCAATGGATATCTGGCGATCAAACCTCCCAGGACGAAGCAGGGCTGAATCCAGCACGTCGGGCCGGTTAGTCGCCGCCAGAATGATGATCCCGCTATCGCCTCCGAAACCATCCATTTCCACCAGTAACTGATTCAGGGTACTTTCGCGCTCATCATTGCTCATGATCGCATTTTTACCACGGGCGCGTCCGATCGCATCGATTTCATCAATAAAAATAATGCAGGGTGCTTTTTCCCTTGCCTGTTTAAACAAGTCTCTCACGCGGCTGGCTCCAACACCCACAAATAATTCAACAAAATCTGATCCGCTCATCGAAAAAAACGGGACCTGGGCTTCGCCGGCCATGGCTTTCGCCAGTAGCGTTTTCCCCGTACCCGGAGGGCCGACAAGCAAAGCACCTTTTGGGATCTTGCCTCCAAGCGCTGTATATTTTTTTGGATTTTTTAAGAAATCAACGATTTCCATCACTTCCACTTTGGCTTCGTCGAGTCCCGCCACATCGTTAAATGTAATATTCACTTTGGTGCCTTTATCAAACAAAGTGGCTTTTGACTTGCCAATATTGAAGATACCTCCGGGTCCACCACTACCGCCCTGGCCACCCATTTTTCGCATCAGCATCACCCAGATAAGCAGGATAATGAGGATCGGCAGGGCTATTTGCAATAGACCGGGGATCCAGTCCCCTTCCTGAATCGGTGAGTAGGGGACTTCCAGGGAAGGGTTTTTAGCAAAAAAATCATTCAGTCTTTTTTCGAATTCATCAATTTTGGTAACCTGAAATTCAAACTGAGGTCCCTCTGTTTTCACGATCTGATAATTCTTCCCTAGCTTGTCCTTGTAATAGGGCTTATCCAGACTATCCTTCTTAATGTAGACCCTGACCAGGTTTTTATTGGTAACCAACACCAGGCGGGCCACATCCCCTTTTTCGAGCATGTTATTCCTGAATTCCTGCTCAGAGTCAATCCGGTGAGCATCCGCAGTAAAGGCAGCGCCAAAGAAATTATAGCCGAAAAGTATGAGCGCGATGATACCCCAAACCCAATAAATGCTGAATTTAGGTCCTTTTTTAGGGTTGTTGTTATCGTCTCCGTTCTTAGGTCTGAATCGCGAAAATCCAGGCCTATCATTTTGTTTCATATTATTTTGTGGCATGTGATGTTCTTCCTTGTCTTAATAATTAATGATTGGGAAATAAAAAAGTTCGGAAAATCCGTTTTAAACATAGATTGGTATTGATTATCCTTCTTCTTCCTCCATAACGGCATCGCTCCACATTTCTTCCAGTTTGTAGAAACGCCGGGTTTCGGGTAGCATGATATGAACAACCACATTAACGTAATCGATGATCACCCATTGTAATACCTGCTTTCCTTCGTGCTTATAGGGAAGTTCTCCGCAGTTATGTTTTACCTCAGTTTCAACGAAATCTGCTATGGCTCTCACTTGCGTAGTACTGCCAGCCTCACAGACAATAAAAAAGTCCGATACGGCTTCATGAATTTTCCGGAGATCAAGAGATATGATTTTTTCGCCTTTTTTTTCCTGGATGGCCTGGATAATGGTTTTTAAAATTTTAGAATTCTTCGCTAACCGGAATGATTTATTTGGCTTCCGGCTAACCAACATTGACAATTGTTCCAATAATCAGATTATTTTGATGATGAATAGTATTCGCCGGCGATGGTTCAACTTACCTTAAGAATGCTAAATTCGCAATGCCCAAAAATAGTAATCTTTTGCCACATCCCGATATGGATAAGCCGCAGGAATCAACATTTGACAATCAGTTGATTGAGCTGGAATCCGCCGATAGCACCAACAACTATGCCATGGCAAGGATACATGCTGGATTGGCTAGTTCCGGACAGGTTTATTTCGCACACCGTCAATGGGCGGGAAAAGGCCAGCGCGGCAAGGCCTGGCTTAGCGAACCGGGGAAAAATATTAGTATGAGCCTGGTGCTGAGACCATCCCTGAGTCTGACCAGCCAGTTTTTACTTGGAGCCGCGGTTGCCGTTGGCTGCCTCGAGGGCATGCAAAAATATGCCGCGGGCTGGAAGATCAAATGGCCCAATGACCTCTATTGGGGTGACAGAAAGGCAGCAGGAATCCTGATTGAAAATGTAATCAAAGGAAATGAGTGGCTCTTCGCGGTAATTGGCGTTGGATTGAACCTGAATCAAACTGTATTTTCGTCTGACCTGCCCAATCCCATTTCCCTGAAACAGATTACGGGAGAAAAATATCAGCCCCTCCTGGTGGCGCGGGAAATAGCTGATCGCATCAGCCTGATTACAGAAGTTCTTCAAAAAGATCCGGCCGCCGTCCTGTTAGCATATAACCAGGCCCTTTACAAGCGTGGAGAAATGGTAAAGCTGAAAAAAGGACGTGCCCGCTTTGAAACACAAATCGAATCTGTGAATGAGCAGGGAAAGCTGGTGACTGGAGAAGGAGCGTTTGCATACGGGGAGGTGAGTTGGTTGATGGCTGATAGTTGATGGATAGTTGGTGCGGATTCACACCTAAAGTCCATCAACCATCAACTATCAACCATCAACAATAATCCTATCTCGCGAAATTCAAAATACGCTCGGCCCGATTCCCCGCTTCATCCTCCGCGGAAATCCTTAACTCATGCCTGCCGGGCGCGCAGTGCTCATCGAAATGATAAACGAACGCTTTTTCTTTATCGTTGGAAAATAGAAGCCAATGTCCATCAAGCGTTGCACGGAAGTTTTTGATTTTTCTGTAGTTATCCCGTACCAGTACAACCAGGCGCGGGCTTCCCTGCAGGTTTGCATTATCAACAATTCCCGGAAAGCTAATCTGTGGAGGCAAAGAATCCATGACAAGCTGAAACGAACCGAAGCTCCGGAACACAGCTGTTGCCCAGTCCCCCTGCCACTTAACTGCATTTACGGTTGACCCGCCTTTATCTGTCCGCTCCATCAGCAGCTGGCTTTTTTCGCTTACGGGTCTGGTCAGTTTTATCCTCACGGTCATTGAATCTCCTATGGGAACCGAGGCGCTGCCAATATGATGAACCCGGGAAACAAGATCAGGAGCATTCCCTTCTTCGGCCAGATAGGAGACATGAACAGAATCATAAAATGATCCTTCCCCCAGATAAAAAGCACAGTCATCCGCTTCTTCTCCGTCAATCATGAATGGATAAAACATTTTACCGGCAAAAGCTGATCTGGATTCCTGTCCGGGTTGGAATTGTACTTTAAACCGCAGATCGGATTTATTTCCGTAAGCATCCTGAAGTTCAATGCGGATTTCATGAATTTTTTCGTCATCAAGTCTGATTTCGCCATCCCCTTCCTCACGATAAATAGAATGAGTATACCCAGGCAATCTAAATAATAACTGGTAGTAAGGGCCCCCCATGTATTTCGTACGGTAATCAATATGCGCATTAATGCTTCGCGTATCGTTATAGCTTATCCTGTCCATCCTGAATCCGGAAACCGGTCGGCCGTTATCGAATAATATACCCTGATAAATCCCGCTCTGATTGGCAGATCCGGTTTGCGTATCAAATCCTGAAATACCAAAGCCCACGCTCCTGGTGTGCACCTTGATCATCGGCCGGGCCATATAATAATCAGATCTTCCTCCGGTGACCGGGAAAAAAACAGGTGTCTGTTCGTAGATGCTCAGGTTACGGTCGTAAACAGCGAGCCTGCGGAAAACGGGGGCTGTATTGTCAGCGATTGGCAATCCAAAGAGCATCGGATTCAAGTTCGTTTCCCCTGAATAATCCCGGATCTCAAAATGGAGGTGCGGACCTTCGGATCCGCCCGTACTCCCGCTATACGCGATGAGGCTGCCCTTTTTCACGGGAAATAATCCTGGTGGTATATCAAGGGATACTGCCCAGCACTCAAGCTCGTATTGTTTTTTCCTTACATAGTTTTCCAGTGCCGGGGCGAAGGCGTTCAGATGGGCATAAACGGTTACAAACCCGGCAGGATGGCGGATATAAATTGCCTGCCCAAAACCAAATGGTTCAATATTGACTCTATAGATAAATCCGTCAGCAGCAGCATGTACCGGAAGGTTCTCCCTTTGCGCCGTTCTGATATCGAGACCCATATGATAGTGATTGCTCCTGAGCTCGCCAAAATTAGCAGCCAGGCTAATAGGTATGGAAAGAGGATTCCCGAATTCCGTTCTGGGATAGTCAGCCGGCTGAAAAAGCTGCGCACACGCGGTACCGCAATAAAATATCATGATCAGGTAAATTCCGGATGAGCGCATAACCAGTCCCGCTTTTAGAAACGCAAAGGTCATGAATCCCAAATGAGGATCAAGGAATAATCCACAAATGGATCATAAAAAAATAATAGGGGCTAAAATCAACAATTTTAAAAAAATTTCAAAATTGGTACAGCTTTTGGCATGGATAAGATGTCTTTATATTGTTGGAATTCTTGTTAAAAAGTGGGTATGATCAAGCCAAGAAATAAAGTGACTCTTTTTCTTGTCATCAGCATTGGTTCTCTGATCGGTATCGTGCGCGGTGAAGAAGCAAAACAAAAATGGGTCTTTAAGATCAGGTCCAAGTATGATAACAAAAGACTGATCGCTGAAAAACGAATGCAGGCGAGAAAGGGAGGTGTTTTGCTTGACGATATTGAAATGGCCTCATTTCACGATAACTGAGTTGCTCTTCGATATTTTCTGAAAGTCCTGCGATTGCGGGACTTTTTTATTGCAGGAACTACTGATAAATTTCTCCGGGAACCTGTACAACCTTACTTTTGCGGAATTTGTTTTGACATGCCTAAAAATCCCGCCGTCGGTTCAGTTCTCATTATCGGGTCCGGCCCTATTATCATCGGACAAGCCTGCGAATTTGATTATTCCGGCTCCCAGGCTGCCAGAAGTCTTCGGGAAGAAGGAATAAAAGTAATCCTGATCAACAGCAATCCGGCTACCATCATGACCGATCCGATGATGGCAGACAGGGTCTACCTGCTTCCCCTGACTGTAGAAAGCATTGAACAGATCCTGGAAGAAAACCAGATCGATGCAGTGCTTCCGACGATGGGCGGACAAACTGCATTGAACCTCTGTAAAGAGGCAGCTGAGATGGGGGTGTGGGAAAAATATAAAGTTCAGCTGATCGGCGTGGATATAGAAGCGATTGATACTGCAGAAGACCGGGAAAAATTCAGGCAACTCATGGTGAAGATCGGAATCCCTGTTGCGCCTTCCCGTATTGCAAATTCTCTGCTGGAAGGAAAAGAATTTGCCCAGGATATCGGCTTCCCGCTGGTTATTCGTCCCTCTTTTACCCTCGGCGGAACGGGAGGAGGCTTTGTTTGGACCAAAGATGAACTGGATGCGGCATTAGA
This sequence comes from uncultured Chitinophagaceae bacterium, assembly GCA_963705005.1. Classification (GTDB taxonomy): domain Bacteria; phylum Bacteroidota; class Bacteroidia; order Chitinophagales; family Chitinophagaceae; genus Puia. The sequence continues at coordinate 390,646 of CAVPIO010000002.1, forward strand.
CAGAGGCCTGAAGGCATCTCCCATACATGAAGTGCTGGTTGAAAAAGCTGTAGTGGGATGGAAGGAATTTGAGCTGGAATTATTGCGCGATAAAAATGATAATGTTGCCATCATCTGTACCGTCGAAAATATGGATCCGATGGGTGTGCATACCGGAGATTCCATAACAGTTGCACCGGCAATGACCCTCAGCGACACGGCATTCCAGGATATGCGCAACAAAGCCATTCTCATGATGCGCTCCCTTGGAAATTTTGCAGGCGGATGCAACGTTCAATTTGCGCTCAATCCGGAAACGGAAGAGATCATATCGGTGGAAATTAATCCTCGAGTTTCAAGGTCCTCCGCACTTGCATCAAAGGCAACAGGCTACCCGATTGCCAAGATCGCAGCGAAGCTGGCGATTGGATATTCACTTGACGAGCTGAAGAACCAGATCACACAAACAACATCTGCTTACTTTGAACCGGTTCAGGATTACGTGATTGTGAAAATGCCACGCTGGAATTTCGATAAATTCAAGGGAGCCAATGATACGCTGGGGCTTCAAATGAAAAGTGTAGGTGAAGTAATGGCCATCGGAAGAAGCTTTACGGAAGCAGTGCAGAAGGCTTGTCAAAGTCTGGAGAACAATGCTATCGGACTTGGATATTATGGCAAGAGTCAGCTGCATGCCGAAGAACTGATCGAGTATATTAAAATACCCAAATGGGACCGGATATTCCGAATCAAAGATGCCCTGATGCTTGGAGTGAGCGTGAAAACAATTTCTCAGATCACTGGAATCGACCGATGGTTCTTATATGAGATCCAGAAGATCTGCGCTGTGGAAAAAGAAATTGCCAAATACAAAATGGATACCCTTCCCACCGGGCTGCTGAGGGAAGCCAAGGTTGCAGGATTCAGCGATATTCAAATCGCCACCATCATGCGGGACGGCAGCGAGGAGACTGTTTTCGAAAAAAGAAAAGCGGAAAACATCCGGCGGATTTATAAAATGGTGGATACCTGCAGTGCCGAATTTGAAGCCAAAACGCCTTATTTCTATTCCACTTTTGAAAATGGCAGTAAAGATGAAAGTCCGGTCAGCCAAAAAAAGAAAATCATCATCCTGGGCTCAGGGCCCAACCGCATCGGGCAGGGAATTGAATTCGATTATTGTTGTGTACATGGATTACTGGCTGTAAAAGAATGTGGTTATGAGGCTATCATGGTCAATTGTAATCCGGAAACTGTTTCAACCGATTTTGATATTGCGGACAAACTTTATTTCGAACCTGTATTCTGGGAACATCTCTGGGATATCATCGAGCATGAACAACCGGATGGGGTCATCGTACAGCTGGGGGGGCAAACCGCACTCAAACTCGCAGAGAAACTGCACCAAAAAGATATCCCGATCATCGGAACATCATACGACAATATGGATATCGCGGAAGACCGCGGAAGGTTCAGTGATATGCTGAAAGAACTGGACATTCCTTATCCTTCTTATGGCACTGCCTTTACGGTGGACGAAGCTGTGGAAGCGGCACGTCTCGTTGGCTTTCCGGTGCTGGTAAGACCAAGTTATGTGCTGGGCGGACAAAGAATGCGGATCGTGATCAATGACGACGAACTGGAAAAGGCCGTAGTGAGCCTGCTCAAACATATCCCCGGAAACAAGATCCTCATCGATCATTTTCTGGACCGATGCCAGGAGGCAGAGATAGATGCTATTTGCGATGGAGAAGAGTTTCATATTATGGGCGTCATGGAGCATATTGAACCTGCCGGCATTCATAGCGGTGATAGCAACGCCGTGCTTCCCCAGTTTAATCTGACGCCGCTGGTAGTGGAAACCATGGAAGAATATGCACGTAAAATTGCTTTCCGTCTGAACATCAAAGGGCTGATCAATATTCAGTTTGCGATTAAGAACGGGAAGGTATTTGTGATAGAAGCCAATCCAAGGGCCTCCCGAACAACTCCCTTCATTGCAAAAGCATATCAGATCCCCTACCTGAATATTGCAACCAGGGTGATGATGGGCGAGAATAAATTAAAGGATTTTAACTTTGTCAAAAAACTGAAAGGCTATGCTATCAAAGAGCCTGTTTTCAGTTTTGATAAATTTCCCGGAGTAAGCAAGGAACTGGGCCCTGAAATGAAATCTACCGGGGAAGCCATCCGCTTTATCAAGGATCTGAAGGATCCATATTTCAGACAATTGTACAAAGACAGGAGCATGTACCTGAGTAAATAAGGACTATACATCCACAAGGCCGTTCCGGATGGCATACATGACGAGCCCCACTCTTGATTTTACCTTAAGTTTTTCGAAAAGGCTGTTGCGGTATTCGTCCACTGTGCGGGGACTTACATACATTTTTGCAGCAATGTCCTTATAGGTAATCTCCGTGCAGATGAGCCGAAGAAAATCTTTTTCTCTTGGCGTTAGTGGTTCAGGTTCTTCCGTCCGGTCCGCATCCTTGTGGAGACCACTTATGATCTTTCCGGAGATATACTCCGAGAGATAAAAATTTTTTTTCATCACAGAATCCAGTGCATTCTTCAGTTCGTCGGGATCTATGTTTTTTAAGATATATCCCTTTGCCCCCATGCGCAGCATTTTGATGATTGTCTTTTCATCACTAAACATTGAAAGAGCGAGTATCTTGATTTTGGGATAATTTTTATTCAGCCAGCCCGCTGTTTCAAATCCGTCCATCTCCGGCATGTTTACATCAAGCAAAATCAGATCGGGAACAATATGCTGCGCGATCTTATTCTTAATTTCCTTTCCATTATCGGCTTCAAAGAGCACCATATAGTCTTCAAAGGAATTGATCAGTTTACCCAGCGCCTTGCGCAGAAGGGTATGGTCGTCTGCAATAGCCACCTGAACCTGCTTTGTAACTGAAGCCATAGTGTCGCTTAAGAAGATTGATTCAATGCCAACGCCACGGATATGATTGTTCCTTTGCCGGGTTCACTTAACATAGTCATATTTGCGCCTATCATTTTTGCCCTGTTTCTCATACTTTTCAATCCTAACCCGCTGGAACCACTGGTTTGTTCCTTTTTTTGCTGCATATTGAAACCGACCCCGTCATCCTTTATGGTCAATGCAAATGTATAATCACTTGAATAAACTATCGATACATTTACATGGGAAGCTTTTGAATGTTTGAGAATATTGTTCATCATCTCCTGGTACATCCGAAACAGGAAAATGGACTTTTGCTCCGGGAAATGGAACTCATCTCCCTCCACTTCATAGTCAATTTCCATCAAACCTGTTTTCCGGATGGATGCAATATCAAACTTAATTGCTTCCTGAAGGCCAATATCTGAAATCCGGTCTGTATGCAGGCTTTTGGTGAGATCTGCCATGTCGTGAATCACTTTGTGAAGCATATCCTTGGAATTCTGCACACCTTCAAAAGCAGGATGATCCTTTTCAATCGGCGCAATGGACATCCAGAGCTTGATCACAGAAAGGGTCTGGCCAATATTATCATGCAATTCCTGGGCGATGTTCTTTAGTGTCGTTTCCTGGATCTCCAGCTGGGAACGCAATACTTCCTGCTCGTATTCCTCCTTCATTCTGACCATTTCCTGCTCCTGTTTCTGACGCTTCCGCTGATAAAGTAAGAACATGCCTAAGATAAAGCCTACCAGCAGAATAGCCAGCAGGGTCCCCATGAGGATTACAAAGTAGATTTCCTGATTCTGATCCTGCATAGAAAGGCGATAGTAAATAATGAGTAAGATAAAATATTAATGATCATCAGGATAGTTCTGAGGTTCTTCAGGATAAAGGGAGGCGCCGTGCTCAGGAAACTCACCAGCCCCCAAAATGGAAAGGTACAGACATATGAAAAAAGAATCGCCGTACAAATCCAGAATGCAGGTTCTCTTTTAAGATTTATCGCTGTGGGAAGTTGAAAAAGCTCAACAAAATAAACAATACAAAAAACGACGATCAGAGAACAGCCTATCGCATAACTCACTGCATGAAAAGTTCCTCCCTGCTGAAAATAAAAAAGATTCAGACAAGCGCTTAAGGGATACAAAATCAAAATAAAAAGAATTACTTTTTCTCACACGCTTATTCTGAATAATCAGCCAGAGTATAAAAAAGTTAAAAGAGAATTCAAATATGGAATATGCATTATATAAAACCGCATTATGAATGGAATGCTGACTTAAATATAGTTCCAATCTGCTGGACCAGTACGGTTACAATAAAGTAAAAAGGGAACATCTTGAGGTAAGCGGGTGATGGCCTTTGAAAAAAAGCCGTCATGCTTGCTATTAAACAAACAAACAAAAAGATAAGATCAACAGAGACTTTCATTTAGGGGGTAATTTATGCAAACAAAAAAACCTCCAAATGGAGGTTTTTATTGTGCAATGATGAAGTTGATATTAAACAATCTCGATTCCCTTATCGCCTTTATCAATAATGCGATCCCCAAATCCATAATATAGGGACCACAAAAGGGAGGGCAGATGTTTGCCATATTCAAGGCCGAGTAATAGTTGAAGTGCCGTTGCTTCGTGATATAAACATCCTTATTTACATTAGTACCCACCTTGTTTATGCTTTCGATTTAGTCGCAACCATAACAATACTCTGGCGACCTGCATATTCTGGTTTTTCAGAATAATCCGCCGGATAAGCCATAAAATAAAACTTTAGGCCGTCCGCACCATGCTTTTTCATGTCTGTAATAAAGTCTTCGACGTCCTCGACGCTGTACCAGGCGCTCAGAGAATCTTCCTTTCCGATCCGCTCAGAATTGTGAACCCATCTTTCTTTTTTGTACTCTCTTAAAACGGTGTCTACGAACTCAGTGTTGACATACTTGCCAACTTTTGCTGATTTTTTTTCTTTTGTGATCATTAGTTTGAAGTTTTCAGGAATGATAAAAAAAATTACTCCTAAAAATATTCAAGTCAGTCAAGCTACTGACCTACAAAGAAATGTTAGTCAACTAATTACAAATTAATAATATTTGTAAGATGAAGATTGTCAACCAGTACCGTTAAAATACGGGCAAAAATACCGTGTTTTAACGGGGGTATTTACCGTTAAAACACCATAAATCTTACCCGTATAAAATTTGGAAATCACTTCTGGTTTACGCAGTAAAAGGGATTGCTTCGCAAAAAGGAAGGTTTTACGTGGAGACCCGGGAGAAGCAGTCGTCGTCATTTCTACACTGAAGATTCCTGAAAATTGCAACCTGGAATTATATCCTTTAACAAGTTAACGGATTCGACAGGTTTTTCCTATAGGAGAAAGCCCTTAGTGGTTTCCTCTATAAAGCTTCCTTTTAAAAACCGGATCATGGCATACTTGTCTGATTCCCAAATTTGGAAAGAAGCTCCATTTATCCGATTGCTTGTTCCACTGCTTGCCGGAATCCTCTTACAATTTTTTTTCCCAATAACCAAATCCCTGAACGGTTTGATCCTGATTTGTTGCGCTTTGGCGCTCATTTTATCTCTGTTCGTTCCCCTTGATTCTCTTTTCGGGTGGAGCTGGATGGTGGGCCTGGCTGTTAACGCGACCTTCCTTGTTTTGGGGCGACTATTGATTGTATGTCACGGGGATACGCCTGTTTCCGGGTATTTTCAAAATCAGATTCCTGGTAAATATTCATTGATTGCGGGACTGGATGCTGACCCGGTAAGAAAATCCGGGTCATTCAAGACCATATCAACGGTCCGGTATCTTTGCGACGCAAACTACTGCTACAGGGAAAGGGAAAAAATTTTCATTTATTTTATGGGAAGCGGGCTACCTGCGGGGCTCGCTGCGGGTACCGTGATCATTTTCAACAAATCCCCTTTACCCATTAAAAATTCCGCGTCCCTCACGGGCTTTGATTACAGGCATTATTGCCGTATGAAACATATCTACTCCCAGGTCTTCCTGCGGCAATCTGATTATCGTGTCCTTGGAGAAGAGAAGGAAAATCAGGTGGGATTGGCTTTGATATCCTGGAGAAGGAAATTGCTGGGGATACTGGGGAAATACATACCGGGAAAGGAAGAAAACGGACTGCTGGAAGCGCTGATGATGGGATATACCAACGACCTTGACCGTGAGCTTTTGCAGTCTTACTCGGACACCGGCGTGGTTCATATCATCGCAATTTCCGGGCTTCATCTGACCCTGATCTACCAAATCCTTCAACTGCTGCTGCAAAGAATAAATGGACAAAAATCCGGAAAGTGGGCAAAACTGATTATCCTGCTCGGATCACTGTGGACCTTCAGCTTTCTTTCAGGGGCTTCCCCTTCTGTAATACGTTCAGCAGTTATGTTCAGCATCCTGCTGCTGGCACGCAATCTTTCCCGCGAATCCATTGTATTCAATACATTGGCATCATCCGCATTCCTCCTGCTCTGTTTCGATCCTTTCTGGCTTTGGGATACCGGTTTTCAGCTGAGCTACTCGGCAGTACTCAGCCTGGTCATTTTTATGAGGCCCATACACGGTCTGATTCATCTGCGAAACAAGTGGTTGAGCTTTCTCTGGAGTTCTGCGTGTGTAAGCCTGGCTGCCCAGGTCCTGACCACACCAATCAGTATTTATTATTTCCATCGGTTCCCAAATTATTTCCTTTTTTGCAACCTGCTCGCCGTGCCATTGTCAAGCATCATCCTGGCCGGCGGAATCCTGCTTTGTTTTTTTTCTTTTTTCCCACTGCTGGCCAGGGGCATCGGCTGGGTACTTATTAAACTCATTGATTTGCTGGATGGATTTGTGCAATACCTGTCCCATCTCCCGGGTGCCGTCACCAATCAGCTGAACATAAATATTCCGCAGGTGATATTAGAATATCTGCTGATCTATTGCATGTTCCGCTTTTTCAATAAAGCTGAAAAAAAATGGTTTGCACTGGGTCTGGTTTCTGTTTCTGTTTTCCTTTTCATCCGTATTTTAACCTGGAACCACTGACTACACAGGTTTCCTGCCAACCCTGATCTTCTTCCTTTTGTGAAGAAATTCAATTGCCCTAATTTTGCGGCTCCCGGATTTCCGTTTGAATTATTTCTTAACGGAAATTAATTTCCAGATATGACTAAAAAAATTCAATCAGCGCTCATCTCCGTTTTCTATAAGGATGGCCTTGAGCCCATTGTAAAATCATTACACATGCTGGGCATCCGCCTGATCTCTACGGGTGGTACCAGGGGCTTCATCGAGTCCCTTCAGATTCCCTGCACGCCCGTTGAGGACCTGACCCACTATCCTTCCATACTTGGCGGCCGGGTGAAAACCTTGCATCCATCTGTGTTCGGAGGAATTCTGGGGAGAAGAGAAGACGCACAGGATTTGAAAGAAATGAAGGAATTCCAGATTCCCGAAATCGATCTGGTGATCGTTGATCTCTACCCGTTTGAGGAAACAGTAGCCGGCACAAAGGATGAAAAATCCATTATTGAAAAAATTGACATCGGCGGCCCTTCCATGATCCGGGCGGCAGCAAAAAATTTCCGGCATGTGGCAGTGATCGCGCATAAGAAGGATTATGCCCACCTGGAAAAATTACTGGTAGATCAGCACGGAGAAACTACCCTGGAACAAAGAAGGGATCTTGCCGCAAGAGCATTTGATGTGGTAGCCGGATACGATTTGGCTATTCACGATTATTTCAATCCAGGGAAACCAGTTTCATCATCCACCCCTCCGGTTCATTTGAGATATGGTGAAAACCCCCATCAGCAGGCTTTTTTTGAGGGACAATGGAATAGTATCTTCCAACAATTAAATGGCAAGGAGATTTCATACAACAATCTCGTTGATATTGACGCAGCCATCCAATTGATCTGTGAGTTTGAAGAGAAAACCGTTTTTGCAATCATCAAGCATACGAATGTTTGCGGAATTTCTTCCCGGGAAGGCGTGGTAAATGCATGGACAACTGCTTTGGCCGGAGATCCCGAAAGCGCATTTGGCGGGGTGTTGATTTGTAATGATGAAATTGATCTTCCTACTGCGGAAGCCATTAATGATTTATTTTTTGAAGTATTGATTGCTCCGTCTTTTTCCTCCGACGCTTTGGCGATCTTGAAATCCAAAAAGAACAGGATAATCCTTCAGTTATTCCCTTACGCTCAGGAAAACAAGCAGATCCGGAAATCCCTGCTCAATGGGGTCCTGGTGCAGGGGACCGACGAGGGAAATTTTCTCAAGTGGGATGAAGTTGGCGGAAGGCCGAGTACGGCATCGGAGAAGGAAGATCTTCAATTTGCAAACCTTGTTTGCAAGCATCTGAAGTCAAATGCCATTGCCCTGGTAAAGCACAAGCAATTAATCGGCAAAGGTTGCGGGCAAACAAGCCGTATTGACGCACTAAGACAGGCGATTGAAAAATCCAAGCAATTTAAATTTGATTTAAAGACCGCCGTTCTGGCTTCGGATGCATTCTTTCCTTTTGATGATTGCGTGCGCATAGCAGCTGCAGAAGGCATTACTGCCTTTATTCAGCCAGGCGGCTCCATCAGGGATAAGGATTCAATTGAATTTTGTAAGCAACAGGGACTTGCCATGGTTATTACCGGTATGAGACATTTCAAACACTAACTTTCGCATGATCACATATCCCAGTATACCTCATCTTTCAGAAAGATTTCATACACTTCTTTCCATCCCCTGAACAGGGGATCCGTTCCAAAAAAAGAATTGTGCCAGATGGTAATCATAAGGCCATTTACCCGTCTGACCCTCCTGTAATACCCCATCAGTTCTGCCAGCGCCTCATTTGGGGTTAAATGATTTCCATAAAAGGAATTAGCATCCATAAAACAAAATGGAAAAAGCATCAGGGTGGTTTGCTTTTCCTCCTCCAGATCATACCAATAAAAAGAAGATGCTATGGAAGCCCTGAATCCATTAGCTCCTCCGTATCCCATGGAAAAATCTTTTTCAATGCCGGCATTGAGCAGGGTACGATAGGTGCGCGGCAAGCTCATCCGGATATAGTGCTGGCGGCTGTATTTAGCAGTAAGTCCGGTAATATTTTCGAGACAACCTATTTCCTGATGCAATAACTGCTCATCATCACCACTTTGCCAGGAAGGATGGATGCCAACCGTATACCCTTTGGAATGATAAGCGACCAGCGTTCTCATTTGCTGACAGGCCGGAGATACATTTTTGTCAACCCCCTTTTGGTCCCGGGCAAGCAGAAAAAAATAATAGGCACGGGTACGGCAATAAAGATGCAGGGAGTCCAGCCATTCATAAGCATCAAAAGGGTCCTTTTTCCCCCGGAACAACACATCCCATCGGTCCAGCAACCTGCTCCATTCGCCTTTCAGGAAAGACCGTGCAAAACCGCCGGCATTCCGTAGAAAGCCTTTGTATTTATATGAATAGACCATATCAATATCATAGCTTGGCAAAAATTTGAAATCCTTCAACCGGAAAAGAAGTTGCGGGAATTTTTCATGCAAAACTTTTTTGAAGTCTTCCAGCCAATAATTAATGAGGGGCATCTCCAGAAATCCTTCCCGGAAGGCCAGGGAATCGCGAAACGGAAACCTTCCGTATTCGTCGGGTTTAAAGGAAAGGTATTCTTCATAGCGGCTCACCAAATAGAAAGTTGCTGCAAAAATGTCGAATGGATAATCTGCTTCCGTTTCAAAAAAAGCAGTCATCTCCCGAAAAGAAAAACAATTAATGGTAAGTTCCCGGATTCCCGTTTCAAAAAGCAGGGTATGGCTGCGTATAAAAAATTCATCGGGAGTCAACCGGGAAGTCGAATAATTGACTTTCGGCCCGGGTTCAGCAAGAAACGAAGCTTTATTTGCAGTCAGCCTGACCGGTACATAGAAAATCTCATTCCCGATCAGTTCAATTATATAGGATAACCGCGGACCTGTATGTTCGCAATAAAGCAACATTTCTTATGGGATCTTCCTTTCTTTCCAACGTTCATTAAAACTTTTTTCCGGAAAATGAAGATCTGCTCTCTGTCTGGTCCATCCTTTAAACATCCTGTTGACGATCCAGTTCTTCATTTTGTAATTACCCATATTCATCCTGTTCCTGTGCAGACTGGCCTGTTTCCATGCATGCCAGGCAAGTTTTTCCATCCAGCTTGCAGCACCTCCCTGAACAGCTTCGTGCCTGTTTTCAAGTAGTATTTCATGAAGGTTGATTTTAACTGCACACACTTCTGTGCAATTTCCGCAAAGTGAAGAGGCATAACTCAGGTGCTTCCATTCTCCCATTCCCCTGAGATGCGGGGTAATAACTGCTCCAATCGGTCCGCTGTAAGCAGTTCCATAACTATGTCCGCCAATATTTTTATAAACAGGACAGGCATTCAGACAGGCTCCGCAGCGGATACAATACAGGCTTTCCCGCACCTTGGCATTGGCCAGCATACTGGTTCTTCCATTGTCCAGCAGGATAACAATCATGTCTTCCGGACCGTCATATTCTCCGGGCTGCTTCGGACCGGAGATGACCGAATTGTAAGTAGTCAGGCGCTGACCTGTACCAAAGGTGGAAAGCAGGGGCCAGAACAGGGCAAGATCAGTTAGAGATGGGATCACTTTTTCTATTCCGGTTATAACAATATGGGTTTTTGGAAATGAGCAACTCAATCTGCCATTGCCTTCATTTTCAGTTAAGGCAATGCTTCCTGTATCGGCGATTATAAAATTCGCCCCGGTGATACCTATGGAAGCGCTCAGGTATTTTTTGCGAAGAATATCCCTCGCTACCATGGTCAGCTCAGCCGGAGAAAGATTGGGCGCAGAATGCAGCTTTTCATGGAAAAGCTTTGCAATATCCTCCTTGCTCTTGTGCATCGCCGGCGTTACAATATGATAAGGGGGCTCATGGTCGAGCTGCTGAATGTATTCCCCAAGGTCCGTCTCGATACTTTCAATGCCGTTTTCCTCCAGAAAATCATTGAGATGAATTTCTTCTGTGACCATGCTCTTGCTTTTCACAAGCGTCCTGCATTGTTTCTCCCGGCAGATAAGCAAAATTTCTTTCAGGGCAGTTTCTCCATCTTCTGCCCAGATCACCTTTCCACCCCTCTTGTTGAATGCCTGCTCAAAACGTTCGAGCTGCTGATCCAGGGTTTCCAATGCCCGCCATTTAATATTCTTGGCACGTTCCCTCGCCAGGTTTACATTGGCAAATTGTTCCTTACCCCGGGGTACAATAGCATCATACTTGCTGATATTAAAATTGATTTTGTTGCGGTGATCCATATCCACCGCCTTAGTATTACTCTTGGCTAAAAAGTCAGCTTTCCGCGCAGTTGTGCCCATGAGATGAAGGTAATAAATAAGGATGAGGGACCTGTATGCCTATTTGTTGTTCATACCCGTAAGGGTTTTCATACTGTCCACGCCTCCGGTTACACGGCATTTGAAAATGATCCTGACCTCATATCTTCGGATTTGATCCTTATCGTGCGCATTTTTTTGATAGAACTTCTTGTAGATCGCGCGGTATTCTCCAATAATAACTTCCCCGGCAGCAAAACTTGGGTTCCTGTACAATTTGAGCGATTGACTCACAGGTTCCTCAAGAATACTCTGCTGATAAACACTATCGTCCAGGGATTGCTTATAAACCAGTTTATTTTGATTGTTCGCATGCAGGGATCCGGTAAACTTGCCGCCGTAAATTTTTATTCCGACACCGATCCCGACCGATGAACCCAATCCGCTATTGAGCAATAAGGTATCATCATATTTGAAACAAAGACAGCCGGCAGGGAAAAAATCATGCTGGATTTTTTTTGGTGGTTTAACCAGTTCCCCATTTCTATACAAATAAAAATCAGCAAGATTATTTTCCAGCCCGGCTTTCTTTTTATTGTGGAACAGTTTGCCGGAATTGAGGGCATAGGAATGCGAGGGTTGTACCCGGTATGCCTTCCAGGCCTCAGGCGTCTGTGCCGAAATACAGAAACTGAAAAACAAGAAAATGACAGATAAAGCAGCTGAAGGGAAGATTCGCATAAACAAGGTCAGGCTTTGTTCCTTTTTAGGTGTTTGGCAGTTGTTTCCAGGCTATGATAAAATTCAGTTCCATACTTCCGGATTATGGCTTCCTTTAAAAATGCATATACCGGAACTTTCAATTTTTTCCCCAGCTTACATGCGGCCCGGCAAAGATCTTCCCGCGGCTCATAGTTTACATATTCAAGGTCCCGGCGCTTACTCCGGGTTATTTTTATCGGGAAAAGATGACAGCTGATGGGCTTCTTCCAGGGAATTTTTTTGTCCATATAAGCCTGCTCGATCCCACATTTGATAACCCCCCGCCCGTCCCTGAATCCATAAGCACATATGCGTCCGCCAACCGTAGGCGTGACCCAGCCAAACTCCTGATCATAAGCATAGAGCCCAACCTCTTCCAGAACTTTTATTCCTTCCGGTGTAAGATAAGGCTTTACCGAGGGGTAAAGATCGCGAAGGGTCTGAAGCTCATTATTTTCAAGCGGCGCGCCCGTATCTCCGTCCTCACAACAGCCGCCCTTGCAGGAATTGAGGTCGCACACAAACGCCTCAGACGCTACCTCGTCGCTGATTAATTTATTGTCTATGGCTATCAAGAGGGGAAATTAATAATCCGCGCAAAGTTAGGAGAAAAGGCATAAGAATGGTAATCACTTTTGCGCGTTCTTCCACTTCAGGGTATTTATCAGATGGTCCATATCTTCCTGGAGAAACTGATTCACAATATTCAGGGAATCCTCATTTGGGGTGCTGTCAAAATACAAAGCGCCCCTCAGGAAATGTTTTACAGAATCACTTGCGAAAAACTGATTCGCAGTAGCCGCGTCACCGCCTACATGAAAAAATACGCCGTGCACCCCAAGCGGCGTTGCAAAAGGAGAGTCTACGATGGATGTAGCTTTATAAGTATTCTTATAGGTCATTTTATAAGCGTCATCCCTCAGCCTGGAAAAATTATTACCGCCCACGTTTTTATAGCTCATATAAATACGCGCATGGAAGCGTGGAAAATCAACATTGATCCAGTATGGATTTTCAGGCTTGTCCCCAAAAAAAGAAGTATCCCTTACGATCATCCCATAAACCGGATAGTCAAAAGAATAAGGAAACTCCGGATTGTTGAATGACTGATATTCATGTTTTGGAAAATCAATCCGGAAATAACCCCGGGGCTTTGCTGTATACACACTGTTACACGCAATCGGAATAATGAAAAGCAAAATGCAGAAAATCGGGCCGGATCCTTTACACAAAATGAATTGTTTTTATTGTTTAATACTCACTTTAACTTTCTTAATGCGGCTGCTGTCTGCTTCCAGTATCGTAAACTGAAAATCACCGCAGGCGATCACGTCGTTAATTTTTGGAATTTCTCCGGCCAGTTCGAGGATAAGTCCTGCAAGCGAGTCGGAATCCCCCTTTACCATATCAAAGGTATCGACAGGAAGGTTCATCACTTTGCACACGTCATTCATCATCATTCTTCCTTCAAATACAAAGCTTCCATCCTCCTGTTTGGTGGAGGACCCATCATCCTCGTCAAATTCATCTTTTATATCCCCGATCACTTCTTCCATTATGTCTTCAAGGGTAACAATTCCGCTCGTTCCGCCGAATTCATCAACAACAACCGCAAAATGGATGCGATCTGCCTGGAATTCCTGCATCAGGTCTTTGATCATTTTGTGTTCGTGAACAAAATAAGGAGCACGGAGCAGTGCGTGCCAGTCGAATGTATCAGGCTCATTCAGATAAGGAATAAGATCCTTTGTATGAACCATACCACAAATTTCGTCGAGGCTTTTCTTGTATACCGGCAGGCGGGAATAATGCAACTCCTCCACCTTTTGTTTTAACTGCCCGAAGTTCAGCCTGTCTTCCACCCCACTAACGTCCAGCCGGGTCTTCATGATCTGCTTTACTGTAATATGGCCAAATTTAATGATGCCTTTCAGAATGTTTTTTTCTTCCGCTGTGGTGTCGTTGTCAATCGCGTGGTCCAGTTCCTCCAGGCTGTTTGCTGCTGAGCGTTGACCGCCAAATAATCGTTCCAGTTTTTCCGACTGGAAGGCGAGCAGAATCCCCACCCGTTTAAAAAGCAAATGAATAACTTCTGTTACGCCTGATGTATAAAAAGCAAACTGTAGGGTATTCTGGCTTGCCCAAACCTTTGGCATGACTTCTCCAAAAAGAATAAGGACAAAACTGACCATGATCACTTTGATCAGAAACTCAAAAAACCAATAGTCCTGCTTAAAAGGAATGACCTGGTCAATGAGAAAATTGGAAAGAATAATGATACCGATATTCAGCAGAATATTTGCAATCAGCAGGGAAGCCAGAAGGGCCTTGGGTTCTTCAAGCAGATTTACGATCCTTCTCCATGAGCTGTCTTGTTTTGTTTTCAGTATGTTAATTTCCTTGTCGCTGAGAGAAAAAAAAGCGATCCGGGATCCGGATACAATAAAAGACATGACGAGAAAAAAGAGAATGAGGATTACCAGGACCGTTGTAGCCTGAACATTGATGATGAGCAGAAAATCAGGCAACCCGTTTGCTGTTGACATGTAAAAAGGGTGATCCAAAATAGTCCGGTTTCGTTAAAGATCCTTGGTCGTCCGACCGATCGGTAAGCTCCGTCCAGTTATTTCAGGACGGTAAATTTATATAAAATCTCCGGCTATTCCCTTCAATAAGGCAAATCGGGCGAAGGTTCGCCAACAGGCGGTCCATCGGCGCCGTTCATTCCTTCCATTCCATCATGGGGAGGCAGATGAGAATGGGCAGCATCGGATCGTTTATCAAGCATGATCAGGTTGTCGCCTACCACTTCAGTGGCAAATTTCTTATTGCCCTCTTTATCTTCCCAGCTACGGGTTCTCAACCTTCCTTCGATATAAACGAGACTTCCCTTATGCAGATATTTGTTGGAAAGTTCCGCCAGTCCTCGCCAGAGAACCACCGTGTGCCATTCTGTTTGCGAAATCAATTTCCCCGCCCTGTCTTTGAATGTTTCTGTTGTAGCAAGCGAAAATTTAGCAACGCCGATATTTCCTTCCAGGTACTGGACATCCGGATCCTTGCCCAAATTACCAATTAGCATTACCCTGTTTACTCCTCTCATACCCGATGGTTTAAATTAATATTGCTGCTGCTGGGGGCCATTTCTGTTTTAAGGAAAACCCGGCAAGGATTATCCTGTAAATAACCATCAAAACCTTTACCAGAATTCAGGCCAGCAGGTGGGCGGATTCGTTCAGATAGGCCCTTATTAAGCGGGGAAAGGGATATTGGTTTAATTGATCTCCGTTTATAAGTTGGTATTCAGGCAGGCTCTTCCGACGCTTATTCAGCCTGATGTGCACAAATTGACCATTAATCGTTTGATGAGTAAGCGTTTGGGTAAGCATACCTGAAATATGCAGGATCCTGAAGCCGGCTTTTCCAAAATGTTCCTGCACAAAGCCCGAGTTTTGAATTCTCCTTTGAGGCATTATTTTCCCAGTTTCCCATAAAACAAATTCAAACAGATTTTCCCAGATATCCTTCTTCTTTCGTTCCCTGACCCAGTATTTTCCATCGCCAGCGTCTACAATGAAATAATAAAACCAGCGTATTTTTCTTTGGGCCGGCTTTGAAGCATGAGGCAGCAAACCGACCCAATCATGCTGAAATGCCTGGCAATTTTTTGACAAAAGGCAATGCTCACACAAAGGATTTTTCGGCTTGCAGATTACCGCACCAAAATCCATGATGGCCTGATTATAAATTGCCGGATCATTCTGATATAAAAGGGCCTGGGCCAGCGATTGATAAAGACTTTTGCCTGCAGCTGATTGAAACCCTGCACTGATTCCAAAATATCTGGCTAACACGCGCTGCACATTTCCGTCAAGCACGGCATAAGGCAGACCGAAAGCAAAGGAGGCAATAGCCGCAGCTGTGTAGGGACCGATTCCCGGCAACTCCAGGATTCGTTCGAGGGATGATGGAAATCTTCCCTGATGAACGGATGCTATTATTTTTGCTGAGGATATGAGGTTGCGGCAACGATTATAATAACCCAATCCTTCCCATAGTTTAAATACTTCTTTTTCCTTCGCCTTCGCAAGTAATTTTACAGTCGGATATTTGGAAACGAATTTCTCATAATATGGCAATCCCTGGTCTACACGGGTTTGCTGAAGAATAATTTCACTCAGCCAAATCAGGTAAGGGTTCTTTTCTCCTTTCCAGGGCATCTGGCGGGTATTTTCAGTGGAGTTCCACAAGAGTAATTTTTTACTGAAATTCAAAGAAATCATATCGGAAAAAAAGGTTTTATAATTTTTAGGTTGTTGATTATCAACTCTTTATAATTTATTGAAAAGCAGGGGATTACAATTAGCCATTTTAAAAAAAACTTGTTGGCGAGAAATTGGTTGTGGATTAATTTTTTTGTTATATATTTAAAATCAGAAACTTATAAAACAATTGAGCCATGAGAAAGGCAGACCTAGTTAATCAAATTTCGGATAAAACAGGGATACCTAAGGTAGACGTTCTGGTTACGTTGGAAACTATGTTTAAAGAGGTTAAAGAAACGCTCTCCAAAGGAGAAAACATTTATATACGTGGATTCGGAAGTTTTATTACCAAAAAACGGGCAGCTAAAATTGGGCGCAATATAAAAAAGAATATTGCGGTTCATATTCCCGAGCATTACATCCCTTCTTTTAAACCGGCAAAAGAATTTGTTGCCGAGGTGAAGAAATTACAGGCCATTAAGGATAATCAGCCAAACCCTGATGAAGAGATGTAATTTCGCCGGATAAAGTCCTCATGTGAAGAAAGAACAATTTATCGTAGCCGGATGTGGAATATTGATTCTGGTTGTATTTTATTTTTTTGGAAATACAGTTCCTCCTCTTAAAAAGCCGGAGACGGCAAGCGGTTCAGGAATACCCGCTAAAACGCTTGATATCAAGGCAATCCTGGAAGAAAGCAAGTCCAAACTAAGTCCATCACAACTAGCCCATGTGAACCGGCTTGAAAACTCTGTTGTTCGCGGAGACGTGAAAAATCAACAGATAGCGGCCTATCATCAACTGTCGGATTTCTGGAAGGATTCCGTCCAAAATGCGCTCCTGCCTTCGGCCTATTATCTCGCAGAGGCAGCAAAATTGGAAAATTCTGAAAAAAGTCTCACTTTTGCAGCCCAATTATTTTTGAGCAATCTGCGGGCGCAGGATAATTCTGTATTGAAAAGCTGGATGGCAAATCAAAGCCGGGACCTCTTTGAAAGAGCAGAAAAGCTGAATCCTGCCAATGATTCAACAATAATCGGACTAGGTGCTACGTATATTTTCGGAAGTAGCGGGCAGGAGCCGGCGGATGTGATGAAAGGAATTCAGCAAATCCTTGCCGTGGCCAGAAGGGACTCGCTGAACATGTATGCACAATTGATTCTGGGCCTGGGAGGAATGGAATCTGGGCAATACGATAAAGCGATCCAGCGCCTGCTGAAAGTAGTTCACTATGATCCTGAAAACCTCGAAGCCATCCTGAGTTTGAGCGAAGCTTATGAAAGAACTGGCGACAGGGCTTCTGCCAGAAAGTGGTATGCCGCCGCAAAGAAAATTTCGAATAATCCTGACCTGGTCAATGCGATCAACGAAAGACTGGAGTCATTAAAATAAACGCTCTGGAGAGCGGAGAAAAAATATTAGTTCACTAAAAAAGCATTCATCAATGCCTTGTGGTAAAAAAAGGAAGCGGCATAAAATTGCGACCCATAAAAGAAAGAAAAGATTGCGTAAGAATCGTCATAAGAAAAAAAATAAATAAACGCACTCCGGACCGGATGCCCTACCGGTCTATTTTTCCAGCTGAATCAATTTATTTACTTACGCTACATAAATGCTTACATGCATCCATATTGGCGCTTAACTAAATCCTCTTCAGCATTTGGATTCCTTTTTAGTGATGTACAGGTTAAGAAGTAAATGTTACGTAAACATTGAATAAGGAACTGATCATAAATGCAGCCCCCCAGGGAGTAGAAATAGCCCTGCTGGAAGATAAAAAGCTGGTAGAATTGCACCATGAAAAAGCTGATGCCAGTTTTGCGGTAGGTGATTTATATCTTGGTAAGGTAAAAAAGCTCATCCCCGGACTGAACGCTGCTTTTGTTGACGTGGGATTTGAAAAAGACGCTTTTCTTCACTATACCGATCTCAGCCCTTACGCGCGTTCCCTGCTCAAATTCACCCAGCAAAGCATTCAGGACAATACCCACGAAAACGGATTTGATTTTGGTTCATTTGCTGTTGAACCGGAGATTGTAAAAACAGGAAAGATTAACGAGGTGCTGAGCGGCAAGCCGAACGTCCTTGTGCAGATTTTAAAAGAGCCCATTGCAGCCAAAGGCCCTCGCCTGAGTTGTGAAATTTCACTGCCCGGACGTTTCGTGGTTATTACCCCATTCAATGATATAGTCGCGGTTTCCCGAAAAATTCATTCATCAGACGAAAGAAAGAGGCTGCAGAAAATTGTGGAAGCCATCAAGCCAAAAAATTTTGGCGTCATTGTACGTACTGCGGCGGAAGGGAAAAACACGGCTGAGTTACATGAGGACCTTACCGATCTGGTTGCTACCTGGAGACTGATCCAGCATAACCTGAAGGGAGCCGTTGCTCCGGCCAAGATTCTCAGCGAGCAGACAAAGACGACGAGCATGCTGAGGGATCTGCTCAATGAAGATTTCAACAAGATCGTGGTTAACGACCGCAATCTGTATAATGATACCCGCACCTATATTCAACGGATTGCGGCTGACAAAATTGATATCGTCGCTTTCTATAACAATGGTTCTCCGATATTTGATCATTTCGGAATCACCAAGCAGGTGAAAGCCGCTTTTGGAAAAACTGTAAACCTCCCCAGTGGCGCTTACCTTATTGTTGAGCATACGGAGGCCCTGCATGTGATCGATGTGAACAGCGGCTATAAAAGCGTCAGCAATAACCAGGAGCAAAATGCCCTGGAAACCAATCTGGAAGCGGCGGAGGAAATCGCACGTCAGCTGCGCCTGCGGGATTTGGGCGGAATTATCGTGGCCGATTTTATTGACATGAAATTCCCCGATAACAAAAGGAAACTGGTCGAGGCCATGGAATCCTTTATGCGTACCGACCGCGCCAAACACGCAGTTCTCCCGATCTCCAAATTCGGACTGATGCAGATCACCCGCCAGCGTATGAAACCCCAGATCACGATCAATACCCAGGAAATATGTCCAACCTGCAATGGCACAGGCAAAATTTCCTCGGCCCTGATCCTGGAGGATGAAATTGAGAAAAATCTGAGCTACCTGCTGAATCACCAGCATAAGGACCTGATCCTGACCGTTCACCCCATCATGCACGCTTATTTAACCAAGGGCGGCTTTTTCTTCAGCAAGAGATCGAAATGGCGCTGGAAGTATAAGCAGCAGGTCCAGATTAAGGCAAATACCAACTACCACATGACCGAATTCCATTTCTTCGATAAACAGGAGGAAGAAATCAAGCTCTGATCATCCGTCCTGACTGACTCCACCCACGTTTTTACCCCCCGGATCCGTAGTTTTTATATTAAAAAAAATATAATATGAGGTTTTCAGACGAATATCCTTTTTTGGCAGTTAAAGAAGAATTTCCGGTCATTTTCATAGCTTAATTTTCAGTAAATTATCTATGGAGCCCGATTCAAATATTAAGTGTAAATACTTAGCTGACAGCTATTTATGAGTCACCTAAATGCCGAATGGACTGACTGACAGGCGGTTTAAAGTTATTCACAGGAACAAAAATTAATTTTGTTATGTGACCTGATTTTGTAATTTAGTGGAAGAATTTAATGGGTTAGTAAGTAAAAGGTCGGCTCTGGTAGCTGGCCTTTTTACTTTTTGGCATTTGAGCCACTACCTTTAGCGGATGAGCAAAATTAAAACTGCTTTTTTTTGCAGTAATTGCGGATACGAAAGTGCAAAATGGCTGGGTAAATGTCCCTCCTGCGAACAATGGAACACTTTTATCGAAGAAGTGATCACCAAAGATGAAAGACTCGGTGAATCCGGCTGGAAAAATTATACTTCCCAAAAAAAAGAAATCAAAACCATTTCTATTCATGAAGTGCTCAGTGGCGAGGAAAAAAGGATCGTTACTCAGGATGCTGAATTAAATCGGGTGCTTGGAGGAGGCATTGTTGCAGGCAGTCTTGTGCTTGTTGCCGGAGAACCCGGAATTGGTAAAAGTACTTTGTTCCTGCAGATCGGTTTAATGTTAAAAGAAATCCTGACACTTTATATCAGCGGGGAAGAAAGCGAACAACAGATCCGCATGCGTGCCGACAGGTTGAAGGTAAAGGACCAGCGCCTGATGAATAATCTGGATAATTTTTTTCTGCTCACCGAAACTTCTACTCAAGCGATATTTCAGGAGATAAAAAAATTAAAGCCCCGGTTGGTGATCGTGGATTCCATTCAAACGCTCCAGTCGTCTTATATTGAATCTACTCCGGGGAGTGTCTCTCAGATAAGGGAATGCGCTGCAGAATTTCAGCGTTTCGCAAAAGAAACCAACACGCCGGTTTTTCTCATCGGCCATATTACCAAAGATGGAAATATTGCAGGACCAAAAATTTTGGAACATATGGTAGATACCGTCTTGCAATTTGAAGGTGACCTCCATTATACATACCGGATTTTACGAACATTGAAAAACAGGTTTGGGAGTACGGCGGAATTGGGTATTTATGAAATGACGGATCAGGGCATGCAGGAAGTAAATAATCCCAGCGAAATTCTCATTACACAAAAAGAAGATCGTCTCAGCGGGACTGCAATCGCAGCAAGTATTGAGGGTCAAAGGCCTTTATTGATAGAAGTGCAGGCGCTCGTAACACCTGCAGTGTATGGAACTCCACAGCGGACAGTCACCGGCTTTGATCTTAGAAGACTGCAATTATTATTGGCGGTTCTGGAAAAAAGAGGGGGATTTCACTTTGGCGTAAAAGATGTTTTTTTGAATATTGCAGGCGGACTCAAAGTAGAGGATCCTTCTATTGACCTGGCCGTTCTCTGTGCCCTCTTAAGTTCTTTCGAAGATGTTCCGCTTGCAAACGATACCTGTTTCGCAGGTGAGGTTGGCCTGAGCGGAGAGATCCGCGCAGTAAACAGAATCGGCCAGCGGATTGCGGAGGCAGAGAAACTCGGATTCAACAAGATCCTGGTATCCAGATATAATCAGAAAGGATTAAAAAATCAGCCCCATCAGATCGAAGTATTGATGATGGGAAAAGTGGAAGAGGTATATAAACATTTATTTTAATCGGGACGCATGAATGCCCGGCTTTTTATGAACCCCGGCATTTCCTTATTACCCGCACTCGCCCATCTTTTTTTCCCCAATGTCTGCTGCGGCTGCGGCACCGATCTGATGGAAGAAAAAAAAATATTTTGTATTTATTGCATGGGCTCCATGCCATTTACGGGATTTGAATTTTGTGCCGGAAACCCGGTGGAAAAAATTTTTTGGGGTCGCACCGAAATTCATGCCGCTTCCGCACATTTATATTTCACAAAAAAATCAATTGTTCAGCAAAGTCTCCACCGGTTTAAATATAAAGGAAGAAAAGAGATCGGATCCTATTTTGGAAGTTGTATGGGCCATGCGCTTAAAAAGAGCGGACGCTTTCAGGATTGCCAGCTGGTGCTGCCTTTGCCATTATATGCTTCCCGGGAAAAAAAACGGGGATATAACCAGGCAGCGATTCTGGGAGAATCCATATCCGCAGCAATGAATATCCCGCAGTTTGCAAGTTGTCTGGAGCGCATAAGGGGAACTGCCACACAAACTTCTAAAAGCAGGATTCAGCGTTGGCAGAATATGGAAGATAAATTCAGGGTCAATAGAAAAGACCTCATATGCGGCAAACACATTTTGCTGGTGGATGACGTAGTCACCACAGGAGCTACTCTTGAAGCCTGCGCCCGGGCCCTGCTCCGGATAGAAGGGGTTACCCTCAGCATAGCCACACTCGCACACAGTGTATCTTCATAATTTACCAGGCTTTGACAATCGTGCTGATGTTGCTAATTTTGGGCAACATGTGCAAGTTGATGGTCTTATGGATTTGTGTTGGATCGTTCCTGATATCCTGCAAAAAAGATAGTTATATCAGCGGCAATGCCTTTCTCATTCTTTCCTCAGATTCTGTTTCTTTCGACACCCTTTTTGTTGCAACAGGATCCGTGACCAAACAAGTGAGGGTACTTAACAACAATAGTCAGAAATTATTAATTTCCGATATCACCCTGATGGGCGGGAAAAACTCAGCCTTTATTTTGAATATCAATGGCTCACCCGGACCTTCTGCCGTGAACCTCACACTGGACGCGAATGACAGTCTTTACCTTTTCATTTCTGTTTTTATAAACCCCAACAGCAAACCACAGGCTTTTATTTTGCAGGACAGTATCCGAATCCGTTATAATGGCATGGAGCAATTTGTCCTGCTGAGTGCGTGGGGACAAAATGCCCATTTTCTCAACAACGCAGTTATCCAGGGTAACGTAAGTTGGAGCGACGATCTTCCTTATGTTATTACCGGAGGCCTTCAGGTCGACAGCAATGCAACGCTGACTATCCAGGCCGGATGCAGGATTTTTTTTCATGCCGATGCACCGATGCTCGTGGATGGTGAGCTGCTGGTTTTGGGTGAGGCTGCCGACAGTCAGCGCGTTTATTTTAATGATGACAGACTTGATGAGCCTTATGCTTCTTTTCCCGGTTCATGGCCTGGTATTTATTTCAGGCAGTCCAGCGCTAATAATGTTTTGCAATATGCCGTCCTGCGCAATGCTGATCAAACCATTGTTGCCGAGGGTCCTTCGATAAACGCATCGCCAAAACTCCAATTAAGCCAATGCATTATTGACAATTCCCTGGAAACCGGAATCCTGGGTATTCAAACAAGCATCGATGCCGTCAATTGCCTGATCAGCAATTGCGGAAATAACATAGGCATTGCCCTTGGCGGTGAGTATCATTTTACCCATTGCACGGCGGCATCTTATTCAAATCCTGTTCTTCAGCATCAGCAACCGGTGCTAAGTGTATCAAATGCAGGTGAGGTTGGCAATCAATTATTGGTCAGCGACCTGCAGGCCAGTTTTACCAATTGCATTTTCTGGGGGGACAGCGCAGTTACTGATGAAGCTCAGATTTCTGAACAGGGAAATACTGTTTTCCAGGTGCTCTTTGACCATGGCATCCTGGAACAGCAGCATTATCCGGATCATATCGACAGTATTTCTCTCTTACTTAATGTAGATCCGAAATTTGTAAAAACTGACAATCAAGACCGGCTCTACGATTTCCATCTTCAGGCCGGATCACCCGGATTGGGAATGGGTAAGGATCTGGGAATAGGGGTTGATCTGGATGGAAATCCTAGAATTCCCGGTAAACAAGACCTGGGATGTTACGAGCGGCAGTAAATTCGATCTTGAATTGACCTACCTTTGATTGAGTTCATGTGAAATTATTCTTCCTATTATTAAATAGAAATCTTATGCTACGCTTATTACTAATTCCACTCTTCCTGTTCCTGAATATGAGTGTATATGACTTTAAAGTTCCTGCCCTCGACGGAGGTACCATTGATTTGTCCTCTTACAAAGGGAAAAAACTGCTGATCGTAAATACAGCATCAAAATGCGGATTTACCCCACAATATGCAGATCTGGAAAAATTATACGAAACATACAAAGACAAACTCGTGATCGTTGGATTCCCTGCAAATAACTTCGGGGCCCAGGAACCAGGTACCAACTCTGAGATCAAGGAATTTTGCAAGAAAAATTACGGTGTCACTTTTCCCATGGCTGCCAAGGTGGATGTGGTGGGTGATAATATAAGTCCTGTGTTCAAATACCTTACAGAACAGGCAAACGCCCTTGGTGTGGAATCTCCCGTTATCAAATGGAATTTCACCAAATTCCTCCTTGACGAAAATGGAAAGCTGATTGCAGTATTTCCAAGCAAGGTTACACCCATGAGTGAAGAAATAACTAAGTATCTCAATTAAATTCCGCTATATTCCGGGATGTTTTTCAAACAGGTGATCGGTCTGGAAGAGATCAAGGGCAAGCTGAGATTCATGGTGCAAACAGGCCGCCTGAGTCATGCTATTTTATTAAGCGGATCAGAAGGAACGGGCGGCCTGCCCCTCGCCCTGGCATTCTCGCAATACCTGGTATGCGATCAGGTAAGGTTCAGTGCACAAATACTCCCGGCCGAAAGCTGTGGCGTTTGTGCTTCCTGCATAAAAGCGGCACAGCTCATTCATCCTGACATCCATTATGCTTACCCTGTATTTCCCCGTAAGCCGGGTGACAAACCACTGAGTGTTGATTTCATTTCGGCATGGCGCGAATTTATTTCCCTTCATCCTTACGGGAATTTGTATGACTGGCTCCAGTTTATCCATGCGGAAAATAAACAGGGAAATATCAGCGCGCATGAATGCAATGATATTACCAGAAAGCTCAGCCTGAAAAGTTTTGAGGGTGGCTACAAGATTCAGATAATCTGGATGCCCGAATATCTCGGGAATGAGGGCAATAAATTATTGAAGCTGATTGAAGAACCTCCTCCCGATACGCTTTTTATTTTGGCAGCGCAGAATGAGTCTCTCATGCTTCCTACGATACTTTCCCGGTTACAGACTATCCGACTGCCAAAACCAGACATTCAGGAGATTGAACAGGCTCTGATTGAGCAGGGGCAGATTCCAGCCGCACAGGCCAGAAAACTCGCGGCCGTAAGTCAGCAGAATTATCATGAAGCATTAAAATTATTACAGGAGGAACCTGATGACTGGCAGGGACTACTCAGGGATTGGCTGAATGGAATAATGAAGACAGGACCAATAGCCCAGGTGAAATGGATTGATGATATCAGCAAACAGGGAAGGGAGCGTCAAAAACAGTTCCTGCAGTATTTCGTTTATCTCCTGGAACAGGCGGTCCGTTTCCGGATGAACGGGGAGCATGCTGACGGATTGCCGCCTAACGAACGGGATTTTGCATTGCGTCTTAACAAGACGGCAGATATCAGTTGTCAGCAGGCAATTATTGAAGAAATAAACAACGCTATATATTATATTGAACGCAATGCGCATGCAAAAATGCTTTTTCATGCGCTTACCATACGGTTACATCATATTCTGGTGAACCGGGAGGTAGCGGTGGTAACCTAGGAACTTAGTATATTTGACAATTGCTGGTTAATCAATACATATGGGATGTTCTAATTGTGGCAGTGCCAATGGCAAGCCAACCGGTTGCAAAAGCCATGGAAGCTGCGGCACCGGAAGTTGTAATCGGATGAATGTATTTGACTGGCTCTCAAACCTTCCTTTTCATGACCCGGCAAGCGAATGCCGGGTGGTTGAGATAAGTTTTAATCAGGGCAGCCGGAAAGATTTTTTCCGGAATCCGACGATGCAGATCTTCGAAAAAGGAGAACTGGTAAGTGTTGAAGGAGTCGGCGGTTTTGATGTTGGAGAGGTAAGTTTAACAGGAGAGCTGGTCAGGATTCAGATGAAGAAGAAAAATGTGGATGAGTACCATCCGGACATGAAAAAGATCATGCGCCGTGCCACTGACCGCGACCTGGACCTGCTTCAACAAAATAAGGGGCGGGAAAAAGAAGCTGTGATCCGTTCCCGGGCCATCTCCCGGCAGTTAAAGCTGGATATGAAAGTATCCCAGGTGGAGATTCAGGCTGACGGGCGGAAAGCCACATTTTATTATATAGCAGATGACCGGGTCGACTTCCGCGAGCTCATCAAGATTTTTGCTTCAGAGTTCCGGGTAAAAGTGGAAATGCGGCAGATCGGTGCCCGTCAGGAAGCGGGAAAGGTTGGCGGAATCGGAAGCTGCGGCCGCGAACTTTGCTGCAGTACCTGGCTCACGGATTTTAAATCGGTGAATACGACCGCTGCCCGCTACCAAAATCTTTCCATTAATCAAAGTAAGCTTAGTGGCCAGTGCGGCCGCCTGAAATGTTGCTTAAACTACGAGCTGGATACTTATCTCGACGCGCTCCAGCAATTCCCGGATAATACGGATACGCTCCAGGTTGCCAAGGGAACCGCATTGCTCATTAAAAAAGACATTTTCAAAAACCTGATGTGGTACGTATTGCCGGATAGCAACAAACAATTTCCATTAACGATTGAAAGGGTAAAAGAAATTAAGAAACTGAATCAGCAGAATAAGGTCCCGGATGACCTTGGTGCCGTAGAATTGAATACAGGAAAACCGAAGGAAGAGGAATTGGTTAACGTGGACCTGGCAGGACAGTTCAGTTTGAAAACGCTGGATAAGGCAGACCGGAAAAAGAAGATGCAAAGGCAACTGCCTCCACATCAGCGCCGTAATAACAGGCCTCCACAGCAACCGCCCCGCGGAAAATAGCATATAAAATTGCCTTTACTTTTTCGTAAATTGCATCTCCTAAACGAATCTAACTATGGCTATTTTTAAATCTGGTAATCCAGCACTAAACGTGTTCCAGAATACCGTCAGCATCCCTGGTGAAGGCACGATGACGGAAACAGGAACACTAAACAAGTTCTTTCTTTTGTTTCTCCTGGTAATGGCTTCTGCCTCACTGACCTGGAAAGCCTTTTATGACGGTGTTGCTGTAATGCCCTGGATGATTGGATCTGCAATATTGGGTTTTATCGTTGCGATAACAATCACTTTTAAAAAAGAATGGGCCGCATATCTTACGCCCATTTATGGTTTGCTCGAAGGTGTTTTTCTGGGAGGGATTTCAGCAGTATATAATAATGTATTCGCAAAAACTGCTCCCGGCATTATTACACAGGCGGTACTGCTGACTTTTGGTGCAGTCATCGCGATGTTCCTTCTTTACCGCTTCCGTGTGATCAAGGCAACAGAGAAATTCAAATCTATAATTTTTGTGGCTACCGCCGGCATTGCAATATTCTATGGGTTGTCTGTCGTGTTGCGCATGTTCGGCATTGACATCCCTTTTATTCATGAGGGGTCAACCCTGGGTATTGGTTTTTCATTATTCGTGGTTGCCATTGCGGCTCTTAACCTGATCCTGGATTTTGATATGATCGAGAAAGGCGTGGCAGCAGGATCTCCCAAATACATGGAATGGTATGGTGCTTTTGGTTTGCTGGTTACCATTGTATGGTTGTATCTCGAAATCCTTCGCTTGCTGGCCAAACTTTCCAGCAGGAGATAAACTACTTTTATTGCAGTGAAGCCGCGGAATTTGAATAGGATTCAAACTTCCGCGGCTTTTTCATTTGCATCAGAACCAGGATCCGGCCCATATTTCATCCACGCGTCCGCCGGCGAACCTTCTTCTTCTTCTACTCTTTTCAATAAAATGCCTGACCACGGTAATCGGAATAAATATCAGGAGGAATATAAATGTAAGCGGCGGAATTCCCAGGAGAGAGATCCACTTGCCCCCGAAGTACCGGCGCATCGGCCGCTTCAATCTTTCTGCGATCAGGTACATGCTCGGAAGAATCACGAGGGTCATGAAAAAAGCAAAAGCGAGCCCGAATATGATTGTCCAGGACAAGGGCTTCCAGAATACTGCACTGTCTCCTCCGAAAAAGATTTGCGGATTGAGTTCGGCAAAAAGACTGACAAAATTGATATTAAATCCGATGGCGAGCGGTATCAGTGCAAGGATTGCGGCCAGTGCGGTAAGCATGACGGGAATTATCCTTGTCTTTCCCGCCTTGATAAGTGCTTCCCTGGTTTTCATGCCCCGGCTTCTTAATTCGTCTGCGAACTCAATAACCAGGATCCCGTTTTTAACAACGATACCGGCGAGGCCCACGACGCCCAATCCCGTCATCACGACGGAAATGGTCATTCCGGTGAATCCAAATCCAAGCAATACACCGATCACACTAAACAAAATTTCAGTCAGGATAATCACCGGCTTGCTGATTGAATTGAACTGAAGAACCAGGATGAAAAGGATGAGCATCAGGGCAACCATGAGTGCTGAACCAAGGAAGGAAGCTGTTTCCTCCTGCTGTTTCCCTTCTCCGGTTTGAACGATATTGACATCATCGGCCTTTTGATTAAAGTTGTCAATAGCATCTTTCAATTCCGCATTCACTGCGGTAGGCGTATAGCCCGTGAGCACATTGGAATAAAGGGTGATGACTCTTTTCAGGGCTTTTCGTTTAATGCTTCCATAAGTACTGGTATAATCTACTTTAACCAGGTTCGCAATGGGAATTTGCTTAATGCTTCCGTTGGAAATATCGCGAAACACGATCTTCATATTCAGCAACCCGGTCAGGTTCTGGCGCTGCAATTCGTTATTGCGCAACTGGATTTTGTATTCATCCTTATTGTCTTTGATCTTGGATACTTCCCTGCCAAATAGGGCTGTTCTGATCTGCTGTCCGATCTGTGATGTGCTTACACCCTCGGTCATGGCCCTTTCCCTGTCCACCGTAAGGGTGATCTCCGGATTGGTAAGATCCACATCCATCTTAAGTTCTTCCACACCGGGCGTCTGTAGTGAATCCAGGTAATTCTTCAATGCTACAGCGGTCCTGGTCAGGTCATCAAAATTATCACTGCTGATCTCAATATTGATTGGTGGATCAGTAGGCGGTCCGTTTTGTTCCTGATCCACAGATACAGTGGCTCCCGGAATACCTTTTAGAACGTGCCGGATCGAATCCAGATAAGGGGTAGTATGCTGACCGTTCCTTTTTCCAAATTCCACAAAACTAACCTGAACACGACCAAGTTCCGGCCGCGTGCTCCGGTCGCCGCTCTGCGGATTGTTTGCACCTATGGCTACGTTGGAAATAACACTCTCCACAATGGGATTTGACTTTCCGTTATCCATATCCAGCACCTTGTATACCCGGTCTTCCAGCTGATGCGTAACCGAGTCAGTATAATCCACATTGGTACCTACGGGAAGTTTCAGATAAACAAAAATAAAATTCGGATCTCCCTTTGGAAAAAATACGACAGGCACTTTTCGCACAAAAAGAAAAACCACTGAAAATATAAGCAGCAGGAAAGTGGCGACAAGCAGCCAGACCGGCCGCCATCCCTTTAAAGCCCATCTTAACAGGTTTTCATAGTGACGCATGATCCAGGGAAGGCTTTTGTTTTGAAAAGTCCGGATCAGACCTTCAAATACATAAGTATTCAGCAGCATCAGGAAGGCAAAAAGGATCAGGATGTTTCCGCCGAAAGTGAAACGCCCCAGATCCATTAGAATACCCGCGAATAGAATTATCCAGAACAAAGGCTTTCTGAAAATCCGGGACTTGTATCGGGCATTACTTGCTTCAGGATGGTTCATGAAATCCACCGCAAAGATCGGGTTCATCAAAAATGCCACGATGAGTGATGCGGTCAGCGTGAAGATCAGCATGACCGGAAGATAGATCATGAATTTACCAATGATGCCCGGCCAGAAAAGCAAGGGGAAGAAAGGGGCCAGCGTGGTAAGTGTTCCGGCCAGTACCGGGATAAAAATTTCACCTGCCGCAACCTTTGCAGCAATCACTGAATTGATCTTGCCCTTCCCCTCCATAAATATGCGATGCGTATTTTCAATGACCACGATGGCATCATCCACGATAATGCCCAGCCCGAATAGCAGGGCAAAAAGCACGATGAAATTTAACGTAACGCTACCACCGATAATCAGATCCGCCGCGGGTAAAAACAGGAAGGCGAGGAACATACTGAGCGGCACGGAAAGGGCCACAAAAAACGCATTGGTGACGCCCATAAAAAACATCAGGATCAGCAATACGAGAATAAATCCGATCACAATGGAATTCACCAGGTCGTTGAAGGAGCTGCGTGTGCTCTTGCTTTGATCTCCGGTAATTACCACATTCAGGTTTTTCGGAAACTGGGATGCGCGCATTTCCTCTACGAAAGCCTTCACATCGTCGGATGTCTGGATCAGGTTTTCTCCGCTGCGCTTAATGATATTTAAAGTGATCACATTTTTCCCATCCAGGCGGGCATAACTTTCACTTTGTTTAACAGTGTCTTTGATCGTGGCAATATCCTTCAGGTAGATGGGCGAACCGGATGTATTTCGAAGTACGATCTGTTCAATATCGGAGGCCGACTTAAACTGTCCTTTTAATTGAAGTGTGCGTTTCATATTGCCCACGTCGAGGAGGCCGCCCGAAATATCCAGGTTTTCAGAAGCAACAGCGCTGGCAATATCGTTGAAAGTGATATTTGCACTTTGCATTTTGTAATTATCCACGTTGATCTGGAACTCACGTTCCGGTGCGCCCACTTCGTCCACACGATTTATCTCTGAAAGCTCTTCCAGCTTGTCCTTCAGATCGTCAGCATATTTCTTGAGGTGCTGCATATCATAGTCACCACTCACGTTTACATACATGATCGGCTGGTCAGACAGGCTCACTTCCATTACATCGGGTTGGGTAGTAAGATCCGTCGGCAGATCTGTTTTCGATTTGTCTACTGCATCTTTAACTTTCTGGAGTGCAACGTCCGTTTCCACGCCGGTTTCAAACTCAACGACTATGGCTGAATAATCCTGCATTGATGTGCTTGTCAGCTTGTTGATTTTTGCCCCGGTGATTCCCTTGATCTGTTTTTCAATCGGACGCGTCACCAGATTTTCCATGTCTTTCGGGGAGTTGCCGACATAGGTGGTTTGCACATATATGGTTGGAATAACAATATCCGGAAATTGTTCTTTCGGAGTATTGATAAATTTGTTAACACCCAGGATCGTTACAAATATGATCAGCAGATAAACCGAAGTCTTATTGTTGATTGCCCAGCTCGTGGGTTTGAATTCCTTGATCCTTCCTTTAAAATTTTCCAATGCGCTCATAAAAAGATATTCTGTGGTTGAATAATGCTAAGGTGCCTGGAATCAGGATTGGGTACTTAAAGGCTGTCCATCGTACAAACCCTGGTATCCGTCCGTTATAATACTGTCACCTGCCTGGACTCCCGATTTGATCTCGATCTTATCATCATAGGTCATCCCGACGGTTACCGGTTTCTTATGCGCAACGAGGCGGCCACCTTCTTTTGTTGCGATCATTACATACTTACCATTTTCATCATTCTGCAGGGTGTTTACGGGAACTGTTATAGCATGCTGTGCCATATAGTCCTGAATCCTGATCAGTGCGACCTGGTTAGGATATAAATCCTTCTCGTAAGGAATTTTGGCTTCCACGTAAAAACTTCTTGTATTCTGGTCAATGAGTTTACCGGTAACCGATATCTTTGTCAGTATCGTCTTATTATTCAGTTCCGGGATCAGCACCTTTACATTGCTGCCTACGCTGACCTTGCTCAGATAGGCCTCCGGCACCTGGGCGACGGCTTTCAGGTTGCTGGTATTTACAATTCTGATCTGATTATTACCGTTAAAAAATTCTCCCATCCGGATATTTACCTGATCGGCCACACCACTGATATCAGCATAAACCCTCGTTTGGTCTATCTGCTGATTGACAATATCCACCTGGCGCTGGGCCTGGTCAACCTGATTTTTTGCAGTTACCAGTTCCACTTCGGTGCCGATCTTATCCGCCCAGAGATTCTTCCTTCTTTGGTAAAGATTCTGTGCAAAAGAAAGTTGCTGTTTTGCCTGCGCGAGTTGCTGAACCAAAATGGCGTCATCGAGTTTCAATAATAGCTGCCCTTTCTTCACTGCATCTCCCTGCTTTACATAGATTTCCTTTACCTGGCCGCCTATTCCGTTTCTAGGTGTTACATACGCAATATTCAAAGCATCTATCTTTCCCTGAAGATCTATGAAGTGGATAAAATTTCCGGGTGCCAGGGCCTGAACTGCAACGAGCTTTGTCTTTTCTTTCTTAGCGGAAGAAGTATCCAGTTTGGACAATTCATCTTCTGCCTGAAGAATTCTTTTGGATAAAGCCGACTGTTCATCTTTTAATTTTTGCAACGCTTCTTTCTTAATTGCAACGGGATCACCGGATTGTCCGCAGGAAACAATCAGAAGGGTGCCGGTAAGCATAAATGACAAAATGATCTTATTCATAAAAAATTTGTTTGGCGTTTTATATTTTTCCAATGGCTTTGAGATAATCAATTTTAGCGATGATAGCATTGTAAAGTGCATTTACGTAATTGGTTTGGGCTGTGATCAGGTCAGTTTGTGCATTGGTAATGTCCGTATTGGAAGCAAGGCCCGATTCGTATTTCTTTTTGGTTTGATCGTAAACTGATTCTGCAAGGGCTTTGTTTTGCTTCTGATTATCGACCGTGATTATAGCAGTCCGGAAATTATTTTGCGCCTGGGCGATATCATTATCAATTGAAATTTTCAGGTCTTCCATCTGGTTTTTTACCTGTAAGGACTGGAGGCGCGATTTTTTCAGATTCGCATCTTTCGAAAATCCGCTAAAAATCGGGATATTAATATTCAGTCCGATGTATGAAGTCGTGAACCAGGAACCGCTTTTGTCGAAAAAATTATACGTATTACTAAAAGCATTCTTTTGGTAAGCGCCATTCAAATTCACCGTAGGATAATAACTGTACTTGTACCGTTGAATATTGAAATCGTTCAGTTTTTGCTGGAGCTGAAGACTCTGGTAGTCATTTCTGTCTTCATATTTGTGGGTCGTATCCGCCAGCATGCTGCTTTTAACATCTTCTTCCGTGAATTGATCCGTCAGAACCAGGGAATCCCTGACCGGCATGCCCAGCAGATATTTTAGTCCCAGATAGCCGTTATCAATATTGTTCCGTGTGCTTAGTTGCTGGGTCTGTAAATTAGCCAGTTGTACCGTTGCCCTGTCCACATCAAGTTTTTCCGAAAACCCATTGGCATACATTTCGCTTGCATCGTGCAATAGTTTTTCTGCACGTGATATATTGGCATTAATCTGTTCAATCATGGTTTTGCCTACCACCAACTGATAATATACTTTGTAAATATTCACCCGGATATTTTCTTCTGTGAGATCAATCGTTTTCCGGGCGTAATCAATGGATGTCTTTCTTGCCTTCAAACCCACGAACACCTGACCGTCAAATAAAGTCTGTTGCAGCGTGACCCCGCCATTTGCGCTATATTTCTGGTATAGCGAAAATGGGAAAACGGCAGGTTCTCCGGAAGGCATCGTGATCGGATTACCATTGGCATCCTTTACTCCCTGCTGAACAAGCACACCATATATTGCCGGCGTGATAAAGTCAGAAACCGGTTGAACCGGAATGTTAAAATAATCGGTTGTACCAGCGGTCGCACTCACCGTGGGCAAGGCGCCGGCGGCTATGGCCTTATTGCTTTGTAACTGGATCTGCAGGTCGAGGATGGCATTTTTGATACGGGCATTATTTTTATGCGCGTATTCAATGGCATCCTTAACCGAAAAAGCATGGACCTGCTGTGCCTTCAGGTAACCGGCTTCCGACAGGAGTATGGCAATGATTAGTGCTTTTTTCATACCAAAGTTTCTATTCATAGGTAATCTTTTGTCTGTCATTCAAATATTTGTCGATCAGTTTTTTGCCCCTGGAATTACATATGCTGTGCAGGTATAAGAGGGCAAGCTCCTGACAGGTCTGGTTCATCGGAAACTTATTCTGCGGAAAAGCATCCTGATTAAAAATCATGAAGGCCGATTCAATCCGGTGCCGGGTTGTGATGTCCGGATTCAGGTCACTGCGGTAAATCTCCTCTTTTATTCCACGTTCCAGGTTTTCTTTAATCATGGTATATAAAAAATGATACTTGTACTGCTTTAACCTGCGGTAAGCCCCGGGATGATGTTTCTCCAGGTCGTACATCAGCTGAGGGTTCATGGTTTTCAGCATCTCCTGCATGTTTTCCATAGCCAGGAAAATTTCATGAACAGCATCCTCAGCATTCACTTTGAATTCTCTGCAGGCGTCCTCATTTTCTTTCATTTCCTCATCCACCACGGCTTCAACCATCTCGTCCTTATCCGTAAAAAACTGGTAGATCGTCTTTTTGCTGATGCCAAGTTGTGCCGCAATTTCATCCATGGTAATAGACCGGATGCCATAGCGCATGAATAGATCCGCCGCTTTTTCCAATATCCTGCCCTTGCTTTCGGCTTTCTCTTTGTTTTCCATTTTTCTTTGACTCACTTAAGAATGCAAAACTATGGAAACTTTTTTCGTTACCAAAGTTTCCTGGCAGGATTTATATTTTTTTTAATAAATCTGACAGAAAGTGCAGGTTCACAGCGTGTTTTATACATGGAGCCGGCAGAATGTTTGTTTACTTTTGAATCACAAACCATTGGTTATGAAACTTAAAACCGCTGCAGGCAAACTATTCAGATATTTTTTACAGGGATTGATTATCCTGGCTCCCATTACCATAACCATTTTTGCCGTGATATCGATATTCAACTGGATCGACAACATTCTTCCGAATTTCATTCACAGTCTTTTTCCCCGTCTCGCGCTTGATGAGAGTGGCCAG
Organism: uncultured Chitinophagaceae bacterium; assembly: GCA_963705005.1. GTDB lineage: Bacteria > Bacteroidota > Bacteroidia > Chitinophagales > Chitinophagaceae > Puia. The sequence continues at coordinate 425,208 of CAVPIO010000002.1, forward strand.
CCAAGGCGGATACCCGGACTCGGATTTGTTTTGGTCATCCTCATTGCGCTGATCGTGGGCTATGTTTCTTCTTCCTTCATTGTAAGCAAACTGGTTGAACTTTTCGATAGTATCCTTGAGAAAACACCGGGCATTAAAATCATTTATACTACTATTAAGGACTTCTTTGAAGCTTTTGCAGGCAATAAGAGGAAATTTGATAAATCAGTCCTCGTTTCCATCGAAGCCGCAGATGTATGGCGGATCGGCTTTATTACTCATGAGGAATTAAATGAATTTGGTTTGCAGGATTATATTTCCGTTTATGTTCCGCAGTCCTATGCTTTTGCAGGCCATCTTTATTTTGTCAGGAAAGAAAGGGTGCGGATCATCACTGATATCAGCTCGACTGAAGCCATGAAATTTGCGATTTCCGGTGGCGTAACAGAGATCGAGGAATGATCCTTTAGCTCCATGGTTAATCACGGCCCTTTTAGTTCAGGAATTAATAACCGGTAAACCTCACCAGGTAAATCAAAATTCAGGCCCCTGGCAGAGAACAAAGTTTTTTTATGAAGAAGGGAATTTTATGTGCCGGCCTGCTGCTGATATATAGCCGTCTTTTTTGCTGGGGATTTTATATGCATCAACAGATCAATTACCACGCGGTGTTTCTTTTACCGCCGCAAATGATGATCTTTTTTAAGCCGAACATAGGATATCTCACCGAACATGCCGTGGATCCGGATAAAAGACGGTATGCCGTGGCTACAGAGGGCGCGCATCATTTCATGGATATAGATCACTACGGTGTTTATCCCTACCTGGATCTTCCGAGAGACTATAAATCCGCAGTTGAAAAATTTTCTGCTGATACACTACGGGCATATGGTATCGTTCCCTGGTGGATACAAACCATGCTTGGCCGGCTAACAAAGGCTTTTCGCGAAAAAGACAGCAGGCTCATCCTGAAATATGCCGCCGAGATCGGCCATTATATTGCGGACGCACATGTTCCTTTGCATGCCTGCAGTAACCACAACGGCCAACTGACGAATCAGCAGGGCATTCATGCTTTCTGGGAATCCCGAATCCCGGAATTGCTCGCAGCAGAGCATTGGGATTTTTTTATCGGCAAAGCCATGTACATCGAGGACCCTGCGTCTTTTAGCTGGTCGCGGCTTCTTGAAAGTGCTGCCGCAGCAGATACCGTGCTTCGATGTGAGCGCGAAGCCAGCCTCCTGATCCGGCCGGATCAGAAATTCGCGTTCGAAGAACGGAATGGAATTCTGATCAGGCAATATTCTACCGCGTACGCCTTACTGTACAATGAAAAATTAAAGGATATGGTCGAACGGCGCATGCGTCAGTCCATTTTTGCCGTAGCCTCTTTCTGGTACACTGCCTGGGTTAATGCAGGGCAACCTCCGCTGGATCGGCTGACGAACGACAGCCTTTCCCTCGCCGATCAGCAGGAATATCAGTTGCTCAACCTGGAATGGAAAAAAGGAAAAGTGTTGGGCCGCGATTGCGGAGAATGATTCACGGACCCGGTCAGGTTCATCCTAATTGAAAACAGAAAAATATCGATCCGCTGGGCGTCACCCTAACCCATCATCCGTGATTTACAAGGAATATTCAGGCACTCCTTATGGAAAGCCCCTTAGTGCCGCTTGAAATACTGGATTTCTTTCTCGTGCTTTTTTGCAGCTTCCAAACTGATGAACGTGCCCAGGTTGCGGCGTTTCTTCGTTTTCGGATTGGTTTTGCGGGAATAAAGCCTGTATTCCCCGGATTTTAATTTGCGGATCATATTTCTTTTTTAAATGCAAAAGCAAATATGATGCCCGGGGTATTCACCAAAGCAAAGCTACTCAGTCTTGATATATTTTGTTCTACAGGGTTCGAAGCAGCCACCCGTCAGGGTTAATAAGGTCCCGGAAATATGGTAGTTCATTCTAAGGTCTACTTCTTGAATCCAATTCTTTCGCGGTCATCCCATTTTTTTTGGGCTGCTTTTTCGTCCAATAGATTTTCCATGGCATCATAAATTTGGTTTAGCTGGATATCATGTTCCCCCACCCGATCCATGATGCGCCGGAGATGGGATTTCAGATCAATTTGATGGAAACTGAGACGTCTTATTTCAATAAATGTTCTCATTATTGCAATATTCATATTTATTGCCTTATCGGAATTCAAAACTCCGCTGAGCATAGCTACGCCCTGTTCCGTAAAAGCATACGGCAGGTACCTTGTTCCCCCCTTCCCTTTGAGGTTTCATTTTGCAACCTCAAAGAATTCCTGTTAACTGAGGTTTCAATTTGAATCCTCAAAGCATCAAATTCTTCCCTGGTAAGCTGAAACATGAAATCTTTGGGAAAACGCTTTAAATTCCGCTTTACTGCAAGGTTTAAGGCTTTGGTTTCCGTTTCATACAAGGCAGCCAAATCCCGGTCCAGCATAATCCTTTCGCCTCGTATTTCGTATATTCTGTTCTGAATGCTTTTAATAATTTCCATAATAGGTGGGTCTAATGTAGAAGCACAACATAGCTAATATTTAATACCATAATCATGCTGGTTTAACTCTTTCATTAAAAAAAAAGCAAAATCAACCCATCTAAAATGTAAATTTATAGAAAGGGAAACTCACCCTTTCTTATTAGCTTTTCCTTGCATCGCCTGCGAAACATAAAAAAGCATCCTTGAATAACGTCGGGCACCCGCCATTTTTGTAAATTTGCAACTCTTTCAGGATAAATGTTGATCTATGAAGCATAATTTCAATGCCGGGCCGAGTGTTTTACCAAAGGAAGTGTTTGAAGAAGCCAGTCAGGCCATAATCAATTTCAGGGATACCGGTCTTTCCATTCTCGAAATCGGCCACCGGACGCCGCTGTTCCAGTCCGTAATGGATGAAACGGTCAGTCTCACTAAAGAACTCATGCATCTCGATGGAGATCATTCCGTTTTGTTCCTTCATGGAGGAGCAACAACGCAATTCTTCCAGGTACCTATGAACCTGCTGAATGAAAATGAAACCGCAGCCTACCTGGATTGCGGGGTTTGGGGAACCAAGGCCATCAAAGAGGCAGGAGTATTCGGTGAAGTAACCATAGTCGCATCATCAAAAGATAAAAACTACAACTATATTCCGAAAGGATACCCGATACCTGCTGATGCAAAATTTTTTCATTATACCAGCAATAATACGATCGAGGGTACGGAGATGTTTGAAATTCCTGTAACAAACCTGCCGCTGGTTGCGGATATGAGCAGTGATATTCTCAGCCGTGAAATGGATTTTAACCGGTTTGCCCTGATCTATGCCGGTGCCCAGAAAAATATCGGGGCCGCGGGCGCAAATCTGGTGGTCGTCCGCAGGGACATACTGGGAAAAGTCAACCGCAAGCTCCCGGGAATGATGGATTACCGTCGGCATATCGAAGCGGGATCCATGCTGAACACACCTCCTGTTTTTTCCATCTATGTTTGTTTGCTCACCTTGCGTTGGTTGAAAAAACAGGGTGGCGTGGCGGGAATAGAAAAACTCAACAAGGCAAAAGCAGATCTTCTGTATAAAACCCTGGATTCACGGGAAGGATTCGAGCCAACGGTTGCAATAGAAGACAGGAGTCGTATGAATGTCGTGTTTCGTATACCTGAAGCCAGGCTGGAGAAAAAATTCATCGACACCTGCGAAGAGCAGGGAATGGTGGGCGTAAAAGGTCACCGGAGTGTTGGCGGATTCAGGATTTCACTATACAATGCAGTGCCGATGGAAAGCGTAAAAGCAATTTCCAGGCTGATAAATGATTTGTAATTTCAATCCCGCATGGCAATAATTTCTCCATTTCGCGCCTTGAGACCTCAGCCGGCCCTGGCTTCCAGGATTGCCTCTCCACCCTATGACGTGTTAAACAGTGATGAGGCCAGGCTTGTGGTGGAAAACAATCCCTATTCCTTTCTTCATATCACCAAGGCAGAGATTGATTTGCCCGTGGGAACAGATGTGCACAGCGAAAAAGTATATCTTAAAGCGGCAGATAATCTATTTATTTTTCGCGACCAGAAAATTTTGTTTAAAGACGAACGGCCATTTTATTATATCTATGAACTGACCATGAATGGCAAAAGCCAGACGGGCCTGGTCTGCGTCAGTGCCGTGGAGGACTACGAAAAAAATATCATAAAAAAGCATGAACTGACGCGTCCGGAAAAAGAACAGGACCGAATCCAGCATATGCGGATCATCGGTGCGCAAACAGGAAATGTATTTATGGCTTACAAATCCAATAAAAGGATTACTGATCTTGTCGGAGCATGGAAAAAATCCCATCAGCCGGTTTATGATTTCCTGGCCGGAGACGGGATCGCGCATAAGGTGTGGGTGGTTGACAAGGCAGATACCATCCAACAGATCAGTTCTATTTTTGAAAACGAAGTCCCCTTCACTTACATTGCGGATGGCCATCACCGCGCCGCATCCGCTGCCAAAGTGAAAAAGGCCCTGGGTGATGATGCTTCTCCGGAAGCTGATTTTTTTCTAACCACCCTCTTTCCTTCTGATGAGCTTCATATAATGGATTACAACAGGGTCGTGAAAGATCTTAACGGATTGAAGCCTGAAGCTTTCCTCGAAAGCCTGAAGAAAAATTTCAGGGTTGAAAAAACCAATACTGCTTTTTCTCCCAGCCGGCTGCATACTTTCGGAATGTATTTGGAAGGTAGCTGGTACAGCCTGGAAGCAAAAGACCAAACCTACCGTGAAGACCCGATCGGTATCCTGGATGTTACCATTCTCCAGGAAAATATCCTCACTCCTTTGCTTGGGATCGGCGACCCGAGAACGGATGACAGGATAGATTTCGTAGGCGGCATGCGGGGATTGGCTGAATTGGAAAAAAGAGTTAACCTAGGCAACATGAAAATCGCTTTCAGTCTGTATCCCGTAAGTATGAACCAGTTGTTTGATATTGCCGACAGTGGCGAGATCATGCCTCCCAAAAGCACCTGGTTTGAGCCTAAACTCCGTGACGGACTGTTAACACATCTGATAAGGTAGGCATTCGTATTTTTGAGGAACAATTATTCCAGCCGGAAGTCGTTTTCGAAACGTTCGGCCTATATTCATTACATGAAAAAAGTCCTGTTCTTTGCCGGCCTCATTTTGAACAGCATTTCTGCTTTCACACAAACAGCAGATTCCCTTCACAAGGTGGCGAAAAATTATATGTGGAATGGCGACTATTCAAATGCCATCGTTGTTTTAGGCAACGCGTTAAAGATTGCTCCGGATGATCTGGCCATAGAAAAAGACCTTGCTTTCACCTATTATCTCCAGAGTAATTACAGTGCATCCGTGGAAGAAGGAAGAAAGCTCATTGAAAGAAAAGATGCCGACGAACAATGTTACCAGATTCTGGGGATGGCTTATAAAGCTATTGAAGAGAAAAAGGAAGCAGACAAAATGTACCGGCAGGGAATCAAAAAATTCCCGAATAGCGGCGAACTTTATAACGAATACGGAGAAATGCTCTGGATGAAAAAGGATCCCGAAGCCATTCGCCTTTGGGAAAAAGGGATCGAAGTGGATCCGTCCTATTCGTCGAATTATTATAATGCCTGTAAATATTATTATTTTACCTACGATAAAGTGTGGACCCTGATTTACGGTGAGATCTTCATCAACCTGGAAAGTTACAGCAGCCGTACGCCGGAAATAAAAAGCCTCCTGGTTGACGGATATAAGAAATTATTTATGGATTTGAAAGCCCCTAAATCCCAGGCCAACAAAAACCCTTTCGTAGCCGTATACCTGAATGTGATGGCTGACCAGTCATCCGCCGTTTCCCTTGGTCTGACGCCGGAATCACTAAATATCCTGCGCAGCAAATTTATTTTGGAATGGTTTGATAAATATGGCGGTAAATTTCCCTTCCGGCTTTTTGAGTATGAACAACAACTGATGAAGGAAGGTCTTTTTGATGCTTACAACCAATGGGTTTTCGGCGCATCCATGGGACTTGCCGCTTTTCAAAGCTGGACGGCAGCCCATGCAGATGACTACAACCGCTTTATCAGTTTTCAAAAAGGAAGAGTATTTAAACTGCCCCAGGGCCAAAATTACAGGGCGTCTACAGCAAAATGAATACGTATGATTAAACCCTCAAGACTGTTTGACTGTATTGCATATCAGCTGGAAAAATTTCCAAAAGAAGATATGCTTGTCGCCAAAGAAGAAGGCAAATGGCGAAAATACAGCACCGTGGAAATTGATCAATCCGTCAACCGGCTTGCTGCGGGACTGCTATCACTGGGTGTTTCCGGTAACGACATGAGTGTTGAGCGGCAGGACAAGATCGGGATTATCGCCAATAACCGTGCAGAATGGCTGGTCACCGATATGGCTGTGCAGAAACTTGGTGCTGTGCTCGTTCCGATTTATCCAACGACCAATCCCCTGGAAATAGAATTCATTTTTCAGGATGCTGCAGTGAAGTATGTTTTTGTAAGCAGCGAAGAATTGTACCGGAAGGTACAGGCTATCCGTCCCAGAGTTCCCTCCATACAAAATGTTTATACCTATAACCGAATACCCGGCGCCGATCACTGGTCATCCCTGGTTGCCAGGTCCACCCCGGCGCTCATCGAACAGGTGCAGGCCATCAGCAAAAGCATTCGTCCGGAGAACCTCGCCACCATCATATATACTTCCGGTACTACAGGAACACCGAAAGGCGTCATGCTGACGCATAATAATATTCTGAGCAATGTGCTATTGTCAAAAGAAAGTTTTCCTTTCGAGGACCGTCCCGAATTCAGGACGCTGAGTTTTCTGCCGCTGAATCATATATTCGAGAAAATGGTGAGCTACATCTATCTCTTCAGCGGCAACAGCATTTATTATGCCGAGAGCATGGATACGATCGGACCGAATTTACTCGAAGTAAAACCGGATATATTCTGTACCGTACCTCGTTTACTCGAAAAAGTATATGAGCGCATCATGACAAAAGGCGCTGCGCTTAAAGGAATAAAAAGAAAATTATTTTTCTGGGCCGTTGAGCTGGGGAAGAAATATGACAATAACCGCAACCTCGGGATCTGGTATAATTTTCAATTATCGATTGCAAACAAACTGATATTCAATAAATGGCGAGAAGCGCTGGGGAACAATATCAAATATATCATCACCGGTGGGGCTGCCTGCCAGGACAGGTTATTGCGCACATTCAATGCGGCCCGCATCCCGATCTATGAAGGCTACGGACCGACAGAAAATTCTCCGGTGATTGCAGTAAATCGTTACGGTAAAGGATTAAATAGATTCGGAACGGTAGGGCCTGTTGTGAATGGCATGGAAGTGAGACTTGAACCTGATGGGGAGATTTGCGTCAGGGGTCCAAGCGTAATGAAAGGATATTTTAAAAGGCCCGATCTCACTGCTGAAACTGTTATTGACGGCTGGCTCCATACGGGAGATATCGGGCAGTTTGAAGACGGCAGGTTCCTGCGCATCACCGACCGGAAAAAAGAATTATTCAAAACCAGTGGCGGAAAGTATGTCGCCCCGGCAGCCATTGAAAATAAAATGAAGGAATCGCGTTTTATCGAACAGATCGTTGTGGTTGGTCCCGAGAGAAAATTTGTGGGCGCGCTGATCGTCCCTGCTTTTGACCATCTTATCGAATGGTGTAAAGAGCATCAGCTTTCTACGGATTCCCGTGAATCCATGATCGGGAATCCTGCAGTGCTGAAGTTTTACAGAGAGATCATTGATCATTACAACGAGCAATTCAATCACGTGGAGCAGGTCAAGAAATTCGAATTACTGACCGGGGACTGGAGTGTTGAAACCGGCGAACTTACGCCGAAATTGAATATAAAAAGGAAGGTAATCCTGGAGAAATACGGACCGTATATCGATCATATTTATGATTGATTTTCCGGCCCCGGGCTATTGTTGTAATAATCGGTGAACATGAATGCAGAAAACGAACGGCTTTCGGACCCCTCCTGGAAGAAATGGGGGCCTTACCTGAGTGAACGTCAATGGTCAACCGTAAGGGAAGATTATAGCGGCGATGGTCAGCCATGGGAATATACCTCTCATGATATGGCCCGCAGCAAAGCCTGGCGCTGGGGCGAAGAGGGGCTGGGGGGCATCAGCGATATCAATCTGCACTTATGCCTCGCCGTTAGTCTGTGGAATGCAAAAGATCCGATCCTGAAAGAAAGACTTTTTGGATTGGGCGGCCCTGATGGCAATCATGGGGAAGATGTAAAGGAATTGTACTATTACCTGGATGCCACACCTACGCACGCTTATCTGAAAATGCTTTACAAATACCCGCAGGACGAATTCCCTTACGAGAATCTGCTAACGGAGAATCAACGACGCAGCAGGAAGGACCCCGAATACGAATTACAGGACACTGGCATCTTTAACGAAAACAAATACTTTGATGTTTTCATCGAATATGCAAAAGCTTCACCAGAAGATATCCTGATGAAGATCACGGTGCATAACCGCGGACCTGTGCCTGCTCCGATACATGTATTGCCTACAATCTGGTTTCGTAATACCTGGGCCTGGGGCTATCCGAACGGAGATGAAAAACCAGGAATGAATGCCAATTTTCCTAACGCGATTTCGATTCATCACCCCAGTCTTGGAAATATGGTATTGCATTCCGAATCATGCGATGAACTTCTGTTCTGCGAAAATGAAACCAACACAGCCAGGCTCTATAACGCTCCGGCCAATCATCCATTTTATAAGGATGGCATCAATGATTATCTCATCCATGGGGCAAAATCCGTTAATACCGAAAATACCGGTACAAAAGCGGCTGTCCATTTTAAACGCACGGTAATGCCCGGCAAGCCGGAAGAATTCCGCCTTCGGTTGACAAAGAATAAAACAGAGCGGCCCTTTGAAACATTTGAAAAAATATTTACGGACAGGATCAGAGAAACCGGACTCTTCTACGCGGAATTGCAGGCAGCTATTCCGGATGATGAGTTGAAAATGATACAGCGGCAGGCTTTTGCCGGCATGATCTGGAGCAAGCAATACTATTATTACAATGTGAAAAAATGGCTGGCAGGCGATCCTGCAGGTCCCACTCCGCCCTCCGAAAGACTGAAAGGGCGAAATCATCAGTGGATCCACCTCAATAATTCAGATATCATCTCCATGCCCGATACCTGGGAATACCCATGGTTCGCTGCATGGGACTGGGCATTTCATTGCGTTTGCTTTGCCACAATCGATCCGGTTTTTGCTAAAGAACAGTTGATCATGCTAACACATGAATGGTACATGCATCCGAGCGGTCAGCTTCCAGCTTATGAATGGGCTTTTTCTGATGTTAATCCGCCTGTGCATGCCTGGGCCACATGGAAGGTTTATGAAACGGATAAAGCCGCCCGCGGTAAAGGCGATAACAGGTTCCTGGAAACTGTTTTTTTGAAACTCATGCTCAACTTTACCTGGTGGGTAAACAGGAAGGACAAGGAAGGGAATAACATTTTCGAAGGAGGATTTCTGGGCATGGATAATATCGGATTATTCGACCGCAATGCCCTTCTCCCGCATGGCATTTTGCTGGAGCAATCCGATTCAACAAGCTGGATGTGCATGTATTCACTGAATATGATGCGCATTGCACTGGAGCTTGCGAAAACGAATCCTGTTTATCAGGATATGGCAACCAAGTTTTTTGAGCATTTCTTATACATTGCATATGCCATGGCCGGCATGGGCAAAACCAACACCGATCTTTGGGACGAAGAGGATGAATTTTTTTACGATGTCCTTAAAAAGCCCGGATCCCAATGCGAAAAATTAAGAATCCGCTCCATGGTGGGACTGATCCCGCTCCTGGTGGTGGAAGTGCTCGACGACGAACTGCTGAATACCCAAAAAGATTTTGCCGAAAGACTTCGGTGGTTTCTTTTGAACCAGCCACAGATGGCAAACCTGGTTTCGAGATGGGGTGAAAAAGGAAAAGATGAAAAGCATTTGTTATCCCTTTTGCGGGGACACCGGATGAAAAGAATTCTTTACCGGATGCTGGATGAAAATGAGTTTCTCAGTGACCATGGTATCCGTGCCCTGTCGAAATATCATGAAGCACATCCTTATATGATGCAAATTGATGGTACAACCTTCTCCATTAAATATACACCGGGCGAATCGGATATTCCGCTATTTGGAGGCAATTCGAACTGGAGGGGGCCCGTATGGATGCCGGCAAATTTCCTGATCATCGATTCGCTGAAACGTTTTCATGATTATTACGGCGACGATTTCAAAGTGGAATACCCGACCCATTCAGGAAACTTTTTTACGCTGAAAGAAATTTCCGACAAATTAGCCAAGAGGGTGATTTCCCTTTTTGCAAGGGATCTAAAAGGTAACCGGCCGATATACGGAAACAATCCTTTGCTGCAGACTGATCCGAACTTTAAGGATCATATCCTTTTCTTTGAATACTTCCACGGAGATTCTGGTCTTGGCCTGGGCGCGTCCCATCAGACCGGATGGACGGGGCTTGTCAGCCAATTAGTTCTCCCCCGGTAACCCGCTGAATCAGTTATCTTTGCTGCCCGAAATTATCCAGTGGAAAAAAGCAATTTTGTAGATCAGATCAGGGTTTTCTGCCGGAGCGGACACGGAGGTCCGGGTATAAAACATTTTTTACGAACCAAATACAATGCGTTGGCGGGGCCCGATGGCGGTGATGGCGGGCGCGGGGGTCATATCATTTTGAGGGGAAATAAAAACCTCTGGACCCTGCTTCATTTGCGCTATTATAAAAATGTACTTGCCGAAGACGGAGAGGCCGGCAGCGGAAACAAGTGCACCGGACGCTTTGGAAAAGATATTTTCATTGATGTACCACTCGGCACCATCGCCCGCGATGAAACCACCGGGCGAAAAGAGGCGGAGATCCTGGAAGACGGACAGGAAATTATTTGGGTGAAAGGAGGCCGGGGCGGATTGGGCAATGCGCAGTTCGCGACCCCGACAAACCAGGCACCCGAGCACGCACAGCCCGGTGAACCTGGTACCGAGGGTTGGAAAGTGCTTGAATTGAAAGTGCTCGCGGACGTAGGACTAGTAGGATTTCCAAACGCCGGCAAGTCAACCCTGCTTTCTGTAATCACAGCCGCCAAACCCAAAATCGCTGATTACGCATTTACCACGCTTGTGCCGCAGCTAGGCATGGTGGAATACCGGGATGGAAAGAGTTTTTGTATTGCCGATCTCCCCGGTATTATTGAAGGTGCTGCATCCGGAAAAGGTTTGGGGCATCGATTCTTAAGGCATATCGAAAGAAATGTGGCGTTGTTATTCCTGATTCCGGCTGACAGTGTGGATCATCGAAAGGAATTTGAAGTTCTTCTAAGTGAACTCGAACAATTCAATCCTGAACTGCTCCACAAATGTTTTGTGATTGGCATTAGCAAAAGCGACTTGCTGGATGAGGAGTTGATTACAGATATCGCAAAGGAATTGCCGGCCGGAATTCCTCACATCTTCATTTCCTCGGTTACACACAGGGGAATTCAGGAGTTGAAAGACCTGCTCTGGAACATAATGAATGAAGATAAATAGCTCACCGGCCATTTTCGAATTTTCTTATCTTCACTGACTTCAATGACCATGAACAAGCGCTGCAGCTTTCTCGCTCTTATTGCTCTGTTCCTGCTCCCGTTTCGGGGAAGCACGCAAACCGACCGGGATGCAGCAGATTCCATTCGCATCATTCGTGGCGTACCTGGCTTGGCCTACGCTGTATTTTCGGAAGACAGCATCCTGGAAGAACAGGTTGTTGGTTACCGGGCATTTAAATCGAAAGACACGATCAGCCTGAAAGACCGTTTCCATATCGGTACAAACACAGTCGCTTTTACAGCATATATTGCCGCCAGATTGGTTGAAGCGGGAAAAATACAATGGACAACTCCATTACTGAAATTGTTTCCGGAATTCAAAAAGAAAGCTTTTCCTGTTTACCAAAACATTACACTGGCGGATCTGCTCACAAGCCGTACCCGCATTCAGGCTTTCACGACCATGACCGATTGGTCCAGCATTCCGGATTTCAGGGGAAATATCATTGCAAGAAGAAAGGCATTCACATTTTATATGTTGCAGCAGAAGCCCGATATGGAAAACTTTCTTCAGAAGAAGATCGTTTTTTCGATTGCGGGATATATAATGGCAGCTTCGATGCTCGAGAAAGTGACTGGTAAGGCCTGGGAAGAATTGATCTCCCAGTATATTCAAAAACCATTAAAAATTACCATTCATTATTCCTGGCCCCTGCTTTCAGACACTGCCGCGCCGGCCGGCCACTGGTCCCAGGGCGGTTACTTCCATCCGGAGGATGCCAAAACCTGGGTTAGAGTAAATCCCATTCTATATCCTGCCCAGGAGATTAATATCAGCATGCCGGACTATATAAAATTCATGCAGGAAAATCTTTCCGGATTGAATGGCAAAAAGGCGCATCTTTCCCAGGAAACTTTTCAATATATACATTTCGGAACGATTGACTACTCCATGGGTTGGAATAATGGAAGCATGAATGATCAATCCTTTTCCTTTCACGAAGGAATATCTCTTTTATTCGCCTGCCGGGCAGAAATCCTAAAGGAAAAACATCGCGGCATACTCGTATTTTGCAATTCCGGGGACCGTGAAGGCCGGGGAGCCGTACTTGATCTTACCCGCTTCCTGGAACAGGAATATTTCTGAGTGCTGCTGCAGCTGCATCATATCCCTGACTAAAATGATTATCCCGGAATCACAATACATTTCATCCCTTGTATTCGCATCCCATCATAGGTGTTTACTGACTCGGCCACATGCATGGACTGGCTCCTTATGTATTGGGAAAATGATGGCAGGTATTCCTTGGTACAATTTATATAATTGTAAAAATTTACATTTGCAAAACGATCTTCATGAATTGTGTTGCTCTGATCCCGGCCAGATATGCTTCAACAAGGTTCCCTGCCAAACTCATGCAGGTGCTCGGTAACAAGACGATCATTCGACATACATATGACAATACCCTGGCCACAGGCCTTTTCGACCAGGTTCTCGTAGTTACAGACAGCGATACCATTTATCAGGAAATAACGGGCCATGGCGGTAAGGCAAAGATGAGCCTAAGATCCCATGAAAGCGGAAGTGATCGCATCGCAGAAGCTGTGGAATCTATGGATGTGGATATTGCGGTGAATGTGCAGGGAGATGAACCTTTTGTACAAAGGGCTCCACTTCAGAAATTGCTGCAGGTTTTCAAGGATGATGAAAAACAGCTGATCCAGGTGGCTTCCCTAATGCAGGAAATGAAAAACAAAAACAATATCAAAGATCCCAATTATGTAAAAGTGGCTGTGGACATCCGGATGAACTCTCTATTTTTTAGTCGCAGTGTTATCCCTTACCCCCGGAATAAGCCGGCAGGAATTTCTTATTACGAACATATCGGTGTATACGCATTTAGAAAACAAGCGCTGCTGAATTTTACGAAATGGCCGGTCACTCCGCTGGAAGCAACCGAAAAAATTGAATGCCTCCGGTACCTGGAACATGGCATACCCATCAGGATGGTGCTCACGGAATATATGGGCATTGAAATCGATACGCCGGAAGATTTGCAGAAGGCCAAACAACTATTGGAAATAAAACAATAATTCCTGATCCTGATATAAGAGCAGCCAGCAAAAAATGAACTATCTGGCGATCAGGTCTGGTTAATCTGAGCAATATGAATCAATCATTGTGGGGTATAGACCTCGGCGGAACAAAAATTGAAGGCGTCATTTTGAAAAGCGAAAATGAGCCTGTGCCGCTGGTGAGAACGCGTGTGGATACAGAAGCTGACAAAGGATACGATCACGTACTCGGCCAGATCGGTAAGCTGATAACAAAAATGATTGCAGAATCAAAACAGGTTCCTGCCAGCATTGGGTTTGGTACGCCTGGTATCCTGGATCCCATTTCGCAAACGCTTAAAAATTCCAACACAACCGTTTTGAATGGCATGCCGGTGAAGAAGGATCTGGAAGAACGACTGCAACTAAAGGTAATCCTGGCCAATGACGCAAATTGTTTTGCCCTGGCAGAAGCCACCTGGGGAGCAGTAAAAAAGAAATCCGCCGGTGCACGCATGGTCTTTGGCATTATTCTCGGCACGGGCGTGGGAGGCGGAATCGTTATGGATGGAAAGATATGGAACGGGCACCATGGCATTGCGGGCGAATGGGGGCATAATTTTCTGGATGATTCGGGTGGTCCATGCTATTGCGGAAAAATCGGCTGTGTGGAGAAAGTTCTTTCCGGTCCCTCGCTTCAGAAATTTTATGAAAATCTTACGGGCGTTAAAAAATCGCTCAAAGAAATTGTCTCCCTGCAAAATCAGGATGCAGCTGCGCAGCAGACCATTGGGCGCCTTGCGCATTTTTTCGGAAAAGCAGTTTCAGTAATTACAAACTGTCTTGATCCGGATATCATTGTAGTCGGGGGCGGCGTTGGAAATATAGATGAGATCTACACTGGCGGGGTTTCATCTCTGAATAATTTTATTTTTAACAACTATTGCAGCGTCCCGGTAATCAGGCCGGATCTCGGAGACAGCGCCGGCGTGTTCGGGGCCGCCGCTCTTACAAACTCCAGTCTTCGCTGAAAGCGGATAACTTTGCAATCCAAAATTGAAAATCCATGAAATTCAGAAATTTTAAGATGGTTGGATATGTTGTGTATGGCAGGGGAAGCTTTAATCAGCTGGATGAAATTATAAAGCCTCACCGGAAAGAAAAAAAACCCATGATCTTCCTGGTGGATCATTTTTTTGAGAACAAACCATTGGCAGGCAGAATTCACCGGCAGGGCAATGATAAGATCCTCTTTGCAGATGTGAATGATGAACCGAAGACAAAACAAGTTGATAAACTGGCCGCGCAGCTTAAAGGGGAATTCGGTTCCATAAGCGGCGTAATCGGCATTGGCGGCGGATCAACGATGGACCTTGCCAAAGCAGTCGCTTTGATGATGAACAATCCCGGCTCTTCGTCCGATTACCAGGGTTGGGACCTGGTAAAGGTCCCCGGCGTGTACAAGGCTGGCATCCCCACCCTGAGTGGAACGGGAGCCGAAGTTTCCAGGACTACCGTCCTGACAGGCCCAACCCGGAAACTGGGTATGAACTCCGATTTTACGCCCTTCGACCAGATTATTCTTGATCCCGAACTTACAGCGAATGTTCCCGCAAATCAGCGTTTTTATACCGGAATGGACTGCTACATACATTGCATCGAAAGCCTCAGGGGTACATACCTGAATGAATTCAGCAAGTCCTATGGAGAAAAAGCCCTGAGTCTCTGCGAAGAAGTATTTCTGAACACTGGGGAATGGACACCACAACACGATGACAAGCTCATGATGGCTTCCTATGCCGGAGGAATGAGCATTGCCTATTCCCAGGTCGGTATTGCCCACGCTGTCAGTTATGGTCTTGGATACCTGTTGGGAACCAGGCATGGAGTAGGTAATTGTATCGTCTTTGATAAACTGGAACCTTATTATCCGGAGGGTGTAAGGGAATTTAAGAAGATGGTGGAAAAGAACAGGATTGAAATTCCCCAGCATATTACCAGGGGGCTTACGGAAGCCCAATTTGACGCCATGATCCAGGTTGCGCTAGGCATGAAACCCTTGTGGGAGAATGCCTTAGGTCCTAATTGGGAACAGATCATGACCAGGGAAAAATTGCGTTCATTGTATGAGAAACTGTAATAATCCGGAACACTTAAAGATCGACTTCACGGTGGTGGTTGATGGTTGAGGGACTCCCTGAATCGCAGCAGGATTTTTTCGGTTTTCGTTTAGCGCCCCGCGTTAGCATTTCCATTGAGCATCCGGCATTCCGCACTATCACATAATCTTAAATTTGATAACAAACGCGCTAACTGCCTTTTAATTAGATGTTAACGCCCAAAAGAATACTTGCTGAAGTGGAAAACCGGCATTAATTTTGATTCCCGTTTAAACTTATCGGTACCCCAATCCGTTCTGCGCACCTGATTCCTGTTTTTATTTTAAGAAATTCGAAAGCAATATGCGGATCGCGTGTATTTTAATGGCTCATAAAGACCCTCAGCAAATTGAGCGCCTGATAAAAAAGTTTGAGCACTTCCCATTCGATTTTCACATTCATATCGATAAAAAAACAAATCTCAAACCTTTTCTTTACCTGGCAGAAATTCCTCATGTGCAATTTGTACATCATCGCATTAAAGTGAGATGGGCCTCATATAGTTTTTTACACGCCGTGCTGGAATCCATCAAAGAAGTTTTGGACAATGACAGGCATTATGATTTTATAAGCGTAATGAGCGGTCAGGATTATCCCATCAAACCAGTCAGTGCCATTTACGCTTCTCTTGAAAAAAGCCGGGGAAAGAATTTCATCTGCTATGAGGAAAGAGATGAGTGGTGGAGTCACGCGATCACCCGCATCAATAAATATCATTTTACCAATTTCGGATTCCGGGGGAGATACAGGCTCCAGTTCTTCCTGAATTCTCTTCTTCCGCAAAGAAAATTCCCTCTTCCCTATATTTTGTATGGAGGGCCAAGAGCCATGTGCATGACACTGGGAGCCGATTGCGCCAAATACGTGGTGGATTTCGTCGATTCAAACAAGAGATTGCGTCGCTTTATAAAGTTTACCTGGGGCCCCGATGAATTTCTGATTCCCACACTCATCATGAATTCCAGATTCCGTAGTTCGGTTGTAAATAATAATTTCTATTATATCGACTGGTCACGAGGCGGCCCCAATCCGAAAACATTAACGGTGGAAGACTACGAAACACTGCGTTCTTCTGATAAAATGCTCGCGCGCAAGTTCGATATTGTCGAAGACGCGACAATCCTTGATATGTTGGATAGTACGAAATTTGCGGGATGAATGCTCAATTTGAAAATTATCTTATTCCCATTACCTCACCAGCGTCCTGAACACCCCCTCATCCACCTTCACGGGGTACTTCTTTTCTAATTCGGTGATCCATTTGTTTTCCAGTTCATTCTGATAATCATTAATAACCATTCCGCGCGCATCTTCGAATGTTCTGGGTTCCGGATTGGGAAATTTCCTGATCACATAAGCAAATTGTACCGTCTTGTCATTATTCGTAACCATACCCGTAAAATAATGATCGTTTGCATCTCCGGTTCCGGGAAGCTGTTTAATCTCAAAACGGCCCGAATCTGCCTGAACCTGGCCTCCGAGGCTATCTACCATAGCGTGCCAGTTTTGAATCCCGGACCCCAGATCTTTTTGTAATTTTTCTGCAGCAGCCTTGTTGCCGGCATTGAAAATAATCGCGTCCGCGCTGGAGTTCCACCAGTAATTGCGTGCGTGTAATGCATAAAAATTCCTGAGTCCTGCCGTATCTGCGCCAGCTTTTTCCCAAACTTGCTTTTGCATGATCTCAAATAATAAATTCCCGTCTTTGAATTCATTTACCTGGTAAGCAAATATCTTATTGTAATTTTCAAGGTGCGCCTTGTAATAATCGAAACCAACGGTTTGGCGGTATTGCTCCAATAATTCCGGATTGGTCTTCCCATTCAGGATCGACGGAACACGACTGATCGTTTTACGATAATTGACCCAGTCCGCGACCGTAATTGTTTTATCGGGAAAACGAAAAAGCATACTATGCAAGGTCAGGTTTGGAAACTGAGGTTCTTTTTTGCCCAATAGCATGCTGTCGGTAAAGATGAACAAACGATCTCCGCTGGGAATATTTTCCTTAAATCCCGTTTCTTTTAAAATAGTTTGCAGCAATTCCCTTCTTGAAACTTCAATCCTCGGGTCGGCCTGAACTTTCTCCTTCAATGCCTCCATCGTTTTTTTGTCCCGGGTTGCAGAAATAGGAATTCTGGCGATCCGCTTCAGAATATGATACCCGAAACTGGTGGCGAAGGGTGGACTGACATCTCCATCCTTTTTGAGGCCAAAGGCGGTTTGCTCAAATGGAGATTCATATTTTCCTATGCCAAACTCTGGTAATACCCCGCCCATCTGATAAGATAAATTGTCGCCGCTGAATCTTCGGGCCAGCTCTCCGAAATCGGATCCGGAGCGGATTGCATCAAACAGGGAATCCGCCCTGCGCCGGGTATCTGCCTTCTCCGCATCATTCGCCTGATATGGAAAAATAAGAAGGATCTGGGCAACATGTATGCGGCCCGCTGCCGGCCTTTCTGCGGTTTTCTTTACAATAATATAACCGTCACCCGTTCTGAAAATAGAGGAATATTTCCCCACAGGCGTACTATAAGCTATGCTTTCTATGGAATAGGGCAGGCTAAAAACAGTAATAAATCCAATATCGCCACGGCTGGTCTTAACAAAAGGGTCTTCTGAATAAGTCAGTGCGGTTTCTTCAAAATTCTTATTTTTCTTAAGGGCAGACCAGGCTTCATTTATTTTGTGCCATGCTTTGAGTGTATCTGCGGGCGGAGCTGTTTTCGGAGCCAGAACAAATATGTAAGAAATGCGTATGTCTTTCTGGCTTCTTAGAAAGGCTTCTTCAACCATTCGGTTTAGGCTGGTTTCGTCGTTGCTGTATTGATCGGCGATCTGGCTGCGGAAATTTTGCAACTCGGTCACCTGCCCGGGTAAGGTATCCATCTTACTGTCATATGCTGCCTGAACCTTAAGCCGGTAGCGGATATATAATCCGAGGTATTCACGATAAGATTTTTCGGTCGCTTTTGTCTTTGTATTGTTTTTGCGGTATGCCTTCAAAAATTCATCACGGGTGATCAGGTGATCGCCATAACGCGCCAGCGTTTGACCGAAAAATGATTTTGAAAAGGCCAGCAGGAAGATACAGAGGACAACATTCTTCATATCATGAATTAACCTTTTTCAGTTTGAGCCTGATAACCTCGTCGAGTTGTTGGTAGGTAAGTTTTTTAGCAATGATCCGTTTGTCCTTGTCCAGCAGGTAAAGAACCGGAGTCTGGTAAACATCATATAACTGACGGTAGTCAGGATGTCCGGCCGATGCTTCTGCGTCGTGCTGGGCAGTTGTCTGGTAAACGTTTATCCAATCCTTCAAATTGTGGTCGCGAATAAAATTGAGCCAGTTGTCCTTTCCTCCATCAACCATCACACCGATTACTTTCACTCCCTCTTTCTTCCATTTCGCCTGGTAAATGGAATCCACTTTTGGAATTGTTTCTTTACAATGACTGCAGGTGGGGTCCCAAAAGCAGATCAATACAAAATCAGCCTTTACATTGTAGAGCGACTGCAGTTTCCCCAGTGTATCGGTCATTTCCAGGTCCGGTGCGGGTGCACCCAGCAAATTTGCCATCAGGCTGTATGCCCGGTCATCCACGAATTTGCGGTATTTCTCGGTAAAGAAATCGGCCTGGCCGGTATTGATATATTTTTCAAAAAGGTGTACAAATACTGCGTCCTGCCCCATGTATTCGGGATTGATATACTTCTGGACGAAATGGATCAGCAGGTATTTGAACATTTCTTTGTTGGCCCGGGAGTACAGGAGCATGTGATCAATCTCGCGGTCGATCGAATCCGGATCAGGCGATACGAGATCCTTGTAGTACCGGTCCAGTTTTGGTTCAAAAACCGGCGTACGGATCAATCGTTCGTCAGTGAAGGAAATATTGTCCCAATAATGATCTTTATAATACCTGTAGGCAAAATTGCTGTCAGCCTTCCCGTTCGTATTAACCGGTGCCGGAGGAATTACAGGTTCTTTAAGCGCCAGCAATAGGGTACTCAGCAGAGAATTGGGATCTTTATTTTCCACTTTCTCCCGATAGGATTTTATTTCCTCACTTGCGTTCCGGATTTTTTGCTGAAGGGCAAGGGAATCCTTTTTGGATTTTGTTTGCGGGAACCGGGACTGCCAGGCGGTGATTTCCCTGCCCCTGCTGTTCATGAAGGCCGTATATTCCTGGAATGCGCTATTTTCCGGCGAACCTGAAAAGTCGATGCTTTCCGGAATCCTGGCCGTGTCTGCAGAAACTGAAAATTGTTGTTGCCGGCCAATCAGCAATTCGAAAAGAATTACTTTTTTCGGTGAAACAATAAAATAAACGCCTTCAGGAAGCTTATCCTTTCCCTTAAAATCGCCGGCGGCGTTTTCGTCCAATACGGTGGAGTCTGCCACCGCTTTTATTTTCCCGTAGTGGTACCCAAGATATACCAGACTATGAGCAAAGGGTTTCAGAACAAGGTGTATGGCATAGCCCTGCGATAAGCCGGCTTGGGCCAGGAGCAATAAAACGCATGGTAGAAAAGCTCTTTTTAACAGGAGGTTGATCATAGGAATGCTAAATTAAGATAATCCTACATTTGCCGCCGTGGGAAAAAAGAAAAATATTGTTATAGAAAATCTTCTGGTCACCGGGTATGCTGCTGAAGGAAAGAGCGTGGCCAGGCACGAAGGGAAGGTGATTTTCATCGGGCAGGCGGTTCCGGGGGATGTGGTTACCGTAAAGCTGACCAGGAATAAAAAGGACTGGGCAGAAGGCTATGTGCTTTCATATGAAAAATATGCGTCGGAAAGGGTAAGACCTTTTTGCCCCCATTTCGGCATTTGCGGAGGGTGCCAGTGGCAGATGCTTACCTATGCTAAACAGCTGGAATTTAAACAGGACCAGGTATGGCAAACCCTGAAGCGCATCGGGAAGATGGAACTGCCGGAAATGATGCCTATTCTGGGGTCGGATCAGACCACCTGCTACCGAAATAAGATTGAATATACCTTCTCAAACAGGAAATACCTTCTCAGGGATGAATTAGGGGATGAAGGCATCTCTGCCATCCAGGATGCCGCAGGCTTTCATGCCCGGGGAATTTTTGATAAGGTCGTGGATGTAGATACCTGTTTCCTGCAGGCGGAGCCGACGAACCTTCTCCGCAAAGAGATTAAACAATGGGCCATAGCGCACAAAGTTTCCTTTTATGATATACTCCGACATGAGGGTTTTCTCCGCACCATGCAGGTAAGGCTTTGCCGCACAGGGGAGCTGATGCTGAATATCGTTTTGGGATATTTTGATGAAGCGCTGTTAAACGGACTACTAACCCATATGATGGAAAAGTTTCCCTCCATTTCCACACTGCTTTACACTATCAATCCAAAAAAAAATGATAGTCTGACCGGGCTCGATCCCATCGTTTTTTATGGGAAGGGATATGTTGTGGAAAAGCTGGAAAGGTTTTCTTTCAAGGTAGGGCCGAAATCTTTTTTCCAGACCAATACTGCGCAGGCGGAACGCCTGTACCAGGTAGCCAGGGCGTTCGCCGGTCTAACTGGAAAGGAAACGGTATATGATCTTTATTGTGGAACAGGCAGTATCGGTATTTTTCTTAGTGATCAGGCATCCAGGGTAATTGGCGTGGAGCTCGTGCCGGAGGCCATTAGCGACGCAAAGGAAAATGCAGGATTCAACCGGGTGGAGCATGCGGATTTCTTTACCGGGGACGTAAATGAATTGTGCAACGACTCATTTTTTCAGGCCCATGGCCGTCCTGACGTTATTGTAACTGATCCGCCGCGCGCCGGAATGACAGAAAAACTCATTAAAAAGTTACTGGAAATCGGAGCCGGAAAAATAGTTTACGTGAGCTGCAACCCGGCAACCCAGGCCCGCGACCTGCAGCTACTATCTGAAAGGTATCGGGTTTCTGCAATTCAACCCGTGGATATGTTCCCGCATACCCATCATATTGAAAATGTTACCGGGCTTTTTTTAAAGCATTAACTTGCAGCCCAATTGCAGATGAAATATGACTGAATTTCGACCGGGAAGCTTTCAGGTTATTCCTCCCGTAATC
The DNA here is from genome assembly GCA_963705005.1 of uncultured Chitinophagaceae bacterium. Lineage (GTDB taxonomy): Bacteria > Bacteroidota > Bacteroidia > Chitinophagales > Chitinophagaceae > Puia. Next base: position 447,112 of record CAVPIO010000002.1, read on the forward strand.
AAGAACCTGATCATTATTAATGCACTTGTTTTTGTAGCTCAAAAAGTATTTGAGAACAATCCCAGTTTCAACATTGAAAACCTGTTTGCACTTCATGATGTCCGATCCGTGTTTTTCCGCCCTCACCAATTGGTGACTTACATGTTCCTGCACGGCAGTATTTCACATATTTTTTGGAATATGCTGATCCTCTGGATGTTTGGAAGCATCCTGGAAAATTTTTGGGGACCCAAGCGTTTCCTTATTTTTTATACAGTCTGCGGAATTGGAGCTGCCGCCCTCCATCTCATCGTATTGTACCATGAACTGACCCCATTATGGCAGGAATTGGCTACTCTGCCTTACCACCAACAGGAAATTATTAAGTATACAAATCCTGAATTAAATTCAGCAACACTTGGCGCTTCGGGCGCAATTTTTGGTTGCATGGTTGCTTTTGGTTTACTGTTTCCCAATAGCCTTTTATATCTGTATTTCTTTTTCCCTATAAAAGCAAAATGGGCGGTCTTGGGTTATGTGTGCATTGAATTATTCATGGGTATCAGAAATACGGCTGGCGATAATGTGGCTCACTGGGCGCATTTGGGCGGTGGCCTGGTAGGTCTCTTATTGGTATTTTACTGGAAAAAAACAGATAGACGGAATTATTAATGAACTCATATCAATTCCAACTGTTAATAAAGCAGTCCTGTCGTAAGACCCTTGTTATCTGCAGTAACTTACATTGAAGACCCATGGATGTGAAAGAAGACAACTACCGGAAGCGAATGAACCTGGGCCAGGATGGAAATGCGCTGATCCAACTCCTCATCCTGAATGCTGTTCTATTTGTTATCCTGAAATTTATATACGTCGTCTACCTCGTGAGCAATGCCATGGTTCCCACGTTTTATACTCACGTGTACAGTTGGTTTTCGCTGCCTGCCGCGCCGGGCAAAATTGTCATGCGGCCCTGGACGCTGATCAGTTATATGTTTTCCGATCACGAAGTGTTCAGGTTTATTTCCAACATGTTCTGGCTTTGGAGTTTCGGTTATATTTTGCAGGACCTCACCGGGAACAGGAAAATCATTCCGATTTATCTTTATGGAGGCCTTACCGGCGCCATCTTGTTTGTACTCTGCCATCTCATACTTCCTGATCTCCGTGGAAAAATCGATCTGGATACACTCTCAGGTGCAAATTGCGCCATCGCTGCAGTGGCCATTGCCACCACAACGGTTTCTCCGGATTACCGGATCTTTCCCATGATCAATGGCGGCATTCCCCTCTGGGTGCTGACCCTGATATTTTTGCTGATCAATTTTTCCAGCATTGGATATGGCGACACAGGGTCTTATACCGCAAACGCAGGTGCAGCGGGCATCGGGTTCCTGTTTATTTATCAATTGCGAAGAGGGAGGGATGCAAGTATCTGGTTAAACCAGTTTTTCGACTGGCTTAATGACCTGTTTAATCCTGATAAAAAGAAAAAAACGAGGCCCAAAGATGAATTTTACTACCATGTGGCAGGAACCCAGCCATATAAGAAAATACCCAATATCACACAGAAAAGAATTGACGAGATCTTAGATAAAATAAATCAACAGGGATATCGGTATCTTACCAGTGAAGAAAAAGACATTCTGAGGCGGGCAGCAGAAGAGGAAGATTTGTAACTTGAGCCTTCCATGGCATCTCTGCGGAAATTTACCAAACGCTTCGTCATTCTGCTGAATATTGTTATTGCATTGCTGTTCCTGATCACCTGCTGTAATGCCTTTCTTCATCCGGATAAATGGTGGTTTATTTCACTGCTTGCCTTTATTTTCCCATTATTCCTTTTGATCCTATTGTGTTTTTTATTTCTCTGGCTTTTTATTTCACCCAGATGGTCTCTCATTTCGCTGATATCCCTGATTATTGGCTGGCAGAATATCCATGCATTCTTCGGCATGAATCCGGGCAGGAAAGATTTTTCTCATAAACATGAAAACGCAATCCGGATCATGACCTGGAACGTGCGCAGGTGGGATGAATTCATCACAAAAAAAACAGGGGCGTCGGGTCATCGGCGCCGCATGCTGGACATGGTGGACAAACAACAAGCCGATCTGCTTTGCTTTCAGGAATTCTATGAACCCGATGATTCTGCATTTTCCAATATCCGGTACATCCGGGATAAGCTTCATTTCCCCTATTATTTTTTTTCGCGCGATTACCGGAACAGGATAATTAAATATACCACCGGCGTAGTCATTTTTTCCAGGTATCCAATCCTGAGCAGTGAAAGGCAAACCTTTGGTCAGGATACTTCGGGCAGCACAGAAAGCCTGATTGATGCGGATATTGATGTGAATGGCAAACGCATCCGGATATTTACCGTTCATCTGCAATCCGTACTTTTCAAACCCAAAGATTTTCGTGATGTTGAGATCATCCGAAATGCAGAAGACAGCCTGTTGCAGGCTTCCCGCTCTCTTGCAAAAAAATTGAAATTTGCTTTGAGCCTGCGCGGATACCAGGCAGATACTGTGAGAAGACATTTGGATGCCAGTCCTTACCCGGTCATCATCTGCGGGGACTTTAATGATGTTCCGAATTCCTATACTTATTTTCACATCAGGGGCAACCGCCAGGATGCTTTCATTGCGAGTTCCGTCGGGATTGGCAGAACCTATATTCATATTTCCCCCACTTTACGAATTGACTATATACTGCCGGACAAATCATTTGATATTTTGCAATGCTCGAAAATAGTATCTCCATTTTCAGATCATCGTCCGGTGTTGGCCGACCTTCAGCTTCGGGACTCAAAGCGATAAATGTTTATATTTGGGCGAAGGCATGAGCAACTTAAAAGTTTATAATTCATACAGCAGGCAAAAAGAGGAATTTGTTCCATTAACTCCGCAACATGTGGGAATGTATGTGTGCGGACCAACCGTAAGCGGGGAAAGCCACCTGGGCCATGCCCGGGGATTTATCACTTTTGATGTGATCTACAGATATCTTTTATACCTGGGTTATAAAGTACGTTATGTGAGGAATATCACCGATGCAGGCCATTTTGAGGAAGAGGGAAGAGCAGCCGAAGACAAGATCTCCAAAAAAGCAGTGATCGAAAAAATGGAACCTATGGAGCTGGTGCAGAAATACACCAATCTCTTTCATTGGGCTATGCATCAGTTCAATAATCTGGATCCGAGCATTGAGCCAACTGCCACCGGCCATATCGTGGAGCAGATTGAAATGATCAAACGGATTATAGCGGCAGGATATGCCTATGTGGTGAATGGCTCCGTTTATTTCGATGTGAAAAAATATGCCGCAAAATACCCTTACGGAAAACTAAGCGGCCGTAAGCTGGATGAACTGCTTGAAACGACGCGCGACCTCGAAAGCCAGGAAGAAAAACGCAACCGTCAGGATTTTGCTTTATGGAAGGTTGCACCTCCCGGCCATATCATGCGCTGGACCAGTCCCTGGGGGGAGGGTTTTCCCGGATGGCATATTGAATGCTCCGCAATGAGCACGAAATATCTCGGAACTGAATTTGATATCCATGGTGGCGGCATGGACCTGATGTTTCCACATCATGAAAGTGAAATTGCGCAAAGCACCATTTGTAATCACCATGTGCCGGCCCGGTACTGGTTGCACAACAATATGATTACCATCAATGGTAAGAAAATGGGAAAAAGTTATAATAATGTGATCCGCCTGACGGACATGTTCTCCGGCAATAGTCCGATGCTCACCCAGGCTTATCATCCAATGACCATCCGTTTTTTCATTTTACAAACCCATTACCGGAGCACGCTGGATTTTGGCAACGAAGCTTTACAGGCCGCAGAAAAAGGGCTCAGAAGACTATGGGATGCTTATCTCGAACTCGGGAAGATGACGAGCGATCCCCGGAAAGAAATTAACCCGCAGCTCGAGGCCCAGTTCAAATCATTATGCCTGGAGTTTGATGATTTCATGAATGATGATTTTAATACGGCCAGGGTGTTGGCCAATATGTTTAATCTCGTAAATCATATAAATTCATTCCGGAGCGGGGACCTGGAAAAAACAACCCTTTCCCCCGAGACCTTGTCTTATGTTAAGGAACAGTTTAAAAACTACCTCGAGGATGTAATGGGCCTGAAGGATGAAAATGACCAGGATTCCGGGCGGTTGCAGGGTATTATGGACCTGCTGATCGATATCCGCAAGCAGGCCAGGTCCAAAAAGGACTACCTGACCTCGGACCGGATCCGGAATCAATTGCTGGAGATCGGGATCCTCCTCAAAGATGAAAAGGATGGGCGGGTGAGCTTCACCCTGGAATAAAAATTATCTGACCAGCATACCGAAATTCATTTTTTTACGTATTGCAGACAAGGCCACTTAAAAATGCCAGTAAATTGAAACAGTACAACACATGAGAACATTTTCCGGCAACAGGGTCATCTTATTTCTTCTGATCGCGGGTGCCGTCTTTTCCGGGTTGGGATGCAATAAGAAAACCCCCCAAAGCATAAATTATAAAACATCGACCATATCCTATATCCTGGCCAATGGCACCAATACAACCCTTTTTGAATCTGCCATTAAACAGGCGGGACTGGATTCCACATTCAATGGGGCCGGGCCATTTACCATATTTGTACCCACAGACGATGCAATGAATCAGGCAGGGATCAACCAGTCTGTCATCAACAGCACTTCTCCTTCCCAGTCAAGGGACCTGGTGCTCTATCATACAATTGCCGGCGTGGCCATGACCTCCTCATCACTAATAGGCGCAAAGGAGCTGAAAGTGGTGATGGCAAATGGAGACTCAGTTTTTATTACCGGGGATTCCAACTCTATTTGGGTAAATGGTGTTCCTGTGATCGCGGTGGATCTGATTGCAGCCAATGGCGTGCTGCATGCGCTACAGGGAATACTAATACCGCCCGCAAAAAATTTGTTGCAACTGATCAATGCCGATACCTCACTTAGCTTTCTTTCCAACGCACTCCAACTGGCGACAGCCGCTCCCGATAGCCTGACCATGGATCTTGTTTCAGGCGGACCTTATACTTTTTTTGCTCCTGATAACGATGCCTTCCGAAAACTAGGGTATAATTCTCCGCAGGATTTGAACGCGGTGAATCCTGATTCCCTAAGATTATTCATTACATCCAATTTGGTTTCCCAGCGTTTATTTACTTATGATATTTCCGACAGCAGCACCCTGATGACCGTTAACGACAGCACTCTTTATTTTAATCTGTCCGGCGTTGCGGCCCAGGTTCAGTTAAAGGGCCATAGCAGTTTCTCCGATGTTGTTTCAGTAAATCAAATGGCAACCAATGGTGTATTGTTTAAGATCGATGAAATATTGGTTTACTAATTGACTTAAATTACGGGCATGCCATCTGCAGCATTTCCATACATTGCCCATCTTTCCAAAGATAAAAAGCTTGCAAAATTACTTGTGCAGCAGGAATCCGTTAAGTTAAGCAGACGCAAGCAGATCTATCTCCATTTGTGTGGTTCCATCATGAGCCAGCAACTCTCCACAAGGGTGGCTGCCGTGATCCATAAACGGTTTATGAAATTATATTCCGGTAAACCCACACCGCAAAAAATACTGGACACATCTTACGAGATGCTGCGAGGCATCGGCTTATCCGGTGCAAAAGTGAGTTATATCCGGAACGTAGCCCGGTTTGCCCTCGAACAGGGCATGGACCCTAAATTGCTGGGTAAAATGGATAATGAAGAACTGATTGAACACTTCACGCAAATTAAAGGAGTAGGAAGGTGGACGGCCGAAATGTTATTAATGTTTACCCTGGGAAGGGAAGACGTGTTTGCAGTGGATGATCTCGGTATACAAAACGCAATGGTAAGAATTTACAAGCTTGATAAGGCAGACAGGAAAAAGCTGAGAGAAGATATGCTAAGGATTTCCGCAAAATGGGCGCCATACCGGACCTTTGCCTGCGTTCATTTATGGCGCTTTAAGGATAATATCCCCCAAACTGCATGAGCCGGCCAGTTTAGGCAACCCTTTAACTCTATTACCGTATAAATTAAGCAGAGCCGGGGCTGTAAATTAATCTCCGAAATGTGATTTAAAGTATCTCGCGGAAAAGGTAACTTGCAAGATATTCATTATTAAAAAAAGCAAAATGAAAATTAGCAGATTGATTCTCATCCTGAACTCCGTCATTGTGATGGGTATGATTGGTTGCAGCAAAAAAGGGGATCAGGGACCCATTGGTCCCCGCGGTCCGGCCGGACCGGACAGTGTGGTTTATTCGCAATGGATAACCCTGAACAGTACATATAATCCAGATGACACTTTATTTGAAGATACGCTTTCCGCCCCCTCCATTACCCAGGGAATTCTTGATAGTGGAATCATACTTACCTATGTCAACTTCCAGGAGAGCGATGGCACTTATCACGTCGTTCCCGTTTCTTCCCTGAATTACTTTATTTCCGAAGATTATTCCCTTGGACATATTAATATCATAGCAACAGCTGATTTAACCGGTTTGCCTTACAGATATGTAACGATCCCCGGTTCGAAAATTGAAGGCAATAGGTCATCGGGCAGCATTCAGGGCCATACGATACAGGAAATGAAGACCCTGCCATTCACGGAGGTGCAAAAAATAGTCGGGACGGGCGGAAATTAATAAATAAAAAAACTTTCACAGGAACCGGCATCAGCAATGCCGGTTTTTGTTTTACTGATACCTTCAAAGCTTCTTCAAACCGGGCGATTGATTATTTGTCGTATCGCCTTAAAACATCCAGTACATAAGGATCTTCGTGGGTGGCTGTGTCGGATAAGGGTTTGCCAAAAAAATGGGTTTCATATTCATTGCGGTAAACTCCGCCAGCTTCAGTCCTGGCAAATATTTTCCTGTTCAGGGAGGTATACGTCATATATATCATAGATACAATGCCGAATGCCGTGTACAAAACGAGAAAAACCGAGGCTATTATCCTGAAAGGTTTATTTTCCTGAAAGGATGTTTGTGCGATCACGGCCGCGATCAATGGAATCACGGGAACCCAAAAGCGCGGATCATAAAACGGCCAGTTGAACATCAGAACCAGGTAGAAAAAAAGATAGGCCTTAACGATAAAGGGAACCCTGTTTCTTTTGATAAAACAGATGTAAACAAATCCGGAAAAGCATATCAGACCGGCAAATAAAAATATTCCTATGCCCCAGGGGGGTGGCAAATAACCTGAAAATTTTATTGAGGATGTATTGATGAAGAGTTCACCCCATTCCAAAAAATGCCATTTCAATATCTGGGAAAAATGAACACCCTCCTGGAATTGTTTGGACATCACGCCGGTATAGTGATTGAGGCCCAGTTGTTTTGAAAAAATCATCAAGGCTATCAGGCAAAGCGCGAAAACAGCTACCAGGATTTTGTTTCTGCTGATTAATCCTATCAATTGCCTGCGGAATTCCCAGATCAATCCCGCGCATAAAGCAGCCAGTAAAGCAATGCCGACCGTTCTCGTGAGGAAGGCAAGCGCCGCACAAAGAAAAGCCATCAGGAGGCTGATGATCTTCTTATTTCCTGAGTACTGATAAAAAGCATAAATGGATGCCATTGAAAAAAATAGGTATTGTAATTCGGACAAGGGATGGTCAACAAATTTAATGACCGTCCAATTGAGCAATACCAGTACGAATAAGAATAACGGAGAATGGATATAGGCAAAAACCCTTTTTACAAAATATAATCCACAAAGGAGATAAATACAATTTATGAATATGATGGAGAACGATCTTAAAATTCCAAGTTTGGACAGCGCCAAGAGTAAGGCCGTGTACCCGTAAGGAAGGTAATCTGCGCGGTCTGCAGTCGGCGGGCAATTATTTTCCAAACAATCCTTGATCGCGAAATAACGCAGCATATCAACATGAATCCGAAGCGGGCTGAAGCAATTGATGAAAAACAAAACAGCCAGCATATAAACCGCCCACTTCAGCAGCCAGGTGTTCCGGTGGCCCGGAAGCGAATAAGCAGTAGATCTTATCATGATTTCAGCTTGACGCGTTTACAGCCACCGCAAATACAGAAAGGCCGGCAGCATGAGCCACCAGCTGATCCAGGATGCGAAAAGCAGGGACCAGGTGATTGAATAACTTCAATTGGGCATGGGGTATGATTTTTTTCTTTAGCACGGAACCCGAATACCACCATCCCAGGATTCCACCGAAATTAAAATAGCTTGATTTTATAACGGTTAATCCGGCCCCGGACAATAACCCGGAAACGGCTTTTTTATTATACCTTCTGTAGTGTCCGAGTTCCTGATCGAAACGATTAAAAAGTGATTGACCGGCCGGAACGAGGATAATCAGCATTCCACCTGGTCTTAATAACTTTTTTGCATTTTGAACAGCTAACTCATCTCTTTCTATATGCTCGACTACGTTCAGCGCAACTACAGTATCGAACCGGTGAAGCATTTCCTGAAACCGGGAATCAAAATCAAGCAGGGAAAGGTCAATCTGGTAAACCCCCTTTAATTGGGTACTGGCGGCATATTTTTTCTGCAGGTAAAGGCAATATTCATTGCGCAGATCACTAAGATGAACTTTTTCAATCATTTCGATCAGTAAACCGGATATATTGCCGATACCGCTGCCGATCTCCAATACTTCTCCTTTGCAAAAGGAGGAAATCTGTGCAAATAACCATTGGTTGAATGCGGGCGCCTCTGCAAAAAGTTCAAGGGTTCTCCATCCGGAAGGATCAGTTTGGTAGCCGATTCCAGGAGGCATCAGTGGAAAAGATTATATTTCAAAATACAATATATGGCGCGGAATCCATCCCTCCATCCGATCTTTTTACCTTCCTGATAGGTGCGACCATAGTACGATATGCCTACTTCGTAAATTCGGATATCGGGTATACGAGCCAGTTTGGCTGTGATCTCGGGCTCAAATCCAAAGCGTTTTTCTTTGAGTGCAATATTTTGGATGATGGGCGTTTTGCAAAGCTTATAACAAGTCTCCATATCAGTAAGATTCAGGTTCGTAAGCATATTGCTCAACCTGGTAAGCATTTTATTTCCTATGGAATGCCAGAAGAAGAGGATCCTGTGCGGGTTACCGCCGAGGAAACGGGAACCGAATACGACGTCTGCAGAACCGCGGATGACGGGTTTGAGGAGCTCATTAAATTCTTCCGGATCGTATTCCAAATCCGCATCCTGGATAACCAGATATTCTCCCGTAGCTTTTTTTATCCCGGTATGGATGGCCGCTCCTTTTCCCTGATTCATTTCGTGTTTGAAATATTGAATATTCATGTTGGGATGCTGATTCCGGTATTCCAATAAAACTTCTTCTGTATTATCTGTGGAGCAATCATTAACCAGGATCAACTCCTTCTCAATGCCATTGATCAGGACCACTTCATCCACCCTGTCGAGAATCATATGTATTGTGCCTGCCTCATTGTATGCAGGAATAATGATCGAAAGCATCTTAAAATTCTCCATACCGCTTTGAAGGTTTATATGGTAATCCAGGACCGGATTTTGATGCGCAGAGCTGAAACCAGGTGGGAAACCAGCGCTAGCTTCATAATATTCAATGAATTGAGTCGCTAAAATAGGCTTTAGTCCCGGATTCTGCAAGCAGGCTCCAAATAAAATTTGACGATAAAAAACTCGCCTTTCATTTCGATGTTTAACCTTTAAGGTAGCCGGGTCGCCAGGGCGGCCCTCAGCATGCGAACAAAATAATTCCACTTATCGCTGCTGCTTTGCATTTTAAAATAAAAAGCTGTTTCGTGCGAAACAGCTTTTTTTATTACTGGAACATTAAATATTCTTACTCAATCAAGATTTCTTTTCATCATATTTTTTCTGTGCTTCCTGTGCTTGATGGAAGTCCAGAACAACGCCATTGATGCAAAAGCGAAGCCCCGTTGGCGGAGGCCCATCGTTAAATACATGGCCCAGATGCGATTTGCATTTCCCACACATCACTTCAGTTCTTTCCATTCCAAGGGAATTATCATTTGCATAAATGATACTCGTTTTGCTGATCGGTTCGTAAAAACTTGGCCAGCCACATCCTGCATCGAATTTGGTATCGCTTTTAAATAAGGGGTTTCCACAAACGGCACAGTAATAAGTGCCAATTTCCTTTGATGTTTCGTACTTGCTGGAGTAAGGACGTTCAGTTCCTTTTTGTCTTGCAACATAATAAACATCTGCAGGAAGGATTTTCTTCCATTCAGCATCCGTACGGTTTACACCGGATGTATCTGTTTTTGAAGCGTCCATGCCGACAATTTTATTTTTGTTAGAAGTCTGCGAATAGCACTCCTGGAAAAGAAATGCCAGCAGCAAAATACCGGAAGTTTTTAAGATTTTGATCATGACTTGCATATTAATAACAAATGTACGTAGCAGAGGTTCGGCTGGTTTGTCCTTACCCGGCAACAGGCCTCTATATAATTTCTTTTATATGTGAAAATAGCTTTTAATCAATGATTCCTGCAAGGAAAAGGCTGCTTCGTTAAAGGAATTATAAGAATGCTGCACTATATTTGTTTCTAACCTAGTCATCATGTTTAACCTGATTCTCTTTGGTCCTCCGGGAAGTGGCAAGGGTACGCAATCCGAAAAGCTGATTGCAAAATTCATCTTAAAGCACCTGAGCACAGGCGACATCCTGCGTAGTGAGATAAGGAACGGTACGGCTCTCGGGCTTGAGGCCAAAAGTCTGATGGATCAGGGACAACTCGTTCCGGATGCGGTGGTTATCGGCATGATCCGCTCATCTCTTGAGCATAATCCTGACGCCAGGGGATTCCTGTTTGACGGCTTTCCCCGCACCAATGCGCAGGCAGATGCGCTTGATGCTCTGCTTGCCGAAAAAAATACTTCCATCAATATTGTGCTTGCCCTGCAGGTTTCCAAATCAGAACTGGTAAAAAGACTTCTTAACCGGGGGCTTACTTCCGGACGAACCGACGATGTGAATGAATCCATCATCGGGTCGCGTATTGAAGAATACGAAAGGAAGACCGCAGCCGTAGCGGACCATTATAAAAAAGTTCATAAGGTCGTCTATATTTCCGGTGAAGGAACCGTGGAAGAGATTTTTAGGAAATTATGTGATGAGATCGAGGAGAAATTAAAAAGTAAAAATTAAAAAGTAAAAAATGGAGCCTGTTTAGCCCGCTCTCTTTTTTACTTTTTAATTTTTAATTTTTAATTAATCCTCTAATTCCCTTCTCTTCAATTCCCTCTCCACCCGAACAGATATCCTGATACTGATTTCGTATAACAGGATCAACGGAAGGGCTACAATGGTCTGGCTCATCCAGTCAGGCGAAGGCGTAATTACTGCCGCCACAAACAGAATGGCTACATATGCATATTTGCGGTAAGTGCGCAAAAATGCAGGCGTGATCAGCCCGATATGTGTAAGCACGTAGCTGATCAATGGCAGTTGGAAGGCGATCCCCGAGCCGATCAGTATATCCAGCAGGTTATCGAGGTAATCATCGAGCGTCGGGCGGGTAATGAGCAGGCCGCTCATGCCCAGTTTATAATTGGAAAGAAAGCTAAAAGTAAAGGGAGCCAGCAGGAAGTACCCGAATGCTATGCCCAGCAGAAAAAATAAAGTGACATAGAAAATGGATCCACGGGTGCTTTTGATTTCCCTGGCGGATAAAGCAGGTTTTACAAATCTCCATAATTCCCAGAATATATAAGGGAAAGCGATGATGAATCCGCAAACGAAAGCAATGGTAATGCTTGAGATGAACTGCGAACCGAAAGCAGTCGTCTGCAGCTGCACATTGGCCGAAGGAAGACAAAGCGTATCTCCCATATGCAGGAAATGACTTAGTTTGCAAAGACCAACAACCGACAAAAAGTTTTTTTGCAAAGGCCCCATGATGATGTGTTCAAAGAGCCAGTCGATTTTAAGAAATGCTAAAACGGCAAGAATTACAATTGCCAGTACCGATCTTACAATATGCCAGCGCAAAGCCTCGAGATGTTCGATGAAGGACATTTCTGACTGGCCGGGGTTTCTGTTAAAAAAATTCAACGCCATATATCACTTGTGCCATTTATAAAAGCCCCGCAAAGGTAGTTTGAAAAAGACTTACGCTGAAAAGCAGGCTGAAGTTTTCCGGAAAGGGCCGAAAAGACCCGGATTACTTGAGCAGCTTCATTTTAACCATTTCTATCCTTGTATCGCTTACGCTGAGTATTTCGAACTCATAGTCGTCAATAATAATATGTTCTTTCAGCCGCGGGATGGCCTCATGGCGGTTGATGATGAAGCCTGAAAGTGTTTCAGATTCATTTTCAGGAAATTCCATACCATATTTTTCATTCAGGTAATCCAGTTCCAGGCGACCTGCGAAAATAAATTCCTCATTTGATAATTTTTTTTCCTCAAATTCTTCCGTATCATACTCATCCCTGATCTCGCCAAATATTTCTTCGAGCAGGTCTTCCATCGTCACAATACCGGCCGTACCGCCAAATTCATCCACGACCCAGGCGATGCTTTTCCTTTCCCTGCTGAATTTACTGATCAGGTCCGTAGCGCTCATACTCTCCGGAACAGCCGGAATAGGAAGCAATATTTCCCTTATCAGCAGGGGCCCTCTGAAGAGATCCAGCTGATGAATATAACCCAGCACATGGTCGATATTCCCGTCGTATACAACCAGCTTGCTAAGTTTGCTGCTCACGAATTTTTTTCTCGCCTCATCTATTGAGAATCGGACGTCAATGCCTTCTATTTCCTTTCTGGGGATAAGGCACTCCCTGACTTTCACTTTTGGCAGGGAGAGTGCCGCTTCAAACAATTCGGTATTCAATTCCTGTTGGGGTTCGTCACCCTCGCCTGTCTGCCGGAAGAAATTGCCGAGATCGGCCTTGGCAAAAAGATCCTTTCCTTCATCTATTCTTACATTGAAAACATATTTCAGGACCCATTCGGATATCCTTGTAAAAAAAAGAGAGATGGGGTAGAGCAGGTTGTAAAAAAATTTACTTATCGATGCGAAGAAATCCAGCAGGCTGTCGCTTTTTGCGCGGAAAAATGCCTTGGGAATCAGTTCTCCAAAAAAAAGGATGAACAAGGTGGAGGTAAACGTTTCAAACAGAAGCCGGAAGATATCCACCCAGGCCTGAGGAACCACCGTCTTTTTTATAATGAAATCCCATAATGGTGAAAGGGTTTCACCAACCAGCAATCCGAATATAACGAGGAAAATATTGAAGCCGATGAGAATGGCGCTAATAAACCGGGATGGCTGATCAAGTAAGCGGGAAAGCAGTATGCTGCGGCTCAGCCCCTGTTTTTTTTTCAACTCAATCGTCAGGCGGTTCGCATTGGCAAAAGCGATCTCAATGCCGGCGAAAAAAATAATCATCACCCATGCTATGATGATCCAGACGAGGGTATTGGTATTGATCATGCAAATACGAATATAGCTGGAAAAACCCAGAATTTTGAGCTGTTACCCGGGTACTCCTTCCTCCTTAAATAATCCGGAAATGATGGAGCGCGCTTCATGACAGGCCCGGCTCAGGTTGTCGTTTATGATGATGCTATCGAAATGACCGCGAAAGGAAATCTCATAGGCCGCTTTGTTTAGCCGGTCCTGCAGGGCTTCCGGGGATTCGGTGGCACGGAGTTCAAGCCGGCGTTTCAATTCTTCAATGGAAGGAGGTTGAACAAAAATGGATAGGGAACGTTCGGTATATTGTTGCTGAACATGAATAGCACCCTTTACATCGATATCCAGGATGGGTATTTTATGCATGGCTTTGATCCTTTGAATTTCCGTTTTAAGGGTACCATAATATTTTCCTTCATATACCATTTCCCATTCAATGAATTCATCGTTCTGTATTTTCCTGTGAAATTCATCCAGGCTCATAAAATAATAATCCACGCCGTTGATCTCATCGGAACGTTGAGGGCGCGTGGCGGCAGAAACGGAAAACGCCAGCTGTGGAAAACACTGTAGCAGGTAACGCGTGATGGAAGTTTTGCCTGCCCCGGATGGTGCTGTTATGATGATCAGCATCGGATCTGAAATTTTATACTTGAATGCTTATACTCTTTTTATCGACGCTCCCAACCGGTTCAGTCGTTCGTCAATATACTGGTAACCCCGGTCAATCTGATCAATGTTCTGGATAGTGCTTTTCCCTTCGGCACTCATGGCGGCAATAAGCAAAGAAACACCGGCGCGGATATCCGGACTGCTCATCGTGATGCCGCGTAAACGATGCGCTCTTCCGAGACCGATAACAGCTGCACGATGGGGATCGCAAAGAATGATTTGTGCGCCCATGTCCAGCAGCTTGTCCACGAAAAACAACCTGCTCTCGAACATTTTCTGGTGTATGAGTACGCTTCCTTTTGCCTGGGTCGCAACAACCAGCATCACGCTCAGCAGGTCCGGAGTAAGGCCGGGCCAGGGATGATCGTAGATGGTGAGCACTGATCCATCCAGGTAGGTTTGTATTTCATAAAGGTCCTGTGCAGGCACATGAATATCGTCTCCCGAGATTTCAAGACGGATTCCCAATTGTCGGAACTTGTCCGGGATCACGCCGAGGTTTGGAAGGCTCACGTCTTTTATCAGGATATCACTTTGCGTCATGGCGGCCATGCCGATAAAAGAGCCGATCTCAATCATATCAGGAAGCATCCGGTGGTCCGTTCCTGAAAGCTCCTGCACACCTTCTATTTCGAGTAAATTACTTCCGATGCCGGTAATCCTCGCGCCCATGCCATTGAGCATATGACATAACTGCTGTATATAAGGTTCACAGGCTGCATTGTAAATAGTGGTGGTTCCCGTTGCCAGAGATGCTGCCATCACGATATTAGCTGTTCCGGTAACGGATGGTTCTTCTAACAATAGATAGGTGCCTTTCAGCTCAGCTGCATCCAGCCGGAAATAATCATCTCCTGCATCATAGGAAAACCGGGCTCCCAGCTTTTCAAAGCCAATGATATGGGTATCCAATCTTCTTCTGCCTATTTTGTCGCCTCCGGGTTTCGGTACATAGGCCTTTTTAAACCTTGCCAGGAGCGGTCCTGCAAGCATCACCGAACCCCTGAGGCGTCCGCTTTTCTTACGATAAGTTTCGCTGTTGAGATAATCTATGTTTACCCGATCTGCCTGGAAGCTGCAGGAATGCCTGGAAGAACGATCGGTTCTTACACCCATCTCCCCGAGGAGTTCAATAAGCAGGTTGACATCAAGAATATCGGGAATGTTGGAGATGGTTATTTTCCCTTTTGTAAGTAGCACGGCACTGATCACCTGGAGCGCTTCATTTTTTGCTCCCTGGGGAGTGATCTCGCCCTTCAGACGTTTACCACCGGTAACTTCAAAGGCGTTCATTCAATATCTTTTCTTTTTGAATTTACCGCCGCGGTCGTTATTCCGGTTGTTGTTATTATTACGCTGAAATTTTTGATTGCGTTTATTGCGATAGTCGCCATATCCATTGCTGCTACGATCACGATTTTCATTAGGCCGGAAGCTTCTTACAAATGGCGTATTGGTAAATTCCAGCTGGCCGTCGGTAATTGCGCTCAGCTCACCCTGAATGGCATCGTCATGTACCGTTTCCTTATGCCAGTTGTTGTAGGCAAGCTTCATGTAATAGGCAATGGCATTGGCGAGTCCGTTTTTCTTATCGGGATTCTCTTCCAGCAGTGCTTTCTGGATAATCAATTCGAGATTCTTACCCAGATGGGCATGCTTCGGATATCTCTTTGGATAAGGAAGTGCATCTGATTTCGGACGCAGGGTTTCACGGGTCGGAATGGGATAAGGGGAAGAGACTTCCAGTTTAAAATCAGATATGAGAAAAAGATGATCCCATAATTTATGTCTGAAATCCTCTACGTTTTTCAGATGCGGATTCAGAAATCCCATCAATTCAATTACCACCTGTGCATTTCTTTCCCGCACTTCCCTGTCTTCGATCGTGAGCAGGTACTCGATCATCCGCTGGATATGGCGGCCGTATTCCCGCATAATCAGGTGATTACGCGTTGTATTATATTCCATTATTTGTAGGGCTTTAAGCAGGCAAACCTACGAAAAATAAATCAGTTCACGATTACCTTGGTCAGGAACTGGCGATTGTTACTGATATCCTGGGCCCTGAGAAAATAAATTCCCTTCGGCGGATGACTGATCAGTTCCATATTTGCCATGCTGTTTCCTGCCATCTGCACTATCTTTTTCTGTATAATCTGACCCGTGGTACTTATAAGTTCCAGATTAATAGTACCGGTTTGCTGTTCGTCAAATTGAACGATCACATTGTTGCTTACAGGATTCGGATAGATCTGGATACCTGGCCGTTGATCTGCTTGTTGCAGGTTAATTACTTTAACAATTGAATAGGTAATATTCCCTTCCGGGTCTACTCGTTTAATCCGGAAGTATATTGCCCCTGCTTCATTTGCAGACAGGCGGTATTGATACTGGTATTGCCCAACAGTACCTGCCGGAGCCGAACCTGCGGGAATGGTTGCAGCACTTGCCCAGGTTGCTGCATCGGCGCTGTATTGGACTTCATAGGTTATACCGCTTTGATCGTTGGTAGCGAGCCACTGGAGGGAAATAACACCACTATTTTTGAAGACAGAAAAATTAGTGATCGTTGATCCCAGGGGTATCGTCGGGCACCAATAATATGTAAGATGCATGATACCGCCGATTACAGTTGTTACAGATGATCTGTAATTTGATCCTCCATCAAGGGTAATCATACCTCCGTTTACAGAATAGGCAAAATTTACTGTCCCCAATCCCAGATAGGCAGCATTGCCTCCCGTTGATCCAACGCCATCCGGATTGGTTATGATGTTTTCGGGTCCATACGTAATGGTATCGGTTGGATCCCCATAGGGAGCCAGGGTATCATACCCATGCAGACTGTTGTATACATGGGTGATGGTTATGCCGGGCCCGCTTACTTTGTTGGTCAATGTGAGCTGAAAAAGAAAGGCTGTGCTGTCCGGTCCCGTATTTATTGCTCCGGTAACTGAATTACCGGTGATGGTATCCTGCAGGGTTACACAACTCAGGTTCCCGATCGATGGATCGAACTGCAGAAAATTAAAATTTAAATTACTGGTTGTTGTCGGAGCAATCGTAATGGATTGATCGATGGCAGTCGCCGGCAAACCGCCGGAACAAAAACATTGAGAATAAGAAGGATTGATGTAAAAGGCTATGAATGCCAACAGCACAAAGCCCCGGAGGTAAAAGTGTTTCATAGACACGGATTTTGATGACGGATTGACGGAAAACGAACCAATTGTAAAACTATTCAAGATTTACCAGCAATGCCAGAGTAAAAGTACGCGATACCCCTGCGCCGAATTTTCGGTCTCCTTACTCCTGCAGTTTGCTGCAATACGCAGGATTTTCCCTTTAACTTCGCCGAAACAATGGTCTGTTTTTGTTCACCGGGTCCGATTAATTCCCAAAAATGAAGCAATCTTCCATTAAAATACATATAACACTGGATGACAATAAGATACCGCAGGAAATCATGTGGAATGCCACCGATACTTCTGCGGAAAATACACGAAAAGCCAAGGCCTTCCTCCTCTCCTTGTGGGACGGGCAGGATAAATCCGCTCTCCGGATTGACCTATGGACTAAGGATATGATGATTGATGAAATGGAGGATTTTTTTTATCAGACCCTTGTAACCATGGCAGATACCTATGAGAGGGCAACTAAATACAAGGATCTTGCCGCGGAAATCAAGAATTTTGCCAGCAGTCTTTTCAATAAATCAAGGGCAAAGCAAATGAAGGATAATAAATTATAAATTTTAATATGAGCCTGGAACAAAAGGTAATGGCCGACCTCAAAACGGCCATGCTGGCAAAGGATGAAAAATCGCTTCGGTCTCTTCGTGCCATCAAAGCGGCGATCATCCTGGCTAAAACTGCTGAAGGCGCAGCAGGAGAAATCAGGGAAGAGGATGAAATTAAATTACTGCAGAAGCTGATCAAGCAAAGAAAAGATTCACTGGAAATTTATCAGTCGCAGCAGAGAAAAGACCTGGCCCAAAAAGAAGAAGAGGAAATTTCCGTAATTGAAAAATTTCTACCCAGGCAAATTTCGGGGCCGGAACTGAAAACCATTTTGCAGAAAATAATCACCGAAACAGGGGCAAGTTCCCCTGCAGATATGGGTAAAGTAATGGCTGCGGCAACCAGGCAACTCGCCGGGAAAGCTGACGGTAAAACAATCAGTGTCACCGTCAAGGAATTATTGGCGCCGAAATAATTTTCCTACCGCCGCATGCTATTCATAAATTCCTAGCCTTTTTCTCAGGGCTTCTTTTTCATCCTGGAGTTTTCTGATCTTGTCCAGGAGATTCCGCAAGGCATCAATTCCCTCCACATTGATATTGAGTTCATAATACAACCGGCTGAATTGCTCGAGTTGCGGTACGTCTTCTTTCTGGATAAATGCGCCCGATTCCTGGTAGCTGATACTGATAAGTCCGTATTCTTCCAGGGACCGGATAAACGTAAGTTCGATATTATAATTCGAACAGCATAATTCGATCGGTATGATTTCTTGATCTGGCATCTCCGGTTATTTCAATTTGGAAAGCTCAGTAAACAATTCTTTTTGTTTAGTGGTCAGGTTCCGGGGAATCAATATATTATAAGTTACAAACAAATCGCCGGAAGATCCTTCTTGCTTATAAATTGGAAATCCCTTGCCCTTCAGCCGCGTCCTGGTACCATTTTGCGTTTCAGGTTTTATTTTCAGCCGGATCTTTCCATCGAGCGTTTCTACCATCACTTCACCCCCGAGTACGGCGGTGTAAAGATCAAGGGCTATCGTCGTGTAAAGATCATTCCCGGATCTCTTAAAAACAGGATCAGGTTCAATCACGAAAGTAATATACAGGTCTCCGTTTGGTCCAGAGTTAGCACCTGGTCCACCATGATCCTTGAGCCTGATCACCTGGCCGTCCTCAACTCCGGCTGGAATGGTGATTCGAATATTTTTATTGTTAACGGTTAAGGTTTGCTGCTTTGTCCTGGCTGCATCGCGCAGGGATAAATGAAGTTCAGCCTGATAATCCTGGCCCCTGAATTTCGCCGTACGGGTTCCTGAGCCTGCTCCAAACATCTGTTCAAAAAAATCCGAATATTCTCCCGCGCCGAAATCTCCGGCAAAAGGATCTTCTGCCTGCTGATGGGTTGATCTCTGGGATTGCCGCGCTTTTTCAAACTGATCGGCATGGGCCCATTCTTCTCCGTATTGATCGTATTTTTTTCTCTTCTCCGGATCGCTCAATACTTCATTTGCTTCGTTAATAAGTTGAAATCTTTTATTTGCTTCTTTGTCCTTCGGGTTGAGATCGGGATGGTATTTTCTTGCCAGCTTCCGATAAGCTTTTTTTATATCCTCAGGAGATGCACTCTTTGGAACTTCCAATATCTTATAATAATCCGTAAAGGCCATGTGCTTTTTATACTAGTTCTTTCACAACATTCCAGATCACTTTTGGTTTTCCCAGGGTGTAATAATGCAAAACGGGTACCCCGGCCTTTTTTAGTTCCTGGCATTGCTGAATCAACCACTCGGTTCCGATCTTTTCAACCTCTTCATCTGTTTTGCATTTCATCACGGCGTTTGAAAGGTCCGCCGGGATATCGACATGAAAAACCTTGGGCAGCATACTCAGCTGTTTTTTACTGGTAATGGGTTTAAGTCCGGGTATGATCGGCACCTCAATCCCATTTTCCCGGCATGCATTCACAAAGTCGAAGTATTTCTTATTGTCAAAAAACATTTGGGTGGTAATATATTCTGCACCGGCATCTACTTTGGCCTTGAGATTCATGAGGTCTGTGGCAAGGTTGGGTGATTCAAAATGTTTTTCCGGATAGCCTGCCACCCCTATACAGAAATTTGTTTTGCTTCCGTTCAGGATATCTTCTTCAAGATAAAGGCCATGGTTCAGGCCGACGACCTGCTTGAGCAGATCAATGGCGTAACGGTTTCCTCCTGGTTCGGGATTAAAAGAGGCTTCATTTCGTGCGGCATCTCCCCGCAATACCAATACATTGTCGATGCCCAGAAAATGCAGGTCAATCAGCGCGTCTTCCGTTTCACGTTTTCCGAAACCACCGCAGATCAGATGGGGCACGGCATCAATCTGGTAATGGTTCATGATGGCTGCACAAATCCCTACAGTGCCGGGTCGTTTTCTTACTTCCACTTTTTCAAATGTGCCATCGGATTTTTTCTTGAACATGGTTTCACTCCGGTGGTAGGTCACATTGATAAACGCTGGTTTGAATTCCATCAGGGGATCCAGGTGATCGTAAATTGAGCTGATGGTCTTCCCTTTCAGGGGCGGGAGTATTTCAAAGGAGACTACGGTTTCTTTTGCCTGCTGGATGTGTTCAATAACCTTCATCAGTAATGCCCGGAACGGCATATTTTATGGATTGCAAACTTAGTTCAATAGCGCTAGAACACAAGCAGATGTTAAACTATTTTAAAATGGACCCATTCCGCTTTCTTCCGGTATTTTTGTTGAAAATCCTGTTGATTTGAGTCTTACGATTCACACTAAAGACCTGGTAAAGAGTTACAGTAACCGAACGGTAGTGGACCATGTTTCTATCAATGTAAAACAAGGAGAAATTGTTGGATTGCTCGGACCCAATGGCGCGGGAAAAACAACCACTTTTTACATGGTGGTTGGCCTGATCAAACCCGACGAAGGACAGGTTTATCTGGATGAACAGGATATCACCAGGTTGCCCATGTATAAAAGGGCGCAGCTTGGGCTTGGATACCTTCCACAGGAAGCATCTGTTTTCCGGAAACTTTCCGTGGAAGATAACCTGAAGGCTATTCTTGAAATGACGGGCCTGCCTAAAAAGGAACAAAGGGAAAAACTCGAGGCGCTGCTGGATGAATTCGGACTTCACCATGTTCGCAAAAACAACGGGGACTCCCTGAGTGGCGGTGAAAGAAGGCGTACTGAAATTGCGCGCGCACTGGTGGTGGATCCAAGATTTATATTACTGGACGAACCTTTTGCCGGCGTGGATCCCATTGCGGTGGAAGATATCCAGGCTGTTGTGGCCAGGCTCAAATACAAAAACATAGGCATCCTGATCACCGACCATAATGTAAATGAGACCCTTTCGATCTGCGATCGGGCCTATCTGCTGATTGAAGGAAAAATTTTCAAGCACGGAACAGCAGAAGAGCTTGCTGCCGATGAACACGTGAGGCGGCTTTACCTTGGCCGCAATTTTGAATTGAAGCGAAAAGACTATCTTCACGAAGAAGCATCCAGGCCGGTGCTTTAGGACCCCAGCCGGCTAAACCAGTCTAAATTTTTATTGTGTCAAAGTGAAATTATTAAGTCCTGCCATATCACGCCTGGCCAGGATGCGACTCTGGCAAATCGAGCAGTGGGTACTTGAACCGGTTGCCGTGCAACGGGAAGTATTGCAGGACCTTGTCACCTCAGCCCAATATACCGAGATCGGCCGCAAATACGGCTTCTCAAAATTATTCTCCATCAAGGCATTCAAGCAGGCTGTTCCCATTCATGAATACGACGATCTTAAGCCCTATATTAACCGCATCATGCAGGGAGAAGAAAACCTGTTATGGAATACGCCCATTAATTGGTTTGCCAAAAGCAGCGGAACCACCAGTGATAAAAGCAAGTTCATTCCCGTCAGTGAAGAAAGCCTGCAGGACTGTCACTACCGGGGTGCGAAAGATGTGCTTACCATGTACTATCAATTCCATCCCGAATCTGATCTGCTCACAGGTAAAGGCCTTGTGATCGGCGGAAGCCATACCATTAATCAGTTAAATGAAGAAGTACAGTATGGCGACCTGAGTGCAGTTCTGCTGCAAAACTCGCCGTTATGGAGTAACTGGATCAGGACGCCTGAATTGCATATTGCTTTATTGGATGAATGGGAAGATAAAATTGAGAAGCTGGCCAATAACACCATCCACGAAAACGTGACTTCCATATCCGGGGTTCCTACCTGGACGCTGGTGCTGATCAGAAGAATCCTGAAGATGACAGGGAAAAACTGCCTCCTGGATGTTTGGCCCTCCCTGGAATTATATATTCATGGCGGTGTTTCGTTTACCCCTTACCGTGAGCAGTTTGCCAAACTGATCGGGGGTAATATCAATTACCTCGAGATGTACAATGCCAGTGAAGGGTTTTTTGCGGCCCAGGATTATCCCGGAGAAGACGGGATGTTATTGTTCACTAATCACGGTATATTCATGGAGTTTATGCCGGCGGAAGAATATGGCAAGCCTGATCCGCAAACAATCGGCTTGAGCGAAGTAGTTAAGGGAATAAATTATGCACTGGTTATCAGTACCAACGGCGGTCTATGGAGATACCTGCTTGGAGATACCATTCAGTTCACTTCTCTCAAACCTTACCGGATAAAAGTTAGCGGAAGGCTCAAACATTTTATCAATGCTTTTGGAGAGGAGGTTATTGTGGATAATGCCGACAAGGCCATTGTTTCGGCTGCTGAAAAGTCAGGCGCTGTTGTAAATGATTATACCGCGGGGCCTGTTTATTTCGGAGATCACAGCAATGGTGCACATGAGTGGCTGATCGAATTTGAAAAAGAGCCTGCGGACATTTCATTATTCGCCCGAGAACTGGATAAAGCCCTCCAGGAAGTAAACAGCGATTATGAAGCCAAACGATATAAGGACATTGCCCTGAGGCTACCATTGGTAAAGGCTGTCCCCAAGGGTTTGTTTACGAGTTGGCTGCGCAGGAAAGGTAAGCTGGGCGGGCAACATAAAGTGCCAAGGCTTTGCAATGACCGCAGGTATATTGACGAAATTCATGAAATGCTTGCAGCCGGCGAAAGCTGATTACCTTTTATTTCCTCATGCTGGCTAAATACAATTCCTGCTGTAATCAGGCTCACAAAAGACGAGGTATAAAAAAGATAGTCGTAGGGCACGTCTATGAATTGATAGAAAATAATCAGGCACAGCTTGAAGCAGGCCAGGTGGAGATTATTCAGACCCCGCTTTTGTTGCGAGAGGCAGATCACCATGAATAAAACAGGTAAAATAAAGCTGCCCAGCACCAGGGTTTCATGCAGGATGGCGGTTCTATGAGGTCCGAAGAATTTAGCAAATCCCGGATTGAGCCAGAACACTTCCGGTGTATCCGTCCAGACCCTGGATGCAAAAGCAATATAGGTAGAAGGAAGACGAAACAATTGTTGTAAGGGTGCCATGCCAAAGGGGAGTAAAAAAAAGAGTAGAAAAAAAACTATGACGGTAACGGTAAAGACCACTCCCTTTTTGTATTGCTTATGCCATACCAGGAACAGGATGAAGGGAATCAGCCAGCCAACCATGCTGTACCTGCTCAACAGGCAAATGGATGCGGCACTGCCGATAAAATAAATATTTCCAGAAATAATCGCGAAGCAAAGCAGGACGAAGTACAGAATGACCGGACCTTCCTCACTCAGGCTGATAACGCCATGTACGTCGTCTTTCGAGAAAATCCACCAGAAAAGCATTCCTGCAATCGCAAGCAGCAGGTAAGGGTAAACAGCATTTTTCCTTATCCTGAGGGTAAATAAAAATCCTGCGAAACCTAACAGAATAGTCATAACCGTTACCCACCGCATATCCAGGTGCAGCAGCAGCGCACCCGAATATGGCAGCCACATGGCAGGAAGATAGACGGGACGTGTGCCATTCCATATATCCGAAATAGGATCATATACCTGTTTCCAATGGCCGCTCAGAAACCTTTCATTCATCACTTTGATCACCGGCAGCATATCTGCATAATCCGGATCCACCGGAATCTGGTCGAGCCAGTATCGGGAAGTGATATAGGCCAGGAAAAGCATTAATATGGCCAGTCCGCATTTTATCCAGATTCCGTCTCCCGGCGATTTCCTGCAATGATCTAAACTGACTTCCGGCAGGAACAGCAATGAAAATACGAGCCCCAGGCCGGCAACAAAATACAGGACTGAAGCAATGGAATTCTGCGCCCCTAACAATAATCCATAGGTCGCAAAAAATGTTTCTGCACCAAATGAAATAAGTATAAGGTTCTTTGCAACTTTACAATCCATTCAGCTGGAAAGGGTTTAAATTGATATTTTTATTTACCTGCAATCCTTCGAGTGTATATATTTGACATTCTTTAATGCAATGACATGAAATTATTAGAAGGTAAAATAGCCATCATAACCGGGGCGGCCCGGGGGATAGGGGAGGCGATTGCTCTTAAACTGGCTTCCCAGGGCGCCCACATTGCATTCAGCTTTCTTTCAAGTGATGAAAAGGCACGCACACTGGAACAAAAACTCATAGCCCTGGGAATAAAAGCAAAGGGATACAAAAGTAACGCGGCTTCCTTTGAAGACTGTGGTGAGCTCGTCAATGCTGTGGTGAAGGAATACGGAACTGTTGATATTTGTATTAATAATGCGGGCATTTCCAAAGATAGTTTGTTGTTGCGTCTTACGCCCGACCAATGGGACGAAGTGATGAGCACGAACCTGAAAAGCGTTTTCAATATGACCAAGCACGTGATCCGGCCGATGCTGATGGCGAAGAAGGGATCTATCATTAATATGAGTTCTATAATCGGTATCCGGGGAAATGGGGGGCAGTCCAGCTACGCTGCTTCCAAGGCAGGGATCATTGGATTTACCAAGTCGGTCGCGCATGAATTAGGCAGCCGTAATATCCGGTGTAATGCTATCGCACCCGGCTTTATAGAAACAGACATGACCCACTACCTTAAAGATGAAGAAGGTGCGAAAACTTTCCTGGCGAAAATTCCGCTGGGAAGATTCGGCAGCGCGAATGAAATAGCGGATACTGCACTCTTTCTCGCTTCTGATATGAGCAGCTATATTACCGGTCAGGTGATCAGCATTTGCGGGGGTTTGAATATTTGAGAGATCAAGGAGAAACAGGTCGTTTAATCTTTACGTGCTAATTGAAAAGTATGAGCGCTTACGAGAAACTGCTTTCCAATAATAAATCCTGGGCTGCCGGCATGGTGAAAGAATCGCCTGATTTCTTCCGGAATCTGGCCGATCAGCATCCTGAATTTTTGTGGATAGGATGCAGCGACAGCCGGGTGCCGGCAAATGAAATCACCGGCACATTACCAGGAGAAATTTTTGTTCACAGGAACCTGGCAAACCTGGTAATCCATACGGATGTAAACCTGCTCAGCGTGCTGGAATATGCTGTCGTTCATCTGAAGGTAAAGCACGTGATCGTTTGTGGTCACTATGGGTGCGGCGGCATAAAGGCAGCTATGACCAGCCATGATTTCAAGCAGGTGCTTAATATGTGGTTCCGGAACATAAAGGATGTTTACCGCCTGCACCGCGATGAGCTGGAAGCGATTTCCGACCTGGGAAAAAGAGAAGACCGCCTGACTGAACTGAATGTACAGGAACAGGTTTTACACCTGGCCAAAACCTCTATCATACAACGTGCATGGCAGCATACAAAAGCTCCTCAACTCCATGGATGGGTTTATGGTCTGAAAGACGGACTTCTGCATTCCGTATTCAGCATGACACCCGATAGTGCGATTGATCCGCTTTATGCTTATGATGATTTGAGGTAGAGAAAATTAAAAATTAAAAATTAAAAATTAAAAAAACGACCCAAATGTTTTTAGTTTCAGAAATATGAAGTTCAAATTTTTACTTTTTAATTTTTAATTTTTAATTTTCAACTTCCCAATCGCCTCCTGCGTAAAAGAACTAATTACCAGTTTACCGCTTATTTTTGCGCGTTCAGCCAACAGCTGATCCCAATGAGAGGTGCCTTCCCAAAACATCTTCTTCATTTCCTTCATCGCCTCGGGATTGGAATGACTCAGGTGATTCTGCAGGCGGTATATGGATTCATCCATGACTTCCCTTGTTGCGTGTACTTCCGAATAAAAGCCTCTTGACTTCGCCCATTCGGCCGTCCTCCATGAAGATGCATCAATGGCAAGCTGGGAAAAAGCGGATAATCCGATTTTACGTTCCATGACTGGGCCTATTACAAAGGGACCAATGCCCAGTGAAAGCTCGCTGAGTTTGATTTCAGCGCCAGTCAGCGCAATCGCGTAGTCTGCAGCAGCAGCAAGTCCAACGCCACCACCCACACATTTACCCTGGATACGGGCAATAATAAACTTGGGACATTTGCGCATGCTATTAAAAACATGTGCGAAGCCATTGAAAAAGTCTTCACCCTCCCTGGCAGTTTTTATTTTGGACAGTTCCTGAAAAGATGCTCCGGCGCAAAATGATTTTTCGCCCGCTGACCGCAGCACGATCACACGAACATCATCGTCGAGGCCGGCCGCATGAATCTGAAAGCCAAGTTCCATCAGCAGATTGCCTGGCAGCGAATTGCTTTGGGGATGAAAAAATTCGATTGTCAGGCATTGACCATGCCTCACCGATTTCACATAACCGGATACATGCCCATTCATATTAATTATGATTTTTTCCTTACCATGGTGAGGATACTTGCAATCATCACGGATTCTCCTGAATCGTCGATAACATCAACATACCATTTCACGATTCCTTTCTGAACAGTATCCCCTTCGCTTAATTCCTGGTCTGTTTTCTCTTTGCAGGTGAGCCTGACGCCGATCGTTGTTCCCGCGTAAACAGGTTTTATGAACCGGCACTCTTCTATTCCGTAATTTAAAAGAACAGGACCCTTGGCTGCATCCACAAATAATCCTGCTGCGGCGCTGAGAATAAAGTAACCATGTGCCACGGGTCTTTCAAAAATTGTTCCTTCCAGGGAAGTATGGTCGGTATGGGCATAAAAATGATCCCAGCTGAGATTGGCAAATTGCGCAATATCTGATTCCGTAATTGTACGTTTATGTGTAATTACCGTGTCCCCGATTTTCAGCTCTTCAAAATATTTTCTAAATGGATGCTTTTCTTCCACGATCTGCTTAGCGTGCGCCTGATATACGGACGTGATGGCCGTAAGTGTTGTTGGCGAACCCTGAATAGCTACCCTTTGCATATAATGCTTTACGCCGCGCGCACCTCCCATTTCTTCTCCGCCGCCTGCCCTTCCCGGTCCTCCATGAACCAACATGGGAAGCGGTGAGCCATGGCCGGTACTTTCTTTTGCGCAATCCCTGTTCAGTGCCAATATCCTGCCATGGTGCGTTGCTGCGCCTATTACGTACTGCTTTGCAATTTCATCAATCGACGTGACAATGGTACTGCATAAAGAACCCTTTCCCTTTTTTGATAAAGCGATTGCTTCATCCAGATTTTTATAGGGCATGAGCGTACTCACTGGTCCAAATGCTTCGATACGATGCGCTTCTTCACCGGAAAAAGGCCGCTCGTTCAGCAGGAGCAGGGGACTCATAAATGCGCCTTTGACAGCATCAGCATCCAATAATTCCACACTGTCTATTGACCCATAAATGATTTGCGAGGAGGCTAATAATTTCTGAACCTGATCGCGTACTTCTTTCCGCTGATCCTGTCCGGCCAGTGAGCCCATCCGGACTTTTTCGTTAACAGGATTACCGATAACAGTTTGAGCCAATGCCTTGATAATGGATTTACTCATGTCTTCTATCCGGCCTTCCGGAACGAATATCCTGCGGATGGCTGTGCATTTTTGTCCGGCTTTTACGGTCATTTCCTTTCTCACCTCTTTTACAAAAATTTCCCATTCGGGTTTTGAAGGATCCACGTCCTCACCGAGCACAATACAATTCAGTGAATCTGCTTCCATGGTAAAAGAAACATTCTCCCTGAGAATATTCGGATTGGATTTTAGCTTGAGGCCTGTTGACGCGGACCCCGTAAACGTAACCGTATCCTGAGCCGTAAGCAGGTCCAGCAGATTTCCCGTACTTCCGCAGATCAATTGCAATGCAGCTTCCGGAAGAATTTGTGAGGCATGTATTTCCCTTACAACGGCCTCCGTTAAGAAGGAAGTTAAAGTTGCCGGTTTTACGATTGCCGGAACCCCGGCAAGCAGGTTTACGGCAATTTTCTCCAGCATTCCCCACACAGGAAAATTATAGGCATTGATATGAACCGCCACGCCTTCCCTGGGAACCAGTAAATGATGGCCGGCGAAAGTATTTGTTTTGCTTAGGTTCACAGGATCCCCGTCAGTGCAAAATGGTTGATCAGGGAATTTTCTTCTCAGGGAAGCGTAAGAGAACAAATTCCCGATGCCGCCTTCAATATCAATCCAACTGTCGGCCCGCGTAGCACCCGTAAGAAAACTGAGACTGTAAAATTTTTCCAGATGCTGCTGAAGATGAAGTGCGAGGGCTTTTAGCATTCGTCCCCGCTCCTGAAAGCTCATGCTGCGCAAAGCAGGATTTCCGGTATTTCGGCCGTAATCCAGCACCTGCTGAAAATCCACTCCTTTACTGCCGGCAATACAAATCGCTTCTCCGGTCACCGCATTAAACAGCGTTTGCCCTTCCCCTTCTGTTTCGATCCATTTGCCGGCTACAAAGTTTCCAAGCTTCTTCATCCGTTCATTTTATCTGGTTACTTCGAGCCATAAAGTCTTTTAATGGTCTCAGTGAAATCGCTTCGCTAGTTACTTCGAGCCATAAAGTCTTTTAATGGTCTCAGTGAAATCGCTTCGCTAGTTACTTCGAGCCATAAAGTCTTTTAATGGTCTCAGTGAAATCGCTTCGCTAGTTACTTCGAGCCATAAAGTCTTTTAATGGTCTCAGTGAAATCGCTTCGCTGGTTACTTCGACCATAATGTCTTTTAATGGTCTGCCTGATTTTTACCAGCCCAGAATCCAGGCAAATATAAGTGGGGCAACAATGGTTGCGTCACTTTCCACAATGTATTTGGGCGTGTGAATATCCAGTTTCCCCCAGGTGATCTTTTCATTGGGGACGGCGCCGGAATAGGATCCATAAGAAGTGGTGGAGTCCGAAATCTGGCAGAAATAACTCCAGAACGGAACATCGTGCCATTCCAGATCCTGATACATCATCGGCACCACGCAGATGGGGAAATCGCCGGCAATTCCGCCCCCGATCTGAAAAAAGCCAATGCCTTTCCCGCCGGAATTTTTACGGTACCAATCGGACAACCAGACCATATATTCAATTCCGCTTTTCATGGTCGTAGGCTTCATCTCCCCTTTTACAATATAGGAAGCAAAAATATTTCCCATGGTACTGTCTTCCCAGCCACCTACAACAATTGGAAGGTTTTTTTCTGCCGCAGCAATCATCCAGCTATCTTTTACATCAATTTCATAGCCTTTTTCCATGACTTTGCTCAGGAGCAGCTTGTACATGAATTCGTGCGGAAAATACCTTTCTCCTTTCTGATCCGCGTCCTTCCAGAGGCTCACGATGTGGTGCTGGATCTTCCGGAACGCCTGTTCCTCAGGAATGCAGGTGTCCGTCACCCGGTTCAATCCTTTTTCCAATAGTTCCCATTCCTGCTGCGGTGTGAGGTCACGGTAATGAGGAACCCTCCTGTAATGCGAATGCGCGACCAGGTTCATGATATCCTCTTCAAGATTGGCGCCCGTGCAGGAGATGATATGTATTTTATCCTGGCGGATCATCTCTGCCAGCGAAACGCCGAGCTCAGCCGTACTCATCGCGCCTGCCAGGGTAACCATCATTTTTCCTCCTTCCGTTAAATGGGTCTCATAACCTTTTGCTGCGTCCACCAGGGCTGCTGCATTAAAATGCCTGTAATGATGCGATATAAACTGGGAAACGGGTCCTTTATTCATGTATGCTGGTAAACTTGAAGGGCAAAAATAATTTTTTTTAAATCCTCATTCAAATCATTCCTCTCAGGAGCAAAAGCCGACATAAAAAGAACGCAGGCCAGGGTTTCAACGATTCTCTCCGGGAAATCATTTTAAATGTAATTTTAATGAAAGCTGGCACATGAAAAATGGATCTCTCGTCTTTTTATTTTTGACCATTTCATTATTTCCATGCGCACAGGGCATCACAGGTAACTGGCAGGGCATTTTGATAGCAGGCCCGCAAAAACTTAAACTCGTTTTTCACATTAAACCGGATTCCGCTCATTCCTATTTATCCAGCTTCGACAGCCCCGACCAGCATGCGTATGGGCTTGCATGCGATCAAACCCTTGTAAGGGGAGATAGTCTGGAGATCGGAATAAAATTAATCAATGGAGGGTTGCTGGGTAAATGGAACGGAAGCGACAGCATTAGGGGATATTTTTTTCAGAACGGCCAGAATTTCCCGCTGGGTCTTGGCCGGTCATCGGATACTGAAAAAGTGCTCATCAGGCCCCAGACACCGAAGCCGCCATTCCCTTACAGCAGCGAGGATCTTGAATATGATAATCCTGTTTCCGGCATTCATTATTCAGGAACCCTAACCTATCCCAGGTCCGGTGGACCCTTCGCAGCTGCGATCCTCATTACCGGTAGTGGTCAGCAGGACCGGGATGAAACCCTTTTCGGACATAAACCTTTTGCGGTTATCGCCGACTATCTCACGCGCCGTGGTTATGCCGTACTCAGGGTAGACGATCGGCAGATGGGCAAAAGCACAGGCGATGCAGACAGCGCAACCAGTAAGGATTTTGCCAATGACGTGGAAACAAGTATACATGAACAGGCCTGGAAAAGCTACTTATCCTGGAAGAAAACCACGAATGCGGCTATTGTCGCTGCGATGGGGATCTTCGACGAGGCAAGCGCCAGGAGCCAAATCCGGGCGCAGCTGGACAGAATGAATACGCCCTGGTTTGTTTATTTTCTCCGGTCTGATCCTGCGGAATTTATCAGCAAACTGCATTGCCAGGTGCTCGCCCTGGACGGATCCAAAGACATCCAGGTGTTGCCCGATCAGAATCTGGCAGCAATTGAAAATGCCCTGAAGAAAAGCTCTTCCAAAAACTATTCAACAGAAAAATTGCCGGGTTTGAATCATTTGTTTCAGCATTGCAAAACCTGCACTGTTGAAGAATATGGTCAGCTCGAAGAAACTTTCGCTCCTGAGGCCCTGCAAAAAATGGGAGATTGGCTTGATAAAAATGTAAAATAAGTGAACTATCTCGCGCATGCGTGGCTTTCCTTTGGAGACCCGGAAATTCTGGCGGGTAACATGATAAGCGATTTTGTCAAGGGCAAAAAAAAATTTGACTACTCCCTGAAAGTGCAAAACGGAATCGACCTGCACCGGCGGATAGACGAATACACCGATTACCATCCCGCAACAAAAACAGCAAAACAATATCTGAAGCAAGCCTGCGGTTTATATGCAGGAAGTTTTATGGACATCATTTACGATCATTTCCTGGCTAATGATCCGCATGAATTTGAAGAAGGAGCGCTGGAAGCATTTGCGGAAAAAACCTATGATCAGCTGGATCCTTTTGAGAATTTATTACCTCCGGCATTCGGGCGTTTTCTTTATTATATGCGCAGCCAGAACTGGCTTCTGAATTACCGCTACCCGGCAGGCATTCAACGAAGTTTCGAGGGTCTGGCACACCGCGCGAAATATATAAAGGATCCGCAGCCGGTATACGATGCGTTCATCGCCCATTACGAGGAATTAAAGAATTGTTATGATCTTTTCTTCCCTAACCTGAAAACTTTTGCTTTCCACGAGTTGCTCTATCTTCGCCCGGACAGGGGCAATACTTAGTTGTACCTTTGCATTAATTTCAAAATATGAAATCCATTATTTTAGGAATGCTGATGATGTTTGGCCTTGCGACAGTGAAAGCGCAGAATGAATTACCCCCGCTGGATAAATCGCCCATGGATATGTGCTATTATCCTGTGAATTATCCTATTCTCAAGATTCAACATAAGGCAGATGCGCCTCTGATTGCTCGTGTTATCTACGGGCGTCCGCAAAAAAATAATCGGGTTATTTTCGGAGACCTGGTTCCTTATCGCAGTGTATGGCGGCTGGGCGCCAATGAGGCCACTGAAATCGAATTTTTCAGGGATGTGAAGATTAATAGTAAAAAAGTGCCCAAGGGCAAATATACTTTATATGCGATTCCGGATTCCAGCAAATGGACCCTCATTGTAAATAAGGAAACGGATACCTGGGGTGCATTTGACTATGATGAAAAAAAAGATCTGCTGCGTGCGGATGTGCCTGTGAAAAAAAGAACTGATACCGTTGATATTTTTACGATCTGTTTTGACGGTGATGATAAAAACAAAACGGAATTGCAGATGGTCTGGGATGATCAGGAAGCCCGCCTGCCCATCAGCTGGTAATCCATTCCTGTAATTTGATAGCCGGTACAACTGTCTTTTCTTTTTTCAAATAAATTTGCACATGAAATTTGCTACGCGACTTATCCATGCAGGCATGGAGCCAGACCCCAGTACCGGATCCATAATTCCGCCGGTTTACCAAACCTCCACTTTTGTTCAGGAAGCACCGGGACGGAATAAGGGATATGAATATGCCCGCTCCCGGAATCCTACCCGCACCGCCCTGGAAAAGGCTTTGGCCAGCACTGAAAACGCGCGCTATGCACTTAGTTTCAGCAGTGGGGTTGCCGCATCTGATGCCGTTATCCGCCTGCTTGTTCCCGGTGACGAAGTGATCGCAGCAAACGATATGTACGGGGGGACGTTCCGCCTGTTTTCCAAAATATTTGAAAAGGCGGGTATCCGGTTTCATTATGTTGACATGCAGCAGGCGGATCATATCCTTCCCCTCATCAACCCTAAAACCAGGTTGGTCTGGATGGAAACGCCCACAAATCCTCTGATGAACATCGTTGACCTGGCTGCAGTTTCAGCTATTGCCAAAGAAAAAAACCTGCTGCTTTGTGTAGACAACACTTTTGCTTCGCCAGCCCTGCAAAATCCGCTGGATTTTGGAGC
This sequence comes from uncultured Chitinophagaceae bacterium, assembly GCA_963705005.1. GTDB lineage: Bacteria > Bacteroidota > Bacteroidia > Chitinophagales > Chitinophagaceae > Puia. The sequence goes on from CAVPIO010000002.1 coordinate 480,091, forward strand.
CGCCATCGTTGTACATTCAGCTACCAAGTACCTCGGAGGCCACAGTGATGTGATCCATGGATGTGTAATGATGAATGATGCAGGTCTGCTCGACCAGCTTTATTTTATTCAAAAATCCTGCGGAGCCGTGCCCGGGCCTCAGGATTGCTTTCTGGTATTGAGAGGTATCAAAACCCTGCAGATCCGCATGGAAAGGCATTGCCAGAATGGGGAAAAGATCGCCCGCTATCTGCGCGCGCATAAAAGCGTGCGCAAAGTTTACTGGTGTGGCTTTGAAGACCATCCCGGATATGAAATTGCTAAAAAACAAATGAGCGGTTTCGGCGGCATGCTCAGCTTTGAATTGAAAAACGAATCGCCGGAAGAAACAAAGCGGGTCCTGTCGTCCACAAAATTATTTTCCCTTGCAGAGAGCCTTGGCGGCGTCGAATCTCTGATAAGCCATCCTGCAAGCATGACTCATGCTTCGATTCCAAAGGAAGAAAGGATCAGAAACGGACTTAGTGATTCGCTGATCCGACTCAGCGTGGGTATTGAAGATGTTGATGATCTTATTGAAGACCTTGAAAATGCAATAGGGTAAATTGGTTGACGGATGAAGTTGATGGTTGATGGTTGATGGTTGATGGAATTCAGGTACAAATTTCGGGTCAAAATCCGGCAGTTTAAAGTATTATGTTCAAATTGAATTCAGTTTCCAAAGCATTTCGGACGTCCATCAACCATCAACCATCAACTCCTTCCAACCATCAACCATCAACCTTCAACCTATTAATACGGGAATTTGAAAAACAAAACTGAGCTCCAGGATTTTTTAGAAAAAAAGGTGCAGCAATACAATCATCCTTCTTTCATTATGGATGACCCTATCTCGGTGCCTCACCGTTTTCATAAAAAGCAGGACATTGAGATTGCAGGACTTTTTGCATCGGTATTTGCATGGGGAAACCGGAAGACGATTATCCGGAAGTCCGGCGAGCTGATGAAGCCATGGACAATTCCCCTTATGAATTCATTGTAAATCACAAGGAAAAAGACCTCAAAAGATTCCTGGAATTTAAACACCGTACGTTTAACGCTACTGATCTGCTTTATTTTATTCGTTTTTTGAGGTCACATTATCAGAAACATGAGTCACTCGAAACGGCCTTTCTGTCCCGCCCGATCCATTAAAGGCAGAAACCAAATGAAAAACGGTCTCAGTGCTTTTTACAATCGGTTTTTTTCCCTGGAAGATGCACCCCGGCGCACTCAAAAACATATTGCCACTCCGGAAAAAAACGCAGCCTGTAAAAGATTGAATATGTATCTGCGCTGGATGGTGCGGCGGGATGATCATGGGGTCGATTTCGGCTTATGGAGGAAAATATCGCCGGCAGATCTGATTTGCCCGGTAGACCTGCATGTGTCCCGGGTAGCCAGGCATTTTGGTCTGATCAGCAGGAAGCAGACGGACTGGACCACGGCCACGGAACTCACGGAAGCGCTCCGGAAAATGGATTCAAAGGACCCTGTAAAATTTGACTTTGCCTTGTTTGGGCTGGGTGTCTTTGAAAAATATCAGTGATCTCCAAAAGGAATTATTTGTACATCAGTTCGCGCACTTTTTCCTTGTCCTCCTTTTCCTTCTGCAGATCGAACATGGTTCCAAAAACCCGGTCCCAGATCGTGGTGCTGACACCGAATCCCCTGCTATGATCCTTATAATGGTGCAGGTGATGATTTCTCCAAAGGGGTTTCATCCATTTGAAGGGAGGGTTCCAGGCATGGATTGCAAAGTGGATGCTCCCATAGAAAAGATAGCCCAGGATAAATCCGGAAAAGAAGGCAAATGAGTATTCCTTCAGGGCCAGGAACATGATCCCAAAGACCAGGGAGCTGATGATAATGCTGGGCACCGGGGGCATGAAAAGGCGCTCCTTGTCGCGCGGAAAATGGTGATGGTTCCCGTGCATGATATAAATGAATTTCTTAGCTCTTTCGCTTTCTCCGATAGCGTGAAAGGCAAAACGATGCATCAGGTACTCGAAAAAAGTCCAGAAAAACGTGCCCGAGGCGAACACGAAGAATATCATCCCCTGGCTGATTTCAAATCTGTAGTCACTCAGGTATAAAAAATAAATAATTACCGGCACATACATCCCCCAGATCACCATCGGATGCGTCTTTGTTAACATTTCCATATAATGGTTCCGGAATAACTGCGCTTGTCCCTTGTTATTGATCTTCTCGAACTTCATCGCCATTATTTATGGGACGAAAATACGGTAAACTATGTAAAAACGAGCCCGGAATTCCAGCAGTGTTTCGGCTTAACCCCTGAAAAACATATTCGTGTACATTTGCAGAATTTCGAAACCCACGAAGTATGGCCACCCCCCACTTGTCTGAGCAGGAATTGATCCGTCGCGAAAAGCTTAAATCCCTCCGGGAATTGGGCATTGCGGCCTATCCTGCACCCGCTTTCCCTGTAAACAGCAGCGCTGCATATATAAAGGCCAATTTCCGCGGGGAAGAGAATAAGTCCGATTTCGAATCCGTTTGCCTTGCCGGCCGCATCATGAGCATCCGGGATATGGGGAAAGCTTCATTTGCCGTAATTCAGGACAGTTCCGGAAAGATCCAGTTATATCTCAAAAGGGATGAAATTTGCCCGGGAGAGGACAAAACCCTCTATGATAAGGTTTGGAAGCACCTGACCGATATTGGCGATATTATTGGGGTAAAAGGATATGTTTTTAATACAAAAACAGGAGAGATTTCTGTTCATGTCAAAGAATTTACCCTGCTTGCAAAGGCACTCAGGCCCATTCCAGTGGTCAAGGAAAAAGAAGGGGAGACTTTTGATGCAGTTACTGATCCGGAATTCCGTTACCGTCAGCGGTATGCCGATCTGATTGTAAATCCGCAGGTGAAGGAGGTTTTTATCAAGCGTTCCAGGATGATCAATTCCATGCGCGAATTCCTAAACGGACAAGGTGCCCTGGAAGTGGATACCCCCGTTTTACAGACCATTCCCGGAGGAGCTGCGGCACGTCCTTTTGTTACCCACCACAATGCGCTTGACGTTCCATTCTACCTGCGCATCGCCAATGAACTTTATCTGAAGCGACTGATCGTTGGTGGGTTCGACTGGGTATATGAATTCAGCCGGAATTTCCGAAATGAGGGCATGGACCGAACCCATAACCCGGAATTCACGATCCTGGAATTTTACGTGGCTTATAAAGATTATTTCTGGATGATGGAAACAACAGAGCAGTTGCTGGAAACAACGGCCAATGCCGTAAATGGCGGCACAAAAGTTAATGCCGGGGAGAAAGAAATTGATTTTAAGGCCCCTTATAAACGAATAAGTATTTATGATGCCATCCGGGAAGCAACCGGGGAAGACGTAGCGCTGATGGATGAAGAGGGTTTAAGGAGGCTTTGCAGGAAGCTGCATATCGAGGCAGACAACAGTATGGGAAAGGGCAAACTTATAGATGGGCTATTTGGGAATACTTGCGAACATAATTTCATCCAGCCCACCTTTATTACAGATTACCCCGTTGAAATGAGTCCCCTGACGAAAAAACACCGCACCCGGCCTGGATTGGTCGAGCGTTTTGAGCTGATCATAAATGGAAAGGAAATCGCAAATGCATATTCTGAACTGAATGATCCGGTGGATCAGCGGGAACGCTTTGAAGAGCAGGCAGCGCTCATGGCACGTGGGGATGAAGAAGCCATGATCATTGATCATGATTTTCTCCGGGCCCTTGAATATGGCATGCCGCCAACAGCGGGGATAGGCATCGGTATTGACCGCCTGGCCATGCTGCTAACCAATCAATCCTCCATTCAGGATGTGCTGCTTTTTCCTCAGATGCGACCGGAGAGGATAGAAGGTTGATGGTTGATGGACTTTCTTTACAAATTTCAAGTCAAAATCTAGCGGTTTAAGGGATTATGTGCGAATTGAATTCGGTTCTCAAACCTTCGCGGACTTCCATCAACCATCAACTATCAACCATCAACTCTCTCCGCCAACTGTCAACAATATCACAGCCTTGGCCTAAATACAAACCCCTACGCGCCCCTGAAACTTGCGTAGCAATGCCAAAATCTTCCGTATTTTCCGCAATGTAGAGATCGAGCGCAAATCCGCTTGCCTGAGGATACCCAATTTGTATGTTTACATAGTCATCTTGATTGATGCTCGTTCAAATGGTTCATCCGATGTCCAAATTTTTTGAGAAACCAATATCTATGAACCACCAGACCGTTTGAAAGAACTCATTTAAGACTGTTAAAATCCAAATTCCACGAAAAGCCAAATCCTACGAAGGTGTTAAAATTTGTACCCTATTGATGACCAACTTGGTAATGGTTAGGTAAAGTACAAACACATTCAAAAGTCCCGGAGTATTCCGGGGCTTTTTCATTTATTGCACCCTCCCGGCGGAAAGAGTTGACGGTTGACGGACCTGAGAGGGTTGAGGGTTGACGGTTGACGGTTGACGGACTTTAATTGGAAATTTAAAATTATAATTTAACTTCTTGATTTGCGCAGTTTGAGTTCCATTTGATTGTAAACTTTTATGAACCGCCGTCAACTGTCAACCGCCAACTGTCAACCGTCAACTCTTTCCATCAACCGCTCTAATTCCTCGGCATTCCATTCTCGGGAAAAGCAAATGGTCCTGTAATCTGGTAGATCGTGTACCCGCTGAAATCCTGGGGAGCTGTCAGCCCCGTTCCGTAAAGGATTGTTCCTCCGGCCTTGTGGATGCGCACGGGTTTATCGGTATAGAATTTTTCTGCTTTCTCATCCCACCAAAGCTCCTGACAATACAGGGTGTCCCCTTTGAGTATATTCTTTACCACCACACTATCCCTTAACAAAACCTTCTGGTCAATTTCACGCCGTTTTCCGTAGCGGGCATCCATCGTGCTTTGAATTACCAGCGAATCGTTGAAGAAATCCACATGCAGGCCATTCGGGAATTCCACATAAGGCGAATCCACTTCACTCCTTCGCATATACGGTGCCGTTAGCCTGGCTTTCACCCTGGCATCTTCACTCAGATAGGCCGTGATCTGTTTACCTTCGTCTACACTGATGTGTTTCTGGCGGAAGGAAGGGAGGTTTTTCATATTATTTTCACACGACGGCAACAGGAGGCAGGCCAGCAGGCCCGGCAGCAGCGAGACAAAATATCCGGAAAATAACTTTAGCATTTATTGATTGAATTCACTGATAATATAAAGTCCCTTAAAAATCAGGTCAGGCTCCAGGTTAATCCGTTTTTTCAAAAACGGCATGAAATAATGCGCATCCCCCCCGCTCATCAGCACGTTCAATTTCTCATATCGTTCCTCATAAGCTTCGATCACTCCGTCTATTTCTTTTGCCATACCGAAAATCACGCCCGACTGGATATTCGTTTTCGTATCATACCCTATCAGCGGGAAGTTCCAATGAGGCCCGATCAGCGGCAATTTATCAGTAAATAATTCCAGCGATTTAAACCGAATTTCCATGCCCGGAGAGATGCTGCCGCCTGTGAACTGCGCGAAACGATTGACATAATTGAAGGTTATAGCGGAACCAAGACCGATCACCAGATTATTTGACTCCGGATAAAAGTGATTCGCAGCAACTACCAGCGCAAGGCGATCCGCTCCAATGGTTTCCGGTTTCCCTACGGGTGTTGTTACCGGCACCCTGGAATGATGGTTCAGTTTATGAAACCGGCTCTCCGCTGCCAGTACAGTTTCCACTGCTGGTTCATGATCAATAACAGAAGACAGAATCGTTTTACCAGGATGGTATTTTGCGAGACAATCCCGGATAGTATCTTCCTGGTCGTCCTTTAATAAATGGACTTCTTTCAGCTCTGCTCCGGAAAAAACAGCAAATTTTAAACGGGTATTTCCAAAATCAAAACAAAGCGTGGTAATCATTCAGTTGATTTAGAAGAAATGGATCATTCTCCGAGACGAAATGAAGACAAATTCTTGAAATGGCCATTCAGCTTCACCCTTTCTTTTAAAACTTCCATTTCCATAATCACCGGCAATACCTTACCCAGGTGCCTTTTTAAATATTCCTGACGCTGTTCTTCCCTGAATAAGCCAAGCAACTCATATTCCTCTTCAAGTGATAAACCTGCATGATGGGCAATATCATAGGTATTTAATTCGCCATCTGGTTTTTTGAAGTCTTTACTTATATTGAGTACCCGGTGCAATTCGCGAACTGCTTTCAGGACCAGTTGCATCAGATCTTTCTTTGAATATTCCCGCGTATTATGCGGATAATTTACAATGGCACCGCTATAAAGCTTATCCGGGACCGTTTTGATGATCTCCAGGATTCTGAACACGATGGTTCCCCGGGTAATAATATCCATTTCTCCATTTTCATATTCCTTGACCATCTCGGCAACTTCGACGAGGGTGCCCGTCTCGCCCACCTTGCCATTGATGACCGTTGGAATGCCAAAGCTTTTTTTGCCGGTAAAACATTCCTTTACCAACTCCTTATAGCGCGGTTCAAAAATGTGGAGATTAAGAGTTTCTCCCGGAAACACCACAACAGACAATGGAAAGATGGGAACGAAATTGGTCATGCCTTGAAAAAGAATCTATCGGTCATTGATAAAATCAAGGGGCAAATTTAACCGCTCATGCCGCCTTATTTCAAAATTTCTTTTCAGAAGACCCTCCTCTGCCCGTACCTCGATTTTAACTTAGCTTTGGAAAAGCATGCAAGTTCATCCAGTTGATCCCGGGCCGCCCGGTCTTTCTCTCATCCGGAAAGGAGATTTCCGATCCATTGCGCGTGCCATTTCCCTTATTGAAAACAATATGCCGGGTTCAGAAGAACTGCTTCAGGGCCTGGAAAACAGGCATGTTCCGGTAATCGGTATCACAGGACCTCCGGGCGCCGGAAAAAGCACCCTGGTGGATGCGCTGACAAAGCATGCAGTGGACCACAAGAAGAAACTGGCCATTCTATGCGTGGATCCATCATCCGGTTTTCACTCCGGAGCCTTACTCGGTGATCGCATCCGGATGAACCGCTGGCAGGATCATGCGCAGGTATATATCCGGTCCCTGGCCAGTCGCGGTTCAGTCGGGGGACTTCATCCTCATATTTTTCAAATCACCGACCTGCTTTCCAACGCTGGCTTTGATTATATTCTGATTGAAACTGTGGGCGTTGGGCAATCTGAAGTAGATATCGCAAAACTGGCGGACCAGGTCGTGCTCGTACTGGTTCCTGAGTCAGGTGACGATATCCAGGGCATGAAATCCGGGATCCTGGAAATCGGAGATATTTTTGTGGTAAATAAATCGGACCGGGCAGGCGCATTCGAGTACTTACAATCCCTGAAATCCTCTCTTCAATTTCAAACAGGAAAAACTTTTTCAGACCTTAAATTCCTGCAAACGGTAGCGACAGAGGAAAAAGGTATCGGGGAACTCTATGAAGCCATCATGGAAAACAGCAAACATATTTCATCCAAAAAATCATTCAGGCTTTTTGAGGAAAAAGCCTGGCAACTTATTTTGGAATACCGGATGCGTGATATTGACAGGGAACAACTCAACCTTTCGCTTCAAACTTCTGCCGATCAGCCAGGATTTAATTTATACCGTTTTGTGATCGCTTACGCAAATGCCCTGGCAAAAAAATAAAGGTCAGGGAAATGGCTTTTTCCAAGCTGCGCCTAATCGTTTTACCCAATTCTTGAAACTCAGTGCAGTTCCTGTTTCCGGCGTCTTCAACTCTCCCTGGAATGGTTCTCCGCTTCTCAGATATGTGCTGGTGAATGTGCGTGAGGTCATTCCCCACTTGGAAATAAACGTATAATATCCCCGGTTGCGAACCATCCTGGAAGTTGACTTTCCTCCGAAATGATATGCCCGGCTGGCGGAAATACCTTTAAATAAACGCAGGCCGGCCTGCCAGAGCTTCATTGAAAAATCCGGATCCGAATAAAGACCGGGCGAAAATTCAATACTGTATCCTCCCACAAGGTCCCAGATTTTTTTGTGCACCACATTCGGAGGCCAGGTGGCTCCGCACCAGTTTTCTTTAACAGGTTCATTGAACTTTTGCAGCAATTCGGACTCGTTGAAAGAAGCGGGGTCCTTGCCAAAATCCCGCACGATCACACAGGGATTGCCCGTGTATACCGGTTCAATAGCTGTTGCGGATAAAAAGAAAAACGGGTGACCGATGTTTGTAATTTCATCCAGCAATGCCTTATCCCAGCCCGGACAGAGGTACATATCGTCGTTCACATAAACGAGATAATCGGAATTGGCAAGAGTCCTGCATTGGTTAAGCGCCAGACAAACCCCGATGTTTTCTTCACTGAACGTATAAAGAATATCCTGCTGGCCTTCAATCCATTCTTTTGTTCCGTCCTTACCTTCATTGATGTGCACTATGATCTCAAGGTTGAAAGAAGCATGCCGGCGAAGGCTTTCGATACATAACTTTAAATATGGAAGATTGTTCCAGGTTGGAATGAGAACAGAAAAAACAGGCATTTTTGTCGTATATCTTGGGTTTACCTAATCCCGGTTTTGCCTCCACCAGCGATAACCTATAAATCCTCCGATTGCAAGCGGGGTGAATGCGAGATAAAGAATGCCTGTATTCAATCCCCTGGCCGGTCCATCACCCAGCTGTTGCGCAGTACGTGTGCAGATTGAGCACTGTGCCTTTGTACCCGGAGATGCCAGGAAGAAACAAAGGCTGAGCATTGCTGCAATAATATTTTTCATCTCCTAAGCTTTTGGCAAAGATAAGAAAATCGTTGATGGTTGATGGTTGATGGTTGATGGACTTCAGATTCAATTTTCAAGTCAAAATCCGGCAGTTTAAAGTATAATGTCCAAATTGAATTCGGTTTTCAGACCTTTCCGGACAACCATCAACCATCAACCATCAACTATCAACCATCAACCACAAACTTCTTACCCAACTTCCTCTGTCTTCAGCATTCGCTGAAATTTCTTCCTTTCTTCTTCATCGAGGATCGTCTTTCGCAGGCGGATATTTTTTGGAGTGACTTCAATGCATTCATCCTGCTGGATATATTCCATGCATTCTTCCAGGGTCATTTGGATCCTGGGAACGATCCGAACGGAATCATCGCTCCCGCTGGCACGCATATTGGAAAGTTTTTTTCCTTCTGTAGCATTGACGATGAGGTCGCCTGGCTTAATATGTTCGGCAATGATCTGACCAACATATACCTCTTCTCCCGGATCCACAAAAAACGAACCGCGGTCCTGCAGCTTATCTATCGAATAACCTGTAGTGGCAGATTGATTTTTGGAAATAAGAACGCCATTGTTCCTTCCGGGTATGGGTCCTTTCCAGGGTTTGTATTCACTGAAACGATGTGCCATAACTGCTTCTCCGGCCGTATTGGTGAGCATGCCCGAACGGAGACCTATCAGCCCGCGTGAAGGGATCTCGAATTCCAGATGCTGCATGTCCCCCTTGGTTTCCATTACATGCAATTCCCCCTTACGCTGCGTTACCATATCTATTACTCTTCCACTGTATTCAGCCGGCACGTCCACAACCAACACTTCAAATGGTTCGGATTTGCGGCCATTGATCTCTTTGACGATTACCTGGGGCTGGCCCACAGTAAGTTCATAGCCTTCCCTTCGCATGGTTTCAATAAGGATTCCCAGGTGAAGGATTCCGCGGCCAAATACAAGGAAGCTATCTGCACTGCCCGTATCTTCCACCCGCAGGGCCAGGTTTTTTTCAGTCTCTTTCATGAGGCGGTCGCGCAGGTGACGGGAAGTAACATATTTCCCATCCTTGCCATAAAAAGGCGAGTTGTTGATAGAAAACATCATGCTCATCGTGGGTTCATCCACACTGATTACAGGAAGGGCTTCGGAGTTTTCGAAATCGGCAATAGTATCTCCGATATTAAAGTCTTCCAATCCGACAACTGCGCAGATATCGCCACAAATCACTTCGGTGGTTTTTTTCTTCCCCAGTGATTCAAACACATATAATTCTTTAACCTTGGATCTTTTTATGCTCCCGTCCGCCTGCATCAAAGCAACGGTCTGCCCCTCTTTAATGACGCCGCGGGCAACTTTTCCAACGGCGATCCTGCCGAGAAATGAAGAATAATCGAGTGAAGTGATCTGCATCTGGAGCGGGCCTTCATTTATCTCTGGTGCAGGAACGAATTTTAAGATTCCGTCAAGCAGGGGAGTAATATCTTCAGACGGGGTAATGGAATCGTTGAACCAGCCATGCTTTCCAGAACCATAATAAGTTGGAAAATCCAGCTGCGCTTCGGTTGCATCCAGGTTGAAGAACAATTCGAAAATAGCTTCATGCACTTCCTCGGGCCGGCAATTTGGCTTATCAATCTTATTGATTACTACTATCGGCCTTAAATTCAGGTGAAGGGCTTTTTGCAGAACAAAACGGGTTTGGGGCATGGGTCCCTCAAATGCATCCACGAGCAACAAAACGCCATCGGCCATTTTTAATACGCGTTCCACCTCGCCTCCAAAATCGGCGTGACCGGGTGTGTCAATTACATTTATTTTGACGCCCTTATAAACAACCGCGGCATTCTTACTGAAAATGGTAATGCCTCTTTCTTTTTCCAGGTCGTTGCTGTCCATGATCAACTCACCAGTTTCCTGGTTATCCCTGAATACCATCGTTGCGTGTAAGATTTTATCTACCAAAGTTGTTTTACCGTGGTCTACATGTGCTATTATCGCAATATTCCTTATCTCCATATGATCCCTGCTTTAAGCTGGCCGGCTGTTTTTTTCGACGTGCAAAGGTATGGTTTTTTTTTGGGTTATGGAAGAGAATGAAAGGTGAATGGTAGATCGTGGATGGTAGATGGATCTGAAGTGGGAATTCAAAATAAAAGTCCATCCACCATCCACCATATACCATCCACCCTTCTATACTCTGATATAAATTTTCTTCTTATCCAAATAAAATCCGACCAGCCAGCAGAAAAGCATCCAGGAAACGGCAAATAAGAAGGATCCGAAATAAATACCTGCATGACGGTAGATATTGTTGTATAACCAGGAAACCAGGTCCTGGTCTGGCTGAGGTTGTATCATATTCAGCACGGAAGAGCCCACTTCAGAAACGAGGTAAATAAAAAGCGCATTCTTTCCGAAAACCGTAAAGAATTTTGTCCATCGCGTCCTTCCCAGGAAATCCACTACATAAATAATAGCAGATATGATCACACAATCCAGGCCTACAGTATAAACGACGAACGAACTGGTCCATAGTTTCTTGTTTATAGGGAACCCCAGGTCCCAGAAATAAGCGATCACGATAAAAGCAAAACCCAGCAATAATAATTTGGCAAGTCCCTCAAATGTTTTCCCCTTCTCCTGAAGAAATTTACCTACCATATATCCAAAAGTTACGTTAACAACCGCAGGCAGGGTACTCAACCAGCCTTCCGGCTCGAAAGCAATCCCTTCACCGTGATACATATGATCCTTGCCCATCAGCCATACATCAATTTTGTAACCCAGGTTGCCCGTCATCGAAAAGGGATCGGGCATGTCTCCGCCAATGAGCAAAAAAGCCCAATACAATAGAAGAATGGATATGGAAACAGCGATTACCGTACCGGGTTTAAAATAATAGATGAGCAGGGAGGCTAAACAATAGGCTAGAGCAATCCTTTGCAGAACGCCCATGATTCGCGTTTGGGAAAAAGGAGAAAGCACGAGATGATTGGCATCGTTAGATTCAAAAAACGGAAACCAATACAATAAAAAACCACACAGGAAAATAATCAGGGTTCGTTTAAAAATCTTAGTCAGCACCTGGGTTTGCCTTAATGTATCCCATCCACGCATCACAAAACTCATGGCGTTACCTACAGCAAAAAGAAAGGAAGGAAATACCAGGTCTGTCGGCGTGAATCCATTCCATCGCGCATGTTCAAGTGGCGCATAGCTAAACTGGCTTCCGGAAGTATTTACAATGATCATGAAGCAGATGGTCATTCCCCGGAATACATCCAGAGCAAGAAATCGTTGTTTTGGAGGAGTCATCGTTATGATTTTGGTGTCTGCCCGTTAAGAAGAAAGCCAAGTTCGGAAACTTAGGCCATTATTCCATCTGGTTAAGCAATTACCATAAAATACGTTTTGCAGATAAAGATCAGTCAAACGTTCTGATCCAATACGTCCCGGCCGGTAAGGAGTCAATTCAGGCATCTTAGGTTTTGAGTTGGTATCTGAAGGCCAAATTTGCTTTACGGGCAGATCCGGATCTCCGGATCCAATAATTATTCATAAGAAAAATGGTGATTTAACTGAACTTGCAATGATGGACAGAAAAATCATTTATCTCATCAACCCGATTTCGGGAACAAAAAAAAAGACGCAGGTCAAGGCGCTGATCTCCAGGAAGACAAAGGAAGCGGGGATCGATTTTGAAATACTTACCACAAAGGCGGATGGGGATTATGATTTCCTGAGAAAACGTATAAAAGATGAGCATATTTCCGACGTTGTTATTTGCGGTGGTGACGGAACGGTGAATGCGGTGGTGAAAACGCTGAGGGGAGTCCGGGTGCGTGTGGGGATTCTTCCTATGGGCTCGGGGAACGGGCTTGCTTTTGCTGCCAAGATCCCGAAACAAACCGGAAGGGCGCTCGATGTCATTTTCAGGGGAAAGGCTTATGGTACTGATGCCTTCTGCATAAATGATGAATTTTCCTGCATGCTTTGCGGCATTGGATTTGATGCACTCGTAGCGCAGGAATTCGCAAGAAAGAAAAAGCGGGGACTGCAAACCTATATCAAGGTTTCGACCATTCATTTTTTTAAGGCCAAACCCTACTCATTTGAAATCAAACTAAATGACGGGGTATTAAAAACAGAGGCTTTTTTTATCAGCGTTGCAAACAGCAATCAGTTTGGAAATCATTTTACCATTGCTCCCAAAGCCAACCTGAACGATGGTCTGCTGGATATTGTGATCGTGAAAAAAATGAATAAGCTCTTATTGCCTTTTTCGGTTCTGCATCAGCTTTCGGGTATCAATGCACTCCAATCTGCTTCGGCCTACGCGAAAAATAAAAATATTCTTTATTTGCAAACCGACCGGTTCAGCATTCGCAATCCTGAAAATGCCCCGCTGCATATCGATGGCGATCCGAAGGAAACCAGTGCAGAATTTGATATCAGGGTAATAAAGAATTGTTTTCAGTTATTGCGACCGGGGAATGGGGTAAATGGTTGACAGTCGATGGTTGACGGTTGACGGTTGATGGTTGATGGAATTTAGGTGGAAATCTTTAATTGTCCTTTAACAGCAAAATTTTTGAGGTTTGAATTCATTTAGGCTTTCCAACATTCGCAGACGTCCATCAACCGTCAACGGTCAACCGTCAACTCCTTTTCACGGGTTGACTAAAGAATCCACTTTCTTAAACATTTCCTGATTGACAGGTAAATTCAATGCATTGGCAACATCCAGTTTTTCCTGGCGGGTGAGATGAAAATTCAGGGCGACGCCTTCATTGGCCTTCTTCGGTTCATACTGAAAAGTCATTTTATAAAAATGGTCACCCATCAATCCTTCAAAAACACTAAGCAAATCATCCTGGTTATATTCCTGCATTTTATACCAGTTGTACTGAAGCAATAACACCGGCTTGGTGATGATTTCGGTGATGTCCTTCGATTCAAAAGGACTTTCCCACCCGCCGATCTTACGGTCGCGGATCTGGATCAAAACGACGCCCCTGGTATTTTGCAGGATCCAATCCCGGAATACCCGCAGAAACCGGATTGCCAGCTGCTCGCCGAAATTATCACGGAATCCAGCGTCCATCACGTCTATTACGGGATTTGTAGGCAGCCATACATTGGGCAGCACATAGGGGAAAGTAGCATTCATGCGCAGGGCAGTCAGCAAGCGGATATTCATCGGATCCTGCCTGTAAAGAAAACTGCTGAAATCCACCGCGTCCGGGTCCATGTCCATGATCCGGGTGCTGTCGTACACCGGCCGCATGAGAAAACTGATTGGCTGGCTGCTGATGAGCATCGTGCGACTATCCCTTGTGATCACGGAACTCAATAGCATCAGCGGGATACGTGCTTCTTTTTCGTCAGGAGCAATATCACGTAATTGCCTGTCCAGGACACCCTTGGTATTGATATTCAGTTTTTGCTCGAACGCGTAGCCCCTGTCTTTTATGTATTCATACTTGCCAACCCTGAATTTTTGGGCCGGAGAAGCAAGGTCGCGGGCGACAAAGGAAGAAAAGAGCGGGTTTAGCAGGTCCTCAGAAATGGCATCGGTGTATTTGTGATCCTGGAGATTGATGCTGGAATCACTTTCTTTCATTCGGGTCAATGCGCGGAAATAAGCAGCACCAAACATACCTCCGGATGCACCTGTGATCAGAAAGGTTTTTTCCATTAGCTTTCCTCCCATCTGCGCATCCAGCTTCTGCAACACATTCATGGTAAATGCTGCGCTCCGGTTGCCCCCACCGCTCGTGTTAATGATCAGCATCAGGGGCTTTTGTTCGTTTTGCTTTTTCTTCCATTTCTCCAGGATTTCAAGCATTTGCATTTCATCCCGGTGAACCTTATCGGGCGTACAAAGCGCAAGCAGATGATCACGGTCATAAATGGGACGATCCGCCCGGTTTGTGTAATTCAAACCATAGGCTTTGTTGGTGGGATCGATCACGTCATAGCGATAAAGAAGGTTCAGGACCAGAAAAAGGGCAATCAGGAAGGGAATGCTCCAGCTTTGCAGGAAATAAGAGAAGGCGCCGGATAAAGAAATCAGGATGGAAAAGAAAAGAAAAATACTCGCTGCTGCCGGCAGCTGGAAAAACGGCTCATCCATAAAAAATCCCACCACAACCAACACCAGGAATGCCAGGAATATGGAAAGAATTGCAGCAAAATGATGTCTGCTGAAAATCCTTTCAATAAATTCCTTACTGTAATGCGATACATCCCGCACCGGTCTTACAGATAAAGGACTGTTGAGATACCATTCCACTCTTATGAGGCGGCTGGCACTCAGCTGCGTATCCTTCGACCGGAACTGCGATTTGAATAATTTCGGATTTGTGATCAGGGGCGTCATCTTCCTGATGATGGACCGGTCGGCTTCAAAAAAATACAGCATGGAAAGTCCGATCACCAAAAAAAATCCCGTGAGGAATCCTGCAATCATCCATGCAATTTCTCCATTGGTCATTAACTCTTTTGTTCTATCGAATTCCACAGCCTGAATAAAATAATCGATCAGCAGGCAAGCCGGAAGAATAAAATTATTAGTACAATATTTTAGAAATGGCCGGCTGGTAGTTGCGAGGAATCGAAAATGCCTGCTGAAAAGTATGAATGTGGTTACGTTCCAGCTTACAATAAAAGCCCCGAGGCCGGCACCGACAATGCCTGCACTGAGCGCATTTACATTGTTCAGGTATTCAGGCGCCATAAACAAAGCGTCGGCGCCAAAAGAATGCATGAAGCCGCCATGGAATGTGGAGAAAAGAACGTACCAGAAAATCAGCAATACCTGAAATTTCTTGAAGTAGAGAATGACCAGTTGAACCGGAAAGGAATAATAAACAGATTTCAGGTAATTGATCATGAACTTCCTGGATTTTTATGAATTTAGGTCAAAACCGGCGATAGCTACTTTCCGAATGCATTTATTAACGGAAAGCCGGAGGGAAAATTATTTCAGGCGGCCCGGTCTCAACATATAAACCGCATAGATCAGGCTCAGCAATAAAAGCATGCCCGTAAGCTGGTGGAACAGGGCGATCCAATCGAAAAAAACCCAGTGATTTGCGACGATGCCCGGACTCGATAATACCGCCATTATACCGAGTAAAACCTGAAGACATACCAGTCCCAGAGGCGCAAGCAGTTTCGTTCGTTCATAGCGAAGGAGCCCCGAAGAAAAAAGCCTTAAAGTCCATATCAGGATGCCCAGGGCGATCAGATATGCAAGTCCGCGATGGATGAACTGGATTAAAATATTATTCCCCACGAGGTTGTGCCACCAGGGCGAATTCCTGAATAAGCTTCCCGGAACCCAATCCCCGTTAATCGTTGGCCAGGTCGGCGCAACGGCTGCTGCCTTATGACCTGCCATCAAGGCTCCATAAGTCATTTGAATAAAGATCATGGCTACCAGCACCACTGAAAATCTGCGTAAACCCCGGGCATTACGGATGCGTGTTACAGGAAACAAAAGATGCAAGGCAAACCAAAATGCGTATGAGATCAGGCCCATAGCAAAAACAAAATGGAGTGCAAGTTTCGCTGGTTCCACATAAAGAGCATCACCTGTTAACCCGCTAATCACCATGATCCAGCCTATCGCCCCTTGAAGGGCGCCAAGAAAAAAAAGGATCAGTAGGGGACGGATCATGTCCGTTTTCATTTTTCTATTAAGCAGGAGGAAAACAAAACCTACAATAAATACCAGGCCCACCAGTCTGCCCCATAAACGATGAAACCATTCCCAGAAAAAAATAAATTTGAAATCGGAGAGGCTGAAACCGGCATTCAGCAAATGATATTGTGGCGTTTGCTTATACCTGCCGAATTCCAATAACCACTGTTGGTGATTCATCGGAGGAATCACTCCTGTAAACACCTCCCACGCTGTAATGGAAAGGCCTGAACCGGTAAGCCGGGTGATGCCACCAAGCATTACCTGAATCACTAACATACAGGTTCCTCCAAGAACCCAAAGGGCAACAGCCCGGTTGGCAGAGCGGGTCTTCCATATGCTCATTGGGCAAAAATAATTCATTCATGCCCGCATGTAGATAACTATTTGGTTGATTAGGCTGCCAAAACGCTTCATTCCATTATTTTTGGCCAAAGATTTTTTTGCTCAAGGCCTTCCATCATCCTTCTTTGCGCGAAGCCGGCTGCGACGAAGCGGGCCGCGGTTGTTATGCGGGGCCTGTATTTGCGGCAGCCGTGGTACTTCCCGGAGATTTCTATCATCCGTTATTGAATGATTCCAAACAGGTCCCTCCTGAAATAAGAATAGAATTGAGAGCCTTTATTGAGATCCACGCATTGGATTTCGCCGTTGCACAGGTGAGCAATCAGGAAATTGACCGCATCAATATCCTTCGTGCTTCTTTTAAGGCCATGCATCTGGCCCTGAAAAAATTAAAGGACCCTCCTGAATTCCTGCTGATCGATGGGCCTATCTTCAGGGCATATAAGAAAATTCCACATCTCTGTGTTATTAAAGGAGACGGCATATATGCTTCCATAGCTGCCGCGAGCATCCTGGCAAAAACCTATCGCGATGAATTCATGAAGCGCCTTCACAAAGAATTTCCGCACTACAACTGGTACGATAACAAAGGATATGGTACGCCGGAACATCGCAGAAGCATTGATGAACACGGATTGTGTGCTCACCACCGCCATAGCTTTAATATTTTGCCCGGACAATTGACAATGGAGAATGGACAATTGAAAATGGGCAATGGAGATCCCTAGGCATCCACCCATTCCCCGGCGCCTTTTCGGAGCATTACTGCCTCCCCTGAAGTGTAATCAATGATAGTGGAAGGAATGGTATGGCCCGGACCGCCATCAATGACAATGTCCACCTGTGTCTTAAAATGCTCATAAATAATTTGGGGATCGGTATATTCCTCCACATTCGCTCCCGGCAGTGAGGTACTGAGAACAGGATGACCGAGTTCCTTTACAATGGTGCGGGCAATCAGATTATCAGGCACGCGGAGGCCAATGGTGTTTTTGCGGCTTTTAAGAATTTTAGGCACTTCCCTGCTGGCCGGCAGAATAAAAGTGTAGGCTCCGGGTAAATGGTTTTTTAAAACGCGGTACAATGGCGTGGATATGCTCTTTGTGTAGTTGCTCAGGTCACTGAGATCGTAACACACAAATGAAAGTTGCGCTTTTTCAGGATTGATCTGTTTTATCTGACAGATCCGGTCAATGGCCCTATGTTGAAATATGTCACAACCCAAACCATAGATCGTATCTGTAGGATAAATAATCACGCCTCCGGATAAAAGGCAATCCACTACGATTTTAACATTCCTTTCTTGGGGATTATGCGGATGTAAGGTCAAAAGCATAAAGCAATTTATGAAAAAGGCATGCCGGGCACTCCACCCGAGTTAAACCTTTACATTAATTTTACAGGAAACCGGGGGATATGCTGTTACAGGCAGTAGACAGGGTAGAAAGGATTTCAGCTGAGGATTTCAAACAAAATTATTACAAGCCCTTTAAACCGCTGGTGATAACTGGCCTCTCGCGAAAATGGCCTGCTTATAATAAATGGAACTGGGATTTCTTTAAAGCCGTAGTGGGCGAGGTGAAGGTGGGCGTGTATAACAATGTCAAAAGCGACGCCTACACGCCTGTTAACAAGGCAGATGACTACATGAAGTTTGGGGAATACATTGATATGATCCGGAAAGGCCCGGCGGAATGGCGCATTTTTTTATTTAACCTATTCGACCATGCGCCCCAGATTATAGGTGATTTTACCTGGCCAGAGCAATACAGCAAAGGGTTTGTCAAAAAATATCCCATGCTATTCACCGGCGGTCAGGGATCTGTCACACACATGCATTTCGATATTGATCTATCCCATATATTTCACACACAATTCCTCGGCAAGAAGCGGGTACTGCTGTTTCCATTTGAAGAACAAAAAAAACTATACAGGAAACCCTGGGAAGTGCTCAGCCTGGTGAACTTCGAGCGGTATTATGATAGTGCCAACAACAAGCTCGATCCCGAAAATTACCCTGCTCTCCGCCTGGCAAAGGGATACGACCTGATCCTCGACCATGGCGACACCCTGTTTATGCCTGCGGGCTACTGGCACCATATGGAATATATAGAAAGTGGCTTCGCCATGAGCCTGCGCGCGATGCAAACCGGGCTTCCAGGTAAATTAAAAGGGGCCTGGAACCTGTTCGGCATGCGCTGGCTGGATACCTTCTTCAAGAAGACATTCCCTGAATGGTGGTACAATTACAAAAGAAATAAAACATTTGAAAAAGCGGACAAAGTGATGGAAACCTATGCTGCTGACGGCGTCGCGGGTTTTTCCTGAATTTAAAAAAAACGCTTTGCTAATAGAAAACTTGTAGTTACTTTTAATCCGCCATTTTTCTTTCCAGGCGATTTGGCCGAACCGTCCCCGTCCAATTTCCAGTTTTCATGTTTTTCCGTATACCCTCCCTTTCGTCAACGAATAAGATTTTTTCCATACCCTGTAAATTCTGTGATCCGGCAATCCTGCGGACAAATCTCCAATCTTCCTCTTCCCTGGCTTTTCTTCGAATGGCAACATGATAATCCGGCAGCGTCCATGATATATCGCATAACGATTGGCAATAACGATTTCTTTTTGTGGTTTCAGAGGTAAGCTCAGGCCGGCGATGTTTATCGCCGGCATTTTTATACAAGTCATTTCTCCGTGAAACAGCCAAAAAAGGCCCCGGTTCGTCGGGGCTTTAATTTTTATTGAAAACGAACTTAAAGCTCCTTCTTTGGAAACCGGGAGCAGGCTTCGCCGGGCTTAAAAATCTAGGAGGGAATGGTCCAGGTTTCGTGTCCCCGGAGCAGTTTGTTCAGGTCACCCTTTCCCCTGGAAGCGATCACATCTTCGATCTGCAGTTTCATCAGCTCCTCATAACAGGGCCGTTGCCTTTCAAAGAATACGCCGAAAGGCCTGGGCAGATGGACGTCCATTGCCGGATCATCAAACATCCTGACCAGTATCTGAGCTTTATAAAAATCAGTTTCATCATGAATCCACAGGTCTTCCTCCTGTACGCCATTACCCAGCTCAACTACAACAGGCCGAAGTCCGTTGAGCTTTATTCCCTTGTTTCGTCCGGCTCCGAATATCAAAGGCTTTCCCTGTTCAAGGAAAATTGTTTCTGCCGGTCTTGATCCTTTCTCAGTAAATATTTCAAAAGCACCGTCGTTGAATATATTGCAGTTTTGATAGATCTCCAGGAATGAAGAACCCTTATGCTGGTGGCTGCGCAACATCATTTGCTGCAGGTGTTTCGGATCACGGTCCATGCTGCGGGCCACGAAGCTGGCATCCGCTCCCATAGCCAGGGCCAGAGGATTAAAGGGATGGTCAATACTGCCATAGGGGGTTGACTTGGTCAGCTTATCTGTTTCTGAAGTGGGTGAATACTGACCCTTGGTGAGACCGTAAATCTGGTTATTGAATAAGAGAACATTCACATCAAAATTGCGCCGGAGCAAATGTATGGTGTGGTTACCCCCAATGCTAAGCGAATCGCCGTCGCCTGTTACGATCCACACGCTCAGCTCGGGGCGGGTTGCCTTAAGGCCCGAAGCAATGGCAGTGGCCCTTCCGTGTATGGAATGCATACCATATACATTCATATAATAAGGAAACCGGCTGCTGCATCCAATGCCGGATATGATCACTATATTTTCCCGGGGAACACCTATCTGGGGCATCACTTTCTGAAACTGTGCGAGGATGGAATAATCGCCGCATCCGGGGCACCAGCGCACTTCCTGGTCTGTAACAAAATCCTTGGCCGTTAACAGGGGGGCCGGCCCGGCTTCACTGATCATTCATTAAAATTATTACAAATTAAGGATATCACAGATGGTTTGCGTCCAATTTTGGCAAATAGTGTGGGGAAAGGCATACGCAAAATGAGAGTTAATTGAAAATTAAAAATTAAAAATTAAAAATTAGGGTTTGATAAATATTCAGCTAATTGAATGATTATCAACTTTTTACTTTTTAATTTTTACTTTTTAATTTGAAAAGAGAACAGATTTTGCTTAAGACATTCCGGATAATAAAATAACAGCAAAATGAAAAAATGGTTAATGGCCGCATGCGCGGGAGTGATATTCACCCTGGCCGGCTGCAGTGCAGAAGTAGTAGGAAC
Organism: uncultured Chitinophagaceae bacterium; assembly: GCA_963705005.1. GTDB lineage: Bacteria > Bacteroidota > Bacteroidia > Chitinophagales > Chitinophagaceae > Puia. Next base: position 501,090 of record CAVPIO010000002.1, read on the forward strand.
CAGACCAGCAGACGTTGTGTATACAAGACCCGTTGCACCGGGGCCAGATTACGTGTGGATCGGAGGTGATTGGATATGGCTTGGAGGGAGCTATCAATGGCGGGCTGGCCATTGGGAACGCCCGAGGGCCGGGAGGGCATGGCATGAAGGTCATTGGGAAGGTCACGGAAACGGCTGGAGATGGAGAAGAGGTCATTGGTAAACCGATGACGACCAGCGACGTTTAAACAAAATAGCCACTGACAATGGAGAGTATCCATATCAATGGCTATTTTTTTCTTAAAAGCGATTAATATCTGCTGTTGCTGTAGTTATTTCTTTTCTGGAAATTACCACCGCCGCCAGCATTTCTGTTACCGCCGCCGCCACCTGTGCGTTCTTCGCGGGGTTTGGCGACAGACACATTAATTGTTCTGCCATCTACAGAAGCGCCGTCCAGTTCCTGGATTGCTTTTTTTGCAGCTTCTTCATCTGACATTTCAACAAATGCAAATCCACGTGATTTCTGTGTGAATTTGTCAAGAATAACTTTAGCAGATGAAACCTCACCGTACTCTGCAAAATACTCGTTTAAGTCTTCATCGGTTACGTTGAAGCTTAAATTTGAAACATAAATGTTCATACTTAAAATAAAAGATTAAATGATAAAAATACAAGCTGACAAAAAGCAGGAGTAAAGAAGACTAACTAACCGTACTGAAGATTGCGTAGCAGAATGTTGTTCACTTACTAAATGCCTATCAACTTAACGCTGCAAAGATACGCAGAAAATCCGGATTATCAATTCTGTTTTAAACTATAATAGGCAATAATGCTGCTGGATAACATTAACAAACCCCCCAAAAGAAATGGTGCGCCGGGAAATAACAGTGGCGCCTGTACGCTGGTGAAATAAGCAAACAGATTGGTCATGAGCAAGGGACCTATAATAGCAGTCAGGCTCATAACGCTGGTAAGTGCGCCCTGTAATTCACCCTGCGCATTGGGAGGAACATTGCCCGACATGATGGCCTGCATGGCCGGCCCTGAAATACCACCCAGGCAATACGGGATCAGAAACACAAACATCATCCAGCTCTGGTTGGCAAAGGCAAAAAGAAACATCCCGGCCGCGTAAAGCAATAACCCGAGGTAAATACTTTTTATATTCCCGATGCTCGGCGTGATCACGCGGATCAGACCAGCCTGCACTGAACCGACCAAAACGCCGACGACGGCCAGGGAAATGCCCACCGTTTTGGCTGTCCATTTGAAACGGTACATCGTAAAATAACTCCAGTTGCTTTGGACGGCATGGGAACCCAGGTACACGAGGGCAAGGGAAAGGATCAGTCCCCCGAGCGCAGGATATTTTTTCAGATGCATCAGAGACCCGAGCGGATTGGCCCTTCTCCAACTGAACGGGCGCCGGTGTTCGATGCTCAGGGATTCAGGCAGAACAAAGTATCCGTATAACCAGTTGATCAGTGAAAGGATCGCTGCTGCGTAAAAAGGTGCCCTCACGCCCCATCCGCTCAATAATCCGCCAATAGCGGGTCCGATAATAAATCCCAATCCAAAAGCAGCGCCGATCAAACCAAAATTTTTTGCCCGCGTTTTTTCATCGCTGATATCCGCAATATAGGCCGTAGCTGTAGTCCAGCTGGCACCCGTAATGCCCGAAATACTTCTTCCCAGAAACAACCAGCCGAATGTGGGTGCAAAGCCCATAAAAATATAATCTACTCCGAATCCGAATAGAGAAAAAAGGAGCACCGGGCGTCTGCCATACTGATCGCTCAGGTTGCCCAGAATGGGAGCGCAGACGAACTGCATAAGCGCATACACAAAAAGCAGCCATCCCCCTTCCCTGCTTGCCTGATTCACCGGGATATGCTTCAGACCGGAAATAAGCTGGGGCATAACGGGTATGATCAGCCCCCAACCGATAACATCTATAAGGAGAGTGATGAAAATAAATCCTATTGCAGCCTGTTTTTTCAGCATAAAAAGGGGTGCAATGTAAGGGAAATAATCAATCTGAAGATTGCCTTGCAGGATAGTTTTAAAAGTCTTTTAAATTCTTAAACCGGGGCTGATTACAGGCTTTGAAAAATTTTAATTAGTTTGGGCTCAAACCATTGGGGTTTTAGTGAAAATACGAAGCCGGATCATGATCCGGCCAATTTTTGATAACCATGCTCAAAAAGCTATACAGAGGATATTCTAAGGATATCACCCAAATTCCCGAACTGCTGAAGTCCTCTCATTTGCCTTCCCTCGATGGTTTGCGTGGGGTTTCCATATTATTGGTTGTTATCGGGCATACCTGCGCCCGGATAGATTCCAGTTTGCTCCAGTTTTTTTTTAACGGCAGCCTGGGCGTTTATATTTTTTTTGTGATCAGTGGATTCCTGATAACCACTCTGCTGCTGAAGGAAAGAATAAAGACCGGAACCATTTCGATGAAGAATTTTTACATCCGCCGGTTCCTGCGCATCTTCCCGGTAGCTTATTTGTATATTATTGTCGTTCTTATACTAAACTATGCATTGCATTTGCAGATTCCTGTGCTGGGTTTCATAGGTGCTATTTTCTATGTGATGGATTTTTCTTATTTCAGGATCAACTGGTACACGGAGCACTACTGGTCTCTCTCCATCGAGGAACAATTCTACCTGATCTTTCCCTCCATATTAAAAAAGAACCTGAAATTTTATTGCTGGTTAATCCCGGTTCTCCTTGTTACCGTGCCCATCGGCATTTTTATCTGCAAACACAATATTTACCTTCTCCAAACCCATCTTTATGATTTCCTGGCATTTCTGCTCAAATTTGACGGAATTCTGACGGGGTCCTTTTTCGCCATATTATATTTCAAGAACATGCTCCCCATGGCCTTTTTCAGGAAATATAAAATCCTCTTAAACATTTCCTTATTGCTCATTACGATGTTCATACACAATCATTACAATATTGAAGGATTCAACCACCTGAGCCCGTTTTTTATTGCTATAATTATTGTGAGCAATCTGGAAAAATCGAATGATTTTATTTTCCGGTTCCTGAACAATAAAATCCTGGCTAAAATCGGAATTCTCTCCTACAGCATTTATATCTGGCAGCAATTATTTACAATGACCACCCATGAGCCAACCTATAAAAATATTCCCTGGTATGGCTTTCCAATCAACATGGTTTTGTTGTTCGTCGTCAGTTATCTGTCTTACAATTATTACGAAAAAAGCTTTTTGAAATTAAAGAATCGCTTCAAATAATTTAGCCGGCCCTGCCGGGACGAAGCCTCGGAAAAAGCCTTACGGCAATGAATAATCTTTTTAGCAAATCAGAAATAATTCTTAGCTTAGGATCAAAATCAGGCAAAATGATCTTTAACAGAAAAACCGGCGTTGCCGTTATTTTAACCCTTGCAATTATAGGAGGCATTGCAGCCACCAAACCACCGGAAGAGCATAAGTTTCAGAACCTGAAAGTGCTTCCGAAAAAAATCAGCATGCAGGACCTGGGCAAAGTGATGGATAATTTTAAAGAAGCGCTCGGTGTAAAATGCAATTTTTGTCATGCTGCTTCCAAAGACAGCAGTAATCATCACCTGGATTTTGCAAGTGATGAAAAACCTGAAAAGAACATTGCCCGGAAAATGTATAAAATGACTGCCAAGATCAATAAAAAATTCTTTAATTATAACAAGGGCGAAACTGGCGAAATGATGCCCACCGTTGAATGCATGACCTGCCATCACGGTCACGAGCATCCGACGAAATGATGACGAAATGATGGATACAAAATGTAAATCCACCCATGATCAGGCCCAGTAAGAAAATGATTGTGCTTTCCGGGCTTGCGGCTTGTGTTCTGCTTGGCATTCTCGCTGCCAGGGCTCCGGAGGAGGAAAAACCAGTATATAAAAACCTGAAAGTACTTTCCAAAAAAATCAGCGACGAGAATATGGATTTTGTAATGGAAAGTTTCGGCGTCCAGCTTGGAGTAAACTGTGTATTCTGCCATCCTTCCACAAAAATTGGAAATGATTTCTCGATCGACTACGTTACAGATAAGCTGGAAAACAAGCGGATTGCCAGGGACATGCTTCGCATGACCATGCAGCTTAATAAAAAATATTTCAATATAAAACTTACGCGCACGATGACAAACCGCGGAGTTATCTGGTGCAAGACCTGTCATCACGGGATTCCCGTACCCATCCTGCCGGCACCCGGGCGCAAATCATGATCCATCATTCTTTAACGATCTTAAGTTGGTAATCTTTTGAAACAGTTTTCAATTTGAGTATATATATCCCCGGAGCGAGGTTGGAAATATTTACATTGGTTTCGTCTCCGGCAGTATTACCCATTTCAAATTTGACGGCCTTCCCCTCCAGGTTATAAATAACCATTTCCAGAATAGGCTCGTTTCCTGCAACCGCGATAAATGAGGAGCTTACCGGGTTTGGATAAATCACAGGAGCCACTCCAACGCCGAATTTGACTTTTTGCACTGGCGAATAGGTGAACCGGTTATCCAAATCAACCTGCTTCAGCCTGTAAAAATTAATGCCGTTTGCAGGCGTGTTGTCCACCGCTGCGTAAGATTGCAAAGTGCTGCTGTTGCCCACGGCTTTTACCGTAGTAATTTTAATATAATTGATTCCGTCCGTGCTTCTTTCAACATCAAAATGATCGTTATTTTCTTCCATTGCTGTTTGCCATTTCAATGATACATACCGGTTCTGAATATTAGTTGCCGTAAAATTCACCAGCTGAATGGGCAGGCTGGTCGCATTTTCGAATAAATTATCAAATGTGGCCATTGAGGGGGCCGTCGGTGCACTTACACTCGAAACAGCCATGCCGATAAACAAGGGCTGGGTACCAAATCCAAGGTCCTGGGTAGTTCCCATCTGTGTCCATGGCCCTGTCGTACTGTTTCCAAAAAATGCTGAGTATTGGGTTCCTGCTTTTACAATGCGGAAAAAATTGGCATTTGTGCTATTAGCCATACTGCTGGTAACTGCAGCTCCAGCATCGGCATTGCGGTAAATGAAAACTAAATTGTTGCCGCCGCTTTTTCCAATGAAAATAAACCTGGAAATATCGGTCAGGCTGTCCCGCATCATGATGCCTGCCAGATTAGACGCAGGTGATGCATCCTGGCTTGCCACCCGCATGATAAACTCTTCATCAACGCTCAGGCCAGTGTAGTTAAATTGAAACTGGTCCCCATTGCCTCCGAGACCTGTGCCTGCTCCGGTAACTGTAAATGTAGGATCGCTGTAGCAGGACATGCCGGCGGCCTGAATATCTCCCAGGTCACCATGACTGAACCTCGTAAGGTTGGTACAGGGATTGGTGCAATTCAGTGCCTGAAAACTCTGGGAGGAAGCCGTGCTCAGCAAACCGCTTCCACAATTCGACTGAACCTGGAACTGATAATTAAATCCGCAGGTGAGTGCGCTGATATTCAGGCTGAGGGGATTTCCGGAACCCGAACCATCATGCAGGGTCCGGGTAATAAAACTACTCACTGTGGGCCCTTTGTATTTGATAACATAATCTGTTACGCCGGATACCGCATTCCAACCGAGGGTAGCAGAATTCTGCGTGATATTGGTTGTCGTGAGACTACCAACAGTGGGCGGAACGCAGCTGCTTGCAGGTGATCCAAAAACCTGCATTTCCTGAATGGATGTGCCCGCCTGGCCCTTTTGCGAAGCATTCATCCTCACATACCTGCCGGTGGCGTGCTCATTGAATAAATTAATGGGCGGATTGCTTGAAAATGAATTTCCGGTAACTGTATTAAGCGTGGTCCAGTTTATATTGTCGTCTGAAATATCTACGGTGAAATTGATGGCATAATCCGCGAACGGGGCCGTAGCATTATTCCATTGAATGCTCACTTTACATATATCATACTGGCCGCCAAGATCCACAGTAATTCTTGGCGTAGCATCTCCTGTGTTGGCGCCCCATACGGTATGAGTATTCCCGTCGAATGCAAGTCCTGCACGTGAAACCCGGACCGGCATCAGTCGATGAAGTAGCTGTTTTATTCAATGCCACATTCGTAACACAGCGTGAATTGTCACCAGCAATCCATATACATTCAGGCTGCTGGAAAATGTTGGCGCATATACCTTACCGTTAGCAATAGATACGCAGGTCATTTTTGCAAAATCCCCTAGCTGATCAATTGGATTTGCATCCGAATTCCATAATTCAGTGGTGACATCATTTGCCTTAACGGCATGCAGGGTGCCCGGGACGGTGCCGGCATTCCCATTACCGCTACCTGTTGCATTGGTGACCCATAAGATGGCGGAATTCGGATCGGTTCCATTCGAACTCACAGACATATAAGCGCCGCAAAAGCCGACATTCGTCGGTAGCGGAGAATTTGTCGGTGAGCTCAGGGTGCCGTCCGGCTTTATTTGAAAGGATTTCAGGGGGGTAAATTCTGAAAATGTATAAATGTATTGAGCACTTGATCCTCCAAAATAAGCAATCGAGGAATGGCTCATGGCCTGGTTGCCTCCAAGATTGATGGTCTGCAGCAAATTAGGGGATGACTCATTGAATTCTCCGGCAGGAGAAGCATTTTGCTTCATGAGAAACAGGTTTCCACTTTTATGCGCAGTAACCAGCGTGCTGGTTCCGGGAATAAGGACTACTCCAGTGGCAAAATCCAGATCTGAGGTATTATATGAAGTGTATGAACTGGGTTTAAACCAGGAAATGTTTGTCAGCGTATGATTTACTAAATCAGGGCTAGCTTTGATAACACTTAAGCCCACATTGTCCGGGTCACCGGGCAGGCTGGAATTGTTTGCATTTCCACTGGCAAAAAAAAGATTTCCGGCGGCGTCAATAGCGGGACCGGCGCCGCTCATCCAGATGCCCCCACGTCCATCATTCGGCGTAGTGGCATACCTGATCAGTTGCTGGGTAATATCGCTTGCTTTGTAGCCCACTATCCACCCGTGGTAATTATCCATATCGCAATGGCCCGCCCAGGCAATATAAACGACACCATTGAATACGGCCAAACCTCCACGCTGATTTTGGCGGCGGGGATCAAAATGAAGAATTCCGCCCGAGCTTCCCTGACCAGTACCTGCCACAAATGTTGTGGCCGGATCAATCAGTTGCGGACTGCCGAATTTATCGGTACCCGTGCTTAGATCAAGGGCATGAAACACCTGGAAAAATCCGGCGGAGGACCAGTCAGCATCGCTATTATGCCCGTCAACTCCGGGCGCTACATTATCTACGCTTAGATCGCGATACCGGGAAACAAAATAAATGGTGTTGGTTGATTTATCAATCACAGGTGTTCCTACAATCCCAAAACTGGATTGCTGACCTAACGCATTTACACCCTGGAAATCACTGTACGAGTTGTTGCAAAGAATCGCATGGATGTCTCCGGCATTTGGAACCATTTCGCCTGACGGAGTAAAATTTCTTTGCCAGTATGCGTTTGCCGTGCCGTCATCGGCATCAAATGCATATACGGTATTATTGACTGTTGCCACATATACCACATTTCTCGAAACGCCGCCAATGGTAACTCCGCTCACCACCAATGGCTGGGCATAGATCTGGTCATCAACGGATTTTTTATAGAGCAGCCCGAAATTAGTCGGTGTAACGTTTGACTGGTCGAGGATTGTTTCTGCATTATTCCATCCGGTGCGGTTAAGATCATTGTGCTGCATCAGCACATTAGCCTGTGCAATACAGGTTCGGTTGTTCAGTAAAAAGGAAATACAAATGATTGCCCCGGGAAAAAATTTCTTCATAATCATTATACATTTGGGCCAACAAAATTCCAAGGCCAGTTAGCATGGCAATAACAATCGTTTACAGAACAGGAATTCTTAGGTATCGACCACAAAGGATAATAAGGAAATACCGAAGCTCTTGATAGGAATGGGATGGATCGGCCGTGTCAGTCAGGGCGATAAAAATAGAATGTTTTTCTTATACCTCCAAGCAATCCGGACTGAAAACCAGGGCTTCCTGCCGGCTGGAGCTGGTCCGGATTTGGATGAGACATGACGGGCCTTCCCCGAACATTCTATAAAATACCTAATTTTAGGCCCTTTACTATGCTCATGGAAAATAATAACTTATTTGATTTTGGCATGATTGGCCTGGGAACGATGGGTAGAAACCTGTTGTTAAACATGGCTGATCATGGCTTTAAAGCGATTGGCTTTGATAAGGACCTTCAAAAAGGAAAACTTCTGGAATCGTCTGCCACGCAGGGCACTACCGTAAAAGGTGTAAACAGCCTGGCAGATCTGGTTCAGCAGTTGGCTACCCCCCGAAAGATCATGATGCTCGTTCCGGCAGGAAAACCGGTGGATGATGTGATCAACTCCCTGCTTCCACTCCTGCAGAAAGCTGATATTATCATCGATGGCGGAAATTCCCACTACACAGATACCCTTCGACGGGTGAATTTCGTCCGGGATAAGGGATTTCATTTTATGGGAATTGGCATTTCCGGAGGTGAGCGGGGTGCCAGGACCGGACCCAGCATCATGCCCGGAGGAGATCCTGAAGCTTATGCCCAGGTGAAATCCATACTGGAAGCCGTGGCCGCAAAGGTTGATAACAGTCCCTGCGTTGCCCACCTCGGGAAGGGCGCTGCCGGTCATTACGTAAAAATGGTGCACAACGGAATTGAATATGCCATCATGCAACTGATCAGTGAGACCTACCAGTTATTGCATGAGGGAAAAGGGCTCAGCAACGACGAACTGCACAAAGTATATAAAGCATGGAACGAGGGTGAGTTGCAATCCTATCTGGTGGAAATAACCCGGGATATTTTCCTGCAGCCGGACGATAAAACGGATAGCCGTCTGGTGGATATGATCCTGGATAAAGCGGGCGCCAAGGGAACGGGAAAATGGACCTCCCAGGATTCCATGGATCTGGGCATACCCGTTCCGGTTATTGATATCGCCGTTTCCCTGCGGGATCTTTCAGCGGCAAAAGAAGAAAGGATCCAGGCCGCCGCCTTGTATAAACCCACCCAGTTTAAGATTGAAGTCCCTACGGAAGTTTTCATTCAGCAGCTTGCCGATGCACTCTATTTTTCTATGATCATCTGCTATGCCCAGGGTCTGGCCCTCCTGCACAGGGCTTCTTCCGAATTGCAGATGGATATACCATTGCCCGAAGTAGTCCGCATCTGGCGAGGTGGCTGCATCATCCGGTCGGCCCTGCTGGACGTATTTTATACTGCTTTCCGCGAAAATCCAAAACTGCCCAACCTCTTACTGGATAAAAATATTGCAGCCCTGGTACAATCGAAAAAACAACACCTGCGTACGGTGATCATGCATACGACGCAGACGGGATTTCCGGTGGCCGGACTGATGTCTTCCCTTTGCTATTTCGAAGCGTACCGCAGCGAAAAACTGCCTACCAACCTGATCCAGGCGCAAAGGGATTATTTCGGCGCACATACTTACGAGCGCGTCGACATGCCCGGTATCTTTCACACCGAATGGGGATCTTTTGAAAACTAAAATCAGTTATGGAAAATCATAAACGGCCTTCCGCAACCCTCATCTTTATTTTTGGAGGAAGCGGCGATCTGAATTTCAGGAAGCTTTCCCCCGCTTTATTTAATCTTTTTATAGATGAATGGATGCCGGAGAAATTCGGTATTGTCGGCATTGGGAGAAGTGATTATGATGATGAGAACTATCGCGGTCGCTTGCTGGATGGCATCAGGCAGTTCAGTCGCCGGAAAGACGTCGCGGACGCTCAATGGCAGGCCTTTTCGCAGCATATTACCTATTTAAGAATGGACGCTGAAAAGGATGCAGATTATTCTGGCATCACTGGTCTGATCAAAAAAAAAGAAACTGAATTCGGTGCGCATCCCAATATTATTTTTTATATGGCGGTGGCTCCGCAGCTCGTGCCCGATATTGCCAAAAAACTCGGCAAGGAAAATATAACGCATGATACAGCCAGCACGCGTATCGTGATTGAAAAACCTTTCGGCCATGATCTGGACAGCGCCCATGAGCTCAATGAATTACTGATGAGCATGTTTGAAGAAAAACAGATTTACCGCATCGATCATTATCTCGGAAAAGAAACGGTGCAAAATATCCTGGCATTACGTTTTGCCAATGCCCTCTTTGAACCTTTATGGAACCGGAATTATATTGATCATGTGCAGATCACCGCTGCGGAAACCGTAGGCTCCGAAGGCCGTGGCGCATATTATGAAGGTGCGGGATCCCTGCGCGATATGGTTCAGAACCATATTCTCCAGCTCATCTGCATGATCGCTATGGAAGCACCCGTTTCATTCGATGCAGATGAGATCCGGAATAAAAAAGTGGATGTGCTGAATGCAATCAGGCGCATTGGCAAGGATGAAGTAAGTAAATATGCGGTACGTGGACAATATGATGCCGGATGGATGGAAGGGGAAAAAGTTCCGGCTTACCGGCAGGAAAAAAATGTGGATCCGAAATCTTCCATAGATACTTTTGCCGCAGTTAAGTTTTATATTGATAACTGGCGCTGGCAGGATGTTCCTTTTTATATCCGCACGGGAAAAAGACTCCACGAGAAAACCACGGTAATCAATGTTCAGTTCCGACCGGCCCCCAGTTATGCTTTTCCCCCGGAAGCCGCCGAAACCTGGAGGCCAAACCGACTCACCATCAGTATTCAACCGGAAATGGATATCCGTTTGCGGTTTCAATCCAAACGTCCGGGACAAGCCATGACGCTGAATCCAGTGGATATGATCTTCCGGTATAAAGATGCTTATGACGGCAACGAGCCCGAGGCTTATGAAACCCTGCTGCTCGATATTATGGAGGGAAATGCAACTCTTTTCATGCGCAAGGATCAGGTAGAAGCTGCATGGAGGATTATCATGCCGATTCTTGATGCCTGGAAAAACAGAACGCCGGTATCCTTTCCAAACTATGCGCCGGGATCCTGGGGACCGGAAGATGCGGAAGCACTGATCGCAAAAGACGGTCATCAGTGGATTGTAATGTGAGAATAATTAAAAAGTAAAAATTAAAAATTAAAAAAAGTAGTCTTTCAGGGTGATCATCGGAAATAAAATAAGGCTCTCATGAATAAGCAGATTTATAAGACGGCGGAGCTGCTGAGTGTTGAACTGGCAGAATGGATAACGAGCCTGATTGAAGAAACACTAACACGAAAGACGCGGTTCTGCCTTGCACTTTCCGGAGGGAACACGCCGAAAAGATTAAATGAATTGCTCTCCGGTTCCCCTTACCGGGAGCGGATCGACTGGAAAAAAATTCACGTATTCTTTGGTGATGAAAGAGCTGTTCCATTTGAAGATGAACGAAATAACGCACGCATGGCCTTTGACACCCTGTTGAATAAAGTGGATGTTCCTGCTGACCAGATCCATATTATGAACACCAGGCTCTCACCTGAGAACGCCGCCGCACAATATGAAAAAGTACTGCGGAAGTATTTCGGAAATGATGTGGAAAAATTTCCGGAAACCACATTTGACCTGATATTGCTTGGTATGGGCGACGACGGACATACCCTTTCCCTTTTCCCGGGCACGCCGGTGATCCATGAAGAAAAAGTCTGGGCAACTTCATTTTTCCTGAAGGCACAGGATATGTTCCGTATTACCATTACGAAGACCGTTGCCAACCTCTCAAATTATATCGTATTCATAATCACGGGTAGTGGAAAAGCCCATGCAGTTCACGAAGTGCTGGAAGGGGAATACAATCCTGATCTCTATCCGAGCCAGTCAATTGATCCCCTGCATGGGGAGCTGCATTTTTTTATGGATGAAGCCGCAGCCGCGGAACTTTAAATATCCACCGAATCATATACCTGCACACGACTCCATAGATGCGAGCATTCTTCTACAAAGCGAAGATGGATAGGATCAATCTGATAACTCTGCTGATCCGATTCATTTGCAAAAAAGATGCACCAGGAAATCGCATAGGTAGTATCGATCACTTCGCGCAAGGTTCCTGCCGGACGCCCTACGTGAAACCGCTTGATCGTAGCAACACTGGAAAGTTTTCTCAACCCATTGATGAGCTGATCCCTGTCAGCTGAACTATTCGGGTTGGCAAGCCAGAAAAAAACATGATGGATAAAAAGATTTTTCTCTTCAGGCATCTGAATGAATATTTAATATGAATATATGTGCATCTTCCAACTGATCCAATAATCAGCTCAACAGAAAATGCCGGCTGATTACAATGGGTATTTATTTTCAGCTATCAGTTTATCTGCAATTCGTCTCTTCGATTCCTTGGAATTAAAAGGATCCGTTTTAGTGAATCGCTTTAATCCGAGTAAAAGCATGCGTTGCTCATCACTGCCTGCAAATGCATTAATGGCATCTTTCCCCGATTTATTAATCTGGTCGGCCGCATCGTACAGATAAGTTCTTACGATGTCAAGCTCAAAGCCAAGGCTGCTTTCTTCCCGTTCTTCAGACAATTTCATTACCCGGAGCAGGGCGCTTTCCGCATGAAAACAAACCATCGCCATATCCGCAATATGCATCAGGATTTCCTGCTCGCCTTCGATTTTTGCAGAAAGTTTTTGCACGGCGGCGCCTGCCACCATCAGGATGGACTTTTTGAATTGCCGGATAATTTTCCTTTCTGTTGCAAATGCAGTTTCGTCCGCTGATCCAAAATCCGGAATGCTCATCAGCTCTTTGGCAACTGCCTTGGCCTGGGTCATAATATCCAGGCGGCCCTTCATTGCCCTTTTTAAAAGCATGTCCACAGTCAATAACCGGTTGATCTCATTGGTCCCTTCAAAAATCCGGTTGATCCGGCTGTCGCGGTATGCCCTCGAAACCCCGTATTCATCGCTGAAGCCATTCCCCCCATGAATCTGAACCGCTTCATCCACAACAAAATCGAGCAGTTCGCTTCCGAAGACCTTCAGCATGGCACATTCAATTGCATATTCTTCCGCTGCACCGAGCGCTGCTTCATTTGCTGGTTTTCCTTCTTCAAGGAGTTCTTCCTTCTTGTCTTCAATCCATTTCGACACGCGATATAATGCAGATTCAGCCACCCAGATATAAATGGCCATTTCCGCAATTTTATTTTTGATAGCACCGAATTGAGAGATCATCGTCTTGAACTGCTCCCGCGTATTTGCATAAGCAATAGAGATTCCAGTTACGCGCTTTGAAGCTCCGACCGCTGCTGCGCATAATTTCAACCTGCCGAGGTTCAGAATATTAAAAGCAATGATATGACCGCGGCCTATTTCTCCCAGTACATTTTCAACAGGTACTTTGCAATCCTGAAAATATAATTGCACGGTAGATGATCCTTTGATACCCATTTTGTGCTCTTCAGGGCCCCGGGTAAATCCTTCAAAATTTCTTTCTACAATAAATCCTGTAAACTTTTCGCCATCTATTTTTGCGAAAACTGTATATATGTCTGCAAAACCACCATTGGTGATCCAGCATTTCTGTCCGTTGAGCAGATAATATTTTCCATCCTTACTCAGGACAGCGGTCGTTTTTGCGCCAAGTGCATCGCTTCCGCTATTGGGTTCCGTTAATCCATAAGAAGCCTTCCATTCACCTGTCGCCAGCTTCGGAATATATTTTGATTTTTGTTGTTCTGTCCCAAAATAGAGGATGGGCAGCGTGCCGATGCCGGTATGCGCAGCAAGCGCAACGGAAAAAGAAGCGCCTCCGCCAAGACCCTCGTTGATCAGGGTTGCAGTGATGAAGTCCTTCCCAAGGCCGCCCAGGTTTTCGGGTATGGAAGCGCCAAGCAAACCCTGCTGACCGGCTTTTTCCAGTAAGGACGGCATGAGTCCGGGTTCCCGTGTCTCTATCCGGTCCGTCAGGGGCAAGACCTCCGTTGCCAGGAAAGAGGCGCACATCTCTTTTACCATGCGTTGTTCTTCATTAAAATCTTCCGGGATAAAAGTCTCCCCGGCTGAAGATTCCCTGACCAGCCATTCGCCACCCTTGATCTGTACCTGTTTAATGGTTGCTGTACTCATGCTGGTTTGTTTTTATTTTCATAATTAAGGTTATCATATACAATTTGTAAAACCGATTTACAAACTTCTATCTGCTCGGCGGCCACCGTTTCCAAAGCTTCATTCAAAGTATCTTCCGCCATCAGCATGGTCTGTTCCTGCAATTTGAAAGCCAGCTTAGTTAAACAAATCCTGTTTATCCGCCGGTCATCGGAAGAAGACATCCGCCTCACCAACTGCAATTTCTCCAGGTTATCAACCAGGCGGGTGATGCTTGGTTTGTCCCGGAAAGTAGCGCGACAAAGTTCCTGCTGACTCAGGCCGTCCTGCTTCCACAACTGATACAAAACGCTCCATTGTTCAATGGTGATATTCAACCCGGCCTGATTAAATTTTTTCTGCAGGCAGCGGGCAATAGCAATAGAAGCTTTGCCGGTCACGAAACTATAAAGCTCAGCTTTCCTGAAATGGTTGTTTGGCATATAGTTAGTTAAACAACTATTCAAATCTACTTAATTCCGGCTTTAGTCGCAAATTAATCCGCCGGTTTCCGGCCTTTCTTTTTTTACTTTTTACTTTCTCCATCATCGTATATTACCAATTGGATATCAAACGATGCACGCATTTATTGCCTTTACGGCCGCTCTATTATTGTTGTATTCCCTACTGATATTATATTATCATTGGATATGGGATCAGATACCCTCCGGGAAAAAAGATCCATCCCGGGAACCTTCCCTGACCGGAACCCCGTCTGTTGTTAAACAAGAAAGGGATTCGGCTCAGGGTCTGAAAGTCTCCATTATAGTTCCCGCAAGGAATGAAGAATTGCATATCGGCTCCTGCCTGAAATCAATTCTTAATCAATCCTACCCTTCTGATTATACTGAAATAATTGTGGTGAATGATTTTTCAACAGACGGAACGGCCTCCATCGTTGAAAGAATGGGGCAAAGGGTAAGGTTGTTGAATCTTTTTGATTTCGTAGATGAGCACAGCCTGAATGCTTACAAGAAAAAAGCAGTCGAAACGGGGATTGCGCATGCGGATGGCGAGTTGATTGTTTGTACGGATGCGGATTGCGTTGCGGGTCCGGACTGGATTGAGACCCTGGTCCGTGCCTATGCTACCGGGAAATATGTGATACTTGCGGGGCCGGTGAGAATTTTAACGGACAGTTCCATACGCTCTAAATTCCAGGCGCTTGATTTTATTTCTTTGCAGGGCATTACCGGCGCGGCGCTTCAGAAGAATCTTTACCCCATGTGCAATGGGGCAAACCTGGCTTACAGCCGGGATGCATTCAAAGCAGTGGATGGGTTTAGCGGCATCGATCATATTGCCTCCGGGGATGATATGCTGTTGATGAGAAAGATGCAGTCAGGCTTTCCCGGGAAATCTGCCTATCTGAAAAACCAGGCGGCGATAGTGAGTACGGAAGCAGCAACCAGTCTGCGATCCTTTCTCCGCCAGCGAATCCGCTGGGCAAGCAAGATCTCACACTACCGGCATCCGGCGACTTTTCTGACGCTTGCCCTGGTATATGCACTGAACGTTTGCTTATTGATTTTGTTTTTACTCAGCTTTTATTATGGCAGCTGGCGGTGGCTCTTGTTTTTTTTACTCTTTAAAATATTCGCAGAATATTTTTTTGTTGCCAGGGTGGCCAGCTTTTTCCATCAAAGCGCACTCATGAAATATTTCATTTTATCCCAGCCTTTTCATATAATATATACAGTCACCGCCGGCGCATTCGGCGTGTTTGGGAAGTATAGGTGGAAGAGCAGGCTGGTGAAGTAGAGTTGACGGTTGACAGTTGACGGTTGACGGACCTTATGTGTAGAATTGTTTATAAATTGCCGCTCAACCGTCAACCGTCAACCGTCAACCGTCAACCGTCAACCATCAACCATCAACCATCAACCATCAACCATCAACCATCACCCATCACCCATATCCTCCCAATGGCGGAGATTATTAAAAAATCCCGGAGCGGTTTTCGGCATTGTGCTTATTTCCATTGCTGTGCTTGTCGCCGTTTTTTCTTATGTGCTTGCACCGGACCATAGCCCGGATGCCAACCGAATGACATTGGAAATCGGCGGCCAAAAACCCGGTTTTAAACAAACTTTTCTGATGATCAGAAAGAATCGGCCCGTGGAAACCAAATCCCGGATCGCCGAATTATTTACAGGTATGGATGACCGTTATGACTATGTGCCCGTCACGGATTATACACAACGGGGCGACAGCCTGATTGTGGATAAATTTATCGATGAG
This sequence comes from uncultured Chitinophagaceae bacterium, assembly GCA_963705005.1. Classification (GTDB taxonomy): domain Bacteria; phylum Bacteroidota; class Bacteroidia; order Chitinophagales; family Chitinophagaceae; genus Puia. The sequence goes on from CAVPIO010000002.1 coordinate 517,403, forward strand.
GGAATCAGCGAACGCGAATCTTTTTTTCATCCGGTGGCTGACCAGGACCTGCAGATACAAAACAAAACATTCTGGCTGGGCACGGACCGGTATGGGCGCGATATTCTCAGCCGCCTGATCATTGGGGTGAGGGTAAGTCTGGCCGTAGGTCTCATCACCGTAATCCTCTCCCTCAGCATTGGCATTCTGCTGGGTGCGCTGGCGGGGTGGTTCGGCGGAACAACGGATAATATCATCATGTGGCTGCTGAATATAATCTGGAGTATTCCCACCCTGCTGCTGGTATTTGCGCTAACACTTCTTCTGGGCAAAGGATTCTGGCAGGTGTTCATCGCGATCGGCCTGACGATGTGGGTGAATGTGGCTCGCATTGTGCGCGGGCAGGTGCTTGCGGTGAAGCAACTTGAATATGTGGAGGCAGCGCGCGCCATGGGATACTCCACCGGAAGGATCATCGTAAGACATATTCTTCCCAATATCATGGGACCCGTTCTGGTGATCGCCGCATCCAACTTCGCGTCTGCCATAATAATTGAGGCCGGATTGAGCTTCCTGGGCATCGGCGTTCAACCGCCCCAGCCCAGCTGGGGATTGATGATCAAGGAAAACTATAATTTCATTATTACACATAATCCGATGCTGGCCCTGGTTCCGGGCATTGCAATTATGCTGCTCGTGCTTGCATTTAACTTATTGGGAAACGGGTTAAGGGATGCGCTGAACGTAAAAGAGTGAAAGGCAGTATTATGGTTCCTTATAAACCTGAACATTCCGGTTAAAACTTTCATCCAGGGAAATAAATGTTTCGGTACGCTCGATGCCTTTGATCTTTTGCAGCTCATCGTGAAGAACAAAACGAAGCTGGGTGATGTCCTTACAAACAATTTCGGCAAACATGCTGTAATTGCCTGTGGTATAATTGAGTCGGACGATATCCGGAATTCTGCGCAACTCCTTGGCAACGGAATCATACAAAGAGCTTTTTTCCAGGTATATGCCGATAAAAGCAATCACATCATAACCCAGGTGCTTGAGATTAACATTCAGTCTTGTACCTTTGACTATGCCGAACTCCTGGAGTTTTTTTATGCGCACATGGATCGTACCACCTGAAACAAAAAGTTTTTTCCCGAGATCCGCATACGAGATCTCCGCATTCTCCATCATTTCGTGAATGATTTGCAGGTCGAGTTTATCCAGGTTGAATTTCGAAGCCATTTTAAAGTCAGTTTTTAATAATATTTAATAAATATAACGAATATTTGAATATATTCGAATATTTCAAAATTTTTATTAAAATTCCTTCAATGATTATGCCATTTACCTTAATATTGCATTGTCGCTGGGTAGAAACGGCGGCTTTACTGTGGAGTGATGAAATCTGGCAGACATGCCCTCTTGTCTCGGGGGTGGGGATCACAGGACAAACATAGCATAATGCCGGTCTCGCTGAAAGGCGTGGCCGACTGGGGTTGACCACCGCTAACATTGTGCTAAGGCTAACTGCCCCGTGGAGGTTCGAATCCTCCCTCTACAGCCAACTTAACCCTGAAATGCAGTACTATACTGTGTTTCAGGGTTTTTTGTTTTTATGGTTGGCCGTTCTGAACGGCCCCTGACCAGGAAGATAATTTCACAACAATTTTTAGGAACTTCGATAAAACCTCACTCAAAAGTCACCGGGATGCTTAAATTTTATTCAAACACGTAAAAAATATTAAGCCATGAAACAAGATCAAATACCAGCTTTTAAAAAGTATTTCGCCACTATTGACCCTGATTTATTTAGTGTGATGGGGCCGAATCTGGCATTTATTCCGGATGCCACGGGTAATCTGGAAGTGGCGAATAAGACAGGTAAGCAACACTTCACGAAAGAAGAACAGGAAAATTTCAAGAAAATAGTTTTAAGGTTCGAAGAGCAGTCTAACAATTAATTGTCTTTTCTTCTCTCATTCTGTTTATTCTATAAGTAATTAAATATTCTAACCCAGGGTTATTCCTTTAGTAGCCGGCTATTGTTCAATTTTTGACCTTTTTAAACAAATATTATGATCGGTAACATGAATTTGTTATAAAAAAGGAGAAATTAAATGAACATAAGCTAACTATTTATGAAAAAGGAAATTTCAGTCCGGATAATGTATCTGTTATTCCGGCTTTGGTTTGGATATACGATGATGGAAAACGGCAAATTTATTTTCGATAGCAGTCAAACGGATTTTTTCCTGCAATGGTTTGGCAAAGAGCTCCATTTTCCTGCACCCTTATTAATGTATTATTTAGCCAAGGGATCTGAATTTTTTGGTGGCCTCCTGATTTTTTTGGGATTATTTTCCCGCGTAGCGGCCTGTTTTGTAGCTTTCACCATGCTGGTTGCGACCCTTACGGCAAATATCCACCAGATCTACAGCGGTGATGGCGCGATCACTATTTCACTACTATCTTTTGCATGTATGTTCATTATTTGTGGTTCCGGCAGATTGAGCATTGACTATTTGATCTTTAAGGATAAATACGAGTTTAAAAGATTTTCTGTTTAACATCGATCAATTTACAATATTATGTTCCCTTCCTTTAAAAAATATACGTTTGATAATTACTTATTTGTAGTCAGGATCTGGTTTGGAAGCCTCCTTATTTACCATGGCTTTTTAATGTCTGAAAAGGATACTGTTTATATTATTTGTAATTGGATACTCGGTAAGAGCGGCCGATCTCCTGAAATAATCTTCTATTTAGCGAGAGGTATCGAGTGGGTTTGCGCTCTGTCTTTAATTGCAGGATTCTATACCAGGGTTTCCTGTGTAATTATTGGACTGATTATGCTTTTCGCGATTGTGTTGGTATCATTATTTCATACCATCGATCTGGGCGGCGGAGGCCTTGCATTAACAAGATATCTTTTTTGGTTTTCTGTAATTTTTATTTTTTACGGTGCGGGAATATGGAGTGCAGACCGTCTCATGGCGAAGAACGGTCTGTGAAGCCCGCTTTCTGGCACGGATTTCGTCTGATTAAGAGAAATATTTGTCGTGAAAATTGTTAATGAATTGAATAAATATAGTGCTGGTGAAAAGATGACGCTGATACTGTTGGGCTTAGGCATCCTCTGCTTCGGTTTCGTATTTCCGGATTCGCTGTCTGATCATGATAAACTGCTCCATTTTTCTGCCCATTTTGGCATGAGCTTTCTCCTGGCCTTATGCTTTTATGCCTTGTGTTCTGTTAAATTGCGCATTCCCAAAGCGATTTCATATACCGTGTTGATCTCTGCCACCTTGTGCATTGGCGTCATTTACAAATTGTGGGAAATTTACAGTATGCTGGGAAATTACAGTTTTCAGGCCCTCATGGACAAGACGGGCTGTTTAAGTTCCATGTCCCAAAACCTCTCCGGTCTGATGGCCGCCATGCTGGTAATCGAAAGTATGTTGCATAAAAACCTGGTACCTAATATCATTAACAAGCACTCGCTCAATTCCATTCACTCTTAAGGTTCTCTAAGCTGGTACCAAACTTTTTCACGATCCCTGCAAGCATTATTTTTGCCTCATATGGCTCAAAAAAAAATTCAACGATTCGAGGCAATTAAATCCTTTGCAAACGTTTTGGAATACCCGGAGGGGATTTCCGGAAAATGGAAGGATTTTTTTAAGAATGAAAACCCGATCAGCCTCGAACTGGCCTGCGGTAAAGGCGAATACACCGTTGGTCTTTCTGGTCTTTATCATGAAAGAAATTTCGTAGGAGTGGATCTGAAAGGAAATCGGCTCTATATCGGCGCTCTCGCATGCCTGAAAAATAATCAGCAAAATGCAGCATTCCTTCGAATCCAGATTGATAAAATAAATGATTACTTCTCACCTGGCGAAGTCGCCGAAATATGGATCACTTTTCCCGATCCGCAGCTTCGCACTTCCCGGGCAAAAAAAAGATTAACCCATCCACGGTTCCTTCGCCTTTATCAAAAAATACTCAAATCCCATGGCCTGATTCATCTGAAGACCGACTCACCTATACTTTTTCGCTTCACCAAACTGGTCATTGAATTGTACCAGCTTCCCGTTCATGCCTATTCCGAAGATGTGTATGCCGGGCCTGAAATATCTGGTGAGCTCAGTATAAAAACTCATTACGAAGGGCTGGATATTGCCGGAACCAGGAAGACTTTTTATCTGCAATTTTCATTACCTGAATCACTGCTGCCAAATCATGATGCTCAACTTCAGGCGTTGCTTAAGGAAATAGAAAAACCAATACTGGCTTAATGGAATAAATGATAGGTAAAATCAACTGACAATAGTTCTAAAGAATTTCTTACAATTCAAAAAAATAGTCGCTTTAAATCCCTGATACTGAACTAAAAATAAATTATCAAATGACCTTAAAAAAACCTGCATCACAACCGAAACTTAAAGACCTGACACCTTCGGGCAAACGGGATCAGTCTTTTTTTGAACTCGTTTATGAAGTTGCCCGTCAAATCCCGCCTGGTCGTGTAACCAGCTATGGCGCGATCGCTGCATGCCTCGGTACAAAGCTTTCCGCCCGAATGGTGGGTTGGGCCATGAATGGCGCGGATAAGGTAAAACCTTCAGTTCCCGCACACCGCGTAGTCAACCGGGTCGGCCTGCTTTCAGGAAAAATTCATTTCAGGCCCCCGGAAAAAATGGAACAACTTTTAAAAAAAGAAGGTGTCTTAGTTAAAAATGACACTGTCGTGAATTTCAAAGAAAAATTCTGGGACCCTTCGGAAATGGGCAATTGACGTGGACTATTGACAATTGGGAGAGGTTTGCAAATGTGGCAATGTGCTAATTTGAAAATTGGAGAGTTTGAAAATTGGATGAGTCGTCTGTACAGGGATTAATAATTACAGAGGATATCTTCCTTTACAATCTTTTCAAAGGCATCGTATTCTTCTATTTGGGGTGTATGGGCCGAATACCGGAATGTATAGAATTTCTTTACCGGCGCCCTCAATTGATCAAAATAGGATTTCGCTACGCTGTAACTCGTCTGGTGGTCATGCAATCCCTGAAAAATATAAACAGGAATTTTCTGTTCGGTGAGCAGTTTGTCCGGATCATTATTTAGCATGGCCCTATCCAGGCAGATCTGTGAAAATCTTAGCCCGGCAGGATAATTCAACTTCTCCCTAATGGTATATTCCTTACAGAATAATACTGCCTTAAGCGCATCTAAATAGGTCCTGTGGTCTCCGTATCTGGCGCCCCCATATTTAAACACATATTTTCGCTGTTTGATAAAATAATCGTACCAGTCCTGTCCGCCAGCCTCCCTGGCAGGAACATTTAAATGCTCAAGCACATGGAGGGCCGCCTTGTCGTTCCGGGTTTTAGCTTCATTCAGAACAAATTGATAGGATTCCTGTTCTGACAAATACGTGTCCCCAATCTGCCCTATTCCTAAATATGCAAAGTATAATTCAGGATACTTATGAATTGTAAAAGAGCTCAGCAGTGATCCCCATGAATGACCAAGAATGAAAATCTTCTGCTTATTGAATTTATTTATCAGATAGCGGGTCACTTCTGCTGCATCATCAACCATTTGATCCAGGTTCATAGTGGCGACAGGAATATTTTTTGTGTAAGACATTCCGGTGCCCCGTTGCTCCCAATAGCAAATGGTAAATAATTTTTCGAGTCTTTTAAGACCAAATTTACTTGTGGGGTACGCGGAAACTCCAGGTCCCCCATGTACGAATAAGAGAACCGGGTTGTCAATATTCTCGCCCCGTATAATCATTCCCTGAGGAATGCCTCCAATAACCGGCGTCTCAATAGTAGCAATACTGTTCGGTAGAATATTTCCGTCTGCGCCAAGAATCGGAGAGGTTTTACCAGGGCTGACGATGAGCAAAAAGATAAAACAAACGACAATAAGGGCGAATATTGAAATGAAAAGCAAATGTGAAAATGTGGGCATGTGGAAAATGTGAAAATTTGATAATTTGAAAATTTGAAAATTTGAAAATTTGATAATTAGGGAGGCCCAATCCGAATTAAATTTGGAATCTTTCAATTCCCCATTTTAATAATAACTCTGGCTCCTGAGCTCCGCATTTTCAAATTATCAAATTATCAAATTTTCAAATTAATAATACGGACTTATCATCCAATACACCACCACCCCGGAAACAGCAACATAAAACCACAAGGGCCAGGTGATGCGCGCGAGTTTTTTGTGGAGAATGAATTTCTGCTGAAAGGCTCTCTGCAAAGTGAATAATACAAAGGGAATGATCACGCCGGATAATATGATGTGGGAACTCAGGACAACATAATATACATATCTCAGATTTCCGGCGCGGAGTTTTTCATCGGCGCTCAGCACACCATCATGATTAAGATCACCGAACCTCACAGATGGATTGGTGCTGTGATAAATTACATAGGAGACCAGAAAAACAGTACTCAGCACAACGGCGGTGAGATTCGCCGCACGGTGAGCCCGCACCCTTTGATGTCTTATGAAATACAAACTCGCCAAAAGAAGAATTGCCGTAGTCGAATTCAGTATGGCATGAAAGAGCGGCAGCGCGGATGTACTAAAGCCCAAATTTATTTTTGTATGCGTGCCGAATATCAGGATCGACACAAACAAAGGAATGGCGATCGAAATAATTATAATAGGAACTGTCAGACTTCTGTCCTTCATGTCAATTCCTGTTTTTTGACAGGATATTTGGGTTTCCTGAAAAGAAAATAAACGAGCGCCCCGGTGGCAACCACAATTGCGAGCAGCATCGGGATCAGCGGTTTCAATTCCCGCAGGGGGGAAACATAATCCTTGTCTTTTTCCAGCATGATGAATACGATATCATTGGCAAGTTTTGCGAGATCCACGCTATCCAATCCGTTATAATATCCCCGCACCACATGATACTTGTCCAGCAAAACCATTTTCTGTGTATGAATGAAATTCGAATCCACGCCTTCGCCATCCACCAGGCCCATTTTCAATTCATTGAGGGCGAAATCATAGATTTCTTTTTTGGGTCCTGTCAGCAACCACCATAGGTCCGGGTCAACGCCAAATTTATCTGCGTACTTTTTCAGCACAGACACAGAATCGCGGTCGGGATCCACGCTGAATGAAATGAATTGGACAAATGCAGGATTCAATTCCTTAAAGCGGTCTTTGGCCGCCAATGCGTCCTGCAGCCTTTTCATATTGGCCGTCAGGTAGGGGCAGATAGAGGGACAGCGGGTAAAGAAAAAATCGGCAACGATCACCTTCCCTTTCGTGTTCTTATGCAGAGAAACAGAACGTCCAAGCTGGTTGGTCAGCTGAATATCAGCCACTGGATGCCAGACGGTGTCTGTCAACTGCTTACCATTTTCCATGCGCGTCATTACCGTATCATAATAATAATGCCTCGGCATATCGAGAGCCGTTTCACTTACTTTTTTCATGATCAGATAACCGCTAAAGGGAACCAGCAGGGCTATCACTATTGCTAAAAGCGCTTTCTTACTCACATTACCGGGTTTAACAGATAAAAAAACCACCGCCAGCAGGCAATGGTTGTTCAAAATATTTTATGCCGCACACACCCTTATTCAACGCCGGGTTTTTTTGCCTCGGGATGCTGTTCTGTTTTGTGAACCGGAGTTTTACTTTGTTCCAGTTCGTAGCGGTCATACTGATTGCGAAGATGGCGGAAAGAAGCGCCATCTGATACGAATGCAATAACAAACCAGAGAAATAACAGGCAAGGTATGGCAGTGGTCATTACCAGGTTCTTGATCTCATGGCCGAGATGCATGAATTCAGCAATAATGAAAAATGCCTTTGCCAGTGTCATAATGAGGAAAACACCATTCAGGATATGCTTGGGAAGAAAATCCGTTTCATAGTATAGGATGGCAATAGCTAGCTCAAATACAGTGATAGCAGTTAGTATCCAGAACGTTCTCCAGATGATCCGTGTATCAAAACTATGCTTGTCGGCGTGATGTGTTTGCGTTGTTGCTATTGCTGCTGAATCCATATACCGGATAAATTAATTTATAACAGGTAAAAACAGGTGAACACAAATACCCAGACCAGATCAACGAAATGCCAGTAGAGTCCGGCTTTTTCAATCATCAGGTAATGTCCTTTCCGGTCAAACACACCCCTCCATGTCATGATTAACATGATGGTATTCACGACGACGCCCGAGAATACATGGAATCCGTGAAAGCCTGTAATTGTAAAAAAGAAGTTCGTAAAATTTGTTGATGATTGGGTGCCATCAATATTCATGAATGGATTTCTTCCCCACCAGGCGCCCTCCATATGCAGGTGTGTCCATTCCCAGGCCTGACAGCTAAGAAAAGCAAGGCCTCCAATAATAGTGAAAAACAAGTATTTCATAACTGTCTTGCGGTCCTGGTTATGTCCTGCACCTACAGCCAGCACCATCGTTACAGAACTCGCGATGAGGATAAATGTCATCAGGCTCACAAAGGCCAGCGGCACGGGCATTTCTCCGACAATGGGGAAGGTCTTGAAGACTTCATTTGGATTAGGCCATGAGTTCGAGGACATGCGGATAGTTCCGTAGGAGATCAGCAGAGCGCCGAAAGTAAAGGCATCACTCATCAGAAAATACCACATCATGAGCTTCCCATACTCTACGTGAAACGGACTCTTTCCGCCACTCCACCATTTTTGACCCGCAGGAACTGCTTGTGCCATGAGATTGTTTTTGTCTGGTTCACAAATTTATCTAACAAATAGCAAACTTACTGTACCCATAAAAAGAAAATAAACAGGTAAATCCATAGTATATCTACAAAATGCCAATAAGTAGCTACTACTTCTACCGGCACGGCATTATAGGTTTTTATCCGCGCGTTCCCCGATCTTAGAAAAAGTGTAAGCAAGGCAATCACCCCGCCCAGCACATGCAGGACGTGCAGGCCCGCAATAATATATAAGAACTGGGCGGCTCCTGATCCTCTTAATACGATCCCGTTTATCCATAAATGCCGGAAACCTGCAAATTGCAGTAACATAAATGCCAAACCCAGGATGGCAGTAGCGCCGATCAGCTTTTTATATTTAATCATGCTCCTATCCCGGAAGGATTTCAGGGAAAGTTGCATGGTGAGGCTGCTGATGAGAATTACAGTGGTAGAATACCAGAAAGCCACAGGAACCTCAAAATTCGTCCACCCGGGCAGGTCGCGTTTTACGAGATAAGCGCTGGTGAGTCCGGCAAACATCATTGTAATGCTGGCCATACCTACCCATAGGGTAAATTTATGGGGATGTATTTTTTTATTCTGATCAACCACGGCTGCAATTTCAGGTGAATAGCTCATCTTGCTCAATTCAATAAATGAACTTTATCAATTAGTAAAGCCAGTAACACGACCGGCAGATAAATATAACTCGCAAACATGACGCGCCTTGCTGCGCCGGTCGTCATCTCAAGGTATAACTTAACGCAAACCCCCACCATAAACAAGTTGGCAACGAGCACCACAAAAAGACTAATCATTCCGCTCATGCCATTGAAATAAGGCATCACACCCACCGGCAGTAGAAGGAGTGAATAAATAACTGCCTGAAGCGCAGAATATTTTGTTTGTCCTTCGCCAGATGGCAATAATTTGAATCCTGCTGCAGTGTAATCCTTATGCGCAATCCAGGCAATGGCCCAGAAATGCGGGAATTGCCAGAAGAACTGAATCGTAAACAGGATCCAGCCACCAGCACTCAGGCTGTCGTTCCCGGCGGCCCAACCGATCAGGCAGGGCATTGCACCGGGTATGGCTCCTGCCAGCACAGCAACGGAACTTACCTTTTTTAGGGGGGTATAGACAAATGCGTAGAAAAAAAGACTGAAGAGTGATAAAAGTGCTGTCAGTGAATTAAAGTGCCAGAGCAACATTACGCCGGTCAGCCCGGATACAATTGCAAAGGACATCGCTTCCGCCACCGTCATTCTTCCAGCTGCCACCGGACGCCCGGCTGTGCGTTTCATGATGGCATCCGTATTTTTTTCCAATGCCTGGTTAATCGCGTTTGCACTCCCCGTCACCAGCATGCCTCCCACGAAAAGCAAAAGGATCGATTCCACATCAAAGCCGGTCACCAGCGGTGCCAGCAAATAGCTGACGACCGCCGAAAAAACAACCATGAAACTGAGATTGAATTTGACCAGTAACATGTAGTCCTTCAGTTTCGCCGCTATCTTAAAAGAACTGGATTGTTTTACCGTTTCCTGTTCCATCAAATGATAGGATTTATTTCCGGAACTAATGATGCTGTTCATCGGCTCCTAGAGGTTCTGTTTGCGGAATAAAATCCCTTTCGCCCTTACCGTAATCATAGGCCCAGCGGTGAACCTCAGGAATTTCTCCAGGCCAGTTTCCGTGGCCGGGTCTGATCGGTGTTGTCCATTCAAGCGTGGTTGCTTTCCAGGGATTTGAAGTTGTAACTCTTCTCCCTTTATATATGGAATAAAAAAAGTTGAATACAAACATGAGCTGAACGGCAAATACCACCATCGCCACATCCGTAATAAACTGGTTCAATCCGCCGAACTGGCGGAAAGACGACCACCCGCTGTAATCCATGTAACGGCGCGGCATGCCAGCCAGACCTTCATAATGCATCGGCCAGAAGATCAGATAGGCACCGGTCAACGTAACCCAGAAATGAATATAGGCCATTGTGTTATTCATGTATCGCCCGAACATTTTCGGGAACCAGTGGTAAACGCCGCAGAACATCCCGAAGAATGCAGCGACACCCATCACGAGGTGAAAATGTGCGATCATGAAATAAGTATCATGCAAATGGATATCGAGTGTGGAATTGCCGATAAAAATTCCGGTGAGTCCGCCTGAAATAAATATACTTACAAACCCGATCGCGAACAGCATACCCGGCGTGAACTGCAGGTTGCCGCGCCAGAGCGTGGTGATCCAGTTAAACACTTTGATTGCAGAGGGAACCGCAATCAACAGGGTTAGCAAAACGAATACCGAACCGAGGAATGGATTCATACCCGTCACAAACATATGATGCGCCCAAACCAGAAAGGCAAGAATGGTGATTGCAAACAGGGAACCTACCATGGCCATATAACCGAAAATTGGTTTTCGGGAATTGATAGCCATGACTTCAGACACCAATCCCATGGCGGGCAGGATAATAATATATACTTCCGGATGCCCCAGGAACCAGAATAAATGCTGAAAGAGGATCGGGCTTCCTCCTTCGTTGGGAAGTGCCGTTTGGGTAGAAGTTAGGAATATGTCGGAAAGGAAAAATGAAGTTCCGAAGTGGCGGTCGAACATGAGCAGGATCAATCCGGAAAACAACACGGGGAAAGAAAGTACGCCCAGGATCGCTGTAAATAAAAGCGCCCAGATCGTCAGCGGTAGACGGGTCATGCTCATTCCCTTGGTGCGCATGTTCAGGATCGTTGTTATATAATTCAATCCGCCCAGCAGGGCAGAGATCACAAACAAGGCCATGCCGACTATCCAGAAATCCATTCCCGATTTCGATCCCAGGTTCGCATCTCCCAGAGCACTTAACGGCGGGTAGATCGTCCACCCTCCGCTTGCGGGACCAGTTTCAATAAATAAAGAAGAGATCATCACAACGCTGGCCATCCAGAAGAACCAGTAAGAAAGCATGTTGAGAAATGGCGATGCCATATCCCGCGAGCCGATCTGCAATGGGATCAGAAAATTCGCAAAAGTTCCACTCAGGCCTCCGGTAAGCACGAAGAATACGAGAATGGTTCCGTGCATGGTTACCAGCGCATAATAAGCCTCCGGTGTAAGCTTTCCTCCCTTGGCCCATTTACCGAGAATATCTTCCAGCCAGGGAAAAGTGGAATCCGGATATCCCAGTTGCAGACGAAATACGACCGACATCAATCCGCCGATGATCGCCCAGATGATCCCGGTTATTAAGAACTGCTTACAAATTGTTTTATGATCCTGGCTGAATACATATTTCGTGATGAAGCTTTGCTTATGATGATGCATATCATGCTCGTGATGTACATCATGCGAAACCATTGTTTCTCCATGTATCGTCAATTCATTACTCATCAGAAAAAATTTAATCCTGTTAGTATAAACTTTTTACTTAGCCTGGGCCACCAGTTTAGAGGTGGTATTCAGCTTTAGTTTTGCCGCCGGTGCCGGTGCCGCAGTTGAATCTTTCCCTGCCCCGGGAGCCGACGGTTCCTCCCTGGCCTTCATCACCTGTGCATAATTAGGTTGCTGCTTGGCCCTCCAGAGAATGAATTCTTCAGGTGTCACAACCTGGATCTCGCCGCGCATGGAAAAATGTCCGCGGCCGCAAATCTGATCGCAGGAAATCTCATATTCAAAATCCGGATCCCCGGTTTTCTTCTTCATCTCCGCTGTAGTATATAAGGGCGTAAACCAAATTGTTGTCGGCGTACCCGGAACAGCATCCATCTTCATCCTGAAAGCAGCCATACCCACATCATGGATCACATCCCTGGAATTAATGATCAGTTTTACCGGCTTGCCTACAATCAGGTACATAGTATTCGTTACCACGATATCGTCGTGGGCATGTTCGTCATCCCACAACAAGCCCAGCATATTGTTATCCTTATCGCTGATATTTTTATAATATTTCTTCCCGAATACATTGTCCTTTCCGGGATAGCGGAATATCCAGTTGAATTGTTTTCCGGTAACCTCCACCTCCATGGCATTCTTAGGCGCATCGCCGGTGATCTGGAACCAGTACATCAGGCCGAAGCCCACGAGCACGGTAAGTGCGATCGCCGGAACCACGGTCCAGATGAGCTCGAGTTTATTATTATGCGGAAAATAATATGCTCTTCTTTTCTCAGAATGCTGGTACCTGAAAGAAAACCAGAATAGCAGGATCTGCGTAATGAAGAATACCACGCCGGTGATGGCGATGGTAATATAAAGCATCTCGTCAATTTTTTGACCATGGTCAGAAGCAGCTTCGCCCAGGATCTTTCCTTTGAACAGGTCATTGCACCACCAAACACCGATCAGTCCCAATACCAGAAAAACGATCATCAGGAATCCGTTGATCCGGTTATTCTGCTCTAAATTTTTCTTCTCTCCTTTCAGGATGCCTACATATTCGCTGGCCTTGGCAATCTGAAACGTGATCACAAATCCCAACAATAAAATCGCAAACAGAAAAATAGTTGACATGATGCTTAAAAAAATTTAATCGTTTAGATCTTCTCCGAATAATAAAACAACGACTAAGTATAGTGAATAATACTTTCTTTAAAGAAGGGATTATTCCTGGCCAGGAGCGGATATTTCGACATCACCCTGCCCGTCTGATAAATAATAATTCCCACAAATCCGGCCGCGATTCCAAAATCAAAAAGGTTCATGGTTACCTGATCAGGAAGGATGCTTCCAAAAACGATCTGGTAAAAATCCAGCCAGTGACCAAAGAGCAAAGCTACAGACATAAAAGTTACGATCGTGTAGTTGCGTTTTGAAGGCGTGCTCATATAAATCAATATAGGCGCCAAAAAGTTGATAACCAGATTCAAATAGAATATGCCGGAGTAAGCGCCTTCAGCCCGCGCTTTGAAATAAATAGTTTCTTCGGAAATATTGGCATACCAGATCAGCATAAATTGAGCGAACCACAGGTAGGTCCAGAAAATGGAAAACGCAAACTGAAATTTCCCCAGGTCATGCAGGTGTTCCCGGTTGGTATATTCCAGGTAGCCCTTGTTTTTCATGTAAACAACAAATACCGATATGAGCGCGACGCCGGCAACAAAAGTGCTCGCAAAAATGTACCAGCTGTACAATGTGGAATACCAGTGAGCAGCAAGGCTCATCATCCATAGCCAGGGAATGATCGCAGCAACGGTGAGTGCATACCATACAATAAAAAGAGAAGCCCAAACCGTATTCTTGAAAACAAATTTCTTTCCTTCTTCCAGGCTGAGCGGATGGTCGTCAGATTGCCGGCTGATCTTCCGCATTTTCAATCCGATGATGCTCCAGAGACCGATCGCTGCTATCGTCCAGGTCATAAAGAAGCCCGGACTGAGGAATCCGCTCTTCCCGCTCAGCGCAGCATCTTTTGCGACCTGGGTTTTATCCAGCCACTCATAAATCATGGTTTTATGACCGAAAACGATGATCACCATCACAACAAAAGTTATTGCTCCGATCACCGGAACGCAGGCGGCGATAGCTTCTGTTACACGTTTAAATGAGATCTGAAATCCCGCCATGGCGAGGGTGGTAGCCGCAAAAAAGAACATGACGGCATTGGTCACCATCAAAAAATATATACTGTTATGAAGGAGCACGCCCCAGAACTTTGCCTGATGCCCTGCATCGCCGGTTCCGTACACAATGAATCCGATGATCAGGGAAAGAACACCCACTCCGATCAAACCCAGGGACCACATCCTGAAACCGGGAGTAATTTCAAAACGTTCTTTAAGTGACATTCGTAATAATTTTATTCGGTTCTCAGTTTACTTTTATTTTGCGACATTCGTTGAATCCGAAGATGCCTTTGCATTTGCCTTTCCTTTGGATTGCATGGATTTGACGTAATCAATCACCATCCAGCGTTGCCTGGTATCGAGCTGGGATGCATAGCTCCCCATTTTATTCTTTCCATAGGTCATGGAATAATACATCTGGCCCTCCGGCATCGCTTCATATTTCACATCGCCCACCAGGGTTGCCGGCTTGGCTGGGAAGGGACCGTCACCACCTTTATATAATGGTCCGTTTCCGTCGAGTTTGGGTCCATGACAAATACCACAATTCACGAGGTATAATCTGTTTGCTTCAACCATGGTTGCTGAGTCGAGCGTGGGTATAGGATTCTTATAGGCTTTGGATGCAACGTAATTGGTCGAATCCCCTTCCTTGTCTTTCGGAATCGAAAAAGGAAGCAGCTCGCCACGCTTAATGGTTCCGGGAACCGGAATGTTGCTGTAATGAATTCCTTTTTTCAGCAATTCTTCCTGTTGTTCAGGCGTAACCGAATAGGTTTCATATGCGCGGCTATAGGCCATGTCGGGCATATAAATTCTACCCGGGTTTCTCCGAACATCGCTGCAGGCGCTAAGCACAACCACCGCCAGGCAGGAAGGGATAATTATTCTCGTTATCAGCATTGCAGGTTTCATTTCGTTTATGCCAGAATAGCGTTAGGGTTTTCAAAAGACTTTCGATTCCTGCTATAGGATCCAAGCCACCATCCGGTTTCCGCCATCTGCGTGTGCACCTCTTCCGCCCCGGCCTGCGAAAGAAAGCTTTTAAGTTCTTCTTCATTTGTTTTCGCTGTGCATTCAATCACCATCACAAACCGGTCGTCTGTGGACCGCAGGCTGAAATGATGTTTCCGCACGAAGGGCGCCATCTGGCAGAGATAACAAAAAGTCATCACCATGCCCACGGCAGAAAAAAGAACGGTCAGCTCAAACATGATGGGGATCCAGGCAGGCAAAGAAAAATGGGGCTTGCCGCCGATATTTAAAGGCCAGTCCCAAACAAGGGTATAGGTAATCCCGAGCAGGGCGGTGGTCGTACCCGTAATTCCGTAAATGAATCCGGCCGTCGGAATACTGGTATCCCTTAAGCCCATAGCCTTATCCAGACCATGTATGGCCATGGGCGTATATACATCATGGAGTTTATATCCGGCAGAACGGACTTTCTTCACGGCCCGGAATAAAACCGCCTCATCTTCAAAACTGCCGACAACAAATTTTTTAATTGCCATAATTACGAAATTCAAAAATCAAAAAATAAGAAATAAGAAACTGTCCTTCATTTTTACTTTTTACTTTTCTTAATGTGCCATTTCGTGAGCAAAGGTTTCCGGTGTCTCTTTTTCTGCTTCGCCCATCTGGGCTTTATAACCATCCCCGGATCTTTTCAGAATATGTTTAATTTCCGAAAGTGCAATCACAGGGAAGAATTTGGAAAACAAAAGATAACAGGTAAAGAACAATCCGAATGTGCCGAGATAAAAACCAACTTCCCAGATACTCGGCGAATAATAGGTGGCCCAGGCGCTGGGAATATAATCCCGGTAAATGGAAGAAACGATAATCACAAAACGTTCAAACCACATCCCGATATTGACGATCACACTCATGAAAAAAGTAACCGTGAGATTTCTTCTCATCTTGCGCGACCAGAATATCTGGGGGGAAAGAACATTGCAGCTGATCATGATATAGTAGGCCCAGCCATAAGGACTGAATATATTCGCGCGGCTCTGCATAAAGGCCCAGCTTTCATAAGGGTTCTGGCTGTACCAGGCGACAAACAATTCCGAAAGGTAGGCGATGCCGACGATCGATCCTGTCAGCACGATGATCTTATTCATTACATCAATGTGCTCCAGGGTAATATATTGCTCGAGTTTAAATACTTTCCGGGTAATGATCAGCAGGGATTGCACCATCGCGAAACCGGAGAATACAGCACCGGCAACGAAATAAGGCGGGAAGATAGTGGTATGCCAGCCCGGAACAACCGATGTGGCGAAGTCGAAGGATACAATGGTATGAACAGAAAGCACGAGCGGAGTGGCGAGGCCGGCCAGGATCAGCGATAGTGATTCATGACGCTGCCAGTGTTTTGTAGATCCGCTCCAGCCAAATGCAGTGAGCCCGTAAAAGAATTTTCTCCATTTCAGTTTGGCGCGGTCCCGGATGGCAGCCAGATCCGGCAGCAATCCGCAGTACCAGAACAAAACAGAAACGGTAAAATAGGTAGATACCGCAAATACGTCCCACAACAAAGGAGAATTGAAATTCGGCCAGAGCGCTCCACGCGTATTCGGATAAGGTAAACAAAAAAAGCCCATCCATACCCTTCCCATATGCCAGATCGGAAATTGCCCGGCGCACATCACCGCAAAGATGGTCATGGCTTCTGCAGCGCGGTTTACACCGGTTCTCCAGCCCTGACGGAAAAGCAGGAGGATCGCGGAGATCAGGGTTCCGGCATGTCCGATACCGATCCACCAAACAAAATTGGTTATATCCCATCCCCAGCCCACCGTCTTGTGCAAATTCCATTGTCCCACACCATAGATTACTTCCCTGGTTACTGAGAAGATCCCGAAACCCAAAAGTGATACGGCAATCGTGAACGCGATCCACCATAGCCTGGAAGGTCTTTCTTCCACGGGCCGCACTATATCCACAGTGACCTGGTGATAGGTCTTATTCCCATCGATCAGCGGCGGTCTCACCTGTGATTCGTACTTTAATAAAGCCATAAGCGGTTCATACTTTTAATACCGGCCTGCCGGTATTATTTAAAAAATCCTTCCGGTTTATGCATTCGCTTCCGTATCCGGATTGCGGACCTTGGCGAGATAACTTATATTCGGCAATACGTGCAGCTCTTCCAATACATGATAGAGCCGGTGATGATTGTCAACCCGCGTTTTCACAATTTTACTCTTACTGTCATTGATATTTCCGAAAACAATGGCTTCTGTCGGGCATCCCTGCTGGCAGGCAGTCCTTACATCCTGCATATCCAGCAAAGGCCTGTTTTCTTTTTTCGCCTTCAGCTTGCCATCCTGCAAACGCTGAACACAGAAAGAACATTTTTCCATAACTCCCCTTGAGCGCACCACCACATCCGGGTTAAGCACCATCCTAGTCAGGTCGTCATTCATCATCAGCACTGCATCATTCAGGCGGCCCACGCCATGCTCATCCTGATTATTCGGAAAGCTATCCGCCTGCGTATAATCTTCCCAATTGAAGCGGCGTACCTTAAAGGGACAGTTATTTTCGCAGTAACGGGTACCGATACAACGGTTATATGCCATCTGGTTCAAGCCTTCACTGCTGTGATTGGTGGCTGAGACCGGACAAACATTTTCGCAGGGCGCATTATCACAATGCTGGCAAAGCATGGGCTGAAATATCGTTTGCACATTATCAGGGTTGCCATAATCGCCTGTGTAATAACGGTCAATTCGCATCCAGTGCATTTCATGAAAACGCATCACCTCATTCTTCCCGACTACGGCTACATTGTTTTCGGCATGACATGCAATAATACAAGCTCCACAGCCAATACAGGAGTTCAGGTCAATGGACATGCCCCAGTGAATGCCGGGTTTATCATAATAACCAAACAAGGTTCCTTCCTTCTCAAAATTTTCAATTCCACCGAATTTCTTGAGTTCCTCCTCCCTTTCATCAGGCACTTCATCCGGATTATGGATAAATTGCCCGAGGCTCATTTCTTTGATCACGGAAATGCGGCCCTCCAGCGTATTATGCGTTTGGGTAAAGGCAATTGCATAATCATCCCCTGTTTTCTCAAAGCTTACATCAGCGGCGGACCATTCAAAGGTGGATCCGTTGAAACTAACGAATGGATATGCATTTCGTCCTGCTCCGGGCACAGCCCTTCCGATAAAACTGGCTGTATTTTTCGGATCGGCACTTTCGCGGCCATAAGCCACCGCGATGGCCAGAACGCCTTCCGCACTGCCGGGAACCGGTACGATCGGAATCGTTATTTCGTAACCGTTTGCCTTTAATTTAATTACCGGGCGCTCGGGATGCACTTCAAACTTATCCGCCTGAGGCGCATCAGCCAGGTCAATGCCATAATTATCTTTCAGGAATTTGGGAGAAACCATTGCATAGTTGTCCCATGTGCCGCGGGAAATGGGATCTGGCATTTCCAGCAACCAGGGATTGTTTGCCTGGGCGCCGGTACCCATGTTGACCGACTGATAGATGATGAGTTCGAGATCGCTGCTTTTTTTCGCCGAAGCGATGGCTGCGGCTGCATCTCCAAGTTTTGAACTATTGTAAGATCCGACCGCTGAAGTTGATTGTGAGGGTTCCAGAACTCCGTCCTGCAATGCTTTCTCATAAGCTTCGAGCCCTCCTAACTTTCCTTCCCAATAGGTTTTAAAATACTCTTCGTAGCTCTGGTCATTCCCTGACCATTTCATCAGGGATTCTTCATAAGGTCTGGTCAGAAAGAGCGGGGCAATTACCGGTTGGATCAGAGAAATAAATCCGTTTTTGGGTTCTGCGTCCCCCCATCTTTCAAAAAAGTGAGGTGAGGGCAAAATATATTTACATAACTCTGATGTTTCATCCAGCCTTCCGTTAAATGATACCGAGGTTTTCACCTTGGTCAATCCCGCCTTGAATTTCGCGGCATCATAATAATCATAAGCAGGATTGGCGTCATAAATCAACAGGCTGCTAATCTTTCCGTCATTCATATCAGCTACCAGTGTGCTGAAATCACTGTCGATTCCCTGACGGGTTTGGATAGGAGCCGCCCAGGATATTGTGGTGCCGTTGGCGCCGATCGCTTCATTGATAGCGTTGACTATAATCTGAACATTAATATTATTGCTTCCCGAAACTACCAGGGCCTTCCCTTTTGCTGCATTGAGATCTTTTGCAACCTGTACGACCGCATTCTTTAATTTTTCAGACAATGGCGGAGCTGCAGTTACAGTTCCTCCTAAAGCGGCCAGCAACCCGGCTGCGATGGCCCCTGTTTCGGAAGGCTTGTGGGTAAAGCGCTGATCCGCATTGGCGCCGGTCAGGCTCACCATGGATTCAAACTGGTAATGCCTGTTCATCCCGGGTGCCTTCTCATTAATCTTTCTGCCGGACACATATTGCCGGGCGAATTCTATCGGAGAAAGCCAGGTTCCGAGGAAATCGGCTCCCAGGCTTACGATTACTTTTGCATTTTCAAAATGATAAGAAGGGATTGCCCGCTTCCCATATGAAGCTTCATTAGCCTGCAGCATACCGCTGAAAGAATCCGCATCGTATTGCACATGCCGGCTCCCCGGATTTTTTGCCAGGAAAGCCGCAATGATTTGTTTGCTTGTAGGCGAGGTAATGGTGGCTGACAATAATACGGTGGCCCCGCTCTGGCCCGCCATGGATCCGGCAACCAGTTTGTCGAATGCTTCGAAGCTGGTCACCTCTTTGGGAAGGCCGCTTACCATTTGCACCGGATACCGGAGGCGCGCTGTATCATAAAGATCCAATACGGAAGCCTGAACGCGGGCTGAAGTGCCGCCTTTCGTTATGCCGGACAATTCATTTCCTTCAACCTTGATCGGCCTTCCATCCCGCACTTTGGCTACAACTGAAACCGCATCACCTCCCGAAACATAGGTTGATGCATAATAGTCGGGAACGCCCGGCACCATATTATCCGGTTTATTCAGGTAGGGGATAACTTTCCTGACCGGCATTTCGCAACTGGCGGCCAGGGCGGCGGCGGCTGTACTGAATCCAAGATATTTGAGAAAATCCCTCCTGGGCGTTTTCATTTCCAGCAGACCTTTGCTGTCAAGGCTAAACAAAGGAGGTTCTTCCTGAAACTCATCTTCGGCCAATTTCTTCGAGCGGTCCGAATTGTTATGTTCACCAAAATTCTGCCAGTACTTTTTTTCGGTCATTTGAGTTCAATTTGAAAATTTGAAAATTTGAAAATTTGAAAATTTGAAAATTAAGGCTACTCCCTCCTTTGCTAAAGTTCCTGAGGTCAAAGCATTTTCAAATTTTCAAATTTTCAAATTCCCAAATTAATAATGGCACTTCT
This sequence comes from uncultured Chitinophagaceae bacterium, assembly GCA_963705005.1. Classification (GTDB taxonomy): domain Bacteria; phylum Bacteroidota; class Bacteroidia; order Chitinophagales; family Chitinophagaceae; genus Puia. The sequence continues at coordinate 538,039 of CAVPIO010000002.1, forward strand.
GACATTCCGTGCCGCCGATATCTTCAACAGTAACACTATCCATTTTACCTGTCCGCAGGTCCTGATGGAACCTTTGATAAATGCTATAAAATTTATTTCCGTTTCCGGAAGCATCCGGGAAATTTACTTTCGTCGTGCGGTGACAGTTGATACACCAGCCCATGCTCAGGTCGGCAAACTGTTTTACTTCGTTCATCTGGGTGATGTTGCCGTGGCAGGTCTGGCATTGCACTTTTCCTGCGCGGATATGCTGGGAGTGATTGAAATACACCAGATCCGGAAGGTTATGAACCTTCACCCATTCGATTTCCTTACCTGGCTGGGTATATTTTCCAGATGCAGGGTCATATCCCGTATAGCTGTATAGTTTTTGAATTTCTGCGTTCGCATCTACCTTGGTTCCGTCTTCCCTGGTAAGGGGCTCGCCTTTATAATCGTTGATGGCGGCGTGGCAGTTCATACAAATATTAAGGGATGGGACTCCGGCATGTCTGCTATCCCAGGCCCCGCCATGACAATAAAGGCAGCTGATCTGGTTATTTCCGGGATGGACTTTATGAGAGAAGAAGATGGGCTGGACCGGCTGATAATCCTGTTGTCTGCCCAGACCGATCGCTGCCTCGACCAGGTAATACCCGCCGAGTACAAAAAGCACCAGGACCAGCATCGAAATATACACTTTGTTCTTATAAAAAGGGATCGGATCAGAAGAAGGGATGCCGGATTTATCGTCCGAAAGTTTTTTCAGGTTACTGTTTACCTGCATGAGTACCAGCATGATCACGGCAAGGATCAGGGTGAGAATGCCATAGAGCAGGCTGTTATCGCTTTCAGGTGCCTTGCCCATATCTACAGGACCCTTTCCGCCAGGCCCGGGTTCAGGATAGGTTTCAATATATTTTAAAATGGCATCAATATCCGCATCCGTCAGATTCGGAAACGTGTTCATCGGCGTTTTGCTGAACTGATTGTAGAGATCGTTGAAGTATTTATTGCCGGAAGCAAGCACAGCTGCATTATTCTTAATCCATGCATGCAGCAGCTTTTGATCCGGAACCCGGGATGTGACCCCTTTTAATGCAGGTCCGGTTACTTGTTTGATAGGATTATGACAGGATGCGCAGTTGCTTTGAAACAATGCCTTACCATCCTGTGCGATCGAAACATGACCAAAAAACAAGATTATTGCAGTGAGAAGAAAGCTATAGGATATTTTGAATGCACTTAGTCTGTAATGATGCATATATACAAGTGGTTGTATAAATGTGAAAAATCACTTCGGTCGGTTGCAAAAGTAAGCCATGAAATTAACAAAATATCAACATGCCCTAAATTTTTTTTCCCTGATCCGGCTTGCGTTACAGCATATTATATAATATTTTCAAAAAAATTTGTCATTGCTTTGTCATCGGATTTTCACTGCATTTTTTCAATTAAAAAGCAAATGAGAATTCATGTTTTTATTACATCTTTACGAAAATAGTTGATGGTGGATAGTTGATGGTTGATGGACTTTTATTTCGAATTCGCACCTGATACCCATCAACCATCAACCATCAACCATCAACGATATTAACATCAAGATTTTGAAAAACAACAACCAAATCCGCATCGCCATCCTGGCTTCCGGAAAAGGTACCAACGCCCAACAAATAATAAATTATTTTCATAAACAGGAGCACCTTGTTGGGGGTCGCCCTGTTGTGGTTTCATTAATTATATGCAATAAACCGGGTGCCGGTGTGTTGGAGATCGCAGAAAAAGAAAAAATTCCTTCCCTGCTCATCCGGAAAGAAGAATTCTTTACCGGATCGCATTATCTGGACGAATTCACCGAAAAGAATATCTCTTTTCTGGTGCTGGCAGGATTTTTATGGATGTTACCATTGGCCCTGATCCGCGCATTCCCTGACCGGATCATTAATATTCATCCGGCCCTGCTTCCGGCACATGGGGGCAGGGGAATGTACGGGCAGTCGGTGCACCAGGCTGTGATTGCTGCCGGGGAAAAAGAAAGCGGCATCAGTATTCATTATGTAGACGAGCAATATGATCACGGACAGATTTTTTTCCAGGCCAGATGCCCCGTTTCAAAGGAGGACACGCCCGAAACCCTGGCGCAAAAAATTCATGCGCTGGAATATACTCACTATCCGGAGCAGATCGCCAGATGGATCGAATCCAAATTATAGTTAAATCCTTAATTTTCTAAGGCCTTCGTGCTATTTTGCCCTCTGATTATATTAAAATCATTCGCTATTGCGCATTTTTTACGCATATTTCAGAAAATGGTTCTTTTCCGGAATTTTGATTTTTTTGGCTTTGCAGGCCAGCGGTCAGGAAGTTGTTATCCGTGGAACTGTTTTTAATATGTACAAAACAAGTCCCCTGGAAGCAGTTAGCGTGCTCTCCAATTCCGGCCGGGGAACCATCACGGATTCAAACGGGAATTATGCCATCCGTGTGGATTACTCAGATTCCCTGAGTTTTTCCTATCTCGGCAAGTCCACCCAGAAATTTGCGGTGAGCGAAATGAACCTGACCACCGGTTTTGATATTGCACTGCATGTGAATGTTACTACCCTTTCGGAAGTGCGGATTGCACCCCGTAATTATCATATGGACTCATTGCAAAACCGGATGGATTACGAGCGGTCCTTTGATTATCACAAGCCGGGGCTGACCCTGACGAGCCCCGAGAGCGGATCGGGTGTGGGTCTTGATCTCGACGCCATAATTAATATGTTTAAATTCCGGCAAATCCGCCGGGCCCTGGCTTTTCAGCGAAGGCTGATCCAGGATGAGGAAGATAAATTCATCGACCACCGATTCACCAGGTCCATCGTAAAAAAGATCACCCGTCTCGATGGCAAGGAACTCGATTCCTTTATGCTTGCCTACCGCCCTTCATATGAATTTACAAGGACATCCAGCGACTATGATTTCTACGATTATATAAAGTTGGCGTACGGGGAGTATAGGGTGCGGCAGGTAGATGGGAATAAAGATCGTTGATGGGGAAAGGTTGACGGTTGACAGTTGACGGTTGACCGATTTCATGTGCGAATTCGGAATTGAAATCCGTCAACCGTCAACTGTCAACCATCAACCTCTCCATTATTAACTTACATTCACAGCCCGAATTTCCATGGCGATTTTCCGACATACTAATTTTCTGAAGGCTGTTTTTTTTCATAGCATTTCTGCTTTTGGCGGCCCGCAGGGACATTTGGGCATGATGATGAAGACTTTTGTCGCCCGCCGAAAAGATCTTACGGAAGCAGAGCTGATGGACTACAATGCTTTTTGCCAGTTGCTTCCGGGCGCTTCTTCCACCCAGACACTCACGCTTATAGGGTATAAGAGAGGCGGCGTTCCGCTGGCAGTCCTTACCCTGATCATCTGGATCCTTCCAGCCTGCATCATTATGGGCGTGTTTTCTTTTTTTATTGAATCCCTGAATCAGAAGAACGGGCGGGCGGATCTGTTTAAATTCATCCAGCCCATGACCGTAGGCTTCCTGGTTTATGCTTCGTGGAAAGCATTCAAGGTCTCGGTACACAATACCATCACCCATTGCATCATGCTGGCGGCAACCTGCGCCATTTTTTTCCTTTTCAAGACGCCCTGGATTTTTCCTGTTCTCATTGTGCTTGGCGGGGTTATCACCAACCTGAGCAGCAAGCGTATCCCGCAAATTGAAGTGCTGACCCGAAAAATCAAGTGGGCGAATATCTGGCTCTTCGCCATCATTTTCATTCTGGCCGGTATTTCCAGTGAATTGGCGAGAAAAAATAACTGGCCGCACAGAAGACCGATCAATCTTTTTGAAAACACGTACCGGTTTGGAAGCCTGGTCTTTGGCGGCGGGCAGGTCCTGATCCCGCTCATGTATGAACAGTTTGTCGCCCGGCCGGAATCGCAAAAGCTGATAAAACGAAATCCGAATATCGTCAAAATTGGCAAGGATGATTTCTATACCGGGGCGGGCATGGTGCGCGCGATACCGGGACCGGTTTTTTCCGTTTCTTCTTATATGGGCGGCATCGCCATGAAGGATCTCGGCTTTCCCATGCAGGTATTAGGATGCATCGTAGGATCCCTGGCTATCTTTCTGCCCAGCGCCCTGCTCGTGCTTTTCTTTTTTCCAATCTGGTCAAACCTCAAAAAATATGCGACCGTCTACCGTGCACTGGAAGGGATCAATGCGGTGGTCGTCGGCATCATGGTGGCCGGCAGTTTATATATGACCAAGGATTTCAGTTTCTCAAATAACCTGATCCTGATATTGGAAATTGTAGTAACCATCCTCACCTTCCTGCTGCTGAAATACAGCCGCCTCCCTTCTCCCGTGATCGTTTTTATCTGTTTGTTGCTGGGTTGGTTTATTTAAGGTGCACTCTTTTGGATAGCCGGGCGCGCTGAGCTATGTTATGCTCCCGGCCATGATTTATTAACTCCGGAATTCGTAAACCAAAGCCGGGGTGGAAGATTACATTTGTTGCCTTATTTTCCGCCTAATCCGGATAGTTCTTTATTGAATAAGAGAAAAATACATATCGGCCTCGTTGGCAACCCAAACAGCGGGAAAAGCTCTCTTTTTAATGCCCTCACCGGACTCAACCAGAAAGTCGGCAATTTTCCGGGTGTTACCATTGACAAAAAAACCGGATCCAGCGTTCTTTCGCCCGGCAACTCCGCCAGCATAGTGGACCTGCCGGGAACATACAGCCTTTACCCCAAGCGCTCGGACGAATGGGTAACCTATAAAGTGCTTCTCAACCAGGATGACGACCTGAAAGTGGATATGGTGGTCCTGCTGGTGGACGCGAGCAACCTGAAAAGAAATCTGCTATTCTCCTCCCAGATCATTGACCTGAAGATCCCGGTGGTGATTGCGCTTACGATGATGGACCTCGCCGGGAAAAAGGGAATCGAGATCGATGTTCCAGGTCTCGAAAGAGAACTCGGCGTTCCCGTAGTGCCGGTTAATCCAAGGAAGAATAGGGGGATCCCGCAACTAAAGAAAATCATTGCCCAGCGCGCTCATCAATTGACCCAGTCCCCGATAAGAGATTTTATTTCGAATCGGGCCCTCGCCCAGGATGCAGTCTCCCAACTCAAACAGGTTTTTCCAGATATCAGCGATTATACTGCATTGCATTATCTGATCAATCATGAAGGGCTGCATTTCGATTCCCATACACACAACCGGATTGAAGGAATTGAGGAACTGAATCAATTCAATCATACACGCGTTCAGGCAGACGAGATCATGCAACGCTACGCACGCATTAAACAGGTGATGCAGCTAACCACCTCCGAGCCCGATCCATTGCAAAAAACCCTTTTTACCGAAAGGCTCGACAATATCCTCATGCACCGGGTATGGGGTTACCTGATCCTGCTCGCTGTACTGTTTCTACTTTTCCAAAGCGTATTCTGGCTTGCCAAATTTCCAATGGACGGGCTCGACTGGAGCTTCACCAAATTAAGTACCTGGATCTCGGCCCAGCTGCCCGATGGATGGTTCCGCGACCTGATGGTGAATGGCATGCTGGCCGGACTCAGCGGCATCCTGGTTTTTATCCCGCAGATCATGATCCTGTTCGGTCTCATCACCGTGCTGGAAGATTCGGGTTATATGGCCCGCATCAGTTTTCTAACGGATAAGCTTATGCGAAAAGTAGGACTGAACGGGAAGAGCGTGATGCCCATGATCAGCGGCTATGCATGCGCCGTTCCGGCCATCATGAGCGCGCGCGGTATTGAAAACAGGAAAGAGCGCTTACTCACTATACTCGTAACCCCTTTGATGAGTTGCAGCGCCAGGCTGCCGGTGTATACCATGCTGATCGCACTGGTGGTGCCCAACCACAGGGTACTTGGATTCTTTAACGAGCAGGGGTTGGTGATGATGGGATTGTATTTGATGGGAACAGTTGCAGCCCTGCTGGTTTCCTATATTGCCAAACGCTTTATCCATTCCACGGAGAAAAGTTTTTTCATCCTGGAATTACCGGTATATCGTGCGCCACGTTGGAGAAACGTAGCCGTAACGATGGTCAGCAAGGCCAGGATATTTGTGCGCGATGCGGGGAAAGTGATCATTGTGATCAGCATGATCCTCTGGGGGCTAAGTTCTTACGGACCGCCTGCCCGCATGCGGGAAGTGGCCCTCAAATACAGTGCGCCTTCGCAGGCTAAGGCAAAGAGCGCTGCCCATCTCGAAAATTCATACGCCGGTATACTGGGCAGAACCATCGAACCGGCGATCAAACCTCTTGGCTATGATTGGAAGATCGGCATTGCCCTCATCACTTCTTTTGCGGCACGAGAAGTATTTATCGGAACCATGGCCACTTTATATAGCGTTGAAGGAGGAAAAAATGCAAATCCGCAAACCCTTCGTGAGCGCATGGATTCCGCGAGAACGGACGATGGGGCCAAAGTATATACCCTGGCCACCGGCGTCTCCCTCATGATCTTTTATGCCTTTGCCATGCAGTGCATGAGCACCCTTGCCGTCGTCAAGCGCGAAACCCGCGGATGGAAATGGCCGGTGATTCAGGTGATTTATATGACGGGATTGGCTTATTTGATGAGTTTGATTGCGTATCAGCTCTTGAAGTAATTGAAAGAAAGTGTTGATGGTTGATAGTTGATGGTTGATGGACTTAGGTGGGATTTCGGCCCTGACTTCCGGCAACATTCGTTGAGTGACTGAACCATGTGCGGATTTACACTAAAGGTCCATCAACCATCAACTATCAACCATCAACTCTTTCTTTCAACCGTCAACCATTAAATCCCGCTGTCAAAAAATTTGTATCATATCCGAACACCCGACTGTATCAAAAATGAAACGTTTTTCTCTCCTGCGCCCGCTTCCACGTTGAAAATCAACTTTATTTTTTCGGTATGCGTTTGGCGACGGGGATATGGAAAGAATTTTATTCCTAACCTTGACACCATGATTATATGTTCCGTAACTACTGCATTATCATCTTAAGAAATCTCTGGAGGAATAAGTTATATACTTCAGTAAATATTATTACGCTCGCGATAGGCATTGCCACCATCGTATGGGGCTTCCAGGATTACCGATACAGTATGAGCTTTGATAATTTCCACAAGGATGGAAAGAATATTTTCCGTGTGCTGGCAAAACCCGTCGGAAGAGATTTCCTCCAGGGCGTTTGTCCGGGAACCCTGGCCATGGTTGTAAAAAATGATTTCTCTTTTGTAAAGGAAGCTGTGAGATGGGAAAGTCGTAGTCTCAATGTGAAAGCAGCCCAGAGCGAAGCCTTCGAATCCGAAGCCCATTTCACCAGTTCCGCATTTTTTAATGTTTTTAATTTCCCGCTGATTCGGGGAACCAATCAGGTGGATGACCGCTCTACCGTATTAATTACGGAAACGGCGGCAAAGAAATATTTCGGAGCCGCGGATGCCATAGGAAAAACACTGATATTTTATTCTGATGAAGTTTACAGAATGCCTTTAACAGTCACCGGCATTTTGAAGGATCCTCCTTTGAATTCTTCCATTCAATTCGAATTGATTACAAATACTGAAAATAGATTGATGCCCGATGGCTCAATTATTAAGAAAAATGACTGGGCGCGGTTTTCAGATGCCGTGTTCGTTAAATTATCCAGTCCCGCAGATGCGGCAAAGCTTAGCAATGGCCTGCAAAAATATATTCCGGAGGAGCAATCGGCCAGGATGGATATGAAGCTTGCTTCTTTTTCATTGCAACCGCTTGCCCAGGTGGCAGGCGCCTATGATATTCAAAACAATCCATTGTATGAGAAGCCTTCGGATTCCGCGACCTACGGGCCGCTGGTATTGGCGCTCCTGATATTATTGTCTGCCTGCCTGAATTTTGCAAACACTTCTGTAGCACAGAGTAACCGCCGGCTGAAAGAAATGGGCGTACGCAAAGTGATGGGCAGCGGAATCCGTCAGATCGTGTTTCAGCAATTGCTTGAATGTGCGTTCATTGTTCTGCTTGCGATCGCTATTTCTGTTATCATTAATAATTTCTGGCTTCCCAAGTTCAACAGCATGTTCAACCATGTTGAGGTAACTGCGCACTACCTAAGTGATTACACGCTGCTGGCTTTCCTTGTTGTAGTCTTTGCCGGTGTCAGTTTGCTGGCAGGGGCTTATCCTGCATTTTACATCAGCCGGTTCAATGCGGCAAATATATTCAGGGGATCCGTGAAATTCGGCGGCAGCAATCTTTTTTCCCGGATACTGTTGGGATTTCAGATTGCCATTTCGCTTATCACGGTCATTGCGGGAGTGGCTTTTTCCCGGAATTCAAAATTTCAAAGCAATTACGATTACGGCTATGAAAAAGCAAATGTTATCGGCTTGAATTTACAGAATGGGACTTCTTATACAGCCGTCCGCAATGAAATCAGTAAAATCCCGGGTGTTGACAAGACTGCCGGCACCATTCATAATATCGGCTTTTCCTATTACCGTGCACCGCTGCAGGCGAATGGGCAAAAGAACGAAAGCATCTACCTCGAAATTGGTGAAAACTACGTTGACCTGATGAAACTCAAACTGGCAGCGGGAAGAAATCTCAGCAGTGCAGGGAATGGCGACTATGGAAAATCCATGCTGATCAATGAAAAACTTGCTTTTCAATTTGGATGGAATCCCAGACAGGCCATTGGGCAGCAAATAAAAATCAATGATACGACGAACTGCACCGTGGTTGGCGTGCTGAAAGATTTTGCCCAAAACACGCTTTTTGATCCCATACAGCCTGTAGCGATGGCTCTTGTATCGCCGGAAAAATATGCCAGGATCGTCATCCGTGCAAAACCCGGATCACTCAATACCGTATTTGCCGGAACCAAAGCAGCCTGGGCAAAACTTTATCCTATGAAACCTTTCAGGGGATACTATCAGGACGAGATTGGTGCGCAGGCATCCAGCGTGAATGAAAGTATTGCCATCATATTTTCCTGGTTTGCCATTATCTCAATCTTCATTGCTGCAACCAGCATGTTTGCCCTGGTTTCCCTGAATGTTTTGAAGAGATCGAAAGAAATAGCTATCAGGAAAGTAGTGGGCGCCGCCGACCACCATATTTTCCAGCTTGTAATGAAAGGTTATTTCTGGATATTCCTTTTGTCCGCAGGCCTGGGATGTTATGGCGGATACGCGCTCTCTAAATTATTGATGGATCTGATATTCAGGATCAATGCGGGCGTTAGTCCGTCTTCTCTGGCGATGTCATTTATCGCCGTGTTTCTGATCTGTGCGGTTACCATTGGTGCAAGGGTTTGGATTGTTTTGAGAACTAAGGCGACGGAAGCGCTGAAGGCGAGTTGAAGTTTGGTTGACGGTTGACAGTTGACGGTTGACGGACTTCAGATGTTAGTCCGCATTTAAAGGCAATCATCAAATTAAGGTTGGCAGAAATTAGACACGAATTCTCACATAAAGTCCGTCAACCGTCAACTGTCAACCGTCAACAATAAACGCGGTCTGATAAAAATTATTCACCCCCCCGATCACCCGCATCTTTACATAAAATGAATCCACGAAGATCTGCCAGGCGAAGAATTCATGGTTTGCTACATTGAATTCATCAAAAAGAATGATATCTCCTTTGTTGAGAAAAGGATATAGCTGGGAGAGTACGAATAGGGTAGAGGAAAAAAGGTCGGCGTCCATATGAATGAGCTTGGCCTTTGTCCGAAGAAGATCTCTGTTATTTTCAATAAAAGGGTTCAGGGAATTCTGAAAAATGCCTTTTTCGAACCCTGCCCTCGGGTCGTCTGAATGCACTTCACCCAGACTGAAAGCCATTGCGCCTTTCTTGAATCCACCCCAATCTTCAGGAAGCCCCTCGAACGTATCAAATCCACGAAATACGGAATCAGGATGGGTATTTTTTTTCAGCCACCAGAAGAAAGAACTCCCGGAAGCCACACCGAACTCCAGGTAAAGCAATTCCTTACGATCCAGCTGATGGGCGTCGGCAACCGCCTCATAAAGCAGATATCGTTTGGGGTAATCCCTCTTCCACGAATAGAAATCATTGATTAGCAGCGAGTTCTGTTTAGCTCTGGAGACCCAGTTTCTTAAAGCATTGAAATTACGAATGAATAGAAATGCACGATTGAAAGGAGAAAGGACCCGAAGAATGCCGGTCCACAATAGGAAATCCTTGAAGAATTTAATGAGTTTTAGTTTCAAGGTAAAAAGTAAAAAGTAAAAAGTAAAAAGTAAAAAATAGTCCCCGTAAATGTATGTAATTCATCTAATTACACTCCAATTTTTACTTTTTAATTTTTACTTTTTAATTTTTAATTACCTTCGCGCAGGTGCAAAAAAAAGGTCTCCTGTGGAAACAGGTGACCTCTAACGATTGCTTGCCATATGAAAAAAGGTAGTATTCTATTTTGGTCGAACCGAATACTGCAGGTTTTTATTCTCCCGATCTCTAACGATCCTTACTCTAACGGTTGCCTGCCTTATTCCTTTTCTAACTTGCTGCCACAAAATTAGGGTGGTTTATGATTGACTTCAAACCATCTTATCCTGGTTTTAATCATGCCAAAACCAGTTGTGTATTCACCAAACCCTTGCCAGGACTGTGTTTCAGCAAAATTTATAAATGATGGCCAACCGATCGGCGGATATCCTGTTTCAACTCATAAAGTCACTCGAAAAGTCAGAAAAACGGCATTTCAAGCTTTATATTAAGCGCAGTTCGGGGAATGAAGATCTTAAGATCGTCCAGCTATTCGATGCCCTGGACAAATTGCAGGATTATGACGAGAAACTGCTGATGAAAAAGCTCTCCTTTTCCAAGCCCCAGCTTTCAAACTTAAAAACGCATCTATACAAACAATTGCTCGCGAGTCTGCGCCTGCTGAAAACGACGGAGAACACCGACCTGCAGTTGAGTGAACATATGGACAATGCGCGTTTGCTTTACAACAAAGGTTTGAAGCACCAGAGCCTGAAGATCCTGGAACGCGCAAAAGAAATTGCAAAGGCAAATAACAAACTCAATTTTCTTGCGCAACTGATTTCGCTTGAGAAAAAAATCGAGACCCTGCATATCACGCGCAGCTCACTGGAAAAAACGGAACAGCTTACCCGCGAATCAACGGAGATCAGTGCACATATTGACCGGGTGACCAAGCTATCCAATCTCGCCCTGCTGCTCTATAGATGGTATGTGGAGAACGGGCACGCACGAAATGATGCGGATATCAAAAGGCTGGAGGAGTTCTTCAAGCAAAACACACGCTTTGATACGACCCATCTATACGATTTTTACGAAAAACTTTATCTCTATCAGAGTTATAGCTGGCTCTCATTTATCCGGATGGATTTTCTGATGTATTACCGTTACGGACAAAAATGGATTGATCTGTTTGAAGAAATTCCGTTGATGATCTCCGTGGAAACCGGGCACTATGTGAAGGGGATGCACAATTTACTGAATGCGCTTTTCGACCTGCGGCACTTCAGCAAGTTTGAACTCATCCTGAAAAAATTCGAAGACTATTCGAAAACACCCCAGGGCCTCCATCACGATAATTTCCGGATTCACACTTTCGTTTATATCCATCTTGCTAAAATCAACCAGCATCTGATGACCGGCACTTTTAAGGAGGGGCTGAACCTCGTGCCGCATTTGAACAAGAAGCTTGATGAATATGGAAGCTACGTGGATCCACACCGCATCATGGTGTTCAACTACAAGATCGCTACACTTTATTTTGGCAGCGGGGATTACAGTCGCGCTATTGATTACCTTCAGCTGATCATCAATGATCATGTGGATCTGCGATACGACCTGCAATGCTATGCCCGCCTCGTGCACCTGCTTGCCCATTATGAAATGGGAAACCATGAGTTGATGGAATCGCTGACCAAGTCCGTTTACCGCTTCATGGCGAAAATGAAAAACCTCACTGTGGTGGAAGAAGAAATGTTTAAGTTTCTCCGAAAAAGTTTCCAGATCTCCCGCAGGGAAATCAAACCCGAGCTGGAGAAATTACTCAATACCATCAAGCACCTCGAGCACAACCGTTACGAAACCCGTTCCTTTGCCTATCTCGATATCATCTCCTGGCTGGAAAGCAAGGTGCAGGAAAAGACAATGAGCGAGATCATTTATGCGAAATATTTGAAGAGAAAGAGGAGATTGGTTGACGGTTGATAGTTGACGGTTGACGGACTTTAATGGAATATTCATCATTAGAACGAGCAACTTCAAAGCGAATCACTGATTGTAAATAATATTAATGACCAAAAATGAGTCCGTCAACCGTCAACTGTCAACCCCCATTTCCGCACAGTCCATGTACCAAAACCGTACATTTCCCAGGCCGAAACTTTTGTAAATAATTGCATCATAAGTTTTTACAAGCTGGCATTTTTATTGGGATATTTGAGAGGATAAATGTATTCGGGCGGTCCAATACTAAACATCTCTCAGATCCCTGACTAAAACCAACTCAAATGCTAAGGAATTACTTCGTGACTGCGTGGAGAAATTTCCGCCATAATAAGATTTTTTCTTTTATTAATGTACTGGGATTGTCGATAGGGATCAGTGCGGCATTGGTTATTTTCCTCATCGTTCATTACGATTTCAGTTTTGATAAGTTTGAAAAAGACGGAAGCCGTATTTACAGGGTGGTGAGTGATATGCAATTTGCAGGTACGCCATTTTCTTTGTCAGGGGTCCCCGCACCAGTGCCTGAGGCTGCAAGAAATGAAATATCCGGATTAGACCAAACAATAGCCTTCCATCAATTCAGCGGAGATGCAAATGTTTCGGTTCCAAAAAATAATAACCAAAAACCTCATGTTTTTAAGAGGCAGCCGGATATTATTTTCACGGATGATAATTATTTCAATCTCATTTCCTACCAGTGGCTGGCCGGCTCTCCCAAGACAGCACTTAAGGAGCCTTTTCAGGTTGTTCTGTCTGAACAAAGAGCAAAAACATATTTTAATACCAGCAATTATTCAGAAATTATCGGCAGACAGGTTGTATACAACGATTCCATAACTACAACGGTATCGGGCGTTGTAAAGGAGCTGACTCAAAACACAGATTTCGGCTTCAGGGAATTTATTTCCCTATCTACGATTCCTGGCAGTGGTTTGAAAAATAATTATTCCTGGACCGAATGGTCAAGCGTTAGCGATAACTCCCAAATGTTAATAAAACTTACACCGGGCAGGGCAGTCGCAGGAATAGAATCGCAGTTGAAAGCGCTGTTGAAAAAAAATACCAAGGATGCCAATAATAATTTCACAATTACTTTACATCTGCAACCCCTGACCGATATCCATTTCAACAGTAAATACGGAACCTTTGGTGATCATATTGCGCACAAGCCCACACTATATGGATTACTTACCGTGGCCGCATTCTTACTCTTGTTGGGATGTATCAATTTCATTAACCTCACCACGGCCCAGGCAGCTCAGCGGTCAAAAGAAATTGGGATCCGCAAAACCCTGGGCAGTTCAAGACGGCAGCTCATGCTGCAATTTCTAAACGAAGCATTTTTCATTACCCTCATTGCAACTTTATTATCAATTGCCTTAACTCCTTTGCTTTTAAAAGTATTTGCCGATTTTATTCCCAAGGATTTGCATTTTGATCTATGGCATCAGCCCGTCCTCATATTATTTTTGATTGCTCTGATAATTGTTGTGAGTTTTCTTTCAGGATTTTACCCTGCCCTGGTGCTCTCAAAATACAATCCCGCCCTGGTTATGAAAAATCAGGCGCATCGCGGAACATCAGGAAGCAGGAAAGCTTTTCTAAGAAAAAGCCTGACTGTTTCCCAGTTTTTTATTGCCCAGGTCTTTATCATGGCCACCATTGTCACTGTTAAGCAAATTAACTACATGCTGAACAAAGATCTGGGCTTCAAAAAAAATGCAATTGTCTTTTTCGAGGCACCATCTAACTATAATAATTTTGACAAACCTGATCCGAAACGCCTTGTGTTGCTCAATAAGCTGAAATCGGTCCCCGGCATTCAAATGATGAGTCTGGGTAGTTTCACGCCTACTTCATCAGGATGGTCGATGGGAACAATGACCTATAAAGACGGAAAAAAAGAAATTGCGACTGACGTTCAGAAAAAAGATGGTGACACAAACTATCTCAAACTCTATCAGATAAAACTGCTTGCCGGCAGAAATGTGGAGCAAAGTGACACGACCAAAGAGTTTGTGATCAACGAGACCTACCTACATATTTTAGGCTTTCAAAAACCAAATGACGCACTCAATAGGATGATAAATGGAAAGCCCATAGTTGGTGTGATGAAAGATTTTAACCAACAATCCTTGCATGCGCCCATTAAACCGCTTGCCTTTTCGGCAAGCCTTAATCATGATTACACTTTTCATATCGCATTAAAACCCCAGGAACAGGATGGAGTATCATGGAAAACAACCATCAGCAAAATCGAAAAATTATTTTTAGAGACCTACCCCGATGAAGAGTTTCAGTATCAGTTCTTTGACGAGAGCATAGGGAAATTATATAAAAGCGAGCAGGATATCTCAAGCCTGTTAAAATGGGCAACTGCACTGGCTATTTTTATCAGTTGCATGGGATTGTTGGGCCTGGTGATCTACACAACCAACCTTCGCATCAAGGAAATCGGTGTAAGAAAAGTATTGGGCGCATCTGTGAGTCATATTGTAACTCTATTATCAAAGGATTTCATTGCACTGGTTATCATCGCCTTTTTGATTGCTACGCCCCTGGCATGGTGGGCCATGCATAAATGGCTCGAGGACTTTGCATACAGAACAGCAATGGACTGGTGGGTATTTTTAGTAAGCGGATTATTAATGGTAATAGTTGCATTCATCACGCTGAGCATTCAGACCATTAGAGCGGCCAGTGCGAATCCCGCGGAGAGTTTGAGGAATGAATAGAATGCTGGGATTCGCGGTTGACGGTTGACGGTTGACGGACTTTAATGGATCATTCATCATTAAATCCGACAACTCGAACCACTGATTGTAAATAATATTGATGACCAAAAATGAGTCCGTCAACCGTCAACTGTCAACCGTCAACCCTTTCTCATAACCCATAACCCATCAAATCACCCATAACTAAACCTTTACCAACTTATTCACTGCAGCCTCCAAAGTTTCTTTTTTCTTCGCAAAGCAAAACCTTAATACTTTGTCGTCTTTGCCGGATTGATAAAAGGCGGAGACGGGGATGGCGGCGACACCGTGAATGGCTACGAGCTGTTTTGCAAATTCAAAGTCGGGGTCCTGATTGATTTCTTTGTAAGAGTAGATCTGGAAATAGCTGCCGTGGGTTTCTAAGGGTTGAAAGCGGGTTTGGGACATCAGCTCCTGGAAGTAGTCGCGCTTTTTCTGCATGAAATCCGGTAGTGAAAGATACTGGCTTTTTTCTTTGAGAAAGGAGGCCATGGCCACCTGTACCGGGGTATGGCAACTGAATGCGTTAAACTGATGGATCTTTCGGTATTCTTTCATCATCCATTCCGGCGCAACGCAGTATCCCATTTTCCATCCGGTGCAATTGTAAACCTTGCCAAGAGAAAAACAGACAAAACTGCGTTCGAATAAATCCGGATAGCGAAGCATGGACAAATGCGGCAGGGAATCCAGGATTATATGTTCATACACTTCATCCGAAACAATAAAAATATTGGTGTCGCGCACGAGATTGCGCAGCTCAGCGATATCATCGTGAGAAAGCACGGCGCCGGTCGGATTGTGCGGCGTATTCAGCATGATGAGTTTGGTCCTTTCTGTAATGGCGGCCCTTAGTTTTTCCCAGTCGATCCGGTAAGACGGATATTCGAGCGGAATAACAACAGGCACGCCTCCATTCACTTTTATGCCCGGAATATAACTATCGTAGGCAGGCTCAAAAACAATTGCTTCATCACCTGCATGGAGCAAAGTGCATAGTGCCGTATAAATGGCATAAGTGCCGCCGGGCGTAACCGTTATTTCGGTTTTGGGATGAACTGCCCGCTGATACAGGTCTTCGATTTTTTCTGCGATCGCTTCGCGCAAAGGAACCCAGCCTTCCATGGGCGGATATTGATTATACCCATCCTTCATGGCTTTGTTTACCAGGGCAATCAGCGATTCATTCATGGGAAAATCAGGAAAACCCTGGCCGAGATTGATAGCTTTGGTTTTTGTAGCCAATGCACTCATGATGGTAAAAACCGTGGTACCGATAGAGGGGAGTTTGGATTGGAATTGCATGTAGGAATAGTTGACGGTTGACAGTTGACGGTTGACGGACTTTAAAGGCCGATATCAAGATAGTCGAATAAGAGAAAGATTGATGCACACAAAGTCCGTCAACCGTCAACTGTCAACCGTCAACCGAACATCGGCCTCAACAACCCCCACTAAAGATACTCATCGCCGATGTTCCTCCTCACTTCCGCCACATAATCCTTAATCTCCTGCTCCTTGCTTCTTTTGCAGATGAGGAGGACGTCGTTGGTGTCCACAATGATGAAATCCTGCATGCCCTGGAGGACGAGTAATTTCCTGGTGCCGCCGGAATGGACAATGCAATCGCGGGCGTCGATGATCATGACGTTCTCACCGGCAATGGCATTGCCCAGATAATCTTTTTCGAGGTTGTCGTAGGCGCTGTTCCAGGTGCCGAGGTCGCTCCAACCGAAGGAAGCAGGGATCACATAGACATTGTTCGCTTTCTCCATGATTCCAAAATCAATAGAGATGGTTGTGCAGAGCGGATAAATATGTTCAAGCGCTTTTTTCTCATCGGGTGTATTGAATGCATCTTTTTCTGCGACGAACACATCGTACATTTCGGGGAGGAAATTTTCAAAGGCCTTGATCACGTTTTTTACCTGCCAGACGAAAATGCCCGCGTTCCAGAGGAAATCGCCGCTGGCGAGAAAGGTTCTTGCAAGTTCCAGGTTGGGTTTTTCAGTGAAGGTTTTTACTTTATATACATTGTCTGTTACCGATTGGGGCTCGCGCTGGATATATCCGTAACCGGTATTCGGATGCAACGGTGTAATGCCCAGCGTGACCAGCGCATTGTGTTTGTTGACAAAACTCAGGGCCTCCAGGCAGACTTTTTTAAAAGCGATTCGGTCGAGGATCATATGATCCGCAGGCGCCACGATCAGGGAAGCTTTCGGGTCTTTCTGCATCAGCTTGAAAGAAATATAGGCAATGCAGGGAGCGGTATTTTTGCGGGAAGGTTCTCCCAGAATATTTTCCGGAGAGATCTTAGGCAACTGCTGCCGGCAGATTTTGAGGTATTCATTGGAAGTGACTACATAAATATTTTCGGGAGGAATAAAATCGGTGAGTCGTTCAAAAGTGCTCTGGACCAGGGTATGACCGGTATGTAAAATATCCAGGAATTGTTTGGGAAAATTCTGCCGGCTCATGGGCCAAAACCTGCTGCCAATACCCCCGGCCATGATCACCGCATAATGATGTTCATTCATAAAATAAGTCGTTTAGATAATTCCTTCTCTTACCAGGTCGTGGATGTGAATAAATCCTGCATATTGATCTTCGTCCATCACCAGCAGCTGGCTGATATCTTTTGCCCTTAACAATTCAAGGGCTTCCACAGCGAGTGCATTTTTCGAAACGGTCGTCGGTTTAGACGTCATGATTTCTTTTGCTGTCACAATGGATGTGTTCGCATTTTTCTCCAGCATCCTTCTCAGATCACCATCAGTGATAATACCTAAGAGTTTCTCTTTAGAATCCGTGACGGCTGTTGCTCCCAATCGTTTTGAAGTCATCTCCATGATCACTTCTTTCAGCAGGGCGTCAGGACCCACATGGGGCTTTGCATTATGCAGAAAGAGATCGCTGACCCGCAGATATAATTTCTTGCCGAGTGTGCCGCCGGGATGAACGCGCGCAAAATCGTCCGGGCTGAATCCTTTCAGTTCCATCAGCGTGATAGCCAGTGCATCGCCCATCACCATCTGCGCCGTCGTGCTGCTGGTGGGTGCAAGGTTATGGGTGCAAGCTTCTTCAGGAACCGAAGTGTTTAAAAAGATGTCTGCTTTTTTCGCAAGCAGGGATTGATCATTGCCAACCATGCCGATCAGCTTATTGCCCCCATGTGAGAGTAGGGGGAGCAACAGTTTTATCTCCGGGCTCTCTCCGCTTTTACTGATCAGCATCAGCATATCATTATCGCCTACCATGCCGAGATCGCCGTGAATCGCGTCACCGGCATGCATGAATGCCGCAGGCGTGCCCGTGGAATTCAGGGTAGCCGTGATCTTCTGTGCAATGATGGCGCTTTTACCAACGCCGCTGATCACCAGTCTCCCTTTGCAGGCAGCGATGGCTTCAACGGCCCGGACAAACTGGTCATTGATAAAAACTTCCAGTCCTGCGATTGCAGCGGCTTCTTTCTTTATGATCCGCAGGGCGGAGGTCTTAATGGATCCTGTTGTCATGCGTCTGCGCAAAATTATGTCTTTCCGGAGGCCAGCACGTATCGCGAAAGGGAATTTTTAACAAATCCAGCCTTTTTATTGGCCCTCAAAATTTGTACCTTCGCCGACCCGATTCACCAGATAGTGACCATTTCGTCATAACTACTGCTTCCCATATAGTTTTTTTTGATTATCTTATGGATTCCCACGAAACCGACTGTGTGAAGGAAAACCAACGAGCATGGCTACAACAACAAAGAAAAAAGAAACTAAAAAAGCTACCCTGACCCTGGGAAAAACATCCAAGGGCATTGTAGATATACAATTGTTATCCCACCTCCAGGAGCATTTTGGCTTCGACGGGTTCAAGCAGGACCAGGACGCGATCATTCAAAACGTTTTAAAAGGAAAAGATACATTCGTGATCATGCCCACAGGCGGAGGCAAAAGTCTTTGTTACCAGCTGCCTGCCATGATGAGTGAAGGTGTGGCGATCATTGTCAGTCCACTGATCGCGCTCATGAAAAACCAGGTTGACCTGGTGCGCGGTTACAGCTCAAGGGATAACGTTGCGCATTTTCTCAATTCCACTTTAAATAAAAAACAGATCAAGGCGGTACATAATGACCTGCTTGGCGGACATACCAAGATGCTTTACGTAGCTCCGGAAACCTTAACCAAGCAGGAGAACCTGGATTTTTTCAGCGATCTGAAGATTTCATTTTTTGCTGTTGACGAAGCGCATTGCATTTCGGAATGGGGGCATGATTTCAGACCTGAATACAGAAGGCTCCGTGAGATGATGGATCTTGTGAATCCCAACGTTCCCGTGATCGCATTGACGGCAACGGCTACCCCAAAAGTGCAAAGCGATATTATTAAGAACCTGGCGTTGCGGGATCCGCCATATTTATATCCTCATTCAACAGGCCTAATTTATACTATGAGGTTCAGCCGAAAGAAAAAAAGGATACGACGATCCGCAACATCGTGAAATTTATTTTAGGACATAAAGGAAAAGCGGCATTATTTATACACTCAACAGGAAAACAACCGAAGAGCTGGCTGACATGCTCGTGGCCAACGGAATTAAATCGGTGGCCTATCATGCGGGGCTTGACAGCAAGCTGCGAGCCGAAAGGCAGGACCAGTTCATGAATGAGGAAATGCAGGTGATCGTGGCGACGATTGCATTTGGGATGGGGATTGACAAGCCCGATATCAGGTTTGTAATTCATTATAACATCCCCAAGTCGATAGAAAACTATTACCAGGAAACAGGTCGTGCCGGCCGCGACGGACTGGAAGGCAAATGCATATTGTATTATTCTCATAAAGACGTGTCGAAGCTCGAACACTTAATGAGGGACAAGCCGCTTTCAGAACGTGAAGTGGGCGCGCAGTTAATAAATGAAACTGTAGGCTATGCCGAGACAGGAGTTTGCCGCCGAAAGGTATTAATGAGTTATTTCGGCGAAGAATATACGGCAGAGAATTGTGGTGAATGTGATAACTGCCGGCATCCGAAAGAAAGAGTGGAAGCAAAGGACGATGTTGTGAAAGCGCTGAAAGCAATCAGGGGCCTGGACGAGAGATTTGCGACAGACTATACGGTGAATGTGATTGTGGGCAAACTCACGCCGCAGCTGATGATGTACCGCCATGAAGGGTTGGCTGAATTCGGCATCGGGAATGATGAAACCGAATACTACTGGAATTCCCTGATCCGTCAAATGCTGCTGGAAGATTTATTGAGAAAGGATATTGAAGAATACGGCGTGCTGAAGATCACGAAGAAGGGCCAGGACTTTTTGAAGAAGCCCAAGTCCTTTCACATCGCGCTCAACAACATCTTTGAAGAAGCCAATGCGGAAGACGATGAAGAACCGCAGGAGATGGTCCCTGGTACAGCAGCCAGCGACGAGCGACTCTTTGAAATGCTTATGGACCTCAGGCAGAAAGAAGCAAAGAAAAAAAACCTGCCTCCCTTTGTATTGTTCCTGGAGAATTCGATCCAGGACATGGCAACCTTTTATCCCACTACGGTTGTCGAACTGGAAAAATGCCAGGGTGTAAGTAAAGGCAAGGCTATCCGCTACGGCAAGCCCTTTATTGAACTCATCGCGAAATATGTGGAAGAAAACGAGATCGAAAGACCGGATGATTTCGTGATGAAGAGCTGTGGTGAATAAGAGCGTCAATAAGGTTTATATTATCCAGCAGATGGATAAAAAAATCCCGCTGGAAACGATCGCAAAGAATAAAGACATGCGGCTGGATGAGCTGCTGGAAGAAATGGAAACCATTGCCGCCAGCGGCACAAAGCTAAATCTGGATTACGCAATAGATGAAATGCTTGACGAAGCCGAGCAGGAAGAAATCATTGATTATTTTAAAGGCTGCGAGACGAGCAGCCTGCAAGTTGGCGCAGCAGGAGTTGGCCGACGGGAATTTCACCTGGGAGCAGTTGAAGATTATGCGGATTAAATTTTTGAATGAGTATGGGATGTAGGGAATTTGAACACGGATAAGGCCCGATCCTTTGGGCAAATTCATAAAAACCCTTATTTTTGCTGCCCTTACTAATTACCAAGATCTTAAGGATACGGTAATCAATTTGGAATGGCGTTCCGCCTTTGCGAAAGCATAAGGCGGACACCGGATGGTGCGGTAGCTCAGTCGGTAGAGCAAAGGACTGAAAATCCTTGTGTCGGCGGTTCGATCCCGCCCCACACCACGAGCATTAACAAGCATTTTAATTAAATGAATTAAAATGCTTGTTTTATTTTAATATGACTACTTTTTATTCAAAAAAGTTATTCCGATCTCAAGCTTAACACCGGGTTTGCTATTGCTGCTTTGATAGTTTGAAAACTTAGCGTGATGAAATGCAACAGCCATCATGAACAAACCTGCTGCGCCAAAAATCCACCAGCTAATAGTAGTTCGGTATGCAAAATTTTGAAGCCACTGATTAATACCAATCCATGCCAGCGGCGTTGCAATGACAAAGGCAATCAATACCAGTCGTACAAAAGTCTTTTGAAATCAGGGTTACCAATTTGTGAAACTGACGCTCCCAGTACTTTTCTTACACCAATTTCTTTAGTGCGTTGTGTGATGGTATACATGACCAAACCTAATAACCCCAGACAACTTATAAAAATGCCAGGCCGGTTGCCCAGTTAAGCAAGGTTGAAAGATTTTGTTCCTGTGTGTACCATTTTGCAATGTCTTCATCAAGAAAAGTGGAACAAAAATCACCGTTTGGATAAATTTGTTTAAAGGCTTTTTCTGATTTATCGAATGCAGTTTTCCATGTAGTGCCATTTGCATTTTGTGGTTGAAGCAATAGACTAATGAGCATATTCATTCCTGATATCACTTGTAATTAGTAAAGGCTTTATTGGTTCATGCAAAGATTTTTGATTGAAGTCTCCAACAACACCAACAACAGGAAAAGTTTATCATTCCAGTCTATATATTTTCCAATTACATTTTGCGGATTTTGAAAACCAAGCACATGCATATAGTTTTCATTGATCAATATTTCTTTTGAAGTATCGGACTGGAGACAGGTTGCGACCTGCCAGTAATTTTATGCCGTATAATTTTATATAGTTCGTGTCGCCAAATTTCTCCTCTACAGTCCGTTTCAATTTCTTTTTTGCCATCTCTGTATTTCATCGTTTCGATAGATGTGTTACCGGATGATGGCGGGGTGTAGCTAAGACTTACCATCTTTATTTCAGGAATGTTGCGAAGCATGTTCAGCAAAGTGGCTTTGTGCGTTTTTATTGTATCATTATAATCTGTAGGGATATAAGCAATGGCATCTTTTTTAAAACCCAGGTCTTTATTTAATGAATAACTGATTTGCTTGCTCACTAAAATAGTTGCCATAACAAAGAACTGCGCAATTACAAATTGTGATACGTTAATGTTTTGCGCAACCATGCATTGCGTGTTCCTGCGGAATGTCTGTACCTGCCTTGATTTTTTAAAATAGTTACGGGTTTGTATGATGATAAAACAATAGCGGGATAAAAACCTGATAACAGTGTAACAACAATTATCAGTATCAATAAAAACAATACGATGCCCGGTTGTTGCATGATATTGAATTTTACAGCATCGGGTACAAAACCGGAAAAAGCTTTTAATATGAGCGGTGTAAGAATAACAGAAAGTATGGTTGCAAAAAATGTAAGTAAGAATGCTTCGCTTAAGAACTGAAATATCAATTGTTTTTTTGAGCCGCCAATTGTTTTGCGAATACCGATTTCTTTTGCTCTTTGTGCAGATTGCGCTGTAGTAAGATTAATAAAATTGATGCAGCCAAGCAACAGTAAAAATAAGGCGACAGCCAGCAGCCCAAACAATACATCAGTGCTTGCCTTTGGTATTGAATAAGTATTGTAGTCCTGGCTTAAAATGAATATCGTTTAATGGCTGTAATATGATAATTTACTTCGAAATTATCTCCCGGCTTTTTTGGCGCATTACGGTAATAGAGTGCAGTAATTTGCTTTTTGAATTTTATCCGGCGATGTGCCCTGCAGCAAGCTTTACATACAACTGTGAATTGCCATTTGCACTTGTCCAGTTATTATAATATTGAGGGCGAAGCCTCGTAGTTTCAAGCGTAGGTTCTGAAACAAACACTTTAAATGTAAAATCAGTATTGGCAGTTATATCTTTTACAACACCGGTAACGGTTACTGCAATAGTATCATTCATATAGAAATGCCTGCCGATGATTTGCTCTGGCTGCAGGTTTGGAAAATATAATGCTGCTGCTGATTGTGTTAATACAGTTTGATAAGGTTGTTGCAGCGAAGTTTTTGCTGAGCCTGCAAGCCAGTTATAACCAATGAGATTAAAATAATTTTCATCAGCATAAACAAAGCCACTTTGATTTTTAAAAACAACCGGCTCCGTTTAGTTTGCATCAGGCACGGAAATTTTTGGATTGTTATTAAATATGCTGAAAGGAGCAACTACATCCAGTCCCGTAATTTCTTTTTTTATTGCAGGGGGCATCGCATAGGTAATGCCGGTATAATCATGATTATTTAGATCCGGCATCAACAAGTGTCCACACTACCCTGTAAATGCGGTCTTTGTCTTTTTCAAACTTATCAAAGCTCATATCGTAGCTAACAATTAAATAAATCACCAGCGATGCGCTGATGCCGATTGATAATCCTAAAACATTAATAAGCGAGAAGATTTTATTCTTCCATAATGTGCGCCATGCTGATTTTGAGATAATTTTTAATCATAACAAACCGTTTGCCTGCTTCCCAACAACAAGAAGGCCAAAATCATTTTTGATTGTTGCTCAACGAATTAGCCAAAAGTCTGTATAGTGAATTGCGCGGTTTTGATACAGATGTTGTTCGCTGATGAACGAAATTAAAAAAGATAAAGCCGCGTAAATTAATAATCAGCGTGGCTTTTTTATTTAATGCTGTACAAGGGGCCTTCATGATCTCACTCCTGAGTGTTAATTCAAGGTTCTATATTCATTGGGCGTATGTCCAACCTTTTGCTTAAACAGGCGGGTAAAATGCTGCGGATATTTGAATCCCAAATCATAGGCGATCTGGCTGAGCGATTTACTTTGGTCAAAAATCCTTTCTTTTGCCAGGTCAATCACCTTCGCCTGTATGTAATCCTGCGCGGTTTTGCCGGTTTCTTTTTTGATCAAGTCTCCAAAGTAACCCGCGGATAAGTTCAATTCCCCTGCGCACCAGCCTACTGAAGGCAGCCCGATCGTAAGTGGTCGTTCGGACTGAAAATATTCGCTCAACAAATTCTCAAATCTTTCCAGAATGCCTTTATTTACGTTTTCACGGGTAATGAATTGCCGGTCATAAAAGCGGTTGCAATAGTTTAACAAGGTTTCCAGATTGGACACAATTAATTTTTTACTATGCTTATCTATAGCGTGTTCCAACTCGTATTTAATTTTTGAAAAACAATCCAATACAATTTTTCTCTCCCTTTCGGATATATGAAGTGCTTCATTCGACTGGTAGCTGAAAAAACCATAGTCAGGCAAATGCCGTCCCAGTGAAGTGCCATGAATTAACTCAGGATCAAAAACTACCCCATGACCTTTCGGCTGATAGATTTCTCCGTTACTATTCACGCCTGCCACCTGTCCCGGCGCCATAAAAACCAGCGTTCCTTCCTGGTAATCATATGTATGCCGTCCATAAATTATATCCCCGCACTTTACATCTTTCAGGAATATGGTGTAGAAACCGAAATACATCCGGGAACCCGTTCTTGGAGCGGCTTTAGAAAAATCCACTACACTGATCATAGGGTGTAATGTTTCATGGTTGTTAAAAACATTGTAATCGCTTATTGTTTCAAACCGTCGCAGGTTATCCATATTCCTATTGTTTAAATCATTTCAAAATTACTTCATTATTTATCCCCTTTCTGAGCATGACCCGATAATCAGCAATATTGGTAGATATATCCGGAATCTGTATACTCTCCGGGAGGAATAATGCAGGGACCTTTATCCGGTAAAAAAGACGGGGTCAGGCCTTTACATTTGTAAATGATAATTATATGAAAATACACATCCTGGGACTGATTTTAATATTAACGGGTGCGCTTTCGTCCTACGCACAACCAAGCGAAACAATTAAGACATCCACAAGTAACTCCCCCGAACAACAGGAAATGATCAACCTTTCTAAACAGAAATGGACTTGGATGGCTGATAAGAATGTAGATTCTTTAAATGAGCTGTTCGATGATAAATCCATGTTTGTTCACATGGGTGGAAGTTGGGGAAAAACACAGGAGCTTTCTACCATTAAGGGCGGTGGTATCTGGTATAAAAAGGCCGAGGTTTACGCAGTTATCGTGAACATCTTTGGTAACACGGCCATCCTGTTAAATGACATAGACCTGCAAGCCGTAGTAGGCGGGAGAGAAGTCACCAATCCTTTTATGGTAACCGAGGTATATATCAAAGAAAACGGCAAATGGAAGATGGGATCACTCACGTTCTCGCATCTGATGAGGCCGGTTAAGATGAATAATAATCAGCAGCCGCATTAACGGCAATAAGTATAGATAGAACCCAACCGGATCCTTCCGGAGATCAGCCTTGTCGATGAAAAAGGGTAAGGCTAATCGGAAATGAACCCATTCGCGACCGTCTGGTTGGATGAAATTGCCCAAAGGTCATGCGGTTTGCCTGGCCCCAAAAAGCTGTAAATAACTAAAAATCAGCAGCAAAAAACCAATTGTTACCGATCCCAAGAATTTTCAAAAAAAAGATCAGGTAATATTTTGTTCGTACGAATCTTTTCCTACCTTAGCGTCATGAAACAGGAAAAGGCAGTCAATACCAAAAGAATCGAGCCGACAAAATCTGAACTGGAAATATTGCAGGTGCTTTGGGAACATGGACCGGCCACGGTTCGTTTTGTAAACGATAAACTGAACGAACAGAAAAGAGCGGTGCAATACACGTCGACCTTAAAGCTCATGCAGATCATGGCGGAAAAAGGTATCTTAAAAAGAGACGAAAGCAATATGAAGCATATTTATAGCCCGGCGATGGAAGAACAAAAAACAAAGCGTTTTTTACTAGAGAGATTTGTAGAAAGCATGTACAATGGATCCGCGAGCAGCCTGGTGATGCAATTACTCGGTAATAAGAAAAATTCTAAAAAAGAATTGCAGGCGATAAAAGACTTACTGAAGAAACTCGATAAAAAATAACTGTAAAATTTAACGGTATGCATTTATTCAATGACCAAATTATCCAGGCGCTTTGCTGGACCCTGATTCATTCTCTCTGGCAGGGTTTGTTCCTCGCCATAATCAGCGGCACGGTAATTTTAGCTACAAAAAGATCAAGCCCGGCTGTTCGTTATAATTGCTTATCGGTTTTATTCTTACTTTTTGTACTCGTGACATGTTTCACTTTTGCAAAACAATTGCAACTTTCCCCAATAAACAATGCTGATCCTGTTCATGCATTTAAAATGGCAGAACCATTTCTCAAGGATAATTCAAACCCAGCCGCAGATGTTGTTGGGCAAAAAACTGATCTTGAAATATTTGTCAATTACTTCAATGAACACGCTTCGCTGGTGGTAACCATATGGTTTATTATTCTCAGCGCGCAATTTATAAAACTGATTGCGAATGCAGGGTATGTTCAGCGCATCAGACACTATAAGACACATGCGCCTACGCAATACTGGAAAAGAAGAGTGCAGGATCTCGCTGAACAATTGCAAATCAGGCAACACGTCTTGCTATTGCAATCCGAAATTGTAAAAGTGCCGGTGATGGTTGGTTTTTTGAAACCGGTCATATTATTTCCATTCAGCATGATGATGCAATTGCCACAGGAACAAGTGGAAGCTGTATTGTTGCATGAGCTGGCCCACATCAAACGCAAGGATTATTTTGTTAACCTGCTGCAGAATTTCGCAGAAATTATTTTCTTCTTTAATCCCGCCGTTCTTTGGATATCATCATTGATACGGGATGAAAGAGAGAATTGCTGTGATGACATTGCCATCAACCAATCAAAAAGCAAAAAAGAATTTATCCATGCGCTCGTTTCTTTCCAGGAATATAATTTGGAGAAATCAAAATACACTTTAGCATTTCCCGGAAGAAAAAACCATTTGCTGAACAGGATAAAACGCATTCTTACTAACAACAACAAAACATTGGACAATATGGAAAAGGTCTCAATCGCAACCGGCATTATTATAGTTGGTTTCGTAACAATAGCATTTACGAAAACCCCAAAAAAGCAGCAAATTAAAAATGTGCCCCAGACAACTGAAGCACAAAAAGTTATAGTCGCCAACGATACCATTCCTGACAATAGCCACACCAGCACCTCAAAATTTACTTACGTTACGAGAATTGATGGAAAAGAGTACAGAGCCCATTTTCTAAATGATAAACTGGCCAAATTATACGTTGACGGTAAAAAAATTCCTGACGAAAAGTTGGGAGATTATAAAGAAATAGCAGAGAAAATTATTATCCAGGTAAAAGCAGATCGTGATAAATTGACGAAAGAAGATATGCGGCTCGCAGAAGAAAGAGAAAAATTGTTGGCAGACCAGGATCGAATGAATGATGATATGAAGGTAATGAGTGCAGATTCAATCAAAAGCCTTGTTAATGAGAGCGAAGCGTTGAATACATATATAGAATTAAAAAGGAAACAGGAAGCGATGGCCATGCAGGAAGAAGATGCAAAAAGGGCAAACAAAGATCTTCACGAGCAGCTTACCCTGCATAATTCCGAGTTGATATCCCTGGTGGAAGAGTTAAGAAAACAGCAGGAAGTAATGCAACAGGAGGCAAAGACATTGAATGAAAAAGACTCCAAAAAACAATTGGATTTACTCAATAGACAAATCATTGTATTGAAGAATGAACAAATGAAAATCGATCAGCAGAGTAAATATATCAATAAAATGCTCCTGGATGAAGACAGAAGCAGCCTCTCAGTTCTTTCATCACCTTCTATAAGATCTGATGATGCAACTTTGCAAACAGAACCTACTCAACCCAAATCTCCAGAGCCGGCGAATTCACCCTCGCCTGCAATAGAAGAAAATAAAACATTGAGGTTAGTTATCAATCAATTAATGGATGAAAAAATAATTACTTCAAAAGATGATCTCTCAATTATTTTAAACGACGAAATACTCAAGGTAAATGATGTTACCCAACCAGAAAGTATACATGCTGAATTCAAAGAGAGATATCTTACCGGCCCGCAGGATCATGTCATATACTCCAAACATGGCGGATCCACTCACCTTGATATAAATATTGATAGCGGCTCGCACCGTGGAACCCTAAATGAAAATAAATAATGCATCGCTCGGACCTCGCTATGGTGCCTGCTACCGGTGAATAGAATGTTGGTGCAACCGTGGAATTAAATGTAAAAGTCAGCATTTGATCTGACAAATATGAAATTATAACCGATAGATTAATAAGCGTAATGGCCCTGCGGTCAAAACCCATCGGACGGTTGCGGAAGAAATCCATCTGACTTACGATGACCAGCGCGCCGATGATCAACAATTGGGCGATAGCAAACTGAAGCCCGATCAGGCTCCTGCGAAGCGAAATTCTGCCGACCGTCCTGGCATTGATCCCTTAAAAGCTGCCACAGCATCAAATCGGGCGAGGTATTGTCGCATCTGCCACCTCTCAAATCTTGTCATTTTATCAATAACAATTTGGTCTTATCAGATTCAAAATGACCTGCTTATTTCCTACCTCATCAATGAGCGTCCTGTCACCAGCAACATTGGTAGAGAAACCCGGAATCTGTATACCTGGCAGGCGAAAAAATGCAAAGACCTTTACAGCTCAATCGGATTAAGATTATAATTCACATATTGACCTTTGCACTAATAAAAGAAATAAGCTATGCAGAATGTAAAATTGAATAACGGTATTGAAATGCCCATCCTGGGATTTGGCGTTTTTCAGGTAAAGGATTTAAATGAATGTGAAAGAAGTGTTGTTGATGCTATTGCAAACAGGATATCGTTTGATTGATACAGCTCAATCTTATGAAAATGAAGAAGCAGTTGGCAAAGCAATTAAAAGAAGTGGTGTAGCAAGAGAAGATTTGTTTATCACAACCAAACTTTGGATACAGTCAAATGGTTATGAAGGAACAAAAAAGGCTTTTGAAAATTCACTAAAAAGATTGCAGTTAGATTATCTGGATTTATATCTTATTCATCAACCCTTCGGCGATGTATATGGTGAATGGAGAGCAATGCAGGAATTATACAAAGAAGGAAGAGTTAGAGCGATTGGTGTAAGCAATTTTCAACCTGACAGGCTGATTGATTTGATTATTCACAATGAAATTGTTCCTGCAGTCAACCAGATTGAAACGCATCCATTCCATCAGCAAATCGAAACGACAGAAATTCCTGCAGGAAAATAATGTACAGATAGAATCCTGGGGGCCATTTGCAGAAGGCAAAAACAATCTCTTTCATAATGAATTGCTTGCTTCAATTGGGAAGAAATATAACAAAACCATTGCACAGGTTGTTATTCGCTGGCTTACACAAAGAGGTGTCGTTGCAATTCCAAAATCAGTTCGCAAAGAAAGAATGGAAGAGAACTTCAATAGCTTCGATTTTGAATTAAGCACT
This sequence comes from uncultured Chitinophagaceae bacterium, assembly GCA_963705005.1. GTDB lineage: Bacteria > Bacteroidota > Bacteroidia > Chitinophagales > Chitinophagaceae > Puia. The sequence goes on from CAVPIO010000002.1 coordinate 567,725, forward strand.
GAAGATATGGAAGCCATCAAAACATTGGACACAAATGCAAGCCTTTTCTTCGACCACCGTGATCCTAAAATGGTAAAATGGCTGGGAGAAAGAAAATTTAAAAAGGAGTGGCAAAGATTTTTTATTTCACCTTTTAACAAAGTCATTTATGCGTGCAAAAAACATTCTTTTTTTATCATTTATTCTGATGGTTGTTTATACGACGAGCTGCGCAAATAACGAATCAACAGTTGTCACCAATAATAACCCGGTGATACCGTTGGGCTACCACCGGTTGAAACCAAAGCGCCAAACAGTAATTACAAACCTGCATTCAGCGGACAAACAAGAATTGCCGGCGTAAAAACAACAACACTCATATAAGGTTGAAAAAATAGCAGAAAAGCTCGGCCCTCCTTTCGCCATTGTAGCCATGCCCGATGGAAGGTTAATGGTAACCATAAAATCAGGCTACATGGAAATTCATGATGCAAACGGGAAGCTGGTAAAAAAGATTACAGGTTTACCGGATGTAGTTTTTGCAGGACAGGGTGGTTTGCTCGATGTGGCTTTCGACCCAAATTTTGCCAGCAACAAAATAATGTACTGGAGCTATTCGGAAAAATATCAACAGGGTAGTTTAACAGCCGTTGCGAAAGGAAAATTAAACGAGGCTGCCGGTAAAGTTGAAAATGTATCGGTAATATTTCGTGCCACACCCGCTACAAACAGCAACCTGCAATTTGGTTCACGGCTGGTGTTTGATAAAGATGGAAATCTCTTTGTAAGTGTTGGTGAAAAATATATTCCTGAAGCCAGGGTGCAGGCTCAACAATTAAATTCATATCTCGGAAAAATAGTAAGAATAACAACCGATGGCAAACCGGCGGCGGGAAATCCTTTTCTCAACAAAGCTGGTGATAAGCCTGAAATATTTTCTTACGGACATCGCAATCCTGACGGCCTCGATATAAATCCCGCAACAGGTGAATTATGGGAATCAGAATTTGGCCCCCGCGGTGGCGATGAAATAAATATTATACGTCCCGGCAAAAATTATGGATGGCCTGTTATTACTTATGGCATTGATTATAGCGGCGAAAAAATGGGTGAAGGCATTCAGCAGAAAGCAGGAATGGAACAACCCGTTTATTATTGGGATCCTGTAATATCACCATGCGGCATTTGTTTTTACAAAGGAAACGCCATACCGGAATGGAAGAATAATTTGTTTATTGCTGCGCTTAGCGGGCAGCATCTTGACAGGCTCGTAATTAAAAATAATAAAGTTGTTGGTGAAGAAAGATTGCTCGTTGATATAAATAATCGCTTTCGCGATGTAACGTATTTGAACAATATGTTGTATGCTATAACTGATGACGGCGATATATATCGCATCAGTAAGAAGTAATGCCCTAATGCCGACCTCTGAAGGGAAAACCATATGGTTGCAAAGAGTAACAGGTGAGGAATATAAGAATTTGCGGCATGGATATGTTTTAGCCGGAAAAGTGAGATGATGAAGGCCGTACAATTGATGTACCATAAGCGTACAGAGGGCTGAGGAAATTTATTGCTGATTCCCTAATTATCAGCAATTTAATAACATGGCATTTTTGTTGTTGCACTTCTCAGATAGCCAACAAAAAAACATTTATGGTCAAAAGTCTGCTGCTTGTTGCCCTGCGAAATCTTAAAAAGGATAGGTGGTACAGCCTGATTAATATTGTCGGATTGACGATCGGTATTACATTCAGTCTTTTCCTCGCGCTATATATCATGTCTGAATTAAGCTATGATCGCTACAACAGCAATGCCCAAAGGATCTACCGGGTAGTATCTTTTATCAAAGAACCGGACCGTGATTTATCGCATAATGCCGCGACACAGTTTCCGCTTATACCCGAAATCCAGAAGGACTATCCTGAGGTTCAGGAAGCGGTCCGGCTTGCAGGCACCGGCCGAACACTATATTCCAACGGTGCCAGGCGGTTCTACGAGGATAAAGTATTTAATGGCGACAGCAATATTTTTAAGGTATTCACTTACCAGTTCATAGATGGCTCCCCTCAACACGCACTGGTTGAACCGAATTCAATGGTATTGACCGAGTCCCTTGCGGTGAAATATTTTGGGACGACCCGGTCAATTGTAGGGAAAACACTGAAAAATGACAATGGGGATGTGTACAGGATCACTGCCGTGATAAAAGACGTTCCCGATAATTCACATATCAAATTCAGTGCGCTTATCTCTATTAGCTCACTTCCGAAAAATTACGGAAACAACTGGGGAGGCTTTGGGCCCTATAGCTATGTTTTACTCAGACCTGGTACCAATGTAAGAGCCCTGGAAAAAAAGATGCTCTCGCTTTACGATAAATATATGGCGCCGATTTTTGCGCAATACAATATCAAAATTCATTACGGGCTGCAACCGATCACATCCATTCATTTACATTCTGACATGGTAAATGAACCAGAACAGCTTGGGAACATGTCGTATATCTATATTTTTTCCGCGGTCGCGGTATTCATGCTGCTGATCGCCTGTATAAATTACATGAATCTTACCACTGCCCGTTCGGCAAGAAGAGCAAGGGAAATCGGGATCCGAAAGGTAACGGGGTCATCCAGATCACTCCTCGTTTTGCAATTCCTTCTTGAATCCTTATTCACCGCGTTCATTGCGCTTGCATTCAGCATACTGCTTTTTTATCTGTTGCTTCCGACCTTTAACCTCCTTTCAGGCAAATCGCTGGAATTTTCTACCCTTCTCAGGCCGGTCAATATGCTGACACTTGGCGGCATGGTATTGATGGCTGGTTTGCTCGGAGGAATTTACCCCGCACTGTATCTTTCGAAATTCAACCCGGTCACTGTGCTGAAAGGAACCCTTGCCAAAAGTTCAGGCAATGTGGTCCTGCGTCGCACCCTGGTGGTATTTCAATTTTCAGTGTCCATGATCATGCTCATATGCACAATGATCGTTTACGGACAGTTGCAGTTCCTGAGGCAAAAGGATCTCGGATTTAACAAAGACCAGGTGATGACATTAACGGCGGACATCAATGGTAATGTTCGCGGGCGGATAGAAGCATTTGTGAATGACCTGAAAAAGATCCCGGAAATTCGCCAGCTGAGTACTTCTCAGGGAATTCCCGGAGGACGGGATAATTTTTACCTGCTTTCAATCCAGACAAAAGACGGATTTACCCAAAAGGGCGTAGCTAATTATTCTATCGATGAAAATTATATCCGCACGCTTGGCATGAAAATAGTTAAAGGAAGAAACTTCACCGGATTATCAGATACATCCAGGAGCATCCTGGTAAACGAAGCCATGGTCAAGGAATACGGCTGGGATCAGCCAATCGGTAAAATAATAAAATTTCCCGGAGATACTTCCGGATACCAGCTTGAGGTTGTCGGCGTGGTCAGGGATTTTAATCAGACTGCACTCTACAATCCGGTAACACCGCTAATCCTGTTTTACAGCCCGGACAACAATGGAATAGCCATCAAACTGGAAGCCAAAAATATCCCGGCAGCCATTCGCTCTATAGAGAAAAGCTGGAATACAAACTTCCCGGACATTCCATTTTCATACAGTTTCCTCGACCGGCAGTTCGATTCACAATATGCCGCAGATCAAAAAAGAGGGAAGATCTTCATGCTCTTTTCGGTACTCACGGTGATCATCACCTGCCTTGGATTACTCGGGCTGGTCGCTTTTATTACCGCCCAAAGACAAAAAGAGATCAGCGTGCGCAAAGTAATGGGAGCAAAGGTCGCCCAGATCGTACCGCTGGTGACTGGCAATTTCATATTCCTGGCAGGGATTTCATGCCTGATTGCTTTTCCGGTGGCAGCCTTTTTTATGGATAAATGGCTGAAACTATTTTTTTACAACACGGGTTTAACGGAAGCGCCTTTTTTATTTTCAGCGTTAACGGTATTACTAATAACCCTGATCACGGTGAGCTACCATACGATCAAAGCGGCGCTTGCCAGTCCGATAAAAGCGTTAAGAACAGAATAAAGATCGGGATCGTCTGTCGGATTTCGTTTTTTTATGACTTCGGGTCATGCCGCGTCCGAAGAATAATGCCTGATATTTTTAATCTCCTGATCTTTAGAAAGTTTTTCTTCTTCAAGATCGTAATCATCTTGTATCCCAAGCCAGAATTTCGGTGTTGTTCCAAAATATTTGGAAAATCTCAATGCAGTATCAGCAGTAACCCTGCGATTGCCTTTTACAATTTCTGAAACTCTTGTTTGAGGAATGCCGGTATCCCTGGCAAGCCTGTATGCCGTAATATTTAATGGCTTAAGAAATTCCTCCTGTAGAATTTCTCCGGGATGAATATTTTTATATGATTTCATAATTGTGATATATTAACGAAGCTCTATTATGAGTTTTTTAAGGATTGAAGGATATAATGAGATTTTCGTTTGATCAGCATCGTTCAAGTTATAATACCCTTTTCATTAGGGTGAAACAGCCCAAAGCGCTATATCGATTATGATCTATATTAGCAAATGTTAGTGAAGTATGGGTGGTCAAGCCAAAGCTATACCAAACACATAACAACGAAAAACGGTACAAGATAAGTATCAAAATCGCACAGTACGTTAAACCTCTTTATTTTACATATTTGATTTTCAATAGTTTAATAAACTGGCACTTTCTTGGCTGAACTAAGATTGAAGTGATCATTTCACCATCAAGTGATAAAATATCTCTATGCTAAAGAACTATTTCAAAATCGCTATAAGGCAGCTACGCAAACAAAAAATGTATTCAGCGGTTAAAACCGGGGGGTTTGCCATGGGCATTGCAGCCTGTATACTGATTGCGTTATACATAAGGGAAGAGCTCAGCTATGATCATTCGTACCCTGATGCTTCCCGTATATACAGGATAGTTGGCTGGGCAACTGACAACGGAACGGAAAATAAATGGGTGGATTTTCCCGCTCCTTTGTCCCAGGTAATGCTCAAAGATTTTCCTGAAGTGGAAAAATCTGGGCGACTAATGGATAATAGCCTTTTTCCGGGTGCGGGGAGTAATGAAGTGACATTGGCAGACAGGAATGTAACTGCGCATGAAGATGGATTTGCTTATGCAGACCAGGGAATCCTCGATATTTTGAAAATACCCATGATTTACGGTAACGGGGATCATGCGCTTACGGAACCCAATAGCATAGTCATATCCAAAACCAGGGCCGATAAATACTTCCCCAACCAGGACCCTGTTGGAGAGATCGTATTCCTGAACGGCAATAAAAGCAAGCCTTACAAGATAAGTGCTGTTATGCAGGACTTTCCTTCAAATTCCCATCTTAAAAAATATGATTTCTTATTAAGCCTTTCCGGAATTGAGTGGTGGAAGGGAGAACAATCAGACTGGGGTGGCAACAATTATGTTAATTATGTTTTGCTTCGTCAGGGAACTAACACAGGCCGGTTTGAAAAGAAACTAACGACAGATGTTCTCCAAAATTATTTCCTGCCAAGCATGTTGCAATCGGGTGATAAAAATGCAGAAAAGGAATTATCCGCTGCATCAATGCATTTGCAGCCTATCAGCGACATCAATCTTCATTCATACGATATAAAGGATGGTTTGTCTCACGGAGATATCCGTTTCGTCTGGCTGTTTGGCGCGATTGCCTGTTTCATCCTGATGATTGCCTGTATCAATTTTATTAATCTTTCAACTGCCAAATCGGCCAACCGGGCAAAGGAAGTTGGCCTCAGAAAAGTGATCGGATCCCGCCGAAGCAGCCTTGTCAAACAATTTCTTACCGAATCCCTGCTTTTCAGTTTTCTTTCTTTTGGCCTGGGCATGTTAGTTGCCCGGCTACTGCTGCCATATTTTAATATGCTGTCGGGTAAATCATTAACCATCCCCTGGTCCGCCTGGTGGCTGGTTCCGGTTTTGGTAGCTTCCGCGACGATCGTCGGTCTCGTGGCAGGAATATATCCCTCCTTTTACCTGTCTTCCTTTCAGCCCATACAGGTGCTTAAGGGTCAGCTTAGCAGGGGAAGTAAAAATTCAGTCCTGCGTAGCGGGCTGGTTATTTTCCAGTTCACTACCTCCATTGTGCTTATCGTCAGCACCATCGTCGTTTACAGCCAGATGCATTTTATATTGAATAAAAAACTGGGTTATAATAAAGAGCAGGTGCTCATGCTGGAGGACGCAAATACATTGGGGGCTTCCGTAAAAAGTCTGAAGACCGCCTTGTTGAAATTGCCTGCGGTGAAAGCTGTATCGATCAGCGATTATCTGCCAATTGTCGGCACCAAGCGGAACGGAAATAGTTTCTGGATCGATGGCAAACAGAATACAAACTCCGGGGTTGATTGCCAGTTTTGGATCGTCGATAATGATTATATAAATACGCTGGGCATGAAGATGGTGGCCGGAAGGAATTTTTCTCCTGCCATGCCGACGGACTCACAAGCCGTAATCATCAATCAGACACTGGCTAAGGAACTCAACCTGAAAGATCCGATAGGCAAACGTGTTGCCAACGGCGGGGCCAGTTTCCCTGTTATCGGCGTAGTGGAAGATTTTAATTTCGAATCGCTGCGCGATCATATTGGCGGCCTCGCTATGCATCTGGGCAGCAGCCCATCCATTGTATCTGTTAAAGTAAATACAGACAATATGTCCAATACGATTGCCTCTATTGCATCACAATGGAAAATCTTTTCTGCGGGTCAGCCCATCCGGTACCGTTTCCTCGATGAAAGCTTTGCCGCAATGTATGCCGATGTGCAGCAGATGGCCAGGATATTCACCAGTCTTGCTGTGCTGGCCATTATCATCGCCTGCCTGGGCTTATTTGGTTTGTCCTCATTTATGGCCGAGCAGCGCAGCAAGGAAATTGGCGTAAGAAAAGTATTGGGTGCCACCGTAAGCAGTATTACAGCATTGATGTCGAAGGATTTTGTAAAGCTGGTGGTCATCTCAATTCTTATTGCATCACCTATTGCCTGGTGGGCAATGAACAAATGGTTGCAGGACTTTGCTTATCGCATAAAGATTGAGTGGTGGGTATTTGCATTTGCAGGAATAGTTGCTATTTCAATTGCCTTATTTACTGTAAGCTTTCAATCGATAAAAGCTGCCATGGCAAATCCAGTTGATAGCCTTCGCGCAGAGTGAGTTTCTCCATGCCTGACGCAGGTTCTTTCAACTACCGATTTCAACCACCGAAGCTATAGCGTAAGTGGTTGCATAGGAGGTAGAGCACGTTGTAGCCTATACGGCAGGGAAGGTGCTATCGAAGGCTTTTCATTATCATAATTTTACCCCTTTTATTAGCAAAACAGACTTTACGGATTGATCTTTTAAATGAAGAAATTTCTTTCTTTCATCATCCTGTTTGAAATTTTCAAAATCCTGTTCAGTGTCAAACTCAACCAAATGGATTTCATAAGGCCTTTCGATATTATTCTCAATCATTGAATTGTGGTCAGGTCGAACCCGAAGTAAAAGCCGCCCATTATATTTTGAAATTGTCGGCATTGCAATATCCTCAAATTGATGAAATACAGATTCCTGTCTTTCTTTAATGTAAATTAATTGTGTTATAAAAATCATTATTATTTTTTTTAAGAGTTCAATTTTTCTATCGTCCTTGTCATAAATTATTACTGCAAAGCCAAAGTCAGGCATAATAAACCATAAAAGTTCTCAGAATTTTTGAGTCGCCTGTCCGAAAGACTAATACTCGAATGTGCATTTGCAATTTCCCTCTTTAAAGTTTGTCTATTATCAGATACCCTTGCAGGATCCTGGAGGTTTTACCGGCACTTATCACGTCAAACGCGATGCCCATTTTGGATTTTATTCCAGTTTTTGGAAAAGAAAATATTTAAACAAGAAAATTCCCCTTGATTCTCAATGTAATAGGATTGGCATACTAATGGACTTTCTCTGTACATCATGAAAGCATCATTAATAATCTTAAGTATCTTATTTTCAGTTTCCACGATTGCTCAGCCAACCGTATCTGGCAAAACATCGCCCGCTAAAGATACAATCATTGTATTTCCAACTGCTTCAATTACCCTTACAGGAACAGCCGTTGAAGCCAATCCCGGACATCCTATTTTAGATACCACCTGGACAATAACCAGCGGACCGGCAGCAACAATTACCGAAGGTCCTAACCACATGACCACAACGGTAACAGGTCTCGTAGCGGGCACTTATGAATTTACGCTGACAGCCTCAGATAAAAAGAATTCAGCATCTGCGAAAGTAAATGTAGAAGTCCTTAGCGGAATTCTTCCCTTAGAATTGAATTATTTCCACGCTACCCGTAATGATGATGGAATATTGCTTACCTGGCAGACGGCTATGGAATCAAACAACGCATCTTTCGTAATCCAAAAAAGTACTGACGGTACCAATTTCCTCGATATGGCCGTGGTAGCGTCAAAAGCAATTGGCGGAAATAGCAGTACTCAGTTGACTTATACCTACCAGATTTTTACCGGAAATACTAATGCGGACATGCACTATATGCTGCTTGTTATGACAATTCTCACATTCATCCTTTTGATCAGTAAATTGAACAAGCTATTTAAAAGTATTGTATTAGTTATTGCCTGCCTGTTCCTCTTTTCATGTAGCAAATCAGAAACAGTTCCCAACAATGCTCCCGGTTCATCCAAAACAGAATTTCGTCTAAAACAGGTTAACCTGGATGGCAAGTTCAACTATTCAGAAATCAATCTGGTAAATTAAAACAACGCTAAAAGCTGTTGTATTCTTCCTCAGGCACTCATTCTAACCAATCTACTGTGCCCTTTTGAGTACCTATATTTATCTTTGAGTACCCATATTTATCGCAATATGGGTAAACCCATTTTCGGGCGAAGCTCCATGCCAATGGACTGTGCCGGGAAGAATTTTGCACCGGCATGGCTTTTGTTTAATTAAATATTTTAAAAATGAAAAAACGAATATTAGGAACCAGTGGTCTTGAGGTATCTGCACTTGGCCTTGGCTGCATGGGTCTGAGTTTTGGCTACGGACCTGAAACCAATAAAGAAGATGCCATCAAATTAATCCGCAGGGCCTTTGAGCTTGGCGTCAGCTTTTTCGATACCGCCGAGGCATACGGTCCTTTTAAAAATGAAGAACTGCTCGGTGAAGCACTCGCGCCCATCCGTGATCAGGTGGTCATTGCAACAAAATTTGGTTTTGAGCAGGGTAAGACAGCATTAGGCATGAACAGTAAGCCGGAAAATATCCGCAGCGTTGCAGAGGCGGCTCTTAAGCGACTGAGAACAGATCGAATTGATTTGTTGTATCAGCACCGTGTTGATCCCAATACGCCGATCGAGGACGTTGCAGGAACCGTCAGGGATTTAATAAAAGAAGGTAAGGTGAGACATTTCGGTATGTCGGAAGCAGGCGTGGAAAGCATCAGGCGTGCGCACAAAGTGCAACCATTGGCTGCACTTCAAAGTGAATACTCATTATGGTGGCGGGAACCTGAAAAAGAAATATTGCCACTGCTTGAAGAATTGGGAATCGGCTTTGTGCCATTCAGTCCGCTTGGAAAAGGATTTCTGACCGGTGCGATCAATGAAAACACGAAATTCGATAAGACAGATTTCCGCAATGTGGTTCCGCGTTTTGGTGAGGAGAACAGAAAAGCGAATCAGGTTGTAGTGGATAAGCTCAGCGAATTTGCCCGCAGGAAAAATGCAACGCCCGCACAGGTTGCATTGGCCTGGGTGCTGGCCCAAAAGCCCTGGATTGTTCCCATTCCAGGTACTACGAAAATTCATCGCCTGGAAGAAAACCTGCAGGCTGAGGCGCTTGCCCTCACAGCGGTTGATCTGCGTGAAATCGAAAATACTTTTTCTGGCATAGAAGTTCAGGGAGCAAGGTATCCTGCAGATTTACAGAAAAGAGTTGGTCGGTAAGTAAAGGTCAGCCGAGCCCTAAGGAAGAGAAGATTGCAAAAAAAGTGATGGCAGCCACTGATCCTATTCATCATCTTTTTCAATCGGCAGATCTACGGTATCATAAATCATTGTATTCATTGAGATCTCAAACCACTCGAGGAATAATGAATATGTAATCCTTGGAAACTTCCGCTCATCAGTATACCATGCATTAAGCTCATTTATAAAAATATCAGAATAATGCAATTTTAAATATTTTTCAATCGCAGTTTCTATTACATCAACTTCTTCGTAGTCTGGGACGAGGTATGCATGGCAATCCCGTTGCAGCTCTTCCAGGGATGTACTAACAGAAAGTTCAATTCCATTCAGCCAATCGAGAAAAGGCTTTTTCGGTTTCACTATAACGGCACATCGGTAAACAAGTGGAAATTGATCCATATGGAGTTACTTTCTAGGATTTAAATCAAGACTTCGAATTACTTATTTGAAACTGATTTGAATTCAACTCTGAAAACGTCTATTCTGGTCTTACTCAGATTTTTAATCCTGTGCGGACCTTCGGGTTTCATAAAATTGCCTTCATTAGGTTCATTTGATTGGCCTCCCCGATGCTCTCTGATACTGTCTTTTGCAAAATACTCGTGTTTTAAGGAATCATATCCATATGGGTAGTAAATGATATCGAATTGCGAAGTATCATTTCCTGCCCCGAACATAACACTTGGAAGCGCATGGGTATGCAGGTTTTCGAATTCATACGGATCCAGCGTTACTTCGAGTATTCTAACCTGATTATTTTCAAATAGTACTTTATGATTATGCGGTGCGGCTTTTATTGCATCCAGGCTGTCAGCCCAATTCCAAACAACCGGAATTGTCGTTTGCGTTGTATCATTTTTTGAAAGCGCTCCGGTACTTTTTGCATTGGATATTTTTGTAAGAAGAAACCCAAGCACAAAGCCAATGACAAGACCAGCAAGCAGGGAGGATGTTTTCATGATGATTATGGTTATTCTAAGGTTTCAAAAATGAATTTCTCCGATCCATTGCTTGTCAGCGTAATTTAACTTTTATTGAGTCTGAATGATCTCCAGAAGTATTTGCTGACCCTGGCCGCCCCTGTGCATCAAAGTTAAACCAATTTTACTCTTTGGGCCCGGGTTCAATTAAAAGTAAATCCAATCTGCAAATTCAATCCAACGGATGCAGGTGCGCTGTTACCAAAACGGGCAGGAAGAGATAAGGAGAACCAATAGTCCACATCTTTAGTCCGCGCATATACCTTGTTAAAAACAGGAGTAAAACCATATCGGCCCGAAGTTTCAAAAGCCAGACGAGGTACGATATTGACCCCATGCGGGAAACGGAATATCGGTCCCGGATCAAATACCAGGTTGCTTGCTTTCGATGTGCCTGATTTGCCCGAGGATTGTTGCCATGCTATTGAAGGAGTAATTTCGTAGCTAAAACCAAATCTGTCACTATAGTAAACATTCAGTCCGACAGGAAAACCAATAGTGGTGGCTTTCTCAAATTCAGTTACTGTTTCGTCTTTATTCACCGTCACCCAGGGAATAATAAAACTCAGGTAACCTTTCACATATGGATAATTTGGTTTAGAAACTGCTGTTTCGGATTGTGCATATGAGTTTGTTGATCCGGCTAAATAAGCTAAAAGGAGAATAGTGATTAGTCTCTTTTTCATAAACAGCTTTTATTGATTAGAAAAATGTGATTTATAACGTTCCTGAATTTTTCGAAACAAAAAGTACAAAAGTCCGATCCTAATCGGCCCTTCTCTTCAATACAATTGTCCCGGCGATACAAATGCCCGGACTAATTTGTATACCAGAGTCAATTTATCTTTACATCCTGCAATGTCTATTAATAATTAATATCTTCAAATAAACGATTACAATCGGATATGAAAATCAGGTTAATAACCCTTTTTCTATTATTTCAGCTTAGCTCCTTTACACCCCGAATAATCACCTGGACGGCCATCGGCGATTCCATTACCTATTTAAATGATCATCATGACGAAACCGGCAACCGGATAACCAGCGGTTACATGGCACAGGTAGCAGCACAATATCCAAATATCAGATATATTAACCAGGGCCATAACGGGTGGACCACTGTGGGTATAGCAAAAGAAATTGAAAATCTCGGGCTGATAAAAACAGATGTCTATTCTGTTTTTCTGGGCACCAACGATTGGTGGTCGGGTCTGCCTTTAGGCTCAATGAACGATTATATAAACAATACCGGACTTAAAACGACATACGGGGCATACCGAATCATCATTAACAAGATTAAGAATCTCAACCCCAGTGCCAAAATTATTTTGATAACGCCCATGCAACGTGGCGATTTTGTATACATAGGCGATGCCCATAACAACGCCTACGGTTGCTATAAACCCAGGAACGGACAGAAGCTATCACAGTTTGCCGATGCCGTGAAGGAGATTGGCAACTATGAGCACTATACAGTAATTGACCTTTACTACAAAAGCGGTATTCAAGTGAAAAATGTTGTGAAATTTAAACGGCTGAAGGATTCAGTCACCGGTGTATACCATAATATTAAATACCCCCATTATATAGGAATCCCGTTTCATCCCGGCGTCGACGAATATCCATATCCCCCGGATGCTATTGGATATACTTATGATGGTCTTCATCCATCTGATAAAGGCCATAAGGTTATTGCCGATATGATTATCAGTGTATTTAAAAAGGAGGGATACCTGGCTCCGGATACCCCAGGTTGTCGCCGAGTTGTTCAGAAAGTATCGTGGTAAGTTCAAGACCGCCGAAACCGGCTCCCAGTACAAGTACGCGTAATTTCACTGCTTCGTTTTATTTGATGTAGATCCGGACGCTTTTAAAAATTACCCCGGTTTCTCAGTGAATTGCAGCATATCCGTTTTGCTGAACTTAGTTAATTCTATGATTTGGGCATTTTGCCGCAAAAAAGGGGGAATGATCCTGAGCGCCTGATCCCTGGTTTCAAAATCACTGATGAACCATGCTTTATGCACTCCGTCTTTACAACCCCAGTTTGCATTGGAAAGCAAATGGGAACCAGACTCCACAAACAATTTAATAACCTGTTTGCACTCCGTTATATCTCCGGAATGAGGTACTTCAATTAAATACAATGGCATTTTTTCGCATTTATTATAAAGAATAGAAATATTTCGGCGGCGGAAATCTGTTATATCAGGACCTCCTGCCCTTATAAATATACTATTTTGGGCGACCATGAAAACGAAAAATATTAACGAGCCCTTTGATCTTATTCACTATCGGCTCAAAAAATCCCTGATAATCTCAAATTCCTTTTCAGGTTCTTCTTCCTGTGGGTCGTGTCCTGATTTTTCGAACATTACGAATCGCGCCTGCGGGCAATATTCTTTGAACTTGACCATCATCCAGGGAACGGCCACGCGATCAAATCTGCCGCCCATGATTAATACGGGCATAGTGAGATTCTTCAACTGTTTTCGATAATCAAAATTACCGATATCGCTGCCAACAATAAAATCTCCGTCCTTCCCTACCATTTGATAATACAATTTTGTATTGTTTGGATTTGGATAATTCGGATAGGGATTAACATATTTACCAGGCATGAAACGGTCAGGGTTGTAGGCATATAAAAAACCGTATGGCACCCTGGAATAGATGTGCTGGTGGAGGATGTCACTCGAAATATACCCCTGATTGCGGATTGTCATAAGTGTGTCCCATATTTCAGGATAATTTGTTTTTATCTCCCGGTTGCTATTATCATCGTTTTCCTGCCACATCAGGTAACTATGAAAGGTATTTGAAAGAATAAGGTGGCTGACATGATTGGGATATTTCAGGGCATAGCCCTGTGCGACCACGCCGCCGTAGGAATGACCAAGTACATCGATTTTATCATAGTGCAAAGCCAGCCGGAGACCTTCCAGATCCGATATGTCCCTATCCAGACTATATTCCCTGATATCTTTTGCCGTATCAGATTTTCCACGTCCGAAAGCATCAAAATACACCAAAGCATGATTATCGCTTAAAGGATCAAAGCTTCTCAGATAGGTATGGGCGTTGCCGGGGCCTCCGGCAATAAAAAAGATAGGCTCTCCCTTCCCAAAAGTTACGACCCATAATTTGGCTCCGTTGACAACAATGTACCTGCCGTCCTTTTCGCTGTCGGGGAAATGCTGACTTACTGCATTGAAAGCGGTATTCAATAACAATAATATTAAGAAAGCATTCTTCATAAGCCACTAACTATGGTTTTGATTAAAGGAGTGAGCACCTATAGTAATGTGCTTAAATTGATTTTTTTTTGGACCTTGGTGCGGAAAATTATTCATAGTATTTCTAGTTAGTATTTGAGTTTGCCTGGATCTCGCTTCACATTCCAAAAGCGAATCAAAACGATTTCATTTTTTGGATTTCTGGTAATGGTAAAAGAGAGCTATGTATTTATTTAGTCTTGCCTTGCGGTATTTTTTATTTTTATATTATCACTTTTCGCAGTGAAATCGCTTCTTACAATTGATCCAAAAAGCCCCAAGGTGTCGATATGATATTTCGATACTAAATGAGGTTTTACTTCTTTCAACTTTTTTTGTATGATAGACAAATAATCCATATTATAAAGATAATCATCTTTTAAGGCCACTCAACCCGGATTTTCACCTGTAAATCTTCAGCCAAACTCGGATACAAATTAGGTTAACTTTAGCTAATTTTTCTAATGGCTATCAGATTAAATACCAAAAATTGTCCGACCCTGAATAATTCTCTTATCCACCTGAAAGGAGAAATATGGATAGATATTCCCGACTATGAAGGATTATACGAACTTTCTAACTTCGGAAGAGTGAAATCAGTTGGCAGATGGATTGATCGCGGTACATATGATTATTTCAAGCCGGAAAGAATTTTAAAACCACAGGTAACTTGGTTCAAAAGGAAGAAGAGACCGGCCAAATTGGATGTTAGTCTTCAGATTAAACTTTTTAAACATAAAAAACGGTACTATTACTCAATAGCGAGGCTGGTCTATAATTCATTTGTTTCTCCCTTTAACCTGGAGGATCATACGGTTATTGTTACCAGAAAGAACGGCAACATTTTAGATTGTTTTTACAAAAACCTCAAACTTAAATCCATTAGTGATGTAGCCAAAACGGGATTTAAAACCGGCAAGAGAAAAAGTCATTTCCAGCTACAGGTAAAACCCGTAACACAACATAATACAGATGGGGAAATAATGAAGGAGTATAAAACTGTAAAAGAAGCCAGTGAGGCTACCGGGATCCGTTCCAATTATATCAATGATGCAGCAAGAACAAAAGATCGCATGGCGGGAGGCTATTACTGGAGATATGGAGATTCAAAACCTATTATTAGAATTCCAAAAGCCAATAGACAAAGAGACTATCCCGAAAACACAGGCAATAAGACTCATCATTACCTGAACAGAAATCTTCAAAATCTACCCGGCGAGATTTGGAAACCGGTTAAGAATTTCGAAGAATTATATGAGGTATCCAACTATGGAAGGATTAAATCATTGCGCAGACTAAAAAAAGTTGTAACACTTAAAAATAATATTACGAAATTTTGGACGAAAGAATTCATCATGAAGCAGACGCTGGCGAAAGTAACCAACAAATACAGTTCTATTGAACCGATGTTGAATCTAACTCTAAGGTTAAAAAAAGGAAACGCTTATACAGCCTTTCTTGTTTCAAGGCTGGTGTTCGATACATACAGATCTGATAAAAATCCCGGCCAAAAAACAAGAATCATGCACAAGGACGGGGATCATCTCAATAATCATATTGACAATCTTGAACCTGGTACACAAAGCGACGTAATAAAGAAATCTTATGAGGATGGAAGAAGGCAAAGTCATTTTGCCGGTTTAAGTGAGAAAACGCGGGCAAAATATGTTCTTCAAACTGCCAAAAAAAACAGCAGGCCCGTGACGCAATATAACGAGCAGGGCAAGCGTGTGAAGATTTTTGAAAGTACTGTCGCTGCTGCAAAAGCTACCGGAATAACCGAATCCTCTATAAACAACGCGCAGAGTGGCCGGTATCTTATGGCAGGGGGTTATGTCTGGAGAAGAGGATCTGGCAAGATGCAGATTGACGTTTCCTCCGTCCAGGAAAAACTGAAGAAAAGATTTCAAAAGACCAGTACACCCGTTAGCCAGTTGAGTGCTGACGGAAAAAGGATAAATTCGTATCCGAGCTTTACCGAAGCCGCGATGGCTGTAGGCGGGTCAGCTAAACAAATATCCCATGCTGCCCGGGGTATAAGTAAAACTGCTTATGGTTACAAATGGAAAATATTGATACCGCGGTGAAGGTTATCTGCAATTAGACAGCCACAGACACAATTTTTTATTTTTGATAAATTATTCGCCCCTGTCTCACCGTGATTGCAACACGGGAAAAAGCGTTTATGTCCTTTGCCGGATCTCCGTCAAGCAGCACCAGGTCGGCGTCCATTCCTTTTTTAATAGTGCCTGTTTGTTTTGCAAATCCCAACCGATTTACCGGAACTGTGGTTAGTGAGGCAAGGATCTGATCAAATGTCAAACCGGCCCGGGCAAGATATCCAAACTCTTTGGTCAATGCAGGATAATCCCTGAGATAGCCCACATCGGTGCCGAACATAATTTTGCCGCCCACACCGGAATAGCTTGTAACTTCTTTCAGTATCGAATCGAAATTTTTATCCTGATCAAAAAGAGTAAACGTAGGTATCAGCGTCACATTCGCCGCTTTCAACCGAAGCGACAGGGCCTTATCCCATTTGTCTGACTCTTCTGAAGTGTGGGCCAGAATGTCGACATGACCGTCAAGAACAAGCTTCACTCCTTCTATCGTAGACGGATGTGCAAATACCAGCTTGCCTTTGCGATGCGCCTCTGCAGTAGCTGCCTGTACTATCGAAAGAGGCATCGGCCTTGGCGTGATTTTGCCATTGATCTTTATCCAGCTGACGACCATCAGCTTTATTACGTCTGCACCCTGTTCAACATGTTCATCAACCATCCGGACCGCATCGGCGGGTGTTGCAGCTTCTCCCTTTCTGCAGGCTGCGATGACATCCGGGGGCATGGTTTCTGTAATATAAAAAGGCACACCACCCTTCGGAAATATGATCATTCCTGCAGTCAGGATTCGGGGACCAAGCACGTCCCCGGCTGACACTCTTTTCCGTAATGCCAGCGTGTTCTGCAATAGAGAACCGATATCCACTACCGAGGTGAAGCCGTAGCGGGTAAGCATATCCTGAAATTGCTTAGTCAGTTGCTGCGCGGGAATGTTTGCCGCATCATTCCATTTTGATTCCATAAAGTGAACATGGGAATTCCAGAAGCCTGCTAGCAATGATTTGCCCTTTGCAATCGATAACACGGGCTCCTGATGGAATCCTTATCGAATCTGTTTTGCCGACGGCGGTGATTTTGCCATCGGCAACAAGAACCACGCCGTCATGGATGGGCTCCGCTTCGGGTGCAGGGTAAATCAATGCATGGGTGAAAGCAAGTGGCTCATTTGTTAATGAATTCTTTTGGGCAAATGAGGATTCGCTAAGAATAAAAGTGACTATGAGTATGAATAATTTTGATTTCATATATCTTTTCATTGAAAGTCCGGTGATCAACAATTTAAGAAATCGTATTCGGTTCAGATAATGCAAGTACTGTACCATTACCGTACCGTCAACCATCAACCATCAACCGTCAACCGTCAACCGTCAACCGTCAACCAAATAACCCTTCTTTAGTGGGAACTTCGAATCATTGCCCAGCCTGACTATCCAGGTATAATTTCTGATACAAGAGGTACTGTCTCCGGATTCAAGGGCGTTTGCAGGCCATTAGTGAAGGTTTGGCAACAACTGGTGAGGATTACTTACGAAAAATGCTAATTTATGTAACTTTCCTTTTATATCGTCTCCTCTATATAACACTTTAATCAACCTTCATGCGCTCACTATATATTTTAACTGGCATTTCACTTATCGCGTTGAATTTATTTTCACAATCTATTCCAACCGTTGAAACTATTTTCAGCATTCATAAAAAAGACAAACAACAGTTTGAATTTGCCATAAAAAAAGGATATACCCTAAAAGCACTGGTAGAACAAATGGGAATTGATTTGAGCATCAGCGTATATAAAAAAGGAGATACGAGCAGGTTGGCTTATTTTGATTCCCCAAATGGCGAAAATGGTCCTGAGCGAATACTTTTTGATGGACCGGATGATGGAGTTTATATTCTGATCGTAGAACCTTTGAATGAGGATACTGCTTTGCTGGGAAAGTACTCCATTCGTCAAATTTCTATTCGTCTGATGCCTGCCAAACACGATACATCTTTTGCTGCAGGCTCTCAAATAGTTTTAGATTATCTGAACCCTCTGAAAATTGAAAACCTCACAAATCTTGGAATGATATGGGGGTTTCTAAAATATTACCACCCGGCTGTAGCACGCGGTGATTATAACTGGGATGCCGCTTTATTCAGGATCATGCCCAAAATTATATCGGCTAAATCAAAGGGCGCTGCAAATATTGAATTTGAAAAATGGGTTGATTCAATAGGGAAACCGGATAGTTGTTTAAAATGCAGCACTGCAAAAACGGATAGTACTGTACAAATATTTCCTGACTATGGCTATCTGTTCAACAAAGGAAACCTGAACCCTTCCCTGGTTGAAAAACTAAACTACATTAAGAACAACCGAAACCAGGATGAAAATTATTATGTGGGAATGTCTGAAGAAGTTGGAAATCCAACCTTCGAACATGAAAATCCTTACAAGAATATGTCTTATCCCGATGTAGGATACCGGTTATTGTCTTTATTCCGGTATTGGAACATCATTCAATATTTTTATCCATATAAATATGTAATTGGTGAAGACTGGAATAAAATCTTACCCGAATTTATTCCAAAATTTGTAAGTGCCCGGAATGCTACGGGTTATTCCCTCGCTTGTTTAGAAATCATCGCCAGAATTCATGATACCCATGCTAATATCTGGAGCAGTAATCAGGAACTAAAGGAATTTTTTGGCAAATATGAGGCACCGGTCCAGGCTAAATTTATTGAAAACCGGCTCGTGGTGACCGGTTATTATTTGGATACGCTATCCATTAAGGGAAAGCTGAAAATCGGAGACATAGTTACCAAAATTAACGGGCTGGCGGTGGAACAACTGGTAAAAAATAATTTGTACCTGACTCCTGCTTCAAATTATGAAACGCAACTCAGGGACATGCCATACCGAAGCCTCCTGCGTTCCGGCCGGGATTCCCTTAAATTAGAAATACTACGAAATCATAAAAAACTTTTAATCCTTGTACATTGCGTCGATGCCGATCGTGTCAATACCTTCATTGATTTTAATCCAAATCCGAACGATAGCAGTTATAAAATAATAAATGGAAATATTGGCTATTTATTTCCCGGTAGATTCCATAATTGGCAGTTACCGGAAATTAAGAAAGTCTTTGAAAATACAAAAGGAATTATTATCGATATGCGGACATACCCATCCGATTTCATGCCGTTCACCTTCGGTGTATATATTAAACCTCATGCTTCTCCGTTTGTAAAATTCTCTAACGGTGATGTGAATTACCCGGGGATATTCCGATACCAGCCGCTCTATAGCAATGGAGAGCCGAATCCGACATTCTATAAAGGGCCCATTGTTGAACTGGTAAATTCAATTACACAAAGTCAGGCTGAATATACAACCATGGCATTTCAAACTTCACCGGATTTTACAGTCATTGGCAGTATAACTGCCGGCGCAGATGGCAATGTATCTCCGATCTATTTGCCAGGGGGAATATACACCCTCATCTCCGGCATCGGCATTTTTTATCCTGACGGCGGGCAAACGCAAAGAAAGGGTATCAAAATTGACATATCTGTCAGGCCCACTATCGAAGGAATTATCCAGGGGAAGGATGAGTTGCTTGAAAAGGCGGTAGAAATAATCAATTCAAAAACCGCTGTCAAATGAAAGAATAGAAAATATCAGCAACGCCACAGGTGTGTTGATACCATTACCGGGTTCTTATTTACCCCCAACATCACAACTATCCAGGAACTTCCGGAGAGCTCACCCGCTTTCGATGATTTCGCTGGTTCTGACTATAAGATATTTCTCGTCCTTAAATAGGTGTACAGATAGATAAAAAGGCCGGTAAACCGGCCCTTTTATGAGAAAATTATTTAATGTAGTATTACTTCTTTTTCTTTTTCAGACTCACTGAAGAATTTTCCTTAATGATATTAGGAGAAGAAGCGATAACCTGTCCGTCTATAATACCCGGCAAATTTGAGATCGGCGTCCGCACGCTTGTATCAACCGATTTCTTGTTCTTATTATGATTGCGCATCGTATCTATTTTTATAAAATTATGAATATTTACAGTATTTACAATCTCCGCTTTTTTAGCATTTTCATTCTTCTGTGACAGATGAAAACCCAGACAAACCAGGTAAGGTATGACGGCTAGCAGAGCGAATATCAATGAATTATAATAGAAAGCGCTCTTCGTTTTGAACACGTCTTCATTGATGATTAAAGCCTTCTGCAGCTCTTCAATGTAAGAGCCTTTCAATAAAGTGATAATCTGATCTTTATCTGTAATTGTCTTTTCATACTCTGTCCTGATATCCTGATAGTATTTACTCGGAAAATCCAGGTAAGCAACATATACCGGCAGGATTAATTTGACTGTATATACGATTGAAATTCCAAGTAGTATAATAAATGACCCGAAAAATATAATGAATACAACATTATTAATTTTGAACAGCGTAAAGTCCTGTATGATCGGAATTAGAAAAATCGTCAAAGCAGAGTATATCAAAATTATGTGTGTCAGGCGTTCCAACACTTTCTGATAGGCTGTCGTATATTGATCCAATCTCTTCTCATTGATGTCAATGATATAATTCGGATCATAAAATGATTTGTCATCCATAATTAAATACCTGTCAAAATTATATATGTGATGTTGAATGAATAGGGTGCTTTCCCTTAACTGCGCGGGTGTTTAAAACGTTACAGTTAACGAACTGGATCCCTCATCTGTCTATTGTCATTAGGACATATGGGCAGAAGGAATACACCATCTATGTATTGAATTTCGTTTTTAGTAAATGACCTAGATGAAAATACTTAGAAGGTAGTTGCTAATAATATCGGCATATAATATTTCCAGTATGTCTTCGTTACATAAAAAAATAAAATATCAAAATGAAAAAGGCAATAGTAACCGTACTTGCTCTATTTACTGCATTTCTTGCTATCTCCCAAGTAAGCCCTAATGACAAAATTTATAAGCATACCGGGGAAATTATTCAGGTAAAAGTTATCAAAGTAGGTGAGGATGTAATAACCTTTAAGTATCCAAATGAGGATGCGGAACAAACAATAGGCAAATTGGCCGTTGACAGAATTGAATATAGTAGTGGCAGGTTTGAAAAAATATCTGATAAGGTTATAGTCAATGGTAAGGGCGATTGGGAAAAAGTTCAAATCATCACTAATGGAAATACCATAGTTGGATTGAGGAAAGGGGAAGAAATTGCCGGCAAAACTTCCAGCTGGGTTAGCTACAATACCCAAGCCGGCGCAGATAAAAAAGCGACAAAACACATAAAAGAATCTGCCGCGGAACATAACGCTCCTTATGTCCTTATAACTGCTGATAAAAATTCATCTAATTGGAACGGCATTTCTCAAGGCCTTAAAAAAGGAGTTATTTATACTTACAACTAAACCAAATAAACAAAGCGCAGCTAATGAATTAGCAAATACGGTGAACCAGTTCCACTCAAGCAATATCCCAAATCGACTTTACGCTATATTCTCATCTTCAATCTCATCGATCCTGCTATTCAGGTTATCTCTTAATTTGTCAATATACTGCGTGTAGCCGGTCTTGCGGGATAGAATTTCCTGGAATGAGCGGGAGGTATTGCCGAGCCGGACGGAGAACATATTTTCAAAATATTCCGTAATATTTTTTAGGCCCGCTTTCCCGTTGTTGAATGCGCCTTTTGCCTTCAGGGAATAGATCAGTTCGACCAGGCCTGCTTTCGTATCGGTCCATTCCAGTTTCGTTTTGTTGTTAGTTAAGGGCAATCCTTCATCCTTTTCGCCCAGGAAGATGTTCCGGATGTCGCGCTCAAGTTTGGAATAAGTGAGAATATTGGCCACTTTAATACTGTAAATCGTGCAACAAGACGGATCTATCAGGGAGGTAAGTAAATCCATATGTTCCTGTTGAAAAGAACTGTTACGTAAAAAATAATATTTATCCAGGTATGTTTTACCTGATCGGTAATATTTCAGGAATTCCGCATTCTCATTAAAAAAATCTTCGATCCTGATAAAAAGCCGTTCAAAATATCCATTCCTGAGTTGTGGAGTACCAAACAGTTCAATGGATTGAAGGTCAAACTTCTCCTTATAATAAAGATGAAGCGATAAAAATAATGGCAGCAACTTCTTAAAAAAGTAAACTTCGTCTTCTTCGCTAAGGAACTCATATGACTTTAATTTTTCCTTTAACCTGTCAATAGATGCCAGGATTAAACTCAGGCGCTGATCCGGGGAAAAAGACTTTATATTATGATTTTCGTTCTGACTGTCCAATTCCAATAAGAGCTCATCGTGCAGCTTTTGTGCGAACTCCAACATAAGAAATCATTTTATATTAATTTTTGTGGTTGATTTGATATCCTGGTGGGTCCGGATGAAATACTGTATGAATTTAATCGTTTTTACCCGGGACTTACTACTTCGCCGGCTCAAATAAATATTTTATTTTATTCTCAAAAAACGATGAAAAATGGAACACCGGAGTGTTCGCCTCTTTCTTTTATTTTTTTTGCAAAAAGAGGGAAAAATTCCTCACTCAGGTGTTCGCCCTTTTTTTGACAAATGATGGTAAATAATCGTGGCTGCATGCGATAATCTGTAAATTGCTCTAACCAACATGAAGCAACTGTCCCCGCAACAGGTCGTCGGTGGTTTTAATCGCCGTGAATCCAAGGCCATGAGCTGGATTTACCATGAATATCGTCTGTATGTATTCGACATTGTGGATACGCTCACCCAGGGCTCGCCTGATACCGAAGACCTGGTTGGAGAGGTTTTTATCCGATTGCTCAAATTTCCGGGGCAGTTTGACAAGCTTAAAACGATCAGGTATTTTCTTTTCAACACGGCAAAAAATGCGTGCCTCAACTATAACAGGCACCAGCAGTTGGTAAATGCCAGGTCAGAAGAAGTAGATCGTTACTACCCATACATGAACGAGGACACATTAGAGGAGGTGGAGACCATCGCGGAATGCCGGAATGCAATGTATCGTGCGATCAAAAAACTTCCACGGCATTCACAGCAGATCATTTTACTCGGTTATATAGAAGGTCTTTCAAACGCGAAGATTGCAAAACGGTTGGGCTTTTCTGAGAAAACCGTTGCCAACTACAAAACCAAGGCTTTGAAAACATTGAAAGCGGAAATTTTGAAAATGGGAGGCCATTTCTTATTCTTATTATACTTTTTACAATGAAGACGCCTGAACATATCCAACAACTAATGGTGCGGCATATCCTGAGTGATTTGTCGGAGCAGGAAGAACTTGATCTTGCGGCATGGCGCGGGTCATCTCCCGGGAATGAACAGCTTTTCGGTAAAGCAGCTGATCGCGGGAAGTTGGGTTCAGTCATTAACCGGATGAATGCAGGTGAAGATCGGGTAATCAAAAAAATTCAGACTGAATATCCCGACTGGAACCCGGCATCCGAAGTAAATCATTCCCGGACCTATCGGATGCTTCGCATAGCCGCCATCGTTATTGTATCGCTGGGAGTAACTTTATATTTGCTTTTCGGAATAGACGTAGGGAGTGTTCCGGATAAAAAAGATCAGAAATCCGGTAACCAGGCCTTGTTTATTAATGCAGAAGGCATCTCGATCGCACTGAACGATATTCAACGGGGCTTCCGGGATGGTTATACATCCAAACCAAGCAGCGAAACCGGCGGAATACCGGTATTCTATGCTATCAATGATCCGGAGGAATCAAAGGGTAAATACAATACCCTGCGAACACTTAAAGGCGGAAGGATTTGTCTCGAACTTCCTGAAGGCACACGCGTCTGGCTCAATGAACTGAGCTCGGTTACTTATCCAGCCAATTACAGCGTTGATTCCGAAAAGATATCTGTTGAAGGAGAAGTGTATGTGGAGCTGACAGAAAATAAAAATGCATATACAGCATTTCATGTTATGCTCGGCAACATAAGGTTTGGGGTTACAGAAGGCCGTTTCAATGCGCTTGCCTATGGCGGTGATTCTGTTATCATAACAGCGATTGACGGAAAACTCCTTTTGGATACAGGACAATCTGCTTTCCCCCTGCTGCTGAATCCCCGCGAACAGGTCCTGATCATTAAAGGCAAAATAAACCGGCAGCAGCATCCGGATATTCATAAAGTCATTGCCTGGAAAAACAGGGAATAAAAAAGCCCCGGCTTACGCCAGGGCCTTTTCTAAACATCTGCTGATGTTTACCTTTCATCCGGAACAGTAATCTGACTTACTGCACCCAACACAGTTCCCGCAACAGCGAGATAACCCGCAATCATTACGACGATTGTGGGCAGTTGAACCGGGAAGGCAATTATATCTGCGCTAATCACAGCCAAAGCCAACCCGATGTTTCTCAGCTTTTGAAAGAACGAGGGTGTGGGTGACACAGCCCTTTCAAGTAGATTCATAAGGATCTGATTTAATAGTTATAAATACCTGATCGTGCTGGTCAGGGGGCGGCGGGTCAAACCCGGGGCCCCATCTTCTTACCGGTTCATACCTTCCTTCGGGTATGCACGAAACCCGTGCGAGGTTGTCCTTCCTGGGAGGTTCGATGCTGTACATCATCAAAGGATCTTCGAAAAGGATCATTCCATTAGTTCCCGACAGGTAATATGTTCCGGTAAAGGCCAGTTCCATCATTAAAGGTTTTGCTGAAGGATCTGCTAGTTCAGCGTTACCGATGACGAAGTGCTGTTGCCCGGCAGATCGGTTGCCACCGCCGTGATCTTAGATCCGGCAGGTGCAGCGTTTGCCTTGGTGGCTGCATAGAGCCAGTCCACTTCGGTGATCTGCATAACGGCATTTCCCTGTTCCAGCAGGTCACCAGCCGCATTGAAGATGGATACCTTAACCGCTGCCACTTTAAAATCATCCGTGGCCTTTACGGTAATTGCATCTCCCGCCGCACCGTGATAACCAGTCGTGTCGATACCGGTTATTTTCGGCGCATTAAAAGCATCTGCCACGGCAACATTATAAGCGGACTGTCCGCCTATTGCTGCTGCCTGGTACAGGGCTTTAATTGCAGGATCTTTAATCGCGGCCTTTGCATAGGCAATACTCGAGGTGAATTTCTCCCGCACGGCCAACATCTTATCGGTAGCTGGCGCGGAGGAAGGTCTTCGCAACTTTCCAACGACCGTCTTGCCCGCTCTTTGCCTGAACGTAAGCAAGCGCGCGACGGTTCCGGAAAAACCTTTGGTCATGATATTGTCTTTGGCTTCTGCCATTTTTTGTTTTTTAGGGTGAATTAAATGATCCTTTTCATGGTCTGCTGTTCAGGCTTTATATAAGCATTATAAAAGCATTATAACAGCTTCCAGAAAAAAGACCTGTATTTAAAAAATGTTTCTGCAGGGGGCCCTCGCCGGCCTTACTAGTATCAGCCTGCGATATATCTGCAGAAACTGTTAACGGTGCAAATATGCATGCGTATTGAAGGAAGAATTCAGAGTGCGATCAGAGGCTCTGAAAGATTTATTTAATTATTTTTTGGCTGGGTAATGAATCAAATCCTGCGGATTCCGCCCGGATTTCTAGCATAAATCCTATTGAATGGCACAAAAAGGGGAAGCATTCGCTGCATCCAGGCCGTAAAATTTATTTTTCAGAGGCTCTGATCGCACTCTGAAATGTGGGTGAAAGAAGAACACATATTTGCATGAACAGCCGAGGCCCTTTTTCAATTGCCCATAATGCCCTCCTGTGAAAACCCCGGCCAGCGTGACCCGGTGAAGCCCCTTCCGAAAGGGAGGGGTTTTTTTAAAAACAATATTATTTATGCGATCTTTTTTATTTAACAAACAAAAAAACCAAATCATGAAAACACTTAAAAAACCGAAGCCGCTCTATATCAGTCCAAAAAACAGGCAGAGTTGCCGGTGCGGGTGGCAAAAGCATTACGATAGTGCAACAGCAATTTCCACCAAGGGGAGGGGAATTCTTTCGCTCTCTTCCGGGGGTACAAGCGCGGATCATATTAATAATTAAGTTGTTGATACCGCTGGCTGATTTTATGAATAAGACTTATAAAAACCTTGCCTCTAAACTGACCGGTTTCAACAAGGTATTTAATGATAATTTAAGGGATGCGGTCACTGGTGTTTATCCGGCGCTTGCAGTTGATTACAGTAAGTTGCATTTGACAAAAGGAACACTGCCTAATGCGGCATCGGCTGCAGCTAGTTCTGTGGTGGCGAGGAAACTGGTATTTGCCTGGGAAGATAATAGCGGAGAGGGGAGGGCGGAAAGCTCAGACAAAGCTTTTGTGGCCGCTTATTGTCAGGAATTAAATCATTGGATATTCAAGCTGAACTGCGCGGCGAGAAATGCGGGAGTATGTTCTCTGGATGTGGATGTGTTCAGGGGGAAATGTGTGCAGACGTATATTGGGTTTATGTCGGCGGATAAAGGGTAAGGACGGCGAATAGTTTGTATGGGGGGATGGTGAGGGTATTGTAGGAGGAGAAATTATTTCGACTTTGGTAGTAAAGAGCAAAACCGTCGCGATGCGACCTTTGCAAAAAGGATTTGTATTTAGATGCACCGATTTTGTTCGACCGTCACTTTTCGATACAGAAACAGCCCTCGCGCATTTCTTGCGGGTTTGGGAAGAATTAGTAACTTATTCGTAACCGGATTCTAAGACCGCATCTTTCGACCAAAGAAAGCACTTAAATATCAGCTAAATGACCTGCGACACCCTAAATGCCATGTTAAAAAATACAGGTTTCCAAACAAAGAATAAAAGTCGTCGAATACGATTTCGATTTGCTCAGATGTCTTTTAGTGTAGATCTGTGAATGTTCCAACTGATACAATTTAAAACACCTCCATCTCTCGCAATATCATTGCTATCAAGAGTTTTGATTGTCTTAAATAAAGTTTCAAATTTTCTGATGGCGCGTTCATCGTCCGCAATATCAAAAGTGGGGATTATAACAGCTTGCTCCGTTTGCAGGTAATTAATATAAACTCCGTTGGCCTGCAAATCATTTTCATTGTGATAAGGATTGTATGGCAGTTCGATATAGTTCAGCCTTGCATTATGGAGAGCAAGCTTTAATTGAAGTCGGAAATCCTTATCTTCCTTTGAATAGTCATTTATCAATACTGTGTCTTGGTCAAGAAACCGAACGATTCCATCGGCGTGTCCTATAATATCAAATGGGTCTGTCGGAATAAAGATTAACCTATCTACTTCAAATAGCTGTTCAAGCTTTGCGATAAGCTGTTTCTCTGAGTAAAGCGGATTCTCTTCAAATACCTTATCACACATAATTACTTTGTCAATAGTTTTCACCACATTACCGCCATCAATCAAAATATCCGAATTCTCATAAGACAAATTCAATATTTCACAGATTTTATCTACTTCAGAAATCATTTTACGCCACTTAATTGTGTCTCGTAGATAATCAGGATAATAAACAAATTTGACAAACTTGTTTTCTGTAACCTGAATCGGCATGTAATCAACTGCCCAAACATCTTTTGTCGGTGACAGCAATGCGTAAGAAATACCTATCTCTTCGAGTAATGATTGAAATTGTGTATAAAATTCAGTATATCTTATGGGTAATGTATCTGCTAAATACAAATAATTTGTTTGATCATCAGTAATCACAAAGAAAAGGCTTTCGTCCAAATTTGCTGTTTATTCTGAGAATAGAACCTTGCTGGGGTAGGCAAACACTGAAACTCGAGACTATGCTTAGAACAAAAGTCAAAAATTTCATCAACACGTAGTTTTATATTCGGAACATCTGAAAACGTTTTCCTTGTAACCACAACTTTCTTTAGCCTTTTCAATTTTTCAATTTTGGCAATGATATCTGTCCATTCTAATACACTCTTATCAATATAAGCATCTGCATACTCTGCTTCTTTCCCTTCATCAACTTCAACGGCTTTAATAAGATCCACAAAATCAACTTTTTTAGCAGCAATAAAATCCTGCTTATACTTCCTTACAGCCCGCTTCAAATCATCATATTGAAAAGCTGTTGGCAGAAGGCGCCATAAGAAGTTTCGGTCTCTTCCATAAAAGAAGTCTGCATCATTATCTGGTGTTTCTGGATTAAATGTGCCGACAATTAATATTTCTGTGTCGGGACTTATCTCGTAGTCTTCAAAACGGTGTCTAATAATTTTCTTCATTTTACTACGACGTTGAGGGGTAACTATATCTCAATTAATGGTAAGACACGAATTGTGGCTTCTTTGAAATACCAAGATCGGATTTTTAATTAATGAATTTTCAAAAGATAAGTGAAGTTTTATCCACGAACTTCCGTTGAGCTCACCGGCATTCGGTGGTTTCGCCTATAAGCTCTCTCATTGTTTTTCAAGACTTTGCGAATTTCGGTACTTTCCATTTCACGGCGATACAAAAAGTACCGTGGCCCGATTCCAGTGGGTTTCAGCGGAATTAGTGACAGATTGTGTAAGTCCCCCCTTTTTCCTACAGCCTGAAGGGCGACAAATCCGTTTCCCTAGAATTACTAAATACTTTTTTCATATACATTCAGCAGGTGTTTGATCATCTAGGCTATCATGTGGATGGTTGTTATTATAATCTTCCATCCAGACGGCGGTTTCTTCCCTGGCTTGGTGGATATTCGTCAGAATATAGGCATCCAGTACTCCTTCCCGGTAACTTCTGTTAAAGCGTTCAACATATCCATTCTGCATGGGCTTCCCTTTTTGTCTCGGTATGTGTTCAATGTCTGTGTTTGAAAAAAACGTTTGTGTCTTGATGGCAATAAATTCCGTACCGTTATCAGATCTGATCCTTTTTGGCTTTCCCCTCCATTCAATACACTGCCTCAACACTTCAATCACGTGCTCCGCAGGAAAGGAGAATGATACTTCCATCGCAATGGCTTCCCGGTTATAATCGTCGATGATATTCAGTGTTCTGATCTTTCTGCCATTCTCCAATCTGTCTTCCACGAAATCCATACTCCAGATCTGATTCTTTAAATCGGGTCGAACCAAGGGTCTTTTCTCCGGATTGGGAATTCTTCGTTTCTTCCTGCGCCGCTTACTCAGCCCCATTTTACGATAGATGCGCTCCACCCGTTTGTGATTCCATTTAAACCCCTCCCGTCCCGTCCGCTTGAAGTATTCGGGACATCCTCTGTTACATAGAATCTTATTTTCGACATAGCTATTGAGCTTGGCTTCCACCTCGCTGTCATCTTTCACTGACTCATAATAAAACACCGAACGATCCAGGTCAACAATCCTGCAGGCTCTGACAATACTCACCTCGTCTTCTTCTACAACATCCTGGGCAATATCCCGCTTTTGGCAGGGCCTTAAATTTTTTTTTCAATGACCTTCTTCAATATCGAATGATCCAGGCTCAAGTCTGCGTACATCCTTTTCAATTCCGCATTCTCCCGTTGCACTTCTTTGAACTGCCGGAGCAGCTCGGCATCTATAACACTCCCCGAATTTGAGGCCAGAGAGCTAGTTAATAATTTTCGTAATTTAACTATCTCAAATGAAAAAGCAAACACGCCGAAAATTCGCTCCAGCCTTCAAAGCCAAAGTTGCCCTTGAAGCTGTAAAGAACCAGCAGATACTTGCTGAACTTGCAAAGAAATTTGAAGTCAATCCGATTATGATCTCCTGATGGAGGGTGGAGTTGTTTGAGAAAATGTCTGCAGCCTTTGAAAAAGGCCGGCATACCATAAGGCTCTCCCCACAATAGTTAATGAGGAACCTTGCTCTGAATGACCTAACCTCATATTTGAACATTTTAAAGCATCCAAAAATACGCCAAGGTCAGTGTTTACACTTACTAAATTTCTCTGCAAAATTAATAACCCTTTTTGTAACTTTATGATTCTCCTTCTCTTAAGCCCAATTTTAATATGCCGTCAATTGATGATCAACATTTACATAACAGGTTTGAAATAAAAATTAATAAGGATTGGTCGTTTACCGAAAGTCGTTCAACAGAATCCTATACACACAATTACCATCGTTATCCGGCCAAATTTATTCCTCAGATTGTTAAAAAATTAATAGAAACTTATACTAATGAGGGTGATAAGATTGCGGACCTCTTTGCGGGTTGTGGTACCACCCTTGTAGAAAGCAAAATACATGGTAGGGAATCAGTAGGCGTTGATATAAATCCAGTAGCCAAATTAATTACTGAAGCGAAAATAAATCCCATAAAACCCCAATTACTATTACCCCAATTTTCCAAGATAAAATCTCACATAAGCAGGTATATTGGGAAAACCTATCATAAATCACAACATCTTAGAATAGATTATTGGTTTAGAAGGAAGGAAAAAAACAAAATAGCATTTCTCTATTATAGATTTTTAAGAATAAAAAATGCAAAGATTAGAATCTTTTTCCTTTGCGCTTTATCTAACATTCTCAGAATTGTTCACGATGGCTCCAAGATAGTACAAAACCTTAAATAGATTCTCAGAAACAAATTGCTGATCCCTTTAAGACATCTTTAAGGTGCAAGTAATTAGGATGATTGATAAAACGCTAAATTTTATACACAATTACAAAAGAATAATCTACTTAATCTCAATTGTACGATTAAGTTAGCCGACGCGAGAAAAACCAAAATAAGATCAAATTCAATTGCAGCCATAATAACATCGCCACCATATGTCACTTCTTACGAAGTACGCCGACATTCATCAATTAACTGGATATGGTATGAGTACATTTCAGATATTTCGTCCTTCAGAAAAAAGTTTATTGGAACATTCTTTTCAAATTATGAATCTCAACTTAAAATTGATAGTCCAACTGCTGATCTTATAGTTTCAAATCTTAAAAAGCAAGATAAAAAAGTTACAAGAGAAGTAATTAATTATTTTAATGATATGAATGCCGTCTCAATGGAAATGAAACGAATTTTATCTCCTAATGGAGTAGTATGCCTTGTAGTTGGGAATACCATGCTTCGAAATGTTAAAATAAAAATGATAGTGTTTGCGAAGATATTACTACTACATTTTAGGATCGAAGAAATAGTTAGAAGGATAATACCAAATAAACATATCCCACCTACGAGAGATAAAATGACAGGAAAATTTACAAATCCCGGTAGTAAAAATAGTAAAAAGGTATATCCAGATGAATACATAATAATAGCAAGAAAATTGCAATAAGCATTACTATTTATGTTTAACATAAAAGAACTAAAAAAGGAAACGGGAACTAACAATCGCTATGAAAAAAGATTAGCCAAATTGGTTGCTAATAATCATGAAACGGACAGAATAAAATCAGTAGTTGAAGGCTCAATCTTGAATCTTAAGAACAACCAAAGATCATTTGTAATATACGGTGAACCACAAAGCGGTAAAACCGAAATGATGATTGCTCTTACTGCCAAGCTTTTGGATGAAGGATTCAAAATTATAATAGCCCTTCTAAATGACAGTGTCCAGTTGCTAGGCCAAAACTTAGAACGATTTCAAAGATCGGGTCTGTCACCAACACCAAAGAAGTTCAGTGAAATAATGTCGCCTGAAATAAAAATTGGAATATGATCAATGGGTAATTTTTTGTAAAAAAAATACAAAAGATTTGCAAAAATTGTTGCACAAGCTTAAAGGGCATAAAAATAGGGTTGTATTAGATGACGAAGCGGATTTTGCAACACCAAATTCAAAAATAAATAAAAAAGAAAAAAGCCAAGTTAATAAATTAACGGGGGAGTTAAATAGGCGATGATGGCGTCTATATTGGTGTAACCGCAACACCTGCGAGGTTGGATTTAAATAAACACACGAAAACCAAAATGAATTTTGGATTGATTTTCCGCCTCATCTTAATTATACCGGGCAAGACATCTTTTTTCCGATTATTTTGACAAAGCTACCATACAAACTAACTTTCCTACCTGGCACGGTGATCAAAAGTATATTAGAGAGGCTATGTTCAGTTTTATGGTAAATGTAGGGTTTTTAAATACAACAGTAAATGACCATGAGCAGAATTATTGTATGCTAATTCATACTAGCGGTAAGTAAAGCCGACCATTCAGTAGATTATAAGCAGGTCGTCAAAGTGTTTGAATCTTTAAGGGACAAGAAGCTCAAATTATCAATCATATTATAACAAGATATGGGCAATTGCGAAGGATCGATATCCTAGTCTCATGAAGACACTATTACAAAATACATACTCTCTAATGCTGATCGAAATAATATTGTGGTAATGAATAGTGACAAAGAGGTTAATGCTGCTGACAATAGAACAGCTACAGATCCAACTGCTCCATTTACAATAACAATTGGGGGAAATATTGTCTCGAGAGGCGTAACATTTAACAATCTAATTTCTATGTTCTTCACAAGAGATGTAAAACACAAACTTCAACAAGATACCTATATTCAAAGGGCTAGAATGTTTGGTTCAAGGGGTACCTATTTGAAATATTTTGAGCTTACAATACCTAATAACCTCTATTTGGATTGGCAGAAATGTTTCATTTTTCATCGCTTGTCTCTTGAATCTCGAAAACAGGACAAAAGATCTCCTATTTGGCTTGACGGTGAAAGAATCACCGCAGTTTCGAGCTCAAGCATTGATAAAACTAATGTTGTAGTAGATAAAGGAGAAATGAGTTTTACCTTGTTTGATTACCATAGTGTTCCGATATCGGCAATCATAAATGAAAAAACAAGTTCAATAAATAAAGTTAAGAGTCTTAATAAGTTGCTTGGAAAAGATTGTTTGCCCCCTTATTTAATAACTTACATTGAAAGTTTTTGCCCTCTTGGGGACAAGTCTTTAGTGGTTCATCAACCTAAGAGCATTTCAAACTATAATGATAAAAAAGGAGAAGTTGATAAAAAAACAATAACAAGAAGCAGGGGCTTTATTGGAAATCGAGAATTGGAGATTGATAAATTTCCAGACGCAATACACCATATCAACATTTTATATAACGATTTGGGAAAGGCTAGGGTATTTTACAAATATGAAGGCAACATTCGATTTTTAAAGACTACAACAAAAAATGATTAAGGAATTCGAATTTTATCATGGCGCTGTATTTACCCAATTAATTCAGGCTTCGGCCTCAAGACTATGTATCAAACCATATAAAGCATCCGGAAATTCCTCCTATGTGTTAAATGACAATATTGGCTTGTATATTAAATATTCATCCAAACGCATGTCCCCTTGGCGTTTTAGTATGCAAAAAATTCATCAAGAGGAAATTTTAGAAATGAAGAATCATTTCAATGAAGTTTTTTTGATAGTTATTTGCGGCGACGATGGTATTGTAATACTAAACTTTGAAGAGCTAAAGCGGATCTTAAATGATGCACATGAGGAAATTGAATGGATAAGTGCTGCCCGCAATCCTGGAAAAGAATATACAATCAAAGGATCTGACGGAACCCTTGGTAGGAAAATTGGAAAAAATAATTTCCCTAAAAAGATATTGGAAGTTAATTCCGGCAAGCTTCTGCCAATTGAAACTGAAAACAAATCGACTGGGAAAGAGACAAAAACTTGATGAATTCCCAAAGATTATTAGTCGTTTTTAAGAGATGAAAAATTCATGCCTCAGGCCTGGGCCAAAGTATACACTCCGATGCGGAGGTGGTTTATGATGTCTCCGATTCACACATCACGTATGTCCATCCAGGCCAAATGATTTTGTTTACTCCAGCTCCGATCAGTTCCCGTCAGGGAATCGAAGTCTGAAAATATACCAGCGAGGAGTCTGCCTTCAAAAGGACAGCTAGAAAATTAACAATCACATTGCCCAATTTTTTCATCAATATCATCTTCTTCGTGATGGCAAGTGCTGCATTTATAATCTCCTTGTTCTGTGATATTGTCTATTCCAAACGGCATCGCGTTCACTATATTCCGTTTGCTTTCAAAACCCTCGCCAGTTATCCATTCTACAAATTGAAGTTTATATGGCTCATTAAACAGGGATTTATGCCCTTGTCCTTGACGAATGATTGGAAGTAAATGAGTTGGTAGGTCAATAGGTCGCAAACCAAAGTAATAGAAATGATTAGATATCAAAACATTCTTTCCTCCTAGGTCACTAGACTCGTTGACTAGCTTGTGCACAGATGGCCTTTGAACTGCCTCACCGCTAGCGAAATCATATATGCAGTCGCCTACTTTCCTTCTTGGATCATTACTTCTTAAGTCGGGAACCTTATTAATTAATTTCTCCAAGCAATAGGCATCATACTCGCTAAAGCTTAATACATTATCAACCCTCATTGCATAAATCAATTTTCCTCCAAAACCATTATTAATTGAACCTGTAGCCGCTATCCAATCGCCGACCTGTGCATTTCTCCGAATGACTGGTTTGCATATTGCTAAAGTGCATGTCCCCCAAAAAGGATTTGGTGCGGCGCCGTTATCACCCGGAATGCAGTATGAAAATAAGGTCATGGTGCAATTATTTTAGGCACTCTAAAAATAGGTAGATTTCAAACGCAGTTAATCTGTTAAAAGTTTAATCTTTGCCGAATAAATTCCGATCTAATTCCCCGACAGGGATCTTAGCAGATATTATGTCCCGCCTCGGACAAGATACAAACGAAGAGTCTGGGCCTCTGGCGATGACTATATATCCCCGACATAATATCCCCCAGTTTTACACATTGAAAGATAAATTCAAAATCCGGTTCAGGGGACTGGAAATTCAGTTACAAGGATATTGATTAACACACTCGTGTCTTATCATTTCATTTTTTTTTTACGTAATTTACCTTCCCCAATCCTTATGCATTTTCTCCAATGACCAATCAAACTCCGGAACAAATCGCCCGCGACCATATTGACCAGCAACTGGTTGCTCAATAAGTGACGATCCAGGATAAAACCTCGATTAACCTAAATGCCAGGTGGGTGTTGCAGTCCGAGAATATCCAACAGATATTGGCCCTGCGGATTATGTGCTATTTGTTGATAAAAAACCGGTCGGCATCATTGAAGCAAAACGGAATGAAGAAGGAGTTCACCTCACGGCACACGAAGACCAATCTACGGGATATGCCACTGCAAAATTAAAATATTTCGACAATGAGAGCTTCCTTTTGTTTATGAAAGCACAGGAGAAGTAACCCGCTTTACAGATTACCGCGATCCCAAACCCCGATCAAGAGAAGTCTTTACTTTTCACGCCCTGAAACTTTCCTGGAATGGATACAGACAGAAGGATCTTAAGGACAACGGCTACTCGATATTCCTGCGCTTCCTGGAACAGGTCTACGGGATTGCCAGATCACTGCCATCAACAATCTGGAAAAATCTTTTAAGGAGACTCATCCAAAAGCGTTGATACAAATGGCTACAGGTTCAGGCAAAACCTATACCGCCATTACCTTTATATATCGCTTATTGAAATATGCCAAAGCAAAACGCATTTTGTTTTTGGTAGATACAAAGAATCTGGGTGAACAGGCTGAACAGGAATTCATGGCTTATGTACCCAATGATGATAACCGCAAGTTCACCGAACTCTATGGCGTAACAAGGTTGAAAAGCAGTTTTATTCCTGCCGATAGCCAGGTGTATATTTCCACCATTCAGAGAATGTATTCCATTTTGAAGGGCAAGGAATTGGATGAAAGTGCCGAAGAAATGAATCCCAATGAATATCCGATTCGAACAAAGAGACCCGTGCCCGGTCGTGTACAATGAAAAAGTACCCAGTCGAATTTTTTGATTTCATCGTAATTGATGAATGTCACCGAAGCATTTATAATCTATGGAAACAGGTGCTGGATTATTTTGATGTATTCCAGATTGGATTAACGGCAACACCGGATAACCGGACTTTTGGTTATTTTAATCAAAACCTGGTGAGTGATTATGGTTATGAAAAAGCGGTGATTGATGGCGTGCTGGTTCCTTACAATGTATTTACCATCGAAACAAAAATCACCAAAGATGGCAGTAAGATAGCGATGGGTGAAAAAGTGGATAAGCGCGAACGCCTGACCAGGAGAAAATTCTGGGAAACGGTGGATGAAGATATTGAATACAGCGGCAAACAACTGGATAAGGACATTGTAAACCCAAGCACGATCCGAACGATCATCCGGGCGATAAGAGACAATTTGCCTGCGATGTTTCCTGACAGGGTAGACAAGTGAAGGCGAAATTTGAAGTTCCCAAGACATTGATCTTTGCCAAAACCGATTCGCATGCAGAAGATATCATCGAAATCGTACGGGAAGAATTTGCGGAAGAAAATAAATTCTGTAAAAAGATCACTTACAAAAGTGAAGAAGATCCGAAATCGGTACTTAGCCAGTTTCGCAATGACTATTATCCCCGTATAGCCGTGACCGTTGATATGATTGCACAGGTACGGATATTCGCCCGCTGGAAGTGTTGGTATTTATGCGGGATGTAAAAAGCCGCAGCTATTATGAACAGATGAAAGGCCGTGGCACCCGCACCTGTTCACTGGAACAATTAAAAGCCACGGGTACGCCTTCTGCCAAGATTTACCAAAGATCATTTTGTAATCATCGATGCCATTGGCGTGGAAAGTTCGCAGAAAACAGATAGCCGCCCATTGGAAAAAAGCCGGGCATGAGTTTGAAAGACCTATTGCAAAATGTAGCCATGGGCAACACGCAGGAAGAAATCCTAAGCACATTGGCCAATCGTTTGATCCGTCTGGATAAACAGATCAATGAAAAGGAAAAGATGACATTTCGCGGTCAAGTCCGGCGGGTCTCACGATTAACCAGGTGGTGAGACAATTGCTTAAATGCTTATGATCCGGATACCCTTGGTGATGAATAAAGCAAATATCGAATCAGAGAATCCGGGCCATCCTCCGCGGGAAATAGAACAGCTATTCTAGCAGAAAACCACAGCGATCGTTGACAAAGCGGTGGAAGTATTCCATAATCCGGAACTCCGGAATTATATTATCGGATATTCGCAGGAAATATGACCAGATTCATTGATACCATCAATATTGATGCGCTCACAAATATCGGCTGGGTCAAAGATCAGGAGGCTGCCGCCACTCAAACCATTCAGCATTTTAAGCGAATGGATCGAAGCCCATAAGGATGAGATCACGGCCTTGCAGATATTTTATGGCCAACCTTACCGCCGCAGGGAACTGACCTATACAATGATCCGAGACCTGTATGAAAAAATCAAAACTGAGCAACCACTGCTTGCTCCCCTGCTTGTCTGGCGCGCATATGAGCAATTGAAACAGGCCAACGGCTCAGCCAAAAAATGAACTGATTGCCCTTGTATCTTTAATCCGGCGGGTAAGCGGGATCGACCCAATCCTCACCGCCTATGACAAGACGGTTGACAAAAATTTCCAGGACTGGGTTTTTCGAAAACAGGCCGGAACCACT
This sequence comes from uncultured Chitinophagaceae bacterium, assembly GCA_963705005.1. GTDB lineage: Bacteria > Bacteroidota > Bacteroidia > Chitinophagales > Chitinophagaceae > Puia. Next base: position 605,479 of record CAVPIO010000002.1, read on the forward strand.
AAATTTACCGAAGAACAAATGCAATGGCTGCGGATGATCAAGGATTATGTAGCCAGTTCCTTTCATGTGGAGAAAGAGGATTTCGAACTGGATCCTTTTAATAAACAGGGAGGTCTGGGACAGATGTGGCAGTTGTTTGGGGACAGGACGGAGGAAATTATTGGGGAATTGAATGAGGTGCTGGCGGCTTAAGAATTTTTCCAATGCTCAAATCTGAAATTTTTCCAAATGAACGTTTCGTTTAAACTTGAATCTGCAAAATCAACCTATTAAGATTATAAGTAATCAATTTAAGATCTGGAGAACCAATTTATGGCGCTTGGAAGAACCCCATTAGAAATAGTAAATGATGGAACCCACCAATTGCTCGCAAGAGCGGATCATTGGGATAGAATTCAACTAAAAGAGGTTGCAAGGGTTCAAAATGGTTACGCTTTTGGTTCCGAATTCTTCTCCAAGACAAGTGGAATTCCATTGATTAGAATACGTGATATCGATAGCACATCAACCGTAGATAGGTACAATGGAAAATACAGTAAAGATTACCTAATCAATAAGGGAGACATCTTAATTGGGATGGATGGTGATTTTAGAGCTGCAAAATGGAAGGGCGAAAATGCTTTATTGAACCAGCGAGTTTGCAGAATAATTCCAAATTCTAGAAATTATGATGAAAAATTTCTCTTTATATGCCTTCAACCTTTTTTGGATGCAATTCATGCGGAAACATCTTCCGTGACTGTGAAACATATTTCTTCAAGAACCATTGGAGAGATCCCCCTACCTCTTCCTACCTTAACAGAACAAAAAGCCATTGTTTCCAAAATTGAAGAACTTTTTAGCGAATTAGAGAAAGGAATAGAAAATTTACGAAACGCACAACAGCAACTTAAAACTTATCGGCAGGCTGTTATGAAATGGGCATTTGAAGGGAGATTGACGAATGAAAATTTGAAAGATGGGGAATTGCCGGAGGGGTGGAAGTGCGTAAAGTTGGAAACAGTTTCTAAAATTTCGGGTGGACTCATAAAAAATTCCAAAAGAAATAACCTAAAAACCAAATTGCCATATTTAAGAGTAGCCAATGTCCATTTCAACCATCTTGATCTATCACAAATTCATCGTATTGGAATAACTGAAAGCGAAGTTGAAAGGGTGAAATTGAAAAACAATGATTTACTTTTTGTTGAAGGAAATGGAAGTATTGAACAAATTGGTAGAGTTGCACTGTGGAATGGATCAATTGAAAACTGCGTTCATCAGAATCACATAATAAAATCTCGACTATCAGGTGAGATTATTCCAAAATTTGCCCTTTACTTTTTTTGTTCAATAAGAGGTCGTGATAAAATAAAAAAACAAGCTAATTCAACCTCTGGCCTACATACTTTAAGTCTAGGAAAAATTTCAAATTTAGAATTACCAATAGCTTCAATAAAAGAGCAAAATACCATTATTCAAGCAATTGAAAGCCGCCTAAGCGTTGCAGATAAAATGGAAGAGGACATTTCCCAAAGCCTACGGCAATCTGAGGCACTAAAACAAAGTATTTTGAAAAAAGCCTTTGGGGGAAATCTGACTTAAAAATTACTCTCAAATGCGAATAAGAAGCGTCGCCTTAATTGAATTCAAGAGATTTGACGAATTGACAATTGATTTAGGAGTTCATCCTAAGAAAATAATTTCTTTAGTGGGGCCCAATGGGTGTGGCAAGAGCTCTGTATTTGATGCCTTTGAAGAAAAATTAAAAGATTTTCGGAATTCTGGGAGCGAATCAATAGATTTTTACTTAAAATCGATGTTTTATGAGGATACAGCTTTAAAGAAAACTATCTACCAAAAAAATAACGCAATAAAAATTATCAACATAAACGGGAATTCAAATTTTGAATTAAAAAGCTTTTATATAAGGACATCATATAGGTTCACTTCAAAGGTTAATGTTAGTCAAATTTCGTCTAAAGGAGCAATCATAGATGAAGCAAGGCCGCTGAGCTCAATCGCAATAGATAGCCGTCTTCAGTCTAATTACGAAAGATTACTTGGAACAGCGTATTCGGAATTTGAGAAGGGAAATAAAACAGGGTCGCAGGTCAAAGAAGAGCTAATTGGTAAACTAAACGGTATTCTTAAAGAGATTCTAGAAATTCAGATATCAAGCTTTGGTAATGTAGTTGAAAATAAAGGTTCATTATATTTTCAAAAGGAAAATACAACTAATTTCCCTTACGCAAATCTTTCCTCAGGTGAAAAGGAAGTAGTTGACATTATTTTGGATTTAGTTGTCAAAGCTGATATTTACAATGACACTGTTTTTTGCATTGATGAGCCTGAACTCCATTTAAATACTTCTATTCAAAGAAAACTATTAGTTGAAATTGAGAAGCTTATACCAGAAAATTGCCAATTGTGGATTGCAACTCATAGTATTGGCTTTTTAAGGGCCTTACAAGAAGAACTAAAGGAAAAAGTACAAATCTTAGATTTTGGAGAAAGGGATTATTTCCGCGGCAAAAAAACAATATTCCCAATATTGCCTACAAGAGAAAATTGGCAAAGAATTTTCTCAACAGCACTTGATGATTTAACACATTTAGTTTCGCCAAAAATAATTATTTACTGCGAAGGGAATCCTATGCCACTCGAAGGGGCCGAACAAGGACTTGATGCTATAATCTACAATTATTTATTTGAAGAAGAATTTCCAGATACATTATTTATTTCAGCCGGAGGCCGTGATGTTACTGGTAACGCGGCGTTAGCATTACAAATAATTTCAAAAGCATTTATTGGCGTAACACTACTAAGAATTAAGGATAAAGATATAAGAACTCAATTAGAAAGGAAAGAATTTCTAGGTGAATCACCAAATAACCGTATGTTAATGAGAAGAGAAATTGAGAATTATCTTTTTGATAAGGAAGTACTTCGTAATTATAGCAAACAAAAATGTATTTCATTTAATGAAACTAAATATGATTTGTATGTTATTAATATCCTTGACCAAGATTTAAAATTGGTTCAGCAGCATATTCAGCATTCTGTAAGTTCATTTGGACCGATTAGTGATTTCAAAGAGGAATTGAGGTTATCTATCCCAAAAGGTGGACTTGTATATAATGAATTAAAAATGTGTATTTTATGACCCAACCAAAATTTGGAAATTGTAGAATGGGAATTGAATGGCTTAGCAAGAAGGAGATCAACAATAAAAGTAATTGCTTTAAGTAAATAATTTATAAAAAATGATTAGAAAAACTCTAAATAATTCATCCAATATCGTATCCAAAATCTGGGCCTTCTGCAACACCCTTCGCGATGATGGCGTAGGCTATGGAGATTATTTAGAGCAGCTTACCTATTTGCTGTTTTTAAAAATGGCAGATGAATACAGCAAGCCACCGCATAACCGTAAAATGCCTATTCCAAAAGCGTATAACTGGCAAACACTTACCAATAAAAGTGGAGATGAACTTGGAAGTTGCATTACAATAACTTGCTCCGGGAACTCGGAAAAGAAAAAGGAATACTCGGCCAGATATTTACCAAGAGCCAGAATAAAATAACAGACCCTGCCAAACTTTATAAACTCATTGCGCCTCATCAATGCAGAGCAATGGGTGCTGATGGGTGTAAAAGACAAAGGCGATATTTACGAAGGCTTGCTGGAGAAAAATGCAGAAGATACCAAGAGCGGCGCCGGCCAGTATTTTACACCCAGGGCATTGATAAAAGCGATGGTGGAATGTTTGCGCCCTGAGCCCATGAAAACCATTGCAGACCCTGCCTGCGGTACAGGTGGTTTCTTTTTAGCCGCTTATGACTGGATTACGGAAAACAATGATATGGATAAGGAACAAAAGCAATTTCTGAAATACAATACCTTTTCCGGTAATGAAATTGTTGCCGGCACGAGCAGGCTCGCCATTGATGAATTTGTTCCTGCATAATATTGGTGATATAGATAGCGAGCATGTAATGATTTCACCCAACGATTCATTGATTGCAGCATCAGAAACAAGATATGATTATGTATTGGCCAATCCGCCCTTTGGTAAAAAAAGCAGCATGACCTTTACCAATGAAGAAGGCGAACAGGAAAAAGAAGACCTCACCTATAACCGCCAGGATTTTTGGGTAACCACCAGCAACAAGCAACTCAATTTTGTACAGCATATCAAATCCATGTTGAAAACAACAGGATTTGCAGCCGTGGTATTGCCGGATAATGTTTTGTTTGAAGGCGGTGCCGGAGAAACTGTTAGGAAGAAATTGTTGGAAACAACAGACCTGCATACCATTCTTCGTTTACCCACAGGAATATTTTATGCCAATGGCGTAAAAGCAAATGTGTTATTCTTTGATGGCAAACCATCCAGCAAAGACCCATGGACAAAAGAAGTATGGGTATATGATTACCGAACCAATATTCATCATACCTTAAAAAAGAATCCATTAAAGCTGGATGACCTGAAAGATTTTATAAAATGCTATAATCCAACGAACCGGCATAAACGAAAAGAGCTTTTTAGCGATGTTAATCCTGAAGGCCGGTGGAGAAAATTTACTTATGATGAAATTATTGCAAGGGATAAAACTTCCTTGGATATTACCTGGTTAAAAGATAAATCACTGGCAGATTTGGATAATTTTCCTGATCCTGATGAATTGGCGGTGGAAATTGTAGAGAATTTGGAAGCGGGGTTGGAAAGTTTTAGGGCTATTGTGGCGGCCTTGGGGAATAAATAAAATTAGAAATTTAATGTAAGGTCATATAATAGAATTGCGCTTATTGATTTTATAAAATCATTTGATGACCAGAATAGCCCGTTGAAACTTTTATTATAAATAGCCTCCAAAAATTAATTAACTTATTGAAAGGAAAATATTGCAAGATTCTAAACTTCTTGCCCATCCAAGAAGTAAACATTGGATTTACAATTTGGTCATGCATACTTAAATCGAAAAAATTAAAGATCATCAATAAATAGCAATTCCCGAATGGAGAAATCTTCAAATAGTTCCATCCCAATAACTACCAATTCAAATCGTCGTTGGTTTATCACAATTATTAATTTAATTACGAAGCCTAGATGGTTCAAAAAATACTGGTGGAAAAAATATTTCGGCAATCCCTTATTTTGGATTCCATTGCTAATAGTCACGGTTTCAACCATCTTCTATTTTGTAAAATTTCATGGAGCCTTTTCAAAGAAAAATGAAGATTGGGGGAGTTTTGGATCTTATATGCAAATGTTGTTTTCATTTCTCAATTTAATATTATTTGGCTTCCTGACGATTCAAATATATGAGTATAGCAAAATAAGTGATGTTCATAAAAGAGTTGACGAAAGGAGATTTCGAATGCCAATAATTGGCTTTTATCGGTGGGATAGCCCAGATATGTATTTCATGAAAAATATCGGTAAAGGAGCTGCATTCAATGTTCTGGTAAAAGTCATGCATAATGACACAAATTGGGAAAATGGCAGAAAATATCATACCATAATTTCTGAAAGTCAAGAATTTACTTTGAATTATACAGCGAACACAAGAATCATTTGCGCAACCTATGAGAACCTCTTTGGCGATAAGTTTCTCTCGTTTATGGAAAATGACATTTTGCGAATAATTGATCTCGCGGATGGAAACCACTTGGAAAAGTTTCAGGAGGAAATAAGAATTGCAAATGAGCCAGTTAAGGAAATATATGCGGTAGTTTTTTGATAGATTTTATTTTTTTTAGATAAAATGATTTTTTAAATATTCTTTATCCATTCGGTAAAAAAATGCAAATTGAATCTGTTTATCCTGAACATTTAAAACCTGTAATGCGGCATTGAAATCGCCCAGTGCAACGCTTCCGGTGGAGAACCCTATAGCCATTAAAATATTCCGTATTTAAGGGTTAAACCCGAACGAAAGCTAATAGGTGACTTTAATAAATGCCCTTTTAATCAAACCATTTTCGTCAACCGCCTTCACAGAAAGTTTCAGGTTTTCGGCTCCGGGCTTGTGAAAGATTTTACAGTGCACTTTCTTAATGTGCCCGACTTCCTGGTCGTCCTTGAAAACCAAGACGGCTTCGGAATCAAATTCATTTTCCCTGTCCAGCTCAAAACGTAAAATGTCTCCCTTTTGTAAAGTTCCGGCGGATAAATGATAAGCAGTCAGTCCTGCAAGCTCAGTTAGAAAATGCAAACCCGGTTTTGGATTATAATCAGCTAAAAATTCAAAGTTATCCGTGGGAAGAAGTCCCTGGGTATGCGCTAAGAGATAAAACTTATCATCCTTAAACTGAGGCTCAATTTCCCAAAAGGAATAAAAACTCTGTATATCCGGGCGTTCTGATTTAATTAAGCGCTGAGCAAAAACATCCAGAACATTCCCGTTGTACTGTTTTTCAATGTCCGGAAACTCTATATAGGGGCTAAATCCTTCTTCTTTAGCTTTGGAAACAGAATCTTTTTTGTATTCAAAAACGAAATTCCCTTCGTTGTTTTGATGTAACAAACCAACGATATGCCTGCGGAAACCTTGACCTTTCCTCCAACTTAAATATATCTTATCAAATTCATTCATGCAGTAATTCCTCCAATCTATCCTTGCGCAATTTTATTAAGTTAATTATCAGTTCTTTTCTTGGCTCAGGGATTTTATACCCTTTATGACTTTCCGGAACCAGTTCATCAATTTTCCTTATTCTGTTTTCAATTTCCTCGTTATTCCATTTTTCACTAATCCTTGTCCAAATACCCTTAACAACTTTTTTATATTTAGAATCGAGCAAATTTTGAATCAATTCAAAATGACTTATCTTTTCCCCATTCCAATGAATTTCTGAAGGGCCCCTTTCAATGTATTTTTTTAATTCGGTTTCTGATGAAAGATAAAACTCAACTTTATCTTTTACCAATTCCCGGCCTAAACTACTACCACTGTCATAAATTGGAGACAGCCTTGCATCGTTAACAAACCCATCTTTCTGCAACTTCTTTTTCTTCCTGGGAATACGGCCGCCTGAGCGATTTATATCACTTTTTATAAATTTGCTTTTTTTGAATGTTTTAATATCAAGTCGTATTTTATTTAATGCTTTAAAATCTTGTCTTTTTAAGGCTTCTAAATACCCGGGTAGCCATTGCTGTCTGTTTATTATAGCCCAATTCTCCTGATGTCTATCTCCGTTACCAATCAGGGCATCAAACATTATTATCTCAATAATTTGATGAATCACTGATTTATCGAAGCCTGCGTTTTTTAAAGAGCTTCTTATCAATTGGAATGTATACCAGGTGCGGTGCTCCTTGAGCGCCGGATTGTAATCCCATGAAAAAGCCTGCAAATATTTAACTCCTTCTACCAAAACCTCCTCTTCAGAATTAATCATCGATTGGCTGATACATCCCATGATCTCGCCGTCTGTTGCTATATCATACCGTAAAACATTGAACCCAAGTAGTGTGCCGACTTCATACGCTATAACTTCGCTCCAAAACTCATATTTAAAATCTTTCCCTGGTTTTTTTGCAGTCGGATCTTTGTATTGCGATCTTTTGAAATAATAATATTCCCCATCCGGCGATTGCAGATATTTTTTAGCCCTAGTTCCTCCCGTGCTGTACCAGGGTTGAGGGCTCCATTCCTCCGTAATCTCAAATAACTTAGGCATTTTTTTTCATAAGATTCAGAAACACTTAGACTTGGGATCAAAAGTATGATTTATCCCACTTTGATTATTGATATTATCTTATCCCGTGTTTGATATGTAATCACATATTTATCAATTACTTCAATGGTATCCTAGCATTTAAAAAAGAATCGGCCTTCTTCTAGTACGGTTTAGGTTGAATGAATTTACCATTCTATCCCCTCCCCGGCACTAACAACTCCCGCACATCTACTTTAAGATAAGCAGCAACACGGTACAAGGTTTCAATAGAAGGCTGCATTTCATTCGTACACCAGCGGGATACGGTTTGAACGGTTATATCCAGCGCCTGCGCAAGTTTCTTATTCGTCACCTTCTTTTCAGCCAATACCACTTTGATCCGGTTGTAATGCCCTTTTTCCATTTGATTTCAGAATAAGAAAATTCAGATCAATCGACAATATAAACCTTATCGATAAATACAAAAACTACCACAAAGTGGTATGCTTATTAAATTTATTAATCAATTAATAAGTTAATTTTACAATGTAATTTATTGTTTATTCATCTGAAATCTTAACCTATGATACTTCCACTCCAACGCATCAATCCCGATCAATCCATTCTCCGCCTCTCCGAAGAACAAATACAGGAACCGTTTACCGTGCTCGAAGATCTCTGTACCGATTTCAACCTGGGCCAGTTAAGAGATTCATTTTCGGAAACCCTGCGATATCTGCCTCACGGAAGATGATATTTTTCGCGATGCGGATAAGCGGGCGCAACTGATCTTTGTGTATAAAGCAATGGAAAAGCTGGTCGAGGCGGTTTTTGTTATCGTGCATCAACGGCAGTGGGCTGGTCATTGAGTTGAACCCTTGCATAACTTTGTTCTTATTATTGGTAATAACCTAAACCCAACAATCTAAACTGCCAATATGAACTCCTTCAGCTATACTTACGATGAAGAGGTCTTCAATTCAACCGTTGAACACTTCATGGATAGCGGGAAACACAGATATCGCGTGTCTCTGCCGGATGGGTATGCCGTAATTCTTAAATCCGGATTTCCCAAAGCCGATGGTAAGCCCATCTGGGTGCAGAATCTCAAACCAGGAGAACGAGAACTCGATCATTCCCTTGTTCAGGCGATCGGTGAACCGCTCGAGCATGCTGAACTGATAAAAAATACCCCGACGCACCAGTCTGAATAAATGCCAATCAAAATACATATTCTGGTTTATACAGTTGTCCTTGCCGGTTTACCATTTCAGAGGCCTCGTCACGAACCAAAATCGCCCGAAATAAAAGCGCATCAAGATTTTCAAAGAGCTCCTAATGAACTTAACGAGACAATAATGTTATTATAAGTATTTGAGAACCGGGTCGTGGCTATTGCTAAGTGAAATCAAAAAAAATAAGACCCGGCGCTAATTTGGCCAGGGAGGTTAATTGTTCGTGCGAAAAGCTTCCGATGTTTTTTATAATGACGGTCGATTTGGAAGCGGCTGCTTCTGTTGCGAGCTCCTTTAACTGGCTCAGGATGAAAATGGAGCCGTCTATGATCAGGCTTCCACCTGCACCGAGCACTTCTTTGAACTGGCCTATCGTAATAATCATATTCCAGATTTTTATTTCATTAAAACTTTGCGTACCCCCTGTTTTCCGGATCGAGGGTGAATCCTAAAAGTATCTGATAAAAGGAAATCGTCTTGGAAAAATCGTTTTTATATACGTTGTAGTTCCTTGGGACGAGTAAAAGGGGAAACGGTACATTTTTTTCGAGATCGGCAAAGGTTCCCGGCAGTGCGCCGTAACCTATTGTCCCAAGTATTTTCGATGCATTGGTCAGATAATCAAATTTTAATTCCAGTTGCAGTAGATTAATCAGTTCGTAAATGAAAATCGTCACCTTGTATGTCCTTGATTTTTTTCCCGAAACTTTGCCGCCCGGAATGGCTTTCATCACTCTCTCAAAAATTTTCGTGCCATTAGGTACGGTCAGGTCTTCATTAAATACCAGATCGAACGAATTTTCGGGGGTAAGCCGGGTCAATGGCATTTTAACCATTTTAGGATTCTTGAAGAGCACGGCAAAAATCAGGTTTAGCGCTGTCGACCAGTTACAGCCCCATACCCAAATGACCGCACCGGCAACAAAAGCTTTTTTTAACGATGCCAGCTCATCAGAACCCATGATATTAAAATCCTTAAACCGGGCGTCTTTATCATCCGGATCCCTGGGCGTGCCGTTAACATTGTACTGCGCGTCCGGGGTACCATTTTCCAACAGCTTGGTATAATTGACGAGGATGGGCCCGCGCGGCCAGGAATGGGCAAAAAAGTGGAGTTCCGCCACACTGCCCGAGTCTTTCCCTTTTCCGATGCTCTCAATAAAAGCATAGACATCCATGACGGACATCACCCCTGCCGTGTTACGGTCAAAGTCATTCTCGACCCCTTTAACAAAAACGCTGTAATTGGCCGCGGTAACAGCAGTAAATATCTTTCCCACGTCAACCGGCGCTACTGTCCTTTTTCCGGTTTTACCATCGATTTCTGTTTTGGTAATTTTTGCGCCGCCGATATCAAAAAGCGTAAATCTCAGAGATTCGCCATGAAATTTCTTAATTGTAAGCTCGATCCGGTTTTGAGCATAGATAGTAAAATCAAAACCTTTTGCTTCATAGTCAAATCCGGCGACCATTATAAAATGTCTTGTTGGCATTACAGGATTATTAGATGAATATCAGGCGATGTCCGGGCTGATGGGCGGCGGTGTCACGTTCGGTGGATTCATCGTAATCCCGATATCCATGGCGCTTGTCGGAGTATATTCAAACCAGGTCGATATCAATGATGCCTCGCAGTTGGCCGAAATGTCGGCGTCTTTGTCATCTCCGCCGGCTACGCCGTCGGCTCCGTACGAAATCAGGTCATAGTCTCCGGTGTCGCCTGGATTTTTATAGAAGTAAGCGGTTCCCCAATAATCGTTGACAGGTACGGCAGCGTAGGTTTCAGGAAGAAGCGCCTCGGTTGGAGTGGTCGGATCCAGAAGCAATTGTTGTGCGTTTGAATTGTGATTGGCCGCGTTGGTGGCGGCGAGGTAGGGTAGCAATGCCGCAAGTCCCTGGGCGGTCGTTGGAAAAAATCCACCGTTGGCCGGGTCCGCCTGAAAAGCATTTAACAGCTGGATGAGATACTGCATCTCCTTCCAGACTCGTCTTTGTTCGAGATATAGCAAAGGCCGCGCGTCCTGTTCCGGATTGGCAGGCGGGAAAACCGGGATAATTGGTATTGGCGAAATTTTGAATTTCCTGCGCAATCGTCACATAGGGATGATCGCCTGGAAGCTGGTTAAAAGATCCGCTATCCACGAGCGCCGTGAAACTGGGTTCAAATCCCGGGCGGATCGTCAGCACCACACGCGCTGCGCCCGAACGAAGAAACGTGCGATGGGTGGAATCCGGGTGGTAAAGAAATTTCTTAAAATCCCAAAGGGAGTTGTCATCCCAGAAATAAGGATAAGTAAAATAGAGGACGTTTTCCCACTCGATGGCGTTATGAATAAACTTGATGAATTCTCCGCGTTCGAGCACACTGACCCATTCGGCCGGCGATAGTTGATTGGGATCGAGCACATCCGTCACACCCGGATCATTACTGTCGGTCGCGGAAAATAAACTCAAAATATCCGGCGGCACAAAATAGAATGAGGGACCGAAGAGCCAGCGAAGAACGCCTTTCATGATTTCCTCCTGTTCCATACTACGCAGTGTGAGTGCATCGAACGAATTGATCTGATCGACTAATTGCGTAAGCTGGTCCTTATAGGACTGGATATTTGTGTTATAGGTTTCCTGGGCACCGGAACGAATGTCATTCCAGGTCTTCAGCTGCCAGCTGTTGTAGACGGAAGGTTTCAGCGTAAGTGTCAGGGAATAATCGAGGGTATAGCCATAAATATTCTGATACCCGATCGAGATGCCGAAGTTGCCCGAGGTGCCAATTAAATTATGCAGGTCCCAGTTATTGGATGCTGATCCGTATTGCGGATTATCGCCCGTGCCCTGGTAGACAGCAAAATAATCGTTGCTCGCAAAGGAGAGCACATCCTGAACACTGATGCCGCTGATATAATAATTCTGATCGATGTCGTGATCTATGGAATCAAACTGGATCGGCTGGCCGGTGCTAAGGCTATTGGCTTCCTTGTGACCGGAGAGCGTGATAGTATAGTCAGGCATCGGATCGATGTTCGCATTATTCGCTGCTGCATATGCGTTTGCCGAATCGAGGGTGATGGCCGAAAGCGGCAACGAAAATGTGAAAGGTTGGTTGATCAGATCGTTGAGCGTCTTGACCTGTTGCACGAGGGTGACGAGGGCCGAACCCGGATTCGGAATCACAATATCATAGGTCATCCTGAGGCCGTAGCGGAGCAGGTCCACTTTCCATTTCCTGGCGAGCTGGAAATAATCTATCCGCATCGCGTCCGTTTCGCTCGGATTGGAAATCACGCGCACCGACTGATCTTCGCTTCCAGCAACGGAAGTGACTTTGAATGTCATCTTATGATCCTTCTTTGTTCTGGAAGATGCTTTTTTGGTAATATCCATCGTGTGATTGCGGCTGTCTTTTTTGGACTGCTGATCGTCGGAGGCCGAATTGTAACCAAAATTTGTACTGAGGGTGACAGAGGCATAGCTGGCAGAAAGAGAAGCGCCGACGCTGAGGGCGGTTGAGTGTTTGGACTGTGAATCGGAAGAAATCGCCACGTCATTTTTTTCCGCCACACCTTCCTCACTATATCCCTCGAAATAATCATCGACGATATCTTCAAATTCTTTTTCGGTGATCGACCATTCCTTGTGGGAGATATTTACCGTTTCACCCGGAGCCAGCGGCACGGAGTGCAATAGTTCGCCTCTTTCTACTCCGGAGGGATACATCTCCACTCTTTCGAGGTGTAGGTTTCCAATCGGTTCCACCTGCATCCTGGACTGGAAGCCGGAAATAATTCCGGCAAGGCCCTGGTTGTCGAGGGCCGTTGGTAGTAGATTCTTGACGAAATCAATCACGCTTGCGGAATTGCCTATGATCTGATTTTCACTCACGGAACGCATCGTATAGGGCTGAATCGTTTTATTAAGTTTGTCAAATGATTGCGGCTGGTTTTTTTCTGACCAGCGTATCGCGTCACTGACAGACGGCTGGTAGCTAGCCAGAACCTGCGTATTGATGGCCGGCTTCAGGGCGGTGGCGGCGCTCTTTGTATTATCTAATGATATGGTTGCTTTGGATACCGCTAATTTTATTTTTTTGTCCTTGTTGGTTACCTGTCTTGGAAAAATCGTTTTGAGATAAGGCAATCCCGACTGGTTAACGCCTGATTCAACCTTGGTTCCTTTGGGAGGACTCGGGGCCTTCGCCGCGTTGGTAGCTGTTGTGGCTGCTGCTGACGCCGCAGGCCCCTGGAGCATCGAATTTTTAAATCCGGTAACAATATCGGCCACACTGGAATTGATCGAGCTGGTAATGTCCTTTCGGTAATTCAATACGGAGTTTGCAAAATCTGTCAGCAGGGCCGGACTGACTTTTGAAAACAGCGCTGCGTTATTGATCGAGGATTTACTGGTCGTGTCATTAGTAAGTTGCTGTATAGCGTCCAGCATGGCTGTTGCGTTTGCTTTCCCTTTTTCATCTTTTTGTTTATCGATCAGGGGTTTCCGGACGGCTTCCAACTCAGGACCGGTCACACGAACAGCCTGAACAAATCCTGTCTTCTCGACTGCGCGACCGAGTTTCGCTGTGGGGTTCGCGGGGTTCTGACCCACGGGTGTTTTCGGGCTTACCTGAACATAGGTTGCCTTATAGCTGATGCGCTGGGAATTTTTTAGATCGGACATGGTTTAATAGTTTAAGGTTAAAAAAAGCCGGAGGGGACTGTTCAGAGAGGGACTAGCAGTACAAGTTATTTATTTATACGTCTTTACAGAAAAATATTTTGGACTAAGTGAAAACCATTAGATGGGAGGCAGAAAAAAGCCGGAGGACTGGCTCTCGATGGGTGTTTATAAAAATAAAATCGTGTGATATCCATAGATATTATTTAGTCGACCGACGGACGAAATAATCCGGTTGTGTTGAGCCAATTAAAATTGCGCATACTTGCGCCAGTTAGGGCTATCAAGTCGATTATTCACTGAGCAACCAAGGAAGTCATTTGCCCATATCCAGTCCCTGCAGAAGTAGTTACGAAAACACGACAATAGTATGTAATACCACTTTGTAAATCTGTCATCGGACTGTGAAATCGAAGGTCACTCATATTGGGGTAAGATTGCCCTCTTCCCCTACCTGGCCCGGGAACAACTTTGTATTGTTTAATATCGGTACCAAATGAGTGATTGTCCGTAATGGATGGGTTAGGTGATACACTCCAACATACCCCATATGACAAAACAGTAGGCAACAGGGTTACTGGTAACAAAACGCCGATGGCCATGACGGTGTCAACATTTGGAATTATGGAACCAATTTGTGTTACTAAATTTAAAGTTATCCCTGATATTGAAGTGGTAAAAGTTAGTTCATCGCCATACGCCGTTCCCAGAGAATTGGTTGCATAGGGCCTTGCATAATAAATGGTATTTTCAGTTAAGCCATTCAATGAATCCGGAAATTCTCCCATACCAGATGATCCATGATTGGTCTTGCTTTCGGAAGTAGTAGGGTTTGGGTTCGTACTCCAACATATTCCACTTGATATAATATCCGCACCTCCGTCGGAAGAAATAGTATAATTTGCCAGTGCGGTAGTTTGAGTAACCGAATTAACGCTAACCAGACTGACCGAAGGTAGTGTCACTTGCAATGAATTAAATGAGAATTCATTGCCGTATACAGTCCCGTCAGCAATCGTGGCATACGCTCTTACATAATAGGTAGTATTTGGTGTTAACCCAGTCAATAAACTGCTAAAGCGAGCCGGGGTCAGACTGTCTACGGTTTTATTATCAGCAACCGTGGGTTTTGGCGTTTTGCTCCAACAAACGCCATATGCGGTGATAGGTGTAACAGTGCCGGTAAAAGAAATCGAACCACCACTTAAAGTAACTCTTTGCTCTATATCAGTCGGGTCTAGCGTGGTTACCTGAATGATTTTTGAGGGATCAGGCGTATTTGTTTTAATGCATCCGGATAAACACAATGTCACAATTGAAATGAATGCAAAATGCCAGGTTTTCGTTGCCATATGCCAGGTGTTTCTCGTTAAAAAAAGTTTTATTACAAAGCCGCGTCTTTCACTCCTTTGACCTGTCCTTTATAGATCTCCCGGTATTAGTCGAAATAATTTGATGAAGGTTAACAATCCTTTTCCCTAAATAACTAAAAACTGGAAAACTCTAATCACGAATAGCCTGGAAATCGGGGGAGCTTACACTTTGATTGACTGATAAACGGCCTTGGGCATCATAGGAAAATATGTAGTTAAAGAAAGAACTATAGCCAGGAAATAATCAGCCTTTAAGTTCTATAATGCTAATTCTTTATTGAACAAAGCAGTTATTGTTCTCTTACCCCTGAAACGTTGTAGATATTTGACTCATCGACAATACCATTCCCCCATCCTGCAAGGTCCACACCTCACTCGTAATAAATTCTATCGTTCTTCCCCCATTTTTAAAGTTGAACTTCGTCGTAATGAAAAGGCTATCGCCTTTCTCTGAGGGACTGGCCTTTATTGTTCCGGGTGTATTTCCGAACGGAGGTTTGTATTCCTGTTCTGCGCCGTTCAAGACCAGGTTCTGCTTAGTAATATTATTATCGGCATATTCAGATAGCATGGTTCTTTCAATCTCAATATTATTTCCCTTTTGGATCACTTTCATTTTAACAGGAAGATTAGCCGTTCCGGCATCACCCAACTGGCTTTTCCCTTCATCAAAAATCCATTCACCGGAAAAATCACTGTTCTGATTTATTTGCAGTGGTAAGGGAGGAAGTCCGGCCGATAACCGGTAGGGTGCAATTGCGTTCCGGTAGGCTGCATCTTCCTGGCAAAGAACATGGGAGTCATTAAAAAGAATTTCATATTGTTTCTTCAGCGTGTTCCGGACCATTCCGGCCCAGATAACATAATAACACCATTTGGGCTGGCTCTTCAATATTTCCGGTATCGGCGGATTTCCTACTTCGCCAAGTACGATGGGTTTTCCTTTTGACAAAGACAAGAGACTGTCATAGTAGTTCTGGTTGAAATCACTGCCATAAACATCGAGGGCAAGAATATCCAGCCATTCGTTGCCGGGATAAAAATTGGAAAATTTCCGGGCAGGAGTACTGGGTCTGTCAACGCTCCAGATCCAGATGAGATTATTTAATTTATGATGATTAACCAACCGGTCAAATAACTGACGGTAAAGTCTTATCGTGCTGTATTCCCCCTGGCGTCCGCCCCACCAGAACCAGTCGCCATTCATTTCATGATATGGCCGCCATAATATGGGAACATGGGCATCCTGTAGTTTTTTAAGATAAACAGCAATTGAATCGACCTGGGTACACCAGTGTTTATATAATGCCGTGCCAGGCGTTAGTATATCTTTAAATTGTTGATTCAACAGCTTACCCTGAACACTTGCCAGCGCTGTACTGTCTGCACCCGGCAGTGGTTGAAAAGTAACGGGCTCATTAGCAGTTGGTGGCACTGCATGCCAGCAAATTGTTATTATAGAGCCGAGTTTGTTTTGCCGGATGGCTTCATCCACGATATCCTGCCGTGCAAGATAGGAGTCTGAATTGCCATCCTTTGCAAATCCCCAGTCTGTACTATAAATGACCGGCGTTTTACCAATATATTCCGCCGCAAACTTCGTGTTCCTTCCCTTCACGTTTGGGTAATTATGCTGGCCTGATAAAATATATTGTCCCGATATGCTGTAAAAAAACTTTAGCAATGCTTTCGCTTCAGGCGATGCATTTTTTGTTACGGGGGCCATTGTTTTTTCCTGGCCGCTGGCATTTTCAGAACATAGGATTAATGAGATTGCAAAAAGGAGTAAGAGTTTCATGATGGGATTGATAGTGATATTCATTTCCCTAGCGGTAGGATTTCTGAGAACGCTCGCTAACATAGTAACACCATGTTCGGAAAAGCCATTCTTTCGCAGTCAACCTAAACATAAAATCTTGCGGGAAACTATCCATGTTTAGCTTGCAAAAATAGGAAAAACAGATAAGCCAAAGCAAAATCCCTCAAGTGGCGGTTCCATATTACTTTTCATGAAGATTTTATTCAAAAAGTACAAATTGTAAATACCAAAAAAATTTCTAACTTTATGAAAACAGATTCAAACGCAGTGCGTAATCCCGACGATCATAAAAAGTCTGACAAAAAAAGTAAGAAGGTTCAAATCTCACAATTACCCGGCATTGATAACAGCCTGGTGATACCTTCCTGGCCTAATCTGATTAAGGAGAATTCACAACATATTTCAAATGAGGAGGATTCGGAGCATATTCCCAAAGACTATCGGAAGTAAGGCTCCGGAGATCAGCTTCATCAGATCATTTTCGTGATATCACGAAAATGATCGGTACGCATCGAATACTTCGACCTTAACATTTACAGTCCATTTACGGTTCATCATTCCGGATATATTGCTGCCTGATGCTGTTTATCCAATCCTTAATTTTGCGGACTAATCAGAACCTTTCGTCATGCCCGATTTTGCCCGTCTGCTTGCGGTGTGCAAAGAAGTCAGTTCCATTTCCGCCATAGTGGTGGATAAATTCCTGATGTATTATGCGGCCCGGCAGGAAGGACTGGAGCGGGAGATGGATGAGCGGCTCGCCCGCTTCCGGGAGATTACGAAGGAGTTTAAGCCGGCCTGGATCAACATGCTCAAAGCGCAGTATATCGGTCATCGCATCTTCAAAAGAGACGGCCTCATTCATAAGTACCTCCATCACACAGCAGTGAAGGCCCTGGAGCTGGAGCAGCTGAATTACTTAAGGCAGCAGTCCGCGCATGCCTGGAGATACAGCTTCAGCGAAATCACCGCCCATCCCGAAGGAGATTTTTATGAAATGGAAGATGTGTTCAGCGGGGAGATCTTCCTGCTGTATTCTCCTTCAGTTACAACCATCCTCTCTGAACAACCTATCACACTCTGGCTCAACCTCATCGGTTTCAATGGTTCCTGCTGGCAGTCTTTCGGACCCGTTCTTTCATTTCAGGGTTTTCAGCCGGACGATATTTTCTTTTTCGCCACCGAGCTGAATCCCCGCATTGATACGGAGGAAGACCTTGTGAACGATATGGAAGCGAATCCATTTCCCTACCTGATGCTGATCAATGGTTCCCGTTTTCCCATGACCATTCACGGAAAAGATAAGCTCGTTCAGACATTGGCGGAACATCCAATAGAGTCCTTTGACAGCAACGGTTTAAAAAAGAATTTTAAAGTGGAATATGCGAAGGGTGTTTACCGTCTTACTCCGCAAGCCTGGGGCGAAGCTCCGCATTTTGCGGCAGCCTATTTCGATGAAGACAAAAAGACCCTGCTGCTGACTTCCCTTACGGACCGGGGTTTCCGGGGCTTGACAGAACAACTGAACGCCCATGGATTCAGTCTTCCGGCTGATCCGGATATCCACGTTCAGCCCACCATGCTCACGGCCATTAAAGACATTCTGAAAAAGGATCTGCACCTGAATCCGTATGAGGAGTTATTCGAAAGGAAGTCCACCCGCGGAGACAAGGAAATGATGAAAAAGCTCAACCACCTGCTTTCCCTTGCTCTTCCTGTTATCAACGGGGGAAAAGAACCCGACATTGACGCGCTCGCAAAAGAAGCAGGCGTTGATACAGAGACTGCCCGGGACCTTCTTGCTCATACCATGGGCCGCATTGATAAGCTCCGGAACCAGGCGGATAATAAAGGGAAGGAAAAAAAGATAATATTTATTGCCGCATCATGCGGAGCAGATTATCCGCATTTTGCAATGGGAATGCAATGCCTTCCCAACGCTGGCCAGAACCACCCAACCTTCCATCAAATTCCCCTTGAACAAAACCGGTTTACTTCCTAACTTAATGTTGTAGCGCAAATCCCATTAACTATCAGGGGAAAAAAACCAAAAAATCAACGATGCGAACTTCAAATAGCATGACTTACAAGCAATTTAAGCCCGATCCTGCATTATCACCCTATATTGATGCTTTTTGGGAAGTGACCAGTGATGATGCAAAACCAGTTGCCGAACATATCATGCCGGATTGTTGCATGGATATTATTATTAACCTCGGCGCCGATGTTGTTGCAGATGGCAGTGGCCTCATAATGAAAAATGAAAGGGCTTACCTCGTGGGTACTATGACTCGCTATATTGATACCATCAGGGAGCCGGGCACACGCCTCATAGGTATTCGTTTTAAGCCTGCCGGTTTTGTTCATTTCTATAAGTGTGGGCCCTTGCAGGAATTTACAGACAGGATCACTGAATTTGAAAAACGTTATATTCCTCCCTTCAATGCAATTGCTAGTGATTTCACTGAAAATTTAAACCATTTTTTCCTTAAGAAATTATCACCCCCCCGCCAATCCATTTTTCCTGTCCTTGCACAGGTTTACGAAAGAAGAGGTCAAATAAATGTAGTGGATTTGGCTAAAAATAATTTTATGATTGTCAGACAGATGGAACGAATCTTCAGCCAGCATATGGGTATTAGTCCTAAGGCATTCATTAATTTTGTTCGTTATCAATTTGCCATTGAAAACATTCGGGGGAGCCACTCCGCTCAAAGTTTAACAGATATATCTTTTGACTGCGGCTATTATGACCATGCCCACCTGGCCAACGAGATAAAAAAATATAGCGGAATTTCCCCCTCCCAATTATAATTTGTCGCATTTTTCCACAGTTTGAACAAGAAGCTGGCTGTAGGTTTGTAATCAAAAAAATGAATGCAAAAATATTGGTTGGCTCACTAGCACTGCTGACCACCTTATCAAATAATAACAGTAATCATAAATCAGATATAAACATGAAACCACGAATAACTGCCCTTACCCTTGGTGTTGATGATCTGGAAAAGTCGTATGAATTCTATCACAAGGGGTTGGGTTTACCAAGCAAAGGAATAGTAGGAAAAGAGTTTGTAAATGGAGCAATCGCATTCTTTGATTTGCAAAATGGCATGCAATTCGCACTTTACCCGCGCAAGTATCTTGCTGAGGATGCCGGGATTCCTAAGTCTGCTGCCAGCCCGACCGAGTTTTCTATCGGCTATAACGTTCGTAGTAAGGAGGAGGTAGATTCCGTGATGGGCCTGGCGAAAAAGGCCGGCGCAAAAATAAAGGAACATGCACGGGAAAGATTTTGGGGTGGTTACAGCGGGTACTTTCAGGATCCTGACGGACATCTTTGGGAAGTGGTCTGGAATCCACATATGATACCAGCTGATTAATACCAAGTAGTGCCTCAATTTGTAAAAGAATTTCAATATTACCTCAGGATTTTCGGTAGTGTCTCAGTTTGGAAATATCTGTTTTCCCAATTCTTGACCAATCAACAGCACCACAAAAAATAAAGTGGATATATTTGAAATGACAACAAATTAATAGAAAATGAAAATAAAAGCCAATGCGAAAAGTTAGCGGCAACCTCACAACGACATTGCAAACAATAATATTTGGCACTTTTTTGATAAATTTCGCTTGTGGACAAACTATCTAAAGACAACCATATTGTCAATTATAAAAAGAACATCCAAAAAAGAACAAAAAAATGAAACAGCGAATAAACCTTCTGACACTTGGAGTAAAAGACTTAAAAAAATCCATGAAATTCTATCAAAACGGACTGGGCTGGGAGACAAAGGGTATTGTAGGCACTGAATTTGAAAACGGCGCAGCAGTGCTTTTTGAGCTTGACAATGGAAGGATGCTTTGCCTATATGAAAGAAAAAACTTGGCATGGGACAGCAAGCTCAAACTACAGGCGGAAAGCCCAACAGAGTTTTCCATTGGATATTTTGTAAACAGTGATAAAGAGGTTGACGTTATAATGGAGCTAGCAAAAAAAGCAGGCGCAAAAATTACTAAATCAGCGCAAAAAGCCTTTTGGGGTGGTTATCATGGTTATTTTCAAGACTTGGATGGCCACCTTTGGGAAATTGGTCATAATCCGGCATGGGAAATTGAAGAATAAATGATTGACAACTTCAAACCGAGACGCTACCTAATACCTGTACTTTTGAGTAGAACTTTATGTTGAGCTGGAGGAATATATTTAAGCTAATCCTTTTTTTATTATTAGGAGCGGACTTAGAAAGCCACGCCAAAACCATTGTACCGTTTGATAAAGCCCACTGGCAAATAAATGCACAGGTAGGTGTTCCCGACAGCTTTGAGGGAAAATCCTGTTTTAAGTTGATCAATGGAACAATGGAATTGAATGATCATTCTTTCGTGAATGGAACCATTGATTTTGACATTGCCTTTCCTAAGGCCAGGTGCTTTCCGGGTATCCGTTTCAGGATGAAGGATACGGCCAACGGAGAGGTTTATTATCTGCGCCCCCACCAGAGTGGCAACCCGGATGCCATGCAGTATTACCCGCGATACAATGGTTGGGAGGGCTGGCAGTTGTATTATGGGGAAGGTTTTAATACTGCCTATGTTTATCCATTTGACCAGTGGTTGCACCTGCACATGATCATAAAAGGGTCGCAGGCCGAAATATATTTTGACAATGAAAAAGAACCTGCCTTTTTTATTAGTTCTCTTAAAAGGCCGGTGGCTTCCGGAGGCCTTATCCTTTTTAACGAGTCAGAGACAACGGTTAGGTACGCGAATTTCTCCTACGAGAAAACGGATGATATAGTTTTAAAAAGCCCACCGCGTTCCGTTCCGCAGTTATCATCAAACGTCTTTACTGTCTGGCAGGTATCTTCACCATTTGATGAAAGCAGAGTTATCAATAAACCTTTATTGAACACTGCTAATTTTTCTGGCCTGGCCTGGCAAAAACTTAACACCACGGATCAGGGGATTGCTGACTTGTCGCAATTATCTAGTGTGGTCTCTAAAAAAAATACGGTTTTTGCGCGACTGATCATTCATGCAAATAAACGGGAGCTCAAAAAATTCTCATTCGGTTTTTCGGATCGCGCCAGATTGTATTTTAATAAACGACTCTTATATTCAGGAGAAAATAATTACAGATCGCGGGATTACCGTTTTCTTGGTACGATCGGCTTTTTTGACGCGGTATATCTTCAGTTGGAAAACGGCAATAACGAAGTATGGATTGCTGTATCAGAAGATTCCGGAGGTTGGGGAATTGAAGCTAAAATGGAAGATCCCTCAGGATGGTTTGTGAATCCTCCGACGATGAACAACATTCCGCCGGATCCCGGAAAAAATCCCATACTCGTGAATACTTGTTTAATCACAGGCAATGTGGATCGGCTGGTGAATTTCTACGAACCCATACTGGGCATCAGCGCAAAGAGGTCCGGCAAAGACTATGCGGAATTTCCTACCGGGAACGGAGTCCTTGCCATTTTCTCGGAGACGACCCAGGAAAAATATATCCCTGGTTCGGCCGAAGCGGCGAATAACAAGAGTATGATCATGGAATTCCGGGTCGCCAATGTTGACCATGAATATAAGAGGCTCCAAGGCCTAATTCAAACCTGGGTGAAGATTCCCGCCAAGACAGCATGGGGCACACGCTCAATGTACTTCCGGGACCCTGACGGAAATCTTGTAGATTTTTACGAATTGCCTAAAGTTCAGGGCAAGTAAGGTTCTGTCAGTTACCGAATGTATCATAGGATACCATGGGGCTAACAATCTATTCCATCCAATAAAGTCTTCACCAGCAGAGCCCACACAAGTTTCGTGCATCCAGGAAACAAGGAAAATAATCTCTTAGTAAGATAACTCGCGAGGAAACCGAATCACGAACCCAATAATTCATTAAACACCCGCACCTCTTTCACTTTCCCCTTTCATTGAAAAGAACAGAATCCGCCGACATACATTGAGCCGGACCATTTTTAGCTTTTACCGAATGTAATAGAGTCCACGCAACCGGGCCGAAGGCAGAGGTTATCCCTTTAGCCCCGGAAGGCCCTTTGCATTGTGAATCAGTTGTATTACAGTTAAAAATCGTGCCTGCGAGGTAAGTCCTGGCGTATAGATTTAAGGAGGAACAATGATAAGATAAATCCTATCCATGCAAATTTAATATTTTATGTTAAATTTGCATGGATGATAAAGCGTAGGATTGAAAATAATATAAAGCAGACTCTGAAGCGAAGCCCCTCGGTTGCCCTGATCGGGCCTCGCCAGGTTGGGAAAACAACCATTGCGCTGAATATCTCAGAAAGCGTTCCTGCTATTTACCTTGATCTGGAAAATCGCCTTGACCTGCAAAGAGTGCGCGACATTACCTCCTTTCAGTCTGAAAACAGCGACAAGCTTATTATCCTGGATGAAGTGCAGCATATGCCGGAGGTCTTTGCCCCCTTGCGGGGCATTATCGATAAAGAGCGCAGGAAAGGAAACAAGGCCGGACAATTCCTGTTTCTGGGTTCGGCATCCCTCGACCTACTGCAGCAATCCAGCGAATCACTTGCAGGTCGTATCTCTTATCTGGAGCTCCATGGTATTGATGTTTTGGAGTACGCAAATCGGCGTCAGGATAAGATCAATACGCTTTGGTTGCGTGGAGGATTCCCGGAAAGTCTGCTGGCAAAATCAGATGCAGACAGTCTGGACTGGCGTCGCGACTTTATTAAAACTTATCTGGAACGCGATATACCCCAGTTGGGTCCGCGCATCCCTTCCCTGACACTTGAACGCTTCTGGACAATGCTGGCGCATAATCAGGGTACTATCATCAATGCTTCACAATTGGCCAGGAACCTCGAAGTATCGGGCGTTACCATCGGGCGGTATCTTGATTTAATGGCCGACCTTCTGTTAGTCAGACGTTTGCAGCCATGGACGGTTAATGTGGGCAAGCGTCTTGTACGGGCACCGAAAGTGTATGTGAGAGACAGCGGTATTACACACTCGCTATTAAATATTTCCAATCATAATCATTTGCTGGGCCACCCGGTCGT
The DNA here is from genome assembly GCA_963705005.1 of uncultured Chitinophagaceae bacterium. Taxonomy (GTDB): domain Bacteria; phylum Bacteroidota; class Bacteroidia; order Chitinophagales; family Chitinophagaceae; genus Puia. Next base: position 629,277 of record CAVPIO010000002.1, read on the forward strand.
CGGTGGCAGCTGGGAAGGTTTCGTCATTGAAAACGTGATGTCTGTTGCTCCGTCAGGCGTATTAGCTTTTTATTACCGCACATCAGGCGGCGCAGAGATTGATCTTATTCTCGAATTCTCAGGCAATGAAAAGTGGGCTATCGAAATCAAGCGTAGCTCCGCGCCTTCATTATCAAAAGGCTTTCACATTGCGTGTGAAGATATAAAAGCAGATAAGCGATTTGTGATCTATTCCGGCAAGGAAAAATTTTCGCTTGGAGAAGGAATCACAGCCATTTCATTGTCTGATCTTATGGAGAAGCTTCTGAAGCCTGCACGGTAGTTTTTATTTCATCGCTATTCCGAAAAACAGAGTTGCTCCCAAACAATTCATGTTCTATACAAGATACTTTTCCCTTATCATCGAGCAATGATGTATACTATGCCCGACGGCCATCCAGCCTAGACTTCTCGCAGTGTAAACCGTTTTGTTCGGGAATCCTCTAAAATCCAGCATATCGCTTGTCATGCTGCTAAATAGGCTGATGGTAGCGTCCCTGATAGAAAGAATTTCATCGCCTATTTCCTTTAATGTACGGTTGCCCGCATTGAAATGTTTGGCATAAATTTCCCCCACCGGAGGGACTTCCAGCACCACATCTATTTGTCTTGAATAACAAAATGCCTTGTAAGCATAATACCGTTCGTCGTCGGCCATGTGAATAAAGACCTGTTTTACCGACCATTTATTTTCAGCATATTTAAAATCTTCTTTCGAAAAAGGAATGGAGCGGATCAGGTGCTGCATGTCCTGTTTATTATTCTGCAAAGCCTCCAATAAATCATTGCCGGGAACCAAATTGAAGTAATAAGGATACCAGGAAGGTGCATCGTCAATGTTCGGACGGTCAATTTTTATCATAGCATCGGTAGCGAATTTCGTTAGTTTTTTATTAAAAATAAGGCAAGTATACCCATTATACCTGCCAAAAATAAATATGCAATAGAAAATTCAAATATTGCATTTTTATAATTGTAACCGTTATCAGAATATATTTCAGAAAAACCGCGGCTGTATTTTGCTGTTAATTGAAAACGTCTAAATTCCAATCCCGCCAAAACGTTAAAACCAAAATCAAAAGCCTTGATGAAAGTTGTGTTTTGACTGGAAAATGCGACGTCTTTTGAGAAATCAACTTTATAATTGAAAGAATAAGCATAGGGCCCTGCAAAAGGACTCATTCCTTCACTGTTTCCTTTGACCGTTCCGGATAATCCTTTTGCTGCATACAAGCCCGCGCCTGCTAAAAAATTAAGGTGACCATTAAGCCTCACCTTATAAACAAGATTTACAAGCAATCCTAAATAATATGATTGAATAGTCGAGTGCGCATAACCTTCATAACCGGATTCTCCTCCTTTCTCTACTATTTGTGCACCATTGTCAAAATAGAGTAATCCCGGCAGTAGTAGAAATCAAGTTGCCATTCTACCAGCGAGTAAACCCCGGCTTTATTCCTCATGGCCTTTTGTATAAAAATACCAGGCAAACACGAAGAAAATAGTAACGGCAATCGCCACTATTATTGTATCGGGATAATGATACCCAAAATATCCAATCAGAAATATACCAATCATTACCAGCAATGACTTAATAATGGCAAGAAATAATCTATTCGCTTTCATACTTTTGATTTTAAAGTATTCTATTTATCATTTCCCATAGCAGTTCGTCTTGCCCTTCCCAAAGTTAGCCTAAATCCCAGTATCATACTTTTCCGGTCTGCCCGGCAAATACTTTCACCCACGACAATTACATGGAGAATATCCTGCCGCAAAACACCTTGTTTTTGTCCATTTTGCACCGCATAAATTTCAATTTCGCAGCAGATCTTTGTCCTGTTGTTGAACAAGGGGCAACTCTAAAGCAGGTATAATTCTATACGTAAACTTTGGGTAAATGGCTTGCTGGTTTAACCCATTTCTTAATAAATAAAACATAAATAATGAAAACGGTTGAAATCATCTCAATCCCGGTATCTGATCAGCAAAAAGCAAAGGACTTTTATTTAAAACTTGGCTTTCAGATCATAATGGAGGCGCCCATGGGCAATGGACAAGACTGGGTCCAGGTGGGACTGCCGGGCGAGACGACCTCCATATCTCTTTCAAACTTTCAGGGGATTATTTTTGAAACGGCTGATATAGAAAAAGAAGTTCAGCAATTAAAATCAAAAGGCATAGAAACCGGTAAAATTGATGAAACACCCTGGGGCAAGTTCAGCTGGCTGAAAGATCTCGATGGGAATGGATTATGCCTACATCAAAAATAAAACGATTCCGTGAATGCCCACGCGCCGTAAGAGCAGCGTTTATGAGGACGGCAACTAATCATAATGGTACCTGCATTGCAGAATATAACATTTCTGGTTCGTTCCTTTAGTTCCTTCAATTTTGTAAACCAGCCTGTGTTCGCTTGAAATTCTTCTCGACCAAAAGCCTTTCAGGTCGTACCGGAGTGGTTCCGGTTTACCCAGACCCTGAAATGGGTTTCGTTTAATGTCGTTGAGAAGGTCCTTTATTTTTAAGACGATTTCATGATCATGTTCAAGCCAATATCCAAAATCCTCCCACGCATTTAAGGTGAACTCAAAGTTCATGAGAGCGATTTTTAATTAAATATCCCTTAGGCTAACCTTTCTTGTTTGCTTCTTCTTGATCTGATCCATAGATTCCTGCAATCTCGCCCTGTTTTTGGAAGATGACAGGAGATGACCCGTTTCATTCAGGGAATTGTATTCTTTGATGGACATAATCACAACTGCATCGTCATCGGTTGTTCGGGGGACTATAATAACATCATCAGATCCACTGACGCTATCCAGGTATTTTTTGATATTCCCCCTAAGCTGGCTAATAGAGATTGCTTGCATAATCACTTATTTGTACGTTCAAATGTACATAATTTAGTACAAAAATCAAATTTATTTTTCTAAATCGATGCGCAGTTTAAAAATTGGTCGCGGGAAGATGAAAAGCCTTAATAATCTCCCAGTCCTATTCCTGGTTCTGCCTGGTATACTGCAAGTACCCGGGAAGCAGCATAAACCGTTCGATTTGGCGCCTGTGCCGGAGAATATGTACAATGGCATGTTCGGTTATTTGCTCTATGTTGTAGGTTTCCCCCCAATGCGTATTTATTTTTAATGAGTCGTCAGTTCCGTGCAATTCCCCGTCATTAAATTCTCCGAATATATTTACGGTAAAAGCGAAAACGGCGTTTAAATCCTGCACGTATTCTGGAATAGACAAATGAAATATTTTGTCCGGCCTCTCCTTGTTATCGCCCCTGACATTATGAATATAGGTCGCATAGCCATATCCCGCGAATACCACATGGGTCAGGATCGTCTGGATAGATCTGCAATTTGCATCCGCGGTTTTCGGATCTAATATGATGGTCAGCGCAGAGTCAGGGATTGTTTCGATCAGTTTTTTAAAATCTGCAATTGCGCGCTCATATTCATCAAGCAATGCGCCGATCGCTCCCGCGCGGTACTTTTTCGGAGCCGTCTTCTCATCCATAGAAATAATTTTTTACAAATTTCGTAGAGGATTAAATGCGGGTCAATTTCCATTCTTCCACACTACCCCATCCTTCATAACCCAACCTACATTCTCAAGAGAAGTAATTTTCACCGTAGGATCTTCTTTCACCCCGATCAAATCAGCAAAAGCACCGGGTTTGATATCGCCGATATAACCTTCCATATCCAATAATTGGGATGCAGTAATTGTTGCCGTCTGAATGGCCTGCAGCGGCGTCATCCCGTATTTTACCATGTATTCAAAATCCTTAGCCTCCGGTTCATCCCAGCTATATCCGCCGATATCCGTGCCATAAGCGATTTTTACGCCTGCAGCAAGTGCCTTATGGAATACCGCCGGCATTGTTTCCATGAAATATTTGTTTATTGGGTTTCCCTCTTTTGCACGGCCCTCCGCAACATAGTCGCAAACGTAAATGGTGGGGCACCAGAAAATGCCTTTTTTTACCATCAGCCGGATGCACTCATCATCCATACCAAAGCCGTGCTCAATCGTAGATGCACCCGCGTTGATCGCCATCAGGATCCCGTCGGGCGTAACGGCATGCGCAGCCATTTTTTTATTCGAACGCTTCGTTTCGTCGCCGATGGCATTGAGTTCTTCCGGCGTAAAATTCGGAAGACTATGATAAGAGCCATCGGATGCGCGGTAATATCCGCGGTCGGCGTAGATCTTGATCCAGTCAGCCCCATGAGCAATCTGCTCGCGCACGGCGCGTCTTCCCTCATCAGCACCATTGATTTCCTGGATGCCTTTGGGAAGATTCAGTTCCCAGTTATAATCTTTCGGACTTATCGGATAATGTCCGACCGTATTAATTGCGCGGGTAGCCACGAACATCCGCGGTCCCTGGATCACATGATTGTTGATGGCTTTTTTGATGTCCACATCGGCATACATCGCGCCCTCGGTTTCAAGATCGCGAATAGTCGTAAATCCGTTCCCGAGTGCGATGCGCGCGCTGCGGGATGCACGCAGGGTACGGTATGGAATCGATTCCTTGAGCAGTTGTACAGCGTAATCATCGCCGGTAATATCGCCCTGCAGCAATACATGCGTATGGCAATCGATGAGCCCGGGCAAAACATAATATCCGGAGAGGTCAATGCTGCTGTCTGTTTGTTGTTTAAAACTTGTGAAGGGTGTAATGCTCTCAATGATATTACCTCTTATCAGGATCACCTGGTCGGAAAGCATCCGGCCCGAGTGGAGGTCCAGCATTTTACCACATTTTACAGCGATGGTCCGCGGCTGGGCAAAACTGCATATGGCGATCAGTTGGAGCAATAGTATCCGGAGAACAGGTTTCATGTGGAAGAGTTGACGGTTGACGGATGACGGTTGACGGACGCATATTAAGTCTTTTCTGATATATAAATACCAGCTCTTTGATTTTATCATTCCCATATAAATACTTTATTAGCGTATTCCCAAAAGGTCCGTCATTATCCCAAAGAAGCTTTATGTATTTGATTCTACCACGATTACACTCTTTCAGGAAGTGCTGCGGGGAACTGGCATCAGATCGCTCAACGGGAAGCGCAAAGGAGGTATTAAAGTGCATGCTTTGCTAAAAAGTGACCAGGATGTACCGGCTATGATCCGCTTCAGCGCTTCGGCTCAGAGGAGACTCGACTTTCCTTAAAGAAGTGAAGCTGCCAGCGGGTTCCATTATTGTCTTTGACAAGGGTTATAATCATTACCCTACGCTTAACCAGTTTACCAGTGATCAGGTTAGCTGGGTCACCCGGCTTCGCCAGGACGCCGTATTTGATTTTGTTGAAGACCGGCCGTTAAGTGAGCAGCAAAAGGAAAAGGGGATTATAAAAGATCAGGAAGTCATACTCGGTCACCATCATGATAAAAACAGCACCAAGGTCAGGGCACGTTTAATCTTTTATAAAGATCCGGAGACAAAAATGACGCTCTGGTTCTTGACAAATAATTACTGTCATCCGTCAACCGTCAACTATTTCAAAATAGTTTCCGTACATTACATACCCCCGCATCCCCTTCAACCATGAAATTCCCTTCCATTCAAACAATTGTACAGGCTACCATTGTCACTGGTAAAAGATTTCCACTCGCGATATTGTTTATGCTTACCGGAAGTTTTTTTGGCATCCTGCACAACCACCTGCCGTATGGGAATATAGATAATCATCATTATTATATTAACGTTATCTGGAGTGCCTATCTTGGCATGCTCCTCACATTGGCAGTTGCTTTATATGCTGAACGCAAAAACTTTCCGTTCAAAATAAAATTGTTCAACGGAATAATTGCCGTTGGGCTTATTGTCGCGTATTATTTTTCCCTTCCGGATCATTCCAGTCATGGCCCGGAAAAGCAATTCATCCTATTTATAATCGGGTTGCATCTATTGGTGGCTTTCGCTCCTTTCACTGCAAAGGGAGAAGTGAATGGCTTTTGGCAATACAATAAGACCCTGTTTCTTCGATTTTTATCCGCAGCTCTTTATTCAGGCGTTTTCTATATCGGTTTGGCCCTGGCCATGGCAGCTATAGATAATTTGTTTAAGGTCGATATAAGGGAAAAATGGTATATAGATCTGTGGATATGTGTCTTTTGTGTGTTCAATACTATCTTTTTCCTCGGAGGCCTCCCCTCAGGTTTCAAAAACCTGCAAGCAATTAAAGATTATCCCAAAGGATTAAAAATTTTCACCCAATATGTTTTATTGCCCATAATTACAGTTTATCTGCTTATTCTTTACGCCTATACGTTTAAAATAACAGTGACCAGGCAGTGGCCGTATGGCTGGGTATCATACCTGGTTTTGGCATTCGCTATTGCAGGAATATTCTCCTTCCTGCTTTTTCATCCGATAAAAGATGATGCACAGAATAAATGGATACTTATATTCAATCGTTTTTTTTACATGGCCATTTGCCCCCTGATTATTCTTTTGTTCCTTGCCATCAACCGCAGGATCGGACAGTATGGCATTACAGAAGAGCGATATTTTGTGCTGATTCTCACGTGCTGGCTGGCCTTTATCACGGCTTATTTCCTATTTTCAAAAAACAAGAATATAAAGATCATACCGTTCACACTCTGTGCGCTCGCATTCCTGATATCCTTCGGGCCCTGGAGCGCATTTTCTGTTTCCCTGAAAAGTCAAAGCCAGCGTTTAAAACAATTCCTGCAGGCGAACAATATGTTATCGGAAGGGCAAAAACTGATCCCGGCAAGGGAAAACCTTCATCCCGGAGATGCGGAACAAATCAGGTCTATTATAAATTATGTTGTGGAAGCCCACGGGTATCACGCTCTTCAACCATTCTTCCCGCAAAACCTGGATTCTATGATGAAGGATGAAAAGGGCAAATACCTGAAATGGGATTATTTGCAATCCGAAAAACTAACAGACTATGCACGATTGGATGAATTTGATAAAGCAGGGAATAAAAACAGATTGACATTTCTTAACGTATCACCTTCGAAAGAGGATACATTGATTTCCTTATCCGGGTTTGAATATTTAATCAATAGCTATTCTTATTATGAGAACTCCGAATCCGATTCATTAATAAGTAAGTATTACCCTGGAAATATCGCATTGCAGGTTGTGTTTGTCAAAAATTCCGGCATTCTATTTCTGAAATACGGAACTGAAAAACCGGTTGAGATGGACATACCAGCCCTGATAAAGTCTTTAAAGATGGATTTATCTGATTATAGTCATCAGACCAGTCAAAGCAATTTGATAGTTGAAGGAGAAAATAATGTGCTTTCAGTTAAATGCGTAGTTAAAGAAATCGGAGCGCAAAATTACAAGGATAGTATAACAATAACGAAATTGGTTGCCGATATCCTGCTTCACATAAAACATCCTCAGAGCGCTCTGCGAAAACAATAAATATAAAGCCCCGGCCTGCACCAGGGCTTTTCAAATATCTGCTACAGGTAAAGATCAATTATCTTAATTCTTCATTTTTGAAAAATCTCCATAAATGCTTTCAAAACCTATTTTGCCATCCTTATTGAAATCGTCGAATTGTACAAAAGGAATTTTGACGAGCTCCCCTGTCTTCTTTGATTTGCCAGACCAGGTCCACCAGGATTGCACAATTTTGGCATCCTGATCTTTGTAGGCCAGGTAATCAGGATACCCAACTGTTTTCACAGTAATACTATCAAAATTATCAAAATCTGATTTCCACATTTTGATGGCTTCTGCAATTGGTATTGCCTTGGTCATACCGGAAGACCAGAATCTGGCGGTGTCCGCGAAAATTGCTGAATTGGCCGCTGCATCTTTATCCAGGTAAGCCTTCATAGATTTATTTACGACATCAATATAAGGATGCTTAATGTAAATAGTTCCATTTTTTTCTTCCTGTGAAAAGCATACTGCCACCATCAGTATAAAACTGATGGATAAAATAATTTTTCTCATGTGTTGGTGTTTTAAGTGATTTTACTAAAGATATGGAAATTCAGCACACTCCCATTTAATAAACCAAATATGCCCGGATAATTTTTTTTTATTAGCTTGGCAGCAAATTCAGATCCATGATCTTTCAAAAAAAGTTTCTCGTTTCTCTTGTCATGGGGATGGGCGTCTTTCTCGGCATTGCAGCCACTGACAGAGCTGAAGATCATGGGGAAATGAATAAGCGAACCGAATCCTATTCCCCCGAAAAACCCTCCTGGCAAAACCTGAAAATAATTCCAAAAAATATTGACGAAGACCAGATGGAACGGATCATGCACCGGTACAGCCAGGCCCTGGGCGTAACCTGCAGCTATTGTCATCCGGATACCAAAGCAAATGTTTTTCCGAGAAGGGTTGACTTCGCCAGTGATGAAAAATTGGAAAAGCGGATCGCCCGTAAAATGATGCGCATGACGGACAAGATCAATAAGAAATATTTTAACTACCGCAACCTTTATGATTTCAATAGTTTATCAAAACCCGTTCTTGCCTGCAATACCTGTCACCGCGGCCTGCAGAAACCGAATAATGTTTCCACCTTCATTCCTTAGCCTATTGCTTGAATAGTTTCTCCCGCTGCATCCCGGAGGCCGTTTTAATTGTAATGAAATACACGCCCGCTGCAAATGGTGCTATGTTTATCTGCATGGTGGTCAGTCCTGTTTTTGTAGGAATATCTTTTAGCAATTTCCCCGACACATCAAAAATGCTAAGTTCCTGTATAGCCCCTGCATTGGAAATGATGTTTACAAAATCCGCTGCCGGATTCGGATATATTTCAAGTCCCTGCGGTTCATCCATTATTACCTGGACCACCGGAGAGTAATAATAATTATTATTCTTATCCACTTCCTTCAGGCGATATTCGTTTACGCCTGGCGCCGGATGGTTATCCTGCAGCGAATAGTTTTGCAGGACCTCACTTTCTCCCACGGCTTTTACGATGCCAAGCGTACCAAATGAGGTGGTTTGGTCCGTCTTTTTTTCTACTTCAAAATGATCCACCAGATGTTCCATGGAAGTTGTCCATGATACCAGTACCTGGGTATCATTTATTTTTTTTGCCGTAAAACTTTGGAGGCGAATCGGCAGATCAGTACTTCCGGTTACAGAAAAGTTATCGATTGTTCCGCTTGACAGGGATGCATTATTTCGACTGGTTACAGCCATCCCATAATGTGGTGGATTGCTGGCATCAGTTCCAAAATTCAGTTCTACCGGGCCACCAACGTTCGTCCAACCGATGCCATCTGCAGAAATAAAAGCCAGGTATTGCGTTCCCTCTTTGCTCAATTTCATCCAGTAAGGCAAAGCATAGTGGCCCGGCACTGGAATCGTCGTGACCAAACCCGATGGCTGGTCGCGGTACTCAAACAGGATGTTATCCCCGTTGCCGACGGATGTAAGAAAAGCAAAACGTGAACTGCTGGTCAGGCTGTCCCGAACCATAATGCCTATCTTATTGGAAGCATTCGTTACGTCCTGCGTCAGGATGCGCCCGGTTACATCATAATCAGCAATATCATTATTTGTAAATGCAAACTGGAATTCATCGGAAACGCCACCGATATCCGATCCTGATCCCGTTATTGTCCATATATCTCCATTTTTACAGGTGGAACCGGCAAGACCAATATCACCCAGGTCCACATTGAAATAATTGACTGGAAGCATATCGCAGGTAGTGGCGGGGCAGCCCGACAAGGAAAATGAGCCCTGGCTTATGGCGCTTTGCACTCCACCACAGATTGCCTGAACGGTATAATAATAAACCGGACCGCAACTCAGTGCGGTAAGATCAATACTGTTGGCAGTTGCTGTTCTCGTTAACCAGCTCGCGGAAAGATTGGGACGATAGTTGATTAAGTATTGTGTGACGCCGGCAATAGCATCCCAGCTGAGATGAGCGGAGCTGGAGGAAAGCGTGCTGGCACTCAGACCTGTTGGAGCGCGGCATGAACTGGCCGGATTGCCAAATACCTGAAATTCATAAATGGAATAACCGAGCGTTGTTCCCTGTGTAATGCCAACCATATTCACATACCTTCCCGTAAATGCGCCGTCGAATTCCGTATTGGTTGACGAATTTCCGCGCACTGCATCCACGGTTGTCCAGTTTATCCCGTCATCGGAAACCTTAAGATCGAAATCTTTTCCATAGCGGCCGGATTGCCAGGAGATGGCCACTTTACAAACATCATAGCTGCTTCCCAGGTCAATATAAATGGAATCGACATTGTGTGAGGCACTTTGCCAAAAGGTTGTCAGGTCCCCATCAGTCACATTCGAAGCGCTGCCACCCGATACAGTTAACGCGGTTGCAGTTTTATGGAGGGCTACATTCGTCAGGCAGGTTGTATTCGTTTTCAATCCATAAACCGCAAGTTGATTTCTGTTTGCTGCCAGATATACTTTTCCGAGGGCAATCGTGGGACAGGAGAATTTATTGAACACGGAAATATTATCGGTGGCATTCATATCTGAATTCCATAATTCTTTCGTTATGTCGTCTGCACGGACTGCATGCAGTACCCCATGGCACTCACTTCCATTCGCATTGCAGCCATTGATCGCATGGTAAGCCCACAACAAACCGGTAGACGGATCCGGGCCATTGGATGAAACGGATAGAAACCCGCCCATATAACCCGAAGGCCCGGCGATTGTCGTATTGGTGATAGCTGCGCCGAGGCCGCTTGGCGATACAGGGTAAGCTTTTAACTGGCTGTTCTCTGAAAATTGATAGGCATATGGAGTTGGGCCGCCAAAATACGCCAGGCTTGCATGCATGGAAGCGCTGCTCTGCACCTTGATCGTTTGTACTACATCATTCCTTAAAGGATCAAAGCCACCCAAATTGGTTCTGTCGAGAATGAAAAGTGAATCGTCCTTGCAGCCGGTCATGGCCAGGTTGGTATTCGGCAAAAGCATCACCTGCATGGGAAAATCCTGGTCAGCATCATTCAGGGCGATATAATTGAATGGTGTGAAATAACTGGCAAGTGTCAGGTCCGGCGCGAGTTTAATCACGCTCTCTCCGCGGTTTGCGGGATCTGTGGGGGGAGCCGTGTAGGTATTATAATTCAGACTGGTCCTGCCTTCGTCCAGCGCATTTCCGGTAGTAAAATAAAGGTTGCCGTTATCATCCACTGCAGGCGCCGTTCCACTCATCCAGATCCCGCCCCTTCCGTCGTTCGGTGTTGCATTATACGCATGCTGAAAAACAAGACTGCCGGCATCATAGCTGACAATCGTCCCGTGACTGGGATTATTATCACAATGGGCAGCAAAGCAGATGTAGACATGTCCGCCGGATAAAGCCAGACCTGCCCGGTTGAATTGCCTGCGGGGATCAAAAGTGATTACGCCCGGCGCTGTTTGTCCATCGCCGGTTCCTGTGGTAACGGGCTTGATCTCAACAGGACTATACGGCATTTCATTTCCGGTCCTGATATCTACCGCGTGCAGGTATTGATGGAAGCCGACTGTTGTGTAATTATATTCATCCTTGATGTCGTTTACATACGTATGATTGTCGATCGGTCCATCATTCATATTCACAATCTTCGTAACAAAAAACATCGTTTGCGCGGCAGTATCAATCACCGGCGTTCCAACAATGCCCATATTTCCGGTAAAGTCACCGTAAGTGCCCCCACAAAGGCTGGGATGAATATCACTATTACTCGCAGGGCGGCAATTATTGCAGTCGGGAGCCGGAGCGGGAGCTATTTTATTTGTATAATTCTTTTGCCAGTAAGGATCCGCATTCATATCGGCATCATAGGCATAAATGGTATTATTCACTGTAGCTGCAAAGACAATATTCTTAAACCCTGTGTTGGGAATATTCACATTTAGAATGACAAGCGGCTGCGCAAAGATTTTATCGTCGGTGACGTGATTGAAATTTAACCCAAAACTGTTTGTATTTACGTTGGACTCATTCAGCGTGTTTTCATAAGGATACCAGCCGGTCCGGCTTTGATCGTTATGCTGGGTCCATACGTGCTGGGCCTTCAGCGGGTTAAATTGAATGAGAAGAAGGATGCATAAGATCCCCTTACAACTTTTCATTTCGGTTAAGTGTTTAACAGATTTATATCCGCGGGATTAAAAGCGATAATCATGATTCAATGCAATTTTGCAGGATCTGGAATGCGTTGCGTCGGGCAGCGATGGTAAATCAAATTAGGGTTGGATGGAAGAGACTGGGTTCTGATGGATCGAATAGAAAAAAGGATTAGGTTATCAGGCGACTAAAATAAGAAATTTATTTGGGATATGCAAGGGAAGCCTGCGCCGTTAAAATGAAAATCGAAAAAGCAAAATATTTTTGGAAGAATCTCATTCAGAGCGCAGGCTGTTAATCGGATTCACAACAAAGCAACAAATTCTTCAGATTTTAGTTAATGTTTCAAACGTTAATTTAATGTGGCCGTATTTAGCCGTGAATGGACTGAATCGGCCTGTTACTTTAACGTATGACTCTTTTAGAGGCAAACATTAACAGCGGAGGGGTTTGTATTGGTATACCTTGCCCTCATTACCAGTTACTCTACCGGTAATTAAATTTAAAAATAAATGTCAAACATTACACAGGTTGTCAACGAAGACAAAAACATGACAACATTGAAAAAAAGTGTTATTGCCTCAGGATTGGACAAAACGCTCAGCGGTACAGGCCCTTTCACTATTTTCGCTCCTACTGATCTTGCATTTGAAAAAATGAATAAGAGCGTCTTAGAGAATCTGTTGAAACCGGAAAATAAAGCAAGGCTTGCCGATGCTATAAATGAGCACATCGTTTCCGGAAAAATCGCCTTCAAGGATTTCAAAGACGGTGAAAAACTGAGAACAGTGAATGGCAAGGAATTGCTGGTTCACGTAAAAGATGGCACCGTTAGTGTTGCAGGCGTTAAAATCCATAGTCGTGATACGCAAACCTCCAATGGTGTAATTTATTCCTTAGATGAAGTGATGATTAAGAATTAATACCAACCCATAATCGTCAGAAGACCACAGGCATGTGCTTGTGGTTTTTTTTTGCCGTTTTTCGTCCCGGAACATCAATTACCCCGGATTTATTGCAACTTTATCCCCACCAACCGGTCTGATCAAGTAAGTGAACGATACCACTGTAAATAACCTGGCCGACAAACACCTGGTAAACCAGGTTTTGCTTGGGGATACCCGGGCTTTTGGTATGGTTATTAAAAATACCGAATGGCTGGTTGCCCAGATCGTTTTCAAAATGGTCCCCCTGGCAGAGGACCGGAAAGATATGGCACAGGATATCTATATGAAGGCCTTTCATAATCTTCCGGGGTTTAAATTTCAATCGAAACTTTCCACCTGGATCGCCCGGATTGCCTATAATTCCTGCTTATCATGGATCGAGAAGAAAAAATTAGTGCTCACCGGGGGTCTGCAGGAAAAAGAGTATCCTGATGAGGATTACGCCAACACGCACTACAGCAATTTATCGGCAATCAGTGATTCCGAAAACCAACTTTCCCAAAAGGAACTTTCTGCCATTCTGCGGAAAGAAATAGCGGGTCTGCCGGCCATCTACCAAACCCTGATCACTCTTTTTCACCAGGAGTCATTGAGCTATGAAGAACTTTCGCAAATAACGGGGCTCCCGGATGGGACAGTAAAAAGCTATCTTTTCAGGGCCCGGAAAATGCTGAAAGAAAATTTATTGTCAAAATATAAAAAGGAGGCATTATGAATACCAGCCATCCATCAGAAAGAGAAATACAAGACTACGTGCTGGAAAAATCCGCTTGCACGCAGACGACTATCGGGCATATCGAATCCTGTGAACAATGCCGGGCAGCCATTGCAACATACAGTTTGTTGTTTTCAGAGATCAGGGAACAACCCGCACCAGCTTTTGATTTTGATTTGTCAGCCCTGGTGATTCCGCAATTGCCTTCAGTGCCAGCGCCATTGCCTGCAGACCGGTTTGTTGCCGGGTTCCTTATGTTTTTCATTTGTTGTTGCGTGGCGGTTCCGGCCTACCTCTTAAGGCAGTATTTCCTGAACCTGTTCCTGGATATTTCCTCATTCTTCATTTATGCCATTATCATCAGTACCCTTGTTATTGTGTTGTTTAAAGGATTAAGCGTGTATAAGAAATATCAGAAGCAAATGCAGCTTCTAAATTTTAATTGAACTTTTTGGAACAATTTTTCAACATAGCAGTCTGATTCCTTACCATCCATATTAAAATATAAAAATGAAAAAAATACTCAGCACGGCAACGATCCTTTTCTTCGCATTTGCTGCACAGGCACAGGATAATATTAATCCATTCAGGGACCGCCAGTTTATTTTCAATGTGCTTAATATTTGTGGCATACTCGCGGTTATCTACCTCATATCCTCCTTTATCCTGCAGGTATTCAGGCAGCATTACAACTTCCGGATCAAAAACAGGATACTCGACAAAGGAACCGAGGAAAATATTGTGCGGGAACTTTTGCAGCCCGATAAAAAAGAAAGCCGGAACCCCATACTGCAATGGTTTTTCGTACTGGCCTCCATCGGTGTCGGGCTCCTCCTGGTTTCCCTGATCCAGCCCATTGGTCTTCATTCGGTGGCCATCCTGGCAATCAGTCTGGCCGCAGGTTTCGGCGCATATTATTATTTTTCAAAGGATGTGAGGGGGGAGAGTTAATGTGATAATTTGAAAATTTGAAAATGGTTTACCCACTGGGGTTCAGAAAAGGGGGAGTAATTGGATTTTTTAGGTATTTATTCCCATTAAATATTAACAATGAAACTTATATTTTTTCTGGTTGCTTTTTGCCTCGTCTGCGTCTGTTATTATTTTTCCTGGTCCGGTAAGGAAAGAGAAAGGCGGGGAGAAAGTACGGCGAACCTGGTAATCAGTTCGGATAACTATTATGAAGCATTAAAATATTCGGGTAAGTTCCAGATCACCGATGATGAAAAAGGTTTTAAGAGTATTTCCCCGGGAGGGTATGTGAAATATCGAAAAAATGATGACAGAGTAACCGCTGAAAGCGATCTGGAGGGAAAAATAGAATACACGATAACCGACGGGCAAAACAAATTTTCCTCCAATGAGGAACAAGGCAGAAAACTTATCGCCCAGACGGTCAGGGAAATGATTGACTGGGGTTTCGGTGGCGATGCACGGATGGATCGCATCTACAGGAATGGGGGCATCCGGGCTCTGTTAAGTGAAGTAGACAGCATGAAGACGGATCAGGTGAAGGTGCAGTATTTGGATAAGGTGTTTGACATTGATTCTCTTTCCTCCGAAGACCTCGAGGTGCTTGCAAAAAAAATTGGAACACTTGGTACAGATCAGGAAAAGACCCGACTCCTAAATAGATTTTCGAGCGGGCAACTGAAAAATCCGCTAATCGCCCAGGCTTATTTTCATGTTGTGCAGGGTATTGGTTCCGACATGGAAAAAGTAAATAACCTTCAGCATGTTTTGGATATCGATACAGTTCGGGATGCAAATGCAGATACAATTATGATCATTGCGAGTCGCCTCGGTTCAGACATGGATAAGGTGAATCTCTACAAGAACCTGATTGACAAGGGGCTGATCACAGGGATCCGTTTTGATAACCTGCTGGAACTGACTTCCCGTATCGGTTCTGATATGGATAAAATAAATCTGTATAAAATATTGATGGAAGAAAAAAACATTACTGAATCACAATGGATCAGCCTGATAAGTAAAACGGCCCAATTAGGCTCCGACATGGATAAAAGTAATTTACTAGTGGAGATCGCTCAGAAAATGCCAGGAACCGAAAATGTGAGGTCTGCTTACCTGAAAGTTGCCAAATCAATAGGCAATGATTCGGATTATGGCAAGGCAATCCGGGCAGTGGAATAACTCTTAAATGCTTTATTGCGCAAGCCCGTCAACGGATTATTCACCGGTATTTTGCGAATGCCTGGGCATCATTTCAGCATAGAAATTGATCCATTTTTGTTAATTTCGCAGATCAATTTCCAGACATGCAACTCACCGCAAAGCTCGTCCAGCTCCTTCCCCTGCAATCGGGAACCAGCAAAAATGGCCAATGGAAAAAACAGGATATTATCGTAGAAACGGAGAGCCAGTACCCAAAAAAAGTTTGCGTTTCCGTGTGGGGGGATAAAATAGATGCGGGCCAGTTGCAACCGGGCACCCTCCTCAAAATAGATTTCGATGTTGAAAGCCGGGAATATAATGGAAGGTGGTACACAGATGTGAAAGCCTGGAAAATTGAAACGACGTCTGCTACTGCCGGAGCGGGCTCTGATACTGCTGCCAGGATGAGTAAGGATGCTGCATCCAAAGATGACGATCTCCCTTTTTAAGCGACAACAAGGAATATTGCCTGCTATAAACAAGGTTAACTGGCTCAAAACTAAGTGTGTCCGGACCAACTGCGCAGGCAATGAAGATAGGCAGTTGGCCTTCAGGCCCCTGGCTGACTCACAATACATTACAGGCACCCTATTGCATACCTCGTTTTTTGTTTTTATGTTTATGGCCCGGATATCCCGGCCCAATCTCCCATATCCCATCTGAGACCCGATTGATCCAGTTCCCGCGTGAAAAGTCAAACTTAACCCCCTGGACTTTAATCATATGGAACACGCTGGCTGGAAACTAATCCCTGAGCAATCTGCGTCTTATCCGTTTATCGGCCACCTGCATTTTGGCGATAAAAAGGACCTGATCCTGCGTTCCCACGGGGATGAACTGGATTCCCTCCAAAACTATCTTTCCCGTAATAAATATAAATACCAGCAGTTCCTTCGTCAGAAGGCACGCTTTCCTTCTCTTGATATTTACGCCTGCTTTCAGCCTTTCAATGAATGTTTCAAAGCTTTGTTTCCGTTTGTCGACTATATCCGGAAGCAATTGCAACCGGGTGATACGATCCTGAATCTCTGGGACCGCAGCGGATGGACGGCCTCCATGCTCGCCGGATGGTTTCCGGATCAGCACGTGATCACTGTATGGGAAGCGGATAAGGACATTCTCGGATATAAAGGTTTTCATTATTGGATGTCACGTGAAAGAAGGAGTAATCATACCGTAATGTTCGCGGATTTTCTCCGTCCTTTCCCTTTGGAAACCCACAGCGTTTCCGCTATCGTTGGAATGGATCTGTTGCACCGCTTCAACCAGCCCGACCTGCTTTCTGAAATAAATCGAATGGCCAAACCAACTGCTCCGATTCTTTTCCCGCATGTGCACCTGACGAACAATGAGCCTGATCCTTACTTTGACCGCGGCTGCCGTCAGCTTCATGGGAATGATTATGATTTTCTTTTTTCGCAGCTCGAGCCGCTGACCCATAGAAAAGGATACATCATGTCGGAGCCGGCAAATTTTAATTGGAACGACCGCAGCACAGATAAAGAAAAACTGCTTGTTTCCGAGCCCGCACACACCGACTACAACGGTTGCGTGGCCTGGCTTCCGGCCGGCAGCAAACCCGAGCTGAAACCCTGGCGCGGACACGAACAGAACTGGGAAAAATCTTACCTGCTCCAGAATCCATTTTTGCATATCAACGAATTGACGCACTGCATTGAGTTTAATACCAAAACCTACGGTCCGCTTATAGATGAATTACTGGAAAGACATTCAGTATATACCAAACGCGTCAGTGATAGTATCGGGAAAACAGTCGACGGGCAAACACGCGAAGTGCTTTACTGGGCCGGCCATGGTTACCCGCTGAATGAAATAAGAAGAAAAACGAATATTGGCAAAGAGGACATGCAGCAGATCCTGGAAACTGCTTTTCAACTTGAACTTGCACAGGTTGTTCCGGTTGATGAAGCAGGTTTCCGTCTGCAGACCTTACTCGGTCATCAGCAATATATCCTGGAAAGAAAAGAAGAAAACCTGACCTCGCTCTGGAAACAGGCAGCCACATTTTTCGCCGATGAAACCTGGATCAAATGCGGAGAGGAATCGCTTAAATACAGTGACGCCGACGAACTCATTTCGCTGGTTCAAAAAGCGCTGCTGCAGGAAGGGCTTCGCAAAGGCGATAAGCTGCTGATTTGCGCTGATCTTCATCCGGAGATCATGCTGGTTTTCTGGGCCGCCGTGACCATGGGAATCGTGATTGTTCCGATATCGCCTAAGGAATCTGCATTGCGCATACAGGACTACGTTAGACAACTTTCTCCTTCCCTGGCGCTGGTGGACCCTGCAATTCATGCCCAACTTAAGAATGCAGGAATCCGCAAAATGATCATGACGGATCTGATCAGTGAACCTGGTTACCAACCTGATTTTTCCTTTGATTCCTGGCTCTCGTCAAATGCCGAAAACGAGTTGGAACCGGCCACAAGGCCCGATCCGGATGACATAGCCGTCATCCTGTGGACCACCGGCTCAACAGGTAATCCCAAAGGGATTCCGCTTACGCATGCACAACTGATCCGCTCCGGAAGAGCGATGACGGAAACGTATCAGTGGAAAAAGACCGATCGCTATTTCGCACTCGGCTCCCTGGAGACCATGAGCGGCCTGCGCCAGGCTACTGTCTGCATGGCTGAAGTGGGCGCCTGTTGTGTGATCCCGAAAAAAGGAAAAGATATTTATCAACTCGTTCAACTCATCCTTGAGGAAAATATTACGATACTCACTGCAAACCCTTCATTCTTTAAACAATTATTACTTGCCTCCCGCGATTCCCAACTTGCGCCTTCGCGTCATGGCATCCGCCTCGCTTTATGCACGGGCAATGCGCTGCCTTCTGAGTTAAGAATGAAATGGGAAAATCAAACCGGCATTCCGCTCCTTAACTATTATGGACTTACGGAAACCTCCGGCATCTGCATTGCCGAGCCTCCGGGCTTTAAGGCAACAGACGACTACTGTATCGGTCAGCCAATTGATTGCCTTGTAAAAATTATTGACGAGTCAGGAAATGAATTGCCAGCCGGTAAAAAAGGTGAGCTCTGCATTTACGGAGCAGGTGTATTCACCGGATACTACCGTAATCCCGAAGCTTCTGCTGCATGCCTCCACAATGGATGGTTTCACACAAAGGACCTGGCCTCGCAATATCCTGACGGCAGCATTAGCCTTTACGGAAGATTGTCTGATATTATTAAGCTCCCTTCCGGTGAAAGGATCGAGCTCATGGCCGTAGAAGAAGTGTTGCAGCAGATGCCGGAACTGAGCGACTGGGCGCTTTGTCCGCTCCAGGAAAAAGAAAGGGAATCCATTGCGTTGTTTTTTGTTCCGGAAAACAGCGCACAGACGGCTCCTGTGATCGCAGCCATTAAGAAAACAATCATGGAAAGTATCGGCGCATATGCGGTACCGTTACTTATAGAAGCCGTGGACCAGATACCCCGGGGTAATCACAATAAGGTGCTCCGCAAGACCCTGCTTGATCATTATTTCAAAATATAAACCCCCTATGCTAGAAAACGTATATTCCCAAAACCCCGATAAAACTTTTCTGCAGACCCGCCAGAAAGCTTTTAGCTATGGCTGGCTTCAGCAAAAGATCAAACAGATTTCCGGACTTTTTGAGTCATTGAGCATTAAGTCCGGCGACAAAATCGTACTCGCCGTAGCTGATGAACCCGAGATGAGCGCGCTTTTTATTTCCGCACTCGCCAATGGCATTACCGTAGTGATCGCCGATCCCGAATCAAAAGCACCCAGGGCCAAAAGCACCATCAGCCGTACCAACCCGAAATATATTATAGCGGATAAGGAAACGCTGGAGCACTGGCAACTTCCTGCATCGCTTCCCGTGCTGGCCTTTCAGAAGGAAAGTGTTTCCGGCTCCGGACTCCTCGGAAAATTTCTTAAGAAGAATAAAACTCAAGCGCCTTCCAACGATTATTTAACCGCGCTGGAAAAAGCAACTCCCGCCAGTAAATTTCCTGAAATCCCTGCACCCGACCTGATCGCCTATATTATTTTCACTTCGGGCACCACTGCAGATTCGAAGGGTGTTTCCATCACTCAGGGAAATCTGGCAGCGCATCTTGCCACGCTGAAAAAAGTATACGGAATGAATGAGAACAGCCGGCTGATGAACCTGCTTTTTCTCTGTCATGCTGACGGTTGCATTCAGGGACCCGTTCTGGCAGCGTACAACGGATGCACCTGGCACAAACCCTTCAAGTTTGCCATTGAAAAAATTCAGGAATTCCTCGACTATGGATATGCGAATAATATCTCGCATCTATTTGTAGTTCCTGCCATGCTGAATATGATCCTGCCTTTTGCCGAAAATTATGAAGACAGTTTTCAATACCCGGAATTCAAAGCCCTGATCTCTGTGTCGGCGCATCTTGAACCCAGCTTATGGGATAAATTTGAAACAGTGTTTAAAGTTCCTGTTTCAAATGTATTCGGACTAACAGAAACCGTTGCCGGCAGTCTGTTCTGCGGACCGCTGACAGGAACCTACCGCAAGTACTCTGTTGGTAAACCGGTGGACTGCGAAATAAAAATTGTAAATGATCAGTTCGAGGAAATTGCGACCGGGCAAACCGGTGAGCTCTGTCTTCGCGGCGATCACATCATGAAAAATTACTGGGCAGATCCTGTACTGACAGATGAAGCTTTTGCTCATGGATGGTTTCTCAGTGGAGACCTGGCTTCACAGGATGGCGATGGATTTGTAACGATACGCGGAAGAAAAAAGAATCTGATTATTTCCGGCGGCATTAATATTCAGCCGGAAGAAGTGACCGAATGCATTCTGAGAAATCCGGCCATTTCAGAAGCCTGTGCCGTAGGCATGCCCGATGAAGTATTTGGTGAAAGACTGGTGGCAGCAGTCGTGTTGAAACCCGGATCAAATCTCACAGGCACGGAAATCATTGAAGAATGCCGCAAATCGCTCGAAGAAAAGAAAGTGCCGAACCGGATATTTATTGTCGACTCGCTTCCTAAAGGTGTATCCGGCAAAGTGCAGCTGAATGCGCTTCGCGATCAATTATTGAACCTTCAACCCAGGAACCTGGTAAATACCGGAGATTTTGAAGACGATGTACTTTCCATCGCATCAGAATCTTTCCAGGTGCCCGTGACCCGGCTTTCCATACACGATACATCCCAGACCGTTGCAGGTTGGGATTCGCTGGCACATCTCAGTTTTATCACTTCCCTGGAGGACCATTTCAAAGTGCGCTTCAATACCGCAGAAGTGATCACCATGAATAGTATCCGGAAAGCAACTGAGTTGATTAAAGTAAAGCATGGATAATCCGGCCCAAAATAAATTCCCTCCGTTGGCTGTCTGGATTTTACTTATCCCGGCAGTAGCCGTTCTGTTTGCATGGATTTATTTTACCGAACGATCTGTACAGGTATATGAAAGGACCAGCAGGGAATCATTCGTCAGGAATGGATTTCAGGCTGCCCATAACAAGCCCGTTGTACTGATATTTGGCACTTCCCTGGTTGAATCCGGGCTTTCGCATAGCGATAGCCTGGCCACCTGCATCGAAACTGCGACTGGCCGAAGTACAAAAGTTATTAAATATTGGCAGGAGTCCGCTGTTCTATCTTCCATGATAGAAGAAATGCCTGTACTTCAACAGGTGCAACCGAGCCTGGTGATCATTGAAGCGAATATGCTTTTTTACCGGGGTGCCGAGGTTCCGATTCTAACCAGGTATGGGGAGACTTTCAGGAATATGCTTGCATTTAAGAAATTACTCAACCCATACCAGCCGGATCTAAGACCTGTGTTTCAACAGGCCCTTTCCTTTCCCATTTGGGACATGAGAAGCGGAATGGTCGACAGCTCTGAACTTGCTACTTTCAGAAATCTTGCTGAACGATGGCAATCAGGCGGCACCCGTTTCCTGCTGGTGAATTTTCCCATTGAAAAAGGTTTGGAATCAAAAAAATGGGAAAGCCCTGACACTGCTGCATTTAACAGGAACATTGACTATCTGGAGCGGAAAATCCCACTGGTTTATGCAGACCCGCATCTGAAGTTGGACAGCACTTATTTTTTTGATAAGGCCCATTTAAACGATAAGGGAAGTGCTATTTTCTGTGAATTTTTTTGCCGCACCATCGTAGATCAACTAAAAAAATTATGAGACTGCAGGCATTATTTCTTGCTGTCATTCTTTTAACATCTCCATTGATATGGCGTGCGCCTAATTACTGGAAGGCCAATATCATGGCTGCTATCACGTTTATCCTGCTTGCCTGGATTGCTCCCACGTCTGTACTATTAATGTTAAGCGTAGCATTTCTTCAATGGTTGGTTTGGAAATATGATTTCATTAAATCCGGTCGCATTAAGGTTATTGTAACGGTCTTTCTGCCACTTCTTCCGCTGCTCGTTTACAAATGGAAATTTGCTACCGGGCAATGGCTGATTCCGCTGGGTCTGTCTTATTACGCATTCCGGCAGATCCACGTGGCCTTTGAATGTTATAAAGCTGAAATGCAAAAGCCGGCACTGCTTGCCTATTTCCAGTATTTACTTTTTTTGCCGGTGATCCTGATCGGCCCCATACACCGGATGCCCGATTTTCAACGCAGCCTGAGAAGAATGAAATGGAATGCATCTCAATATTCAGATGGTTTAGAGCGGATACTCTACGGATTGGTTAAAATTGATTTTCTGGGAAATTTTCTTTTCAGCACGCAGCTGACCCAGATCGCGCGGGGAGTCAGCTCCCATGCACTCAGGCTTTATCTGGAAGTGATTGCTTTTACAGGAAACACCTATTTTCAGTTCGCCGGGTTTTCCGATCTCGCGATTGGTGCTGGTTTAGTATGGGGCATACGCGTTATGGAAAATTTCAACGCACCATTCATGGCAACCAATATGCAGGACTTCTGGCGCAGATGGCATATCTCATTATCCTCCTGGTGCAGGGACTATGTATTCCAACCGCTGGCTGCTTTATCGAGAAACAGGTGGATTGCCCTGATCAGTGCGATGCTGGTCCTGGCGCTATGGCACGAAATATCTCTAAGATATATTGTATGGGGAACCGTACAGGCCATTCTGATTTTGCTTACCGTGTATTCGAGAAAAAAAACGCCCGCAGTTTCAGGATTCATCAACGGTCATCCTGTCGGTCGCTGGATCGGAAGGATCTGGGTATTTCATTTGTTTGCTTTTAGCTGCATATTCATTGGTTCTGAAAATATCGCCTCACTGGGCACAAACTTTAAACATATCTTTCACTGATGTATAGCTGGCTCCTTAAATATTTCCCGAAGCCATACGCGCTTGTCCTGATCTTTATCTGGTATTTCATTTTGATAATGATGGTAGCATATACTGTGGATATGCAACCTGGAAGGTTCCGTTATTTACATTGGTAATTATTCTTTCAGACCTGATATAAATCCCGGTATAAACGGGAAAAGAGCGTCAGCTTTCCTTTCGCTTAAAATAAAAATAGAAGGGCACGCCCGTTAATATCAGGAGTAAACCGAGCAGGGATGCAGCCGGTTGAACAACCAGGGTGTTAATCAACAAAACCAGAGAAAATAAAATAATGATGACGGGGATCACCGGATAACCAATTACTTTCTTTACAATTCTTTTTTCTCTTTTCATTTTGATAAGCCCCCAAACAGCGAGACCGAAAAACAGGTAACCCGAAAAGATCACGAGGTTGGTGATCTGATCAAATGTGCCGGTTAGTACGAGGATGCAACTCCACACGCAGGAATAGATCAGCGAAATATATGGGGTCTTAAACAGCGGATGCACATAAGCCGCTTTCCTGAAAAAAACATATTCCTGCGCCATGCGGAAATAAATACGGGGATAAACGATAATACATCCATTGAGTGCACCAAAAGTGCAGGTGAGAATGAGCCCTGCAATGAATGCGGCTCCGGTATTGCCCATCAATGTTCCCGCGACCACGGCTGCCGCAATTTTATTTTCGGGTATCCCTGCCAGTTGGTCCAAGGGCAGCACTCTCATATACACATAGTTCAGCAAAACATATAAAAGCATGGCTATTCCAACACCGCCAATGATTGCAAAGGGAATATTCCGGACCGGGTTTCTGATTTCACCAGTAACATAGGTAATCGTCGCCCATCCGTCGTAGGCCCATAGCGCGCTGAGCATGGCGCCGAAAAATCCGCTGAACAAGGCAGCTCCGGTGAGCGGATGGGCCGCGCTGGCATCATGAGAAACATTCACTGTTACACCTGAGTATAAAAGACCTGAAATAATCAGCAGAAGGATGCCGAGTATCTTGGCAGCAGTGACGATATTATTCAGTGCACCTGCTTTCTTTATTCCGCGGATATTATACCAGGTCAATAGTATGATCATCCCGATGCCAAGGGTTTTTATTGACAAACTGCTGAATGGAAAAATTAAATGCCCGATGGAAACATCTTTCAGTGCGGGCAATATATCAGGAAAATGAAACAAGGCATCAGCTGACTGGGAAAATACAAAAGCCAGCGCAGCGATGGCACCGCTTCCTGCAATGGTAAAAAAAGTCCAGCCAAAAAGAAAAGCCACAAATTCTCCGAAAATCAGACGCAGGTATTCATACACGCCGCCGGTTTCTGTGGTGATACCAGCGAGTCCGGCATAGGTAAAAGCCCCGAACATGGTAATGACCCCTGCGAGTATCCAGGCCAGCAGAATATAGGGCTCACTCATCAGGGAATGCGCCATCGGCGCTATTTTCTTAAAGGCCCCCGAGCCGATCATGATGCCCGCGACCAAGAGGATCCCCGTTGGTAAACCCAACACCCGCCTGAGGGGAATAGTTGTTCTGTCCTGGTTTTCTTGCAAGAAGAGGAAGGTAATTTGAAAATTTGATAATTTGATAATTTGAAAATGAGGCGGCCACCGAAGCTTTGGAGAAGCCGGTGAGGAATGTGAAAATGTGTAAATGTTTTGGCTCCCGGAGTTTCAGCAAAGCTGGGGGCTGATTTGAAAATTTGAAAATGAGCCAGCCGCCGAAGCTTTGGAGAAGCCGGTGAGGAATGTGAAAATGTGTAAATGTGTAAATGTGTAAATGTTTTGGCTCCCGGAGTTTCATCAAAGCTGGGGGGTTAATTTGAAAATTTGAAAATGATGCAGCCAAACCATTTTCAAATTATCAAATTTTCAAATTTTCAAATTATTACTTCCCGCCTCACGGAAACCGTAGCCCGAAAGTAATTCCGCCTACGCCATAAGCATTACTGACACTATTCAGTTCGTAAGGACCGCCAGTATTCGAAATGGAAGAGATTGTTTTGAATCTAAACCAGTTATATTTTGCTTGCAGGTACAACATTTTGTATTCCACGCCAAATCCATATCCAATATAGAAACCTCCAAATAGCTTGTAGTATCCGGATTGATTTAGTGAGGTCAATCCCGGGTAGGATTCAAATCGTTTATAAATTCCGTAGCCGGGATCGAGAAAGGAGAATAATTTGTATTTGCCTTGACTGGTAACACGGATATCCGCAAAAACAGGCACGTAAGGACCCTTCAGATTTATAAATTGATTGAAGGAAGATCCAAGGCCAAGGTCTAAAAATGAGTTGACCCGTTTATCTGCCAGGAGTTCAAGCGTAAATCCAGAACTCAGCGGATGATTTGATTTAGCAGTTTCAATCTGAACATCAGTTTCGGAACCAGGATAAAAAAGATAACCTCCGCCTGCCTGAAAAGAAATCCCGCATTTATTCTGGCCGAAACAAAGGGCAGGTGAGAGCAACAGAATCATCAGAATCTTTCTCATCAAATCATTTTATATTAGACTTAATTTAACCATATTTTGCTGCTTTCAGTCCGGTTTACACTTCATAAAATGCTAAATTAGAGTCCATTCCTTAAACCCAACCTCCTTTATGATCAGATATCTTTTATTTAGTGTTTGTTTTTCAATTCTAATTTCTGTTCATGGCCAGGCTCAGCAAAAGGACAGTTCCGCCCTGCGTCATGAAGATTTGCGACCGTTGCCCGAAAGAACCATTTCATTCAGCGGTTATAAATGGACGGTAAGAAATACTGCAGGTAAGCAGGGCCCGGGCCCTAATTATTTCGGCGACTATTCTGCATTCGTGGATGATAGTGGTTACCTGCATTTATGGATAAGAAAAGATAAACTGACTGGTCAATGGCAATGCGCGGAAGTCACTTCATTGCAATCCTTTGAATATGGCACCTACAAGTTTATCGTGGAAGGAGCGATTGACAAGTTCGACAAGAACCTCGTGCTGGGCCTGTTTAATTATTCAGGAAATGACGGCCTGGATGAAATGGATATAGAAATAGCCAGGTGGGGCAACACAAAGTACCCCAACCTGAACTATACCATCTGGCCGGCAAAAAAGGAATTTAAAAACAGTTCGACCGTGAAGGAATTTGCGCTAAATTCCAATTTAAGCACGCATTATTTCAGGCGGAATGCTGATACGGTGGTCTGCGCCAGCTTCAATGGAATCTCCACGGATCCAAAAGACGAAATATTCTCATCCACATTTACGAGTCCCACTTCTTCGATCAGTCATCTTGCCATGCCCGTGCATATTAATTTCTGGCTGTTCAATGGTGAGCCAACTGCCGATCAGGCGAATGTTGAAGTGGTGATCCGGCGTTTCCTGTATATCCCCTGATCATTGTTCGTCGGCGCTCGGTCCATAGCTCCCGGGAATGGGTATATTTAAGAGTCGCAGATAAACGCCGAGCTGCGCCCGGTGGTGAATGGTTTGGGATATGGCCATGCGGATAACTTCTTTTTTCGGGCTGGTAAAATAGATTTCCGCGCCATTGCGCATGGTCCATGGCTTATCAAGTTCATCGTCGGAAATTCTTTCAAGTGCGGCCTTTCCGTCTTTCAGGTTCTTTTCATAGTAGTCAATCAGCTCTTTGTTGCTGTTAATGGGTTGGGGAGAATAGTTCCCCTTGGCAAAATCCAGTTCCTCTTTATCGGTAATCATCGGGATCCAGTTCGGGAGTTCAGCCACATGCGTGGCCAGCCGCACCATGCTCATGCTTTTTGGATGCGGCTGCCAGTCCAGCTTGTCAGATGGAACCCTTTCCAGCATTTTGCGTGTGGCAATTGATTCATCGAGTAGTTGATGTTGAAAATAAGGAATAAGCGTGTTCATGATCATTAATTTTTGATGATGAACAAAATAAATGCGGGGGACTGACAGCGTTATGGCAGGGCTGTTAGGAATATTTTTGGATTCGGGAAATTTTCGTTGATGGTATATGGTAGATGGTAGATGGACTTCAGGTGGAGATCCTCAATAGAAGTCCATCTACCATCTACCATATACCATCAACAATAACTGCGGGATCTTCAAAAATCAACAGGAATCTTCCTCATATACTCATTCATCTCCATATGCTTTTTCTTTAAAAAGTCTTCCTGTGTGCATTCCAGGCGCAGGATGCGGGAGACGCGGAAATCGCGGTAATCTTTTTTGAGATGGCACCAGCCGATAAGATGCCAGTTGAAAGCGTAAAAGACCAGGCCGATGGGCTCCGCCTTGCGTTTGGAGATTTCTTGCTGAAGATTCGTGTATTCTATTTCCAGCACCCTTCGCCCTGAAATAGCCTGCTGGATGGTAGAGAGGTAGTCGGAATGCTGAATAAAGCAGGGAGGCGCCTGGAACTTGATATTGTTTGCCAGGAATTCGATCGAATCTTTCTGGGATGAACGAAGCACCGCCTTCACTTTGGTCAGGGCATTTGAATAATGCAGGTGGATGGATTTATCGGCGAAGCCGGAAACGATAGACTCCATTAATAACAAAGCATTCGCTTCATCGGTGCTGAAAGAAACGGGCTGCAGAAAATAACCATTCACAATAAAATATCCCCGGTAAGGCTCGAAGCTCACAGGAATACCCTGCTCGTTAAGAGCCTTGATATCCCTGTAAACCGACCGTACACTGATATGGAATTTCTCTGCGATCTTCTCGCCTGTAACGTATTTTCTGGATTGAAGGAGGGTGAGAATTCCGAATAATCTGTCGATACGATTCATGCATTCAAAATTACCACATTAATGGTATTGACTTGTGCCCCTGATTTCCTTCTCTTTACCAAATGAATGCAGCCTCCGGGTTGCTTTCTTACCAGTTCGTAGGTCAGAATATCTCATATCGGCCCTGTCTTTTGCCGGGGCCTCTTTTAAAATAAACCAAAAATATTAGTGAATAATTACTAAATATATTAGTGTGAATAAAATATTTCCCCTAGCTTTGGGGAATCCATTACTTTGAATGATAAAATAAAAAAAATGTCAAACGCAGAAAAACTAAAGGCGCTCAAATTAACCATAGATAAAATAGACAAGGATTTCGGAAAAGGCAGTGTGATGATGATGAATGAAAAGAGTACCGAGCCCATGGAAGTTGTCTCCACCGGTTCGATCGGCCTGGATGTGGCCCTTGGAATTGGCGGTCTTCCCCGCGGAAGGGTGGTTGAAATCTATGGGCCAGAGTCTTCCGGTAAAACAACTATTGCGACACATGTCATTGCGGAGGCCCAGAAAAAAGGAGGCATGTGCGCCATCATCGATGCTGAGCATGCATTCGACAGCAACTATGCCCGCAAGCTGGGTGTGGATGTCGACAGCCTGCTCATCTCCCAGCCCGATTACGGCGAGCAGGCACTCGAAATTGCGGACCGGCTGATCCTTTCCGGCGCACTGGATGTGGTGGTGATCGACTCTGTGGCTGCGCTGGTACCGAAGGGCGAACTGGAAGGAGAAATGGGTGACAGCAAAATGGGGCTTCATGCGCGGCTGATGTCACAGGCATTGCGTAAGCTTACTGCAACCATCAGCAAGACCAACACCATTTGTATTTTCATCAATCAGCTCCGGGAAAAAATCGGGGTGATGTTTGGCAATCCGGAAACCACAACCGGTGGTAACGCATTAAAGTTTTATGCATCCGTACGCCTGGACATCCGGCGCCTGGCACAGATAAAGGACGGGGAAGAAGCCATCGGGAATCATGTGAAAGTAAAAGTCGTGAAGAACAAGGTCGCGCCTCCATTCCGCAGCGCTGAATTTGATATCATTTTTGGAGAAGGAATCTCAAAAATGGGAGAAGTAATTGATATGGGCGTCGATCTCGGCATCGTGCAAAAAAGCGGCAGCTGGTTCAGTTATGGTGCTGATAAACTTGGTCAGGGAAGGGATGCGGTGAGGCAACTGCTGATCGATAATCCCGAACTTTCGGCCGAAATTGAAGGCAAGATCCGGGCTAAACTCAAGGAAATACAGGAAGCCTAGATATCTATAAGTGTGGGTTGGTAAGTAGGAGGCTGTCTGAAAGGATGGCCTCGTCTTTTTAGGGCATAAAAAAGGGGTCAGAATAAAAATTCAACCCCGTTTTAAAATCCAATATCCTATGAAAAACCGTTATAAAGGTAAAGGGAAACCCTGATATTTGCAACTGAAATTGGCAAAATATTATCAGATAAATGTCTGATTTTTAGAGGTAAATGACAGTTGGCAGCCGTCAACCCTTAATAAGTTGTTCAGAAATAACCGTGTTGGTTTCTTTGTCCTTTGCCTGAAGTATATAGCTTCCTTTTTGCAATGTTGAAACATTAATTATTTGGATTCCGGCATCAACATCCTGGTTGAACCAGATTATGCCGTTTGCATCCATCACCTGGATCTTTAAGGCATGAACAGTTCGGATAATCAGAAGTTTGTCGACCGGATTCGGATAGAACCGGAAATCGCCGGCGAGGTTTACGCTGGTGCTCACTGTTCTGGAATAAGAAGGGGAGCCATTTTTCCCTGAAATGCGCAACCGGTAATACAGCATACCGTTCCCGACTGCATTATCAGTGACAGAATAGGAAGAATCCGCATTCAATGGCCTGCCTCCGATGGCACCCAGGATGTCAAAGTGAACGCCGTCCTTACTTTTCTCAACGATAAAATAATCTCCGGGCTTAAGCATTGAACTCCGCCAGGTCAAAACCGCCACACCGTTGTGGTCAATCACTCTAAAATTTAAAAAAAGTGGAATGCTGTCTTTTTCGGAGACGGGGGAAGGATTATCAACAATTGTCTGGCCCATTACGGCGCAGGAAAGCATGGCCGCAACCAGCATTAACCAAAGTTTGCTCATGGGTTAGTGAAAAATGGGGATAACATGTGAACAAATTCCATGCCGTTCCGTGAACACTCATAAAAAGAATTAAATTTCAAACTGCCCTGAATGAACATTTCAAAAAGAATCATAGGTTAAAAGGTTTGGATATTCTACCACCTCCTTCATCATCGTTTTGTTCCCATTTGAATCCTGCAAACCAATCATTCTCCTATCTTGCACCCAACCAAATGAATGGGAATGAGTGTTCACAAAATGGGCAGCAACAAGCGCATCGCGTTGATTGCGCACGACAACAAAAAAGCTGAGCTCATCGAATGGGCCATCTATAATAAAGTCGCTCTTTCCCGGCACCGCCTCTTTGCAACCGGAACAACCGGCAAATTGCTGGAGAAAGCCCTCAACCAGACCATCACCAAGTATATGAGTGGTCCGCTCGGCGGCGATCAGCAGATCGGCGCCCGCATTGCAGAGAGAAAGATAGACGTCCTCATCTTTTTTTGGGATCCGATGGAGGCCCAGCCCCATGATCCGGATATCAAAGCTCTCCTGCGCCTCGGCGTGGTGTGGAACATCCCATTTGCCTGTGACCGGTCTACGGCCGATTTCCTGTTGACCTCTCCGCTGATGTTTCAGGACTATGAAGTGATCCAACCCGATTATTCTGTCTATTTGAAAAGACCGAATGCAGAACACTGAATGCATCGCCCTCCGGAGCTTTTTTCAACCGCGGCAGCTCTTTTCTCAACCACCGGAGCTTTAGCGCGGGTGGTAGCGCAGGTGGTACTAAAGGGGGACTGAACGGGAACAAGACAGGAAAAAACATCAGACAGCGAAACGCAGAAAGATTGGCCAGTCGCTTTGACGACAAAAGCCTAATCAGGTTTAATGGACTGCTGGAACAATTTTTTAAGGTAATAGACGCACCGTGCTGAACTGGCTCAGCCTTCCTGGGCTACCACCTCTGAAAAAGCTCCGGTGGTTGAGAAACTCAGTGTAAAATGGAAAATGGAAAATGAAAAATGCGATAAAATACACCCTCCGGTCCCTGGCTGTCATTATTGGCCTGCTTCTTTTGCTGTCGGTTGCCGGATGGGTCTACCTGGATCAACACAAACCCGAAATTCTCTCCTATATTAATAAAGAATCTGCAAAACGCATCCACGGACAAATTTCTGTGGGCGATATCGGCGTCAGCCTTTTCAATACTTTTCCGAAACTGTCTGTTTCTCTGAGTGAAGTGCATATCCAGGACAGTCTCTGGCTCCGGCACCGGCACGACCTTCTCTATGCGCGTAAAGCATTTGCCAGCATCGACCTGTTTCAATTGATCAGGGGCCAGATCCGGGTCAGCAAGGTGATTCTCGATCACGCACTCATCTATGTGTACACCGATTCTACAGGTTACAGCAATACTTCGATTTTCAAAAAAACAAAACACGAAAACAAAACAGTTGGAGAAGAAGAACATTATCCAAACCTCGAGATCCGCAACTCCAGCCTGATCGTGCAGAAAATAAATAAAAACAAGTTTTTTTCTTTTGAGATTCCCAGACTGCTCTGTAAAGTAAATTCCAGGACGGACGAACCCACACTCGACCTGGATATTAACATGCAAACCACCGTAAAGAGCCTGGCTTTCAACCGGGAAAAAGGGAGTTTCATTGAGGGCAAAAAGGCGGAGGGAAAATTCAGAATTCACTTTAACCCCGACAGCAAAATCCTGCAGTTTGAAAAAATCAGGATTGAAATTGACCAGCAGGATTTCACGACCAGCGGCAAATTCTTCCTGGCCGATGTGCCGGCTCTTTTTACACTTTCCCTTCAGACGGAAAACCTGGCTTACAAAAAAGTAGTTTCTTTCCTGACAGAAAATATCAGGACCAAACTCAACCAATACGATATTTCGGATGGCATCAATAGTGTCATTTGCAACCTGGATGGCACCGACTCGGGCTATAAGACCCCGCTAATCCACCTCAACGTTTTTGTTAAGGACAAAAACATCCATACGCCCGTCGCCGACCTAGAAAAAACTTCCTTCAGGGGATTTTTTACTAATGAATCCATTAAAGGAGAAGGGCATGATGATGTAAACTCAATTCTCCATTTCACAGCGCTCGACGCTGTGTGGCAGGATATAAGTTTCCATTCAGACTCCATGATCATCCGTAATCTAATTCAGCCAATGATCAGTTGTCAGGTTAAGGCGGGATTTCCTTTGGTAGGTCTGGATAACCTGCTGGACGACAGAACACTTAATTTTACTAAAGGCCGGGGAAACGTCGACCTCCGGTACACCGGCCCGCTTACAGAAAATGACCTGGTCCCCAGGAATCTCTACGGCAGTTTCAATATGGACTCCGCAGAATTTACCTATATGCCCAGGAATTTCAATCTTACAAACGGCAAAGGCAAAATCAATTTCGACGGGAAGGGTATGACCATCGAAGATTTGCATCTGAATACCGGGGGTACGGATCTATTGTTAAATGGCAGCATGAAGAACCTTTTTTCAATGACCGGCAAGGGCAATGATCTGGTTACATTGGATTGGAATATCCGCAGCAACAGGATCAATCTGAGTGACTTCAAGTCCTTCCTGAAAAAAAGTTCCGGCTCCGGCCCCAGGAAGAAAAAGAAAGCCCTGCTCTCTGAAACCTTTTCTAAGATCACCCAACTGCTTGAGACCGATAATGTGCAACTGGACCTGCAGGCCAAACAACTCAATTACAAAAAATTTACGGCAACCAATATCAGAACCCTCATGGAATTTGATGAAAATGCTGTTCGTGTGAGGAGTATCACCCTGGATGAAGCGGGAGGAACAATTGAAGCCCAGGGTTCACTGCGCAACGAGTTTGCCGCCAACCCTTTTTCTTTCAAGGCTACAGTGAAACATGTTGACCTCAGCAAAGTGCTTTCGGCCTTCAATAATTTCGGACAGGACGCCATCACAGACAAGAATATTCAGGGCTTCCTGAATGCCAGCATCGATTTGAAAGGCGAGGTAACAGAAAAAATTCAGATTATTTCTGACAGCACGAAAGGCCAGATTGATTTCAATCTCCTGGAAGGACGGCTCGTACAGTTTGAACCCCTTCAAAAGATATCGCAGACCGTTTTTAAGAACCGGAATTTCTCGGACATCCAGTTTGCTGATCTTCACGATCGTCTATCCATAAATGGAAACACCATTACCATCAACAGGATGGAGATCCAATCCAGCGTCATGACCATGTTTGTGGAAGGAACCTATAATATGAGAAAGGGTGCGGACCTGAGCATACAGGTGCCGCTATCGAATCTCAGCCCGGGAGACAGGGTTCCAAAAAATCGTGGTGCCCATAGCAATGCGGGCCTGAGCGCGGTGCTCAGAGCAAAACCCGGAGATGATGGTAAACTCCGTATAACCTGGGATCCTTTTAAAAAAGCCGCACGCAAAATGAAAAAAAATTAATAGAGGCTTTGATCACGGTGCTTCTATGCACCCGGCCGGAATCCATTCCCGGTAAAAATTTATCGGTAACTTTACAGGCTCAAAAAAAGATATTTTTAATGGAATTTAAGGTCCATTCTTCTTATTCGCCAGCAGGGGATCAGCCGGAAGCAATCCAACAACTCACCGAAGGCATTCTGCAGGGTGAGAAATATCAGACCCTGCTCGGTGTAACGGGTTCGGGAAAAACATTCACCATTGCAAATGTGATCCAGAATGTTCAGAAACCGACGCTGGTCCTGACGCACAATAAAACCCTGGTGGCACAGCTTTACGGGGAGTTCAAACAATTCTTTCCGGATAATGCCGTGGGCTATTTTGTTTCTTACTATGATTATTATCAGCCAGAGGCGTATATGCCGGTAAGCGATACCTATATAGAAAAAGATCTTTCCATCAACGAAGAACTCGATAAACTGCGTTTGCAGGCGACCACCGAATTGCTGAGCGGAAGACGGGACATTATTGTCGTGGCTTCCGTCAGTTGCATTTATGGTATCGGTAACCCGGACGAATTCGAGAATGGCATCATTCGGATCAGTCAGGGGCAAACCATTTCCCGTCAGGGTTTCCTTCATTCATTAGTGAACTCACTTTATTTCCGGGACCAGTACGAGTTTAAGAGAGGGTCGTTCCGGGTGCAGGGTGATACCGTGGATATCAATCTGCCTTACCTGGATTATGGTTACAGGGTCACTTTTTTCGGCGATCAGATTGAAGAAATAGAAAGTTTTGAGATGAAAAGCGGAAAGCGCATAATGCAAATGGAAAATGCGGCCGTGTTTCCTGCCAATCTTTACCTCGCCCCAAAAAATATGATACAGCAGATCCTGCAGGAGATCCAGGATGAAATGACCGCCCAGGTAAATTATTTTAAAAGCTCTGGGAAGTTTATTGAAGCACAAAGGCTGAGTGAACGCGTCAACTTTGACGTAGAGATGATCCGCGAACTCGGCTATTGCAATGGCGTGGAAAATTATTCCAGGTTTTTTGACAGGAGGCGGCCGGGTACAAGACCGTTCTGCCTGCTCGATTATTTCCCGGACGATTTTTTATGCGTGATTGATGAAAGTCACCAAACGATTCCGCAGGTCAGTGGCATGTATGGCGGAGACAGGAGCAGAAAGCTCGTTCTGGTTGATTATGGATTTCGTCTCCCTTCCGCACTGGATAATCGTCCGCTAAACTTTCACGAATTTGAATCCATGACCGGACAAACCATCTATGTCTCTGCGACGCCGGGTGATTATGAGCTCGAGAAAACAGAAGGTGTTGTAGTTGAGCAGGTGGTCCGGCCGACCGGCTTACTCGATCCGCCGATCGAGATCCGCCCGAGTGTAAATCAGATCGATGACCTGCTGGACGAGATTGATAAGCGCATAGGAAAAGGGGACCGTGTGCTCGTCACCACACTCACCAAACGTATGGCCGAGGAAATGGATAAATACCTGCACCGGATCAATATCAAATCAAAATATATTCATAGCGAAGTGGACACTTTGGAAAGAGTCGAGATCCTGCGACAGCTGAGGCTTGGTGAAATCGATGTGCTGGTCGGCGTAAACCTCCTGAGAGAAGGGCTTGACCTTCCGGAAGTTTCTCTTGTGGCCATTCTCGATGCGGATAAAGAGGGGTTCCTGAGAAATGAAAGATCTCTCACACAAACCGCAGGTCGTGCTGCCCGTAATGTTGACGGGCTGGTGATCTTTTACGCAGATAAGATGACGGAAAGTATGCAGCGTACCATTGATGAGACCAGCCGGCGAAGACAAAAGCAAATTGAATATAATGAGGACCACCGGATCATACCGAAAACGATTTTCAAATCCAGGCAACAGGTGTTTGCCCAAACTTCCGTTCTCGATATCAAGGGTTATGATGAAAGAAATCCTTATGCCATTGCAGGAGATCAGGATCCGGTGACGATTGCCTCTGAGGAAGAAGCGGAATACCAAACCATACCGCAGATGGAAAAAGCCATTTCCAAAACAAAAAAAGAAATGGAAAAAGCAGCGCGCGACCTGGATTTCATGGAAGCAGCACGCCTCAGGGATCAGATGTTTTTACTGCAAAAAAGATTGGTGGAAATGAAGAGGGAGGTGTGAATGGGGGAATGGGCTAATGTGCTAATTTGAAAATTTGAGAATGGATAGGCCGCCGAAGACACAAAGAAGGGATATAAATTCAAAAGCAAAACGAATTCAGGTACCATGAAGAAAAAATTGTTTTTACTGGATGCCATGGCGCTGATTTTCCGTGCTTATTATGCCCTGATCCGCAGCCCGCGCATAACTTCCAAAGGGAAGAACACCAATGCGCAGTTCGGTTTTACCAATACGCTTGTAGAGTTGCTCAATTCACAGGATCCCTCGCATATCGCCGTTTGTTTTGACACCGAAGCGCCCACTGAGCGCCATACTGATTTTACTGATTATAAAGCCAACCGGCAGGATGCGCCGGAAGACCTGATCATTGCAATACCGGACATAAAAAAAATCATCCGCGGATTTCAGATACCCATCGTGGAACTGGACGGCTATGAAGCTGATGACGTGATCGGGACCCTGAGCTGCCAGGCCTCAGCATGCAGGTTACGAAGTTTTTATGGTGACGCCGGACAAAGACTACGGGCAACTGGTGAATGACCATGTGAAAATTTATAAACCCGGATACCAGGGTGGTGATGTGGAAATACTCGGCGAAGCCGAAGTGCTCAGCAAATGGAATATTAAAGAAATCCCGCAAGTGATTGACATTCTCGGTCTAATGGGAGACGCGGTGGATAATATTCCCGGCATTCCCGGGATCGGCGAAAAAACAGCAGCGAAACTGCTCAATGAATATCATACACTTGAGAATGTGCTCTCCAATGCCGGAAATATCAAAGGCGCATTGGGAGAAAAAGTAAAAGCAGGAAGGGAGCTCGCCATCATGAGCAAGAAGCTCGCTACCATCATCACAAATGTTCCTGTTCAGTTCCATGAAGAGGATTTTAAACGGAAGGACTGGAACAAAGATGCCCTCCGAGAAATATTTGCCGAGCTGGAATTCCGGACTGTTGCCAAAAGGATCCTGGGTGAGGAACTACCCGGTCTGCAAGGACAAAAAGTGCAGCCGGAAGGCAAACAGCAAGACCTCTTTGGAAATATTGTAGAAAAAAACGATGAAAAATACGAGGAAGAGCCTGCGCCCAGCCTTCATGCAGAAAAAAACATCTCCAATACACAGCATAATTATATATGTGCCGATACGGATGAAAAAATCAAATTGCTTGTCGACCAGCTTCAGGCACAAACAGAAGTTTCATTCGATACGGAAACAACAGGTATCGATGCGAATAATGCGGAGCTGGTCGGGTTGAGTTTTTC
This sequence comes from uncultured Chitinophagaceae bacterium, assembly GCA_963705005.1. Taxonomy (GTDB): domain Bacteria; phylum Bacteroidota; class Bacteroidia; order Chitinophagales; family Chitinophagaceae; genus Puia. Next base: position 666,275 of record CAVPIO010000002.1, read on the forward strand.
CTGGAAAGAAGGGGAAGGACATTACGTGCCGGTTCCGGCCGACCAGGAACAAGCCGGGAGGATTCTCTCCGCCTTTCAGCCTTTGTTTAACGATCCCGGACGGATCTGGGTAGGCCAAAATATAAAATACGATCTGCTTGTGCTGAAATGGTATGACATGGATCTGAAAGGAAAGCTCTTCGATACAATGCTCGCGCATTACGTAATTGATCCGGAAGGAAAAAGAAATATGGACCTGCTCAGCATGCAGTACCTCGGATATGAACCCGTGCCCATCGAAGACCTGATCGGTAAGAAAGGAAAGAGCCAGGGGAATATGCGGGATGTGGCCCTGGAAAAAATTACCGAGTATGCAGCAGAAGATGCAGATATCACTTACCAGTTAAAAAAGAAATTTTCTCCTCTGCTGAAATCGAAATCGGTCGAAAAAGTTTTTAATGAAGTGGAAAATCCCCTGGTGAAAGTCCTCGCCGCTATGGAATTTGAAGGTATCCGGGTGGATGAAGACTTCCTGAAGGAATATTCCAGGGAACTTGAGCGGGAGGCAGGTGTTGCCGAGGAAAGCGTTTACCTGCAGGCCGGCGTTCGTTTTAATCTTTCTTCACCAAAACAACTGGGCGAGGTTTTGTTTGACAAACTGAATCTCGACCCGAAAGCAAAAAAGACCAAGACGGGCCAATATGCAACGGGTGAGGATGTGCTGCTCAAACTTAGTCACCAGAGTAAAATCGTGGATGATATCCTTGCTTACCGGGAACTATCCAAGTTAAAATCCACTTATGTAGACGCACTACCGGCGATCATCAACCGAAAAACAGGCCGGGTCCATACTAGCTATGCGCAGGCGGTTGCAGTAACCGGCCGGCTGGCCAGTAACAATCCGAACCTGCAGAATATCCCGGTCAGAACAGAAAGGGGCCGCGAGATCAGGAAGGCATTTATTCCGCGGGATAAGGATCATGTGCTGGTTTCCGCCGATTACTCGCAGATTGAATTGCGTATCGTAGCCGCCATCAGCGGGGATCCCAATATGGTCAGGTCATTTAAGGAAGGAAAGGATATTCACAGTGCAACCGCGGCCAGGGTTTTTGGCGTTGAAGAGAAAGATGTCACCAAGGAAATGCGGTACAAGGCAAAAAGTGTGAATTTTGGGATCATTTACGGACAGGGCGCTTTTGGGCTGGCAGATAACCTCGGCATTTCAAGATCAGAAGCAAAGGAAATTATCGAGAATTACAAGAAACAATTTGTGAATATTCAGCAATACATGGATGATACCATTCAGTTTGCCCGTAAAAACGGATATGTTGAAACCCTGATGGGCCGTAAACGTTGGTTAAGAGATATCAATTCATCGAATTTCACCGTTAGAGGATTTGCAGAAAGGAATGCAATCAATTCACCGATCCAGGGAACGGCCGCAGACATGATCAAGATGGCCATGATTAAAATTCATGAAACCTTCATCAAAAATAAGTTCAGGTCTAAAATGCTGCTCCAGGTTCATGACGAACTGGTTTTTGACGCCCACCGGGATGAGGTGGAAGTTATTCAGCCGATCATCATAGAATGCATGCAGGAAGCTCTCCTATTGCCCCATGAAGTACCTGCCGAAGCGGAGATCGGTTTCGGAGCTAACTGGCTGGAAGCCCATTAAGTATATATTAACATAGTATTCTGAAATAAACATCAAACTTACAGGTTTAATTATAGTCTTAATTGGGTAAGATCCCTCTCCCGGGACCAAAAACTAATGAATTTGAACATAAATTATTACTCATGAAAAAGCTCTCTGTGAAACTCATCATGTTAGCCTCTATGATGCTGATTTTCAGCTTCAGCAGGGCGGCTGCCGACCAATGGCCAAAACAGATAACTGCCTCCGATGGAAGCCTGATTAAGGTTTACCAGCCTGCGCCTGAATCCTTTGTAGGGAATTCCCTCAAATTCCGGTCGGCTATTTCTGTTAAGGAAACCGGGGCTACGGATCCGGTATTCGGCACCTTCTGGGCTACGGCTAAAGTGGAAACGGATCGGGATAACCGACAGGTAGTGATCAATTCACTGAACACAACGAATATCAAGATTCCTGCGATTACCGATCAGGACAAAATCGATCTTATTGATAATGCGCTTGAATCGCAGTTTCCTGAAACTGCCGGCCCCATTTCGCTGGATAATATCCTGAGTACCCTGGAGCAGACCCAGGAGGAAACCAAACTTTCCCAGGATATCTCAAATAAGCCGCCCAAGGTAATTTTTGTGACCCAACCTTCCATGCTGGTGGTTATTGATGGCGAGGCCAAGCTGCAACGTAATCCGGACTGGAACCTCGATCAGGTGATCAATACGCCGTTTACCATAGTCAAAAATAGTGATGGCCAGTATTATCTTTTCGGAGACAGGCATTGGTTCATTGCTCCGGAGCCAGACGGACCCTATCGTTTTACCAATGACGACGTTCCTGCAAACCTTCATAATATCGAACAGCAGATCGTGGCCAAGGAACAGCAGAATGCAAACAACAACAACCAGGGACAGAATAATAATAGCCAGGCGAATGACCAGGACGCTTCGATTCCAAATATTATAGTAACTAATACTCCTGCAGAATTGATTCAATCAAAGGGTGAGCCCGACTTTACACCCATACAGGGTACCACCTTGTTGTATGTCAACAATTCCCTGAATGATATATTCATGGACGAAAATTCCCAGCAATATTTTGTGCTGATTTCCGGCAGATGGTACCAGGCCAAAAACCTGAAAGCAAATGATTGGAAATACATTCCGGCTGACCAGCTGCCAGCTGACTTTGCCCGGATCCCTCCCGGATCACCGAAGGACAATGTGCTTGCAAGCGTGGCCGGTACCGACCAGGCGCGTGATGCTGTGACCGATGCCCAGATTCCCCAGACAGCCAAAGTGGACCGTCGCACCGCAACAACAAGCGTAACTTATGATGGCCAGCCCAAGTTTACAGATATTGAAGGAACAGATCTGCAATACGCAGTAAACACTTCTTCAACCGTCCTTCGCACTAAAGATGGCCGGTTTTATACGGTGGACAATGGGGTTTGGTTCGTATCAGACAGTCCCAACGGACCCTGGGCCGTCAGTACAGACAGGCCGGATGAAGTCGACCGCATTCCCCCGAATAACCCCGATTACAATTCGAAATATGTCAATGTTTATGATGTTGATCCGGATTACGTGTACGAAGGATATACACCGGGCTATCTGAACAGCTATGTCTACGGACCTACTGTTGTTTACGGAACCGGTTTTTATTATGATCCGTGGTTTGACGGATATTATTTTCCGAGACCCTGGTCATGGGGATTCAATTTCGGTTACTCTCCGTTTTATGGCTGGAGTTTCGGATGGGGATATCCCTGGGGATGGTTTAATTACGGGTTCGGATTTTACGGCCGTTTGGGATTCGGATGTGGCTGGTGGGGTCCTTCATTTTATCACCCGGCATATTGGGGAGGATTTCATGGTGGAGTAAGACCCTTTGGGTTTTATGGAAGATCATTTAGCGTCCGGAATAATGTCCGCGTGAACTATTCAAATAATATTTACAGAAACCGTGGAGGTGTGGTTACCCGCACAAATTTCAGAGGTGCTGGTGTTGCAAGGAATTTCAATAATCGTCCTACATCAACCAGGTCTGGCGGTAGTTTCAATACTCCGAGACCCAATGGCGCAGGCTCGAGGTCCGGGATTTGGCGGAACGAATTCAGTAAATGGTGGATCAAGGGCTTAGGCAAACTGTTTATTCAGACCGCCAGGGGAATGTTTTTCAGCGCGGACAACAGAGTCAGTGGCAGCAACGGCAGAACCGCAGCTGGTCGCCGGTTACAAATTCCAGATCTGAAACGATCCAGAACTTAAACCGTCAGCAGGTTATGCGTGACCGCGGAGCGGTTCGCACCCAGAATTTTGAAAGAGCAAGGCCTGCGGCCATCCGGTGGCGGTAGTTACCGTTCTTCCGGCGGTGGGGGGATGGCAAGACCCTCAGGGGGTGGCGGAGGCGGCGCCAGATCTGGCGGTGGAGGGGGTGGCGGAAGCAGGGGCGGTGGCGGAGGCAGAAGATAGTTTTTATATACTTTACCTGATTACCATAAAGAGAAAGACCTGGCAACTACGGCCAGGTCTTCTATTTCAAATACCACCTCTTGCTTGCTATACATATTGATTGCGGAGATCCCTGATCTCATCGTGGGAAGCTTTCAATGTTGCCTGCTGATTAAGAAACATTTCTCTTAAAAATGCAGGAAGCTTTTCGGTTTCCAAAGCCTTATCATAGGCTTTTTGTGCAGAATCCTCACCAAATTCGCAATTGGAAAGAATAGCATGCCGGCTCTCCCCTGAAAATATGGCTTTTAAACTCATCCAGCCGCGGTAGATTTTACCCATTTCAGTGGTTCCTTTTTCCACATCCCCATGAAGGACCTGGAGTTCCTGAACCAGGTCTGATTTTATTTGGTGACTCTCAATGATCATATGATCAAAAAGGGATCTCAGGTCCTGGTCATCAGGTTTGAGCTCCTTTACCGCCTTTTCATACCCTTCAATCCGATCGTTATTGATCATGACCAGATCATTCAAAACCTCAATGATTTCTTTTGATTTTTCCATAAAATAAATTTAGTGTGGTGAAGTTGCTTAAAAAACCATACCAGCTGAAAGCACCTGCCAAAAACAGCCATCCCGTGAATGGGTATCTTTTTTATGATTAACTTGCACCACTTTTTAAATCTAAGTGAGTATTATGGAATATTCGAAGATCATTGCCATTACCGGCCTCCCGGGACTATATGAGCTGATCAGCAGTAAATCGGATGGTGGCATCGTACGGTCATTTGAAGACAAGAGTACGCGCTTTGTTTCAAGCAGGGTGCACCAGTTCTCCCATCTTGAAAGCATTGAGGTATACACGGAGCGACACAATGAAAACCTGGTCACCATTCTGAAAGCAATGGAAGAAAGCAAGGAGAAGTTGCCCGATGACAGAGATCCTGCGGCCTTGAAATCTTATTTTGAAAAAGTTTACCCGGAGCTTGATCACAGTCGCGTTTATGCGAGCGACCTGAAGAAAATGGTTAAATGGTTTTCCGTTTTGAAGGCAAATAATATTGAGATCAAACTTTCCGGGCCGGTGGCCGAAGAAGTTGTAGAAAGAGCCAAAAGAAACGAAGAAACCAGAAGCAGCGCCCGTAAAAAAAGTTGCCGCGTCAAAGGAAAAAGAAGAAGAGAAGAAACCTGCTGCAAAAAAAGAAGTAAAAAAAGCATCCCCCGCAAAGGAAGCGCCTGAAAAATCTGAAAAGAAAAAGCCTGCAAAGAAAACGGCTGCTTCAAAAAATAAAGACGAAAAGAAATCAGCGGCAGGAGCCAAATCCAAAAAGCCCGCCGCAAAAAAGAAGGCTAAATAGCCATTGCCCCGGCCCCTAAATTTTCACAGCAATAACAATGAAAACGTATTCTGCAGAAATTCAAAAACCGCCCCGCCGGTTTGTTCCTGAAAATTTTGAGCTCACTGATTGGAAATCCATAGAACCTTTTTTAATCGGACTCGAAGAAAGATCCATTGCTACTCCGGCAGATCTTGAAAAATGGTTGCAGATATGAGTGAACTGGAAGCGATCATCAGCGAAGATGTTTCCTGGCGTCATATCCGAATGACCTGTGACACGGAGAATAAAAAGCTGGAAGAGCATTTTACTTATTTCATGATGGAGATCCAGCCGAAAATACGGCCTTATGCCGACCGGCTGAACCGCAAACTTGTGAAAGTCCGCTTAACGGCATCGCTTCGACCAGGATAAATATTTTACTTATCTGCGTTCGGTAAAAAAAAGCATTGAATTTTTCCGGGAAGAAAATATTCCCATTCAGTCAGAATTCAGTGTGCTTGGCGCAACAATTCGGTGCCATTTCCGGGAAAATGACTGTAACAGTCAACGACCAGGAATATACGCTGCAACAGGCAATGAAATTTCTGGAAAATCCTGACCGCACCTTGCGTGAGCAGGTTTACCGTAAAATGCAGGAACGCCGGCTGCAGGACAAAGATGCGTTGAATAAACTCTTTAGCGAACTCATTCAAAGCCGCCACCAGGTGGCAAAGAATGCAGGATTTGCCAATTACCGCGATTATAAGTTTGTGGAAATGGGCCGATTCGATTATACCAAGGAGGATTGTTTTCATTTTCATGATGCGGTAAAGAAATATATTGTTCCCCTGGTTTCCATGATCAATGAAAACAAACAGAAAAAGCTTGGTCTGGAAACCTTACGGCCATGGGATACGGAAGCCGAACCGGCCGGAATTAATCCCCTGCAATCCATTTAACAACGGAAATGAGTTGTTGGAAAAAACTGTGCATTGTTTCACCAGACTTGCAGCCATTTTTTGCAGATTGTTTGCTGACGATGAAGAAAATGAACCGTTTCGATCTTGAAAGCCGGAACGGCAAAGCGCCCGGAGGTTACAATTGTCCGCTGGCGGAAACAGGAGCGCCATTTATTTTCATGAATGCAGCCGGTCAAATGCGTGATGTTACCACTATGGTGCATGAGGGCGGTCATGCCATCCATTCCTTTCTTTCCCATCATCTGGAGTTGAGCGCATTTAAGGAATATCCCATGGAGATTGCCGAAGTAGCCAGTATGTCTATGGAACTTTTCAGCATGGAGAACTGGGAGCGTGTATTTTGACAATGAGCGACGATCTGCAAGCGCGCAAAAATTCAACAGCTGGAAAGAGTCATTACCATCTTTCCCTGGATCGCAACCATTGATAAATTTCAGCATTGGGTTTATGAAAATCCAGGACATAGTCTTGAAGAAAGGACTGAAAACTGGTTCCGGATCTACAGTGAATTTTCATCCGGAACGGTTGACTGGAGTGGCCTCGAGGAATACCAGAAAAATATATGGCAAAAGCAACTGCATCTTGTTTGAAGTCCCATTTTATTATATTGAATATGGGATTGCGCAACTGGGCGCCATCGGACTTTGGATGCAGTTTAAGAAAAACAAAGAAGTGCCCTTGACCATTATACTGCCGCGCTGGCACTCGGCGGCACCAAAACACTTCCGGAATTATACTCAGCTGCGGGTTTGAAGTTTGATTTTTCCGGAGATTACATTAAAGAATTGATGGATTTTGTCGAATGAACAAATAAATTTTGTTCTTTAATTGTTAAAGACCACCATACCCCGAAAATGGTATGCCTCAATCCTTGTGCGAATTCACCCTGGGCATTTATATTTGCATGAATCAATAAGAACAAACGGCATCGACCGGTTTAAAAATAGCTACTAATCAGAGCCTTAACCAAAAGTCCCGGTGTTTCTACATCGGGGCTTTCTTTTTGATATCTTCCCGGCCCGGTTGAGCATTCCTGCGGAGGAAGGCATTCCGGGAATCTATCAGGCAATACCACTCGCCTTCCTCAATCTTCCATTCTCTATTTACCCCGGCCTGATGTATGGAGACCGCGCGAGGTGGTTATTCGGATCTTCTTTCAGTAGTTCCTCAATGGCCTCATCCAATTGCTTCAGTTCATCCTTTTCCAAACCATCCACAATCTTGCGCACTTCTCCCCTTTTATCCACCAGCGCGAAGAACTGGGTATGTATGAATTGCTGATCGATGGGAGAAAGATTGTTCTTGGGATCATCGAGCAAATAACTTACCCTGGCTGCCTGGTAGAGGGAATCTTTGTCGCCCGTCAGAAAAATCCAGTGACGCGAATCAACACCCAGGGAATCCGCATATACTTTTAAACGGCCCACGCTGTCTGTAATAGGATCCACGCTATGAGAAAGAATTAAAAAATCAGGCTCGTTTTTATATTTTTCGTAAACAGATTTGAGATTGGTATTCATCTTGGGGCAAATTCCCTTGCAGGTGGTGAAAAAATATTCCGCCACATACACTTTTCCCGCAACATCTTTATTTGTGATGGTCCGCCCGTCCTGGTCAACAAAGGAAAAAGGCTTCACATCGCTAAGCACAGGGTAGCTTACTTTTCCAAACCCGGGAATGATCCAGGTGATTGCCACATAGAAACCCAGGATGAGGACTGCGAAGAATGTGATAAGAAGCCAGGCTTTTTTGGTCATTGTATGCAAAAGTACGGTACTTGAATGGTTGATGGTTGATAGTTGATGGTTGATGGAATTTCAAAAACCATTCTCCAATGAAATCGTTATTTTTGCAGACTAAACAGTGAGATATGATTAAAACAGGCAACCCGGTCATTAGCATCTATACGGAGATGACTCCGAATCCCGAAACCATGAAGTTTGTCGCCAACAAACTGCTTTACCCGGGCAAAAGCATTGATTTCCCGGATGTTGAGTCTGCCAAACCATCCCCGCTGGCCATTGAATTGTTCGGATTTCCCTTTATTAAAAGCATTTTTATAGCCAGCAATTTTGTGACGCTTACCAAGATTACAGATACGGACTGGGCCGATGTGATCCCCTCCATCCGGCAGTTCCTGAAGGATTACCTGGAAGATGCGAAACCCGTCATTAACGAGGAAGAGATTACGGTGGCACATACAGATGGCAATGCCATAGGTGCCGACGATGACGATGTGGTTAAGCGGATCAAGGAATTACTGGAAAATTATGTAAAGCCCGCAGTGGAAATGGACGGTGGTGCCATCCAGTTCAAGAGCTATAATGAAGGCACAGTCAACCTGATGTTGCATGGTTCCTGCTCCGGTTGTCCTTCTTCGATGATCACGCTGAAAGCCGGCATTGAAGGCATGATGAAACGCATGATCCCCGAAGTAAGGGAAGTCGTCGCCGAAGCAGATTAAGATTTCCGGAAACTTTTTTATTCCCGCCTCCGGCGGGATTTTTTTTAACTTTCCGTCTTCTTCAACCCATAATCTTCCGGCATTGCATCAAATTGCCCAGCAGCTCATCGAAGACATTCAAAGGACCTCCTGGCTCGAATACATCGCAGTGATCTTCGGTATTGCCAGTGTGATATTTTCCCGCATGGAACATATACTGGTTTACCCTGTCGGAATGGTGAATACAGGAATCTCCATCTATCTCTATATTATTACCGGCCTGTACGCAGATGCCTCTGTAAATTTTTATTATACCGTGATGAGCATCATCGGCTGGATCATGTGGGCTCAGAAAAAACAGGGGAAGAAGGTGCTGAAAATTACGGCCTCATCAACAAGAGACTGGATAAACAGCCTGGTCTTCTTTTTCATTTGCTGGATCGTTCTTTTCCTTTTACTCAAACATTTTACTGACAGTACCGTGCCCATTGCAGATAGCTTTACTTCAGCCGCCGCATTCACAGGAATGTGGCTGATGAACAAAAAGAAACTGGATAACTGGACATGGTGGATTATTACCGACCTGGCTTCTGTACCGCTTAATTTTTACAAACACCTCGTATTTCTTAGCTTTCAATACCTCGTTTTCCTGATTCTTGCCATTATGGGCTATATTACCTGGAGAAAAAAAATCCTGCATGCCGCCGCCTAAAAAAGTGGTCGTGCTCGGTCCTGAATGCACAGGCAAGAGCACGCTTTGCAGCCAGCTCGCTGGTCACTACAAAACCAGCTGGGTTCCGGAATTCGCCCGGGAATATTTATTGAACATCGGGAGGCCGTATCAATATGATGACCTGATCACGATTGCGCGCGGACAATTGCAGGCTGAAGATGAAGCATTAAAAAAAGAGACCGGGAGGGTCTTATTCATAGACACGGATATGTATGTGATGAAGGTTTGGTGTGAATTTGTTTTTGGCAAATGCCATTCTTTTATCCTGGATCAGATCGTTGAGAAGGCCTACGATCTTTACCTGCTCTGCAATACGGACCTGCCCTGGGTGAAAGATGAGTTAAGGGAATATCCTGACCTGGTAAACCGGAATATACTTTTCAGGATCTATAAAGACCTTATGATAAATCAGGATACGGATTGGGTTGAGATCAGCGGACTCAGTGATGAAAGGCTTGGCCGGGCCATTAAAGCGGTCGACCAATTGCTATTGCAATAATTTAATGATATCCGGATCATCCTGGAGGTGATTCGTCTGCACCATGATCCATGGATAACGTGCGGCCACGCGCCTGGACATCGGTCTTACGGTAAATACTTTAGGATTTGGGAGACAGGCAGCAATCATTGCCGATTCGCTTCGCGAAAGAGACCTGGCGTGTTTATTAAAATAAAATTTTGACGCCGCCTCAATTCCAAAAACGCCTTTCCCCATTTCGCTCACATTGAGATAGATTTCCAGAATACGCTTTTTCCCCCAGAGTTCTTCAATCATGAACGTAAAATAAACTTCCAGCGCCTTCCTGATCCAGCTCCGGCCCTGCCATAGAAAAATATTCTTGGCAACCTGCTGGCTTATCGTACTGGCGCCATGCAGCGACTTGCTTTTCTGGTTATGCTTCATGGCTTTTTCGATCGACTTAAAATCAAATCCGTCATGGTCGGCAAACAACTGATCTTCTGATGCAATTACGCTGAGCTTGGCATATGGGGAAATATTATTCATGGAAACATAATCTCTTTTCAATCCGTATCCATGAAAAAAGCTGCTCAGCTGAGTAAGCGTGACAGGCGGATTCATCCACTTTAAAATCAGCAGGTAAAAAATGTGCAAAAAAAACAGGAAGATCAGGATCCGTTTAACCCATTTCCAGATGCGGGGTACCAATCCCTTGGTTTTAATGGCCATCTATTCTTTTGGTTGAGTTGTATCCCCCGGGGGATGGGCAACAGGGTTCGGTTTGTATGAATGAATTTCAAGATAGTGTAAACCATATTTCTTTCCGAGCGGAAAAGTACGGGTCCTTGCCCTTCTCAACAAAATTCCACCCAGGATCAATGCGCCTGCGGTAATCCATCCCGTTGCGGAAAACCATTCTGCAGGCTTGTCTTTCCGGTACAAACCGTTTACCGTGTTCAAAACCAGCACCCCGACTCCGGCAATAATGAGCAAAGTACCGTCCTGAATATAATTCAGTTTTTCCCTCTCCACGCGCATGGTCTTGATTTCATTATAATGAAAAGGAATTCCATTAATAAAAACGCTGTCGTTTCTTAAGTCAGTTAATGTGCCGTCGAACCATTGTTCATAAATAGTTTCGAAAATAATGTGCTGGCCCGGGGCGTAAGTTTTAATATTCCGACCTTCCTTTTGAAGAATCAAAACATCCGTTTGACAAAAGCTGGGCCGGGGTGTAAAGCAGGAAAGCAGGAGGAGAATTTTTCCCAAAGGGACATATAAGAAGGGCCGGCTGTTCAATTTCATTACCTGATCTTATTTTCAAGGAAAATTACCCCGTAGAGCAAAGCTATTCCGAAAGCTATCAATATGCCGCCGGAAATTTTGTTAATGATGTTAAGATTATGCACCGTCAGTCTTTTTCTCAACTTACCAGCCATCATCACCTTGCCTACATCTGCGCCCATATTTATGATCAGGCAGGTGGAAAAAATGATTATTCTTTGCTTTAAGGTGTGGGTGAGGGCCAGAACCGTGGCATTGCCCAGCCAGAAAGCCAGCACGCCCGGATTCAGGGTATTAATGATGAATCCGGATGCGAAAGTTCTTATCATTTCACGCGCAGTGAAATCCTCCAGGTGCACAGATCCGGTAGTGGACTTCAGATGAACTTTTTTAAAGAAGAAAAAATAAACGCCCAGGGCGATCAGAAAGCTGCTTCCCCCATAGCCGATGAGTTTCTTATATTCAAGCAGGCGCGTAACCCATTCCGTAAAGACGTTGCTGAGAATTACCAGGATAAGATCGCTTAGCCACACGCCGGCGACAAAACTGAAACCGCCCTTATGACCGGCGGTAAGGCTTTGTTTGATAATGGTAAAAATAATCGGACCAACAGATAATGCAAGCACAATACCCAGCGCTAATCCTTTCCATATGGCTTCGATCATGGGCTGTTCTTTTTACGGATACTGCACTTTCTCTGTTGTATTATCAAGGAAATTCAACCAGTCCTTTAACATTTTTCCTTTTAACACGCGTGGAAATTTATGCTGACCACCCTCTTTGCCGGATGCCCGCATAAATTCCATGAAGATTTCCGGATTCAGCACTTTCACTCCTATATCTTTTAATGCGCTTTTTCTCTCTACCGCATAATCATCGTTGAGTCGTTTCAGGTTTTCATCAATCTTATTGCGGATGCTCTCAGGATCCAGCTCTGTTTCGCTGGCAATATACCATTGATGTGCGAAAAAAAGACCATGTGGCACACCCGCGACGGTAAACTCCGGTATGGAGATATTCAGTTCTTCGCTGACCAGTTGAATGGCCTGGTTCATATTGTCTACGCTCAGATGCTCGCCCACAAGGCTCAGGTAATGTTTGGTCCGCCCCGTAATTATGATCTCGCTTTTTTCCTTGCTCGTAAACCTGATCGTATCCCCGATGAGGTATCGCCAGGCGCCTGCACAGGTGCTGATCAGGAGCGCGTAATCCTTTCCTTCCTCCACTTCATTTATCTGCAATGCGACCGGTTCATTTACCAAATTTCCATCCTGGTCAAAATTATTACTGTCGAATGGAACAAACTCAAAAAACAAATGCTGGTTGGTTACCAGGCGCATGCCCCGCTCATCCTGACGATCCTGGTAAGCAATAAATCCTTCCGAAGCCAGATAGGTTTCAATATACGTAATCTGCTTGCCCAGCAGTTTTTCGAATCCTTTTTTATAGGGCTCGAAAGAAACGCCTCCGTGCACGAAGAAACCCAGGTTTGGCCAGATCTCATGAATATTTTTCAGTTGATACTTTTCAATGATCTTCTCCATGCACATCTGGATCCAGGCGGGGACACCGACGATAAAACCGATATCCCAATTAGGTGCCTGCGCCACGATCTCTTCCAGTTTCCGGGTCCAGTCCTTTGTTCTCGCAATGCGTTTCCCGGGCTTATAAAACGGCGAGAACCAGAATGGAACTTTCTTCGCGGAAATACCACTGAGATCACCTTCATAATATCCCGGACCTTTCTGCAGCGCTGTGCTGCCACCGATCATCAGCCAACCCTTGCCGATGCTTTTCATGGGAATATCCTGATAATTACGGAGACTCAGCAGCTGGCGGACCATCACTACCCGGTTGCCGCGCAACAGATCATTGGTGACCGGAATATATTTGCTTCCGGCTTCAGAAGTGCCCGAACTAAGGGCGTAATATTTTATTTTGCCCGGCCAGCAGATATCCGGTTTCCCTTCCAGCGTTTTGTACCACCATTCTTTATAGATCTTGCTGTAATCATAAACGGGAACGTGCTTCTGAAAGCTTTTTACCGTATTCTTATCGAGTAATATCCTGTCGAACTGAAATTGCTGTCCGAATTGTGTAAACCGCGCTTTCTTCAATAATTTTTTGAGAACCTTCAATTGCTGACGCCGGACTGATTTCTTCGGCAAACGCAACGCCCTGGCCAATGAATTGGGTAATTGTACGTCAATTAACGCCATTGAAAATGGGAGGTATTGATTGCCTCAAAATTAAGCTATTGGGCAGATATTCGAGCGATACAGGGAATCTCTATTTAGGGGGCGGCGGATGAATTCATCCCCGACGGATAGAGTAGAATAGGCATGCTTTCATTGTTCGTCCTGCTGATCGCGGTAACATAATACCGTTCGTCTTTGTGCATGAGCAAATCCTGTACATTGAAAGCAAGTTGCGCATATTCATTATTTGGAATGAACATGTATACTCTTTCAGAATCCGTACTGAGATTTCCTGCAGCATCCGCAGGCAACCTTCCTGTGGTTTTATATACCGCAAATCCGCGCAGCGTGTCTGCTGCATTTCCTTTTTCAAATTGAATGATCAGGGAATCCTTGCCGGTATTGATTTTTATCAGCGGCGGGGACGGCTTTACACTGTCAATCCATGGCATGGGCGCGATCAGCGCCGGATAATTATAATAATTTTCCCGGAGACTGTCGTTCCATCCATAAGGATTTTTTTCAAAGGAAGTACTGCTGAAATAAACCATGCCGCCGATATTGGGCGTGTTGCGTATGGCGGCCAATTGCCGGGGTAACTGATTCTTATTTCTCCAATAAATATTAGACCCCGCCCGGTAAATTCCCAATCCGATATAGCATGGACGCCCATAGCTGTGTTTGCTCCACCAATCCAGCAAAACGCCGAAGGGCGCGTTTTTCTGTTCAAACTCCCAATAAAGTTGCGGCGCAATATAATCAACCCATCCATTTTTCAACCATAACAGGATATCTGCATAGAGATCATCATAATTCGTCTGGCCGGCATGCGTATCACTTCCCAGGGAATCTTTGGAGAGATTTCTCCAAACGCCGAACGGACTGACGCCAAACTTGCAGGTCTTTTTTTCCTGATGGATCATACGGCTGAGCATGAGGATAACAGAATCCACATTGCTCCTTCTCCAGGTTTCTTTATCCATCCCGTTTCCATATTTTGCAAAAGATTCATCATCAGGAAATTCTTTTCCTGAGATCCGGTACGGGTAAAAATAATCGTCAAAATGAATGGCATCAACATCATATCTCCTCAGCATGTCCCGGATAACGGATACCACATATAATTGAACTTCCTTATTACCGGGATCCAGGTATTGGGTATCACCATAAGTAATGACCCAGTCAGGGTGAACGCGCGTAATATGATTTACCGCAACGGACGACCGGTTTATCCGGAAAACGGCGCGATATGGATTACACCAGGCATGAAATTCCATTCCTCTTTTATGGGTTTCCCTGATCATGAATTCCAGGGGATCATAAAAAGGTGTCGGCGCCTTTCCCTGCACCCCGGTAAGCCATTCGCTCCAGGGCTCAAATGCCGAAGGAAAAAATGCATCACAGGCCGGCCTCACCTGAACAATAACCGCATTCATGCCGTTGCGCTGGTGCATGTCAAGCTGATGGATAAATTCTTCCTTTTGTAAGGAGGTATTATAATTCCCGCGCGAAGGCCAGTCAATATTCTCAACTGTGGCAATCCATACCCCGCGGAATTCATATTTCGGCTGGCCAAATACAATCAATGAGAAAAAAAACGGTACGGAGGCAAGAAGAAATCTTTTCATAAGTAATCCCAACGCTGAAGATAATATTGCGCAAATGTAAGCATCTATCATCCCTTATTAGCTGTTCTGATCTTATCCAGCAATTCATTTAATTGTCTGGCTTCGGCCTGGTTCAGGTTTTGAAATACGGAGTCAAATTCGGGTTCCAGTTCATCCATATGTTGCAATAACTTTTTGCCTTTTTCAGTCAGCAGCACATCCACGAGGCGGCGGTCCTCACGACAAACAGTTTTTTTTACGAGTCCTTTTTTCACGAGGCGGTCTACGATCCGGCTGGTATCGCTCATCTTGTCGAGCATCCTTTGCCGGATCTGAAGGGTAGACAATGCCTGACCTGCGCCGCGCAAAATGCGCAAAATATTAAACTGCTGCTGTGTCACATCAAATGGCTCGAACTCTTTGTTCAGTCGCTCATTCATCCAGTTGAAAGTGTAAATAAGATTCAAAACAGATTTCTGGTATTCATTCCGGAATACATGCTGGTTAATATCGTCTTCTAAACTCATTGCTTTTTATTTGATTCAGCTGCCCCAAACCTTTACGCCTTCACTGCAATTTGAGCAAATATCAATATTTGCACGGCCCTGAAGGATTTGCCTCCGAAAATGGACATATTTTTCATCCTGCCAAATCTCTCTGAAGGATTTTATCCTGAGGTCCCCCATCCGGTGCGCGGCATCTTTATCAAAACAACAGGGCACAACCAGTCCGTCCCAGGTAATTACCGGAGCCTTCCAAAGGCGCCAACAATGATTATTCAGGTGATTTTTTGATTCATAAGTCCCATCAGGTCTTTTACGATAGCGGGTCAGCTCGCTGTGCTGAGGGATGAGTTGATTGGGATCCTGTTTGTAATCATAGATCTGGGCGCTCTTGAACCGGATCCCGTCAACGCCTGTTTTTTTCGCCAGGGTCCTTGCTTCTTCCATCTGGTGTTCATTGGGGCGCACTACGAGAAACTGGAAAAAAATAAAAGGTGTTTTACTGCCCAGCTCTTTTTTCCACTTTACGATATTTGCCGCGCCCGCAAGTACTTTTTCCAGCTGTCCGCCTACACGATACTGACTGTATACTTCCTGGGTCGTGCCGTCTATAGAGATGATCAGCCTGTCCAGCCCGCTCTCCACTGTCTTACGCGCATTTTCATCGTTCAAATAATGCGCGTTTGTTGAAGTTGCCGTATAGATTTTTTTCCGGGACGCATATTCAACCATCGTCAAAAATTCCGGATTTAAATAGGGCTCCCCCTGAAAATAAAAAGTGAGATAAAGCAGGTCGGGCGCAAGCTGGCTGATCATATCCTGAAAAAATTCCTTTTCAAGCATGCCGGTCGGACGGGTAAATGCACGTAGTCCGCTCGGACATTCCGGACAACGCAAATTGCATGAAGTAGTGGGTTCGAAGGAAATCGAAACGGGAAGGCCCCATTGAACAGGTTTGCGGGTCCACTTGCTCACATAAAAACTCGACAGCAGCTTCACCCCGTTCCATCCCCGGCGTAAGCTGAGTTTGGAAAACAGGTTCACCGTATCGTTCCAGTTAAAATCAGGCATATACGGTATAAATTTAGTTTTAAAAAACCGAAAGAGCGAATAGCTTCGTTAACAGTGCACCGGAGTCTATATTTGCAATCGTTTAAGTATACCTATGGCCAAAATCAGGAAGAGAATCTGGAGAATCAGAAGTAGAATCTGGAAAATACTCGTGTTTATCCTGTCGTCTGCCATTATCCTCATGGTGCTGGTATGGCTTTACCAGTGGGCGATGTCAAAGAAGGCCGGTTTTGTAGAATATCCCCAATTCGGGATAGAGATCCCGACGAATTATTCCATTCACGGTATTGATGTTTCCAAATACCAGAGTACGATCAACTGGCAATCGGTAAAGGAGATGCAGGTAAATAATATTCATATCAGCTTTGCATTCATCAAGGCAACTGAAGGACTCGGAAATGAAGATGCGATGTTCGACCGCAACTGGACCAAGATAAAAAGCGCTGGAATAACCCGTGGCGCCTACCATTATTTCCTGCCGGCAAAGAGCGGGCGGGCTCAGGCAGAAAATTTCATTAACTCCGTAACGCTGATGCCGGGAGATCTGCCACCGGTGCTGGATATTGAAGAAACGAACGGCGTGTCTCCCGAGAAAATAAGGGAAAGGGCTAAGGAATGGCTGGAGACCGTCCGGTCATATTACGGAACTCCGCCGATAGTCTATACCAATGTTGATTTTTATGAACGATACCTGAAAGATGATTTTGACGGATATTTTTTATGGGTTGCCCACTATCTTCAGCCGGTGCAACCACGGATTTACCGGCCCTGGAGTTTCTGGCAGCATAACGAACGGGGTCGGGTGAACGGAATTTATACAAACGTGGATTTTGACGTTTTCAACGGAGACTCGGTGTCGTTTCAGAAATTATTGCTTGAGTAATTGGGGAGTTAATGTGGTAATTTGAAAATTTGAAAATGGTTTGCCCACCGAAGCGCAGCGAAGGTGGAAAATTTGATAATTTGAAAATGCCTCGTCTACTAAAGCACGGCGAAGGTGGGGCTAATTTGAAAATGTGAAAATGCCTCGTCTACTAAAGCACGGCGAAGGTGGGGCTAATTTGAAAATTTGGAAATTGATGAAAAAAGTTTATTGTCTCTCCAGCTGCGACACATGCCGCAGGATTATCAAAGAAGCAAAGCTTAAAGAGAAGGGATTTGAATTTCAGGACATAAAAACGGATCAGATTACTCCCGGGCAACTCGATGAAATGAAAAAGCGGATCGGTTCTTACGAAGCGCTGTTCAGCCGCCGCGCCATAAAATTCAAATCTATGGGTCTAAAAGACAAAAAACTCGGAGAAAATGATTTCCGAAATCTTATACTTCAGGATTATACTTTTCTGAAAAGACCAGTGATTATTGCAGGAAGGAAAATATTTTGCGGAAGCGAAACCAAATTTCCAAATTAGCCCCAACTTACGCTTAGCCGGGCAACGTGCACTTCGGCTCGCAAAACATTTTCAAATTATCAAATTATCAAATTCCAGCATTCCCACATTTCCACACTACCTCACTATCCTCAGCTTCGCATAATTCAGCATGATCTTTTTTTCTCCGCCCAATACAAAGTTCACGGTGGCAACGGGATTGTGAACAGATCCTTCCATTCGCACAACTTCACCGAAACCAAATTTCTGGTGTTCCACTTTGTCCCCGGCGGCCAGGTTGCTGGTATCGCTGGGCGCGAAGTCCAGGGAAGGAATATGTTGCTGGCCTGAACCCTTAATATTTACCGGAAGATAACCCGGCCTGGCTGATCGCTCACCGGCTGCAGTTCCCGGGCCATAACCACCGCTCATACGGTCGTATGCACTCCGGTTTGCCCAACCGCTGCCCTGATTTTTCATACTTCTTCCTGCATAACTTCTGTCGAGCTGCGCTTCCGGAATCTCTTCAATAAACCGGCTGGGATCGTTTTGGATAACACTTCCAAAACGGTAGCGGCTATTCGCATAGCTTATCCATAAATGTTGTTTCGCCCGCGTAATCACCACGTAAAACAAGCGTCTTTCCTCCTCGAGTTCCTCCCGTGTATTAATCGCCATGGCATTTGGAAAAAGGGATTCTTCCAATCCTGCTGCGAACACGCAGCTAAACTCAAGGCCTTTTGCCGAATGAATTGTCATTAGTTTAACGGTATCCGCATTTGGATCTTTCTGATCCGCATCCGTCAATAAAGTGATCTGTTGCAGATAGGTGGAAAGATCGGCCTGGCCTCGCGCATTGTCCTGCAACGCCGGATCTATCAAAATCCCATCCTCATCTATCAGCGCGAGATTATGCTGGGTATCCACCCATTCCTTGATACTATTCAGGAGTTCCTGGATATTTTCATAACGCGCCAGGCCCTCCGTGGTCTTGTCAGTAAAGAGATCCTTTACGATATTGGTTTGCCTGCCTACATGAACCGCGACTTCATAAGCATTTTTAGTGGCCAGCATGCTGGCAAAGCTTTTTATCATCTGTACAAACTGGCCGACCGACTCCAGTGTGGCGCCCTTATATCCAGCTGAAGCTGCCTGGGTGAGCACTTCCCACATCGGAATATTCTTTTCGTTGGCCACCAGAACGGCTTTGTCAATAGAGCTTTTTCCGATGCCGCGGGCAGGATAATTGATGATCCTTTTCAGGGATTCTTCATCGCTCGGGTTTACAATCACCCGCAGGTAAGAAATAAAATCCTTGATTTCCTTCCGCTGATAAAAGCTGATCCCCCCGTAAATGGTATAGGGTATGCCCATTCTCCGAAGGCTTTCTTCAAATGCCCGGCTTTGAGAATTGGTGCGGTACAGGATGGCAAAATCCCGGTTCATAAAATGATTACGGAGTTTTTGTTCCTGTATGGTATCGGCAACAAATTTTCCTTCGTCGTTATCGGTCATCGTACGCACGAGCCGGATTTTTTCTCCTTCAACATTTTCCGTCCAGAGATTCTTTGGTATCTGTCCCTTATTCTGTTTGATCACTTCATTGGCTACCTTGATGATGCTTTGGGTGCTGCGGTAATTCTGTTCCAGCTTAACTACCTTCACATCATCATAATCTTTCTGGAACTGTAAAATATTTTCAATGGTGGCTCCGCGAAAACTATATATGCTTTGTGCATCATCCCCCACCACACAAACATTCTCATATACTGCGCCCAGCAATTTAATGATCTCATATTGCGCCGGATTGGTATCCTGGAACTCATCGATCAGGATGTACTTGAATTTGTGCTGGTATTTATGAAGGCTTTCGGGAAAATGTTTCAGAAGTTCATAGAATTTCAAGAGCAGGTCATCAAAGTCCATAGACCCGTTCTTAAAACAGCGTTTCGCATATGCTTCATAGATCTGTGCAATGGCAGGCCGGTTGCTGCGCACATCTTCCTGTTGAATATAATAGTCAGACGCATAGGCTTCGGGTCCTATCAACCCGTTTTTCGCCTGGGAAATCCGGTTATAAACGATATTCGGTTTGTAGTGCTTATCGTCGAGGTTGAGTTCATTCACAACAGTCTTAATCACAGCCTTCGCGTCGTCCGTATCGTAAATGGTGAAATGATGCGGATAGCCGAGCCGGGGCGCTTCAGCGCGGAGAATACGCGCAAAAACGCTGTGGAAGGTGCCGATGTAGAGATTGCGGGCTTCATTGTTTCCAAGGATATGCTCCACGCGTTCCTTCATTTCGCGCGCAGCCTTGTTGGTGAATGTAAGGGCAAGAATATTAAAAGCATCCACCCCGCTTTTCATCAGGTGTGCAATCCGGGTAGTCAGCACTTTTGTTTTTCCGCTGCCCGCGCCGGCAACGATCATTAAAGGGCCATTGATATATAATACCGCCTCCTGCTGCGCTTGATTTAATCCCTGAAGGTAATCCTGCATGCCTGCAATTTACGAAGACTGCTATTGCCTGTAGCTACGGAAGCTGAAAAGAGGATAAGTAATAAGACCCTCAGGCCTTTAGTGTTTTTTTAGGTTTGATTATTTGCCTGCTCCAGCGGGAGACCCCGGTGCCGCCCACGGTCAGGATGAGCATGCCGTTGCGAATTTTGTATCCGTCGGTGCGGATCAGATTTTTTAGAAATGCCTGTTCATTATATCCGGTGCAAAGCATTTTTGTAGTCACCACCTGTTCATCGAAAGCAATTGTAGAATCTGTAATATGAACATTTCCGCGCATGGCATTGCATCCGGTATTCCCCGAAAAATGATTCTGATGAACATCAAAATTGATTTCAGGAACGCGTCCGGCCGATGTATCGCTTGGGAGCACGGCCTGCAGATACCATTTCCCCTGAAGGGAAGCTGCGTTTGTTGAGGCTCTCCCTTTTTGCAAGGATTGTCCCTGAACAGAAGGAAGCAGGCCAAATAGCGCTGCGATGAGCATAAAAGATTTTAACTTTGGGGACATCGATATTTCCCCATCCATAATCATACCTGACCATGCCCGGATTTGAATTTTTTGGAGAAGAAGAAAGAAAGGAAGTCAACGAGGTTTTGTCAACCGGAATTCTCATGCGATACGGCTTCGACGGGCCCCGTAAAGGAATATGGAAATCAAAGGAACTTGAAGAAGCCCTTTGCAAACAGCTTCAATGCCGGTATGCCCAGCTTGTGTCCAGCGGTACTTCGGCGCTAACTGTAGCGCTCGCCGCCCTCGGTATCGGATCCGGGGATGAGGTGATCATTCCATCATTTACATTCGTGGCAAGCTTTGAAGCAGTATTGAGTGTTGGCGCGATCCCGGTGATTGCAGACGTAAACGAGTCCCTGACACTCGATCCCCAGGCGGTAAAAAACGCCATCACGCCAGCCACCCGCTGCATAATACCCGTTCATATGTGCGGGAGCATGGCGGATCTGGACGCTATCCAGGCCATCTGCCGGGAACACAAGCTGATTATGCTGGAAGATGCATGCCAGAGCATAGGAGCCTCTTATAAAGGGAAATTCCTGGGCACCATCGGTGATGCCGGCGCGTTTTCTTTTGATTTTGTAAAGACCGTCACCTGCGCGGAAGGAGGGGCCGTACTGACCAACGATAAAACCATTTATGCCAGGTGCGACGGATACTCGGATCACGGACACGATCACCAGGGTACTGACCGTGGGGCGGAATTGCATCCTTTCCCCGGTTATAATTTCCGGATTTCAGAATTGCATGCTGCCGTGGGACTGGCCCAAATCCGCAAGCTCAACAGTTTCCTGGCCATTCAGAAAAAAAACCATCAATATCTCCGGGAAACGCTTTCCCGCATTCCTGCTGTCAGCTTCAGGGTCATCCCCGACCCCGCCGGGGATAGTCATACTTTTCTTAGCTGGTTCCTTCCCAGTGCCGAATTGACCCGGGCCGTGGTATCCGAAATGAAATCCAGGAATATCCTCGCCGGGAATTTTTACTGGTACGAACACAACTGGCATTATATCCGCAGGTGGGACCACCTGAAACAGGTGGAAACCCTGAACAGGCTCACCGATGCCCAGGCTGGCGCGCTTAAGAAGCTACAGGTGCAGGATTTCAGCCCCAGTGATGCCGTTATGAGCCGCTGTATCTCAACTGCCATCGGCCTCTCGTGGTCTGATGAGCAGCTTCAGGAAAAAGCGGAGGGAATAGCGGCGGCGGTCAGGCTGGTGCTGGCTAATGTTTCCCCTCAAACGCATTACAGTCATCAAGCGAACCTAGCCTGAACCGGAGTGGAATATGGGTCGCTTTTTCGAATTCCCATTCCCTTTTGCAAAAAAAGCCCGAATGGATATAATAGAAATTAGCCGGGAACGCCTTCAATAATTCATCCTGATTTACTGAAATCATGGCCTGATACCCCGTAAAGCTGAAAATTCCCGGTTTCGGGGAAATATTTTTAACTCCGCTTTTTAAAATTTCTCCCGGCAAAGACAATCCCCTGAAATCCTTTATCCATGGCGGTTTTGCCTTATCCTGCCCATTTACCGGCATAAAACAAGCATGTCCGGCCAGAACAACAACAAAACAAATAATTCGTTGGGGCCTACTTTTCATATTTGTATGTAAATTTACGGCGCGATTTTTGTGGAATTGGCGGATTTTTTTAAATAATCTCCGCCCCCATGCGAATAACCCCCTTATAAAAGATGGCATTAAGTCAGTCATTACAGCAAAAGTTACTGCAAAAACTGTCCCCGCAGCAGATTCAGCTGATGAAGCTGTTGCAGGTGCCCACCGCCAACCTGGAAGAGCGGATCAAGGAGGAGCTCGAAGAAAACCCCGCCCTCGAAGTAGCTGAAGATGACCATGATGACGGGTTAACAGAAGATACAAAGGATGAATTTGAAGGTGAGGAAGAAGAATTTGAGATGGAAGGCACCCAGGATGAATACGATAATATTGATATCAGCGACTATGTAAATGATCACGACGATGATGTGTCTGATTATAAGCTAAGGGATGAAAACTACCCTGAGCAGGATGATAACAAAACGATTTCCCACAAGGTAGAAATAAGCTTTTACGAATTGCTCCTTGATCAGCTGGGTATGCTTAAGCTGGATGAAAGAACGCGTAAGATTGCAGAACAGATCGCCGGGAGCATTGACGATGATGGCTACCTGCGCAGGGAAACGGCTTCCATTGTGGATGACCTGGCCTTCCGGCAAAATATTGAAAGTAATGAAGCCGAAGTGGAGGCGGTCATAACCAAGATCCAGCAGTTTGATCCCCCGGGCGTGGCGGCCCGCGACCTGCAGGAAAGCCTGCTCCTTCAGTTAGAAAGAAAAAAAACAGAAGGGAAAAGCGTTACCCTCGCCATCCAGGTGCTCTCCGATTACTTTGATGAATTCACCAAAAAACATTACGATAAAATTCAGCGCGGACTGAATATTTCCGAAGAAGAATTCCGCGACGTGATCAAACAGATTGTGAAACTGAATCCGAAGCCTGGCGGAAACGTAGGAGGAACGGGCAAGGGCGAGGGTTATGTGGTTCCTGATTTCTTTATTTATAATAATGCAGGCACGCTCGAGCTGACTCTGAATTCCAGGAATGCGCCGGATCTGCGCATCAGCGATGGATACCGGGACATGCTGAAGGACTACGACCGTGGTACAAAAAAAGATAAAAGACAAAAAGAAGCCGTCCTCTTCATCAAACAGAAAATCGATGCGGCTAAATGGTTTATTGATGCGATTAAACAAAGGCAGCAGACCCTGATCAATACGATGCAAACCATCATGAATTACCAGCATGAGTTTTTTGTTTACAGGGGATGAGACGGCTTTAAAGCCCATGATCCTGAAAGATATTGCTGAGAGAACGGGTCTGGATATTTCAACTGTAAGCCGGGTGGCCAACAGTAAATTTGTTCAAACTGAATTTGGCACCTACCGGCTGAAATTCTTTTTCAGCGAATCCCTGAGCACCGATAGCGGAGAGGAAGTTTCGACCCGGGAAGTGAAGAAGATCCTGAGTAATCTAATTGAAGGAGAAAGCAAAAAGAAGCCGCTCAGCGATGAACGCCTGACCGAGCTCCTCCAGGAAAAAGGTTATAATATTGCGCGGAGAACGGTGGCCAAATACCGGGAGCAATTGAATATTCCGGTTGCCCGCCTCAGAAGAGAATTATAATATTTAACTAATGGATTCTTTATTGCCGGCGTTTTCAAACAAGCCACCGGAGGAGCAAAAGCAGGCTGCTCCGGGCCTCCGGTTTGCCGCCCATTTTTTCTCTGTAGTCTTCCATCCGCTCCTGATCAGCACTTATGTAATTGCATTTTTGATCTTTCTGCATCCTTCTGCCTTCGTTGGTGTGGATGAGCATACGCGGACCCTGCGGATGCTGAGCACTTTATTGTTCACTGTAATATATCCAGGCATAACCATATTGGTCGCATGGCGTTTGAAACTTGTACGGTCACTGGCGCTACATAATATGCAGGACCGCATCGTTGGCTTTTTGGTGGCTATGTTCTTTTATTGGTGGACCTGGAATGTATTCAGAAACCTTTCCGACATTCCTCCCGTGGCCGTGCATTTTGCCCTGGGATCATTCCTGGCCATCTGCGGAGGATGGATGTGCAATATCTTTTTTAAGATCAGTATGCATGCGCTGGCTGTCGGTGGCCTTTGTGCCTTTTTCATCATCTTCGGAATGCATGACCCCTTTGCCTCAGGCCTGTATATCTCTATTTCCATTCTTATTGCAGGCATTGTTTGCAGCTCCAGGATGCTGCTGAATGCACACAATTCATTCGAAATAATTATGGGCCTGCTCGCAGGTGTGCTCGGCCAGATGGCAGGCTGGGTATTTTAAAAAGAAAAGCCCAATCATAGGGTACGAACCTATATTGAGCCTTTTCACCTTCAAACCATCGGAAGTTTACGTCCGCTTAACTGTTAAGTATCTTCGAATCGATGCAGGTATTTTTTGGTTGGGTGATAAATAAATAAGCAGGACCCGCCTTTAATATTATCAATTACATCGTCCACATCATCCAGGGGAATGGCCGGACAACCAAAACTTCTGCCGTTGATCCTGTTTGTCTTTAAATAATCTTCTCCGACATATTTGGATCCGTGGACAACTATATTTCTGCGGTCCGCTTTATCGTTAAATCCTTTTTCAAGGCCATGAATTTTTAAAGCAAGGCCATGCTTTCCAACATAAGTATCTTCGGTTACATAAAAACCCAGGCTGCTTTTATGCGAGCTTCGGTTGTTGGAAAAAGATTTCGCATACTCACCCCCGGAGCGCCTTCCATGGGCAACATAAGTATTAACCAGGATTTTTTTATTCTCCAGATCGACTACATATAGCCGGCGGCTTCTGGACGACTGACTGAAATCGCAGATCGAAATAACATTGCTCCTGTTCAGCTTGTGCTGTTCCAAAAGATACAGGTATCCTTTATAAGCATATTCAAACACGGAGCGTTTTAATCCGGACTGTTCCAGGTTTGTCTCGCTATATAAAGCACTGACATCGGTCTCAAATTTAACAGAGGTTGCAGAAACGCTGAACGGGGCCGGCAATCTTTTAAGTGAAGTGGCCCTTAAGCCATTGGCCGTTTCTAAAACGGGGGCAAATAATAAAAGGAGATTCAGCAGGATTACGGTTAGTACTCGATAAGTCTTTCGCATAGGGTTTTCGGATGTTGGATTAAACGGGTTAAAGGACTAAAATATTATCTGATATCGGTTTATGCAATTAATTCCAATACCTTTTTTATTGTGCGCCGGCAAAAAAAAATAATCCTTTCTCCGTTCCCCCGGAGTTCTTTATATTCTTCTTCGGCTTACGCAAATTTTCTTCCGGCCGCAGTATATTAACTAAGTATTTCCCCTAACTATAAGCAGAGGGACGCAAAATTATCCCATTCTTAGACGCATTCCCGGTTTAATAACTTAAAAATTATATAATTCTTCGAGGGTTAAAAATTCTTGGTTTAACTTAGAAGTATTGGTTAATAAATAGATATGGCGATGAAAGTCTTAATGTTGGTCAGGCATGCAAAAAGTGTAAATCATTTTACAGCTTCTTCGGATTTTGAAAGAGGTCTGAGTGAAAAAGGTATCAAAGATGCAACCGAAATGGCGAAAAGACTGATAAGGGAAAATATACGGATAGACCAATTTGTTTCCAGTACTGCGGTCCGGGCAAGATCAACTGCAGAGATCTTCATCAACCAGTACAACCGTAAAAAGGATGAGATCCTTTTAGTTCCTGAGTTATATCATTCTTCTCCGGAAGTATTTGAACAGGTAATTTCGACCATGGATGACCGGTTCGACTATATTGCCATTTTTTCGCACAATCCCGGCATCACCGATTTTGCTTCTTCCCTGACAAGCACCCATATTTCCAATATGCCAACCAGCAGCGTTTTTGCAGTGACTTCCCCAATTAAAAGCTGGCAGGATTTTTCTCCTATGGAAAAGGATTTTCTCTTCTTCGATTCACCTAAATCATCAGCTCTCTATTAAGTTGATTCAATAAGTCCCTGACTGAATTTTCAGGAAAAATTTCCAGGGGCATTTCGGGAAATCGGAATTCATGGTCCAGGGCGGCATTCATGCTTTGCTCCAGATTAAAATCTTCCTGGGAAATGCTGAATGCCCATTTTTTTTCATGAAGGTATTTCCCCAGGTATTCCTGTTCGGGCTGGCCCGGAGTCGGAACCAGAATTGCTTTTTTGCGCAGCCTGGCAAGATCCATCACCGTGCTGTAACCGCTTTTACAAATCACAACATCTGAAATAATCAGCAGCATATTGAGCTGGGCGGAATTCAGATGATTGTGGATTTTCACCTGGTTTAGCGGTTTTTTTTCTTCCTTGGTTCCCGGCAACCCCCGCACAACAACCACCGGTTCATGATAAGATGCAAGGTCCCGGAACAGTTTTTCCTCAAATGCCGTCCTTTCTGGTTCGGGCCCGGAAATCAGTACCAGAAGCGGATTGCTGACCGTTTTACCAGGTTCCGGGACAAATCGCGAAAGGACGCCAATATATTTAACCGGAATACGGGGAAACCGGGGAGGATTTGAAAGCAAGCCTGCCAGCGAAAGGGGGCCATGGAAATCAGCCACCCAGCATTCGGAAAACCGGTTTATAAATCGATTATGGAGTGTAAGGAGGAAGCGGTTAATCCGGTTTCCCAGGCCCGATTGAATAAACAGCTGATGCGTCAGGAAAACCGAGTGTTTTTTATCGTGGTAAAGTCCGTACCGGTTGTCTGAAATGATGAGGTCAATCTGCCTTTTAAGGCATAATTCCTTCAGCCAGCCATGCTCCTTCCGGATGCTTCTCAGGATTCCTGGAATCCGGAAAATGAGGCCCCGGACCAGCCTTTTTCCTTTCCCCATATAACTGATCCCATAATCCGGAATGTCCAGGAATTCGTTTTGCGGAAATTCCTCTTCCAGGAGCACCCTTTGAGGGCCGTTTGCGGCGATGATCACAAAGGCCCCCTTCTCTATCAGGGCCTTAATTATTGGTATACAACGTGTTGCATGCCCCAAACCCCAATCCAGCGGAGCAATTAATATTTGGGCGGGGCTGAGGCGAATCATGTTAATTTCTGAATATGGGGGTAAAAACCCGGAAATAATCGCAAACTTTTTCTAAATTAGTGCAAAGAAAACTATGAAAACCCCGTTTGCCCTATTGATTTTTGTTCTAATTATGATTAGCATTGTAGGTTCAAGCTGCAGTACCAGTAATCATATAGGCGGAAGCAGTAGGAAATGCGGATGTGGTTTGAACAAAGGAATGGTCGGTTATTAAAATCTAATTAAATGAAAACACCGGATAGAGATTTACTTGTCCTCATGAAAGATGAATTTGCAACGGAGCAGTTCATGGCTTATGAACTGGAGAAATTAAACGATCTTCTTTTCCGTTATGAAACATTGGAAAATTTCTGCGTCGCCCACGAAGTTTTCGATATCAACAGCTACAAAATTTTAAGAGGAACAAGATACATCCAGCGTATCGTTAGACAACAGGAATTGAAGCCCTTTCAGTTTCTCTGCAATAAAAATTAACTGATCCTTTCGTCCGCCGCTTAACTGTTCAGCATCAGCGGCATTACCAGCATAAGCAGATCTTCGTTTTCATCCTGCGTTACAGGTTTAATAATACCGGCTTTGGTAGGTGTGGACAATTCAATCCGAATCTCTTCGGCAGCAGTTGCATTGAGCATTTCAATTAAGAACCGCGCGTTAAAAGCAATGGACATATCTTCCCCATCGTACTGGCAATTCATTCGTTCGTTTCCTTCAAATGAAAAGTCAACATCCTGTGAGGCAAGCTGGAGCTCACTTCCATGGATACTCAAAACCACCTGATTTGTGCTTTTATTACTGAATACACTCACCCGGCGGAGCGCATTTTGAAAATCAATGCGGTTTACTGTAAGCTTATATGGATTGTCGGCCGGAATCACCACTTTATAATCCGGGAATCTCGCGTCGATCAAACGGCAGCTCATCTGCAACCCGCCGAACATAACAAATAAATGGTTGCCGTTATAAGTCAGTTTTACATGTTCGTCAGACGAAGGCAGGGCTGATTTCAACAGGTTCAACGGTTTTTTTGGAACGATCAGGGATTCATTTTTAGCACATTGAACATCCTGTCTTTTGTAACGGATAAGCCTGTGCGCATCTGTGGATACGAACTGCATGGCAGCTGTGCTCATTTCCAGCAGGACGCCCGTCATAGCGGGCCGCAGATCATCGCTGCTAACAGCAAAAAGTGATTTATTTATGGCGGTAGTCAAAACGGATGCCGGCATTTCAAAAGAAGTGGTCTCATCGGCTGAAGGATCTTTAGGGAAATTATCCGGATTTTCCCCCATCACTTTGTATTTCCCATTGTCACTCGTGATTTCCACGCCAAACTGTTTGTCAATCGTAAAGGTCAGTGGCTGATCGGCAATATTCTTCAGTGAATCCAACAGGATCTTAGCCGGTATGCAAACACGGCCGCTTTCTTTGGCTTCTGCATCCAGCTTCACCTTCATAACTGTTTCCAGGTCCGTTGCTACAATGGTCAACTTGTTTTTTTCCACCTCAAATAAAAAATCTTCCAAAATCGGTAAAACGGTATTGGCGCTGATGACGCCGCTGATCTGCTGCAATTGTTTGAGCAAAGCCGAGGACGAAACAATAAACTTCATGAATCGGGACTTTGGGACGAAACTACTGATTTTTTCTTACAGCAAAAGGCGAATATCGGGATGGAATATCTTCATCTGAACTGTGCATCCCGGTTAGAAAACGGGCCGAAAATGCGTTTAAAAACAGGGAACCGGACCGGGTTGTTTTATATTTGGAAAATATGGTATTTCCGGGGTCAGCATATAAGCCAGGCAGGATTTCCAAGGACAAAGCGCTGCAGAAACTGAAACATTTTTGCAGCTACCAGGAGCGCAACCATGCCGAGGTAAGGCAAAAGCTGTACGCCCTGGGTTTATTTAAAAAGGAATCTGAAGAGGTGATTTCGGATCTGATTGAGGAAGGATACCTGAATGAAGAGCGCTTTGCCATACAGTTTGCTTCCGGCAAGTTCAGGATCAAGGGCTGGGGAAGGCAGAAGATCCTGCATGCACTCAAACAAAAAGGGATCAGCACATACGGAATACGCAAGGCACTGGATGGTATTGATCAAACCGAATACCTGAAGACTTTTGCGAGGCAGGCGGATAAAAAATGGCTGGCCCTGAAGTTTGAAAAGAATATTTTTGTAAAGAAAACCAAATGGCGGAATTATTTGCTCCAAAAAGGATTTGAACCTTCATTGATGAAATCATTTTCGTTTCCCGGCATAGCTGAAACAGATTCCGGAACCGACTAATCACCGTAAACATGAAGAACCTTACCGTTTCGCTGGTGCAGAGCAGCCTTTTCTGGGAAGACAAATCCTCCAATCTCGGAATGCTGGAGAAGAAAATTTCAGGCATATCCGAAAAGACAGAAATTGTAATCCTTCCTGAAATGTTCAGTACCGGCTTCAGCACAAATACCGCGACCATGGCAGAATCGATGGATGGCCAAACGATCAGCTGGATGAAAAAAATTGCGTCGGAAAAAAAATGCATTCTCACCGGAAGCGTGATCATCAGGGAAGATGAGGAGGCGAAACCGCTTTTTTTCAACAGGCTCATCTGGATGCAGCCCGATGGTAACTATGGCTACTACGACAAAAGGCATTTGTTTGCTTATGGAAAAGAACATGAATCTTTTACCGCCGGCAGCAGCAGGCTGATCGCCTCCGTAAAAGGATGGAAGATCCAGCTGCAAATCTGTTATGATCTCCGTTTCCCCTTATGGCTTCGCCAATCCAATCCCACAAGTCCATTACCCGGAAAGGAAAAAACAGAATTGGAATACGACGTGCTGATCGTGGTTGCCAACTGGCCAACTTCCCGGATTCACGCCTGGAAAACCCTGCTACTGGCGCGCGCTATAGAAAATCAGTGTTTTGTTGTCGGCGTTAACCGCACGGGCACAGACGGGAACGGACTTGTTTATCCGGGCAACTCCATGGTTGTCGGACCACTTGGTGAAATCCTTTGTGCTCTTTCTGAAAATGAAGATATCATTACGGTTACGCTGAACAAAGAAATAACGGACAATGTCCGTAGTCAATTCCCATTCTGGAAAGATGCCGATCATTTTTTAATTCAATCCTAATTCTTCCGGCTCATGAAGCAGGCTTACCTGGCAGGTTCAGTATTTACGGGAAAAGAAATCCTGCAAAGGCATGCTGTTTTAACAGAAAACAAGATTGTCACGGGGATCGTGGAAGGATCTGCAATCCCCTCCGGATATGAGATTTTGGAAGATGCGGATTGCCTGATCTCGCCCGCTTTTATCGACCTTCAGCTCTACGGCGGCAAGGGAAAATTATTTTCTCATTCCCTGGACATTGCCGCGCTGGAAGCAACATATGCCTATTGTCTTTCCGGTGGCTGCACTCATTTTATGATTACCATGGCCACCAACTCCCCGGAAAATTTCCTAAAAGGAATTGAAGTAGCCGGTGATTATATGGCTTCCGGAAAAAAAGGTTTGTTGGGCATTCACCTCGAAGGACCTTATATAAATCCGGTAAAAAGAGGAGCGCATATTGAAAAGTTCATTAAAAGACCCTCCCGGGAAGAATTGTTATCATTCCTCGGTCATGGCCGGGGAATATTCAAAATGATGACCCTGGCTCCAGAGCAATGCGAGGATGAAATTATCAGGCTGCTCATGGATGGAGGAGTACTTGTTTCCGCCGGACACAGCAATGCCAGCTATGCTGAGGCAAGCCACGCATTTGGGCTCGGCATCCCCCTGGTCACGCATTTTTTCAATGCCATGTCTCCCCTTCAGGGCAGGGCGCCAGGGATGGTAGGTGCGGTATATGCTGATTCAAAAGTGATGAGCAGCATTATATGCGACGGGGTGCATGTGGATTTTGATTCGGTCAGGCTGACCAAGAAAATCCTGGGCGACCGTTTATTCTTCATCACGGACGCCGTTACCCAAATATTTGAGGGTTATTATCACCATGTTTTTCAGGGCGACCGGTATACACTACCTGACGGCACCCTTTCCGGTTCCTGCATGACGATGATGTCAACCCTGAAAAATGCAGTTGAAAAAGCGGGCATTTCACTGATTGAAGCGCTGAAGATGTGCTCTACATACCAGGCTTCTCTTCTGAAAGATCCCGTTCTCGGAAAAATAACGATTGGCGCACCTGCAGATTTCCTGTTGATCTACCGGGATTCACTAAAGTTGAAAGAAATCATACATTGAATGTAATGCGATGGTGCAGGGAGGTCGATTACCTTCCGGAGTGAATGGCAAGCAGTTTTTGAAAAAGATAGTTTTCACTGCCTTCGGTCCATCCCGATTGCTGGTAAATTATTTGATTTCTAAAAATGATCATGGATTGCGGGAGATTGTTGGAATGCAACGCCCTTCGCAGATCTCCGAATATGTCTGTATAGAGTTCAAAGGTCCAGGAATTCATATTGTATGTTGGCCTTAGTTTCCTTATATCCTTTCCTTCGTCTACGGAAATGGCCATGAACCTGAACGGCAACGCAGATTTCCATTTTTCCAGATCTGCATTGATGGCATTGAGTTCGCCGATGCTCTCATCGGAACTTGTGGCCCAGAAACAAATCAGGAAAAGAGAGTCTTTTTTTGCGAACTGGGAAAACGACTGGGTAACCCCCTTGAGTGACTTCAATCTCGCTAGCAAGAGGGAGTCCTGCGCCAGGGCAGTCCCGGCGACAAAAAATAGAATCAGGATTAAAAACGGTTTCAGCATAATGCTTTCTTGAACGATTAATTACTCACCTCCTTTCGCTGATCGATCAGTTCCTTCGCCTTCATGGCTTTAAAATCTATACCAAGCCGGATAGCTTCCGCGGAAGGCAGGGCCCAGACGTCCGGCATGATCCCCCTGCCATCCTTCACCCTGTTCTTATCGATCACCATCCGGAAACGGGGAAGCCTGAATTGTACATGGGTATTCGGCAAAGTTACATCCTGAATGATCCATGCAGTATTTCCATAATAGCCGCCGCCTGTCTCCTCCCCAATCAGTGTTACATTTTTCTGGCCTTTCAGATCGCCGGCAAATAAGGTAGTTGCAGAAAAAGAATTTCCTCCTATAAGAATATATACCTGACCGTCGAAATGATTGTGCGTAACGGGTGAAAACAAATGCCTTTCAAAATATTTGAAATGGTATTTGCCGTCATTCTCTTTACGGGTTACGATCCGCGCCAATATATCATACCAGAATTCTTTCCCGATATAACGATTGTATTGCGATGGGGCTTTTACGGCATATAATGAATCCGCCAGCCTAAACTTCCGGTCTGCAATATACCTTGTCAGTAATGTTGAAATACCTGCGTCGCCGCCGCCGTTGGAGCGGACGTCGATAACCAGGTCGGTTATCCGGTCTTTCTTTATGGACCTGAAAGATTCCCTGAAAAATTTTCTCAAATGATTGCTGCGATCGAATGTGCCTACGGTCATGAATGCCGTTTTCATAA
This sequence comes from uncultured Chitinophagaceae bacterium, assembly GCA_963705005.1. Lineage (GTDB taxonomy): Bacteria > Bacteroidota > Bacteroidia > Chitinophagales > Chitinophagaceae > Puia. The sequence goes on from CAVPIO010000002.1 coordinate 699,477, forward strand.
CGGTATCCAATTGCAGGTTCACCGAGGAAAAATAAATAAGTTTGGGTGGCTTTTTCTCCCTGCTTTTTTTATTCGGCACCAACCCCGGAGGCGGGCGGCGCAGGGTGTCCGCCTTGAAATCATAAGGCTTTACGTAGGCCTGTTCTTCCAGGTTCCGGTCGTCCAGGTAGCGGATATCGAAACTATCCGTCAACCCAAAAACATGTTTAAACAAACCCGCAAAAGTGAATCCTGTACTTAAGGTTTGATATTTACCGGAAAGACTATAGCCATCTGTCGTGATATAATTGAACAATGTATCCGTCAATTGTTTTGTGTCATATCCATTGATACTTTTTAGAATCGTTCCCCTTTTGAAAATAGAATCATGTCTCCGGAGATTTGCGCTGATCACCATGGAATCGGACCAGAACTTAAGGGCAAACGGAAATGTTTTTTCTTCAGCCGTATCCATGTAGCGGATATAAGCCCTGGATGGTTTTATGCTGGTATGGCCGCAATTCAATTTTGCGATTACGTAACTCAGCCAGGTTCTGAACCGGGTTTCGGTCATGGAATCCTGCAAGGCAGAATAGCCTTCATTAAAATAATAATCCATGCTGTCTCTCGGCGTGTACCAATAGAGACTTGGATGGGTGGATTCCAGAACTCCGCGGAATATACGGTAGTCTGCTTTCAGAGCCTCAGGTGAATATTTCTTTCCAGGATCAAAGTTTTCCCGTGAGGCAGTGCAGGAAATAAAGGCCCAGGCCGCCAGGCAGAGGATCCGGGCATTTTTCAGACCCGGGTTTGTTTTCATTGGAGAACGGAAGATATTCATATTGTAAATGCGTTCCAGCCCTGAGCCGTAATATCAAATGTATTACCGCCCTTGGTAATGATTTTTTTGCCATCTTCAGGAGCAGCCATAAAACCGATTACACTGATCTTCTCATTTAAAACCAGTTTATCGTAGTCTTCCTGCTTAACCGTAAACAAGAGTTCATAATCTTCTCCGCCACTCAAAGCACAGGCCGTCGGGTCAAGTTCAAATTTAAATGCCGCACGCCGGGTTTCATCTGCTATCGGTATCTTGTCTTCATATATTACGCAGCCGAGTGCGCTTTCCTTGCAAATATGCAGGATTTCAGAGCTTAGTCCGTCGCTGATATCCATCATGGATGTGGGCACGATATCTTCCCGCTCAAAATAATCAATGATCTCCTTTGCTGCCTCAGGTCTCAGCATCCGGCCGATTACATATTTTTCATCTTCGAGATCGGGTTTTATTTCCGGATTCTCCAGGAAGATCTTTTTTTCCCTTTCCAGAAATATGAGGCCCAGGTAAGCCCCCCCAAGGTCGCCACTGCAGCAGATCAGATCGCCCAGGCCGGCCTTGCTTCTTTGTACAAACTTATCCGGACGCACTTCGCCAATGGCAGTGACAGAAATAATAAATCCTTTTTGAGATGAAGAAGTATCGCCCCCGATAAGGTCTACGCCATATTTTTCGCAGGCCGCATAAATTCCTTCATAAAATTCATCGATTGCCTCAACACTAAACCTGTTGCTGAAGGCAAGGGATACCAGGATCTGGGTTGGATTCGCATTCATCGCATAAATATCACTCAGGTTAACCACCACAGCTTTATATCCGAGGTGCTGCAGGGGAGTGTACATAAGATCGAAATGAATATTTTCAATAAGGAGGTCGGTAGTTAAGACGGTCTGTTTGCCAAAATGATCTATTACGGCAGCATCATCACCCACGCCCAGGATGGTAGAAGCATTCCTGAGTTCAATATTGCGTGTGAGATGGTCTATCAGACCAAACTCACCCAGGGAGGAGATCTCCGTTCGTGCGTCCATAATTATTTTTTATGCCGAACACTGACGATGAACGCTAACGCAAACTGTGCTCATCGTTTAGCATTATGCGTTATACTTAATACTGCCATCGATCCATTTCAACAACTCATCATGGATTTTTCCATTGGTTGCGGCAATTGATGGCTGATAGGGTGAATAAGCCTTACCGGAAAAATCCGAGACCCTTCCACCGGCTTCCTCTACTATTAAATACCCTGCCGCACTATCCCAGGCGTTCAGCTTGTGCTCAAAGAAACCGTCAAACCGGCCGGCAGCAACCCAGCAAAGATCCATTGCAGCGGAGCCCAAACGACGGACAGGAACACCCTTTCTGATCAGGCGTCCAAATACCTCGAGCGGGCCGTTCGGCTGATCCAGATAGGTATACGGAAAACCTGTAACCAGGCAGGATTTCTGTACTTCTGTTTCATCCGAAACCCGGATTTGGCGGTCGTTCAGCGAAGCTCCATACCCTTTCTGGGCAAAATAAAATTCATTGAAAAAAGGATTATAAACAGCGCCCATTATCATCTGACCATCTTCCTCAATGCCAATGGAAACGCAGCAGAGCGGTAGTTTATGCGCAAAATTAACCGTTCCGTCCAGTGGATCGATGATCCACTTATACCTCGAACCTGTGGGCATACTTCCGGACTCTTCACTGAGGATATAATGATCCGGAAATTCCGAGCGGATGATGTCCATAATTTCTTTTTCAGCAGCATGATCTGCTTCTGTGACCAGGTTATTTACTCCTTCTTTATTAGAGATCTGAAAATGAGTGCCATAATAATGCTGAATTATTTTACCTGCGGCTTCTGCGGCTTTGATCAGGGTCTGTTTTAGCATGCAGCAAAGATAATAAAGGGTTGGGAGCCCTGGGAAGGGATGTATTTTGCCGGGTACCCGAAAAAATCGTACTTCGCGCTAATGTTTATTTCTGATGATCCTTTCTGTTGTCATCGTCAATTACAATGTTAAATATTTCCTGGAGCAGTGCCTTTCCTCGCTAAAAAAGGCCCTTGATCAGAGTGAATTCCACCGGGATAAGGCCGAAATATTTGTTGTGGACAATAACTCCACCGATGGAAGCCTGGATTTTCTGAAACCCTTATTCCCCGGCATTGAATTTATTTCAAGTCCCGTAAACGCCGGATTCTCAAAAGCAAATAACCTGGCTCTCTCCCGATGTTCCGGAGAATTTATTTTATTTCTTAACCCGGACACGATTATAGCGGAAGACAGCCTGGTTCAATGTATTTCTTTTTTCAAGACACATGAAAAAGCGGGGGCCGTCGGCGTAAGGATGATCGATGGCCGTGGCCATTTCTTAAAAGAATCCAAGCGTGGCTTCCCCTGGCCAATTGTTTCCTTTTTTAGAATGAGCGGGTTAGCTGCCTGCTTTCCATCCTCGCGTTTTTTTGCCGCATACTATGCAGGCCATCTGGACCAGCACAAGGATAATCCTGTCGAGATCTTATCCGGTGCATTTATGATGGTCCGTAAAGAAGCCATTGAAAAAACGGGGGGGTTCGACGAACAGTTTTTCATGTATGCTGAAGATATTGATCTCAGCTACCGGATCTCGAATGCCGGGTTTCAAAATTTTTATCTGGCCTCCACCACTATCATTCATTTCAAGGGAGAAAGTACGCGGAGGGATTTGAAATATGTCCATCAGTTTTATCTGGCCATGAATCAATTTATGAAAAAATATCTCAGAGGTCCGGGGAGCGGCACGAAAATATTCTTTCTCAGGCTGGCTGTTGCTGTCAGGCGGCAGGCTGCTGCCGCAGCGATTCTGATTCAAAAAAATCCGGCCGGGCCGCAAAAAAAGCCACTGCTGTTTATAACCGGCGACCCGGATGGGTTCCCGGAAATCCGGAAAGCCCTGCAGCGATCGGGGAGCCGCATAACTGAAAATGAAGCGAGCGCAGGAGGAATAGTGTTTTGCGAAGGAAAGCATATTCAATGGAAATCAATCATTGAAAAAATGGATCATGCAAAGAGGAAGCTTTGCTGGTATGTACACGGATCCGGAACACATGCCATCGTAGGAAGCTGTTCCGGGCCGGAGCAGGGTGAGATCATCAGCTGCTAAGATTTCAGAAATAAAAAACACTGTTTTCCCGCCTTGATAAAAAAAAGAAATTTGTAACACAATAAACCAGGGATATGCCTAACCTAAAGGATATTAAAAACCTGCTGCAGAATAACCGATTCACCGAATTTGTAAAACTTAATAAACTTTCTTCGAAGGATATTATTGAATTTACCAACCGGTACACCAACTGGGCAGGGAAATTATTTCAGCAGCTGGATGTAAAACATGCCGCAAGAGTTTTTAAATTTATCCGCCGCAAAAAGCAGGAAATTATTATTAAATCCCTGCCCGATGAAAAAGCGGCAGAATTGCTGAATGCGTTGCAGCCTGACGACCGTACTGCCTTCCTGGGCATGCTTCCCGGAAGTGCCGTAAAGGAATTATTGAAAGTGCTGGCCCCCGAAACCCGGGCGGAAACACTTAAGCTGCTCGGCTATCCGGAAGGATCAGTGGGCCGCCTGATGACACCTGATTATATCGCCATCCACGCAAACAATACCGTGCGCGAAGTGCTCGAAATGATCCGGCAATTGGGACAGGCAACCGATGCACTGAACTTCCTGTTTGTCATAGACGACAAAGGAATACTGATTGATGATATCAATTTGAAAGAGTTCTTAATTGTGGATCCTGATTTACCGGTGGAAAAATTAATGGATCGTCAATTCCTTGCACTTTCGGTAAACGATGCGCAGACTGAAACGATTGCCATTTTCAAAAATAACAGCCGCTTTGCGCTGCCCGTGGTAAATGAAGCGGGCGTGCTCCTGGGCGTGGTTACTGTAGATGACGTATTGAGACTGGCGGAAAAGGAAAATACCCGCGAGATACAGCGCATCGGGGGTTCAGAAGCATTGGACGAGGCCTATACTTCCATCTCCTTCTCCCATTTGGTTAAAAAACGTGCAGGCTGGCTGGTAATCCTTTTTTTAGGAGAAATGCTCACGGCGACGGCTATGGGATTCTTTGAGGGAGAAATCAGTAAAGCGGTGGTCCTTACCCTCTTCATCCCGCTCATTATTTCCAGCGGCGGAAACTCCGGATCGCAGGCTTCCTCCATCATCATCCGGTCCATGGCTCTCGGGGAAATTAAATTCAGGGATTGGTTATATGTGATGCGAAAAGAGCTGATGTCGGGCTTCGCACTTGGCTCCACTCTTGGTACCGTTGGTTTTTTACGAATTTGCTTGTGGCAGAAATTTCATTTTTATAATTATGGCGAGTACTGGCTCAAGGTAGCACTGACCGTGGCATTTTCTCTGTTGGGTGTAGTGCTGTGGGGAACCATAGCGGGCTCGATGCTGCCTATTATCCTGAAAAAACTTGGAGCCGATCCGGCTGCATCCTCTGCGCCTTTTGTGGCAACCCTGGTGGATGTGACCGGCCTGATTATCTATTTTTCCGTAGCTGTAATTATTCTGAAAGGGTCCCTGCTATAGCCCTCTTTATTTTCTTTTATAAATGGGGACTGTACTGCAGGGTTCTCCGTACATGATGCTTTTTACCACCGGCCGGAGCAGCCTGGTTATTTCGAGATAGGCGAATTCGCCGATCGGCTTTTCCCCGCAACCCTTTACCACGACCCTTTTATCTTTATAATCCTCCGGATCTATTGCATTGATCTTTTTCAGTAATAGCTGGCGGATGACCTGATCTTCGTTTCCCTGGATTATTTCTTTGGCAAAGGGTTCAAGGTAACTGGCGAGCAACATATAGGCCCAGACTGGAATAACCGCATCAGTGGAACAATACACGCCCACAAGCTGATCCTTATATTGGCTCCAGTCCAGGTTTTGAATTGCCGCCCGGAAATCTTTTTCTTTCAGTATAAGCTCCATGAAAAGAAAAGGCTTGAGATCGAACATGATAATTTTTTCTTCAGGAAAATATTTCTCCAGGTCGATCGTCAGCAGTTCGCTTTGACTTACTTTATTTATGATTTCTTCCTGCATGATAAACTTTTACCATTGCAAAGGTAAGAAGGAAAAGGGCGGGATTATGCAGACCCGAAATCAGTCTCTGTCTAAAACGATCCGGTGCATCTGCTGAAGGAGCCGGCACGGAACCCTTAATTAATTATTAAAAAAGGCGATCCTCTCGGGATCACCAGGTATATTTCTCGCAAGACATTCAGGAAAAGCGTTTTCGCACACGTGTTCTTTCTCAACTGATCAAAGGAATTTAGCCCGGTTGTCTTTTATTTTCGCACTCTTCTCGAGGGCTTCCGTTGCTGAACGCTGCATTATGGCTTCCTGTGATTGCAGCATCGACTCGCGTTCCTGGTCAATATCTCCACTGTAATTTGCCTTGGCACTTATCTGATTTACTTTTAGAACGAATACGCCTTCAGTGCCGCCGACAGGAGAAGAAATCGCCTTGTCCACAAGCAGTTTATCAAACGCATAGCCCACAACCTTAGGTTCCGGGCCAAAATTGGGAATATAGGGCGAAGAAAAAATAAGGCTATCTGCTTTACTAATTGTTCGTCCTGTTGATGACGCCACTGCATCAAGCGAAGCTGCAGACGAAATCTTCTGAATGATCAGGTCAGCTTTTTTCTGATTTCTGATGATGGGCTCGATGATGGGTCTTGCTTTCGCCACCGGCATAGTCCCCTTCTTATTTATCTCGGTGAGAATGGCAACTACATATTTATCCCCTACTGCAAAGGATTCGGAAACATCGCCGAGTTTGGCATCAAAGATCCAGCGAACCAGGGTGCGGCCCGATCCCAATCCCTGAATCGAAAAATCAATTGGGTGGATATCCTGAGCGGGTATCTTTGTCAAATTGGCTTTCTTCGCATTTTCGTCAAATGCCGCCTGGTTCCTGCTTTCTCCGGCAAACTGGCTCGCCAGGCCGGATGCATTCTCGTCGGTCTCCTGACTTTGCTCTATCTTTCTTGCGAAATAAGCGATCTTGTAAGCCGGCTCAAAATTCTTCTGGTCCTCGATCTCTACATAATGATATCCAAACTGCGTTTTTAATATTTTCTTTTCCCCCACTTTTCCGGTAAACGCAAAGTCATTAAACTCCTTCACCATTTGTCCCTGTGCAAAATATCCCAGGTCGCCGCCTTTAATACGGGATCCTTCATCGTCCGACAAATGGTAAGCCGCGCTGTCAAATTTCTCTCCCTTGTCAACTAAAGTCTTAATGCTGTCAATTCTTTTTTTCGCTGTGCTGTCATCCAGCTTAGGCTGGTTTGTTTTCAAATCCACTGTGGCGACCAGGATATGCCGGGCTTTTACGGAATCGGGCAATGTTTTAATATCCAGGATTCGGGCGATCACATAATTGGGGCCATCCAGATAGGGTCCGATGACCGATCCTTTGGGGAGGATCGTAAGCGAATCTTTTTTAGGTCCGGTCAATTTGGATTTGGGTGTATAAACATCCCTGTAATTAATTTCAGATGCATTGCGGGCCAAAAAGCCCTCCACATCTGTTGTTGTACTGAATTCCTGCCCGAGATTGCTGACCTGCTGCTTTATAGAATTGCTGTCTGCCGCGGTAGGGGCCGCACTGAAACTGACATAGCGGATGCTGCGGGATTCTTCCTGCTGATATTGATCCAGGTGTTTATTCAGATAGGTTTCTATTTCCTCATCAGACACCTTAACCAAACTATCCGAAACGCTTTGATAGGGAATATTCACGAAGGAAACGGAGGCCACCTGGCTGTTGTCAGCATTTGTTTTTTCTATCATCCACTTGGGGATATATGAACTGTGCGCAATCAGGGAGATGTATTTTTCCTTCAGCCTGAGCTTTATGAACTGGGGAAGAACCATCTCAAAAAAGTTTTGGGCAACCCCATAATTCTGATCTGATTTACGGCTGCCATTATATATCGACCTCAATTGGTTAATTTTGGCTGCGGCCTGCTGGGGATCAAAAATGCCGGTATTCGGATCGGTAAATGCTTTTTTAATTTCGGGTACCGCATTAGGGCCTACCAGCATGTCGTTCAATTCCTTATCGCTTACTTCGAGCCCGAGTTTCTGATATTCTGTTTTCAACACCGCATCTTCTTCAAACTGCTTCCAAACTTCTTCCCGGATATTCTGCTGCATCATTTCGTTTACCTGGTATCCCTGGCTTTTGTAGCGGTCCTCAAGGTCCGCAATCTGTTTTTCAAACACCGGATAATCCAGCTTCTCCCCGTTTATCGACCCTACATCCCCCGAAGTGGAGCCCCCCATCCGGCTTGCGCTCACCGAAGAGTCCATCAGAAGAAAACCGATCAGACTCACGGCGATAAGTCCAAAAACCAGCCAGGCCGCTCTTTCTCTGATTTGCTGAATGATTGACATAATTAAATTGCAGGGCTTTTAAAAGGATGGCAAAAATAGTTGAAAAATGCTTATGAACAAATTGTGGAAAACAAGGAAATGCACTCCCACCTTCATTTTAACTCCATAGTTTCATTCATGTTGCCAAATTTGAACGGATTTAACAAACCTACCGTGAAACAAACGGGAAAGAGTGGAACTCTCAGTAACAACCATGCGTTGATAAACCCTGGATTCACGTGGAAAACCCTGATTTTTAATTCTGTTTTCTGTGAAAGGAATGGTGGTAGATTTTTTGCCGGGGCCTCAGTTTTTTATTCCGGTGAACAAACGGCAGGTTGTACCGTTTTTTATGAGTAGCGTGTTATTAAATAGTTATGCAGACCGGGATCAGGCTGATGGTTTGTGAATGAAGCGGAAAGGCATATCCAGAGGGTGTTTGGGTATGTTGATTGAATGTGAATAACCGTTGACAATAAAATATTACCTGATAAACAATAAAAAAAAGATGCCCTTATCCACCAATTCAGACTCATAATAGTAATAGCTCTATTTAAATAAATAATGTATTATTATATATTATGGCAGTTATCAACATAGATCAGGCAAGGTTGGAATTGAGCCGCAAAGGCTTTCTGGATATTTCCGTCGATCCGGAGCTTGATCTTTTTGCAGAGATTGGGCGCCTGAAAAAAGAGAAGAATGCTGTATTGCTGGCACATTATTATCAGGATGCCGATATACAGGATGTAGCGGATTTTATTGGTGACAGCCTTGGGCTTGCCCAGGAAGCTGCGAGAACAAAGGCAAACATCATTGTGTTTGCCGGCGTTCATTTCATGGCCGAAACTGCGAAGATCCTCAATCCTGATAAAAAGGTATTGCTTCCCGACCTGAATGCCGGATGTTCACTCGCTGATTCCGCACCCGCGCCTTTGTTCAGGACATTCAGAGAAAAGCATCCCGACCACCTTGTGATTTCCTATATCAATTGCTCTGCCGAAGTGAAGGCACTAAGTGACATTATTTGCACCTCTTCCAATGCTCAAAAGATTATAGAAAGTCTGCCTGCGGAACAGAAAATTATTTTTGCGCCGGATAAAAACCTGGGCGCGTATCTGATAAAAAAAACAGGCAGGGATATGCTATTATGGAATGGCTCCTGCATGGTCCATGAAATTTTTAGTTTGCAAAAAATAACAGCCTTGAAAACAAGGCATCCGAATGCTAAATTCATTGCGCACCCGGAATGCGAGGAAGCTATTTTGCGGATGGCTGATTTTATCGGATCAACAACAGCCTTACTGAAATTCACGCAAGCGGATCCGGCAAAAGAATTCATTGTGGGAACTGAATCGGGGATTTTGCATCAGATGAAACTGGCTTCGCCTGAAAAAGTTTTTATTCCGGGTCCGCCGGAAACAAATTGTGCCTGCAATGATTGCCCGCATATGAAACTGAATACGCTTGAGAAACTCTATCTCTGTATGGAATATGAAACGCCTGAAATCCAAATGGAACGCAGTTTGCTTACGGCTGCACGAAAGCCAATCGACCGGATGCTGGAGATAAGCAGGCAATACGGACTTTGATCACCTTCCCATATAAACCATGAGAATTTGAATGTCTGTTGGATTAACTCCGCTTATGCGGCTGGCCTGACCAAGTGTTCTCGGTCTTATTTTTTTGAATTTAACCAGGGCCTCGGTCGAGAGTGCTGAGACGCGGTCGTAGTCAAAGGTTTCCGGAATAGAAAGTTCTTCGAGCTGTGAAATTCTTTTCACCAGTTCTTTTTCCTTTTTAATATAAACATCATATTTCAACTGAATTTCAGCCTGCTCCAGGCTGTCCGGAATGAATGACTGTAGTTTATCCTTCAAAGAAGGAATTCCCTCACTGATCATTTGAATGCTCAGGGAGGGCCTTAAAAGAAGGGTGGCGGCCTTTTGTTTCTGAAGCATTGGTGAAAGATTCATCCTGCTCAGAAATACTTCTGCTTCCTGCGGATCTACAGAAAATTCGTGTAATATCAAGGAAATGGATGCCACTTCATTTTTCTTGATATTCACTTCCCGGACCCTTTCTTCGGATGCGAGGCCCAAAGCATGACTTTTTTCTGTTAAACGCAGATCCGCATTATCCTGACGCAATAATGTGCGGAATTCGGCCCTTGAGGTGAACATTCTGTACGGTTCTTCAGTCCCTTTGCTGATGAGGTCGTCGATCAACACGCCGATATAGGCTTCACTACGGCTTAAAATAAAAGGCTCAAGATGATTGATTTTTTGATTTGCGTTTATGCCGGCCATCAGGCCCTGGCAGGCAGCTTCCTCATATCCTGTCGTTCCGTTGATCTGGCCCGCGAGAAAGAGATTTTCGAGTAATTTGGTCTCCAGGGTATGCTTTAGCTGGGTTGGAGGGAAATAATCATATTCAATTGCATATCCTGGCCGGAAGGCCTTAAAGTTTTCAAAGCCCTTAATCATACGAAGTGCTTCGTATTGAACTTCTTCGGGCAGGGAAGTGCTGAAGCCGTTTACATAAATTTCAATTGTATTCCATCCTTCAGGTTCAATAAAAAGCTGATGCCTTTCTTTGTCGGCAAAACGGTTCAGCTTATCCTCAATGCTGGGGCAATACCTGGGACCGGTGCCGTCGATCCTGCCGGTAAACATCGGACTTCGGTCAAAACCGGTTTTAAGAATATCATGCACTGTTGGATTTGTGTAGGTAATCCAACAGCTCTTTTGGCGCGCAGGAAGTGGTATATGTAAATATGAAAACCCCACCGGCTTTTCATCTCCCGGCTGTTCTTCCATCTTGCTATAATCGAGGCTTCTGCCGTCAATCCGTGGCGGGGTCCCGGTCTTTAACCTGTTGCTCTCAAATCCGAGGGTCCGCAGTTGTTCCGTGATACCGGTGGCTGCTTTTTCGGCCATCCTTCCGCCGCCAAATTGTTTTTCTCCAATATGAATGATGCCGTTGAGGAAAGTGCCATTGGTGAGCACCACCGCCCCGGCCCTGATGCGATTGCCCATGCTGGTGATAACACCCGTGACTTTATTTTCGTCGACAAGCAGAGCATGAACCATGTCCTGGTAGAAATCAACATTGGGGGTCTTCTCAAGCATGTTTCTCCAGGTCGCGGCAAATAACATGCGGTCATTTTGAGCCCTGGGGCTCCACATGGCAGGACCTTTGGATTTGTTGAGCATCCGGAACTGGATCATGCTTAAGTCAGTCACGATGCCGGAATACCCTCCCAAAGCATCTATTTCACGAACGATCTGACCTTTTGCCACCCCTCCCATAGCCGGATTGCAGCTCATTTGGGCGATAGTCTGGAGATTCATAGTGATGAGCAATACCCTGGACCCTAGATTGGCGGCCGCCGCAGCTGCTTCGCAACCAGCATGCCCGGCGCCTACTACAATGACATCATAATTGGAGAACATGCGGCAAAAGTACGCAGACAGCTACGCTTATTGGGAAATTTTAATGTGATGGTCTGGAATCGGTCTTATTCATTTCATTTTGGACCGCCTGAAGGGTGGATTAACCTTCAGACATGGCCTGCGATAAGAGGCGAGCCCAATCTTGTTTCACGTGGAACAATATGTCCCGGGTTGAAAGCTTCTTTTAGGCAAAAGAGAGCTGCGGCTGGATTATTATAGGATCCATGGAAATAATCAAAAGTTAAAGGTCTTTCCGGCCAAAAGATCATTTTCTTATTAGGAAAATGATCTAAAGAAAGTCGGGATGTTTCACGTGGAACGAGTAAAATAGCGCTTTAAATATTTATCCTCCAGGCTTGTCATATTTTCCCGGGCTTTTTTAGATTTATCCTTGTACCTGCATAAATGCAGGACCCCGTGGAATATAACCCGGTGCATTTCCTGCTGAAACGGCTTATCGAACGCCCTTGCGTTCTCCCTGACTCTGTCAACACTTATATATATTTCGCCTGAAATTGTTTTGCTTTTCCCTGTGGAAATAGGGAAACTGAGTATGTCGGTATAATAATCATGCTTTAAGAATCTCTGGTTAAGCCCAAGCAGAAAGCTATCCTCGCAAAAGATAAAAGAAAGATCTCCTAAAAAAAAGCCTTCCTTCTTAAAGACCAGCTCTATAAAGGCTTTGAGTTTTTTCCTTGCTGGAAGCCGGCAGGGCATTATAAAGTAAAAATTGATCCTGGAACCCGTGTTAATCATGCCATTTCCGAAAATCATAAAGTCAATTCGGGGAACAAAGCTACTTTTGTTCTAACACATGAAGCGACTTTCGGAGTTAAGAACCGGATCAAGAGCCAGGATTCATTCGTTTGAGAAAAATGAGGTATATCTTAAATTAATGGAGATGGGCTGTGTTCCAGGAGAGATCATTAAGGTTGAAAAGATTGCTCCCCTGGGGGATCCGATTTCTATTGCTGTTGCAGGGTACCACCTCAGCCTGCGCCTGGACGAGGCCGAAAATATCTTTGTGGATCCGTTATTTTCTTAATAAACCTGACTCCTGTTTAATTGGATTTTAATCCAGGGTCAATTCTCACGAGGACATTGATTGCTTTTTCAGCAATGCTCAGAGATGCCTTTGCAAACGAGGGGTCTGTAGCAATTCGCAAGATTCAGGTTAGGGGGCCGGGAAGAATATCAAATATAAAATCTTGATTCACAATATATTATGAAGGTCGGACTTTATTTTGGGTCTTTTAATCCTGTACATCACGGTCATCTAATTATTGCTAATCACGTTGTTCAATCGACAGACCTTGATCAGGTCTGGTTTATTGTGTCACCGCAAAATCCACTCAAACCGGCTTTAGGATTACTCAACGAATACCACAGGCTATACCTCATTAAAATTGCCATAGATGGGGAAAACAATTTGAGGGCTTCAGACATCGAATTTAAGCTGCCCCGGCCTTCCTATACTATTGACACCCTCACTTACCTCGGAGAGAAATTTCCGCAGCATGAATTTTCAATAATAATGGGAAGTGACGGGTATCAGAATATTTCAAGATGGAAAAATTACGAACAGCTCTTTAAAGCGGCGCCATTTTATATTTATATACGCGCAGGATATGAATCCCTTCCGGAATACCCGGGTGTGCGGGCATATATTTTAGATGCTCCCCTATTACAGATTTCGGCTACCCATATCCGTAATATTCTGCGGGAAGGTAAGTCAATTCGTTTTTTGGTCCCGGACCTGGTTAAAGAAGAGATTGAAAGAAACCGTTATTATTTGTGAGGATCCAGTTTTTTTCTTTCCCTGAGCGGGAGCGAACCGACCACCAGTAAATAAGACGCATCTATCATTTCCCATATCATCCGGGATGGGACCTGGCCATTCAGCACGACGGTGTTCCAGTGTTTTTTATTCATATGATAGGCCGGAATTACCGAACTGTATTCTTCACGAAAATTTTCTGCCTGTTCCGGATCGCACTTTACATTCATTTGAAGCGGAACAATATCCAACGAGAGAAGCAGGAATATTTTTCCGCAAACTTTAAAAACCAGGGTGGATTCTCCAAAAGGAAACGATTCAGTTACCGATTTTTTCTGTATGCAATATTTTCTGATGATCTCCGGATCCATAACTGGGTAAATGGTTTACATTTAGGAAAGTTCCGAATAAATGGATTATATATGAGATACCTGTTAGGCTGCCTGCTTGTTTTTTTTCAACAGGCCATCCAGGCCCAGTCTTATCAAAAAATTCATGCAAACGCGATCCTGGTGGATACACATAATGATTTCCTGAGCAAGGCCGTGGAAGATCATTTCGCTTTCGATTCGGACCTCAGGGGACAAACTTATTCTGATCTGGACAGGATGAGGCAGGGCGGTGTTGATGTGCAGGTGTTTTCTATTTTTTGTGATGATCACTACGGAAAAGGTTCTGCTTTTGCCTATGCAAACCGGGAGCTTGATTCCCTGTATGCCGTCGCCGCAAGGAATCCTGGCAGGATGCAGATCGTATATTCTTATAAGGAATTGATGAATGCAGTGAAGCATCATAAACTGGCTGCCTTGTCGGGCGTGGAAGGCGGGCATATGATCGAAGACAACCTGTCTTATCTCGATAGTTTTTACAAACGGGGCGTTCGCTACATGACGCTCACCTGGAACAACAGTACATCCTGGGCAACCTCGGCCTCCGACGAATCAAAGCATTCGTTTATTGTCACGCCTTATGGGCTTAATGAATTCGGGAAGCAGGTTGTGAGAAAGATGAATGCCATGGGTATGCTGATTGATGTTTCTCATAACGGAGAAAAAACTTTCTGGGATGTGATCCAAACCACAACAAAACCCATTATTGCTTCTCACAGTTCGGTATATGCGATTTGTCCTGTTTTCCGTAACCTGAAAGATGAGCAGATAAAAGCCATTGCTAAAAACGGCGGTGTTATCCAGGTTAATTTTTATTCGGGATTTATTGACAGCACCTATTTGCCGCGGGTTAATCATTTCTTAAAACTTCATAAGGCGGAGCATGATTCATTGGCCAGTCTGGAAATTCCGGAAAACAGGATACTGGATTATCTGTTCAGGCACTATAAAAAAGATCTTGAAACGCTTCGTCCGCCTCTATCGCTGCTCATTGATCATATTGATTATATCGTGAAGCTGGTAGGAGCAGACTACGTGGGACTGGGCTCTGATTTCGATGGCATCGAATCCGCTCCCCGGGAACTGGATGGCGTGGAGGATTACCCGAAAATAACAGAAGCTCTTTTACAACGTGGGTATAGCAAGAAAGATATTTACAAAATTCTTGGAGGGAATTTCCTGAGGGTGCTGAAAGCGAATGAGGCCAAGCCGGGGTCAATTAAAAATCAACAAGTTTTCTGAGGCTTTCTTCAAGACGCGCCGACGCTAGGAAATTTTTCTCCAGATCGCGGCTGAAAGGAACGGCTGTATCCAAAGAAGCACACCTGATCACCGGCGCATCCAGCGCCTTAAAGCAATGCTCCGTGATCCAGGCACTGATTTCTCCTCCGATCCCCCCCGTCAGTGTGTCTTCGTGCAGGATCAGGACCTTGCCTGTTCTTAATACGGCATCCTGGATGGCTTCATAATCCAGGGGAAGAAGGGTTCTGAGGTCAAGGATATAAAATGAAACGCCGGGATGTTTTTGGGCAATATCGGTGGCCCAATGGACCCCTGCGCCATAGGTAATGATGCTGATCATATTTCCTTCCTGCACTATCCGGGCTTTTCCTATTTCGGCCTGATAATAATTTTCTGGCAGTGGGCCGCTGATACTCCTGTAAAGCGCTTTGTGTTCAAAGAAAAGAACGGGATTGGGATCGTTGATAGCAGCTATCAGCAAGCCTTTCGCATCCTCGGGGTTGGAAGGATACACTACTTTCAATCCTGGTGTATGGGCAAACCAGGCTTCATTACTTTGAGAATGGAATGGCCCTGCGCCAACACCGGCACCCGTTGGCATGCGGATAACAGTATCGGCTGGCTGGTTCCAGCGATAATGAATTTTAGCGAGGTTATTAATGATCTGGTTAAAGCCCATGCTCACGAAATCGGCGAATTGCATTTCCACGACAGTTTTAAAGCCTTCCAGGCTAAGGCCCAATGCTGCACCCAGGACGGCACTTTCGCAGAGTGGCGTATTGCGTACCCGGGCAGGGCCGAATTTTTCCAGGAATCCTTCGGTGATCTTAAAAGCGCCACCATACTCAGCAATGTCCTGCCCCATCAGGATCAGGTTTTCATGCATTTCCATGCTCTGCATGAGTCCTTCCCGGATGCCATCGATCATTCTTTTTTCCGGGCAGGTGGTCTCGTGCTCAGGCGCGTTTATCGAAGTTTCGTATTCCGGGGAAAGCGGAACAGGGGCGTACATATCGGCCAGCTCCTTTGCGCTGTCGGGTATAATTGGTTTCTCATCCACTGCAATAGCCTGATCTATGTCTTTCCGGAAGAAATCGCGGATCTGGTCTATCTTTTCCGCGGTCAGGACCTCCTCCTCCAGCAGGTACATTTCATAAGAAGAGACAGGATCCCTATTTCCCCAGCGCTCAAACATTTCTGCAGGAACATATTTGATTCCGCTGGCTTCTTCATGTCCGCGCATCCGGAAAGTAATGCATTCAATCAGATAAGGTTTTTGTTTCCGGATGCAATAATCCCGCACACCCATAACGGTATCATAAACAGCAAGTATATTGTTCCCATCTATTTGTACGGCTTCCACGCCATAGCCCTTTCCTTTATCTGCGAGGCTGCTGCACCGGTATTGTTCAGATACCGGCGTGCTTAAAGCGTATCCGTTATTCTCAATCAGAAAAATCACAGGAAGATCCCAAACGGCCGCCAGGTTAATGGCCTCGTGGAAATCGCCTTCGCTCGTGCCACCTTCACCAGTGAAGGCAAGGGCCACTTTGTTTTCTTTTTTCAGTTTGTAAGCCAGGGCCACACCGTCAGCAACCGCCAGTTGCGGCCCCAGGTGAGAGATCATTCCGCAAACCTGCTGTTCCCTGGATCCGAAATGAAAACTTCTTTCCCTCGCATTGCTATATCCTTCTGCGCTGCCCTGCCATTGAAGAAAAAGTTTTTGGAGAGGCATTTGGCGACCGGTAAATATGCCCAGGTTCCGGTGGAGGGGCATGATCCATTCATCCTGATGCATCGCTGAAACAACGCCTGCGGAGATCGCTTCCTGGCCAATGCCGCTGAACCATTTACTGATGCGGCCCTGACGCAGCAATATGAGCATTTTCTCCTCGATGAGACGAGGGAATAACATGGTTTTATAAAGGGAGATCAGCTGGTCATCAGATAAATCTTTGCGGTCAAATTGCATACAAAACCTTCAGGTTAGTGAGCATTTCGGGCTCAGGAAAAACGGGAATCATTTTTTACCGAGGTTCTGTAAAGGAATGAGGTCAGCACAGAAAGCAGCAGACTGAAAAGAAGCGCCCACCAGAATCCATCCACATGGAATCCGCGAACAAATTTTGCAGCCAGTAAAATAATCAGCGCGTTGATCACAAACAAAAACAAACCCAGGGAGAAGATGGTAATTGGCAAGGTGAGAATGACCAGAATGGGCTTGACAAATATATTCAGTAATCCGAGCACAATTGCCAGCAGAAATGCGGTTACGAAAGAATTTATGTGAACTCCTTTAAGCACGTAGGACAACCCAAAGGCAACCACGGCTGAAATGATGATTCTTAAAAGTATTTTCATAACCGCAAATTTGGTTAAGTGAAAATACTGAATTTTAAGGCTGTCACACTACGACAAGCTCATAAAAATCATCCGCCCTGAGGTATTTATTCGCGAGTTCCTGAAGATCCCGGGGCTTGATGGTCTTGATGGTATCCACGCCTCGGTAAAAATAGTCTTCAGTTAGTCCGTTCAGCACGAGGCTTTTCCATCTGCCGGCAACCTGGAAGGGTCCGTCCAGATCACCCAATAAAGTGCCGATCATAAAATTTCTTGTTGTCTGCAATTCTTCTTCGGGCAACGGGTTCATCGCAGAGGCGCTTCATTTCGATATAAACTTCTTTCAGGGTGTCTTCGGAAACTTCTTTGCCTGCCTCCGTTGAAATCATGAGTGAGCTTTCCTGGATGAGGTTCGTAAGGTAACTGTGAATCCCGTAAGTATATCCCTTGTCTTCCCGGATATTGGCCATCAGCCGGGATCCGAAAAATCCACCGAAAAGATTATTCAGCACGAGCATTTTCTGGAAATCGGGGTGATGGCGGTTCGGGAAGTTACGTGCGATACGGATTGCTCCCTGAACGCCATCCGGATCATTGATAAGCCGGTATTTTTTTTGTCCGGCAGGCTGAACAGGCATTGCCGGAATTAACTGTCTCGAGGATCCTCCAAAAGGCAGGGTGCCGAAATGTTTTTCGATCTGAGCGTTCATGTCTGCAGGCAACAACCCGGCGACAAAGATCATGCAACGGCCCTGACGGTAATAATCATCATAAAAAGACCTTAGCTGATCCACCTGCAAAGCTTCATAATCTGAGGCGGTGCTGTACCTCCCATAAGGATGTTTTTCTCCAAAAAGATACGCATCGATAAGGCGGCTGGCGACAAAGTCATTTTTCCTCAGGTTAACCTGAAGGCGCTGCTGCATGTTCTTTTTGTAAATCCGGAGCTCTTCTTCCGGGAAAATAGAATCGCTGATGAGCTCCGCGACAGCCGGCAGCAATTCACTAACATGTTTATTCATACAGTGCAGGGTGAGCTCAGCCGTTTCATGTCCCGCATGGCGGCTCAGATAGGCGCCATAATATTCAAAATATTCATTGATCTCAAATGCGGTTTTCGACCGGGTGCCATTTTTCAGCAGAAATTGGTGGCGGAAGCAACCAGGTTCTCTTTCTTCAAAACAATTCCCTGCATAAAAAACAACATTCATCATGAGCGTATCCAGAGTGCCCATGTTCACCAGAAACACTTCCACGCCGTTGCCAAGCGAGATCTTTTCGATGCGGCGGCAGATCAAGGTGGAATTTTACGGCGTCGGTAATGACCGGTGCAGTTTTTCTATTCAGCATAGACATTCAATCAAGAAAATTAATTATTGCTGTAATAAAACAAACTATTGCTATTTTTTTCATCGAAAACCGACAGGCTCTCTGCCAGGATTTCTTCGCTGGATACGTCCTTGTATTTCTGAAGTTCCGTATTCATCAATTCAGCATCTCCCATGAGTTCATACATGGCCAGGTTGGTGGCCCGGTTCATCACGCCCATGTCTTCGAAAAGGATGGCTGACTCGGTTTTGTTTTTCACCTTTACCAATTCCTTTTCTTCAATTTTGCCCGAGCTTAATTTTTGGAGCTCCTCCCTAATCGCCATGTCCGCATCTTCCATAGGCACTCCTTTGATAAGTTTGCCTTCGATCACCAGGAGACCCGGATCGGTGGAACCGGTATGATAACACTCGATATTGCTGAATAATTTTTTTTCTTTTACCAGCGATTGAAAAAGCCGGGAAGAGCCGCCGCCGCCAAGCAATTCAGTAATCAGGTCCATGGCATAATATCCGTTATCCGTCCGCGAACCACATGATAGCTTTATATAAGGCATCCAGTGGAACATCAGCTTTTACGTCTATTTTGCGGGCGTTAAGCTGGTGCAGGCTCGGGCGGCAGATTGCGGCTGATATTTTTCACCTGCAGGAATACTGCCGAACCATTTTTCTGCCAGCGCGAGCACCTGCTCCGTCTTTACCTTTCCCGCAACGACCAGGATGGCATTGGCGGGGCAATAATGCTTGAAGAAAAAACGTTTTACATCCTCGAGTTTTGCATGTTCGATATGCGAAAGTTCGTTGCCGATGGTCATCCAGCGATAAGGATGTACTTTATAAGCCAGCTCGCGCAATTTGAACCAGACATCGCCATAAGGTTTGTTGATATAATGCTCCTTGAATTCTTCCCACACCACTTTGCGTTGCACATCCAGGCTTTTTTCACTGAAGGCAAGCGACAGCATCCGGTCGCTTTCCAGCCAGAAAGCGGTTTCGATATTTTCGGCGGGAGCTGGATATAGTAGTTGGTAAGTCATTGGTGGTAAAGGCATTGTTTTCTCCGCCCGCCATTTGCAGCGGGGTTTCAAAATCTGGAATATTGACGGAGCCACCAAACATCAGGTGTTCAAACAGATGAGCAAACCCTGTCTTGTGCGGGTCTTCATCGCGCGCGCCCACATCATACAATACGTTGAGCACGGCCATCGGAGTGGAATGGTCTTCATGCACGACAACCCGCAAACCATTGCTTAACGTGAAATTTCTTAAATTGAATAGCATGAATGATTCTTTCGTTTCCGTTGAAAAGAAGGTGCAAGTTAAATTCAATAACCGGAAAAGAAAGATTTACAGGATGCTTTTTACTCTCATACTCAGCTCCACCAGACCCCCGGGCCTGCTGACAATAATTTTATTTTTCACCGATGTTCTGAAGCATGGATTTATAGACCTGTAGATTCTGGGACATATTATTATTTATGGCAATGACCACATCATCCAATTTGAAACCTGCCTTTTCTGCAGGAGAATCCTTCATCACATCTCCGACCCGGATTTCTCCATCGATCCAATACAGGCCCAATCCGGTATATGAGTAATCGAAAGGATCCCGGAAATGGGTGTTTGGCGTCAGATAGAATATCTTCTTGTCGTAATTCAACATGATATTGAACCTGCGCAGAATATCGTTGCCGATAAGGCCGCCGAGATAGGGATAGGAGGTAATATTATATTCATCATCAAATATATATGTTGGCATATTCCGAAACCGGTATGGGCCGAATTTGAATTCTTTTATGGTGGTGATTTTCATATTGGCCTTTCCGCCCATACCCTGAGCCTGGGTAGCGAACATTTTCTTATCCTTGATTGAAGATGGAGCTGTCGGATGCAAAATCGGAAGAAAGCAGGAGGCAAAGGCCCGGCTCCCGTATCGAAATAAAACCGGCAGTTAATTGGCCTTTCATCCCGCAGAGTGGCTGATTCCACAGGTAAACTGATAAGCGAAGGCCGAATTAAAAAGCCTCCCCTGGGGTACTTGATGGAGCCCCTGGTAAAAATAGAAACCAGGTTGCTGTCGTAATCAATCTTAACGATGTATTTGGAAAAAAAGCTATACCCGATGATCCCGTCGATATGGTCTCCATAAACACTGCTCAGTATGTTATAATCGCTTACATGAAAATTCAGGCTGTCAATTTGCACCCCGCCGATATAAAGGGTCTGGTTGTATACAAATCTCACTTTCCTGATGCCACCGATGCCTATGATGAGTTTATCAGAAGGCACCGGAACGATATTCAATTTCAGGCAGGTTGTTGAATCGAGTGAAATTCCACCGCTCCCGGTATCCAGAATAAAATTGAGGGTATCCGGGTATCCCTCCAGCCTGACCTTGATTACCGCAACACCTCCCGTAAAAGTGGTAAAAGGAATCTGGGTCAGAAATCTTGAATGTGCTGCAACGCCGGTTTTCTGGGCAGGAACAGAGATGTAAAACAAAAAGAAAGGAATGAGCAGGCTGAAAAATTTCCGGCATATGGCGCGCGGAATAGGCTGGCTAGTTTGGTTATCGTTGTTCATAGCAATAAAAATGAGGCATCCGTAAGCAGAACCGGATGAAGCAGTTGTATAAATCTACATAATTTTTGCTTGGGTTGCTTCTCAGCATATAATTATTGAAGTGAAAATGAGCTGACATACCTTTGCAGATTCAATAAGCCAAAGGGTCATGGATTTGTCCAGATTATATTCGAAAGCGTTGAACTTCGGATTTTTAACGGTTGAAGAGGGCTCTTCACTTTTCAGAGAGTCGCCTTTAACAGAACTGATGTATGTTGCAGATGAGCTTCGGAAAAAGCAGGTTGCCCATGGAAAAGTAACCTGGCAGATTGACCGGAATGTAAACACGACCAATGTATGTATTGCAAATTGTAAGTTTTGCAATTTCTACCGGATTCCCGGTCATGCCGACGCCTATATAACAGATATCGACACCTACAAAAGAAAAATAGAAGAGACATTCCGCTGGGGAGGAGATCAGTTGTTGCTGCAGGGCGGCCATCACCCGGAACTGGGGCTTGAATTTCTATACCGACTTGTTCCGCAATTGAAAGCCCTGTACCCGACCTTGAAACTGCATACCCTGGGTCCGCCCGAAATTGCGCATATCTGCAAGCTGGAAAAGAAGACTCATCGCGAAGTGATCGCCGCGCTCCGGGCGGCAGGGATGGATTCCCTGCCCGGCGCAGGTGCAGAAATCTTGGTCGACCGGGTCAGGCGGCTGGTCAGCAAAGGAAAATGCGGCGCCCAGGAATGGCTGGATATCATGCATGAGGCCCACAAGCAGGGATATCACCACTTCCGCGACCATGATGTTCGGGCATGTGGAGACCATTGAGGAGAGGATGGAGCACCTGGTGAAGATACGGGAGGTGCAGGCCAAAAAACCCGCGGAAGCCAAAGGATTTCTGGCCTTTATTCCCTGGACCTTCCAGGATGTCGATACCCTGCTGGCCAGGATCCGTGGCGTCCACAATCTCACGACTCCCGAAGAATATATCCGCATGATAGCCATCAGCCGGATCATGCTGCCCAATATTAAGAATATCCAGGCTTCCTGGCTCACGGTGGGCAAGCAACAGCCCAGTTTTGCCTTCATGCGGGAGCCAACGATTTTGGGAGCATCATGCTGGAAGAAAATGTGGTAAGCGCGGCCGGCGCCCCTCACCGTTTTACCAGTAAAAGCATTCAGGCAGCCATCCGGGAAGCCGGTTTCGAACCTCAGTTACGAAATCAGCAATACGAATTCCGGAATTTCCCTGTAGTCATGGAAGAACAGGTAATAGATTATTAAGTGGCTAAGTGATAACCCTTAGTCGAATTGGAGACCTGATTTTTTTCCGCTGCTTACAAGTTAAAATTGCCTTTTCTGCGTTAATCATGGGAACCCATTACCATGCAGAGCCCCTTCAGAAAGTTGATCCGCATATCTGTTGTTTTATTTGCCATTGTTTTATTATGCAATTTTTTCGGATACTGGCTTGTTAACAAAAAATCAGCAGAGAATGAGGAATTTGTAACCGCCCGCGTCATTTCAGGGCGTCAGCAAACCCTTAGCCAGGTTATTGCCAAAGAAGTTGCCATTATTGAAGGTTCGGTTTATGGTTATACAGAGACCCAGCACATCCGGGATAGCCTGGCTGCGGCGCTGGCAATTTTTCGCGATCAGCAGGAAAAGCTGCAGGCAAGGATCGATCATTCCAAAATGCCTCTCCCTGCACAGGTTTTCAAGATCAGGCTTTTGTTTTCCTACATAAATCCCTATTATAAGGGAATTCTGACTACGGCAGGTGAAGTGGTGGTAGAAGATTCCCTGATGCTTCGGATCAACAAACGATTGTACCTGCAACAATTATTGGAAAATGAAGGCAAATTCCTTCCTCTCATGAAGGAGATCACCGCACAGTATTCCATTATCCAGAACGAAAAATTGGAAGAAGCCTCCGCCATCGAAGCCGGGAAATTCATTTCACTCATCATAGCGATCATTTGCCTGATTATCCTCGTTCTGGAGCCTGCTTTTAAGCGGGGAGAACGGAATTTCCACGACCTCCAATCGGCAAAAAATGAATTGCTGCAGGAAAAAAAACACCTGGACTCCTTATTGCAATCCCAAACGAACTACCTGATCCGTATTGACCGCGAAGGGAAGTTCACCTATACCAACCAGGCTTTCCTGAAAGCATTCGGATACCAGGAGGAAGAAATTCTGAATAAATTATTTTTTGCTACCATATTCCAGAAAGATATTGCCCGCTGTCGTGAAGTGGCAGATGATTGCTGGCATAATCCCGGCAAAATTGTGAAACTTCTTATCCGCAAGCCCTTTAATAACTCAAAAGAGTTTATATGGACGGATTGGGAATTTCTGGCCCTGAGTGATGAAACAGGCCAGGTTAAGGAAATACAGGGTATCGGACTGAATGTTACGGACAAGGTCATGGCGCAGGAAGTAAAGGAAGAGGCCATCCAGACCTTATCCTATGCCATGACATACGCGAAAATGGGATCCTGGAAAATAGATTTCGAGGCAAAAGGGATCCTGTTAAGCAATGAGTTCAACGCACTGCTGGTTATTGAGGAAGAATTTACAGAGAGAATGCCGTTGAAAGTTTTCCTTGAGGAATTTGTGGTGCCGGAAGATCAGATTATGGCAAGAGAGGGATTTGAAGAAATTCTTCTGAACAAAGGCAATACCGGATTTGAAACCACTTTTTCATTCAGGATCATTACCCGCCATGGCTGGATGCGCTACCTTTTCCTGAAAGGGAAGGTCATGGACAGTGGCGGCTGCTTTGGCATTGCGCAGGATATTACCGCTCAGAAAGAATCCGAAAATGCGCTGATCAACAGTGAACAGAAATTCCGTCTGCTGGCGGAAAATTCAGAGGATATCATCAGCGTCCATGCCGCAGATGGCACCGTGTGGTATCTTTCACCTTCGGTGACACATGTACTCGGATATGAAGTGGATGAGGTAATCGGAGGCGCTATCCTGGATTATGTGCATCCGGACGACCGGCATAAATTCTTCAAGCAGGAGAAACTTGGCGCGCTGCAGGATAAGGAATCAATAATTGTAAGATACAGGATCTGCAAAAAGGATGAAAGCTATTTGTGGCTGGAATCGATCATTAAACCGATCGTTGACCGGAACGAAGTGATCAAACTCATTTGTACTTCTAGAAATATCACAGGCCAGCGGATAGCACAGGAAAAACTAAAAAAGAAAGACCAGCTGCTGCATGCGGTTTCACAGGCTACCCATTTGTTACTGAGCAATACAGATCTGAATCAGGCCATCGCTTCCAGCATTGAAATCCTGGGAACGAAAACGATGGTGGATCGTGCCTATGTTTTTAAGAATAAGTATGATTCAGGAAGTGGGCACTGGTTTACCGGTCTGATCAGTGAATGGAATGCCGGAACCTCGCAGAGTCGCCTGGATATTCCGCAAATGCTTCATCTCGATTTTGAAAGTATCGCACCTATTATTGCACCCCTGAAAGAAAATCAACCTTTTGTAAGCTACCGCTGGAAAGAGAAAGATACCGTGCTGCTTAATATTTTTGAGAAAGAAGGCGTTGAAGCCACGCTTTCTATTCCCATATTCCTGAAGGATTTCTTCTGGGGTTTTGTGGGATTTGATGAATTCAGCAACCAGAAAGAATGGACCGAAGGAGAATTCTCCATACTGCAGTCCTTCGCTTCTTCACTGGGCGCCGCTATTGAACGGAAGAGCATTGAAGATGAGTTGGTCCAGGCCAAGGAAGTTGCGGAGTCAGCCAGTCGCACCAAGAGTGAATTCCTCGCGAATATGAGCCATGAATTGCGAACACCAATGAACGGCATCATCGGATTTACTGACCTGGTTCTCACTACGGAACTGCAAAAGACCCAGCGGGATTATCTGCAAAATGTAAAAAAGTCAGCCTATGGTCTCCTGGAAATTATCAACGATATCCTGGATTTCTCCAGGATTGAGGCAGGCAAGCTGATCATCGATAATACGCTTTTCAAGCTGGATGAGCTCGTTGAAGAAACCATTGATATCTTAACACTGAAAGCTTTTGAGAAAAAACTGGAGATGCTCTACCGGGTTGATCACGATATCCCTTCCCAACTTATGGGTGATCCGGTGCGTATCCGGCAGATTATTGTAAACCTGCTGGGCAACGCAATTAAATTTACGAGAGAGGGAGAGATCTACGTCTCCATCCGGAAAGAAGGCGAAATGTATTGGAACGATGGTAAAAAGTATCTGAACTTTGTCATTCAGGTGAAAGACACCGGCATTGGTATTGCAAGAGACAAGCTTCAGAAAATTTTTGAAAGTTTCACCCAGGCAGATAATTCCACTACAAGAAAGTATGGCGGCACGGGGCTCGGACTCGCTATTT
This sequence comes from uncultured Chitinophagaceae bacterium, assembly GCA_963705005.1. Taxonomy (GTDB): domain Bacteria; phylum Bacteroidota; class Bacteroidia; order Chitinophagales; family Chitinophagaceae; genus Puia. The sequence continues at coordinate 725,217 of CAVPIO010000002.1, forward strand.
CGAAAAGCCTGGCGGAGCTCATGCATGGAAATTTATCCGTCGAGAGCGAGGCAGGTCACGGTAGTGTTTTTTCCCTGAACCTTCCACTGGAAGTTACAAACGATCAGCCCGAGATTCAGCTTCAGCCCAAACCGATGCTAAAGAAAGTACTTGTAGTGGATGACAATATCACTAACCTGCACCTCATGAAGGAAACCCTGGGCTATTTTCAGATATATTGCGAGACCTGTTCGAACGGCCCTGATGCACTGCTGCGAATGGAGATGGCGAGTGCTACCGGTGAGCCGTTTGACCTCATCATTACGGACCATCATATGCCGGGAATGGATGGCATCAACCTGGTAAAAGAAATCAAACATTCCATGCCGGGAGCCATCCAGCCTTTTATCCTCATGCTTTCTTCACTGGAAAAAAATCTTTACCAGAATGAAGCAGATAAAACAGGCATCGATAAGTTTATTTCCAAGCCCGTGAAACTGCACGAACTGAACAGTACCCTGCTTTCACTGTTTGAAAAAAATATGCAGAACGATACGCTGCATCCTTCATTTGAAGCCATCGAGAGAATTACACAGTCCGCCAGCATCCTTGTGGTAGACGATGATCCGGTGAATATCATGCTGATTTCTGAAGTGCTGAAAAGAATGGGCTTTGATGTGATACAGATGCAAAATGGAAAGGAAGTTATCGAGATGCTTCCGCATTATGAGCCGGTGCTGATCTTCATGGATGTGAACATGCCGGAAATGGATGGGTATACAACAACCCGGTTAATTCGTAAAATGCAGACGGCCCAGTCCAGGATCCCGATCATCGCACTGACTGCCGATGCCATGAAGGGCGACAGGGAAAGATGCCTTGATGCAGGCATGAACAATTATATATCCAAGCCTTTCAAACTGGAAGAAATAGAAACCGTATTAAGGGAATATGTACTGCTGGTATAATGTTATTGGATGGCTGCAGTAGCAGTTTCTAATTTATGATCCCCGTCATAAACATTGAGTTTTACTTTCCAGAGCGTTACATCCTTTTCAAGATTAAGTTCAATTTTCAGGCTTTTCATATCTCCGACGGCTGGCAGTAAATCAAAGGTGATGGTATTTATATTCCTCAGATCCGTGGGTGTGCGGTATTGGCCGCTGAGTATAAATGGCTTCTGTCCATCTACTTTAATGATGGTATTTTCAATCTGTTCGTAAATTTCCTTAAACTTCGCCCTGGCGACCGCGAAATCCTTTGTATTGAGGGCCGTACAACTCCAGCTGTAAACCTCATTACTCGAAACGCTGAATTTAGAAATGGTGCATGAGCTGGCTCCCGGAACCATCACGACGGATCTGTATTCAGCCGAATTTGCGTGCTGGGAAATGATTTCGCCCTTGATATTATGAAAGCGATTGGGATAGTCCCGGATCACTTTTTCAAGCGCCTGGTTGGTCTTGTTTGAAAAGACGTCGTCCTGCGAAAAAAGCCATGCAGCATTCAGCAAAAGGGCAAACGTCAGTAGCATGCTTCTCATGGAAATGGATTTGAGGACTAAATTAGCATAAAATGCAGGTAAGCGCAATAGCAAATTTACGCCTGAGTTTTGTGATAATTCATATACTAAATCTGGCCCGGTAACGTTAAAAAGATCCAAATTTACCTCCAAGACCTATTATCAATGAAAACGCAAGTAAAACTGGAAACCGAACGGACAAGGGTTTACAGGAAAAGTTACCGCCCGTCTACAAATATTTACCATTTTATCAAAACGGTAATGGTAGTCCTCGTTGAAGGCCAGTCTCCTCATGGCCCGTCTAATCCATATATCAGGAAGAAAAAGTAGGGTTCCCCGTCTGGCTTTAAGGGTTTGCAGACTTTGGTGTGGGAGCCGGGGCAGGCGCCGGTTCTGTTTTTAATTGCTGCATCTGACGCTGAATATTCCTCGGAACACCAGGCATACCATTATTGTTATTTCTTGTACCGGCTCCGGCCCGGTTGAGGTTGTAGGTGAATGTCAGCATAAAATATTGCCTCAGTACGGTCGAGCGTGTATCCAGCGTGTAGTTGTCGCCGATAGTTCGTGTAATACTTTGGTTTTGGTTCAGGATATCATTTACAGAAAGCTTGATTTCCGCGTTTCTTTTTTTAAGGAACTCCCTTGCGATGCTGGCATTCCACAGGGGTATGGTCTGGTTGAAACCCGCCGTGCGACCGCTGTTAATATACTCATTGAAATCAGTGTAGAGGATCCAATCCTTGATGAAAAACCAGGAAATATCCGCGGTATAGGTCTGCTGATAGTAGGTATTATTCTGGCTGGACTGTGCAGAATAGCTTGCCTGGTTATACGAAAGGCTGCCGTTGAGACCCAGGTTCAGCTTTTCATGGAAATCAAGGTTAATACCCGCCGTTTGCGTAATGACCAGTGTGGAAGAATAGTTCGGTTCTCCGTAAAGGAGGCTGGGTGTGTGATTGTAAGAAACGGAATTATTAAAATTGAAATTGCTTCCCTTGAATTTGCCCTTTAGCGGAATACCAAGTGTGATAAAAGAACTTCCCGAATACGTACCGCTCATATTCACAGGCTTGATGATCTGCACGCCCTGCCGCAGGGAATCAATGCTGTTCACAATATTATTATACTGGTTGTCCAGGATGATATTAATGGATAAGAATTTGTAGGTCGAAGGATTGAAAGTATTATACCGGATATTTAAATTGTTCTCAAATTCCTCCTTGAGGGCCGGGTTGCCCGTTTTGATCTGCAGTGGATTGGAAACGTCCTCCACGTTTTGCAGCTGGGCGATGCTTGGCTGGTTCGTATGACCGCGGTAGCTGATCCGGAGATTCTGGGTTTTACTGAACTTATAATTGAAATTAGCGACTGGAAAAAGGTTGACAAAATTCTGCCTGATCGTCGTGTCTTTCGCCGTCAATGCCTGGATAGTGTGGCTTGTGAGTTCAGAAAACTGCACACCGATCCCCAGCTGGAAATTATAATTCGTTTTCACTTCCCGGAAATTCATTCCTACACGGTTGGCATAAAAACCATTCCCGAAGTAATTTGTCAATGGCGCATTGATAGCTGTATATTTCCTGGAGAGGGAATCATAGTTGAATGCTCTATTGTCTGAAGTGCCGAAGTTGTTCGTATATGCATAGTTCAGTTCGAGGAGCTTTCCATTGCCCACCGGTTCCGTATAGGACATGCTGAGCACATTATTATTCGCCCGGGTCACTTGCGAGGTTTCCAGGTCCTGCAGGAGGGTGCTGTCGAAGCTCCCGTCTGTGTTATAGAACTGTAAAGGAGAAAAATTAGTGCCGTTTCCTTTGCTGTAGTTCATTGTATTGTTCAGGCCTATTGTAATCGTGCGGCCCGGCGTGTGGAATCTGTGGCGGACCAGCAATTGCTCATTAAAGCTGGTGCCGTTTTTTACACTGGTATTATTAGTGAAGCCCTGGTTTGCCAGGTAATTCAACGAATCTTTGACCGATTGCGTAAACAAAGTATCATAATTGATGGATTCGGAGTGCTGCAGAGTCAGGTTGGGAATATATAATATGGAAGTGCTGCTGTCCAAAGCATATTCCAGACGAAGGTTAAAACGGTGGTTCCTATTGATGTTTTCGCTTGTGCCATTTTGCGTGGCATTCGTCACAGAATCGCCGTCTTCCGGGAAGAAACTATGCTGGACGCTGGATTGGCCGACAACGTTATCCGTATTGGAATAAAAATAACTGCTGGTGATCTGCAGTTTTTCACCGATTTTATCAGTATAGTTGAGGCCGCCGGAAATAGCCCTGGTGATACCCGTTTGACTTGTACCGGTGCCCAGGGAAACGATATTGCCGCGACCCCCGCCCCTGTATGAACCTCCAAACCCGCCAAAGAAATTTCCACCGCCTCCACCGGCACCCCGGGATCCGTATCCGCCCATGGAAGTGATGATATCGGAGAAATTAAAACCCTGGACGTTGATGTTGTTGGCAGCTCCGATTACAGAGAAGCGCTGATCTTCATTGAACCGGTTAAAAGTAAGTGTGCTCTGATAACGGTCATCGGTACCATAACCCGCAACAGCGCGGCCGAAATAGCCAACCCGCTTATCTCTTTTCAGTTTTATGTTCAGGGCCTTCTGCCGGCTGCCATCGTCAATATGCGTAAATTTTGCCTGATCGCTCATATCATCAAAAACCTGAACGGATTCGATCATATCCGCCGTGATGTTTTTTGTAGCCAGCTTGGGGTCTGTGCCAAAGAATTCTTTTCCGTCCACATATACTTTCTGGATCTGTTCCCCCTGGGCAGTTACATTGCCATCCTTATCAACCTGGACGCCGGGAAGTTTTTTCAGGAGGTCTTCCGCAAAAGCATTGGGCTTCACCTTGAAAGCACTTGCATTGTACTCGACGGTATCCTCCTTTATTTCAATGGGCGCTCTTTCCACAATAACTTCATCCAGCACCTCCGTTGATCTTCTCAGGTATAAAATACCCAGGTCCACTTCACGATGTGCATCATCAATAGTAAATCTTTTTGAGATCCTCTTATAACCCTGGAAGCTGATGCTGATACGGTAAGAGCCATTATCAAGATCGGGGATCTTAAAATTTCCGGAATGATCCGTTACGGAGAATCCGGTAGTGCTGGAATCGACAAGCTTTGTAACCGTGACTGAAGCATCAGAAAGCATTTGTTTTGAGGTGGAGTCCATGATCTGACCTTTAACCAGACCGGAATTGACCTGCGCATAGCCGGTAATGTAAAAACCCGGAAGGATCGCCAGAAGCAGCAGAAGAAAACGGGCATTCATAATTGCCAACTTGTTATTTCAAGATAAGAATATTGACCAGACAAGAGAGGGGAAAGAGGGACTAAAGGCCTAAAACAGGCGGCAGCGGGTGAAATAGAAATCGTTAACTAAAAAGATATTCCACGTCTTCGCGGGAAAGGCTTTTAACGAACCCGTCGTCGTCCGCAATAAGGTCTTTTGCCAGCAGCCGTTTTCTCTCCTGGAGCTGGAGAATTTTGTCTTCGATACTGTCCTTACAGATCATACGATATGCAAAAATGTTCTTTGTTTGTCCGATCCGGTGGGTCCGGTCGATCGCCTGCTGCTCAACAGCCGGATTCCACCAGGGATCGACAATATATACATAGTCGGCCGCTGTAAGGTTAAGTCCGACCCCGCCGGCTTTAAGGGAGATCAGGAAAACCCGGCAACTTTCATTATCCTGAAAAGACCGGATGGCCTTTTCTCTTTCAACGGCTGTGGTGCTGCCGTCAAAATATTCATAAACGACGTCCAGGGCACTCGAGTTTTTCGCGGATGAGTGCGAGCATGCCCAGGAACTGGGAAAAGATAAGGGCCTTATGATTGCCGATATTCTCTGAAATTTCACGGGCCAGCTCATCAAGCTTGATGGAATGGTTGGGGTATCTTTCGGTTTCATTCAAAATGGCCGGCGAGTCGCAGATCTGCCTCAGTTTCATCAGGCCCTGCAAAATGGTGAGCTGCGATTTTTGAATGCCCTGGGATTCAATGGTGCCGAGGATCTTATCGCGATAGTCATTGCGGTAAGCATCGTAAACCTTGCGCTGCTCATCCTCCATTTCGCAAAAGAGAATGGTTTCGGTTTTTTCAGGAAGATCGCGGGCTACCTGTTCTTTTGTTCTTCTTAAAATAAACGGGTATAATAATTTACGCAGGTGGTCTTTGCGCTCAGGCTCGCCGAATTTGTCAATGGGTATGGCAAACTCCTGACGGAAAAATTCAATGCTGCCCAGCATGCCCGGGTTCAGGAAATTCATCTGGGCGAAAATGTCAAAGGTATTGTTCTGCAAGCGGAGTACCGCTCATGCATAACCGATGTTTGGCATGCAACAGGCAGGCGGCCTTCGTTACTTTGCTTGAAGGATTTTTAATGGCCTGGGATTCATCCAGCACCACATAATCAAAAGGAACGTCCATCAGCAGCTTGATATCGCTCCTGAGCGTGCCATAAGTGGTGATGATGCACTTCGAAACCATTCAGTGTTTCTTTGTTCCGCAGCCTTTCGCCCCCATGATGGATTCGGTAAGTAAGGCTGGGTGTAAATTTTTTTATTTCATTTTCCCAGTTAAAAATAAGGGTGGTCGGACAAACCACGAGCGCCTGCAGATGTCCATATATATGCCTGTAATGATGCAGGAAAGAAAGGGCCTGGATCGTTTTGCCCAAACCCATGTCATCCGCCAGAATGCCTCCCCAGTTTACTTCGTGCAAATAATTCAACCAGTGATAACCATGTACCTGGTAGGGGCGCAGAATATGGAGAAGGTGTTCGGGTGGATCAATCTCTTTAATGTTTTTAAACTCCCTGAGCTGTTCGTATTTTTTTTCCAGGTGTATGATCAGTTCTTCTTCATTCCTGTTTTCGTAGAGTTCGTCGATAACACTCAGGTGATAGCGGGAAAGCCGGAGATCATTACTCTTTCCTTCGCCAACGCGGAACAGCAGGGAATACTTTTTCACCCATTCATCAGGTAAAACACCCAGCGTGCCATCATTCAGGGGAACAAATTGCTGTTTATTGGCAAGGGCTTTTTTCACATCGGCAATGGTAACTTTCTGATCGCCGAAGACAATATCCACGCGGGCATCAAACCAATCGGTATTGCTGCTGATATGTATTTTAGTTTGCGGACGGGACGTATTGAAGCGAAAATTTTTCAGTGCATCAAATCCATGCACAGCCACTTTCATGTCCTGCATAGCATCCATAAACAGGAAGAACCAGTTATTTTTCAGCACGTCCGTTCCTCTGAGCGCCAGTCCGGTTGAACCTTGCGGCTGGATGAACTGCGAATGGAGGGATTGTAGTTGACTGAGAAAATCGGATTCTTTTTCCTTATTCCTCTGGATGAGCAGCACTTTGTCGCCATCCGGTACCACGAGCTCATCTTTTCCTGCAGCGGTGGTTTCAAATCCCTTATAGGTAAATATGGGTTGAAATAAGAGGTAATCGCCTTTTTCCTGGAGCAGGATTTTTCTTTCCGGATCACCGCTTTTGATTTCCTTCACGAGTTCGTGGTCGAACTCAACGTGATATTCTTTCTGAAGCGGGATTACAATTTTTCTTAATTGTGCAGCCCATTCAGATTTCGGAATCAGGAGTTTTCCATCTTTGAATGCAGAATAGAACGGAGATATCTTCCGGCCTGTTCCACAAATACAAGTTGCTATTATAAAAGAATAAGACATTGCTGCTACACTTGTTCAGGCCCAGCTCGATGGACTGGCCGGTAATACGTGTGAAACATTTTATTTCGATCTGATTTTTTTGGGGAGATATCCTGAAGAAGGGCGTCAGGGAATCCGATGAAATATTTACCGATTCAAGATTTGTGGTTTTAAATGGCTTGTGCCCGTTCAGAAAGAAAATAAAAGGATTCTCATTGAGTTCAGCAAACAACTTTCTGAACTTAGGATGGAGGTATTCAATGATCAGCGCCTTGGTATCATCAGGAAGTTCCTCGCCCTCTGCATGAATTATGTTTTCCCACATGCCGCTGAACGGAGAATTACGGTTGAGGTATTTATTCACTTCCTGTTCCTGAATTTTACGAATGGCGTAAACCAGCTGGCGGTCAGGTTCGTTGAATTTTTCCGTATTGACAAACTTGGTCAGTTCCAGTTTCTCCACTTTGCCAACATAGGCTGTTTGCTGGTCATTGCTTTCCCCGGTAATGGCTTCCAAGAGAAATCCGGGATATGATGAATGATTAAAATTAAACACGACGCCCAGCCTCTGAGCGGCACCTGCCCTGATTTCGGGCTCCATTACTTCCGCAATGGTTTCCTTTTCAATCGCAGGTTTGGGTTTTGAAAGGAAATTGGGATTCACCCGCTTGATATTGGTATCGAGCAGGCGCAAAAAAGGCTTGCCCTCTTTGTAAGTGAATTCAAATTTGCCTTCAATATCGTCTGACAGGGAATATCCGTAAGCCTCCAGCAGTTTATTTTTCTCCTTGTCCCAATTGCGGATCGTGTCAAAATAATAAGGACCATAGGTTTGGAACAACTGCAGAAAGAGAATCACTTTAGGAAGACAAAGAGGATGGGCAGCATCCGGATAAGTAGAACTGGTGTCGAAATTCCGTTCTTCATTTTTCCTGATGAGAACGGGGTATTGTTCACCGTCAATATTCACTTTTGCTTTTACCGTTTCATCTGCTGCGAGCTCTATCACCGCTTTTCTTGACTGGAGATACTTTCCCGCTTCCTCATAAACTTCCGGAGAACAAAGCAGCCGTATGGTCTTTAAATCAATAGCCTTCATTTTTACAACCGTATGCGACTGATTGTAATGGACTTCTTCAGCTTTCAGCATGTTGCGGTCGAGTAATTCCTGCAATTGAATGAGAGCTGCAGCTTCATGCCGGCAGATGTCGCCGAGATTATAGGGACAACTGCATCTTACCGAGAGTGATTTTGCATCCCGGAACTTTTGAACAAATACTTTATAATAGGTGGCGTAGCTGTCGTCCTTGATGCGGAAGGTTACTGATTCAAATAATTCATCGTATTCAATAAGTTCAACATACCCAATGGCGTGGATTTTTTTTCCCGGCGGATCACTTCGTCGGTTCCATTGGTGTATACGTATTTAATCAGGTGCGGTAAAGCCATTCAACTTGTCTGTTTGCCATTAACACTTGACCAAAAGGAGGGGTTCCATTGGGAAAAGGCTAATCTGCAAAAGTAAAGAAAAAACCTATGCCGGAAAAGTTTTCGGAGCATTTATCCTTCATTGGAGGGCTGATTATGAAAGCCCGAAGTGGAATTTCCGGATCCTTTTCCGGCGGCTTTTTTTACTGTTAGAATCAGTGCGGCAACAGCAATCAGGCCTATGCCGATAAATACATATTTTTTGGGTATGCTGGCATGCACGCCAGGGGCGGCGTTAACATTGGGAAATTCACGGGCTCCTATATCTGCTGCTTTACCGACCGGGCGTCTAATACCATCGATATCCGAATTGATGAATGGAATGGAAACGGCCCGGTCTATGGCCCGGCCCGAAGGGTTCAGGCGGCAATCCACCGTATCCAGCAATATTCCCGACGCGATAGGATCTGCAACGTAAATATTATTGCTGGTATCTGTCAGCGGATCCTCCGTGTTTTGTTTCACCAGGGTATTCGCATTATCCGTGGCCGTATTGAAGCTTAAATTATTTCTTATTTCGAGCACATATCCATTTTTTGAGAAAAACTGGCCTGCTATCACCAATACGGAAACATAATGCACCGCGTTTTTTTTATTCCCGCTTGTATTATTCAGAACATGCATGCTGGCGCCCCTGCAATATGGAACCTGGTTTCCGGTAGTTGTATCTTCCGCCTCCATCCTGACGTCCAGGGTTCCGTAACAATCGCTGCTTAAATCAATGCAATTGTACACGTAACTATCGGCACGGCCGTTCAGGCCCACATTCCACACGCGCCACAAATAACCCCATCCGCCACGCCGGTAAATATTTCTTAATGTTCCGTTTCCATGGGTCTGGAAAATTCCGGCATCATGTTTTCCATTTGGGCAGGGACCTGTAATTCTCCAATCGCTGGCCATCAGCCGGTAGATTGAACTGCCAAGAACCTGGACTACATCACTCTCCGTGGAATCGATAATTATATTCAGGAATGCAATGCTGTCCACCACATTTTGGAAACTTGCAGTAGAAGCCCAACTGCCTACAAACAGGGCGCCCGAATGCACGAGCTTCTGATTGGATATGGTGGTTCTAAACAAGGCCAGCGTTGCCGGATCCCCGTTATATACTGTAAAAAATGTGCTGGCATCCAAAACAGTGCCATCCATATTTATGTATTCGCAAAATGATATGGATAGTCTGCTGCAGGATCCGGCAAGAGTAAAAGCATTTCCCTTGTAATGTTGAAATCGAATTCCGTATTTTAATCCCTTTACGCCCGCTCCGGATATGCTTACATGCGAAAGCCTTCCCAGGGAAACCGATTGACCGAAATCCAGGATGCCACCGGAGTTGATGATGGTTATGTTTTTCAGATTGGAAAAAGAGCCTCCTTTTTCGTAGTTGCCCGAACGGATCGCCAGCGTGTCTCCCGGATGCAGACCCTGCATATCGTTTTTTATGATGGCACCTGATCCATTTCCGATAAAAATAGTATGCGGAAATACATACTGGAAAATAAACAAAAAGAATAAAGTGAAAAAGAGTCTCATGCCCGCTGATATATTGTAAAGTAACTGTAATTTCAATCAGAAGGCCAAATCAGTATGCGGGGAAATATGAAATATTTTCTTTTAACGCAGATTTATAGTTTTTGGAATGGCGTTTGCCCGACCTAACTTTGTGCCCGGAATCTCTTCGTAAAACGACGTTCATGCCACGAAGCTTTTTTCTGCTCCTGCTGTTTTTCAGTATATCCATTCCAAATGCGCATTCACAAAAACTCCGGAAGGCCGACCGGCAGATGGTTGAAGAAATCCAAACGGACATCCAATATCTGTCCAACGACAAACTGGAAGGTAGGAGAGCCGGCACGCCAGGGGAGAAACTGGCATCCGACTATATCATTTCCTCTTTTCAAAAAACCGGATTAAAACCCCTGGGAGACAATGGAGGCTGGCTGCAAAGCTTTGAAATTTATGATGGAAAGGATATCAGCCAGTGTCATTTTTCAATTAACGGCACCGAGCTTGTTTTGGATAAGGAGTATTTCCCACTTTCTTTCAGCGCCAACGAAAAAGTAACGGGTTCTCCGGCGATTGCCCTGCAGGAAAGCGGCTCTCCCTGGTTCTATGATATAAAGGAAATTATGGAATCGGCGCAAAACAATCCTCATTTTGACATGGGGAAAGCACTGCGCGCCAAAACCACGGTTTTTGCCGGACGGGGAGCCAGTGCTGTTATTTTTTTCAACAGTTCAAAAACGGATGATGGTGTTGAATTCAATCCTGCAGAAGGAGTTCTTCCGGAAAAGATTCCCGTTTTGTATGTTACCCGCGCAGGCAGAAAAAAATACCTCAAAGATATTTCCCAGTCGCTTGATGTGATGATCGATGTTCATATGGAAGAGAAAAAAAGATGGGGCCATAATATCATCGGTTACCTGGATAAGGGGGCGCCTTATACGGTGGTGATCGGTGCTCACTACGATCACCTGGGTTACGGGGAAGACGGCAACTCCCTTTATCTTGGTCATGAAAAAATGATTCATCACGGGGCAGACGACAATGCCAGTGGAACAGCTGCGCTGATGGAGCTTGCCAGGATGCTAAACAAATCCAGATCATTAAAAAGCAATTATCTTTTTATTGCTTTTTCGGCGGAAGAATCGGGGTTGTTGGGATCCAAGTATTTTACGCAGCATCCTACGGTTGATCTGGCTAAGGTCAGTTATATGCTTAATATGGATATGGTGGGACGTCTGAACGATAGTTCTCACGTGCTCATTATCGGTGGCTACGGCACATCGCCGGAGTGGTCCAGGCTGATCAGCAGCACAGTAAATAAAAAAATCTTTACACTTAAACTGGATTCCAGCGGAACAGGCCCGAGCGATCATACTTCATTCTATCTTAAGAATATTCCGGTTTTGTTTTTCTTTACGGGCATTCATCCGGATTATCATAAGCCGACAGATGAAGCCGGCAAGATCAATTATCCGGGCGAGGTGCAGGTGATCCACCTCATCTATAGCATTACGGAAAAAATGGATGGCATGAACAAGCCCGTATTCACCAAAACAAAAGATGAACAATTTGGTGAGGCTCCTGCTTTCAATGTTACACTGGGCATAATGCCTGATTACAGCTTTTCAGGAAGCGGCGTGCGCATTGATGCGATCAGCGAAGGCCGTCCCGCAGAAAGAGCAGGGTTGCAAACGGGAGATGTTATTATTCGTTTGGGCAGCTATCAGGTAAGCTCGCTGCAATCTTATATGGAGGCATTGTCAAAATTTAACCGGGATGATAAAACCACCGTGGAGTTTAGCCGGGGAACCGAGATAAAAACAGTGGATGTTCAATTTAATTAAGGGTCATGAAACTCAAGCTGGACAATGAAGACCTTGAGGTTGATTTTTTTGAAAGCTCAAGGCTATTGGGTATTGTAGCGCCTTTGAAAGGATACCGTTTCTGCTGGCAACTTAATCTGCAGATGCGGCTGGATTTCAGGATTACGAATCAGATAGAAATACAGCTTGCCAAAAAAAACCGGGATTATTTTTTTACAGTCTACGAATGTGTGCAGCCAAATAATGCGCTGGTCCACTATCTCTACAATAATCAGTTTGAAGGGGAATATCTGATGCCTGATTTCAGGCATCTTGATTTTTTCTGGTTGCTGAAAGGAGACGCGGTGTCAGACGATTTGATGAATGAGCTGATGACTTCGATACGGTCCATCAGCGGGGTGCAGCTGGTTACCGAGTTAACGCATACAAAAATGAAACACCGGGAATACCTGATATTCTGATCAGCTGTTCATGCTTGCAAGGAACTCTTCGTTGCTCTTCGTTCCGCGCAGGCGTTTCAGTAGTTCATTCATTGCTTCTTCGGTATTCATATCATTGAGATACACGCGAAGCAGGTTCATTCGCTGAAGAACGTCTCTCTCCAGCAGGAGATCGTCGCGGCGGGTAGAAGAAGCCACCAGGTCGATAGCAGGGAAAATGCGACGGTTGGCCAGGCGCCTGTCAAGCTGAAGTTCCATATTACCTGTTCCCTTGAATTCTTCAAAGATCACTTCATCCATTTTTGAGCCGGTATCTATAAGTGCCGTTGCGAGTATGGTGAGCGATCCGCCATTCTCGATTTTTCTGGCGGCGCCAAAAAATTGCTTGGGCTTTTGCATGGCATTGGCTTCAACACCACCGCTGAGTACCTTACCTGATGCCGGTGCTACTGTATTATGTGCGCGCGCCAGGCGGGTAATGGAATCCAGCAGGATCACCACATCATGCCCGCATTCCACCAGGCGTTTTGCTTTTTGCAGGGCAATGGTAGAAACCTTCACGTGTTTTTCAGCAGGCTCATCAAATGTGGAGGCGATTACTTCTGCGCGCACACTGCGTTCCATATCGGTCACTTCTTCAGGGCGCTCATCCACCAGCACGATCATCAGATAAATTTCGGGATGGTTGGTGGCGATGGCATTGGCGACGGCTTTCAGCAGCATCGTTTTCCCGGTTTTTGGCTGCGAAACGATCAATCCGCGCTGGCCCTTGCCGATCGGAGTAAACAAATCAATGATGCGGGTGGAATAATCACTCGGGTTTACAAAGAGATTTAATTTTTCAAACGGGAAAAGAGGCGTGAGGTAATCAAATGGCACACGGTCACGAACTTCTTCCGGTGTTTTATTGTTAATGGTCTCCACTTTGAGCAGGGCAAAATATTTTTCTCCTTCCTTGGGCGGCCGGACCGCTCCATACACTGTATCACCGGTTTTTAATCCGAATAATTTTATCTGTGAAGGAGAAACATAAACATCATCCGGAGATGAAAGGTAATTGTAATCGCTGCTGCGGAGAAAACCATATCCGTCCGGCATCATTTCCAATACACCTTCTGCCTGGATTACCCCATCGAATTCAATATTGAATGCATCATTTCTGCGCTGGGGATATACTTTATTCTGTTGCTGATCTCCCCCGCCCTGACGACTGGATTCAGGACCGGATTCATTTTCTTCGGCATTCGATTCTGCGGAAGATGCCGATTCATCCTTCTGTTGTTCGCGCGCATCTTCAGCGGTGTCCTTGTTTGTGATATTCCTGTGAATTCTCGGGTCTGGATGTGGTCGCCGTTTTAAATCGCGGCTCAGGTCTTCATCTTCCTCATCTTTTCTTTCTGAGTTTTTTCACAATGGGTTTTTCTTCTTTCTTCTTGATTTCTTTTTTGGGTTCCGGTTTTTTAATCTTAACCGTATCGCCACTTTCTACATAAGCTTCTTCACTGGAATTGGCGGTTGTGGTTTTAACAATGCGCTTGCGTTGTTTGGGCTTATCGTCTGACGCGTCTGTTTTCTCGCTTGAAACCACGGCTTGCTTATCCAGTATTTTATAAACGAGATCCTGTTTACTAGTTTCTTTGCACTGGGGATTTTCAACTGCTCAGCAATATCGAGCAGTTCAGGAACGAGCATGTCGTTTAATTGAAGGATGTCGTACATAGTAAGACTTGAGAGTTACAGCAGTATAGGACTGTTCTGTAGAAAAGGATTTGTAAATGATTTTGATTAAGGACGAGCGGAATGACTAAAACTGATGGTTTGCGAGCAAAGGATAAGAACCAATCAGCTTGATTCCGATGCAATGTTAACATAAAAACGCAAAAAGCAAAAAAATATTTCAAGGTTTATCTTTGCCGGTCTTTAATCATGAAAGCCTAAAAATCTGACATGTTCAACAAAAGAGTCAAAATCAAAGATGCCGTTCGAATGGCAGCTGGAAAGGAAGAGATAACGGTGATGGGTTGGGTTCGGACCTTCCGGAATAACCAGTTTATCGCCTTGAACGATGGTTCTTCCAACGATAAGCTGCAGGTAGTGCTGGAACTGGGCAAATTTGATGAAGCGCTTCTGAAGAGGATAACCACCGGCGCATCCGTCAGGGCCACAGGCAATTTGCTGGAATCCCCGGAAAAGGCCAGAAAGTGGAATTGAAGGCTGCAGCGCTGGAAATATTGGGGGAAAGTGATCCGGAAAAATTTCCGCTTCAGCCCAAAAAACACAGCCTTGAGTTTCTGCGGGAAATAGCCCATCTGCGATTCCGGACAAATACATTTGGCGCCGTTTTCCGTCTCCGGCATGCGCTGGCATTTGCCATACACCAGTTTTTCAATGAAAGAGGATTTATCTATCTGCATACGCCTATCATTACGGCTTCTGATGCGGAAGGTGCCGGTGAAATGTTCAAAGTAACAACACTGCCATTTGATCACACACCCAGAAACTGAATCGGGAGAGGTCAATTTCAGGGAAGACTTTTTTGGCCGCTCCACCAACCTGACGGTCAGCGGCCAGCTGGAGGGGGAGCTTGCTGCCATGGGATTCAGTGAAATCTATACTTTTGGCCCCACATTCAGGGCGGAAAACTCCAATACAGCCCGGCATCTTGCGGAATTCTGGATGATTGAACCGGAGATGGCATTTTATGATCTGGAGGATAATATGAACCTGGCAGAAGCTTTATCCGTTACATGATCAGTTATTCGCTGAAGAATAACCGCGCCGATCTGGAATTTCTTGATCAGAGGCAGGCAGAGGAAGAAAAACAGAAGCCGCAGGCGGAACGAGTGAATCAGGGCCTGATAGAGAAACTGGAGTCGGTTGCCAACCAGGATTTCCAGCGGATCAGCTATACAGAAGCCATTGACATATTGCTGGATTCTCCTGCGTATAAAAAGAAAAAATTCAAATATGACGTGGCCTGGGGGATCGATCTCCAGAGCGAACATGAACGCTATCTGGTGGAGAAACATTTTAAAAAACCCGTGATCGTTACTGGTTATCCAAAAGAAATCAAAGCATTCTACATGCGTCAGAAGGAGGATGGCAAAACCGTTGCAGCCATGGATATTCTTGCTCCGGGCATTGGTGAAATTGTCGGGGGTTCACAAAGGGAGGAGAGGCTTGATAAACTCGAAATGCGCATGCGCGAAATGGATATTCCTATTGAACAGATGTGGTGGTATCTGGATACCCGCCGTTTCGGAACAGTGCCTCATGCAGGGTTTGGCCTTGGCTTTGAGCGTATGGTTCAGTTTGTCACTGGCATGAGCAATATCCGGGATGTGATTCCTTTTCCACGTACGCCTAAGAATGCTGAGTTTTAGGTTGGTTGATGGTTGACGGTTGATAGTTGATGGACTTTAAATGGCAATTCGAAATTGATTTCCA
The DNA here is from genome assembly GCA_963705005.1 of uncultured Chitinophagaceae bacterium. Classification (GTDB taxonomy): domain Bacteria; phylum Bacteroidota; class Bacteroidia; order Chitinophagales; family Chitinophagaceae; genus Puia. The sequence continues at coordinate 741,136 of CAVPIO010000002.1, forward strand.
TCAATCATCAACGATTTTGCACCATCCATCCCACCAAATTAACCACTAAGCCCATTTTTTAATTTTTAATTTTTAATTTTTAATTTCTTAACTCAATGATATTTATATAGTTAAACCCCATTCCCTTACCCGTCATTGAAAGTTAGCTCATTTAATATGGTACTTTGTTTTGCATAGTACTAAATTATTCCTTATCTTTGTTTCAGAAAGCGGAATTGAACCGCATAAAAAGCAAAGACATGAATATAGAAAACACACAGAGCCAGATGAGGAAGGGAATTCTGGAATTCTGTATACTTTCCATCATCCGCCGTGGAGAAGCTTACCCATCTGATATTGTGGAAGAAATGAAATCGGCCAATCTTCACATTCTGGAAGGAACCCTTTACCCTTTACTGACCAGGTTAAAAAATGCGGACATGCTCACCTACCGGTGGGTAGAAAGCAATTCGGGTCCGCCAAGAAAATATTTTTCCCTTACGGAAAAAGGCCTGGCATTTTACCGTGAGTTGGAAACCACCTGGAAGGAACTCGCCAACGCGGTGGATACCCTGGCAAACAAGACCGAAAGGCATGTCTGAAAATAAAAAAAAGATCAATCCTCAAATAAGAATAAAATGAAAAAGATCATCAACATAAATTTTCACAGCCGGGTAATCCCGATCGAAGAATCTGCTTACGACATCCTGCGCAAGTATCTCGATAACCTGAAAAATTATTTTGCAGCAGAAGAAGGCGGAGATGAAATCGTGAACGATATAGAAAACCGGTTTGCAGAATTATTTTCCGAAAGATTAAAAAAAGGAGCCACCTGTATAACGGATGATGATGTGAATGAAACCATCACCAGCATGGGCCATCCGGAAGATTTTGATCAGGAAGAAAATACCAAATCGTCAGCAACGGCAGGGGATACATCCTCAGCTTATTCGGAAGCAAGTGCAGAGCCCGAACGCCGCAGCCTGTACAGGTCTGAAAATGACAAGATGCTGGGAGGAGTTTGCGGCGGCCTCGCCGCTTATCTGCGCATTGATTCCTCCGTGGTCAGGATCATTTATGCCTTGCTGATTCTCGGAAGTTTTGGAACAGCTTTGCTTCTTTACATTATCCTTTGGCTTGTGCTTCCGCCAAAATCAATGGTAACCACGGTAAAGAAAAGGTTATTTCGTAATCCCGATCAACGGGTAATTGGGGGCGTTGCCAGCGGACTTGCAGCATATTTCAATATCGAAGTATGGATACCGAGGTTAATATTTGCATTGCCCCTTATCATTGGATGCCTGGCTTCCATATTCCGGCACGTGTGGTTTGACTTTGACAGCGGCCCCGTATTTTTTACCGGCGGATTCGGAGGGACCTTATTTATTACTTATATCATTCTCTGGATCGTTTTGCCGGAAGCGCATACAGCTTCCGAAAAACTGGAAATGAGGGGAGAAAAAATAGATATCGAATCTATCAAAAATACCATCAGGAATGATCTGGAAGGGTTTAAACAAAAAGCATCACAGGTAGGAGATGAAATGAAAAAACAGGCCCAGCAATTTGGTTCACAGATTAAGAACAGGTCTGCCGATTTCACCAGGAGTAACCCTGTCGGGCCTTCTCCGCGCAACGGGATCGGGCATGCCATAGGCGTTTTGTTCAGAGCCTTCTTTCTTTTTATTGCCGCGATCTTCACCTTTGCCGTTGTGATGGCCCTGATTGGAATAATTTTTACCGGAGCAGGAGTACTTCCTCTGAAGAATTATGTCTTCACAGGTTTCTGGCAGAACCTGCTGGCCTGGTCAGCACTGCTTCTTTTTTTGATCCTGCCAGTTATTGGATTACTTACCTGGCTGATCCGCCGCATTATCGGAGCGCGTAAAGGAAGTAATTACCTCGGCTATATTTTTGGTACGCTCTGGGTAATCGGATTGATCAGCCTGCTGTCGCTTATTGCTTCGATTTCTTCAGCTTTCAGGGTGAGGGCCGGTGTGAATGAAGATCTGAAAATTGAGTCCCCGGCAAACGGGAAACTCATTGTGAGAATGACCGAGCAGAAACCATTGTATTTTGAATCTGACTGGATGGGAATAAACTGGCATCATAATTCGCCATTTTTTGAAGTGACTGAAGATAGCCTGACGATGAATACGGTTCGTATCAATATTGTAAAAAGCAGCGACAGTGCCTGGCATCTCCACAGCGAAAAAATGAGTCGCGGAAATACCTCAGGCGTTGCCCGCAACCTGGCTTCGCAAATCAATTTTGATGTTCAGCAGAAGGATAGTGTATTATACCTGCCAGCAGGTTTCTCCATCAAACCCAATCAGCCATTCCGGAATCAGCAGGTGTTGCTTGTGATTCAAATGCCCCTGGGAAAAAAGATCAGAATGGATGGCAGCCTGAATGATTTTCATTGGCTTAATATCAACAACAACTGGCACGACCGGGGCATCAACTTCGATTGGGATGACAGTTGGGACAACAGGGATAATTCCTGGGACAGTGATGTAGATTATCTGATGACCGATCAGGGTCTCGAAAGAGTTGAAAACCTTAAGACTCCCGGTGATCTGGAGAATAAGAACGAAGACCAGCAGGGAGATGGTAACAAAAAAGGAGATACTCAAAAAACTTATCGCTATCATAAACCAGAGATTAAGAAGACATCAAAGTCAGTTACATCCGATAGTAATAGGGATATGGACAGCGAATCTCCGCTGGTTTTATTTACACAATGGAGCTGAGGAAAGGGTTGATGGTTGATAGTTGATGGTTGATGGACATTGTGTGGGAATTCGAATCCATAGGCTTTCACTCTGTGAAAGCTGATAAAAATAAGCGGGGATTAAAACCTGAAGTCCATCAACCCTCAACTATCAACCATCAACCCTTTTCAGTCAGTCAGCTTTTTACATACTGTTTCCCTTATTTTCGCGGATAATTACCGCAGATGATAGAAGCTCAGTTGAAAAATACAGCATTTACCAAAAAGCATCTTGAGCTTGGCGCAAAAATGACCGGATTTGCCGGATATCTCATGCCCGTGAGCTATACAGGAATTAATGAGGAGCATCTTGCGGTCCGCTCGAATGCCGGAATATTTGATGTTAGCCATATGGGAGAGTTCCTGATTAAAGGACCACATGCCCTCGATCTTATTCAGCGCGTAACTTCGAATGACGCAGCCAAGCTTACGGATGGGAAAGCCCAATACAGTTGTCTGCCAAATGAAGACGGAGGTATTGTGGATGACCTGCTGGTTTATTGTCTCAAGGAAAATAATTTGTATATGCTCGTGGTGAATGCTTCCAATATTCAGAAGGACTGGAACTGGATCAGCAGACATAACAGCAGCGGGGCCAAAATGGAAAATATTTCGGAGAGAACCTGCCTGCTTGCGGTGCAGGGCCCCAACGCAACCAAAATACTAGAGCCGCTTACCGGGATGGATATCATGAACCTTCCCTATTATCACTTCGTTAAAGGAATATTTGCTGACACAGATAACGTGCTGGTCAGCGCTACGGGTTACACCGGCTCGGGAGGGGTGGAGATTTATTTTGAGGACAGGCAGGGTGCTGCAGATAAAATCTGGAATGCTATTTTTGAAACCGGCTCGCCGCGAGGGCTTAAGCCTGCTGGCTTAGGGGCCAGGGATACATTAAGGCTTGAAATGGGATATTGCCTGTATGGCAATGATATTGACGATAGTACTTCGCCCCTGGAGGCTGGCTTGGGATGGATTACAAAATTCAATAAGGATTTTGTGGGCCGCAACAGGTTAGAAAAGGAGAAAAAAGAAGGCGTTAAAAGAAAACTGGTAGGATTTGAAATGCAGGAAAGAGGAATTCCCAGACAGGGCTACCAGATAAAAGATAGTGAGGGCATGGCCATAGGCCACGTGACTTCGGGGACGCAGTCGCCTTCCCTTGGCAAAGCCATTGGACTGGGTTACGTGCAGGAGGCTTTTTCTAATCTGGGTTCCGGGTTCTATATTCAGGTAAGGGATAAACTTTTGAAGGCTGTAGTGGTCAAACTTCCTTTCTAATCCTGATCTGAACGATCGGCTGCTTTCAGAAAAGCAACCCCGGAATTATTTTCATTCAACGGAAATTATTTTCTTTCTATGGCTGATACAAAACCTTCTTTGCATACCAGTATGTCACCGGTTCTTTTGAATTTGTATGATGCTGCACAAGCCACGGTGGTGATTATTGATGTCCTGAGGGCAACATCCACGATTGCAACAGCGCTTTACAATGGTGCGAGGTATATTATTCCGGTTGACAGCGTTGCAAAATGTATAGAGCTTGGCCGGCAGATCAATTGTATAACCGCCGGGGAAAGGGACGGACAAATTGCCGAGGGCCTGCTGCATGGGAATTCCCCATTTGAATATACGCGGGAATTCATTGAAGGGAAGATCCTGGTATTAACAACAACAAATGGAACCCGCCTTCTGCACATGGCGCTGGACAAAGGTGCACGCGAGATCATTACAGGATCATTTGCTAACCTGACTGCTGTGAGCAATTACCTGATCAGTCAAAAAAATGATGTTATACTCGCCTGTGCAGCCTGGAAGGACCGGGTGAATATTGAGGATCTGTTATTTGCGGGTGCGGTGGTAGAGCGCGTCAAAGAACATTTTTCAATTTCCTGCGATGCTTCGCATATTGCGGAAACAATATATAAAAAAGCCGGCCGTGATATGTATGAGTTTATGAAATCAAACAATGCTTCACATTATAACCGGCTGATGAATTATGGTTTTGAAAAAGATATCCGCTATTGCCTTGAACCTGACCTCGCCAACGTGTTGCCCATCTATGAAAATGGGAAGCTCTGTGTTTACTGACTCATTTCCCAGGCATCCATCTTTCTTTCAAATACATCAAGCGGCATGCAGCCGTCCTGAAGCACAGCATCATGAAAGGCGGCAATTTTGAAATCTGGCCCGAGTTCGCTGGTATATCTTGTCCTCAGCTCGCGAATTTTCATCGCTCCCGTTTTATAACTCAATGCCTGTGCGGGGATGGCGATATATCTTTCTATCTCGGCCGTCGCTCCCTCTTCGCTGATCGCTTCATTGTCCATCATGTATTTAATAGCTTCTTCCCTTGTCATTTTTTTCTGATGCATGGCGACGTCAACCACCAGGCGGACCGCGCGATGAATTTCATCCCCCAGTGCACCCATATATTGATAAGGGTCCGTGTACAATCCGAGTTCCTTGCCCAGCGATTCGCAATAAAGCGCCCAACCTTCTCCGTAAGCACCGTACCACGCAAACCTTCTGAATTTTGGAAGAAGGGTATCTTCCATTTGCAGTGACATCTGATAGTGGTGGCCTGGAATGGCTTCGTGAAGAAATAATGATTCCATGCCGGAAGTGATATTGAATTTGGCTGCATCCAGAATGGGCACGTAGAATATTCCCGGCCGGGAGCCATCCGGAGCGCCCTGATTATATTCAGCACTCGCACTTGCCGCGCGGAACGCTTCCGTCTGCCTGATTTCAAATGTTGTTTTAGGCGTTCGTCCGAATAGTTTTTTCAGGTTGGGATCAATTGTGTTTTGAATCTTTCTGAATGCATCCAATACTTCTTCCGGCGATTTAAAGGGCATAAAGCGCGGATCCGTTTTCATGAAAGTAAAGAATGCGGGAAGATCTCCATTGAAACCGGTTTTTGTTTTCGTCAGTTCCATTTCTTCCCGAATCCGTTTTACTTCAGAGAGGCCGGTCTGATATATTTCGTCCGGCGTTTTGTTTGTTGTCGTCCAGTACCGGATCAGGTAGTTGTATAATTTATTTCCATCCGGCAGATCATCAAACCCAATAGTAGCGCGGGATTTCGGCAGGTACTCTTTTTGCAGGAAAACAGCCAGCTTTTTGTATGCCGGACTGAGTGTTTCACTGATAAGTTTAACCAGCCCCGCAGTTACATGTGCTTTATCCTGTGGAGTAAATGAGTCAGGTATACGGTTTGCAGGACTGTAAAATAGACTTTTCGTTGGATCGTCGCCAGCCAGGTCAGCCATTTGAGGGATCATTTTAACTACCAGGCACCTGGGGAGAATATATCCGTTTGCCAGCCCCTTTCTGAAATATATGATGGCACTGTCTGCCCAGGCACCAAAATTGCCAGCGCGCTTTATCCAATTGTCGTAGTCCTCAACTGTTTTAAACGGTTGAATGCCTGTGCCGCTGCCCATTTGGCCCAGAAAAAGGGGAGTTCCTTCAAACTGGTTAAAAGGCATGTACTGGATATTGGGCATGGTTACCGTATTGATAGCCAAATGCAGGTCAATGCCTTCGATGCTCATTTCCATCTCTCTTTTAAAAATATCATAGCTGACCTGATCGTTTTTGTTGAGCTTATCCCGGTTGAATTGATTGATCTTGTCCTCATACCTGCGGTAGAAATTTCGCAGCGTATCCAGGTAACTATCGGTAAAGTCTACCGGAAGCTTGTCATTGTAACGGTTATCGCCATTTTGGGTGGCCTCGATAGGATATAGTTTTTCCCTGTCTTCGTAGTAGTTATTCAATACAACAGCTAACCTCCGGTTATCAGGTGCGGAGTGGTTCGTATTCATGAGTTTACAGGACGAAAATGCACAAACGATCAGGATTGTCCGGAGAATGAAATTTGTCATTAAAAATGTGTTTGGAAAATAAAGCTAAGGTATTTCAATACTTTGCGAGGGCCGGCTGAATAAAATTTTCAACGATTGAATGCATTAATTTTTCATTTTTGACATATCTTCGTGCAAATTTAAGGGTTACCCTGATCCCCGTTAATGCGTGATTCCTGCCTTACCTTATGTTTTACGGCTTACTTTCCATGAAAACACATTATTGTTAAATAAACTTCGCGCTGGCACTGGATTGGTACAACAATTGCTATTGCGATAATATATTTTCAAAGGCGTATAGATTTATTCATTAACTCTCAATTAAAATGATTCTTATGAAGCTTAGGCAAATTTTACTTCTCGCATTTTCATCCTTGCTGCTCTTTTCCTGCGTGAGCACCAAGAAATTCAAGGCTGCTCAGGCTAAGGCCCAGGCCCGCTTTGATTCATTAAGCGCTGAATATGCAAAACTCCAGGGGGACCTGAAGAATTGTAATGACCAATCAGCCGACCTGACCAAGCAAAAAGGCGCTCTTCAGGGACAAGTGGATGATTTAAATAAACAGGTTGCATTCCTGAGAGATAATAATACCCAGGCCCTGAAACAACTCGAGGATCTTTCTGTGATCTCCAGTGCGCAGGCTGAAAGCATCAGGAAATCCCTTGAAAACATTGGAGCCAAGGATGCTTACATTCGTGACCTTCAAACGGCCATGGCCCGTAAAGATTCGCTCAACATGGCGTTAGTAATGAACCTGAAAGGCGCCACGGCAGATATGGCCGATTCGGATATAAATATAAAAATCGACAAGGGAGTTGTGTTTATTGACATCTCCGACAAATTATTATTCAAAACGGGAAGTTCTACCGTTTCAAAAGGGGCACAGAACGTACTTGGAAAAGTTGCCAACGTGCTGAAGAATCAGCCTGATATTGAATTTATGGTTGAAGGCAATACGGACAACGTTCCTTACAAAGGAAAGGGAATGGACAATTGGGATCTGAGCGTTATGCGCGCCGTTTCCGTAGTGCATATCCTGCAACACAAGTATAGTATTCCACCCGTGAAAATGATCGCTGCAGGTCGTGGTGAATATATGCCCGTTGCTGGTAATGACAGCCGCGAAGGCCGTGCCGCCAACCGCCGCACAAGAATCGTAATCCTGCCGCTGCTGGATCAATTCTTCAATTTGCTGGAAAGAAAAGCATAAGATTTTATACGAATCAATTTTAAAGGCTCCGCTTGCGGGGCCTTTTTTTGTTGATAATTGGGAATGGTTTTTCCGCAGTTGATGGTTGATGGTTGATGGACGAGCGTGGAGATTTTGCAGGCTTATTATTAGTAACAGGTGCTTTAGACGGCCAATCAAATAAACAATAATGGGAAGCAGATCGTAATTCACGATTTTCCATCACCATCAACCATCAACTATCAACCGCGCATCGCGCTAATACCCTCTCACATTCTTTCCCTCCATGTAATTGATAAAGGCTTTATTTACTACGCGATTGCCGCCTGCCGTAGGGTAGTTGCCTGTGAAGTACCAGTCGCCCGTGTTTGTGGGGCAGGCAGCGTGCAATGATTCAATGGTCTGATAAATAACCTGGACGGGTGTGTCTATTTCCGGTGGTGTGATCAGTTCGGCAATCTTGTCTGAGATCTCCTGTGTAGTAAAAGGTTTATACACCTGGCGTACGACATTTTCTGTGTGCAGCTGACCCATTCTTTCAAGCTCCTTGCAATGCTCGTACAATTCCGTGAGGCATTTTTCTTTTCCTCTTTCCTTCATCAATTCAATAGCTGCACGGAAGGCAATGAAATCTTTCAGCTTGCTCATATCAATCCCATAGCAATCCGGGTAGCGTATTTGTGGCGCAGAAGAAACAATAATTATTTTTTTGGGTTCCAGACGTGCCAGCATTCTCACAATACTTTCACGGAGCGTTGTTCCCCGCACAATGGAATCATCAATTACTACAAGTGTGTCCACTCCCTTTTGCACCGTGCCATAGGTTATATCGTACACATGCTGCACCATTTCATTCCGGCTGACATCCGCCGTGATGAAAGTGCGCATCTTCACATCTTTGATTGCTATTTTTTCAATCCGGATTTTCCGGTTGATCATTTGGGAGAGTTTCTCTTCCGTAACCTCATTCCCCCAGGAAAGTATACGCTGGATCATTACCTTTTTCAAATAATCGTCCAGCCCTTTCCACAGCCCGTAAAAAGCAACTTCAGCCGTATTTGGGATAAAAGAAAAAATACTGTTTTTCAGATCCTGATTGATGGCATTGAGTATCTGTTCACTCAGGTTATAGCCCAGGGCAATCCTTTCCCGGTAAATCTTTTCATCGCTTCCGCGTGAAAAATAAATACGCTCAAAACTGCATGCTCTCCGCTCTTGTGGCTTAAGAATCTGGTCAATGGCATATTTCCCGCTGGATTTTACAATAAGGGCATTACCCGGCATGAGCTCGAGCACTTCATTTTCACCCACGTTGAAAACGGTACGGATAGCCGAGCGTTCAGATGCTGCTACAATAACGTCGTCATTTACATAATAATAAGCAGGCCGGATTCCATGCGCATCCCGGAATACAAATCCATCTCCGTTTCCGATCAGTCCTCCTACAGTAAAACCACCATCAAATAAGGGAAGTGCTTTTTTAAGCACATGCTTTACATCGAGTGCACCGGGCGAATCCTCGTCTGCCAGCGTAATGAAATGGTGAATGACCTCCATCATGGCGGCGAGATCGCTTTGTTTCTGAAATTCGCCCGGATCAATATTGATCAGAGCAAATAACTCATCTTTATTAACCAGATTGAAATTGCCTGCGAGTGCCAGATTACGTGCAGGAATATTGTCCCTTTTTATAAAAGGATGACAAAACTCCACATTATTCCTTCCCTGGGTTCCATAACGCAGATGGCCCATAAGCAACTCGCCCATCATGGAAATATGGCCTTTTAGCAATCCGGGATGCCGGGTAATATCCGGCTGATATTTTTCCAGATCATTCACTTCTTCATGAATCTTTGCAAAAATATCGACGATGGGCTGGTTATTATTACTCCTCAGGCGGTGCAGATAGGGGTAACCAGGCTCTACATCCAGTTTTACCGAAGCCACACCAGCTCCGTCCTGGCCGCGGTTGTGCTGCTTCTCCATAAGCAGGTAAAGCTTATTCAAACCATAGAGTGCCGTACCATATTTTTGGAGATAATGAGAAAAAGGTTTGCGAAGCCGGATGAATGCCAATCCGCATTCATGTTTGATTTCATCGCTCATGGAAGAAAATGAAGCGCAAAGGTAATCCAATTACGAGAAAGAGAAACAGGGTCAGATATAGGTTGAGCGGGTATTCATAAAGTTCACCAGTGAAGCGGAGTTTCTCAGGTTCAGCTTTTTAAGAATATTATGGCGGTGAGCTTCAACCGTTTTCAGTGAAATGGAGAGGCTCCTGGATATTTCTTTTGAAGAACAACCTTTCTTAATCAGGTTGATAACCTCCATCTCTCTCTCTGTCAGGGAGTTAATAGTAGCTAAGCCCGTGGGTTTACGCGCCGTTTGGTCACTCAGCATATCCTTAATTTCGTTGCAGACATATTTATTGCCCTGATGAACTTCCATGATGGCTTCCATCATTTCCTCCCGGGAAGAATTCTTCGTTACATAACCGCTGGCGCCGATCTGCATCATTTTTCTTGCGTATGAGGGCTGGGAATGCATGGTAACACCGATAATTCTGGATTGGGGCCACTCTTCCCTGATTCTCCTGGTGGCCTCCATGCCCGAAAAAGGCACCATATTTATGTCCATCAACACCACATCCGGGTGTTTTTGACGGGTTAGCTTGATTGCTTCTTCAGCATTCTCACAGGAGGCAATTACCTTGAACCTGGCGTCATTATTCAGGATATAGGCCCAGGTCTCACGAATCAATTTATGGTCGTCTGCAATTAAAATACTTATCATATCCGGGGTTTTTATAGGTGAAAGGGGTTTCAGACTATGATAACTGACCGAATGAAGGACGTTCCCAATAAGAAACGTTCTTATTATTATTTGTAATATACTGTAAGTGGAATGAAATTGAAACTGTAAGACCCTGTTTTTTAAGGGTACTAAGGGTTTACACTTAGTTATTTAGTTGATGCGAACTGCTTTGTTTCCCATTTTGCCAGGTTAGGGCAATGTTGGTAATCCTTATCGATCATTATATAATAGGTAGAAATCCTGGCCTGAAACCATTTTTGGAGCACGTTATTTCTTTTTTCTTCCACGGCTTTCTGAGCGATCTTATTATAATCATCCCTGAGATTTTCGCGGTGGGGTTCTGATTTGGAAAGCAGATAAACGATGCGGACACCTTTTTTCCGCGATCATCGGTGAAGGAAGTTGGTTTGGAATATTCGCCTGGTTTCAATTTGGTATTTTGGAGAAGAAGAACCAGGCTCTTATCCAGTTGGTCAATCGTAAGATAGTTTGAACCATCGCGCGCAAGCAGCATCCCCGCAGTAAATTTCGAATATTCATCATCACTGTATTTGACGACGGCCTCACCAAAAGTTATTGTTCCCGCAATGAGCTGGTCCCGGATAGAATCCAATTTCGAAACCGCCTCCTGGGTTTCGGCTTCCATGATTTGTGGAATGCGTAATATATGACGGATCATGGCATCATCACCGTTACGGCTGACCATCTGGATAATGTGATAACCAAATTTTGTTTTTATTACGGGAGATACCTGCCCTTCTTTCAACCGGAATGCATTCGCAAGAAATACCGGGTCCCATTGTTTATCATTGCGATTGATCTGGTACATGCCGCCATTGTTTTTGCTTCCCGGATCATCTGAATATAAAGTGGCTAGCGTTTTAAATTGTTTGCTTCCGCTCTTCAACTTCTTTTTTATAGCCGTTCAATTCATCAATGGCCAGGAGCTCAATATCCCGGCTGGGCTTGGGATACAAAACGATTTGTCCGATCTGCAGTTCTGATTCATAAAATAGCAGACTGTCTTTCGGAATTTTATCGAAATATTCTTTTACTTCAGTGGGTGTGATTTTAATCCGTCCACAATTTTATTACGCATGCCCGCTGCCATTCTTTGTTCCCTGATGGGAGCTGTCGAAATCTTCACGCATCTGATAAATTGACCTGCCGGAAATCTGTTCCAATGCTTCCTTGCTTCCATACTGGGCAACGAAATAGCGTATCTTCTGATCTATTTCTGCGTCAACTTCATCGTCTGTTACCGGGATAGAATCTTTTTCCGCCTGCAACACGAGCGCCTTTTGCGTGAGCATGCCATCGAGGATTGCACAATCGTTTTGCTCCTATACCGCCCTGCCGCTTAATATCTTCGTTTGCAATAAAGATCTCTGATTTCAGAACGATCTTATCACCAACGATGCCAACGATCTTATCTGCCACAACTTTTTCCTGGGCAAAACCAGCAAATCCAAGAAACATGGCAAGTGCGGATATCAATACATTTTTCATAAACTGCTGCTAGAACGTCCAAAAATACACCTGATAGTTCCCGTTGAAAGCGCGTTACGGTGATTTAACAAAACATTGCCTGCCCAGGAAGCCTGCTTTTTCCTATACTTAAAGTGTCCTCTTTACTTCTTCTTCTTCATAGGCTTCCACGATATCCCCCACATGAATATCGCTGTAATTTTTTATGGTCAGTCCGCATTCCATTCCGGAAGGAACTTCCTTTGCATCGTCTTTAAACCTTTTCAGCGAAGCGAGTTCAGCAGTAGCGCCTTCACCCACGGGATAGATGACAATCCCGTCGCGCACCAGCCTGATCTTTGAATTCCGGTAGATTTTTCCGTCCAGCACATAACATCCGGCAACAGTGGCCTTATCAAATTTGAATACATTCCGGATTTCTACATTGGCCACCACTTTCTCCTGAATCTTTGGCTCCAGCATACCTTCCATGGCACTTTTCACTTCTTCAATGGCATTGTAAATGATTGAATAAGTTTTGATCTGCACGCCTTCATTCTCAGCTAGCTTGGATGCCTGCATGGATGCGCGCACATTAAAGCCGACGACGACTGCATCGGATGCTGTTGCAAGCAATACATCGCTTTCTGTAATGGCGCCTACGGCTTTATGAACCACGCGAACCGCAATTTCTTCTGTAGAAAGTTTCTGCAGTGAATCACTGAGTGCTTCCACCGAACCATCCACATCTCCTTTAATAATGAGGTTGAGTTCCTTGAAGTTACCGAGCGCGAGGCGCCGGCCGATTTCATCCAGCGTAATATGCTTTTTAGTGCGGATCCCTTGTTCACGGAGCAGCTGGGCACGTTTGTTGGCCACTTCTTTGGCTTCACCTTCCTCATCATACACCCGGAATTTTTCTCCAGCCTGAGGCGCTCCGTTCAGTCCCAATATCAACACGGGAGAAGAAGGCGGTGCGTCATCCACTTTTTTATTTCTTTCATTGAACATGGCCTTGATCCTTCCGAAATACTGGCCGGAAACCACCAGGTCACCATTTTCCAGGGTTCCACCCTGAACGAGCACGGTTGCCACATAGCCCCTCCCCTTGTCGAGTGATGCTTCAATCACCGTTCCGGAAGCTTCACGGTCAGGATTGGATTTCAGATCGAGAATTTCCGCTTCCAGTAATATTTTTTCCAGTAGAAGGTCAATATTTAATCCTTTTTTAGCGGAGATCTCCTGACTCTGATACTTTCCGCCCCAGTCTTCCACCAGCAGGTTCATGCCTGCAAGTTGTTCCTTTATCTTTTCCGGATTAGAGCCATCCTTATCGATTTTATTGATGGCAAAAACCATCGGAAGGCCTGCAGCCTGCGCATGCGAAATGGCTTCTTTTGTCTGCGGCATGATGGCGTCATCCGCGGCGATTACGATAACAGCAATATCGGCCGCCTTTGCACCCCGGGCACGCATGGCGGTAAATGCTTCGTGACCAGGCGTATCCAGGAAAGTGATTTTTTTATTATTTATTGTTGTTACCTGGTATGCACCGATATGCTGCGTAATTCCTCCTGCTTCGCCGGCAACTACATTTGCCGCACGGATATAATCGAGCAGGGAGGTTTTACCGTGATCCACATGTCCCATTATCGTAACAACAGGAGATCTTGGCAGCAACTCTTCAGGAAGATCTTCAATTTCATCTTCTTCCATTTCCAGCGCATCATCAATGCCAATGAATTCCACGGTGTATCCGAACTCGCCAGCAACCAGTTCAATTACATCTGCTTCCAGGCGCTGGTTGATGGATACCATCATGCCGAGGCTCATACACTTGCCGATAATATCTGCGTAACTGACATCAAGCAGATTGGCCAGTTCACTGACGCTCACAAATTCCGTTACCTGCAGTTTATTGTCTTCCAGTTGTTCGGCGCCTGCGTGTTCGGCATTTTCTTCGCGGCGTGCACGGCGGTACTTAGCCTTAAGACTTTTCCCACGTCCTCCGGTGCCGGCAAGTTTTGCCTGGGTCTCGCGGATCTTTTCCTGGATTTCCTTTTTATCAATTTCTTTTTGCTCGCGGGGTGTTGCATTGCTCCTGTTTGTAGCTCCGCCTGCATTTCTCAGGTCACGGCGCAGGATCGGGCGTCCGGCAGCTCCGGGCCTGCCTTCGCGCTGCACGGGGGTTCCGTTGCCGGCAGGCCGACCGGTATCCCTTTTCTCAATCGGGATCCGTTTTCTTTTTCTTCTCTCGTCAGCCAGCTTAGGCTTTTCATTTTCAACAGGCAGATCAATTTTCCCAATAATCCGGGGCCCTTCAATTTTTTCCGCCCGGATATTTTCGACGCTATTGTTTTCTTCGGTTTTTTCTGATTCAGTTTCATCAACGGTTTCTTCAACCTGTTCTTTTTTCGCTGCCGGTTTCGGCAATTCCCTGGCCGCCGGTTCTTCCGCCGGTTTTTTCCTGGATGATTTTTTTGGCCTCGTGGAAGAATCAATTCCCGATAAATCGATCTTATCGATCACTTTCGGTCCTTCTATATCCGGGACCTCTATTTTGGTTATTTCAGGTTCTTTTTTTGGCTCTTCGACCTTTTGTTTTTTGGGTTCTTCAACTTTTATCGCCTTCGGCTCTTCAACTATTACCTGTTCTTCTTTTAATGGAACCTTTCTGGGTTCTTTCCGGAAAAGAACGGCCTCATCTTCTTTTTTCCTTTTGGCTTCCACGCTGCCCTTTGGCAAATCAATCTGATTGCTCTTGATCTTGGCAACTTTATCTCCCTGAAATTCCTGCTGGAGCGAACGGTACATATCTTCCGTCAGCTTCGCCGTGGGCTTAAGGTCATCCTTACTAAATCCTTTGCCTGCAAGAAAATCCACCAGCGTCTCCCTGCCGATGTTGAATTCCTTGGCGGCTGCCATTAACCTGGGTGTTGTCGTTTCTGCCATATTAAATGAATCCATGAACATCCGGTCCGTTCATGGACCGCCTTCATGTGGTGATAAATAATTTATGATAATAACCTGTAATCATATGATCATGATAAACAGGTTATTCTTTTTCAAATTCTTCTTTCAATACCCGGCGAACCTCTTCAATGGTTTCCTTTTCCAGATCCGTTCTGCGTTCAAGCTCTTCAACCGTAAGATCAAGTACGCTGTGGGCGGTATCGCAACCTATGCGCTTCAGTTCGTCAATGACCCAGGTTTCAATTTCATCGCTGAATTCATCCAGGTCAATATCGAATTCTGTGGTCTCGCCTTCATTATCCCTGAACACATCAATGGAATAACCCGTCAGTTCCTGGGCCAGCTTGATATTTACACCCTTTCTCCCAATAGCCAGCGAAACCTGATCGGGCTTTAAATAGACATTTGCATGGAGCTTTTCGCTGTCTATGTCCATACTTGTTATTTTGGAAGGGGTGAGTGAACGTTGCAGGAGGAGCTGGATATTATTGGTCCAGTTGATCACATCGATGTTTTCATTCTTTAACTCCCGCACGATGCCGTGGATACGGCTTCCTTTCATTCCCACGCAGGCGCCGACCGGATCGATGCGATCGTCATAAGATTCCACCGCAACCTTTGCCCTTTCGCCGGGCTCCCGGACGATTTTTTTAATGACGATCAATCCGTCAAAAATTTCCGGTACTTCTATTTCCAGCAGCTTGGCCAGGAAAGAAGGACTGGTTCTGGAAAGAATGATTACCGGGGAATTATTTTTCATATCCACTTTTTTCACCACGGCCCGGATGCTTTCCCCTTTTTTAAAATAATCCTGTGGTATCTGCTCTGATTTTGGAAGAATGAGTTCGTTACCTTCTTCGTCCAGCAGAAGAATCTCTTTTTTCCATACCTGGTACACTTCGGCACTGATGATCTCACCGATACGTTCGCTGTATTTTTTTACCAGCACATTTTTTTTGAGGTCACCGATCCGGCTGGCCAGGGTCTGTTTGGCCGCTAAAATGGCCCGGCGGCCAAAATCAAGGATCTCGATTTCTTCATAAAGATCTTCCCCGACTTCGTAATCAGGTTCCAATTTCACCGCATCGTTATAAGCGATCTGGGCAAGCGGATCTTCCACGGCACCATTCTCCACAATCGTGCGTCTGCGCATGATTTCCAGGTCACCCTTTTCAGCATTCACAATTACGTCAAAATTCTCATCACTGCCGTATTTTTTGCGGAGTAAAGTTTTGAAAACGTCTTCCACTACCTTCATCATGGTAGGGCGGTCAATATTTTCGGCTTCCTTGAAATCCTGGAAAGCTTCGATCAGATTGATACTTGCCATAACAGATCTTTTTATACCCAGTTAAAAAACCACCTGGATTTTTGTTGATTTTATATTGTTGAATAAATAAGCATGATAACTCAGTTCCTTTTTTTTGGAAACCGCCTTTCCCGCAGCTGGTCTGCCCGAAGCCTCTTCCAGCAGGATACCTGATTCATTTACCTCCGCAAGCTTCCCTTCTTTCCGGCTCCCGTCAAGTAAAACCACTTCCACACTGCGCCCGGTATTTTTTTTGTACTGGCGGTATAATCTGAGCGGTTCATCCAGGCCTGCAGAAGATACTTCAAGTGAAAAATCACCGGATGGAAACAACCCGGATTCCTCAATTTTTTTGTAGAGGGCCCGGTTTACCTGGACTGCCTTCTCAATCGTAATCCCGTGGTCGCCATCTAAAAAAACCTTCAGGTTGTTTACGGGTTTTATCCTTAGCTCCACCAGGAAATAAGCCGGATCCGCGGCTAATATTTCTTCCACCATTTGTTTGACCCGTTCGGCCTGCGATTCATTATGCATACGAAAAAAAGAAGGGAACGATTGCGTTCCCTTCCTGATGTTTCACTTTTCCGGATGCAAATTTAATGGATTTAATCGATTCCTTCCAAAAATCGGTTTTGGGCCGGGCCGCCTTTTTAACAGGCTATTTGGGCGTTCTGTCTTAATTTTGCCGCTCTATGAATGTATTTTTCTTAGCCATTCTCTTATACCTCCTGTATAAGTTTATCACGGGGTTCCTGATCCCTGTTTTCCGGACCACCCGGCATGTCCGCCAGCAGTTCAATCAGATGAATGGCAAGCCGGGTGCAAAAAGCCAGGAAAAACAGGGGCCCTCCGCTCCCGAAACACCTCCGTCCCATGGCTCAAAAGTTGGGGAATACATTGATTTCGAAGAAGTAAAGTAATCACCACCGGATATCATTAATCGTCATGCCGGGAGGCAGGTAAAGGCCTTTCAGTCCGGATTCCATAGCTCCGGCCACGTTGATAAATGCATCATCCACAAAAAGGGTTTGGTCAGGGTCAAGCCGGTTTTCCCGGATAATCATCTCAAATCCCGGTTTATCGGGTTTGCGATGCCCCATAATATGGGAATAGTATGCTCGCTCGAAATGATCATCCAGTTCCCTGGCAGGGTAGCTATTCCTGTAGATTTCCATGAACCGGTGACGGTGCAAGGCATTTGTATTACTGAATAAAAAAATCCGGTATTTTTTCCGGATTTCTTCCAACAGTTCAATCCTTTCAGCAGGAAAATCAAGCAGCAGGGCATTCCAGGCCGCTATAACCTGGTCATCCGGAGTATCCAGTTTCACAGCTTCCTTTATTTTCCCGATAAAAACTTCATCACTGATCTTTCCTGCTTCATGATCCTTAAAAAAGGAAGCTGCAAATCCATGACCGAAATAATCGTTTATGTTTTTGACGCCCATATCCGTGAACGCTTTTTGCGTGCGCTTTACGTCGATGTTCATGATGACGCCGCCGAGATCGAAGATGATATTTCTTATGTTTTCCATCTTGAATTTAATTGTTGATGGTCGATAGTTGATGGTTGATGGATTTTAGTTGCGGGTTCGCACATAAAGGCCATCAACCATCAACTATCAACCATCAACCCATCAGAGTTTCCCTTCCAAAGTCGTCTCCACCACGTCCCGCGAATTTCCGCCCACAAAAACCTTAAATTCTCCGGGCTCGTAAATCCAGTGGAGGCTGCTGCCTACAAATTTGAGATCATCCGTGGTAAGTGTGAAATTGACTTCCCTGCTTTCTCCTTTCTTAAGCCAGAGTTTCTGAAATTTTTTCAGCTCTTTCACGGGCTGGGTAATGCTGGCAACAGGATCGCGGATATATAATTGCACGGTTTCCTCGCCATCCATATTTCCGGTATTGGTAACCGTTAGGGTAACCTTTACCGGATGGTTTGGGGAGATCCGGGCGGGACTCAGCGAAAGACCGCTGTAAGAAAACGTAGTATAGCTTAGCCCGTATCCAAAGGGATAAAGCGGTTCATTGGGGATGTCCAGGTAATCGGATTTGAATTTGGGACTTCCTTCCCCGTTATAAGGCCGGCCCGTATTTTTTGCGTTATAATAAACCGGTATCTGTCCTACGCTTACCGGGAATGACATGGATAATTTTCCGGAAGGATTGTAGTTACCGAACAGCACATCTGCAATGGCGTTACCGGCTTCGGTTCCACCAAACCAGGCGTCGAGGATCGACTGAACATGCTGATTTTCCCAGGGGAGGGTGAGTGGTCTGCCATTGAAAAGCACCAGCACGATGGGTTTGCCCGTTTTGACCAGGGCCTTCAGCAGGTTCTCCTGGCTTTCGGGAATGGAGATATCCGCACGGCTTGAGGACTCGCCGCTCATGTCTGCCGCTTCGCCGAGCACGGCCACAACAACATCAGATTTTTCTGCTGCGGCAACTGCTTCACTCAGCATGGCTTCGGGACTGCGTGTTTCAGGTTCGATTTCCGGACCGAAAACATTCGTGTTTTTGATCAGCATGCTGTCGTCTGAAATATTTGCTCCCTTGGCATATACAATATTCACTTCCGCACCTGCAACATTTTTCATTCCTTCCATTACCGAAACGGATTTTTCCGGATCTCCCGACACGCTCCAGGTGCCCAGCATATTGCGGTGATTGCTGGCCAGCGGGCCGATCAGTGCAATCGTTCCGGATTTTTTCAGGGGCAGGAGATGTTCATTGTTCTTTAGTAATACAAATGAGTGTGCGGCTATTTCACGCGCTGCTTTGCGGTGTTCGTCTGATAGAATTTCTTTCGATGCGCGTTGGTCGTTCATCCGGCGGTAAGGATCCGAGAACAGGCCCAGCTTGTATTTTGCTTCGAGTACAAGACGGCAGGCCTGGTCAATTTGCTTTTCTGATGTTTTACCTTCCTTCAGAGATTGTTTTAATGTAGCCAGAAATCCTTCACTCACCATATCCATATCAAGACCTGCATTCAGTGCCAGTGCAGAAACCGTTTTCAGGTCTCCCATGCCGTGCGCCATCATTTCGCTAACGGAAGTATAGTCAGAAACTACGAAACCTTTGAATTTCCATTCATTCCTTAAAAGATCCGTCAGCAACCATTTATTACCCGTTGCAGGGATTCCGTCTATTTCGTTGAATGAGCTCATGACGCTTCCCACGCCGGCATCCACGGTCGCTTTATAAGGTGGAAGATAATACTGGTACATTTTAATCCGGCTCATATCCACGGTATTGTATTCGCGGCCGGCATCCGCTGCCCCGTACAGTGCAAAGTGTTTTACGCAGGCCATGACAGCATCGTTTTTCGTCAGGTCAGTTCCCTGATATCCGCGCACCATAACGGCAGCAATGGCAGAACCCAGATAAGGATCCTCACCTGCTCCTTCGGCAACCCTGCCCCAGCGCGGATCACGGGCGATATCAACCATCGGGGAGAACACCCAGTCCAGCCCGTCGGCGCTGGCTTCTGTGGCCGCGATGCGCGCGCTTTTTTTAATAAGGGCCGTATCCCAGGAACAGGATAAGCCCAGGGGAATCGGGAATATCGTTTTGTGTCCGTGAATCACATCCAGCCCGAAAATCAGGGGTATATGCAGCCTTGAATTTTTCACGGCAATATCCTGGGCCTGGCGAACTTTGTCAGGTCCTGTAATTCCAAATAAACCCCCGACATTTCCCTGGCGGATCTTTTCATCCACGTCCTTACTCACCACCGATCCGGTGACGGCTCCTCCGGGAGTTACCAGGTTGAGTTGCCCGATCTTTTCATCCACCGTCATTTTACTCATGAGGTTACTGATGAAGGCATTCATTTTCGTGTCCTGCGCATGCAGCGTGGATATAGCAAGGAGGATGAACCAGGCAGTGAAAAGTTTTCTCATAACAGGTTTTTATAATTTGGATAAATAAGGTGCAATTTCCTTTTGCCAGAGCGCATAACCCCTGCGATTCATGTGCAGCATGTCTTTTCTGAAGATTTCTTTCTTTACAGAGCAATCAGGGTTCAGCATAATATGGTACACATCTATAAAATGCACATTTGTCTGATGGGAAAGATAAGTTTTGATCAGCAGATTGGCCTTTTCCATTTCAGGCATTAATCGTTCCCTGCTCGGGCTGGGTTTCAAAGAAATAAAAAGAACATTTTCTCCCGGCATCCTTGTACGAATTAATTCAAACAGGGTTCTGAACCGGTTAAAAACAGTACCCGCCTTAACGGAAGCGGAAGCCGCGAGGTCATTCTCTCCGCAATAGATCACGATTTGTTTTGGCTGATAGGGGAAAATGATAGCATCTGCATACCTGATCACATCCGGCAATGAAGAGCTGCCGAAACCCCGGTTGATAATTGTATATCCGGGGAAATAATCGTTTACATCGTGCCAGAGACGGAAGGAAGAACTGCCCACAAAAAGAATAGCATGTGCAGGAGGAAAATGAATGCTGTCCTGCATCTTAAATCCCCTGATCTCGCCGGAAAATGGCTGCGCTATGCACCCGGAAAAGAAAGCCGTGCCGAGTACCAGCAGAAAGCATCTTAATATTCTCATGTGATGATGTTTAGAAATTATTTCACTTCGTTTGGCTGGGTTCTCGCGGATACGCCATTTTCGTTTATGGCTTCAATGGAAAAATAATAAATCCTGCCCCTGTCCATCGGTTTAAAATAATATTGATTGTCGTTGTATACCATTACACTATTGTATAATTTGTCCGGCGCAATCCCCCAGTAAATATTATAGGCATAGGCAGCGTTTACGGCAAACCATTTGATCAGGGCATTCCTGGAATCGGTTTCACTTCGCAGAACGATAAAGTGGGTAACGGTATCCGGCTTTGGTCCCATGCCATTTCCAAATACGCGAAACCCGCTGATAGCAAATTTACCGGTTGGCATGTGTATATTCTCCAATTTCAAATAACGCGTACTGGCAGGGTTGGTTAATTCCACATATTCATGAGGGATATCTGTATGGTTTTGGCTTTTGTCAACCAGCAGTTTCCAATTTTTTCCATCCCTGGACTCCCAGAGTTTATACTGGCAATAAATGCCTTCGATTTTTCCCAGAAAACTGCTATCCACATCCTGGTCAGCGTAGTTAATCTGGATCGCGCGAACTGTACTGAGACTTCCAAGGTCGGTCTGAATCCACTCATGCGGATTACCTGTTGCGGCACTCCAGTAGGTGCGGATGTCTTCATCCACGGCGTTGTTGGGCTCGTATCCACCAAGTGTGGAAGAAACCTGCACGGGCTTATTATAATTCAGCAACATCCACCCCGTGAAATTTCCATCCAGGTGATTTTTATTTTCCGGGGGCAGATACTGCGGGTAATCGCCGAAAGCGGTATTTGAATAGAGAATATCATCCCGGTCAAATCCCGCGGGCCAGATACCGATCCTCCGTTCAAAATTATTTTTCATATTCACCTCTATGGTGGATATATGCCACCAGTCGCCATTCAGATCCTGATAAGTAGCCCCATGCCCGGCTCCCCGTGCAAATCCGCCGGGCTTGTAGGAAAAGGGATTGTGAGCCTGATAGGTAAAGGGTCCCAGGGGATGTTCGCCAATATATACGCCGTCTCCGTAGCCCCGGATCTCCGTACCCGGACCGCCATACTGCAGATAATATTTGCCATGATATTTATTCATCCAGGATCCTTCTATGAAAGGATTCAGATAATTATTGTCGTTGTATTCCCCATACCTTTCCCAGCCATGAATATTATCGTTCAGGTTGATCAGTGGAACGTGTTTTCCAATGGGCTGCAGCGTTTTCCGGTCAATCTCCCAACCATACAAAGGATACAGATTGCTCGAGCCGTGGTATAGATAAATTCTTCCGTCGTCATCAAGGAACAGGGCGGGATCCCAGGCCCCGGCCTGAAAAGAATCCACGGCTTCCTTCCACTGATCCTGTTTTGGATCTGTGCTCATCCATAGCGGAAATGCTTTTGTATAGGTTGAACCAAGCACAAGCAGCGTGTCCCCGAGGACCAGGGTTGCAGGCGCACAGAGATCATCATAAACATGATTATAAGATTTCAGAAAGGAGCGTTTCATGAAATGCCAGTGAAGCATATCCGAACTCCACCAGTATCCCTGCTGATTGGTGGAAAAGAGATAGTAATCCCCCTTGAATAAGGTGATGGTTGGATCCGCCGTTGCGCGATGCCTGCCTGCCTCCGAGAAATCAGGTATAGGGGTATACCCGTAATCTATGTTGAGGGGATTGCAATAGGTCTTTTGCGTTTGTTGCTGACCGTTAGTGCTCAGGGGCAGAATGAAGATGAACCACAATAAATAAATATTGAACTGCCGCGATAAATGCATGATTTTTGATAAAGGGATCTCAAATTACATCTATCTCATTAAATCATTTAATTCTGTTTTGCAGGAGTTGCAGTATGAATTTCAGGGAGAAGATCTTTTGGAAATTTTTTAAAAAAAGCTAACGAATCGAAACTTGGTTAAATAATTACTGTCAAACTTCAAAACCATATTGGTCCGGCTTACTCGGTCAAGGGATTTTTTATAAGCGGGCTCTGAAACCCAAGTTTATGAAGTCCGGATTGAACCTCAGGGCAGCTCATAAAAAGTTTCCACAGCAGGCCGCTGCGGTAGTCTTCAATCATATCCACGATGGGCCCTTCATCTATTGCGAGGTAATTTGGAGAATACCAGTTTTTAGTTTCGTTGAATGCATCGGTAAATCCATATTTTCCCCAAATCTTATCTCCCAGGTCGTAATAAAAATGTTTCAGGGCTTTCATGGAATATTCAGGGGTGTAGGGAAAGGAAGAAAGCGCGGCGGATGGGGTAATGGTGCCGAAATCATTTGTTGGTGATTGCGCATTGTACCCGTCATAGGTGTCGCTTGCCGTAAGTCCCCAGCAATTTTCGCCATAACCTTTGAAGTGGTTCGGATTTGTAACGCAATATTTGTAATTAATCAGGGTATGGTTGGAATTCTGTTGCCAGTAATCGGCATATTTATCTTTTAGTCCCTGCGGATCAAGGCCCATAAAACTATAATGTGCAAAGAAAAGAGGACCTCCATAAGGAAAACCCAGCGGAAGTTCAATGCCGTAGTAAGAGCGGCCGTTTATAAAATGATTGCTTTCTGCCCAGCATTTGTCGTAAACATTCTTCGTAATGGGATATGTGGGGGATGATGCTGCCAGAACATAGGTGATGAGGCATTCGTTCCATCCGCGGATCTCGAAATTCATACTCCATCCGTTGTTCGGACTCCAATGCCAGTAAAGGGAATTGCCTCCGTCCCGCTGATGCCAGCTCCATTCTGCCTCTCTCCAAAGTTGGTTTATCCGGTTGCGGAGATTTCTCTCGGAACGCTCATTGCTGTTAAAGTATTGGCGTGCGCAAAGCAACCCTTCAAATAAATATGATGTTTCTACCAGGTCCGCGCCATCATCCTTACGCGAGAATGGAATGGTAGTGCCGGTGGTTCCATTTAGCCAGTGCGGGAAAATACCATGATAGCTGTTGGCTTTTGATAGAAAGCTGACTGTTTTCAGCAGGTGTTTCACTGCAGTATCCCTGGTTATCCAATGTCTTTCTGTTGCTACGATGATGGCCATGATGCCGAAGCCACTGCCTCCGGTAGTGACCACTTCATGTCCATAACCGTAGGCGTCATTACTGCGTTCACGGGCAAGGCCACTCACCGGATGTGCGAAATCCCAGAAGTATTCAAAGGTTTGTTTTTGCACGAGGTCGAGCAGGGCGCTGTCTGATAGAGTTCTCCTTTCTGCAACCGAAGAGCGATTTTTGTCGACACTATTAGTTGCAGGCTGGGCATAAGAAACAAATGCCGTAATGCTGAAGCAAAACCAGGCAAGGAATCCTGCTTTAGAAAAAGATTTCATTCATATAAGAGTTTAGTTCAGTTGCGGACTCTGGAAGCCGAGGCTTGTCATTCCCGTTTTGATTTCCGGGCAACTCATGAAGAGATTCCATAAAAATCCGGAGCGGTAATTTTCGATCATCACAATTTCAGGGCCCTGGTCTATTGCAAGGTAAGAACTGGCGAACCAAACATTCGAAAGATTGAATGCATCTACAAAACCATACTGGCCCCAGATCTTATCACCGAGCTTATAATAGAAGAAACGGATGGCATTCATAGATTCAGTTGGCGCATAGGGCAGCGAAGAAATCGCGGCCGTCGGACTGATCACGCCGAGATCGTTGGTTGGAGAATGAGCAGAATAGCCGCTGATATTATCATCGCTTGCCGTGAGGCCCCAGCAAAGATTGCTGTAACCATTATAATGCAAAGGATTTGCTACGCAATAACTGTAGTTGATTTTTGTATGTGACGTATCCTGCGTCCAATAATTTGCATACGCGTCGCTGAGGCCATTCGGGTTGATGCCCAGGAATGAATAGTGCGCAAAAAACAAAGGGCCGCCCAGTGCAGGGCCTAAAGGCAATCGAATTCCGTAATAATTGTTACCATTTTTCATGCCACCGTTCTGCGCCCACCCGTTATCATAAACGACCTTGGGAATCCTGTTCGAGTCTGTGTTGGAAGAAGCTGCAAGCGCATAAACAATCATCGCCTCGTTCCATCCGTTGATCTGCTGATTAATGGCAAACGCAAAATCAGGGCTCCAGTGCCAGTATAAAACATTTTGTCCGTTTTGCCTGAACCAGTTCCATTCCACGCCGTTCCAGATATTATTTATATTGGTGCGTAAAGAAATTTCTCCGGGATCCGTTGTGCTGTTGAAAAATTGTCTTGCGCAAAGAAGGCCCTGGATCATATAAGAAGTTTCTACAAGGTCAGCGCCATCATCCTGTGCGCTGAAAGGGACCGTGGCGCCGGTAGATCCATTTATCCAATGCGGAAAAGCTCCATGATATCTTTGGGCTTTGGTAACGAGGAAATTTACAATTTCTGTTATTCTTGCGAGGGCATCAGCGCGGGAAATAAAATTGCGTTGAACACCTACAAGTATGGCCATAACCCCAAAGCCACTGCCTCCGGTGGTGACCACGTCTCCGGACGAATTTCGTTCCAGGGCAAGGCCGGAAACAGGATGTCCAAAATCATAAAAATATTTAAAGGTTTGTTGCTCAATCAGTGTAAGCAACGCCGAGTCACTGATGCGCGTGAATTTATCCGTGGAGTCTATTGCCGTCGTAAGATGAAGGGTAATACCTGTCTTCAGGGAAGAATCCGCACTTGATCGCAGCAGCGTGGAGACGCTGAAAATATAATTGCTAAGCGGCTGTAATGGCGAAACAGGCTGCACCAGGATTGTACTATCGCTATTGGTGTAGGAATAGGTGCCGGCCATATTTGCACCATTACCAGCGAACTGGATATTGCCGCTCACACTTGAGCGGTCCACTGGTGCGGAAAAAGAAAGCTTTATTGTGGGGTTGGTAATTACGTTGACAAAATAATCATTACTGCCCGTATCGTTGTTTACTATTGCAGCGACCAGGTGAAATGATGCGGGTGCGGAATGCTGATGGGCGGTATCTTTTTTGCAGGCAAAAAGAAATGCACCAAAACATACCCAGATGAATAATTTCCTCACTTTGGAATTTGAAAAGAAAAGGCCATCCGAATATCGGACAACCTTTTCCTGAACAAAAAAATCAATGGCTCTAGAAGCCTGCCTGTTCCAGGATATATAATGACTTCACATCACTTGGGCTCAAAGCGACTTTGTAAATCCTCAATTCATCCAGTGCTCCTTTAAAGCTTCCTGTATATTGGTTAGGTGTAAACCCGCCAACATTGGCTGTTCCGCACCATGCACCAATGATCAGGGCAGTAGGGGCAGGAGTATAATTGAGGGGTCCCATCGGCACGGATCCGGCAGCTCCGGTACCTCCGGTCAGGATCTGGACTGGAGTACTTGTAGTGTAGTTTGACCAGGCCGAATTTGCAGGGATAGCAGTGCCATCCTGGTAAAGGGTAAAATTCGAGCTTGCTGCATCATAGGTTTCAACCACCTGTACCCATTTGCCGATGGCTGTATCCAGGTGCGCATTGGGGATCACACCTTCACTTCCTCCACCACCGACGTAAGGCCCGGTGCTCGCCAGCCCAGTGGCATGGAAACCTACATTCAGGTTCATGGTATCCTGGGTTACCGAGTCGTTCGGATGCGGCTCAATATCCATATGCAGAAGATCCTGATCGCCGGTGGCGTCATACATAAAAAGAACTCCTTCCGGACCCTGGCCCTTGGTGTAATTGCCACTGGGTGCGTAAATCGGTTCCGCTGCTTCCTTTATCCAGAGTGAAACTGTAAAGCTGGGCAAAGCAGATCCTGAGAACAGGTTTGCATTCGCTCCAAATGGGACGATCACGTAGCTGGAATCAGCTCCCTGATAAGCCATTCCTTTTACGCCATTCGTAAATGTGGACAAGGAATTAGTTCCGACCAGGCCGCTCTTTACGTCATTATCACTTCCATTGAAAGGGAAATATGCAATGAGGTTAGTGGGCTGGATCTGGTTTGCCGAATCATAGCCGCCTGGATTCGTAGGAGCGACAGGTGGGGGGGTGCCGCCACCGCCGGAACTGCTCGATTTCTTGGAGCATGAAGCGACCATGCCGCCAAGTGTTATGAGGGTACCGATAATAATAATACCCAATCTTCCATTTTTTCTTTTCATACCATTGTTTTTATTGTTACTATTTAAAAATGACCATTTAATAATTCAGATCAATAGCCCGGATTCTGGCTAAGCCTTCCTCCGCTTATAGCTATTTCCGCCGAAGGAATCGGAAGCAATTCATTCTTGTTCGCGGTAAAATTTTTCCCGCTGGCCTGCATTACCTGCGCTGCCCTGCCCTGTCTTACCAAGTCCCAGAATCTATCGTGCTCCATAGCCAATTCAACCCGGCGTTCATTCCAGATCGCTGTTCTGAGTGTGCTTTGAGATGCTGCAGTGGTGGGTCCCAGATTAGCTCTTTGTCTTACCTGGTTAAGATCTGCAATAGCCATACCGGAATTCGATAGTTCGTTTGCCGCTTCGGCATTGATCAGTAGCACTTCTCCATATCTTAAGATGTGCACATTTTTTTGTTTAAGTCCCCGGTTCCCATAAAAGACTTCAATCTGATTAAGTCTGTTCTCGCTATGCCAGGCTTTGTAGTTATAATATGCGATTGGACCATAGGCGGTAGGACCAGTCATCGTAGGAACGACAAAGCCGTCGTATAAAGTATCCGGAGGACCTCCTTCCGGAAGGCTGATTATGGTAGCGGCCTTTCGCACATCGCCTGGTTCATACGCGTCTACCAGGTTCTGCGTAGGCATATCAAATCCGAATCCTCCATCGTTAGTTGGGTTCCATGCATTAGGATTATTCCAAGGCGTGGTAGGAGATCCCATGCCATTGTCCTGACGAGGGCCCTGGAATTCACAATATTCAGGAATTCCATTATCGGCCCCCCCAAAAATACCTGTCTCTATTTCGAACACGGACTCAAGCGGGTCGTTATCTCCAGCCTGCCTCCAAATCTTGGAGTAATCCGGCTCCAGTCCATATTGGCCTGAGTTGATAACGTCGAGCGTCAGGTTGTAGGCTTGCGGCCAGTTCTTGAGGTAAAGGTAGACTTTAGCCAGCAGAGTTTCCGCAGCTCCTTTGGTAGCCCTTCCAAGATCGGTTTGTTTAGATTTGAGCGGGAGGTTATTTACTGCATATTGCAGGTCCGGGATGATTGCCTTATTATACACTGCACTGTCGGTAGCCCTTACATAAAATGAACTGTCCGTTTCCCTCGGTCCGGTCGGAACAGTCAATACAATGGGCACTCCTCCGAACATGCGCAGGAGATTAAAATAAAGATAGCCCCTTATAAAGCGCATTTCGGCGGAGCGGATCCTGATCGTACCTGTATCGAGCGCAGCCTGGGCAAGTGCATTGAGCGCATTATTTGTTCTCGAAATGCCGGCATAATAGCCCCTCCACAATCCGTCTATATATTGATTATCCGAGGTGAGTGTTGTGAAATTATCTATATCGCCTGCCGGTCCCTGATCTCCCGGATAGCTTCCTTTATCGGCATCATCAGACATAATATTCGTAACCGTTATGAAAAATAATCCGTGGATATCGTAGCCATTGAATGCACTTGCGCCGGTTGGATCTGGAGTTATCAGGGCGCTGTATGCTGCAGTCACTTCATCCAGCGCGATCTGTGGATCCAGCAAGGGAGATTCCTGGCCCTGAGGAGGGGTGCTCAGGAAAGACTTTTTGCATGCGCCTGAAAAAAGCATAAAAGCAAATAAGATCGCAGCGACTTTTACTTTTGTCATAAAAAAAATTTAACCATTCCTTTTTATAATCCAAGATTTAACCCTACGGCAAAAGTCCTTGTGGTAGGGTATGTGCTTAACTCGATACCTGCATTTGTCGGGCTTGATCCAGGCAATTCTGCCGAGAATCCGGAATATTTTTTCAGCGTCAGCGGATTTTGTGCATTGACAAATATCCTGAAGCTGCTGATCACTTTCTGGTTCTGAAGAATTCTGGAAGGAAGACTGTAACCCAGAGAAACATTATTGATCCTTACGAAATTTCCGGACTCTACGAAATAGGTAGATGCCGGAAGATTGCCGCCGTTAGCCCTGGGTTCTGACTGTGAATGGTTGGAATTGGTCCAACGATTCTCGGCTGTTGAGGCCTCCACATTATCCGTGAACACCACGCGTGCCTGCTTCTTTCCGTTATAAACCTTATTGCCAAAATTCCCATATATATCAACCGAGAGGTCGAAGTTTCCAAAATTTACGCCCGCGGATATTCCATAATATGCCACCGGTTGATAAGACCCGGCAAATACTGTGTCCAGTACTCCGTTTGTGTATTGGTACTTGAAATCACCAGGCTGCGCAGCCGGTTGCAGAGGCTTGCCATTCTTGTCAACATAACTATCGATATCATTCTGGTTTTGAAATACGCCGATCACTTTTCGGGTGAAGAAGCTTCCAATGGGATGTCCATTGGTGGTTTCGGTGACGAAGTAACCATTGATATTGCCATCGAAAAACGGTGAGCCGCCATTCAGTCCCGTTACATTGTTCCTGTTGAAGCTGATATTTCCCCCCACATAATAAGATAAATGAGTATTGATCTTCGCGTTCCATTTCAAGGATAGTTCCAATCCGCTATTTTCGATGGAGGCGGCATTGGTCAGCACATAACCAGGTGTGATGGAACTATTCGGATCAGGCTGGCTGCCGAATGTTCCCGGAACCCTGACCAGGATAAGGGCTCCCTGAGTCTTTTTATCATATGCATCGATCTCTCCACTGAGCCTGTTATCCATCATGCTAAATTCCAGCCCTATATCATATTCGTCGGATGTCTCCCATTTAATATTCAAATCTTTAATCTGGGGAACAAAGGATCCGGAAACCGGGGCATTGGCGCCATTGAAAAAATAAGGCTGGTTCTGCAGTAGCGTGACGGAAGAAGCATCAGAGGGGATATTGGAATTCCCTACCCTTCCCCAGCCGCCTCTTAGCTTAAGATTGTTGAATATTTTTTGATTGTCCATGAATTTTTCCCTGGTGATGATCCATCCGGCACCAATAGACGGGAAGTATCCCCAGCGGTTTTGCTCAGAAAATACCGAGCTGCCATCCGCGCGGAATGTAGCAGTGATCAGGTATCTGTCATCGTAGCTGTAAAATACTCTGCCGATAAAAGAGTTCCGGGTATATTGGTCAGCGGAACTGTTGTTGAATTGAAGGTTTTGATTTCCATTTTGGAGATACCATAAATTGGGATTGGGAGGTACATCCGGCCTCGAAGCGCTAAATCCGCTGGCCGAATATTTTTCTGAGGTAGCTCCCGCAAGCGCAGTAATCTTGTGTCTGTCAAATGTCTTATTGAATGTGATCGTATTATCCCAGGTCCAGTGATAATACTTATTGGAGACTACGTTCAGGTTACTCTGAGTAGCTCCCTGGCTTCCACCATTTGATGTGAAAACCGTAGTGTCGTTAGGGAGCATGTAAGTATAAGCACGATCGTTGTAGAAGTCGACTTCATCGCCGAAGCTTGTCTTGAGCGCAAGCCAGGTTACGGGTTTGATCTCGAGATATCCCGTTCCCTGAACGCGGTTGTCAAGGCTTAAATCATTGGTTGCCCGGGCATCGAGGATGGGGTTGCCCACATTCTGAAAGGAGGAGGTATTTCCGTATTTTCCGTTAAGGATACCAGGTATGATGGGAGCGGCCCTGTAAGCATCTTCAACAATTCCCCCGGTGTTGACATTCTGCCCGGTGCCACTGGCATATGAAGCAACGACTCCGATCTTAATATAATTTGTAGGATTAAATTCATTGTTAAACCGTACCGTATACCGATTGAAGTTATTGGCGATGATAATCCCTTCATCTGTCATATAACCCAGGCTCAATAGATATTTATTTTTATCACTGCTTCCCGAGATAGAAATATTATGATTTTGATAGAAAGCAGTCCGGAGCACCTGCCCATACCAATCTGTATTAAAACCGGTGGGAGTAATATTAGGACCAAGGGCCGCCTCTACATAATCAACATATTGTTTGGCATCAGCCATCTTCACCAGGTTAGCCGCCTGCCTGATACCGACATTGACCGAATAATTCAGTTTCATTTTTCCCGTTCCCTGCTTTGTGGTAATCAGTATTACACCATTGGCTGCCCTTGCTCCATATATTGCCGTGGAAGAAGCATCCTTCAGCACGTCTACGCTCAGGATATCGGCGTTATTTATATTGGTTATATCAGTGGTTATGACTCCATCCACCACGTATAACGGATCGGCGCCAGCCAGGATGGAGCCCGGTGCCTCTTATGCGGACAACCGGAGAACTTCCCGGCTGACCACTGCTTATGATTTGAACACCAGCAACCTTGCCTTGTATGGCTTGCGTAGGAGTCATCACAGGCTGCTTTACGAGTTCTGAACCCTTGACCGTTCCCGTTGCACCCGTGACATCTATTTTCCGCTGAGTGCCATAACCCACTACCACCACCTGATCCATTGGCATTGCTGATTGAACCAATTTTATTTTCAGCGAAGTTTGATTATTCACGGGCACTTCCTGCGTTACATAACCAATATAAGAAATTACAAGAACGGAATTCTGAGGTGCAGAGATCGTAAAGCTTCCATTGTTGTCTGTGGTGCTTCCGGTCGTTGTATTTTTTATGGTGACGGATACTCCACCTAACGGATCTCCATTTTCAGAGGTCACGATACCAGTTATTTCAACGTCGTTATTCGCCTGATCGGCGGCTGATGATACAACGATCAGTTTATTGTCCAGCATTTTATAAATCAGACCGGTTCCTGAAAGAACAATATTTAATACTTCTTTGATGTCCGCGTTGTCTACATCCACATTCACCAGTTTATGGATGGCGGGGAGCCGGCTGTTAAATAGAAAATGATAGCCTGTTTGTTTTTCCAGGGTGCCGAAGAGTTGACTGATCTCAACATTCTTTATGTGGAGGGTTACCGGCGACTGACCGGTGGCAGCTGCACTAAAGCTCAGTGCGCCGAGAAAGACCACCAGAAAACTCAATTTCATAAAGAGATTAATTTTCATTTTGGCTGAATTGAATGTCCATTAGATATATTGTATATGATCACTTTATTCCCTTCCTTCCTGTAATTAAAATCAACGGTGGATTTTTCTGCTGTCAGTCGCAGGGCGTCCATTGCCTCCAGCACCGTTTCGTTTTGAAAGCTGCCGGTAAAGTGGAGGGTATCCAGGCCCGGACCCTCTAATGAGATGGGGATCCCGTATTTTCTTTCCATTTCCGTTATCAAATCTTTGAAGGACATGTCCATAAAAGTCAGCCGGTTTTGTATCCAGGCCGTTTCGGCAATTGAACTATCTGATCCGGAGTGTTTCAGTTTCCTGATCGTAATGAGAGGAATTTCCGGACGGGATCCCGGATGTCTGCCATCTTTCTTTTCGACTAATTCCTTTTTCTTGATCACCATTTTCTGGTTTGGCCTAAGGATGATTTTTTTGGAGAAGGAATCCGAAATGCTCACTTCTATCTCAATGCTTCCGCGGATCAGACTGGTTTCGATGGTTTTATCTCCGGGGTAAGATTTTACATTAAAAATCGTTCCAAGCACGCGGATATTTATATTGCCGGTATGTATAATGAAAGGTTTTGCCGGATTTTTTACCACATCAAAAAAACCTTCCCCGCTGAGTGTTACCTCGCGAATATTATTTCCAAACAGGGAATCGTAGGTAAGCCGGCTGCCTGCATTCAGCCAAACGGCCGTTCCGTCCGGGAGCAGCAAATTCGTTTTGGATCCATTGCGAGTGACCACTTCGAAGGTCGTTTTTGATACTGACCCCGAACCGGGATTTGTCTGGCGGAAACCGAAAAGATATATTCCCAGGGGGATGAGCATCAGGCTCAAAGCAGAAAGAATAAAAAGTTTGATTTTTGAAATCCGGCGATCGGTAAGAGGCAGTTCATCCGGAGAGGGTTCTGAGTATGCAGTTTCTAGGCCGGCTCCCAGGTCCCGCATTCTTTCGAGGTGTTTGGCGAAGGCTTTTTCAGCAAGTTCATTTTCCGGAGTTGGATTGGAGATCCACATATCCTGCATAGCTTCCAGGGAATAGTGCAGATCCGGATTCAGCCGCAATGCTTTTTCCAGCTCAAGCAGTTCGTCAGCAGACGCTTCTCCGGTAAGTTTCCTGGCAATCAGATTCCAGATTTGTTCATGCATAGATGGGGGCAATGCAAGGACAGCCAAAATTGTAAATACCCCCAAAATGGATAAAGAAATATTATATGCCATTAGCGGCACCGAGCGGAATGCTGCGGTAAATATCGAATTGAATGGCGAGGTTGATCTTTTTCAGCGCAATAGCCAGTTGGTTCTCGACGGTTTTTTCGGAAACCTGCAAAATCTCTGCAGCTTCTTTGTATCTGAAGCCATTTTCCTTAACGAGCCTGAAAGTGATTTTACAGCGTGACGGAAGCCCATTAACAACCTGCCGGATGCGTTGCCGCATTTCTTCCGTGATCATCAGCTGTTCAGGGTTCTCATGGTTGCTATTGAGGGCGATGCATTCATCAATATTGCTGGTGGCCTGCCTTTTTTCTTTGGCCAATTGGTTTAAAGTCAGGTTTTTTGCGGCCACAAAACAATAAACGGGGAGGTTCCTGATCTCTTCCAGGCTTTTTCTTTTCTCCCAGATCTTCATAAACACATCAGAAATAATTTCCTCGGCAATTTGCCGGGACCTGATCATTTCCACAATAAACCTGTATAGTGAAGGATAAAGCGTGGTATATAATTCCTTATAGGCCTGTTGGTCCTCATACCGGGAAATCCGGATCTGCAGTTGTTCAATTCTCGGCGAGGCTATCGGGGGCATCTCAGCATGTTTAGCAAGACCAATCGGACAATATTACCGAAATAAACAGAATATTTAATCCATTGACCATCAAAATCCACGAAAAGCTGCATGGGCAAGGGATTTAAGAGAATAGAATATTTTAATTTCTGCAAATGAATGCTATATTTTTGCAGGCGCCTGAAAAGGCCGGACCCTTAGCTCAGTTGGTTAGAGCATCTGACTCATAATCAGAGGGTCGCTGGTTCAAGCCCAGCAGGGTCCACAATTCTTAAGGTTGAAGGAACGTATTGTAATTCAAAGGCTCATAGAAAAATAATGAGCCTTTTTTTCTGCCCGCTTTAACCTTTTATTAACCCTAAGGAAAATACATTTGTCCCTCAATTGAAAATATGAAGAAGCTTATAGGCATGGCCCTTATTCTTTTTGCTGGCCATGCTGCTTTGGCCCAGGATACGACCGGAACTGCGAAAAAGAAAACCCTTACCCTGGATCTTGCGAACAGGCCAAACGATCACTTCATGATTGAGTTAGGGTATGATGGCTGGGCCGGAACCCCGGATACCATTCAGACTTCCGGACTTTCAAGAAGCTTTGCATTTTATTTCATGATGGATTTTCCTTTTAAAACCGACCCGCACTGGAGCGTAGGTGCTGGCCTGGGGATCGGGGCCAGTAATATTTTCTTTGACAAGCAGGAGGTGGATGTGCAACTCAACAATCCTACACTCGCATTTCCCAATACAGCCAGTGCCCCATACCATTTTAAGAAATATAAACTGGTGAACACCTACCTCGAAGTCCCTATTGAGTTGCGCTACGCATTTCATCCTGAGAATACCAACCAAAGCTGGAAAATAGCGCTGGGTGTGAAGCCGGGTTTAATGCTAAGTGCCTATACGAAGGGGAAAGACGTGCTAAACACAGCAGGTCAGCTGATACAATCCTCCATACAAAAAGAAAGCTCCAAACAGTTCTTCAATACAACGCGGCTTGTGGGAACTGTACGAATCAGCTATGGCTTCATTGGCGTATTCGGGCAACTTCAGTTGACGGGATTAATAAAAAACGGTTTTGGTCCAACGATCAATCCATATTCTGTCGGCATTGTGCTTAGCGGATTATAGGAGGTTTTTGCAGCAGGATCCTCCGGACCACTTCGGTCCATCTTACCTTTAAACAAATAATTATTTTGACGATTGAGCAAAACATGATACAGCCTGAAGAAAAGGCTGTGCTGGTGGCCGTCATGCAACAGGATCAAACGGAGCGCCAGGTTAAGGAATACCTGGATGAGCTGGCATTTCTGGCGGAGACTGCCGGAGCTAAAACGGTCAGGCAGTTTATGCAGAAACTGGATCATCCCGACAGCAAGACCTTTGTGGGCAAGGGCAAACTGGAAGAGATCCGGAATTATGTTCAGGGTAAGGACATTCGGGTTGTGATCTTTGATGATGAACTTTCCGGCTCGCAGATTACAAATATTGAAAAGGTATTGGACGTGAAAACGATCGATCGCTCCGACCTGATCCTGGACATTTTTGCGCGACGTGCAAAAACGGCGCAGGCAAGGCTACAGGTAGAGCTTGCGCAATATCAGTACTTGCTTCCCCGGTTAAGGGGAATGTGGAAGCATCTGGAAAGGTTGGGCGGCGGCATCGGGACAAGGGGGCCGGGAGAAACAGAAATTGAAACTGACCGGCGTATCGTTCGCGACAAGATCACGCTGCTGAGAAAAAAATTACGCGGGATTGACAAGCAGGCCTTCACCCAGAGAAAAGAACGCGGAGAACTGATCCGCGTGGCGCTGGTGGGATATACAAATGTGGGGAAGTCCACACTGATGACCCTCTTAAGTAAGAGCGACGTATTTGCGGAGAATAAATTATTTGCGACCCTGGATACCACCACGCGCAAACTCGTGTATGAACATACGCCCTTCCTGTTGAGTGACACCGTCGGATTCATCCGAAAACTGCCCCATCATTTAATAGAAAGTTTTAAAAGCACACTGGATGAAGTTCGCGAAGCGGATTTGTTGCTCCATGTCGTGGATATTTCGCATCCGCAATATGAGGAGCAGATTGTGGTCGTGAACAATACATTGCAGGAATTGAAAGCATCGGACAAACCGGTAATCTATGTCTTCAACAAAATGGACAGGTATGAAGAAGAAATTTTTGATCCCTGGCTGCAGGCGGAAGTAAAGGAAGAACTTCTGCGGGAGCTCGATTCAAGATGGAAGACAGAAACAAGATCCCACTGTGTGTTTATTTCTGCAACGGCCAGGAAGAATATAGACAGGTTAAGAAATGAGCTTACGGCCCAGGTGAAAATATTGTATAAGCAGCGGTA
The DNA here is from genome assembly GCA_963705005.1 of uncultured Chitinophagaceae bacterium. GTDB lineage: Bacteria > Bacteroidota > Bacteroidia > Chitinophagales > Chitinophagaceae > Puia. Next base: position 777,289 of record CAVPIO010000002.1, read on the forward strand.
TCCGTATAAGGCGGAGTGGTATGCGGAGGGTTGAGATTTTGACAAAGGAGGAAAAAGCTTATTTTTGCAGCCCTCCCGTTAAAAGGAGGAAGATATTCCCCTTTAGCTCAGTTGGTTAGAGCATCTGACTGTTAATCAGAGGGTCGCTGGTTCAAGTCCAGCAGGGGGAGCTGATTGTCAAGCATTTACAATATACTATTTGTGAGTGCTTTTTATTTTGATACACAATTTGATACACTTTTACTCCTATTTGTAGAATGTTTTACTCTTTCCTTAATTGCCTATTATCCTTGTTTGTTAATGGAATGATATGTCCTCTTACTTATACATTTTAAAATATCATTAAAAAGCATTTTTAGTTGATTATAACCAATATTTTTTTGGAAGCACTTTCTCCTTCCGTTTTATAATTTATGACCGGGGGATACATCCATAGCTCTTGTTGAGGGGGCAGGGTTGTTGTGGTGGGTTTGGCCCTTTACATACATGAAATATTTCACCATAATACGAATATCTGTAAGATGGGAAGGGAAAAGGGTGAAGTCAGAAAAGGGGAAAAGAGAGCTATGGACATGTAGGTAACCAGAATAAATATATAAGCGTTTCAAAAATGAAAAAGGGACCGCTCCCTTCCTTCAATTCTATTATACCGCTTATCGCAATGGTGGGGAAGTATCACCGGGATGGAAGTACCCGTAAATCGCAGACAGTTTAAAAATTACAGAAATTCGATAATTTTAAACTGATAAGCATTGATGAAAAATACCAGATTTTGGCTTTAGAATATTTTTGGTTGGGTTTATTAAATTGTTGTTGTTTGCTGATTGAGAAAATAAATCAAATATTCCCGCTAAAAATGCAAATGGAGCTGAAAAAACGTTACCCAAATGGAATGCCGTAATTGAAACAATTATTAAACCCAATCCGCTTACTTGGGGAAATTTAAGCGATAAGCCGCCTAAAATTATTATTATCCAAGATAGAAAAAATAATAATACCCAATCGTTCATTATTCCATTGGAATTTGTCAATGCACTTATTCCTGCTCCAAGAATTCCTTGTGCAGTCCCTTCCAAATAAACCAACAATCCCGTTAAGAATCGCAAATATGCAGCCAACAATTTTCATTTCAATATTTTCAATGGATTAGTCAAAGTTAAATATTTTAAGGAGAGAGCCGATCTACCTCTAAAATATTATTCATTAAGCGGTAGCATTAAAAAATTACTTACATTCCTATTACGTACTAATAAATATTAAAACCATATACAATGTCAAAAGCAAAAGTTTTTATTGTTAACCAACCTTACCAGGCTAAATACAAAGTGTTCTTTGTTGACCAGCCATACCAGGAAAAAAATGCTCAGCTTATTTCTCCAGGACAATTAGTAAAACAAGAATCTCAGGCGGATGTTAAGGTCTTAATTGTAGACCATGATTATCAGGCAGACATAAAAATTATGCGGAAAAATTTCCCAGGATAAATAAATTGCAAGAAATGACTGAGAACTTACTTTCTATTCATGATAAGAAATTTTGGGACAATATAAATGAGCGGCATCAAAAAAAAGGAGGTGTCTATAAACTAATTGCTTCCAAAGACGGACAAAGAATGCCAGTAAACAGGTTTTTAGGAACAGATTATGATGGAATACTTTACATCGGTAAAGCAACCTCTTTTCTTGACAGAGTAATTGAACTCAAGAAATCTATTGCTCCTGATTATGATGGATCAGGACATGATTGCGGCAGACGCTATAAAAGCCACCCAGATATTCCAAAGCAGTTCCCTTATGATAGCTTGCACATTGAGCTTTTCCCAACTGATAATCCAAAGGAACTTGAGGCCAATTTCCTGGAAGATTATGTAAAGGCATTTGGAGAACTACCTCCATTCAACGCGGTTAATTAAATAAAATAATAAAGAACCCGCACATTACTGTGGGTTGGCAATATTTTACGGCTTGGGTTGTACTTCAAAATTCAAGAAATGATTTTATGAATCTTGAAAGTCTACTCCAAACGTGAAAGCTGCCATTAGGGCATGGTTGTTGCCCTGGAGCCGCACCGCCTGAGGTGGTTTGTTTCGGATTTGGCGGCTCATTTTCGGGAAATATTTTCTCTTCTGGTATAAAAATGTTTTAAATTTGAATGCCGGTCAGTCATACAAGAAACAGACTAAAATAATTCCTAATAAAAGGTAGCTGATAACTACCTTTTTTTATTTTATTACATCAAAAGTATGAACGTTCCCCGTTTTATCCTGATCACATTTGCGATGCTTTTAAGCGTACCGGCTTGCAAAAAGACACGGGTAGCCAAGGGCCAGCAAATAAGCCGAATAACTACATAATAATTGATGGGGTTAAGCATCAAATAAATAATACTATTTGTTATCAAACAGACAGCAATTTTTATATTGAACTTGATAGCGTAGATGCAGATAGCGTTCTGCAACCTATTTACTTTAGTTATGGCAGCATCGCAAAAATAGCAGTGGGAGTATATCAGGCAGACACAAATATGTCTTTTAGTGACGCTCTACTAATACCAACAGGATATGGGTATATTATTCAGGAGAATAATGTAGCAGGAAGCATAACCATCTCTAATATAACTGGCAATACGATTAGTGGAACTTTTACCGGATCTATGGAATATGTTATTCCAGTAAATGGCCCCACGACGAGCGGACCTATATTTAATAATGATGCGTTGACACATCAATAAATAATCAATCATGAATACTAAACTCAAAAAATGGTGGGTAATTTGAGGTCGTCTTTTCACTCTGCAAAGGGAACTTTTAAGGATAATTTGTCATAGGGACAATTCTCCCTATATTTCGGCGTTATCAATTATAAAAGATTCCTTCTTTATGTTCAGCTTTTTGAATTTAAACAAGAATAGGAAAGACATAGATGCCTTGACAGCAGCGACCTTAAACCAAAGATGCTCGATAATTAACTTTTTGTTTATGATCTATCTGTTTGATGATAAGAGCGGTTCTTTAGAAGGAGAACAGCTTATTAATAACTGCATTAATGTATTAGATACAAACAAGCCGCTATGTTTAAGTCGAATTGATAAACATGGCGTTATGGGTATCTTGATTGATTTAGAAAATCTCACAAATGGGCAAAAAGCAAATTTAACTTTACTGGTGATCGACCTCATGTTAACTGATCCTGATCTTAAAGAGGCAAAAATTGAGTTTGTTAAGAATAGAATCGAAGCATTAGGGTTAGATGGTGAAAAATTTACTGAAACACTGTTCTTTATGAAGCTTAGAAGAGTAACCAACCTATTAGGAACGTTAACTAAGAAAGCTATCATAAATAAGAGCAATTGAGATAGAGAAAGGTCAAAATAAAATGCACTTGGAATGACCTCCTATTACTTAAAACCCAATCCCAATAAAATGAAAAATGTACCTATTTCTGGAATGGCAAGTCTCTTTTTACGGAAACTGTCAAATCGTTGTTGCCTTCTGATAATGTTCGTTGCCATGTCGTGGATTTCTTGCTCAAAGAAGACTACCCTAAACTTAACTTCAGCCGATCCCAAGATCGTCAGCATTGATTCGGTCAGCAACTACGATGTGATTCACGGAACGGGCATGATTGATACTGTCGGCGGGTATTCAGTAACTTTCAAGTTCAATGTTGGAGTTCAAATCCTGGACACAATCTGGTCGGATGGAACCCAGAGCTTTACTCACTTATACACGGTGTACAGCTCTAATCCGGTTTCTGGAATTTTCCAGCAGGTTGATGATGATTTGGATTACTCAACTGCAATTGATGTTCCGTTCACGATTTTAACTGGAGAGGATTCAATACAAGTTCAGGTGAATGCGAGCCACGTCAACTACTCGCCAAACCAATCGAGAATGGCGGTCAAATCCAATTAATTGTACGTGTTTGTTGACACGATGACATTTAACTCGTCATTCCTATAGAGTATTTCCCTCAAACCTTTGCCGATATGAAAAAGTTTTTGATCGCTTTTGTTTTAATCCTCAGCCTAAAGTCATTGAGATCACAAAATACGGAACAGACTGTATTTCACTACAAGGCTTCTAAACGCGCCTATTTTTTAGTCAACCATCAAAAGACAAATGGTGAGTGGAAAAATGTGGATGCATCCGTTATGGTTATTTGGACAAGAAAAAGATTTTCATATTTGGGGATAACCCGCACGTGTTCTATTGGTACAATTTTAAAAACCTCGATGACAGTTTATTTGTAAGGACTTTCTTTTATTGTAAAGACCAGGATAGTGTAAAGGCTATAGTAACAGTTATGGGCAAGTTAGATGGCAGCGAATTGCCGTACGACCTCGTTGTCCAATATGATGACAATACCTGCATATATAAGATGAAAGAAGCAGTTGAAGCGAAAGGGAAGTAATCCATCTCGAATCATAAATTTGTTGAAATTGTTGAGAAGAGTCAGCTTTTAGCTAAAAGATAATTGCTATAATATCCTGCTTCGTTAACAAGATTTTAATATTTTATACTTAAGGTGCGTATACTAATTGACCTAGCCAAATGCGCTTAAAAGGCACTTTTTCGTACAGGTAGAATTTTTCTCTCCATATACTGATACTCGCATTATTGGAAATTCTGTGTGTATGTGAAGGATCAACCCCACCATTCACTATCTCCGCGGTCAAAAATGCCACTGCCAGCCATCCCCCCTTAATTGCATGTGGGAAACCCTGCCAAAGGGATAAGACCTGTCAGAATCAAATAAAAAGGGGCTTAGAATTGATTTCTATGGGGTTAGACCAGCCCTTAATTCTCCTCTTCAGCCAAATCATATAAAATGTCCCGTCCAATAATGTTCAAGTACATAAAGGGATATATAAAGGGCTTTTCCAGATACTTAGTATGCGGAATGCTTGGTAGGAATGAAAAGAGGAACCTTTAGAACCCTTTCCAGTTCATAGATTTGCCTCAAATCCATCAAAAATTGGTTCGAAATTTGAATAGCAGGGGGAGCCAATACAGGCAAGGGTTTCAGAGGATTTGCTGAAACCCTATTTTTTTGATTTGCAAACTAATCCCCTAAATTTTCTCACTTATTGTCGACAGATTGCAATTGTCGAATCATTTCCCGCAGATCAACTTAAATTAGAACCCCGCCAGAACATGAATCGTTAAAAAAGAAGCCCGAATCGTTCATGAATTAACATGAATCCAACCCTTCATGGTATATATTTTGAATTCAGCTGATAGCATGATCTTCGTATAAAGCGGGCAACAAATGCAAAGAAAAACCTAAAACCTGCCCATGAAGACAAAAACCAAAGCGGTAAAATCAACCTTTCGTTTTACCACGCAACTGTCTTTACACCTTGCCGTATGATTATTTAAAGAGGGTTTTGAATATTAAATATTGATTTCGAATATTAAAAATGAAGTTTATGAAAACTAAAATATTTTATTCCGGAGTATTGGTTATTCTGCTTGCTGCCATTACATTTATATCCTGCAGTAAGAGCAGTTATAACTCGGGTAACATGGCACCTGCCACTGCATCCGTATTTATTAAGAATATGGCATTTAATCCTGGCAACCTGTCTGTAACAGCGGGCACGACGGTCACATGGAATAATAGCGATACAACCTTACATGCCGTGATAGCGGATGATGGAAGTTTTAACAGTGGTAATATTGCTATTGGTGCAGTCTACACCAGGGTCTTTAACTCAGCAGGAACTTTCGCCTATCATGATGGTCTGCATCCGGAATCGACCGGAAAAATCGTTGTCACCGCTGCGGTAGGAGGTATGTATTAAGCGCTTGGTATTGATTATGAAATAAGCGACGGGAAGCAAGCAATCGAAGTCCGGCAGGGAGCTTAGGATCCCTGGCATTTAAAGGTCGCCATTCGCGACCTTTTCTATTTTGGTGGGAATTTGCCAGAAAATTTTATTGCACAGTATTAATGTCCGGGCAACGTTTTTACTGCATTTCATATCTTAGTTCTGTTGGTTTTATTAAAATCAGGGTGTTGAACGAAACTGATCTCATTCAAGCTTGCGTACGAAACGATACAATTGCACAACATACACTATTCGAAAAGTATGCAGGCGTACTCATGACAATTTGCCGCCGATATGCAGGGGATCAACAAGAAGCTGAGGATATGCTACAGGAAGCTTTTATCAGGATATTCAGCCATATAAATCAATTCAAATCAACTGGTTCCTTCGAAGGATGGTTAAAGCGGATTACAGTAAATGCTGCAATCAAGATTCTGCAAAGAAGGAAGGCAACAATTATGCGAATTACAAACGATAAGTATGATACGATCTCACAGGACGTAAATGTCCTATCAGATTTGAATGCTGAAGACTTGTTAAAACTCATAAGTCAATGGCCTGATGGATATCAGATGATTTTCAACTTATAAGTAATCGAAGGCTATTCTCATGATGAGATAGCGGAAATGCTGAAAATTAAAACAGCTACAAGCCGGAGTCAGTTGTCAAAGGCCAGGGCTATTTTAAAAGACAAGATTAATTATTTACAAAAAATTCCGGGTCAATGATTTCAGATAATCAAATGGATGAATATTTTAATGAACGTCTGCGGGATTATTCCTCATCTGTGCCGGCAGACATGTGGGAGCGGATCGTTGAAAAAAAGAAAAAAGACAGGATGATTTGGTCGTTTTTTTCCCGTCTATTTGCTGTTGTCATATTAGCACTCGGATTAACTAGTGGCTATTTCATATTTAACCATAAGAGGTTATCCATTAATTCCGCGACCCTTAGTTCGAATATTAATCAGATGCCTCTTATTGCAGATTCCTTAAAACCCAATCTGCCAAATCTACCTTCCGTTCAGAATCAATTATGGCTACACAAAGTAAATAGTGTAAATAAAAAAATTGATCAAAAAGAGAAAAAGCAGATAAATAATTTAGAAGTCCAGGGGCCTGCAAGAGTTGATACCTCTGAGAATTCTTCCTCGTCCCGAACTGCAAATACATCTAAGAGCATTTCAACCAAAATTGATTCCAATTCTATAAAAGAAAATATAAAAGACAATAATAATGATAGTCCGACTACAAAGCGATCTGCAAAATCAGCTGTCCCTGATTCTTCACGTGGTAGAGATTTAAAAAAGCCTCAAGCAGGAAAGAGACCGAATAGCCGGAAATGGTTCCTGGACTTATACGCTTCACCCGACTATCCCATTATATCTCCCCGCGAAAATGAACAACCAAAACTTTCCTATGCGGTAGGGATAAAACTAAACAGGTCATTAGGAAAACATTTTTCCGTCAAAACAGGCATTCAGTTTTCCCAGGTAAATATGGGTGGCAATGATTCGCTTACCAGCGGAAATACACTTCACCTGATGCGCTTGGATCTACCTATTTTAGCCGGCTATTCAATGGGGAATGAAAAAATGAGAATTACTATTAATGGGGGCGCTGTTTTGAATTTATATTCCTGGCTTCGTGGCAGCTTCCTACGAAACTTTTTTAAAACAAATACGGGCCTGAGTTTATATCTGGGAGTGAATTTTGAAAAAAAAATCAGCCAAAGAATCTCCCTGTTTACCGAACCATCCTATCGGTACCAACTCACATCAATGACCATCAGCTCTATAAGCAATATGAAATTTATTGACATCGCATGAATCTCTATCGGAGCCCGCTATTATATTAAACATAGACATTCAAGGCAATGAGAGCAAATGCAATTGTTTTTACTATCCTGATCTTAACGTTTATTTCCTGTCGGAAATCCAATTACATACCTGCCGTTTATCCTCCGGCACCGGATTCATTATTAGGCTGGAATGTAATAGCGACCATATCCGGTAAATCTCTGGAAGATATATGGTTCACTTCTTCTGTAACCAGGGGCTTCACATTGGGGGATAAAATATATCAAACCTACGACGGTGGTATTTCGTGGGCAGTAGTTCCTAATACCACCGCAATCAGTTATTTCTTGAATTTATTTTTTGTCAATCCTCAATTTGGATTTGCAGAAGGCTCCTCTCAACTGGCTACCACGGTAAACGGCGGGAATTCGTGGACGGTGAAAACGCTCTCGACTGACAGCGGACAGACTATTTTCTTTGTAGATCCTTCCATAGGTTTTTATGGTGATGCAGGCGGAGGCGGATTAAAAAAAACTACAGACGCTGGTAATAACTGGTTGACTATCTTCAGGGATCCCGGCACACCACCCAATTATTATCCTTATTTTTTAAATGCGGATACAGGTTTTGTGGCAACAGGCTCGGGGACCTTTGCATCCACATCAAATGGTGGACAAACGTGGCAAATCAGGACAGGTATTCTGCCAATAAATCAATTTTCCGAATCATACAATCAACTGTTTTTTGTAAATCAGAGCAACGGATTTTATGCTTGTCCGTCAGGAATAATGAAAACTTTTGATGGAGGGCAATCCTGGCAAAAGGTGCTATTGGACTCAGGACGCGCCCAATTCAATTAATGTGATTAGGTTCGTAGATGAAAACACCGGATATTATAAAGGGCTGTCGGCCATTTACAAATCATCGGACGGTGGACAAACCTGGAGCTTAAATTGCAAATTGGGTTCAGATAATTTTATCGGCATGTACTTTCTGGATATTCACACAGGATGGGCGTGTACTGATAAGGGACGAATATTGAGAATTCAGCAGTAGACTCACGTTAATTTTTATCCGGATTGCGAATAGCAATTTAGTATTATTACTTTTACTATTATCACAGCTGTTAATTGTGAAAAACCCATCCGTGATTGTGGTCGGCGAATTTTCGACTGGATACTGCATGCAAATAGTCTCTTGACCTCATATTATTCAGAGACTCATGAGGATGGATCAGCTTTTTCGAAAAAGCGCGCTTATAATGTGAAATTTTGAGCGTCTCTTAAACAATTTATTACTCAATATAATTGTGAACCTGTTTTATTAGAAAATTTTAAAAGGGCCTATCAGATCGATTTGTGACAGGTTAGGGTTTAGCACTTGAAAGGGGTACGGGTTCGGTCCTGCAGGGGGCCGGTTAGGAATGGGTTCCGGCTGATTTGCCGGGACCCTGTTTTTTTAAACAAGAATAACGCCAATTAACCATCGGGACCCCAAAGGTCCGGTTTAATAAAAAAAGTTTCCCGGGGCTGTCCAATTTCTGCAATCTCATGCATTATTGAAGTGTAAATCGAACATTCAATAATAATTAAAAGAAAATGGAACAGCGAATCAATGCTTTTGAAAAAGGCCAGGCCGCAATGAAGGCGCTTTATGGCTTAGGGTTGTATCTGGAGAAATCGTCCATTGAACAATCGCTCTTAAATTTAATTTATTTCAGGGTCTCTCAAATCAATGGCTGTGCTTTTTGCCTTGATATGCATTCCAAGGATTTGCGGGCAAGGGGTGAAACCGAGCAGCGCCTTTATGCCCTGGATGCCTGGTGCGAAGCACCTTTTTACACTGAACGCGAGCGGTCAGCACTGGGTTGGGCTGAAGCCATTACAAAACTAACGGAAGGCCATGTGCCTGATGAGGTTTATGATGAAGTCCGGGAACAATTTTCTGAACAGGAAACGATTGATCTGACCTTTGCAGCAATAACAATTAACTGCTACAATCGTATTAATATTGCTTTCCGCACAAAGGCGGGAACCTATAAACCCTCTTCAACTTTAGCTAATTAAAATGAAGTTCAGCAATAAACCTATTTTCAATTCTTGTATTAATTAACAACTAAAACAGAAACAAAATGAAAGAATTCATGTTTTTATTCAGGCAACCAAACGCTGATTTTAGTAAGTTGCCGGCAAGTGAAATGCAGGCCATCGCGAAAAAATGGAAGGACTGGGTAGCGGGTATCGCCGGCCAGGGAAAATTTGTCAGCAATGGATCCCGCCTTGTTCTGGACGGAAAAGTGCTAAAACCGGGTGGAGTCGTTACGGATGGTCCTTTCGTTGAAATCAGGGAAATGCTATTGAGTTTTATGATCGTGAAAGCCGACAGTCTGGATGAAGCAACCACACTGGCCCATGGTTGTCCGGTGCTTGATGCCGGTGGCAGTGTTGAAATCCGGCCCATCTATGGTTGAAATCGATATCAGGAAACCTAACCCCGTCTTATTCCGGGTTAGGTTTTGTTATTCAATATGACAAAGGAACAAGAGTCAATAAAGTCAATATTCCAAAAGGAATTTACTAAAATGGTTGCTGTGATCAGCAAGCTTTTTGGATTACAGCATATTGAACTGGCGGAAGACATTGTAAGCGAAACATTTTTGCTTGCTACAGAAACATGGTCAGTTAAAGGCCTTCCCAAAAACCCTACAGCATGGCTTTATACTGTAGCCAAACAAAAAACACTAAATCATTTCAGGCGAAATAAAATCTTCGAAAAAAAGATAATCCCTGTATTGGTTTCAAGACAGGAAAAAAATCATGAAATCCCCGAACTAAATTTTTCAATGCAGAATATTAAAGATAGCCAGCTTCAAATGCTTTTTGCTATCTGTAATCCCGCAATTGCCAGCGAGGCCCAGATAGGGCTGGCATTGCGAATCCTCTGCGGTTTTAGTATAGATGAAATTGCTGAAGCATTTTTATCTAACAAGGAAACGATCAACAAAAGATTATTCAGGGCAAAGGAAAAGCTTCGGGTTGAGAAGATAAAAATGGAACTGCCTTCTGAAAATGAGATTGTCAACCGGCTGGACAATGTCCTGCATATTATATACCTGCTTTTCAGCGAGGGCTATTATTCCAGAACCAATAGCGATATTTTACGAAAGGACCTCTGCTTAGAGGCATTGCGCCTGGGACTGATGCTCACAGAATTTGAAATGACTAACCGGCCAAAAACGAATGCCCTGATCGCGCTCATGTGTTTTCATGCTTCCCGTTTTGGCGCAAGAGAGACTGAGGGGGATTCCATGATTTCTTACGAACAGCAGGACCCGTCATCCTGGGATATCGCTTTAATAAATCAGGGTATACATTTTTTAGGCCTTTCTGCGCAGGGAGACGAATTGAGTTCCTATCATTTAGAAGCAAGAATTGCTTTCTGGCATTGCATGAAAGAGGAAACCAGGGAAAAATGGGAGGAGATTTTGCAATTATACAATCAGCTTTTACTGATTAATTATTCTCCGGCAGTTGCGCTTAACAGGACCTATGCATTGTACAAGGCAAATGGAAAGGAAGCAGCCCTGGTGGAAGCTGAAAAACTAAAATTGGAAAACGATCATTTCTATTTTATACTTCTTGCTGAGCTTTATAAAAACCTCGACAATAACAAAGCGCGGGAAAATCTGAAAAGGGCCCATGCTTTATCCAGAACTGAGACCGAAAAGAAAAATATTCAGGCAAAAATTGAGGACCTGACCAGGGCCCAGGCTTAAGAGGCAAACCCTATTGGATATTCACATTCCACCCGATCTTCGCTACCCCATAAAACAATAAAATGTCCAAATAATTTCCCATTTGGCGAATTTTCATGTTTAGATTGCCAGTCTGCTAATGATTGCTGTTTCTATTTCGAGTTATTAAGAAAGAAAAAAGTAAATTCGGCCCGGATTTTTAGCTATAAGATGAACCGTTTGTGATATTATTCAAAGACGGACTGCGAAATAGATTCAAATATGTTTTCATTAAATCCATTTGACGGAACTTCAGTAGCCGCCAAGACCCTTTGTTTCACTTTTGACGACGGGCCAGGGGTAACAATTGGTGATGGACCCGGTCCGAAGACGGTCAGGTTAGCAGAATATTTAAATGCGGAGGGCATAGTCGCCACGTTCTTTTGCGTCGGGAAATTTATTGGCCTCAACCCGGAGGTAATAACAAAATTAAATGAGTTAGGCCATAATGTAGGCAATCACACATTCACGCATCCGAATATGGTCACGCTTCATGAAAGCGGGGGGAAAAAAGGCTGCATAGATGAGGTGGAATACACAGATGAATTAATCAGAGAAATCATTCCCGATAAACCTGTTTATTTCCGGGCTCCCTATGGTTTATGGAAACCGGAACTATCAGCACTGATGAATGAAAACCTTAGCCGGGCTTCAAAATATATAGGCCCTTTTTTTTGGGATATCGGGGGAGATGATTATAAGTTTTGGGATAGACAGATGGGTACTGAGGAATGCGCAAATTCATATTTGGAAGAAATTGAAAATGTGAAACGGGGAATAATACTCATGCATGATTCTACCGCCGATGTTAAAAATATGCGCCTGAATAACAGAACTTTCGAAACAGTTAAAATCCTTGTTCCCATTTTAAAAGAAAAAGGATATCGTTTTGTTGGCCTCGATAAGCTGCTGCCTTACGGAGATCAGAAGCGTTGAAAATGAGGCCTTCCCGTGTCCCTACCTGCAAAACGCATTCTTTATTTACCATTTAAGTTCTTAATTTAGCCTGCGTGAAAGCGATTGTATTTATAAATTTTTTGCTCATTGGGTTTTTGACCATTCAGCCCCTCCTCTCCATGCAGCTTCCTGAAGAAAGCGTTTCCTGTTGCCACCATAAAGGTTCTTCTGATAATCGCAGCACACCTAAAGAGAACCAGGATTGCGGAAACAAACCATGCAATCCGTTTATTGCTTGTGCATTTTGCAATTTTTATGTTATGGAAACCGACCAAATTGTTATTTCCAATTTCCCGGGGGATAAACTGAAAACATTTATTTATAACGACAATCGCCTTGCGTTCAATCGTTCCGATTGCTGGCATCCTCCTCAGGCCTGAATTTCTCTATTGAAAGAAATTATTGTTTAAATTTTTAAAATCAGTAAGATGAAAAATATAGTTTTTTCTCTTCTGGCCATGGCTTTGCTTTCCACTGCTCTTGGCGGGAAGGGGAAGGCGGCCAGCAAGGAAAGCCATAAGAAAACATGTCCTGCGAATTGCCCCCGGACCGGAGATTGCCAGAAAGCGGCAATTTGTCCGATACCCGGTTGTGTTTGCAGTTAAACAGGTTTAATTTCCTGGAACCCACCACTTATGTGGTGGGTTTTTTTGTGTCAATATTCATCTTGGACCAGGAGGACAATGTTCCTTAAGGTAGGTAGTATATAAATTAGAAAGATGCCTTCTTGTTCCCGATCCTTCGTTGATATCGTGGCTGCGGTTGGGATACTCCATGAATTGAAATACTTTGTTATCGCTGATTAATTCATTAAGTAATAATTCTGCGTTTTTGTAATGAACGTTATCGTCCCCGGATCCGTGAATGAACAATAAGTTTCCTTTCAGATTTTTTGCGTATGAAATGGGAGATCCGTCCAGGTAATCCTGTTTATTGTCCCGGGGCAAACCCATTATACGTTCCTGCCAGATATTGTCATAGTAGAGGTAATTCGTAATAGGAGCTATGGCTATTCCTGTTTTGTAAATATCCGGATATTGAAACAAAAGGTTTAGGGCTGCGGCTCCCCCGTTGCTCCATCCCCAAACAGCGATCCGGCTCGAATCCACATATTGCCACTTGAGTACTTCCCGGGCGGCTGCTGCCTGGTCTGAAATATCCAGGCGGCCCATTTTCCTGTAAACGCTTTTACGCCATGCTGCTCCTTTTGGTGCAGGCGTACCCCTGTTATCAACGGAAACATAGATGTAGCCGTCCCTCGCCATATCTCCGCTATAAACGAAATTGTTTGTTGATCCATAATAGTCAAGTACTGTTTGGGCAGCAGGGCCGCTATATACATAAAAAACAACAGGATATTTTTTGGAAGAATCGAATTTCCCGGGCATTACCTTCCAGGCATCCATCTCGACGCCTCCGGAGGTTTTAATCTTAAAAAACTCAATATTGGATTTTGATTTATTTTTTCTTTGCAGCAGATCGTTCACACTATTCATGCTATCCAGTGCTTTGTGGTCAGCAAGTGTAATCCATTCGAAAATGGGGAACGTATAATAATTGGAAAAAATATGCTTTGCATATTTTTGGTTTGGTGAAATTTCATAGTTATGCGTGCCGACCTGATTTGCTGGAGAGAGTAAATCGGGCTTTTTTTTACCATCCAGTCGCGTGCGGTACAAATAAGCCTGGGTTGCGTTATCGGGTGAAGCCATGAAATATACATAACCTTCCTTCTCATCAACAGCAGCTATGCCCATGACGTCATATGGCCCGGGGGTTAACCTGGACTCTGATTTACCATCCCGGCTTACTTTATAGATATGACGCCAACCGTCTTTCTCACTGACCCATAAAAAAGATTGCCCTTGATTTAGCCAATCCCATCCTCCCATTTTATAGTTCTCATCCCAGTAAGACTGGATATTGATCCAGGCCGTATCTTTTTCCATATAAATCGTTCTCGCTGCACCTGTGGTTGCATTACAAAGCATCAGGCGACTTTCATTCTGTCTGCGGTTCAGATGTTGAATGATCAGTTCCGCATTATCAGGTGTCCATTCCATCCTTGGGATATAACTTTTTAAACCCGTATCCGTTTGGATATCCATCCATTTTGTTTGAGAAGTAATAATATCAACAACCCCGATTTTGCAGGATGAAGGAGGTTCACCGGCAACAGGAGTGGTAACAGGCACTTCATAGGGATATACAGAATCAGTAGTGTTTAACATAAAATAATCTTTTGTATTCCTGGCATCAATCTGCCAGTAGGCAATCTTTTTGCTGTCGGGACTCCAGCGGAACCCGTCACGGCAATCGAACTCGTGCTCGTAAACCCAGTCAAATGTTCCATTTATTAATTTCCTGTTTCCATCGGAGGTAAGTTGCTTTATCTGGTGATCGGCCAAACGCTCTACATATAAATTATTTCCGCTCACATAGGCGGCCTGCCTGCTATCGGGGGAAAGCTTGGTGAACATGAGCGATGAAGCCGGCAATGATTTACCTAATTGTGAAAAGGAACTGTCTTTCATTTGATAGACCCAGTAATCTCCCCTTGTTCTATAACTCCATACTTTTTTGGTGTTGGTGAAAAGCAATATTATCTGATCATTGTTTGAAACAGCCAGGCTTTGAACTCCAGTAATACGTTTACCGTCAATCTGAATATTCTCCTCCCGGGCAACTACAGTTTCCGTTCTATCAGGCAGGGAAACCTGGATAATTCCTCCGTTCTTCATCCGGTAATAAGCATTTCCATCCTGTCGCCACACGGTAGTCTTTCCAACCTGGGCGTTGCTGCTTTGAGACGATGCCATAAATACCATGCTGATGAGATAAACCTTCAGTGCCAATAGAATTTCTTTCATAACTGTTTAATTGGTCGGCCAGAATTCGGGGCCATTCATTATTTTGCTTTGGTTGAATGCAAGTACCTGTTCATTAAGGCTAGTTGATAAAAAGATCGACGAACATAAAGAAAAACCCGATCAACAAGTTAAAAACCCTGGGTTTGTCGATTTTATTCTTGTTTTCGTCGATTTTTTACATTGGCCATTAATATTTATATTTAATTGGCTTGATTGTGAGGCAATATTTTTTATTCTCTCAATTCCGGCATAAAATTTACCTAAAATGAACAAATTCTTCCTTTCTGCAATACTCATCTTTTTCGGTATGATGTCTGGAAAAGCGCAATTTTCGAATACCAGGTGGACGGGCGAAGTGAATGGAGATCAACCCTTCAACGTTATCTGGGATTTCAAAAATGATACAGTAAAAGTTTATATGCTGCCCGATAGTTCATTACTTGAAACAATGACCTATAAAGTTCAGGATAGCTTACTGGTTATAAAAAAAGTATCCGGGCAAAGTGATTGTGATGATGTTGCGGTGGGTAAGTATAAAATTGATCTTAAAAATGATAAGGTTATTTTTTTTATGGTCGATGATCCCTGTGAGCACAGATCCGCAGGAATAAGTAAAGAGACGTATACACTGATCAAATAATGGCAGGAATTTAACTGCCTGATTATGAATATAAGCAGCCCCGCCAGGAATTCATCCGCAAAAAGGACGAAAACCCAACGCGTGATTTTCATTTTTGCGGCCTTGTTAATGATCTTTGTTGCTTTTCTTCGCTGCTACGAAGTCAGTCATGATTTAAAATGGTTTTACGACGGGGATTTTTACAGGGACATTTCTTATGTGCAGGGTATTTTATACGGTAATTATGGCAAGGATCCGAGTTTTATCGGGGAATACTTGTGGTATAATCCATTGTTGACCATCGTTGAAGCGATTATTGTAAAACTCACCGGGTTACCGATTAATATTGTGCTCATCAGGGCCGGGTCGTTTTTGAATTTGCTTTCGCCGCTTTGTTTTTTTGGAATGCTGCTATTCCTTTTTAAAGAAAGGGTGGCCCTTGCGGGTCTGCTTTCTTATTTGTTCCTGGCATCCGGAAATATTCCTTTTTTTTATGCACCTACTTATTCTCCCTGGATCTATCCCGGAAGCTTTATTCAATTTGCCTTTTACCTGAATATTATTTTTTGCTGGCTTGCATTTTCAACACAAAGGAACTACTGGTTTGCCATACTCGGAGCGGGCATCGGGTTGGGATTTCTCGGGCACTCGGCACCGGCCATTATTATTATTCTGATGTTAGCGGTTATGCAGGTTGGGAAAATAAAAGAAGCGCTAAAATCAAAACAGTCTGCTTTAGTCAGGAAATATTTCCTTCAGGCTTTTATTGTATTCATTCCATTTGTAATTGTAAGTTTTCCGTATTTGTATTATCTCGTCGGGAAATATCATGTACACATTATAAACAGGAAGCCATTCGAATATGTTGATACTATTTTTATATGGAGGAATTTTGGCGCCATGGTCCGGACAAACGCCTCTATTTCTTTTATTATTTCTGTGATTGGCTTTGTCTGGTTCTATAAGAAATTCTCCCAGCCCCTGATCCGGAAAATTATTTTTACATGGTTATGGGTATGCCTGATCATGTTTGTCTATTCCACCCTGGTCGGGTCTTTGGATGAACACCTGAATATCAAACTTCCCGGAACAGTTCCCTCCTATCATTATTTCTATTACCTGAAGGCCCTGGAATCTGTTTTCTTTGGATTCGGCCTGGTTTTTTTACTGGAGAAACCTGTTCAGCGGCTTGCGGATTTTTTAACAACGAGAACCCCAGGCATTGGGTCCTGGATTGCAGGCGCAATTTTTATATTATGCGTTGGACTATACATGCTCGTCTATTACCCGGTTTATAAAACGAGATATGATTTTAACGCTATTCGCGATCAGTCGATCCAGGCTGGTAAGGAGAAGGATAAGATTGAGGTCTATGATTACATCCTGCACCATATTCCTGCAGATAAAGTTTTTTTATGCGAACAGGAAACTTCTATCTTCCCGATAATGCCTACGGCCAGAAAGATGGTTTCCATCGGAATTACCTTTTCAAATCCATTCGTAGATTTTGATAAGAGAGAAAATGACCGTAACAGCATGCTTTCCTTCCTGAAAACCGGAGAACCGGATTCGACCAGGAATTTATTCGGGGGTTATTCGGTTGATTATGTTTTGTTGAGGGACAGTGTTCTCAGTGAATACAGAAATTTGCCATCGGTGCATGCCCGGTTAACTTTTCAAAATAACAGATACAGCTTGTTTCATATTGAACACTGAAATGCATTTAACTATCGCGCTTTCCCTTAAGAAGCATATCTACTGCGTGATCAAATGAACCGGCCCTTATGACCTCACCGGTATTCACAAAAAATATTTCATCTGCATTTTTAATGGTGTTTAACCTGTGGGCGATGATTACCCGGGTTGTTTTTGCCGGTAGTTTATTGAGTATATCCTCCAGGATTTTTTCCGTAACGGTATCTATATTGGCTGTGGCTTCATCCAACACCAGGAGGTCGGGGTTGCGCAAAATGGCTCTCATGAAAGCGATCAGTTGCTTTTGACCCAGGCTGATACTCTCGCCTCCGGAGCTAACCGTTGTTTCCAGGCCATCCTGAAAAATGTCCAGCAGGTTCTGCAAATTGGCTTCTTTAATCACTTCTTCCAATTGCTCATTCGAGAAATCCTTATAGTGATCATTGCCATATAGGATATTCTCGCGAATGGTACCCGTAAATAGAAAAGGTTCCTGCAATATGAACCCGATCTTATTCGCGCGCTCTTCGGGAGAATAGGAGCGGATATCTTTTCCGTTCAATGCTACCTGACCTTTTACGGGATCATACAATCTCGCTATTAAGGAAGCGGTTGTTGTTTTACCTCCGCCGGTTGGGCCAACCAGGGCGTAGGTTTTACCGGATTCAAGTTGAAAATTAATATTGTGGAGTATTTCTTTTCCTCCGGGATATCCAAAATGCACATTCCTGAATTCCATCAGATCCTCACTCTTCAGATGGCCATTTGTACTGGACACCAGGAGATTGGATTCCAGGTTTAATATGTGCGAAACCCTGTCCCAGCCTGCCATTGCCACCTGAAAGTTAGTCCACAGCGCCGCAAGCTGCCGTAAAGGATTATAGAAATTAGTTGCATAAGCAAGATAACTCACAAGCAACCCGATAGAAAATTTATGGATGGAAATAAGGTAAATGCCAAGTGTTAGCACAATCAGCTGAGCCATGCTGGCAAAAAAACCATATACAGGGATAAATACCGTATTTGCAACACCGGCGTCAATGGCTTTGGCATAATTTTCATTGTTGACCTCTTCGAATCGATTCCGGAAATAGTCCCTCCGGTTAAAAGCAATGATCACCTTAAAATTATTCAGGCTTTCCTGTATTTCTGCGCTCAGAGACCCTGTGCTTTTCATACTTAACGTATTTCTCTTCTTTACAAAACGCGATGTAGCCTTGGTAAAAAAGAATATAAATATCCCCGGAACCAATGTTGCGATGCCCAAACGAAAATTAATGGCCAGCAAAAAAATACCGGCTCCCACCATGGTGACAATAGTTCCTATAAATTGCATCAGGGACTGGGAGAAGAACTGGTTTATTTTGTCGGTATCATTATTAACTCTTGAAATCAGATCCCCCGCCTTGTTCTGGTTGAAGAAATCCACCGGCAATTCCTGAAGCTTATTGAAAATGGTATTGCGTAGTTTGAATAGCATATGCTGCCCTACACCGCCCATGATTTTTGTTTGCTGATAGCTGGCGATAAATGCCAGCATGTACATAAAAAGCAGGAGGCCTGAAAAACTGAGTACCCCGGGATAATTCTTGTGAACAATGTACGTATCAATTGTGTAGCCGATAATAAATGGCCCCAGCAGGTTAAGACCCGAATTTGAAAGAATGGCCAGAAGGGCCCATAAAAGATTCTTACGCTCCTCTTTGATCAGTTGCAACAATTTTTGCAAAGACCGTAAAGTGGAGGATTTTGGCTGCTCCGCGGCGATATCATTGAGGTTGTAATTCATAGTTACTGATGCTCTGTTGTGAATCGTATATCTGCACGTATTCGGGGCTGGACTTCATCAATTCATGATGCTTTCCTTTTGCAACCAGCTCGCCTTCCATTAGCACAATCACCTGATCGAAATGTTCTACCGATGAAATTTTCTGGGTTACCGAAATAAGCGTGATTCCCGGATAATTCTCCCGGATATTTCTTAATATTTTCGTTTCGGTACTGGCGTCCACGCGTGCAGTAAAATCATCTAACAGTAATATTTTTGGATTGATTGCCAGCGCGCGGGCAAGCATGATCCGCTGTTTCTGTCCCCCGGAAAGACTCGTTCCCCTCTCCGAAACAACCGTATCCATTTTGTTCGGAAGGGAATCGATAAAGCCGGCTAACTCTGCAGTATCGACGGCCCTCTTAAGCTTTTCATCTGTAACCTGATCGCTAAATGCTATATTTTCACGGATTGTCATGTTGAACATGATACTGTCCTGGAAAACGAATCCAACATGCTTATAAAAATTCTCTTTATTAAAAAGATCTATTCTTTTGCCATCAAATTCGACGGTTCCTTCTTCAGGCTTTGTCAATCCGGTAAGGAGATAAAGCAATTGTGTTTTTCCGGCAGCGGTCGGACCGATTACTGCCAGCGTATTCCCTGCATTAACTGAAAAACTGATGTTTTTCAGGGCGGCCTTTTGTCCGTATTTCTTCCAAACATGATGAAGCGCAATATTTCCTTTCAGGGATTCTGTGATGGTCCCTGTATCCTCAAGTTCCGGCACCTGTAAAACAACTTCAATCCTGCGGTAGCTCGCAGTAGCCTGCGCGATTACATTGCTCATAAATCCAATAACCAGTATGGGGAATATCAGTAATGAAAGATAACTGTTGAATGCTGCGAAGTCTCCCAGGCTCATAACGTTGCTGATTACGAAATGGCCACCGAGGGCAAGTATGGTAAGTGCGCCGAGGTTTGCTGTAAAAATGATAATTGGGATCAGGCCTGCGAATAAACGGATAATACTTAACCCCAGGTTTTTAGCCTCCGTGCTCGCTGCAAGGAATTTTTCATATTCGGGTTGCTGGGAATTTATGACCCGGATAAGGGCGGCCCCGAGAATACTTTCATTGATCACTTTGTTCAGCCGGTCGATTACTTTCCTGCTGCTCATAAAAAGAGCCCTTACTTTTTTCAATACAAAAAAGAAGGTTCCTCCGATGATGGGAATGATGGCTACGATGGCCAGCGCAAGTTTCCAGTTAATCGTAAATAACATGATGCAGGCCCCAATAATAATAATAAGAGAAGAGGCGATGGACACGATGGCCTGCGAAACGAACATCTTGATGGAATCGACATCCGAGGTAAGATTGGTCAATAGCTTGGATGAATTGCTCATTTCAATGTAGGCATAGTCCTGCGATGCTATTTTAGAGGCAAGACGCGAGCGTATATCCCGGGCGACACGCTCGGAGGTGTAGGTCTGGACAATATTCTGAAGAAAAGTAAAAATGAAAATGACTAAGGCTGCTGATATGAATTCAATTAAAATTGATTTCAGCACATAGTGCCTGGGATATGCATCAATGCCAAGCGCAATTATTTTAGGCAAAACCAGATTGATTCCATTGCTCATCAATGCAAGAAAGATGAGTAATGCGATCATTGCCCGGTATGGGATGAGCAAACTAAAAACTCCCGGACTTTTCTCATTTGTGGTGACCGCCTCACCAGATTTCTCCGCCATATTCAAATCATTAAACCTGCCACTGGTAAAAATGCCGGAGCAGAAGGGCAAAATTAAGGCAAAGCTGAATATGGGTAGCCTTTTAGGATCGTTCTTCGACAGGCCTGCCTTCGCTAAAGCTACGGCAACAGGGGCTCTGGCTCATTCTGAGCGCAGGCTGTTTACCGGGTTCGCAAGCGCCGCTTTTATTGCCTGGAAGCTTACGGTGATCAATGCAATGCCCATCGCCAATACGCCGGCCGTGGCAAATACCCACCAATGAATAGCCGTCCGGTATTGATAACTTTGCAGCCAGTTATTTAAGGCCCACCATGCTAAAGGAAAAGAAATAAGACAGGACAGGCATATGAGGCGTAAAAAATCTTTTGAAAGCAGGGCCGCCAGTCCGTAGGCAGTTGCGCCCAATACCTTACGGATGCCGATTTCTTTTACTCTGCGTTCGGCAGTGTATGCAGCTAATCCAAACAATCCCAAACAGGAAATGAATATCGCCAGGCCCGCAAATACAGCAGCTAACCTTCCGGTTAATGTTTCTGTTTTAAATAATTGGTCGAAATCCTCATCAACGAATTTAAATTCTACCGGATAATCCGGGTTATCGGTTTTAATAACCTTTTCAATTTTGGCCAGCGCATCGGGTAAGTCTGCATTTCTCCCGATCCGGATACTCAGATAATGCGTTCCCAGGGGATGTTTATATAATAAGAGTGGCGCACCCGGTTGATACATGGTGTTATATAAAAAGTCCTTTACGATGCCCACGATTAGAAAATTTCCTTTACCTCCATCCCTGATCACACCACCTACCCTTCCTTCTTTTCCCATTTGTTTTGCAAACGCTTCATTAATGATCACACTATTGCTGTCCAATGCAGGGGCGTTGTAAAAATCCCTGCCCGCTGAAAGTTTCATGTCCATGGTAGATAGAAATCCCGGGCTGACGCCTTCCCATGTAATCAATGGATTTATGGAGGGATCCTTTCCCTGCCAGGAATAATTGTCAGTATTATTCCAGATTTGTAAAACCGGGTAATCACTCAGGGCGGAGTTTTCCACCACGCCTGTCTGCTTCAGGTCATTGTTCACAGCGTTAAAATGCTCATCCAGTTTTCCCTGGACTTCAATGTATACCAGGTTGTTCTTGTTGTAACCGAGCTGCCTGCTTTTGACGTGCTGTATCTGCTGATAAATAATCACCGTTCCAATAATCAGGACGATGGAAATCGCAAACTGGATAACCACCAGGCCCTGGCGGACAAGCCCTGAACCGCCTGACTTCAACCTGATCCCTTTCAGAACAGCAGTTGGATTAAATGAGGACAAGTAAAAAGCTGGATAACTTCCTGCAACCAGACCCGTAATCGTGCCAATTGCAATTAGATAAATGATATGGAACGGGTCGGAAATGGTAATCAGCAATTGTTTTTCGACAAGCATATTAAATGAAGGCAATGCCAGGTATATCAACCCGATGGCAAATACCACGGCTATAAAAGACGTAATAACTGCCTCACTGATGAACTGGCCAATTAATCGGGGTATGCCTGCTCCCATCACCTTACGGACGCCAACTTCGCGGGCCCGCTGTTCGGATCGCGCTGTTGAAAGATTCATAAAATTTATGCACGCGATCAGCAGGATGATCCATGCAATGAATGAAAATAATTTTACGTATTGAATCCTTCCACCATCCTGTTTTCCATCGGTGAAATTGTTATGTAAATTCCAATCGTTCATTGCAAAAAGAAAACAGACCGTAGAATTTCCCTTATGCTTTGTGTCCAGGTAATTATATAATTTTTTGTTGACCTGCGCCACATCGGAAGACGGCTGGAGTTCCACATAAGTTTGGGCCCAGTTTGCGCTCCAGTCCTGCATCCATGGCATTTTATGATCCACATTTTCCATCGGAGCCAGCCATTGAAACTGGAAAGTAGAATTCCCGGGCAAATCTTTAAATACTCCGGTGATCACAAAATCCTGCTCATTATTCATTCTTAAAGTTTTTCCAGAGGGATCATTATCTCCAAAAAACTTTTTGGACATCGTTTCATTGATAACTACCGAATGCAGCTGTTGGAAAGCATTTCCTGCCTGTCCGTACACGAAAGGCAGGTTTAGCATGGAGAATATGGCTGAATCAGCATAGTCGCCTTGCTCATTGATAAACTTATCCCCCAATGAAAACAACTGGGTTCCTGTGCCGCTCAGGCGTGCAGCGTTTTTGATGCCGGGAATATCTTTCCTGATCACCTGGGCCATAGGGCCCGGTGTTGCTACAAAAGTGGAAATTTTTCCCTGGTAGGTTTGGTTCTCGTAGATCCGGTATAAGTAGTTCCTCTTGCTAAAATTGTGATTGAATGTCAACTCATCCTCAACCCAAAGAAAGATCAGGGAAGCACAAGCTATGCCGATAGCCAATCCGGCAATATTCAAAATACTGAACGTTCTTTTTTTCAACAGGTTCCTGAGGGCTGTTTTCAAATAATTCTTCAGCATGGTCATTTTATTAAAGTGATAAGGGTTTCCCCTTAGAATATCCAAATTCCATGTTCTTTGCTCCAACAGAGTGCCAACTTGATAAAGAGCTATTAATTAATTATTTATGATTCAAACAAATGGAAGAACTGTACGTTTTCGATACTGGCCTGTTCAATAATGAGAAGCTGCATCTGAGGTAATACATATTTAAAACGAGGAACTCTAAAAGCGGAACGCCGGGCAGACCGGGTTGCTGGTGGCGGGTTCTGCAGGATTTAAAGAAAAGCAATAAGCATTTTGCATGCACGTTTAGCCTAATAAGATATATTTGAGAAACCCCCTAACCACCCCTTGCCATGAAACACCTATGCATCTTTGTTTGCCTGTCATTATTTTACGTCTCGTTGATTGCCCAGAATAGATATGACCCGGGATGGCTGGTCAAAAATAACAGAGACACAATTAAAGGATATATAGAAGAATCTGTGGATGCGGAATTTTCAAAACAAGTCAATTTTAAATCCGATAGTGCGGCTGCCGCGCAGATTTTTTTGCCCGGAGATATTCAATCTTTTGTAATTGGGCCGGCCATATATAAATCAATTTCTTTTCAAAATACCGATCCCGAAAAAATGATGCGGGACAACTGTTTTGCAAAGGTGCTGGTAACAGGCAAGTACGATTTATTTGTTTTTACCAGGGGGGATCGTCAGTTTTTTTTGATTAAAAACGATACGAGCACCTATTTTCTTTATAATTCATTGTTTTCGAACAATGGCGAATTGATTACGCAGGGCAATTATCCAAACACGCTAAATCTGATCAGCATACCATGCGAAAAACTTGCATTGCGGTATGACAGGGTTGATTATGGAGAAAAAGAAATGTCAGATTTTGTTCTTTCCGTGAACAAATGCATTTCTCCCGGAACGGCCGTCAATTATTATCAAAAGCCCAAATCGGTGATGCAGATTTTCCTATATGCAGGGGGACTGCCGCTTGGAACGCAAAGCCAGGTTACCATAGAGGGATTATTACGATTTTCACTGCCATCACTAAACAAAAATACTTATTTGAATATCGGTCTTCACTATTCCTCTTCGCACACGATCACTTCCAAGGACGATTATTATGTTGGTCATTACAAAGTAAACTCGACCTATAATATTTACAGTATTCCGCTTACTATCCAGTATGACTTAACCAGTGGAAGAATCCGGCCATATTTTTACGGTGGACTAGGTATTGCGTACCTCGATCAGTCTATAATTGGTGAAATTGAAGCCGTGGGCCCGACAACTCCCGCTCAAAAGTTTGGCCTTTCTTTTACTGTTGGCGCCGGTATCGAGGTAAGAATCGTCAATAGATTATTTATCAGGGCCGATTACCGGTATGAACTGGTATTCCAATATCCCTCAATTGGAATTGCCTACCAATTCAAATAAATTACTGAAAATGCGTACACCGGGCTAAATAATAAGGTGATTATTTTATATATCCCGGAATGGCGATCACCTGGAATTTAAAAGCAGTCCAAAGTCTTTCACCTCTCTTGAACTACATTTGCATCCAAATGCATCCGGGTTGAAGAATATTTTATTAGTGGACGACGAGAAAAAACTGCGCGGCCTGCTGTCCAGGATACTCAGCAAGGAATCTTTTCATGTAACGGAAACAGATGACTTCAGGTCGGCCCTGAAAAAACTTGAGGCTGACCCGGATATAGAGGTGGTTATATGTGACGTAAAACTTCCGGATGGAAACGGGGTAGAGCTGACGAAAAAAATCCGTGATAAATATCCTTTGGTGGAAGTGATCCTGCTGACGGCGTTCGGCAACATCCAGGATGGCGTACAGGCCATGAAATTCGGTGCTTTCGATTACCTGATCAAAGGGGATGAAAATGAGAAAATTATTCCGGTTCTCAACCGGGCCCTGGAAAAGACAGCATTCCAGAGAAGGATCAGGGAACTGGAAAGAAAGCTGGGGAATAAATATTCATTTCAATCCGTGATCGGGAATTCAAAACCGATTCTTGATGCCATTGAGCTGGCAAAAAAGGTGGCCGTTACCGATACTACTGTTTTGCTGCTGGGAGAAACCGGTACAGGAAAGGAAGTTTTTGCAAATGCCATTCATCAGTTTAGCAACCGTTCGGCCCACCCTTTTGTTGCAATCAACTGCAGCGCTTTCAGCAGGGAATTATTTGAAAATGAACTTTTTGGTCACAAGGCCGGAGCGTTTACAAGCGCTCACCAGGATAGTAAAGGCCTGATCGAACAGGCAGACCAGGGAACTCTTTTTCTCGATGAAATCGCAGAGATGCCCATCGAAGTGCAGCCGAAATTATTGCGGGTGTTGGAATCCGGCGAATTTAACCGGGTTGGGGACAATCAGTCGCAGAAAGTAAATGTCCGCATTATAACGGCAACCAACCGGAACCCGGAAACGGAAATAAAAGCGGGGAAGTTCCGCGAAGACTTGTTTTACCGCTTATCGGTTTTCCGGATTGTCATGCCTTCATTGAGAGATCGTGTAAAGGATATCCGCCCTTTGGCCGAAAATTTTGTCAGACAATTTTCCGTTAAGCTTAATAAACCCGATTTGAAAATTTCAGAAGAATTCTATTCTGCATTGGAAAAGCACCAATGGAAAGGTAATATCCGTGAACTGCGCAATGTGGTTGAAAGAGCTGTTATTGTTGAAGAATCCGGAGAATTGGCAAAAAATTCATTACCTATGGAAATGATGAGCAGCATCTCTTCATCTTCCGGATCCTTTTCGCAGTTTGATCTTGCAGGCGTTGAAAAAAATCATATTCAGAAAGTATTGCAATACACCCACGGCAATAAAACTGAAGCCGCCCGGCTACTGAATATCGGCCTCACTACCCTTTACCGCAAAATAGAAGAGTATCAACTTACGGAACAATAGTACTCTTTCAAAATGAAAAAACCTTTCCATTATGGAAGGGGTTTCTCCTGCTGTGGTCATTCTCCTAAAATATTCTTTTGGCGCAAAACGCTTGTCATGTCAAGTGTTGTATCATTTCGGTAAGGATCCATAAACCAGGCGGTACGTGCTTTGATCTGCACTTGATTAACCAACAATAAGATTAACATGCTCACCATTTTATATTTTATTTCGGGCCTCCTTTGCTTCTGGTTATTTTTTAAATCAATTGATTTTTTCGAAAAAATATGATCATATGATGACTTCATTGTTTGTATTATCCATCGTGGTATTTATTTATCTGCTCTATGTACTGATAAAACCGGAAAAATTCTGAATAAATCTTTTTTATGAGTAACGGGATCCTAAGTATTGTTGTCGTTTACGGACTGACCATTCTTCTTGCAATTCCCCTGGCACGCTATATTTCAAAAATATTTAGCGGACAAAAGACGATTACCGGTTTTATGGCTCCATTGGAAAGATTGATCTACCGCGTTTGCGGAATTGATCCTTCCGAACCGATGAACTGGAAGCAATTTCTTAAAGCTATGCTCACCATTAATTTGCTGTGGTTCGTGTATGCTTTTTTTATGTTTTTGTTCCAGGACAAGCTTCCGATGAATCCGGATCACAATCCGGCCCAGACGCCGGATCTGGCTTTTAATACGGCGATCAGCTTCCTGACCAATTGCAATCTTCAGGATTACTCCGGGGAGACCGGCGTCACCTATCTGACACAGGTGTTTGTAATTACTTTTTTGCAGTTTGTGAGCGCTGCAACAGGTATTGCCGCACTTGTTGGCCTTATGAATGCGATAAAGGAAAAAACCACCGATAATCTTGGGAACTTTTGGGAAATCTTTATTAAGACAATTACCCGTATTCTGTTGCCAATTTGTGTAGTAATTGCTATTATTCTTGCTTTTAACGGGACTCCTTCTTCTTATAAAGGGAAAGATACTGTCATAACCCTTCAGGGTGATACCGTGCAGGTAAGCCGGGGACCGGCAGCCGGCATGATTGCCATTAAACATCTCGGCACAAACGGCGGTGGTTGGTTTGGCGCGAACTCTGCACATCCTTTTGAAAACCCAAACTTTCTTACCAATTCAGTAGAACTGATTGCCCAGGTACTCTTACCCGTCTCCATGCTTTTTGCCTTAGGCATTTATGTAAAGAGAAGAAAATTCGCTTATGTGATTTACGGAATTATGACCCTGGGCATGTTGTGTCTATTGATACCTTCCGTATGGGGCGAGGTTCACGGGAATCCTGAAATTGCCCGGATGGGAATCACTCAAGCCACGGGCGCCATGGAAGGAAAGGAAGTGCGGTTTGGTCCCGCCATTACTGCTTACTGGGGTACTGTGACCACCATAATTTCAACCGGTTCGGTAAACGGTATGCATGATAGTTATATGCCATTGACCGGATTGATGCAATTGCTGGGTATGATGGTCAACGCATTTTATGGAGGGTGCGGTGTCGGGTTTCTGAATTATTATATATATATCATTATCGCTGTATTTATTTCGGGCCTGATGGTTGGGCGCACACCAGAATTCATGGGTCATAAGGTGGAAGCCCGGGAAGTGAAAATAGCTACGCTGGTGACCCTTCTTTCCGCATTTCTGATCAAAGGCTTTACGGCGCTTGCCGCTTACCTGGTGGCTCATCACCCTGATCTGGCCTGGAGCGTTAAGCCCTCTGCATGGCTGAATAGTCCCGGGTATCATGGATTCTCAGAAATGCTTTATCAGTTTACTTCTGCGAATGCCAATAACGGAAGCGGATTTGAAGGCCTGGCTGATAACGATACTTTCTGGAATGTAACTGCGGGGTTCGTCATGGCATTTGGCCGTTTTCTTCCGATTATCGGGCCAATAGCTATTGCCGGATTACTTGCCAACAAAAAATTCATTCCGGAATCTGCAGGGACCCTGCGGCCGGACTCATGGACATTCGGGGTGATGACATTTGCCGTCATCATTATTATCACTGCCCTTTCCTACTTTCCGCCGCTTGCATTGGGGCCGCTGGCGGAATATTTCAGTATGCCGCATTAATATTTAAGAACAGCAATTATGAAAAAGAAAAAAAATATTTCCATGTTTGCACCAGAATTGGTTCTGCCCGCTCTGGGACAGTCATTCGTAAAACTGAATCCGAAACAGATGTACAGGAACCCGGTGATGTTTACGGTCGAGATAGGTTTCGTCATTATGTTTTTTATAACCATATATTCCTGGTTTGTACATGACGTGAATGTTGGGGGTTTTGGATATAATGTGGCTATTTTTATTGTTCTGTTCATCACCGTATTGTTCGCCAATTTTGCTGAAGGTCTCGCCGAAGCAAGGGGTAAGGCGCAGGCGGAAAGCCTTCGTAAAACGCGGGAAGAAACTCCGGCAAAAAAAATTGAACCGGTTGGAGAGATTTTTGTAGATGAGATACATATTGTGCCCTCTTCACAGCTCAGACTCGGGGACCTGTTTGTATGTGAAACGGGGGATACCATTCCCATGGATGGAGAAATTGTTGAGGGCATTGCCACCATTGATGAATCCGCAATTACCGGAGAGTCTGCACCCGTGATCCGCGAAGCAGGCGGAGATAAATCTTCTGTCACTGGCGGCACCAAGGTATTGTCAGATAAGATTATTGTCAAGGTAACGACTCAACCCGGAGAAACCTTTCTGGACAAAATGATTGCCCTGGTAGAAGGCGCCTCCCGTCAGAAAACCCCCAACGAAATTGCCCTTACCATACTGCTTGCGGCTTTTACATTGATTTTTACCATCGTAGTGGTAACACTGAAGCCCTTCGCTGATTATGCCAATACGCCGATAACAGTAGCGGCTTTTATTTCTTTATTCGTTTGTCTCATCCCTACGACCATCGGGGGATTGCTTTCAGCCATAGGTATTGCAGGCATGGACCGGGCTTTGAGGGCGAATGTAATTGCCAAGAGCGGGAAAGCCGTTGAAACAGCCGGTGATATTGACACGCTGTTGTTGGACAAAACCGGTACGATCACTATCGGAAACAGAAGGGCGACGAATTTTTACGCCAGCAATGGTGTTCCGGAGGATCAGTTTATTTCGTTTGCTACGCTGAGTTCTCTTGCCGATCAAACGCCCGAGGGAAAATCTATCCTGGAACTGGCAGAAACAAAGGGCATCCGAAGCACTAAAACGAGCGGCATGCAGTTTATTGAATTCAAGGCGGAAACCAGAAGTAGTGGGGTAAATACTCCCGAAGGGTTAAGGGTAAGAAAGGGAGCCGCTGATGCCATTAAGGCAATCGTTCTGAAAGCAGGAAACTTATTTCCTGTCCAGGCGGATGATAGAGTAAAATCAATCGCAGAGAACGGAGGTACCCCGCTTGTCGTTTCTGTTAATAATGAGGTAAAGGGTGTAATTGAACTTCAGGATATCATCAAACCCGGTATCCAGGAAAGGTTTCAGAGATTACGCAGGATGGGAGTAAAAACGGTAATGGTCACCGGCGATAATCCGCTAACGGCAAAATACATTGCCGGAAAAGCAGGCGTGGATGATTTTATTGCTGAAGCGAGGCCGGAAGATAAAATGAGTTATATCCGGCAGGAACAGAAGGGCGGGAAATTGGTGGCTATGATGGGCGACGGAACCAATGATGCCCCTGCATTAGCCCAGGCAGACGTGGGCGTGGCTATGAACAGCGGCACCCAGGCTGCTAAAGAAGCGGGCAATATGGTTGACCTCGATAATGATCCGACCAAGCTCATAGAAATTGTGGAGATAGGAAAACAATTGCTTATTACGCGGGGAACCATCACGACTTTCTCCATCGCAAATGATGTAGCTAAATATTTTGCCATTGTACCGGCCCTGTTTATCACCTCAATCCCGGCATTGCAGGCATTGAACGTGATGCATTTAAAGAGCCCGGAATCTGCCATCTTATCAGCGGTTATTTTTAACGCAATCATTATCCCTATGCTTATTCCGCTGTCATTAAAAGGAGTTGCATACAGGCCCATCGGGGCTAGTGCATTGCTTCGAAGAAATCTGCTGATCTATGGCATCGGCGGGATCATAGCGCCCTTTATCGGAATCAAACTCATTGACATGATCTTATCCTTTTTCTCATTAAACTAGGTTATGAAAAAATATTTAATGATATCCATTAAGCTTACCATCGTTCTTCTTGTCCTCTGCTGTGGGATATATCCCTTATGCATTTCCGCCATTGGAAAAATGACCAGGGGAGGAGGAGACGGGGAAGCTATTTCTGTTAACGGGAAAGTGGTGGGTTATGAACGCATCGGCCAGAAGTTTACGCACGACAATTATTTCTGGGGACGCCCATCTGCCGTGGACTACAATGCTGCGGGATCAGGCGGGAGTAATAAGGGGCCTTCCAACCCGGATTATCTAAAACAGGTAAGTGATCGCATTGATTCTTTCCTTGTTCATAATCCAGGGATTAAGAAAGAACAAATACCTTCGGAAATGGTAACAGCGTCTGGTAGCGGGCTGGATCCTGATATAAGTCCTGAGGGTGCCTTGATACAAGTAGCCCGTGTAGCCAATGCAAGGCATATGGATGAAGAAAAAGTTAAAGCCCTCGTTGATCAGCATATTGAAAAAAATGGGTTAGGGCCTTCCACTGTAAATGTGCTGAGACTAAACGTTGCGCTGGATGAATTAAAATAAATGGAGACTAAATCCTACAGTCCCGATGAATGGTTGCAGATTTTGCAGCGACCGGAAAAAGGAAAGCTGAAAATCTACATTGGCATGAGTGCCGGTGTGGGCAAGACTTTCCGTATGCTGGAGGAAGCCCAGCAACTATTAAAGTCAGGTGTAAATGTCCAGATCGGACTTGTTGAAACCCATGGCAGAAAAGATACGGCAGAATTGATGAATGGCCTCCCGATCGTTCCAAGAAGAAAAGCATTTTACAAGGGTAAGTCGCTTGAGGAACTGGACGTACAGGCTATCCTGCTGCTTCATCCCGAGGTCGTGGTGGTTGATGAACTGGCGCACAGTAATATTCCCGGAAGTAAGAATAGCAAGCGGTGGCAGGACGTAATGGATATACTGGATGCAGGAATTGATGTGATCAGTGCGGTGAATATTCAGCACCTGGAAAGTATTAATGAAGATGTGAAGGCGATTACAGGCATAGTGGTGAACGAAAGAGTTCCGGACAAGATCCTTCAGATTGCGGATGAAGTGGTTAATATTGATTTAACTGCTGACGAGCTCATTAAAAGGTTAAAAGCTGGAAAGATATATGATCACAGTAAAATTCAACAGGCGCTTACGAATTTCTTTCAGCCGGAAAAAATCCTCCAGCTTCGTGAACTGGCTTTGAAGGAAGTTGCCGGTCAGGTTGAGCGTAAGGTAGACTATCAGATTACGAGCAAGCAAACAAATTTCCGTCATGAACACCTGCTCGCCTGCATTTCCTCCAATGCAGATATTGCCCAGCGGATCATCCGCAAAACGGCCAGGCTGGCCTCCTACTACAATAGTCAATGGGTAGTTCTTTATGTACAGACACCCAGGGAAGCTAACGATAAAATTTCTTTGGCTGCACAAAGGCATCTAATCAATAACTTTAAGAATGCAACGGAGCTCGGAGCCAGGGTGGTTCAGAAGAAAGCTGTTCATATTGCGAAAGCTATTATGGAAACAGTCAATGAACAGGGAATAACTACCGTATGTATAGGCAAGCCTCACCTGAATCTGTTTCAGATCATTCTGAAAACAAACGTTTTTAATGGTCTCCTGACGACCTTTTCCGAAAACGACATTGATTTGGTTATATTATCCTGATGCCGCTGAATGTAAAAAATAAAATCTGGCTCGGAACATTGTTTCTCTTCCTGCTTATTTTGATCGTAGGAGGGGCGGGTATTCATTATATAATCCGTTTGAAAGACGCTTCGAGCGCTATCATTAAGGCTAATTATGAATCGCTGGATTATTGTCATACCATACAAAAGGGATTGGATAGTATATCCATTGATCGAAACGGTTCTGTGAATAAAATTGATCTGGCGCTGAGGGCACAGGAAAACAACATAACGGAACCCGGAGAGCTGATGGTCACATATCATGCAAGGAAAGATTTCAATAAGATGCAGGCCGGTGATTCATCCGCCGAAACTGCCGGGGATCTGGAAGTGCAGATACAGAGGATACTCTCCCTGAATATGGAAGCGATTCAGCTAAAAAATAATACGGCGCAGCAAACAGCCGCAAAAGCCCTTTCGATCATCACGGTATTATGTGGAATTGTTTTTATTGTAGCATTTACTTTCTCCTATAATTTCCCTTCCGTAATGGTCTCTCCTATCCGTGAACTGACCTTAGGGATGCAGCAGATAAGCAATAAGGATTACGGTCACCGGATTCATATTAAAAACAAAGATGAATTCGGACAGCTTGCCAAATCATTCAACGACATGTCTGAGCGGCTGGAATATTTTCAAAACAGCAACCTGAACCAGATCCTTTTTGAAAAAGCCCGGGCAGAAGCTGTGATTAACAGCCTGAAAGATGCGAGCATAGGAATAGATAAGAATGATATTGTTCTTTTTGCAAACGGACAGGCATTAGCCTTACTGGGTGTTCATGCAGACCAGGTTGTGGGTAAAAAGGCAGAGGTTTTGAAAAAATCAAATGACCTGTTTCGTTTTCTTACGGAGGGCGATAATTCAGCACCATTTAAAATAATTGTTGGTGATAAGGAAAATTATTTTATCCGGGAAGTGGTGGATGTTAGTCAGGCTGATACGCAAAGCCGGGTGATCGTTCTAAAAAACATTACTCCTTTCAAGGAGCTGGACGTGGCGAAAACGAATTTCATCGCCACTATTTCTCATGAAATGAAAACGCCCATTTCCTCTGTTAAGATGAGCCTGCAATTATTGGAAAATACAACCACCGGAATATTGAATGAAGAGCAGCGTCAGTTATTGCATGGAATAAAAGAGGACTGCGATCGTCTGTTGAGGATTATTGCTGAGTTGCTTAACCTGTCCCAGGTGGAAACAGGTAACATTCAATTGAACATAAAAAAGAGCAATCCTTACGAAATGCTGGACTATGCCCTGGAATCTGTGAGGATACAGGTTGATCAGAAGAAATTAAACCTCATTATTCAAAGGGATGAAAATATTCCGGATATTAAAGCTGATGGGGATAAAACGGCCTGGGTGCTGATTAATTTTCTTACGAATGCAATTCGTTATGCGCCGGAAAGAAGTGATCTGAACATCTCATTGACAAAAAAGGGAACCCTGGTTGAATTCTCCGTAAAGGACCAGGGGCAGGGTATTGAGCAACAGTACCAGGAAAAAATATTCGACCGTTATTTTCAGGTTCCCGGCTCTGGCAAATATGGCACTGGCCTGGGCCTCGCGATAAGCAAGGAATTTATCGAGGCGCAGGGGGGCCATATTCACCTGGATAGCAAACCCGGCGAAGGAAGCAGGTTTAGTTTTACACTTTATATTGCCGATCTATGATGTGTCCGGTGTTCATGAAAAGGGCAGAATTTACATCCTGCCCTCAGTGAGCCGGTGTAGGTTTTAGTTCTTGTAGTTATAAATTTTTTCTATTGAATCTTAATTGTCCGGGATATTTTTTGAGCTTTTTCATTTTTTGGCAGACTTAAATGAAGAACTCCGTCTTCGTACCTGGCAGTTATTTTGCCGGCATCGACCGAATCATCCAAATGAAAACTCCTGGAGAATGAGCGTAAATTATATTCCTTCCTCAGCCATCCCCGTTTCTTGTCTTCCTGGCTTTTTTCTTCCTTATGCTCAAAGGAAACAACTAAACTGTCATTTGCGATATCCAGTTGGAAATCTTCCTTTTTCAGCCCGGGAGCCACTAATTCCATTTCGTAACTTTTATCGGTTTCCCTGATATTGGCTGGTACCTGGTAAGTGCCCTGCATACTTCTTGAATCCCAGAAGCTGTCATCAAAGAAACGGTCTATGTTATTTTGAAAGATTTGATCAACCACCGTTCCCAACGTTACCGGCAAATTGCCATCTTCTTTTCTGATGATGTTTGACATAATAACCTCCTTTTTTATAAGTTAATAATACAAGCATCGCCTCAATCCAAATGCCAGAATCGGGGATTTCAGATCGGCTCCGGATTTTATGCCCGAACCCCAAGCAATTCAGAGGAACAGCCGCCAGAATTTTAGCGATCAGTTCACATTTTATATTTCCTGAACCAGGAGATATTCCGATTGGGGCGGGAATTCCGTGTAAAACTTTTCCAGGTACTGTCATCGGAAATGGCAGATGGAAGGATTTCCTTATCTGGCGGTCAAATATCCCTGTCAATTTCCCTGACCCATATCAGATGAGCAGCTTCTACCAGTTTTTGCAGTAGTTCATTGATTTTCAAGAATTCAAAATCAACGCAGTCTTCCGCACAGCTATGTGGTGAAAGTGCGTAAAAAATGATTTCTTTGAGGTCCTTATGCCATTCTTTCAGACTTCTGTATTGGAAAAAGTGCTCAAATGCCAGGAAGGGATTAAGAAATTCCTTTTTGGATAAGCTGCGGGGAAATGCCTCCCATTGATGCTGGCCCAGGTGCTTATTTAAATAGAAGCCGGGGTCAATTTGTTCCTCTTCGGTTACGGCAGCTTCAATGACTGCTTTCGATTTTTTATTTTTCCTGCCCTTTTCCCTGCTGGCAAGAAGATGAGCGGTGTTTATGAGGTCCTCCATTTTTTTTTGAAAATAAAGCAGACTGGCCGGCTCCTCCTTCTTCCACAATTTGACGCTGTTTGCGGCCTGAAGGACTGACAAAATATATTTTCTATACTGCGAAACAGATAAGGCAGAAAAAAAATCTTCAATGACGGCATATGATTCTGACATAACATCTTTTTAATCGGGAATGAAGGGATCCTGGTTTTCAAAATACAAATTCAGTTTCTCGGGGAAAATGGCGGAAACCATTTCCTGAAGAGAAATTACACGGTCAGTTAAGATCTCAAGGTTATCGCGGCTCACCCGGAAGGTATTTTTATACCGGCCATAGATATAGGCTTTTTGCAAAAGCCTGAATAACTCAACTTCCAGGCCGGTATCCCTCGGGAATACTTCATAATATAACGATTCAGATAATCTTCGCGTATACAATAACAGCTTTTGCAGATTGTGGGTTTGTATCCGGAGGCCCATCAAAGGACAAAGAAATGCATTTAGGGTTTGTTCAACAGCCTGATGAAGCATAAAAGCACATAGTTGATACTCCAGGGCTGCTTTATAGATTTCAGACCCCAGCAAAAAGCCTCTTGCCTTTTCCAGTATCTGCCTGAATTCTGCCATTAAGTTAGCACTCTTTATTGCCTGGTTAACTAAGATCGGATCAGGTAATTTCTTTTCTCCTGAATCATAAATCAGTTTTGCCGGTTTACAAAGCTGTGAAAGGAAAATGTTTCCGTTTGCCAGCAGTTGCTCAGTCATATCCCATCTGTGAACAGAAACGGTAACCGGCGCGAAATCATGGCAGCGGTTGTAAATCAGACTTTCAAGTTCATGCATGGGCCGCCTTTCGTTCCCACCAGCAAGTACCAGCAGGTCGTATTCTTTGCCCAAAGCCTCCGGATTAGCCTGATAAATGCCCAACAGGAAGATCATTTCTGTTTGGAAGGCCTGGGTAATGGTATAAATTATTGGCTCAATTTCCTCAGGAAAAGGGCTAAAACCGTTAATAAATGGCTCAATACTACCGGAAAAGGAGAAATCTTCCATTTTCAATGGGATTTAAGGTAAATCGTGAACTTAAATTACCCGGTTCGTAGTATTGCTTCAGAATTTCTAAAGAAAGAACTTCGCCCCTAAAAACCTTTGGGGTGAAAAAGGCAGTTTCTTTCAGGTGAGTTGTGAAAAATTGGTATAATAACCAAAGATTTGTATATTTATCTCAATTATCTAGCTAAGATAACAAAACAATTGGGGTTTTCCAAATTATTTTGATAAATATTTTAGCAATTTCCTTCATGAGTGTATTTGCGAGAAATCTTCGCTTTTTGAGAAAGCAGCGTGGCCAGAACCAGGATGAGATTTCTTTGCTTTTTAGCAAGCGTGCGAATACCGTTGGAAATTGGGAGAATTCAAAGAGTGAGCCCAGCCTGGCTGAATTGGTTAAACTGGCAGATTATTTTAAGGTGGGCGTACACGATCTTTTGCACACAGATCTTCAGAAGCGAACCCTGAATGCGATTGACGCTGTCTCCGGCAATTCATCTCCATCGGCCCAGCCTTTAAAATCCTATTCGCTGAATGATTCATCTGCAAGTCTGGCCCAGGATGCTAACAGTAACTCGTTCTGGCTGATCCTGCGCGAACTGGGATCCGTTAATGAAAAGCTGGATTCAATAAGAACATTACTGGAATCCGGAGCGCGTAAATCCGGATCCGATAAAAGCAACCATTAATTTTCATTCCAGATCCTGGAAAAATTTTCCAAATGGTGGAAGAAAAAGGGGCTTTTATTACTTACGCAGGAATTGTTGACAGGCTTTATTTTGCTCCATAACTCTTTCATTTTGAATATTCTATAACGGGTATTGCCTTCCTTTTCCTCTCCATTTTTTCTTTGGTACCAAGCTTGAAATATAATGGTCAGTTCTTTTACATACGGAAGCAAAATTTGAAATTCCATTCGTCGAAAAAATTATGGATTACCCAAATTAATTGCAATATTTGAAATCGATAACGTGACCATCCCCCCTGTAGATCCGATACAATAACAGGTAGATGACTTCGTTATTGCTGCTAAGAGGATCCATTTAATATTGCGCCTGGAACAAGTCCCTAAGATTACAATGTTTGCTCCGTGTGTGGTACCGACGAAAAACCCAACAGGTAAGTAATTACAGGTTGTATTTGACTCGAACCATTTGAAAACTAATTAAACCCTGCGTCATGAAAACGTTGTCTAAACTCGTCTCTACCAGTAGTGTGTCACTCCTGGTCATTACTTCACCGGTGCTGATTTCAAGCAGCCACAAAAAAGCAGATTTTTTTACTACCACATCTGCAGTTGCGGCTTCTTATCGTATTCCGGTTCTTACAAATAACAACATTAAAAATATCTCTTACAATGCACCTGCAATAGCAACGGTGCTTGCTGAGAAAACAGTCACTACTGCTTCAGCTAAAAAGCTGGATTATGCCGTTTCTGCAGAAGCTAAGAAGGCATTTGAAGTGAAAATGGTGATCCAACAGGCTATAACTCTTTATGATTCCATGAAGCTCGGCGAATCCGGTTTGGATCAGAAGGCTTTTGAATATGCCTGGAGAGGATACCACAACCTCATGAAGAACGGTCAAATTAAAAAATCATCTGTTTTATCAATTTGTGATTTCACACAGTCTTCACGCAACAAAAGGCTGTATGTGATTGATGTTACACGCAAGAAGTTATTGTTCAATACATATGTTTCCCATGGTATGAATTCCGGAGTAGAGTATGCTACTTCCTTTTCCAACAGGTCGAATTCATTCAAAAGCAGTTTAGGTTTTTTCCTTACTTCTAAAACTTATTTTGGACGCAATGGTCTTTCACTGAAAGTAAAGGGTCTGGAAAAAGGTTATAATGACCTCGCTGCGAAGAGACATATAGTATTGCATGGTTCAGATTATATAACACCCGATTATTTGAAAAATAACGGTGAAATGGGAAGAAGTCTGGGTTGTGCCGCCATGCCAAATGCAGTTAGCCCGAAAATCATCAGGACAATCAAGAACGGAAGTTGTTTGTTTATTTATAGTCCGAGTGTAAAATATCTTAATGCAAGTTCTGTAATCAATGGATAAAGTACAATAAAGCAAAGCAAAAGGGGTCAGGTTTCTGTCCCCTTTTTGTCGATTAAGTGACTCTCTGTTGATTGCAGCTGTTAAGTGTTAGAATCCAAACCCTTTGAATATGCACCGCCGAACCCTTATTTTCTGTGCCGGAACCCTGCTGATGACTGCTGTTAAATCGCAATCTCTCGATTCTTCAGTCAACGCTTACAGCAGCAGGTACGAGCAGGAAAAAATTCACATTCACTTTGATAAGGACGCATATCTGCCCGGCGAGACCGTCTGGATGAAAGCCTACCTGCTTTCGGGTTCAAAACCTTCTTCTATAAGCAAAAATATTTATTTCGACTGGACGGATGCCCGCGGCCGCCTGCTCCTGCATAGTGTTTCTCCGGTTATCGACGGTACGGCAGGCAGTTCCTTTGTGATGCCCGTTTACGCGGAGAATGGCGTAGTGCATGTGAAAGCCTATACCCAATGGATGCTCAATTTTGATAATGCCTTTTTGTATAATAAGGACATTCCGGTTTTAACTTCAACGGATGAATTTAATGCGAATCCGGAAAAAAGCAAGCCGGAAATTAATTTCTATGCTGAAGGCGGGGACCAGGTCAACGGCGTTCGGTCGCTCGTTGCTTTTGAGGTATTGGACCAGCACGGCAAACCGGTATGTATAACCGGGGTAATAAAAAACAGCACCGATGTCATTCAGGATACGCTTCATAGCAGCTATCGCGGGATGGGTTCCTTTTCTCTCAAGCCCGTTAGCGGAGACCACTACCAGGCATTTTGGAAAGCGGCAGATGGGGAATTGCATGTAACAGCCTTGCCGCAGGCCAAGGCCAATGGGGTTGCACTGCATATGGTTTCTTACAGGAACGATCAGATCCTGTTTTCTGTAGAAAGATCCGTTGATGCTGTCAGCCTGAACAGGCTCACCGTTATCGGAGTGATCGATCAGAAAATAGTTTACAGGAGCAATCTCAACCTGACCAATAATATTGCGGATGCCTCCATAGTAACCACTTCTTTTCCCTGCGGCATCATGCAGCTGACGGTTTTTGATGCGGATATGTCACCGCTGGCAGAACGGGTTGTATATATAAACAACCGGAAAGCCTACGCAAAAACGGAAATGAAGCGGGTATCGATGAACCTGAACAAAAGGTCACGCAATGAAATCTCAATAGAAATTCCGGATAGTCTGAATACAAATCTTTCCGTTTCTGTAACGGATGGCGGATTGGGACTGGACAGCAGCAATAATATTTATTCTGATCTCCTGCTCAGCGGGGATCTCAAGGGTAACATCAATGATGCGGCTTCTTTTCTGCTTAATTCGGATGATGCCAATGATCATTTGAACCTGCTCCTCTTAACCCATGGATGGAGGAGATTCAATTGGGAGAATGTGGTTGCTGGCAAATTTCCCGCGTTGAAATATCCCCACGATGCAGATTTCTTAGCCTTGAAAGGAGAAATAAACAATCCTTCGGCCACACTGGATGCAAACGATTCAATTGCCCTGCTGGTGATTTCAAGGGACCGGAAAAAACATGTCATCAACCTGCCTGTCAGTCCACAAGGAAGTTTTAATCAGCATGATCTATTCTTTTATGATTCTGTTCAGGTGGTTTATAAATTCAATCATGCTTCCAAGTTAAATAGCAATTCGGAGATCAGCTTGTACTCAAGCCTGCTGCCTGCTTTATCACCGGCTGCGGCCAGAGAACCGGCCTATACCTGGATGAAGGTTCCTGATGTAGTGCTCGAAAAGGAGCTGAATGGAAATATTGTGGAAACGAATGCTTATGCTACCCCATCAAGGGATATGAGTTATTCCGTTACGCCCAGGCAGGATGGCTTGAAGGGAAATTCGGAAACAGCAGCCCATTATCTCTCCACCATGTTTGTGGATCTGCGTTTTCCCGCTACCCTGAAGGATCCGGGGGTGGGATCTGGGGATGGCAGATTTGCTTCTTATAACCTTAACGGACCCTCTGCCCTGCGAAATAATGTCAATATTACAATGGACGGAACGCCGATCGCCATGGATGAGTTAAAATCGGTTAGTATGAAGGAAGTGTTGTTTCTCAAGTTTGTAGCAAAAACAAGTCCGAGGGCTTTGCCAACACTGGCCATCACCAGCCGGCAGGCACAGGAACAAGGCAGTATTCTCGAGAATAAGACCGGGCAGGCCGTAGTTACCGGCTATACAGTAGCCAGGGAATTTTATGCTCCCCATTATTCGAATGATAAAATCGTAGACTACCAGGCTTCTGATTTCAGATCCACCTTATACTGGAATCCGGCAGTTCGCCTGGATAAAACACATCGTAAAATAAACCTGGTGTTTTATAACAATGATATCAGTGACAAATTCAGAATTGTAATAGAGGGAATGAACCAGGATGGAAAACTTACCCGGATAGAAGAAATAATAAAATAAAATCACCGTTTCAAAACCATAAATCCAATTACTATGCTTTACGTTGAATTTACCCTCAGTATCCTTTCGCTGATTGCGATCGTAACCGGTTCGCTGATCATGGGATATGTATTAAGAAGCCGCCAGCTGCAGAAAAAGCAATCTAAAATTGCCGAGCTCAGGAAGGAGATTGTTTACAATCACGCACAGATACTGGAACTGCAAAAAGAGTATGTAACGCTTGAGAAAACAATGAACGGGACGATCGCGCCTGTTTTGCCGATCAAAACAGCGCATACCGAAAAAAAGGAAGCTGCTTTGTAATTTAAGCATCACCCATTGCATGCGCTGAGTCACGATTCTCTTTTCGCACAATCATTTCCCGGTAAATGCCGGAAACCGTTTTTCAAAAAAAGCAGTTACGCCTTCTTTGAAATCATCGGTATGGCCGGCCTGCCCCTGTAATTTTTTTTCCAGTTCCAGTTGCTCGTCCAGATTGTTGGTAAAGCATTGCGATAAAGCATTCCTGGTAAGCATCAAAGCCTTCGTTGGCATGGCGGCCAGGGTGCCGGCGATCTTAGCCACTGATTCTTCAAAAGCCGAATCCTCAAAAC
Organism: uncultured Chitinophagaceae bacterium; assembly: GCA_963705005.1. Lineage (GTDB taxonomy): Bacteria > Bacteroidota > Bacteroidia > Chitinophagales > Chitinophagaceae > Puia. Next base: position 818,695 of record CAVPIO010000002.1, read on the forward strand.
ATTTATAGATCATTCCTGTTTTTTCTGCTTCGGCAGCACTGATCTTTTCTCCCAGCATCATGAAGGCACTCGCCTTTTGCAAGCCAATCAGACGCGGCAAAAAATAAGTGCCCCCGCAATCGGGGATCAGCCCAATCTTCGAAAATGCCTGCACAAAGGAAGCCGAAGCCGTTGCAACAACGATATCACAACTCAGCGCAATATTTGCACCTGCACCGGCTGCAACTCCGTTTACCGCACAGAGCACCGGTTTGCGGATCGTCCTCAGCAAACGGATTATGGGATTGTAATATTCATCTATCACGTTTTCAAATACAGGCAATTTACCAGCAGGAAATTCAGCCAGATCCTGACCAGAAGAAAATGCACGACCCGTTCCGGTGAGCATTACACAGCGGAGACTATCGTCCTCATCACAAACCTTCAACTGTTGTTGCAAGGCCAGGGCCAGGCTGCGATTAAAAGCATTGAGCTTGTCTGGCCTGTTCAGGGAAATCCGGCCGACTCCATTTTTATTTTCGAATAAAATATCTTCCGCCATATTTGTTTTTTATTTATCAGTGACATTTAAAGTAATCAAAAGGTTCCCGGCAATCGAGGCAGCGATAGAGCGCTTTGCAGGATGTTGATCCGAAGCGGCTGATCATTTCAATATTTCTGGAATGGCAGTGGGGACAATGATCGGGTGAATCGCCTCCTGTTTCCCCCGCGGCACAGGCGCGTGACAGGGAAGGCGCAGCAATGCCAAAGGCTTCGAGTTTTTCTTTTCCAGCCGCGCTGAGCCAGTCGCTCGTCCATGCCGGCGACAAAACCTGGTTAATCTTTACATTTTCATATCCATTTATTGAAAGCGTCTTCCGGATATCCTGCTGGATGGCATCCATCGCCGGGCAACCGCTATAGGTTGGTGTAATGGTTACTGTGATTTCGTTTCCGGTAATTTTCACATCCCTTAAAATGCCGAGGTCAGCAATGGAAAGCACGGGGATTTCCGGATCCTTAACACGCTCGAGAACAGATATAATATTTTCTTTTTTCATTGAATTACCATGAACATCCGGGATAGGCCCTTTGCAGGAACTGCATTTCGACAAGGATATATCCGAGATGCTCAGAATGAAATCCATTTTTGCCGGATAGCGAAAACGCGTCTTTTTTCTCTGCCGGATACAATGGCAGGGTAGCGTCTTCCAAAACAGGGTTCACGAGGTCCAGCCAATCCTCATGCAGAGTGGAAGGATCTACTCCCATTCCGCTTGCTGAAGCTTCCTGTTCGTAGTCTGCCGCGATAAATAATTCAGGAATCCAGGGATTCAGTTCGTCCAAAGCACCCAGCATGCGGGCATGGCTTTCCCGGGTTCCGTCTCCCAGCCTGCATACCCATTCACTGCTCCATTTTACATGATACCGGATTTCCTTTATGGATTTTTCACTGATGGCTGCGAGTCCGGGATCTTTACAATGCAGCAATCCCTGATATTGCAGAAGTTGAAAATGGCTGAAATAAAACTCCCGGAGCATGGTCTTTGCCCAATCACCATTGTCCTGCTCCAGCAAAACCAGATTCTTGTATTCTGTAGAGTCCCGGAGATAAGCCAGATCATCTTCCGTGATCAGTTTCCTTTCCGGGGATAAACCATTCATCCTTTCGGCTGCAAGCTGGTAAAGGTTCCTGGATTGTCCGATCAGATCGAGGGCAATATTCGAGAGCGCAATATCCTGCTCCAGTATAGGGCCATGGCCTGTCCATTCACTGTTCCGGTGGCCCAGGATGAGCGCATTATCGGCCAGGTGGAGGATGTAGGTGGAGAGGGAGGGCATGGGTTAATTTAATAATTTGATAATTTGAAAATTTGATAATTTGAAAATGGATTATTAAAAATTATAAATTAAAAGTAAAAAATGGATGATGATGTTTGTTTTAGGGGAGAAATATTAAATGCATTGTCAAATATTCTTTAATTCATCGGGCAGGTTATAAAAAGTAGGATAACGGTATACTTTGTCGTTGGCGGGATCAAAAAAAGAGCCGGCTTCATCAGGCGTGGAAGCGTGAATATGCCTGCTTTCCACCACCCAGATGCTGATGCCTTCATTTCGGCGGGTATAAACATCGCGTGCATTCTCCAGGGCCATCTGCGCATCTGCGGCATGCAGGCTGCCGGCATGTTTATGATCGAGCCCCTGCCGGGTGCGGATAAAGACCTCCCAAAGTGGCCAGCTTTCTGAAGATGCATTTTTTTCCATGGATCAATAGTTATTGGATGAGTAATTTTTTTTACCGGCATATGCTGTAGCTGCTTCGCGTACCCACGCACCGTCTGCGTGCGCCTTTTTCCGCGCTTCCAGGCGTTCCTTGTTACAGGGTCCGTTTCCATTTACTACTTCCCGGAACTCCGTCCAGTTGATCTCACCGAAATCGTAGTGTTGCCTGTCTTCATTCCATTTCATTTTATCATCGGGTAGTTTCATACCCAGCACCCTGACTTGTTCGGCGCAAACATCAATAAATTTTTGCCTGAGTTCATCATTGCTGAATCGTTTGATTTTCCACTGCATGCTTTTCTGGTTGTGGGGAGATGCATCGTCGGGCGGACCGAACATCATAACTGAAGGCCACCACCAGCGGTTGATGGCATCCTGGCACATGAGTTTCTGCGCTTCGGATCCGCGACTGAGGGTAAGCAGGATCTCAAACCCCTGCCGCTGATGAAAACTTTCTTCCTTGCATATCCTGACCATGGCCCGGGCATAGGGTCCGAAAGAGGCCCGGCACAAAGGCACCTGGTTCATTATGGCCGCACCATCCACCAGCCATCCGATCGCGCCGATATCCGCCCAGGTAAGCGTAGGATAATTAAATATGGAAGAATATTTCGCTTTGCCGGAATGAAGCTGATCAATGGTTTCTTCCCTGGTGATGCCCAGCGTTTCCGTTGCCGAATATAAATAAAGTCCATGCCCGGCTTCATCCTGCACCTTTGCAATCAGGGTAGCTTTTCTGCGCAGGGAAGGCGCACGTGTGATCCAGTTTCCTTCGGGCAACATGCCGACAATCTCACTATGCGCATGCTGCGACATCTGCCGTATCAGCAATTTGCGATAGTCCTCCGGCATCCAATCCTTAGGCTCAATCCTCACCTCACGCGCAATCTTGTCTTCAAATATTTTTTCTTCAGGCAGCATAGCTTCAAATTTAATTCATTTCCGGAATAAAAACTAACGGGTGTTAGTTGATGAAAAAGTCAGCTATTTATGAGTTGGGATAGGTAGAAAAATCGGTTTGTAAAAAAGATTAATTTGAATTTTTAGATTTTGTTTCAAGTGCAATTGGGACGGTTTCTATGAGTTCCAAAGATTTTACCATGTCCTTTGTAGTGATCTTGTATTTTATAAAATGTGGGGTTTGAAGATGCGCTTTGTAAGCCTCTTGATTTGCATATATTTCAAATACGGTGACATGTGTGGGATTATTCTTTTCGTACACTGCATATAATGTAAGAACCCCCGGTTCTACGCGGACTGCAGTTTCTGCATGCTCTTTAAGTGCTGCCTTGTAGTTTTCCAGTTGGGCTGAATCTATTTGCAGTTTTGCTATCCGAACAACTAAACCAATTTGCTGTCCGGAAACGACTGCTGATGAAAATAACCCCATCATGCCTGCTATTAAAATCTGAGTCAGCGTATTGTTCATTTTTTTTATGTATCCGCTTTTGCCATAAATATAAAGTTACAGCGTTTTTATACCCTTGAAAAGGAAATCCCGTAACACGCCGGACGGTCATCCAGGAATTACAATGAGAATCCCTTACCGGATATCAAAATCTATCAGCAGCCGCGGGGACGCGGGGTGCGACTGGCAGGTAAGGATGAAACCGTCTTCGATTTCTTCCTCCACCAGCGCATAGTTTTGATCCATATTCACTTTGCCTTCGAGCAGTTTGGCGCGGCAGGATGCACAAACCCCCGCCTTGCAGGCGAAAGGAAGATCGGCTCCCTGTTTTATTGCAGCTTCGAGTACGCTGTCCCCCTTGAAGGGAAGTTGAAAATCATGGCTCAGGCCATCGAGGCGGATGGTGACCTGGCTTTTTTGCTGATTGCTTTCGGCAGAAACAGGGGCTTGTATTGAAGAGGGTTTGAAAATCTCTCCGGGATCGGAAAACAATTCATAATGAATCTTATGTGGATCTGTTCCCTTTTCCCTCAGCCAGTCCCGCACCGAAAAGATCATCGGAGCTGGGCCGCAAAGTAAAAATTCTTCTCCTGCGGTCAGGGGCACGAGGTATTTGAATATCTGCCCGCACTTGGCAATATCGATTCTTCCTTCGTTAATGGGCGCATCTGCTTTTTCCCTGCTGAAAATATGTATCACCTGTAGCCGGTCAGGGTAATTATTTTTTAAGGCTTCGAGTTCCTCCCGGAAAATAATGCTGCTGCGGGTCCGGTTTCCGTAAATGAGCGCGACCTGACTAAGCGGTTCTTCTTTAAGTATTGTCTTGATCAGCGATATCACCGGCGTGATCCCGCTTCCTGCGGCAAAAGCGGTGATCTGCCTTTTATTTTTTTTATCCAGACTAAGCTGAAAATTGCCTGTGGGTGGAAGCACTTCCAGCAGCTGAGCCGCTTTAAGGGATTCCAAAGCATAGGTGGAGAACCTGCCACCGGGGGCTTTTTTAATTGCGATCCGGAGTTCATCTTCATGGGGACCACTGCAAATGGAATAGGATCTGCGGAGTTCTTCGCCGAGCATTTTTGTGCGAATCGTAATATTCTGCCCAGCCTTAAACTGGAATTCTTCTTTCCATTCTTCGGGAATGTGAAATGAAACCGAAATGCAGTCGGCCGTTTCTTTTCTGATATCGCGGATCGCCAGGGTTCTGAAATGCTTTGCCAAAGTTTTATTTTTTTAATCCCCCGATCAGGTATTTTACCATATTGTTTTCCAATGTTTCCCTGCTCACTGATTTCCTGGACCGGTGCCAGGATTCAATACCGCTGATGGCGGAGAGGATGGTCAGCACGGCCACGTAAGGGTCGAGATCCTTCATCTCATTCCTTTCAATGCCGCGGGCTATCAGATCAGATAAACTTCTTCTGTAATTTCTCCGCTGATTCAGGAAATTAGAAAGATAAGGTTCAGGAAGATGTCGCCACTCGTGGTCGGAAATATAAACGAATTCAAATTGCTCCATCATCATCCGGATATGAAAGCGGATGATCAGCTCCAGTTTCTTCAATGCAGATTCCGGGCTCGACTGAACGGCCTCCAGGTGGGAGATAAAATCATTGGCCACCTTAAAACAAATGGCCTGCAGGATTTCCGATTTCGATTGAATGTGGTTGTACAGGCTGGCCGCTTCCACGCCTACGTGCTCGGCCAGGTCCCGCATAGAAGCGGCCCCAAACCCTTTTTCCAGGAAGAGTTTGGATGCTTTTTCAATGATCACTTCTTTTTTACTGCTATTCTTTTTGCTTCTGATCTTTGCCATATCCGGCAACAAAGATAGAACGAACGTTCGTTAGGAAAAACCGGAGCAATAATTTGCCATTTTGGCCTTTCAACTTTTGTCTGTTATTTTCCCTTCAATTCTTTCACATAATCATAAGCGTCTTTTGCAAGCCACTCCCATTCTTTTTTTTGTGCAAATGGAATTTGAATCCAGCCATTCATGGGCCGGCCGCCCATGGGATCAAACAGGGAGGCGCCTTCTATTTTCATAGCTTTTGGTGTCGCCTGCCCACTGAGCTTAAAAATCATAAAGTCTTTCCAGAGCATGGCGAAAGCCTTGCCATTCGATGCTTTCAGGCATAGGGCGCCGAACATCTTTCCTTTGACGATTCCAGGGATCTTCTCTGAAATTTCATGATAGTATTTCTCTGCAGCTGTCATTTTAAATTCAGGTTATTGCGGGGCAGAATAAACCCGCCTTAAGACTGCAAAATTAAGGATATCGTCCGGGGATTTTAAAATGACAACCGGAGAAAATGGACGGATTACATGGCAGGCATTGGTGCAATTTCCCTCACTTCAATATTTCCTTCGTTTGCAATGTGAGGACAAGCTTTGGCTATTTCCGTAGCTTTTGCGAGGTTGTCTGCTTTTACAATCAGGTAACCGCCTACGATGCCTTCTTTCGGTGATTTTACCGGCTCATTTGCCGAGCTCTTCGCCGAAACGACAGATCCCCCGGAAACAAGGGGCTGTCCGCCTGTAAATTGTCCCTTTTTGCCAAGCCCTTCCATAAAGGCTCCCCAGGCTTGCATTTCTGCTTTGTTTTCTGCTTCTGTTTTGCTGGTCATTGGTATTCCACCTCTCAGCAATAATAAATACTCTTTCATGTTTTTGATTTTTTTTGAATGAATACAGTAATGACCTGTGAAACCTGAGAATTAGGACAACCAAATTAAAATAAGTTTTGAGTAAAGCCAGATCCGGAATTTCCGGGGATAGTCTCAGAAACTGAGACAATACCATTTTCCGGCCTGCGCTGGGCGACTGCCTAAAATCCTGTAGGTTTGCAAAGTTTTGCCGGCAGCCGGCTAATTTTCATTCATATTATTATGTCGCTTATTTGTGTTGGCAGTATGGCCTACGATGCCATTGAAACGCCCTTTGGGAAAAGGGACCGCATTGTTGGCGGCTCCGCTGTTTACGTGGCTTATGCTGCTTCCAATTTCATAAAACCGGTAAACCTGATTTCCATTATCGGAAATGATTTTGCCGGTGATGAGGTCAGGAGCCTCGAAGCCCGGGGCGCTGTTATGGATGGCGTCGAAAGAGTACCCGATAAGAAATCGTTTTTCTGGAGTGGGAAATATCATCTCGACATGAATTCCCGCGATACCCTGGTAACAGATCTCAATGTATTGGGCGATTTCAATCCGCAGGTGCCGGACAGTTATCAGGGAAGCGACTTCATGATGCTTGGGAATCTTTCTCCGGCCGTGCAGATCCAGGTGATTGATCAAATGAAAACCCGTCCCCATTTGATTGCCATGGACACTATGAATTTCTGGATGGAATCCGCGTTGCCGGATCTGAAACGCGTTCTCCGGATGGTGGATTTATTAATGATAAACGACAGTGAAGCCCGTCAGCTGAGCGGCGAATACAGTATTGTGAAAGCGGCCCGCAAAATCCTGCAGCTTGGACCGCGCTTTCTCATTATCAAGAAGGGAGAGCATGGTGCGCTGCTCTTCCATGAAAACAAAGTATTCTTTGCACCCGCACTTCCCCTGGAAGATGTTTTTGATCCGACCGGCGCAGGCGATACTTTCGCCGGAGGTTTTATGGGGCATCTTGCCAAAACAAGAGATATTTCATTTGAGAATATGAAGACAGCCATCATTGTCGGATCAGCCATGGCTTCATTCTGTGTAGAGAAATTCGGTCCCGAAAGATTAAAGGAAATTGCCAGGCCCGACATTGACGATCGCATTCAGCAATTCATTCAGTTGGTAAATTTTGACATCTCCCTGGTTTAATATTTCCTGGCGAGGGTCGTCACCACTTTGTATCTTATTATTTTTCCCTTTGCAGAAAACAGATCCGCGCAGATCACATAATGCCCCATGGGCAAAGGATTCATTGCGTCATCCAGGCCATCCCACCGGAAACTCCCTTCCCTGCCCAGCGTGCTGTTATTTGTCAATTGCCTTACGATTCTTCCGTTGATATCATAAATAGAAATATTCGCAACCAGGCCCGGTTCGGCGAGATGGAATTTTACAAAACAAAAATCCTGGTATCCATCGTTATCGGGTGAGAAAATTTTTGGCTCTGCCGCGATCAGATCTGTTGATTCCTGTTCCGTATTCGAAGCTGAATTCCTATAGGTCGGCGTTCCAAAGCCTGCCGAAGATGCAGCCGATGTCCAGTTGTCTGCCTCCTGCGTCGGTCCGTCCTGGTGAATCCTTTCCAGGGCAACGCCTTCCTCATTCGCAAGCAGCGGAAAATGCCAATGGTGATCGTAAGAAAGTTCATCAAGGACCTGTCCGGCTTCGTTCAATAATAATATTGTTCCATTATCATCAGGCATGGAAGGCAGGCTGTTCATCGCGATCAGCTTGTCCGGATTTTCTACCTTATAATTCCGGATCACCCATTCCCTGTTTTCCGTCAGCACAAGCCATTCTCCGGGGAAAAACAAAACCGGGACTGATACCAGCTTTTGCGGGTCTTTCACCATGCCAGCCGCATCCCGGCCCGCCAGGAACACCTGCTGAAGATCCAGGGTTTTCCGGCTCCGGTTAAACAATTCTATATAATCATAACCATATGGAGGTGGGTTGAAAAGAATTTCATTGAATAGGAGATCACCGGTTGCCGCAAGTTGCGGAAGCCCCAGTTTGCAGGAATTGTAAATGGTAATTTCATTGGCGGCGCAGTCACTCACCTGCTGAACAGACAATGTATATACCTGATCGGGAAGCAGTGGCTGCTTCAGTGTCAGGTTCACCCGGTCATAGAATGGCGGAACTGGAATTGCGCCCAATGGCGGACCCATATCCGGTGAGAAGGTATAATTCGAAACGGTTGCAGCAGAAAGACTATCGAGAGGTTCACTAAAGAAAGCAAGAATATGAACTGAATCGGCACAAATGCTGCGCATCAGGTCCGGTCCCTGCTGGTCGGGATTTTCTGCAGAAACTGAATTCGGCATTCCGGGAGTGCCTCCGTTCAACCGGGTGCTGGCCGTCCAGTTATCAAAACCGGCACATGGATTTTTTGGATCTATCATTTCAAGGCTCCATCCGCCTTCAGATTTGAGATCGTTCCGGAACCAGCTTTCATCATATTGAATGGCATGGATCACTGTGCCTTCATCCGAACTCAAAATGATTTCACCCGCATCATGATTCAAAGACGGAAAACCTGTGATCCCCATGGAGGATCCAAATGAGCTGTAAGCTGCCTCTGCGCCAGCAGGACAAACAATCAGGAAACTATCAGCTGCGAGGATATAATCTTTCCTGAAAACAGCCCCGGCATTTCCATTGCTCAGCTTCCAGTTGCGGAGATTGAGGGCGCGGCCGGAGACATTCTTCAGCTCAATAAAAGAAGAGCCAGGCAAACCCACCGATGGGGATGGATCTGCAAGGAATTCATCAATCAGCACATCATAGTGCATTGCAGGCTGAGCCGGACTGCTCAGCGGAAAACGGGAAAAGAAAAACAAAAGAATCAGTAGCCGGGAAATCATTCAAAATGCTTTTTGCAAAAATAATTTGGATGCCAGCAGATTGGAGGTTATTTTTACGGCTTCAATGAACGTGATTACAACATATACAAAGCACAGCATTAAGATGCCCTGGAGCGGGGAAGGTGCCTGATTGTTTTGTATATCAAGATAATGAAGCCTTCCCGGATCGGGGAGGCTTTTTGATTTGTATTAAATAAAAATAAAGGAATCAATGAAAATCGCTGTAGTCGGTGCTACCGGCCTGGTAGGCACAAAAATGCTGGAGATACTGGAAGAGAGAAATTTTCCGGTGAGTGAACTTATTCCTGTGGCTTCGGAAAAATCTCTTGGGAAGAAAGTATGTTTTAAGGGAAAAGAATATGCTGTGGTGAGTGCAACCGACGCTATTGCTGCAAAGCCGGCCCTCGCTTTATTTTCAGCAGGTGGTGCCACTTCCCTGGAATGGGCACCCAAATTTGCCGCTGCCGGCATTACGGTGATTGATAATTCATCTGCCTGGAGAATGGATCCTACCAAGAAACTGGTTGTACCTGAACTGAATGCTGATGCCCTGGAAAAGGAAGATAAGATTATTGCCAACCCGAATTGCTCGACGATACAGATGGTTGTTGCGCTGAATCCACTGCATAAAAAATACAAGATCAAAAGAATTGTCGTCAGCACTTACCAAAGCGTTACCGGCACGGGTGTGAAAGCAGTGAACCAGTTGCTGAATGAGCGCAAGGGCATTGAAGGAGTCAGGGCATACAGGTATCCGATTGACATGAACGCCATCCCGCAGATTGATGTTTTTCTGGATAACGGTTATACCAAAGAAGAGATGAAAATGGTAAATGAAACAAGGAAAATCATGAGGGATCAGTCGATCCAGGTTACATCCACAACGGTTCGCATTCCGGTTATCGGCGGACATAGTGAATCCGTGAACGTGGAATTTGAAAAGCCATATGACCTGCAGGAAGTAAGAAAACTTCTGGCTGCTGCCCCCGGCGTGGTGGTGGTGGATAATCCGGGTGCGCAGGAATACCCCATGCCCAGGGATGCACATAACCGCGATGAGGTGTTTGTCGGCCGTTTAAGAAGGGACGACACCCAGCCAAATACGCTAAATATGTGGATCGTAAGTGATAATCTGCGCAAGGGCGCGGCGACGAATGCGGTTCAGATTGCGGAATATTTGCTTGAGAAGAAGTTACTCTGATTTATGAGTTGATGGTATATGGTGGATGGTTGATGGACTTTAATTGTGAATTCGCACATAGGACCCATACACTATCCACATAACCATCCACCCCTCTACACCCTGCTCCAATTCTCCCCGCTCTTAATCCTGTACAAAGTCATTTCGCTGACGCCGTATTTGTCGGCGAGCTTCTTGATCGTAAGCTGACGATTATGACTGGAAAGGGTTTTTTTAATGGACTTTACCTGTGTTGCCGTAAGCTTTAAACCTACAGAACGGGTTGCCTGTACTTTTTTATAAGCGCGCTTTGCAGGACTGCTTTGCTGGTGCCTGATCATTTCTTCGAGCGAGACCCACTTTAAATTCTTACTGGCGTTATCCGTTTTGTTGTGATTCAGATGAATCACATATTTCTTTTTGGGAGAGTCCTTTTTTATAAACATCCGGGCTATCTCCCGATGCAGATAGAGTGTTCCATTGTTGCCGGGCCGGTGCAGGTTCAATGTTTTGTATCCGGTGGTAACCGAACCATTCAACAGTTTACCATCCTCATGAACATCTTCATAATAACTGGCCACACGGCCGGAAGAAGAAAGAGCGTATTTTTTGCGAAGTTGCTTCCATCCCGGGAACACCAAAGGTTTCCAGGTTTCGCCAGTAATTTTTTTAATCATGGCTTCCGGTTTCCTTAAAGTTACAAAAAACAATAGCGAAAATATGACAATACCTTTTCCAAACGGAAAATGCCCGTTGCCGAATGGTTCAGGTGGCCTTACCCATGAATTTCAGGAACTCTTTTTCGGAAAGGATCTTTATTGCAGGGATCTTTTTTGCCTTTTCCAGTTTGGACCCCGCATCCTCTCCCACTACCAGGTAACTGAGGTTGCTGCTTACCCCGCTCAGGATCTTTCCTCCGTTCTGCTCCACGAGTTCCTCGGCTTCACTTCTCTTTAACTCATGCAGGGTGCCCGTAAACAGGAAGCTGAGACCGGAAAGATTTCCGGTTTCCGTTTTATCGGAACGGGAACTCCTCATGTTCACTCCCATCTCCCCGAGCCTCAAGAGCATTTTCAGGTTATCCGGGTTTTCAAAAAATTGTAAAATGCTTCCCGCTACTTTAGGTCCGACATCCTCAAGAGCCAGCAATTCATCCAGACTGAATTTTTTAAAATCGGGAAGGTAGCTGACTGCCTTGGCCAGGGTCTTTGCAGTTGTTTCACCCACATAGCGGATGCCCAGCGCAAAAATGACCCGGTGGAGGGGCTGCTTTTTGGAAGCCTCAATGGCCGATTGCAAATTGCCGATGCTCTTTTCCCCAAAGCCTTCGAGTCCGGCAATCTTATCGAAGGGAAGCTGATAAATCCCGGGTACATCTTTGAGGAAGCCAAGTTCATAAAACTTCAGCACGTTGGCGGCTCCGAAACTCCGGATATCCATGGCGTCCTTGCTTACAAAATGGATGATGCGCTCCACGACCTGGGCCGGGCAGTTGATATTGATGCAGCGCAGCACCGCTTCATCTTCCGCACGCACGAGTTCTACGCCACAGGCAGGACAATGGGTTGGGAAAATGATCTTCTTTTCCTTTCCCGTACGCAAATCCGTAAGGGGTTTAACAATATAGGGAATCACGTCGCCGGCGCGTTCCACCAGCACGGAATCGCCAAGTTTAAGATCTTTTGAGCGCACCACATCCTCGTTAAAAAGAGAAACCGAGCCAACGGTTACCCCGCCGATGGGGACAGGTTCTATTTTGGCCACGGGTGTGATGCTGCCCGTCCGGCCGACCTGGAACTCCACTTTAAGCAGCTTGCTGGTTGCCTGCCTTGCTTTGAATTTGAAGGCAATGGCCCAGCGGGGATGGTGGGTGGTCATGCCCATCTTATCCTGCAGGGCAAAATCATTTACTTTGATCACCATCCCATCAATTTCATAAGGCAGCTGATCGCGTTTGGATTCAAAATCCAGGCAATAGTCGATGGTATCCTGAATATTCCTGAAAACTTTCTTTTCTTTTTGGGGGCTTCGAAAACCGAGGTTCCATAGCATGTCCAGCGAATCGCTATGTGTCAGCGGCGTTTTTTTTGAGCGGGCCGCATGTGCATTCTCCGTGCCCGCCATTTCTCCCCGGTGGATATCCAGGTTTTCCGAGTCAGCATAATAACTTACATGATAAAGAAAAGCTTCCAGGTTACGCCGGCTTACTTCGGCCGGGTCTTTGATATGGAGGGAGCCCGAAGCGGCATTTCGCGGATTTGCCAGGGGTGGAAGTTGTTGTTCCGCGAGTTGCGCATTGTATTTTTTGAAGTTTTCCTTATTCATAAGCACCTCTCCGCGGATTTCCACCTGTTCTATTCCATAATCAGAAAATGCCGCTGACAGGGGAACTGACCTGATCTGTTTGATATTGATGGTGATATCGTCTCCCTCCACTCCGTCTCCGCGGGTGGCACCGCGTACAAGCAGATCATTTTCATACATCAGGGAAATGCTCGCTCCATCGAATTTGGGTTCAACACAATAAGCTATGCCGGAGAGTCCGGTAAGCTCCCTTGCCTTTCGGTCCCAGTCCAGCAGATCCTCCGCGTCATAAGAATTCTCAAGAGAGAGCATGGGTACAAGATGGTGAACGGCGGGAAAATTTTTCGTGAGTGATCTGGCTACGCGCTGGGTCGGCGAGTCGGGCCTGATGCTGGAGGGATCGGCTGATTCCAGGCTTTCAAGGGATTTATACAAAGAATCGTATTCAGTATCAGTGATCAGTGGATCGTTAAGAATATAATACCGGTATTCATGAAATACCAGCACCTGGCGAAGGGCGGTAATATCCCCGGGTTTTAAAGGTTTACCGGCCAGCCGCTTTAGAAGGGATTTGCTGGTTTCCTGGAGTTGACGGATTTTGTCTGACGCATACATAAGAATGATTTATGAATAACAAAAATCAGGCAGAGACTGGTTAATATGAGCGCAACATGGGCAAAAACTTTGGCGTATGTATTATATTTATTGTACCGGTACATTCAGCAAATACAAAAATAAGGGCAATGCAGGCAAGTAAACTTCAGGAAAGGAAAGATATCAAAACGGTCCTTCGCCAATTAAAAAGTGACGGGGTTATCGGGATTTCCGTGGACTGCGTAATCTTTGGTTTTGATGAAAATGAGCTGAAGGTATTGATGATCAAATCCGATATGGAGAAATATGCAGGCAAATGGTCCCTGCTGGGTGACCTCGTGCACCGGAATGAAAACCTGGATGAAGCGGCTTACCGGGTATTGAAGGAAAGAACCGGGATGGAGAACGTTTACCTGGAACAGGTAAGAACATTTGGGGAAGTGAGCCGTCACCCGGCGGCCAGGGTTGTTTCCATAGCCTATTGCTCACTCATTAATATAAGGCAGCACCATTTGGAAAGGCACGAAAACGAACTGCAATGGCATAAAGTGGGAATGGGGCTGGATATGGCTTTTGACCATCAGCGGATATTGAATGCCTCCCAAGAGTGGCTTCAGAAAAGGGTTCAGGAACATCCGTTGGGTTTTAGCCTGCTTCCGCAAAAATTTTCCCTGAGGGAATTGCAGAATTTATATGAGGCCATCCTGGAAGTGAAGCTGGACCGGAGAAATTTCCGGAAAAAATTTTTTGCCATGGATTTACTGGAAGACACCAAGGAGTATGAATTTGACGTGCCTCACCGGCCAGGCAAGCTATATAAATTCAATTATGAGAAATACCGGAGCAAGGAGCGCAGGAAATTTATGGGAATTGATTTTTGAAGCGTTCAGCGTCAGGCTTCAATCGTTTGCGTTCCATATTGAATGCAAAATCGCAAGCAGCGTTTGCTAAAAAATAAATGTCTTGACTGCTGCATCCAGACATCAATTTTTGCGTATTTACGATAGATGGTGGAATTTTTTTCTGCAATTATGTTAAAATTCGCAAAATTTGTATATTTTTAGCACTTAATTGCTTTAAACCATTGATTATGACCATTACACGATTGCTTAAGAGGCTTTCTGTCCTCTTCTTATGTGTAACATTTACACAGTTAGCATTCTCGCAAACAAAAGTTATTACAGGAACAGTTACGGATGACAAGGGCTCACCGATACAGGGAGCATCTGTTGCCGTAAAAGGATCCAGAACGGGAACAACCACCGACCTGAACGGAGCATTCTCATTGACAGCTCCTGTATCAGCAACGACGCTGGTAGTGAGTTCGGTTGGATTTAGCCAGCTGGAAGTTGCTGCTTCCGATCAGCCGCTTACGGTAGCACTCGTTTCATCCTCACAATCACTAAATGACGTTGTTGTTGTTGGATATGGAAGTCCGACAGCGAGTAAGAGACTAACAGGATCTGTTACTTCCGTGCAGGCCAAGGATTTTAACCAGGGCGTTATCACTTCTCCTGACCAGTTGTTGCAAAACAAGGTTTCCGGTTTGGAAATTGTAAATAACAGCGGGCAGCCCGGATCAGCAACCACCATTAAAATAAGAGGAAATAACTCAATCCGCGGTGTCAGGAAATCCCCTTTATGTAATTGACGGAGTTCCTCTGGATGGCAGAAATGCCAGGCCGAGCGTCAATTTAGGAACTGGGGGATTTGGCACAGACGCCGGATGCAGATCCTTTGCTTTATATAAATCCATATGATATTCAGAATATTACGATATTAAAAGATGCGTCTGCAACTGCGATCTACGGATCACGTGGTGCCAACGGCGTTATTGAAATCACAACCAAGAAAGGGATCATCCGGGGCGACCAAACTGGAATTCAATACTTCTATCGGGGCGAACGTAGGATACATGAAGAAATATGATATCCTTACTGCAAGCCAGTTCAGAAGCGCACTTCATAAATACAGTCTGGATACACTTACCAATACTCTTGATCACGGCAGCAGCGTGGATGCATTAAATGCCATCACGCAGCATAAAGCAATTCAGACTTATGCTATGGCTGTAAGCGGTGGAAATGAAACCGGAAAATTCCGGGGATCATTCCTTGCTTCAAGAACGCCGGGATTTATTAAATCAAATGATCTGGACAGATATATCGGAAACTTTGGAGGTACATACAAATTCTTTGATAAGAAATTAACCATTGATTTCAATCTGACTGCTGGTCATTCTACTGAAAACCCGGTATTGGTTTCAAATACAGCCGGTTCACAGGGTAACCTGGTCAGTTCGGCATTGCAATGGAACCCGACACAGGCTTTCACAGATGCTAACGGTCAATACATTTATCCCACCAATGGTTCAGGCAATCCGCTTGCTTTAATTAAGGTTATAATGATGTTGACAACGTGAATACCTATCTGGGTGATATCTCCGCCAGCTATAAAATCCTCGATAATTTAGAATATAAGTTTTTATATTCCATTAATCAGAGTGACGGTAATCGTGCAACGAATGTAGATGGATTCATGCCCGGACTTTCTCCTGTTTCAGGTGCCGGATTGGGGATTAATTCGTATGCCAGCCTTACCTCCCAGGTTTTCCAGCATACCCTGGATTATAAGACCACATTCGGACAGGACCTGAATTTTGAGGCATTGGCCGGTTTTGAGTACTGGAAATCAAATTTCTCAAATTCCAATTATTCCGCCCTGGGTTTCAATACAAATCTTACGCAGAATACGCTTGGTAGTATTCCTTATACCAGCATTCTTCAGGACGGGAAAACACAAAACCTGCCCGGGCGTATTTGTTGACCTGACGACTGAGCTGCAATCCTATTTTGGAAGGGTCAACCTGAACTATAAAGAAAAATATTACCTCACTGCTACCATCAGAGATGATGGATCCAGCAAATTCGGGGCAAATAACCGCTATGGTGTCTTTCCTTCCGCTGGTATCAGATGGGTAATTTCCAATGAGGATTTCCTGAAAGACAGCAGGACATTTTCAAATCTTGATCTTCGCGCCACCTGGGGAATTACCGGTAGCTCTGAGTTTCCTGCGGGTCATCTCAGGAACAATTCACCTTTAATTCCTTTAATAATGCAGGCCAATCAAATGTTGCAAATCCTGACCTGAAATGGGAACAGACTACACAATATGATTTCGGTTTTGACTTTGCCTTCCTCAACAACAGAGTTTATGGAACCATTGATTACTATAACAAGAACACGACAAATATCCTGTTCCAGAGCACTGCCATTCAACCGGCACCTGCGTCCACCTACTGGATCAATCTTCCCGGAAACCTGATCAACAACGGTGTGGAATTTTCAGTTGGTGCCGATATAGTCCGGAACAAGGATTTCAGCTGGGATCTGAGTTTTAATATTGCTTACAATAACAATATCATCCGGAAATTCTATTCACCCGGGTCAAAAACCGTACTCAGCATTCTTACCGGCCAGATCAATGGTCAGGGTGTATCCGGAACACTGGGTCAGATCATCACGAACAACCAACCAGTTGATGAATTTTAGCTGAAACCTTTCGGTGGTTTTGACCAGAATGGTAATCAGATTATCGGGCAGCCAGATCCGGAATATTTCGCAGGCAATCCAAACCCGAAATTATTATTCGGAGGATCCACAACACTTAAGTATAAGAAATTAGCGTCTGGTAATTAACGGCGGCGGATCCGGAGGATTTCCTGATTTACAATAATACAGCGACTTCAGTAACCAATATTGCAGGTATTGCCGGCGGAAGAAATATCGATGCCAAAGCATACAATTCTGCTGAAAGGTCGGAAGCGGCGTTGGAGCATCTGCCAGATTCCTGGAAAATGGCAATTATTTCAAACTGAGAAATGCTTCATTGAGTTATGCAGTTGGAAATATAGGAACTTACTTTAAAAATCTGAATGTGTTTGTATCCGGAACAAATCTTTTTGTGATCACCGGGTTCTCAGGATTTGATCCTGAAGTGAACATCGATAAGAGCAACGCGGGATATCCTTCAAGATCTATTGAATATATTCCATATCCGACTGCACGGGGTTTTACTGTAGGCTTAAATTTTGCTCTTTAATTAATATAAAAATAGTTACGTATGAGAACATTTAAATATAAAATATCGGCCTTGCTCCTGCTTGCTGGTATTGGGATTGCGGGTTGTACAAAACTTCATGAGTCATTAAACAATACGTTCACGGCAGCGCAGACCACAGCTGGCCTCGGAGCTGCGGGAACAGGTTTACTCCTGTCGGCCGCATATATTGATCTGGGTACGCCTTTCACGGGTCAGGACGAGGTATTTTCCCTGGAGGAAAACTCAACAGATGAATCCCTTGTTCCTACACGAGGTGGTGACTGGGATGATAATGGAGTATGGAGAGTAATTCACAACCATACCTGGAATGCAGATCATGGTCAGGTTTCAGGTTTTTACAACTGAACTAAAGCTGAATTTTGATGCGACCAATGTACTTGCGCTTTGGTCCTTCAACAGAACAGGCTGCAGAAGCCAGGTTCCTCAGAGCATTGTCATTGTATTATTTGCTGGATCTCTACGGTCAGTATCCTTTCAGAAATCCGGGTGATAACCTTGTTGAATGCTCCGAAAGTCTTACGCGGAGATCAGTGCCGGTATCAATTTATCATCAGCTGAACTGAAACCATATTGCCGGATATGCCAACCCGGCAAACTGTACCAACTAAAGCCAATCTGAATGCGGCCAAGACCATGCTGATGAGATTTATCTGAACAGGGGTGCATTTAAAAACCGTGCAGCCCCCACCTTTGACGATGCGGATATGCAACAGGTGATTACTCTGGGCAATCAGATCATTATGACCAGTGGTACCTATTCCTATCATGTCTAATTATTTTGATAACTTCGGTCGCGACCAATTCGGCAGTTCAAAAGAATTGCATATTTGCTTATCCCAGCAGCTTCCGGACGTTTCTGTAAATAACCGGGCATGATGCCCGCTGGATGATGGGCACATCATACAATGAATATGACGCACAGGCACCGAATGCGGGCTGGAATGGTTTCTCAACCACCAGTGATTTTTACCAAAGCTTTTAATACTGCCGGACGGACCGCTGACTTATCACGGGCTAACGGATTCTCATTAAAGGATCGAGACTAGGAGGCAGGTATCTATGCCGCTGTTACACTACTAATTCTGGTATTCGTCCGGGATTTATGGTTGGCCAGCAATATGATCAGAATCGGTGTTGCACTGAAAGACAGAAAAGGAAATCCCTTTGCATTTGATCCGATCATCGCTGCCGACAATGATTGAAACCGGCACTAATCTGGAAGTAACCGGTATTCGTGTTGATAAATACTTTCCGGATTTCTCCGATCATGGCGGAGCATATTATTCCAGCAATCCTGGAAACTGGCTGATGTTTATCCGTTATCCAGAAGTGGTGCTGATGGTTGCTGAAGCAATGATACGTCAGGCAAGCACTCCGGATCCTGCCGGCGCACTTGCACTGGTTAATCAGTCTGAGGGCAGCGAGAGGTGCAGCTCCATTAGCTTCTATGGCCACTTGGTGGATCCGAACCAACGTGTGACGATCCGAATAGCTTACTGGCAGAACGAGGCAGGGAATTATATTGGGAATGTAGAGAAGAACAGACCTGATCCGTTTCGGTGTATTCCGTTCTCTGGCAGTACAAACCAACTGATGATCCTACAATACTTGGTTTTCCCTGTTCCTAATCAGGCACTTGGCTGTAAATCCGAATCTGAAACAGAATCCCTGGATATTAATTTCTAAAGTATTTATTTTATAATATTTGCAAAAGGCCATTATGCAAAATGGCCTTTTGTAATTTTAACCATCCTGCTAGAACCATTATCTTGAGTTTTACATGTTAGCTATACTATGAAGGGTTTTTTCCAGAACTCTTTTATTTCCACTTGTCTGTATTATTTTGCTCTTTTCCTGCAAACAAAAGCTGAAAAAACACCTTGTTTGAACTGATGGAAAATACCGGAGTTGATTTCAATAACAAAGTGATCGATGGACAAGTGGAAAACAGTTTCTTTTCAGAAATTTTTATAACGGCGGCGGCGTGGCCATCGGGGATCTGAACAATGACGGACTGGCCGATATATTTTTCACTTCCAATATGGGGGAAAATAAAATTTACCTGAATAAAGGAAATTTTAAGTTTGAAGATATTACTGCAAAATCCGGTATTGCGCAGGACAGTATGTGGAGCACCGGAGTGGTTTTTGTTGATATCAACCACGATGGCTGGCTCGATATTTATGTTTGCAATTCCGGTCATATGGGTACCGGTCACCGGAAAAATAAATTATATATCAATAACCATGACCTGACCTTCACGGAATCCGCCGCCAAATACGGTCTGGATATTTCCGCATATACCACCCAGGTATCCTTTTTTGATTATGACAACGATGGTGACCTGGATTGTTTCATGATCGATAACAGTCCGATCCCGGTAAATACCCTAAATAATTCCAACCGCCGCGATCTGCCGGACAAGGAGTGGCCGGTAGAGAAATTTCTAAAAGGCGGCGGCGATCATTTATACAGAAATGATAATGGTCATTTTACAGAAGTAACCAAAGCAGGCCGGAATTCATGGAAGCCTGATCAGTTTTGGACTGGGTGTTTCCGTGGGAGATATCAATGGAGACGGTTGTCCCGATGTATTCGTTTCCAATGATTCCTACGAACGGGATTATTTATACATCAATCAAAAGGATGGAACTTTTAAAGATGAAATGGAAGACTGGTTCGGTCATACCAGCTTTTCTTCCATGGGCGCCGATATTGCGGATATCAATAATGATGGATACCCGGAAATCTTTACAACGGATATGCTTCCGGAAGATGATTACCGGTTGAAAACACTGGGCGCGTTCGATAATATTGATTTATACAATGCCAAGTTAAAAGCAGGATTTTATCATCAGTACGTAAAGAACTGCCTTCAGCTGAATAACAAGAACTGGAAAATTTCTGGATATCGCCAATTATGCCGGCGTTTCTGCACGCGACTGGAGCTGGGGTGCCTTGATGTTTGATATGGACAACGATGGGTATAATGATATTTATGTTTGTAACGGCGTAAACAAAGATGTGACCAACCTGGACTTCATGGAATTTTTTGCCAATGATGTTCTCCAGAAAATGGTACTCAGCGGAAAGAAAGAAGCGTCGGACGAAATCCTGAAAACATGTTCCGGTTCATCCGATGCTGCATAAAGCATATCAGGAATGATGGCAATCTGCGTTTTTCGGATGAAGGGATGAGTCCTGGGGATTTACCCAGGCGTCTTTTGCAAATGGAGCAGCTTATGCTGACCTGGATAATGATGGTGACCTGGACCTGATCATTAATAATGAAAATGGACCTGCCTTTATTTATAAAAACAATTCCAGGGAAATAAATAAGAATAATTATATCGCGATCTTCAGCTGAAAGGAAACGGCGAAAATACCTTCGCCATTGGCAGTAAAATAAAGGTCTACGAAGGTACGCAGATTTTTTACCGGGAACTGGTTCCCAGCCGGGGATTTCAGTCTTCCGTGGATTATAAACAGATTATCGGTCTTGGGAAAATTAACATGAGGTCGATTCGATGATCATCACCTGGCCGAACGGCAGCGATCACAAATTCGATCATCCGGCAATAAATAAGGTTTATACAATTTCAGGAAACAGCAGCCAAAAATCGCGCAGCCCTCGGATCCAAAAAGGATCGCTAATGATGTACTTTGTTCAGATTGGTAAAAAAAATTTTGAAAAACATGCGGAAGACAATAATATTGATTTCTATTATGAGCACAATGTTCCGAAAATGCTTTCCCGGGAAGGCCCGAAAGCTGCCGTCGGAGATGTAAACGGCGATGGACTGGAGGATGTATATATCGGGGGCACAGCTGTTCATCCGGGGCAACTATACCTGCAAACCGCAGGAGGGAAAGTTTGAAAAAAAAGACGAACCCGGATTTTCGCAGTTCAATGATTTTGAAGATGAGGCCGTTTTATTTTTTGATGCCGATCATGATGGCGATCTGGATCTGTTTGTCGGTCCGGGTGGAAACAATAATCCGCCCTTTCAGCCGGCAAATGCAAAACCGCCTGTTTCAAAAATGACGGTCACGGAAATTTTACCATTGACCCAGCCGCTTTCGCCAATAATCTGAATGGCGTAAATACAGCCGTGGCCGTAGCCTACGATTTTAATCAGGATGGATTTCCCGATCTGTTTGTCGGAGGAAGAAGTGTTCCCAGGCAGTATGGAAGTCCTCCTTCCAGTTTTCTATTTGTGAATGATGGAAAGGGCCATTTTACGGATATAGCCGCAACAAAAAATCCGGATATCGCCCATATCGGCATGGTGACAGGAGCCTGCTGGGCCGATATCGGACGGTGATCAGGACAAAAGATCTGGTCATCGCCGGTGAATGGATGGCCCCAGAATTTTTCATTTCAAAAAAGATCATTTTGAAGAAATGCAAACCAACCTGAAAGAACTTTCCGGATGGTGGGAACAGGTTTCGGTAGCAGATCTGAACGGGGACGGTAAAATGGATTTGATATTGGGAAATATCGGAGAGAATTTTTACCTGCATCCTGATTCTGCCAACCCGGTAAAACTATGGGTAAATGATTATGATCAGAATGGAAATATGGATAATATCCTGAGCAGGACAATGGATGGAAAAGACATGCCTGTGTTTCTGAAACATGATATGGAATTCCAGATGCCCGATTCTGAAAAAACAAAATCTAAAACACGGCGAATTTGCAAAAAAAACCATCCAGGATTTGTTTCCGGAAGCATATTGAAAACTTCCATAGTAAAAAAATTTAATTATTGTCCTTCCATCATTGCGATCAATGAAGGAAATGGACAGTTTACCATTCAGAAATTGCCACTGATGGTACAATTTTCCTCCGTCAATGCGATCCAGTGTGCTGATGTGAACGGGATGGATTTCCCGGATCTTGATTTTGGGTGGAAATGAATTTGGATTTCTTCCCCAGTTCGGAAGACTGGATGGCAAGTTTCGGAGATGTACTTATTCAATGATGGAAAAGGAAATCTTAAATGTCATGGAGAATGCACCAGTCCGGCGTTGAATATGCCGGGCCAGGTCAAGGGACATTGCAATGATCAAAGGGCCAGGAAGACACGGGTTTCCTGTTTCTTGATCAATGATGAATTCCGGTTTTGTATCGAATTAAGAAAGTAAAAAGTGAAAAGCAACGCGTTAATAAACTTATTATGAAAGTCACACCGTGAAGGGTTTGCATATTTCTTGTATTGCTGGCAGGCTGTCTACTGTTTTTCTGTCCGGCTGCAAACATCATCTGTGAAGCAAGTCCGGTTTTATTTGAAGCACTTGGAATCCGACGAACGGGCTTGAATTTTTCCAATAAACTTACCCCAACACAGGAATTCAATGTTTTTAAATACATGTATTTCTATAATGGTGGTGGTGTGGGTGCGGGCGATTTCAATAACGATGGAAAAATAGATATTTTCTTTGCAGCCAACCAGGTTCCGAACAGACTATATCTCAATGAGGGAGGTCTTCATTTCAAAGATGTAACCAGCGGAAGCAAAGATTCCGCATGGATGGCGGCTGGTCTACCGGCGTTTCCGTTGTGGACATAAACAATGACGGACTGCTGGATATATATATTTGCCGGGTGGGAAATCATGAAACACTGCATAGTCATAATCAGTTACTGATCTGCCAGGGCATCGATAAGAATGGAGTTCCTTTTTATAAAGATGAGGCGAAAGAATATGGGCTCGATTTTTCAGGCTTCAGTACCCAGGCCGTGTTTTTTGATTATGATATGGATGGGGATCTGGACATGTACCTGCTGAATCATTCCATTCATCAGAATGGAACTTTCGGCCCGCGCAAGGAAAGGCTGGCTTCGTCTAATCCGCTTTCAGGCGACCGCCTTTACAGGAATGACGGCAAAAATAAATTTACGGATGTCACGAAGGAAGCCGGCATACACAGTTCCGTCATCGGGTATGGGTTGGGTATCAGCGTTTCGGATATCGACCTGGACGGATATCCGGATTTATATATCGGTAATGATTTTCATGAAAATGATTACCTGTATATCAATCAGCACAACGGAACATTTAAAGAAGAACTGAATGATCATATGATGCACACCAGCCAGTTTACCATGGGTGTGGACGTGGCAGATATCAATAATGACGGATATCCGGAAATCATCACCATGGATATGCTGCCATCCGATCCTTATATCCTGAAAAGATCGGAAGGGGAAGATGATTATGAAACTTTTATCACTAAAATCGGGTATGGATATAATTATCAGTATACCCGGAATAATCTGCAATTGAACCGGCGCAATGGCATGTTCAGCGAAATCGGACTTGTATTCCGGCGTATATGCATCAGACTGGTCATGGTCGCCGCTGTTCTTTGATTTTGATAATGATGGGACCAAGGATCTTTTTATTTCCAATGGAATTCCGAAGAGACTAAATGATATCGACTATATCAATTTTATTTCCAATGTGGACCTCCAGGAGAAAATGAGATCAACCGGACTCGATCAGAAAGATATGAGCCTGATTGACCGGTTCCCGCAGATAAAAATTCCAAACAGATTTTTCAAAAACGGGCCGGACCTGCAGTTTACGGATATGGCGATCGATATCGGGAATGATAAAAACACTTATTCCAACGGAGCCGTGTATGCGGATTTCGACAATGACGGGGACCTGGATGTGGTTGGTGAATAATATTGAGGACCCGGCACTGTTATATGAGAATAAGAGCAATGATAAAAAGGACAAAGCCTTTGTTGAGATCAAACTGAAGGGACCTGAAAAAAATATCAATGCGCTCGGATGCGAAGATCGTGTTGTATGCGAATGGAGGAATCCGGACTTATGAAAAATACCCGGTCAGGGGATTTCTTTCCAGCATGGAAGGGCCGGTTCATATCGGACTGGATAAAACAAGAGTTGATTCCGCATTTCTGATCTGGCCGGATAATACTTGCCAGCGGATTCAGCTGGAGCCCGTTGATTCCCTGATCAGTTTCAGTTACCGGAAAGGACTTCCAGAATATGATTATGCAATAATCAGGAATCATTGGAAAAATCCAACCAGACCGGTTGAAGGATATAACCGGCGAAAACAAATATTCTATATAAGCACAAGGAAAACACGTTTCATGAATTTGAACGGGAACCGCTGATACCGCATATGTTGTCCACCGAAGGGCCTGCGCTTGTGGTCGCGGATTTCAATCAGGATGGACTGGAGGATGTATTTATCGGAGCCTCCAGAGATGGAAAAAGTGCGGTATTTCTTCAGCAAAAATCCGGCAAATTCATCAGAACTGTTCAACCGGCTCTTGAAAATGACAGCAATTATGAAGATGTTGCATCCTGTGTGGCGGATGTAAACCAGGATGGTTTTCCTGATCTTGTTCTTGCCAATGGCGGTAACGAATTTTATGGCCAGGATGAACACCTCACGCCCAGGGTCTATCTGAATGATGGCAAGGGGATTTTCAAGCGTGCAGTTAAATGCATTCGACAGTCTTTTTATAAATGCATCCTCCGTTGTTGCCACTGGATTTTAACGGTGACGGATATCCGGATTTATTTATTGGCGGGAGATCGGTTCCTTATAATTATGGTCAGGTTCCCAGATCCTACCTGCTGGAGAATGACGGGAAAGGAAGATTTAAGGATGTAACAGATAAAATACGCTCCGGGTCTTTCCCATATTGGATTTGTCACGAATGCTTTGTGGTTTGATATTAGACCAGGACGGGAAGAAGGATTTGATTGTTTCCCTGGAATGGGGAGGAATCGTGGCTTTCATCAATCATAACGGGGTCATTTGAAAAAAAAGAACTGACCGATAAAAAAGGCTGGTGGAATTTTATTTTGCCGGTGGACCTGAACCATGATGGCCAGATAGACCTGATTGCAGGGAACCTGGGTTTGAACAGCCGTTTAAAGGCATCGGACAAGGAACCCGTAAGATTGTATTATTATGATTTTGACAAGAATGGGAAAAAGGACCAGGTACTTGTCATATTACCTGAACGGGCGTGAATTGCCGTTTGCAAACAAGGAAGAACTGGAAAAACAGATGCCCGCCCTGAAGAAGAAATTTCTTTATGCGGAAGATTTTGCCAAAGCCACTTTCACCGACATTTTTCCGAGAGAAGAATTGAAAGAAGCCGATGTACTCACCGCAAATTATTTTTCAAATGCGATATTGCTTAACCGCGGGCAATCTGAAATTTGATGTTATTCCCATGCCCTGGCAGGCCCAGTTGTCATCCTATCGCGATGCAGTGATCGTAAATGCAAACCGCGACAGTCTGCCGGACATCCTGCTCGTTGGAAATTATTATGAAAATAATATTCAGATGGGCAGGTATGATGCTGATTTTGGAACCCTGCTGCTGAATCAGGGAAATGGCAAATTTACAGCTGAAAACCTCAATGGACTCGCAGATAAAGGGCCAGGTGAGGCATATCCGGAAAATCAATATTGCGGGGAAAAAATCCTTTGTTCTCGCCAGGAATAACGACAGCGCGATGGTCATTCAGTTTACCGGGAAGTAGGTGTTCAGGTTATTTTGATCCTGCAACTTCAAAAGTAGAAACTGCAGCGCCAGGTATACCATCCGGAGAAATTCCCTCAATCACCACAGCAAATTTCCCTGTCAGATCGGAAGTAAAAAAGGATAACCGGGTTTTACCATTCTTATCAGTCATTACATGGGGCGACCATAACAATACATTCCGGAAATCCGGAATGTGACTATTTTCCTGGTCCTTGTTCATGTAAGCCGGAGAATAGAATTCACGTTCCTGCTGCAGTCCGTCGTATTCAAAGAGAATGGCATTCGGATCCAATTGTGATGCGCCAAGTTCACCCGAATATGATTTTACGCTCACTATGCCGTCAACGATCGAAGATCCTGTAAAAAATCTTCTGGATACAACCTCGATATTATTAATTTTTAGTGGATCCAGTGCAATGATTTTACTGGCATCAAACACCGGCAGACCATCCAGGAGAATTAAAGGGCCATCATCAAAATAGATATTGAAAAGAAGATTTCGGACCCTGAACCTGAACTTATCATCCTCTTTTCGAATGCGGACATCTTCCACGAATTCCCTCATCACTTCTTCCATCGTTACAAACCGCGTATAATCCTCGAGGTGATATAATCTGTCCGGCCTGCCATAAAAAGGAATGGAATCCGATACAGATCCTGGTAAATAGGAATGCCTGATCCCAAAATTGTAAGTATTTTCCACCTGTGTGCTGATGCTCCGTTTCAACAGGTCCGCTTCCCATTTTTTTTGTATGGCTGCAGTTCCGACAGCTGTGGCGGAAAATTTATCAGCATATGCATTTGAAATATCCAGGCGGTAGTTCGAATCTTTTTGATTTGCCGCCTGCAGAACGATAATATTGTTTTTGTAAATATTCTGGAAAGCAAACCGGATAGTTCCATCTGCTCTGCTCGTTGCACTGCTGAAGCCAAAATTAGTCCCGGGAACACTCAGGTAAAACGGAATACCTTTTGCGGCTGCGCCGGTATTTTTATCTTCAACCCTTCCATTCACAACCGGGCCCTCAATTTCCGGAAGAAATTCAAAATCCGGATGCCTGTATTTAAAAAGATCATCCCATTTGAACCTTCTCCAACCCTGGGTTAAAAGTAAATTATCTATGGCCTGATCGGATTCAGCATCTGTTTGACCGATATAATAATCAGGCGACTCTATAACTCCTCTGAGGTCGGAAGTTAAAAACAGATAGCTGACAATATTTTCTTTGGGCATGGATTGAAGGGAATCTAACATAAAGACCGACATGGACATATTTGCAGGACAGGATGGATGCAGTTCATCGCTGGTGGAAATATCTATAGCAACTTCTTTCCGTGGTCCATAAACCGGCTTATCCGTTTTTGACCGGATCAGCATTTGTTCCTTTGGTCGTTTGTAGAACAACCGTTCGCAAACGGGTTGGCGGGAAGCATTGAAAATGGTAAATGTGGAAATCCCATCCCCGAGTAATGACTTGTCTACATAAAAAACGGCTTCTCCATTCCTGATCTGATTTACCTGAACATTTTTTATTAAATGCCTGGTATGTACAAATAAATAAACATCGGTGTTCAAAAACACAGTCGTCGCCTGCACGGTAACTTTTATTTTCTCGGTATCTGTTTGCGATAGGCCAAGGGTAAATCCCTGGTCATAGGGGTCGGGCAGTTTTTGCATGAACGTGGAATCTTCGAGTTTTACAACTGCATAATAAGTGTTGTTTTTTTGCGGCTCAAGCTGAAATGTGCCCATCCCTTTGTGAAGGGAATGGAATCGGATAATGGTATCCTTTTTCTGATTGATGATTACTCCCTCGCAATCCAGGCCCAATCCGGATTCTCCGGTTGCCTTAAAAGCAATTTTGGAGCGGAGGCCTTCAACCAGATTTCCTCCTTCCGGAAAAAACTGAATGGCTGCCATGGATGTAAAGGGTTGATCGTCCGATGCTTTCCCTTTCAGTGTATTGCTAATGCTGATGCGCTGTTCGTAAAAATAGTCTGCCGGGAAATTTTTCATCCAGCTTGTATATGCGCGCAGGAGATAATTTCCTGAGCTCATAGATCCCGGAATGGTGATCGATCCGTTGCCATACCCGGCTTTCATCGAAATCTTTGTATGAAGCACGGCCTTCGTTTCCCTGCTGATGATTTCCACATAAGCCACGCTGCTCAGGTCGAGCGGTTTGTGAAAACTTTCATCGACGGCATATATCTTAAACCAAATGGTTTCTCCAGCGAGATAAAAAGTTTTATCCGTGTGAACGAATAATTTCTCCTGCAGGGCATTCGACTGGTAGTTATAAAATTGTTGCTTGAGGTTATCCGCCAGCTGGTCCTGCGCAATCAGCAAACGGCTGCTTAAAAGAAAAAAAGTTAAACCAAAACATCTTTTCATTAGAGGTAGTTTATGGCCAGTAGGAAGGTTTAACATTAACACCTCCCTGGTAGGTGCAATAGAGGCAGGTTTTTGGGGCTACGACCAGGGCGATAATAAAGTCACCCTCGAAGTGATATGGAGCATAGGATGTATCAGAATAATTATAAACAAGTAGATTTAACTGATCTAATGCAACTTCTTTCAGCGGGCATGAATAATCGCGGATTCGATTGCCAGCCGGGCAGGGATTTGTTGCTGATAAAAATCCTCTGCTCCTGAACCGATGATGCCGATACATATCCCAATACCGGATCTTTCGGATTGGTCACCCCATGGATATTTCCGGTGGTCTGCGAAGGCTGCAGATCAAAAAGGCCGCCGAGGGACTGGGAGTTTTTCTGAACGGTGGACCAATAGTTATACGCATCGAGTGTAAGCGGATATTGCCGGACCAGGATACTGTATTCGATATCCATTCTCGGATCATTTTGCGGAAAATTCGCCAGCTGGGCATGGCTGATCACATCTTTACTCAACGCAACCGAAGATCCGAGGAGGATATCATCGGAATGACTGGTAGTCCAGCAGGTATGCGTACTTACACCAACAGGAAGCGGATAGATCAGTCCATCCGCTACTCCCCAGGGCGAATCAAAAATTGACACGTGTTCATAGGTTTCTAAATAATCCCACCTGTAGTAATGTGTACTGTTTGTTGGATCATGCCCATTCACGTAAATCCTCACTGCCTGCGCCCCGGTAGTCGGGTCATCCATTAATAGTTCCCAGGTAACGCTGTCGATCGGCGGCGCGGTCTTGGCTGTTACAAAATCAGATAAATATTTATTGCCATCGGAAGTTGTAACCGCCAGTTGATAATTCTGCGTTATATCCAGATTGAGCGAAGGACCCGCATACACACCGATGGAAGCCGTATCTACTAAAGGATAAGTGCTTCCATTTGAACCCTGAATAAACACATGGGCATTCAATTCAGGGATATTTGTTACGGTATCTGTAAGATTGCGCGACCGTGTGAGGATAAAACTGGAAGATGCATTACTGCCTGTATTGATGAAGCCGTCGATGGCCAGGTAGTGATTGCTTGCTGTTATGGCGGGCGGATTATATGGTTTTCTGCAGGTGGATATGGTCATCGCCAGGAGCAGGATTAAAATATATTTCATTCTTATGCTGACCATAAAGCCTAGAATTTAATATTATAGGTTATGAATGGAATCAGCGTTCCGAAAATGGAAAGCTGATACCCCTTCACTTTTCCATTTTGCTGCACGAAATAAACAGAATAAGCGTTTTGACGTCCCGTTAAATTGTAAACGCCGAGGGACCAGGAATTATGGGTAAGTTTATTAACCTTTTGGTTATCCTCCATGGTTACGGATATATCCGTTCTGAAATAATCAGGAATTCGGTATTGATTCCTGTCAGAATAATATAGGGTGGCGGATCCGCCCACATCGTATACAGCCAGCGGCAGTGTGATGGGCCTGCCGGTACTATAAATAACATTCAGAGACATACTGTAACGGTGGGAAAAACGGTAATTACCAATAAAATTCACAATTGTGTGGCTTATCAAAACTGGCTGGATAATAATTCCCGCCGTTAACTGTTTCGCCGGCCAGCGGATCGTCCTGTTTTAAGAAAGTTCTGGAATAAGTATAGCTGATCCATCCGTTTATTTTTCCTGTATTTTTTTTCAGTAATAATTCAACACCATAAGCTTTTCCTTTTGTTTCAAAAACATCTGTTTCTAAATGGTGATTCAAAACCAGGCTCGCCCCGCTTTTGTAGTCAAGGTAATCCTGGGTTTGCTTATAATATACTTCAAGGGAGGTTTCAATACTATTGGACCTGAAATTCCTGTAAAGACCCAGGGAAAGCTGCCGTCCCTGCTGCGGCTTGATATTCGGGTCGCTTAATTTCCAGATATCGGTTGGTGAAATGGTTGTGGTATTGGAAATGACATGAATATATTGCTGCATGGTATTGAAACTTATTTTCAATGAGGTATTGTCTGTTAAGGAATACCGTGCAGAAAGCCTGATTTCCGGCGCGCTGTATGTCTTGATTATTTTTCCGCTCTTATAGGACAGAGTATCCACGAGCGTCGCCGTTTCCCTGGGCAGGCCCGGAACATATTGATAAATATCATGTGGTCCGAGATAATTAAACATCGAATACCGGATACCGGCATTGATGGAGAGATCAGGAGTAATCGCATATTGGTCGCCCAGGTATAATGCGGATTCCAAAGCCTGCTCTGCCGGAACGGTATTGTTTACGACCAGGGACTGGCCGCCCACCGGTTTATAAGTACCCGGGTAGAGCTTATAATAAATGGAATTTAATCCATAAGTAATCAGGTGTTTGGTATTGGGTGCATAGGTAAAATCAGCACGCAGATAGGTTTGATTAATATTAAAACCAAGATTAAACCCATCTATGGGAACCTGGGTACTCGAAACGGAATACTGGTAATGGTCTAGCCCGGCAGTAAATACAGCAAAAGACTTGTTATTAAAATTATGTTTCCATTTAATGTTCGCATTCCGGTTACTGTATTTGTAAGTCGTATCATTATTCAGGTTAAACCTATCACTACTCACGTAGCCCATGAGGTAAAGGGTATTTTTCCCATTAATTATATGGCTGATATGCACATTGGCATCGTAAAAATTGGCCCGTGCTATTACTGTAAACAGAATTTGGGATCAGGCCAAGCAGCCAGTCGGAATACGTTGTTCTGAAACCCGCAATGATCGAGGTCTTTTCCTGTTTGATAGGACCCTCAATTGTAAATTTGCTGGTGAGCGGTCTGATGCCGCCGGTTCCTGACCACTTTTTATTGTTCCCATCTTTGGGAGTAACATCCAGGACCGACGACAATCTGCCGCCATATTTTTCCGGGATGGCACTTTTATATAACTCTATTCCTTTTACAATGTCCGGATCGAAGGCAGAGAAAAAACCGAAGAGGTGACTTGGATTATAAATTGTTGCGTCGTTGTAAAGGATCAGGTTTTGATCAGCAGAACCTCCTCTTACATTAAATCCATTGCTGGCTTCCCCGACCGAAGTAACGCCAGGAAGTGTCAGCACCACTTTGAGGATATCCGTTTCTCCGAAAACAACAGGAACCTGTTTGATCGTTTGGATATTCAACTTACTTACGCCCATTTGAACGCTTCTTGTGTTCGACGCCTTTTCTGCAGAAACAATCACTGCTTTCAGGCTCGCGACATATTCTTCCAGGTCTATATTCAGCTTCCCATCACTATGAAGTAATATATGGCGCCTTGTATCCTTCATCCCGATACTGCTGATCTTAATCAGGTGATGTCCTTTTGGCAGGGTGAGGGAATAATATCCGAACTGGTCGGTATTCAGTATTATTGCCGGAGAGTCGATAGACAAGGTTGCACCGATAATGGGCTCACCGGTTTTAATATCGCGTACATAACCGGCCACTGTTACTTTTCCGGATGAGGTTTTTGTGTATCGGTTCCCGATCTCAAATAATTTGTTGTCTGCCGAAACCTTCAGGTTGGTTTTTTCCGCGTTGGCATTTTCATCGTAATTATCGGCCAGCCCGGCCGTATCCCCGGCCGGCTTACTCTGGTCAAAATAATGTTTGGGCAGAGAGGTCTGAATGCTGAAGCGGCGGCTGATAAAAACATTTCCTTCCGGACCTATGGCATAATGAAAATCCGTGTTTTTGAAAAGCTTTTCAAATAAATCCCCAATGGTCTCCTGGTCTGCCACCAGGCTGATCTGCAGGCTGTCGACTTCCACGGGATCATAATAAATATGATCGCCGGTCTGCGCTTCAATTTCGTTTGCCAGCCGCGTAAAAGTAAATCCCTGAAAGTTTCCGGTGATTTTTTTTTGATCCTGTGCGGAAACGCGGAGCCAGCAAAGGCATGAAAAGAGGAATAGGTACAGATAGGAATACCGCATGTCAGTTCTTTAGCTGGGAGTAATAGACAGAAACCTTCACGATCGCTTCTTCAAATCTTTTTTTGAAATTGAGTTTGTTGGTCCGGATGAAATTCTTAACCTTATCCTTGTGGTCTTTCAGCAGATCCAGCAATTGGGATTTTCCGTCAATGCCATAAAAAATATTATTTATTTCCAGGTAATACGTATTATACTGTTTGTACTTCGGATCCTCATAGCCGGAAGGTGAGGATAGTTTCTTTTCTCTTTTGACATAGACAGCAGGTTCGTTCCGGTTAAGTTGTTCATAGTATCCTTCGCGAAAGGCGGCCTCATTTCCACGGCCTGGCCTGAATCGTATGAAAAGATGACCGTCTATGGAGAAGGAATCCACATTCTCTTTCGAAATCATGATCAGCGCATCATGCGCATAATTGTATGTAACCAATTCATCAGAAACGAGATCATAGTAAAGGCTCAGGTTCGGATAGGTCAAGCCATTGTAGGAAACCGAACCCTTAAGCATGCTGTCTGATTGAAAAAAAGCAAAGCCGGTGGCCTTTGTTCCATTTCTTATATATTCCGGGCCATTATATAACCTGGCGTTCTCCCCGATTTCGGTTATATAATTATGGTATAGGTTCGAGACGGAGCCCGAATAAAAGACGGAGTCAACTGGAATTTGTTGAGCGAAAGATTGGGTGGCAAACAGTAAATGACATGAAATTCCCAATACAAAAACAACACGATGACTCATAAACAGAAGACATTTTCCCTTCCCTGGCAATATCCAATCAGAAGAACGTTTGGTTGAATAATAATCAGGGGTAAATTAACGAAAATAAGCCTTCCGGGCAATTAAAATAGCACCGTTTTAACGTCTGACCGGCATGTACAGAAGGGTTATCCATTTGCTGGTATCCGGTTCATTTATTCTGTCCGTTACAAGAGACTGAAAAGGGATGGCCATCATTGTTTTCCCATAGTCGCTGATGAAGTATTCAAGCTGTTTTAAACTCTCCCTGATCGTGTATTCACCACCATGCACTTCACATACCATAAAATTTCCGGGAACGAGCCGGCGCACGAAAAGAGAATCTTTTCCCTGCAGTAGGTGATTGGTAGGAATGGCAACCTGCACTTCGTAACTGCTGTCATCCTGAAGGCTTACGTTTACCATGGGATATCCTGATATTTCAGCATGCTGATTTGCAATGCTTTTTCGCAGAGGAGCAAGGTAACGGTAGATTTCGGCTGTGGAAGGATAGACGGGATTCCGGTATTTAGCGGATAACAGGAAGGTATCCTTTGTGGAGCTTCGGTAAATTGAAATCCCGTACACGTTTTTCGGATCCGAAATAAAGGAACTGAAATTATTCAGGATGCCGGTCATATCATTTTTAATCTCCAGCGCCCTTTTGTAATTCGCCAGCCTGCTGAAAGGGCTATTCCGTGCTGAAAGTTCAGATTGCCAAACGGCACCGGTTGAGTCGGTTGCAAAAGAGATCAGGTTCACAACGCTGTTTAGCACCAGTTTGCCGGATTGGATGCGGATGCCTGCCACATTATGTGACAGATTGACCAGTTTAAACTCTGTTCCATTATAAATGAACGGAGTATTCCTGATGTGTTGCTGTCCGTCTGAATTGCGCCACCATTTTTCCCAATTTGGTTCAAGGGAGAGGAACCGGTAAGCGCCGTTTATCGTAGTGTGTGTGACGGTTATTTTTGATATGACGATCTTTGCAGGAATAAAAAGGTAAATGCAGATTAAAGTTAAAATAAGCACAACCAGGATGCCGGCAAACCATTTCTTCATATATTGAAAAATAATTGTGGCGCAAAGTAGCTAATTTTTATTTATGCCCATTTTCCCCAACCGGCGCGTCCATTTTGTTTGTGTTCTTTTAATTCTGGTTTCCTGTGACTCCGGAAAGTGGAAAGCAAATAAGAATGCGCTGTTTCAACTTCTGCCTGCTTCAGAAACCGGCATTGATTTTGTCAACCTGGTAACCGACACCAAGGACTTTAATATTTTCAAATATCGAAATTTCTATAACGGCGGCGGTGTTGCCATTGGAGATATCAATAATGACGGGAAACCCGATATTTTTTTCACTTCGAATCAGCACGAAAACCATCTCTATCTCAATAAAGGGAATTGGAAGTTTGAGGATATCACAAAAAAGGCAGGAATATCGAGCACGCATCACTGGCATACCGGTGTAACCATGGTAGATATCAACGGGGATGGCTGGCTGGATATCTACGTATGCAATAGCGGGGAGATCCCGGGAGATGACCGGGCGAACGAATTATATATAAATCAAAAAGACGGAACTTTTAAAGAAGAGGCACACGAGTACGGTCTGGATGACCACGGGCAGTCCACCCAGGCTGTTTTTTTTGATTATGACCACGATGGGGACCTGGATTGCTTCATTTTGAATAACAGCAACCGGTCGGTGGAAAGTTTTGGATATTCCAAAGGCCTCAGAAATATCCGTGACCCGGTAAACGGAGACCGCCTGTACAGGAATGATAACGGAAAGTTTGTTGACGTAAGTGCTGAAGCAGGAATTTACGGAAGCGCCATCGCTTATGGTTTGGGCGTTACTGTAGGTGATGTAAATAATGACGGATGGGAAGATATCTACGTCTCAAACGATTTTTTTGAGCGGGACTATCTCTATATCAATCAGCACGACGGTACATTCAAGGAAGTGATTAATGATGAAATGGGCCATACCAGCCAGGGCTCGATGGGCTCAGACATGGCGGACATTAACAATGATGGCTGGCTCGATATTTTTACTACCGAAATGCTGCCGGAATCGGATTACCGTTTAAAGACAACGATTAAGTTTGACGACTACGATGTGTTGAATGCCAAGAATCAGCTGGACTATCATCATCAGTTTACCAGCAATTGCCTTCAACTGAATAATCGCGATGGTACGTTCAGCGAGATTGCCCAGCTGGCAGGCGTCGATGCTACGGGATGGAGCTGGGGTGCGCTGAGTTTTGACTTTGACAATGATGGATGGAAAGATCTTTTTGTTTGCAATGGCATCAGGAAGGATCTCACGAATCAGGATTTCCTGGAGTTTTTCAGCAGCCATGAGTTGCGGGATCAGATCAGGGAGCACGGATTGGATTATAGGGAAATCCTGGACAGGATGCCGTCAGTACCGATTCCGAATTATGCATTTGTGAATCAGAAAAACCTTAAGTTTAAAAATGAATCTCCATTGCTTGGATTCGATAAGCCCAGTTTCAGCAATGGGGCTGCCTATGCCGATCTGGATGGAGACGGAGACATGGACCTGGTCATTAATAATGTGAATTCGGAAGCCTTTGTTTACAGGAATATGACTTCTGAAACACTTCATCATCATTATCTGAAAATAAAATTAAGAGGAGATTCTCTGAATACCTTTGGAATCGGCGCCCGGGTTACACTGTACGCAAAAGCGGGTGAGCAGGTATTGGAAGAGATGCCAAGCCGGGGTTTTCAAAGCAGTGTGGATCCGGAACTGAATTTCGGACTGGGGAATGATGCTTCGATCGATAGCCTGATCGTGCGTTGGCCAGGAGCCCGCATGCAAATCATTCATCAGGTTAAGGCAGACACGGTGCTGGTGCTGAATAAAAAGGATGCAACACTTCGTTTTGTTCCTGCGGCCGGTCCTGGGAAATCCCTGTATGAAAATATTACAGCTTCGGGTATCCGGGGCAATATCCGGCACACTGAAAATGATTATATCGATTTTAAGGTTGAGAAGCTAATTCCGAAAATGCTTTCGACAGAGGGGCCAAAACTTGCTGTGGGTGATGTGAACGGAGATGGCCTGGAGGATTTCTATGTTGGAGGAGCCATTGGCGATACGGGGAAGATATTCATTCAGCAGCCTGGAGGAAAATTTATTCAGAAACCTCAGCCAGCGTTTGCGGCTGACCGGGTTTTTGAGAATATCGGCGCAGTATTTTTTGATGCGGATGGAGATGGTGATCAGGATCTGATAGTCGCTGCCGGGGGGAATCAACGGTTACCGGGGTCCCCATTTTTGCTGACGCGTTTATATCTCAACGATGGGAAAGGAAATTTCAAACGTGCCGGCAAAGAATGGCCAACGGTTTCCATCAATGCATCCTGCGTGAGGGTTTGTGATTTTGACGGAGATGGTAACCCGGATGTTTTTATAGGCGCACGCTGCATCCCGGGTAGTTACGGCCTAATCCCCTCCAGTGTGCTCTTAAAAAATAACGGCCATGGCGTATTTACAGATGTTACTGCAACAGTAGCGCCGGACCTGCTAAAACTTGGAATGGTAACCGATGCGCAATGGGCCGATATTGATGGGGATGGAAAGAAAGAGCTGATTGTGGTCGGGGACTGGATGCCCGTTACCATACTGAAATATGTGGACGGGATGCTAAAGAAAACAGGAGAAATTCCAAATTCATCCGGATGGTGGAATTGTTTGACTGTAGCAGACATTAACGGTGATGGCTATCCGGACCTGCTGGCCGGAAATTTTGGATTGAATTCCAGGATCAAGGCCGACAAGGATCATCCTGCAAAATTATATGTCGGGAATTTCGATCATAATAATCAAACGGAATGCATACCAGTTTACTATAAATCGGATGGCAAGGCATACCCTTATTTTATGAAAGGAGAAATGGAAGCGGAGATTCCGCAGTTAAAAAAGAAATTCCTGCGGTTTGATGCGTATGCCGGGAAGGGAATTGAAGAAATTTTTTCTAAGGAGCAGTTGAAACAGGCTTCGGTGCTTTCAGTTGAACAAACCCAGACCTGTGCATTTATAAATGACGGTAAAGGCCAGTTTGCCATTCAGCCCCTTGAAACGAGGGCACAATTTTCTCCGGTATTTACCATTCTTGCGGAGGATCTGAATGGCGACGGCATCACGGATCTTTTTCTTGCAGGAAATTTTTACGGGGTAAAACCACAAACCGGCCGGTTCGATGCAAATTATGGAACCACCCTGGTTGGAAATGCAAAGCATCAATTTCATTATATGGAGCCTCAGAACAGCGGCTTGTTTGTTAAAGGAGAAGCGAGGGATGCAAAAAGTATAACCAATTCCAGGGGTGATCATTTTATAGTTGTGGCCATGAATAATGATAAGCTTTGCCTGTTTCGGCGAAACGCGCGTTCCCCCAGGGAATAAAAATCTTAGTCAAATTTTTTATTGATTATCAAATAGTTGCAAAGGTGGCTAAAAAATACCGGGTCGGTTTTTGGGAATGAATCTTTGATCCGCCTACCTTTGCCGTCCATTTAAATCTTGCTGCGGGGATAGCGGCGGCGAAATCAAAATAAGCATCATGAGCAAACTACATTTCACTACAAAACATGCGAACGAGGCTACCGTACAACGTGACTGGTGGGTTGTTGACGGTACTAATCAAACCATTGGACGCATGTGTGCCCGCATTGCAGCTATTCTGCGCGGGAAGAATAAAGTTTATTACACAGCACACGTTGACTGCGGCGATTTTGTTATCGTTACGAATGCAGACAAAATTTTATTCACGGGAAATAAGATGGAAGAAAAGATCTATATCAATTTTTCCGGTTATCCCGGCGGTAAAAAAGAAGAAACAGCAAAAAATCTGTTGAGACGGCGTCCTGAGGCACTCGTTGAAAGAGCAATCAAAGGCATGTTGCCGAAAAACAGATTAGGAAGAAAGATGTATAAGAAGTTGTTTGTCTATGCCGGTGCATCACACCCCCATACGGCCCAGCAACCAAAAGAACTGAATCTTAATCAGGTAAAGTAGAAAATCTGAAATTCAATTTTCAAATTTTCAAATTTTCAAATTTTCAAATTGCATTCATTTCATGGAAAAACAAAAAACTGCCACCGGGCGCCGGAAAGAAGCTGTAACCAGGATCTTCCTGACCAAGGGCAGCGGCAAAATCGTGATCAACGATAAGGATTACAAGGAATATTTCTCCCTGGCCTACCTGCAGAACCAGGTGGATCTTCCTTTAAAGACCACGGATTCCCTGGACAAATTCGACATCCAGATCAACGCAACCGGCGGGGGCATCAAGGGCCAGGCCGAAGCCTGTAAGCTGGGCATTGCCCGTGCGTTGCTGGAAGTGAATCCGGAATTGCGTCCGGTGTTGAAAGCTGCCGGTGTGCTTCGTCGTGACCCCAGAGCGGTGGAACGTAAGAAGCCCGGACGTAAGAAAGCCAGAAGAAGCTTCCAGTTCAGCAAACGTTAATCAATTCAAAAGCATTTCCGTCTGCGGTTTCCCTAACCCAGGCCACAAAGTTTAATCAATATGGAACAGAATACTTCACTTCAGCAGCAATTATTGGAAGCCGGCGTACACTTCGGTCATTTGCGTAAGAAATGGAATCCGAAAATGTTGCCCTATATCTTCGCGGAGAAGAAAGGCATTCATATCATTGACCTGAACAAAACCACGGAAGCTCTTCAGGAAGCATCTGCAGCACTGAAACAAATTGCCAAATCGGGGAAGAAAGTAATGTTTGTCGGCACTAAAAAACAGGCAAAGGAAATCGTTACGGAAAGCGCAAAGCGGGTGAACATGCCTTTTGTTACGGAACGCTGGCTGGGTGGTATGCTTACCAATTTCAATACAGTCCGCAAGAGTGTAAAGAAAATGCAGAGCATTGAAAAGATGTTGACAGATGGCACGTTCGACAGCATCACAAAAAAGGAGCGTCTTACCCTTGCGAGGGACAAAGATAAAATGGAGAAAGTGCTCGGCGGGATTTCCCAGCTTGGCAGGGTTCCGGCAGCCTTGTTCCTGATTGATATCGGCCACGAGCATATTGCGCTGGCCGAAGCGAGGAAACTCGGCATCACCACCTTCGGAATGGTGGATACCAATTCGGATCCAAACAGAGTGGATTTTGCCATCCCTTCAAACGACGATGCAACCAAATCCATCGCGATAATTGTAAACTATATTGCTGCAGCTATTGCAGAAGGTCTTGCGGAGAGAATGGCCGCCAAGGATGAAGATGTGGAAGAAGTAGCCAGCGACGAGAATGAACGCAAAGCAGCCCGCATTCAGGCGGAAGCTGAGGGAGAAGCCTCCCGGGCCAAAGGGGAGAAAACAGCAAGGACACCCGGAGCGCCAAAGCGCCGGATTCCGAACAGTGGCCGCCGCACGGGCGCGAGATAGGACTTCGGTCTTTTACATTAAAAAAATCATTATGACAGCAACTACTACGAATATAACAGCAGCAGATATCAATAAGTTACGCCAGGCAACAGGTGCAGGCATGATGGATTGCCGCAAGGCACTTACTGAAAGTGATGGCGATTTCGAAAAAGCCATTGATTATCTCCGTAAAAAAGGACAGAAAGTGGCCGCGCTGCGCAGTGACCGGGAAGCGAAGGAAGGGGTGGTCATTTCCACAACAACTCCCGATAATAAAACAGGACTGATCATTACCCTGGCCTGTGAAACAGATTTCGTGGCCAAGAATGCCGAATTCGTCGCCTTTACCCAAAGTATCATGGATGTGGCTTTGAAAAATAAATTGAATTCAATTACGGAACTGCTGTCAGCAAAACTGGATAATGCCAGCGTTGCCGACAAGATCAATGACCAGGTAGCCAAGATCGGAGAAAAGATCCAGCTTACCCGTTTTGAAAGAATAGATGATGAAGGTGTTTCTTCATATATCCATGGCATGAACAGAATGGGCGTGCTGGTGGGACTGAATAAAAATACGGCTCATGCACTGGAAGCAGGAAAGAACGTTGCGATGCAAATTGCAGCCATGAATCCGGTTGCCGTTGATCAGGATTCTGTTTCGCCCGATATCATTGCGAGAGAAAAGACGATAGTCACCGAGCAGATCAGAAATGACCCAAAGATGGCAGGAAAGCCTGATGAAATGATTGAGAAGATCGCCGTCGGGAAACTAAATGCGTTTTTTAAGGAAAATACGCTTACTGCCCAGGCTTTTGTCAAGGATCAGGGAAAGACCGTGGCCGAATACCTGAAAAGCATTGATCCCGATCTGAAAGTTACCCAATTCAAAAGGGTTCAATTAGGATAATGATCTCATCCCGCCAGACCGGCGGGATTTTTTATGCCGGACCATTCCTGAAAAATATCTTTTCTTTGCACTATCCATAAACATATATGCTGCCAAAATATAAGCGTGTTCTGTTGAAATTGTCTGGAGAGTCCCTGATGGGAGATAAGAGTTTTGGTTTCGATAATGGGGTGATCGCCCAATACGCTGAAGATATCAGGGGCGTGGTGGAATTGGGTGTACAGGTGGCCATTGTGATCGGAGGGGGCAATATATACCGCGGAATGAATGAGAAGGAGACGGGCATTGAAAGGGCGCATGGCGACTATATGGGCATGCTTGCAACGGTGATCAATGGCATGGCCGTGCAGGCCGGTTTGGAAAAAATCGGGGTTTATACCAGGCTCCAGAGTGCCATTAAAATGGAACAGATCGCTGAACCCTATATCAGACGCCGGGCAATCCGGCATCTGGAAAAAGGGAGGGTAGTGATCTTCGGTGCCGGCACAGG
Organism: uncultured Chitinophagaceae bacterium; assembly: GCA_963705005.1. Lineage (GTDB taxonomy): Bacteria > Bacteroidota > Bacteroidia > Chitinophagales > Chitinophagaceae > Puia. The sequence goes on from CAVPIO010000002.1 coordinate 859,555, forward strand.
GAACCCTTATTTTACTACGGATACCGCCGGTTCCCTCCGCGCGATAGAAATTACGGCCGACGTCATTCTGAAAGGCACCCGTGTTGACGGGATCTATACGGCGGATCCGGAAAAGGACCCGGGAGCCAGGAAATACAGCAGCATCACATACCAGGAATGCATTTCTGGCAACCTGAAAGTAATGGATATGACCGCTTTCACCCTTTGCATGGAAAACAACCTGCCCATTATCGTCTTCGATATGAATAAAGCCGGAAACCTCAAAAGAGTAGTGACTGGCGACCAGGTAGGAACCCTGGTAAGCGGCTGAAAAATGCGTATTTATACTTTAAATTCAAGCCCAGCTTGTATTTATGCAGGGATATCCCTATTTTGGGCAGGTGAAAATCTGCGGAATTTACGGTTTTCCTCCTTCCCCATAGTCCCATATCCCATCAAAAGCAATAACTCCTGTCCTCGGGAAAATTATCGCATTCAGCCCGGAACTATATGAAGACATTACCCCTGATACTTGGTTATACCTTAACCGTCAGAATGCCCGAAATCATTATTTTTCTCCTGGGAGCGCTCATTCTCGGCTTCACCCTGCACTATTTCTGGAGTTCCAAAGGGTCAATTAGAATTCAACGCCCTGAAGAGGAAGGAATCAACGACAATGATAACTGGAAGCTCAAATATTACAATGATATGGAGGTCCAGGAACGAACCCTGCAACAACTGCGGGACCGCCTGGCCGAATCGGAAGAGAATGAAAAAATCCTTGACCTGGAAACGGAAGAGCTCCGGACCCAACTGGCGGACCTCAGGGAAAAATACACGAAAACGGAGGCCCTGGTTAAACCGCCCACTTCATCAGACGAATATCTGAACCAACTGAAATTTGCCCAGGACAATCTCGTTGAGCACAACCAGCAAATCAACAGGTTATTGCAGCAGATCCAGATGCTGAAAGAATCGGAAAAGAAATTCCAGGATCTTCAGCAGCATCATTTTGCGCTGAATGAACAAATTTCTTCGCTCAACAGGCAGCTTTCGGAAAAAGACGCTGAGATACACCGCATCATGCAGGAGCAGCGGCTTGTTCTGGAAATGAACGAGCGTATGGACAAAGCGTTTACGGATTTCAGCATGATGCAGGAAAAGCTCCGGAAGCTGGAAAATTATCTCGACCAGCCGCACAGCAAGCGTATTGAATTTGAGCAGTTGCAGGAATCTTATTTCAAGCTTACGCGGGAATATGATGAAGTGAAAGGAAAACAGATGGCCCTGTTCGATGAAAACCAACGCCTGAGCCGCATCCTTGCAGATACGGAAGACAAGCTCAAAGAAGCCAATTTTCAACGTCAGCAATACCAGAAAAAAACAATGTTCCTCGAGGAATTGAACCGTGACCTGCAGGACGCAACGGAGCAACACAAAAAAATGGAGAGCCAGTTGCGTCGTATCAGTGAAATGGAAGCCATTCTTTCCCGCTCTTATCCGGATAAGAAGCCTCCTCCGGAAGAGACGATTATTTGAAAAGTAAAAATTAAAAAGTAAAAAGTAAAAATTGGATGGCCTATTGACGAGGGCAACCAATTTTTACTTTTTACTTTTTAATTTTTACTTTTACCAAATGCATTCAATTGACATTGTCAGGAAAGATTATTCATCAAAAAAGCTTAGTGAAGAAAATGTGCCTGAAGATGCTATGCAACAATTTGACCTGTGGTGGAAGGAAGCGGTGAATAGTGAAATTGATGAAGTGAATGCGATGACCCTGGCAACAGCATCTGCAGATGGACTTCCCTCTGCCCGCATTGTTTTACTCAAAGGATATCATGCAAAGGGATTTCACTTCTTCACCAATTACAAAAGTTTCAAGGGCCTGCAGTTAGAAGAAAACCCGCGCGCCTGCCTGGTTTTTTTCTGGAAGGTCCTCGAACGCCAGGTGAGGATCACAGGGCTGGTGGAAAAACTTAGCGAAAAAGACAGCGACGATTATTTCAAAAGCCGCCCGGCGGGAAGCAGGATAGGTGCTTGGGCATCTCCGCAAAGTGAAGTGATCGAAAGCGGCAAGTGGCTAACGGACCAGGCTGCTGCTCTTGAATCAAAATTCGGAAATTCCGAAATCCCCCGCCCGCCGCACTGGGGTGGATACCTGGTCAAGCCTGTAACTATTGAATTCTGGCAGGGCCGGCCTGACCGCCTTCACGACCGCCTGTTGTACACGCTGCAGGGAGATGGGGGGTGGGTGGTGGAGAGGCTCGCGCCGTAGGAGGTTGATGGTTGACGGTTGATGGTTGATGGTTGATGGATCTCAGGTGTAAATTCGCACATAAAGTCCATCAACCATCAACTATCAACCGTCAACCATTCATTCAGACTAATTACTTATTTTTCTTCTTCACTACTTTCCTCGGCCTGCTTTTTCCAAATGAGCCCTTGAAAATTTTACCCTTTTTTGATTTTTTGTCTCCTTTACCCATACGATGATATTAAAATTGTGATTGTGCGGAAAATACAAAAGCTCCGGTCATTTGACAAACAATAATGCCCGGAGCTTTAGATGCATTGATCAGGAGCAGCATTATAATTTAGCAGACAATTCCTTACCCGCTTTAAATTTTGCGACTTTTTTCGCTTTGATCTTTATGACAGCGCCCGTCTGGGGGTTCCGTCCATTACGGGCAGCTCTTTTCGAAACAGAAAATGTCCCAAATCCTACCAGTGTAACTTTCCCTCCACCTTTCAATGTTTTTGCTACTGCTTCAACAAATGAATCCAGGGATTCGTTGGCCTGTGTTTTCGTAATGCCTGCGTCATCGGCAATCTTTGCAATTAATTCAGCTTTGTTCATAGTGTAAATTTTTTATACGCGGCAAATATACCTGCTTTTTATATCAGGCAAAACTTTTTTGAAAATATAGAAAACGTTTAAAATCAGGACGGATAAGGGTTTCAGGGCATAATAAAAACCGGTTTATTTTCTGATCTTGCGCATGACCCGGGAATCCCCGCCCATAGCAGGTTCTGGAATTCCAAAGTAAAATTTTTGCATTTCAGGAATGTAGCGGAAGGTAGGCTATTTTTCCTTCCGGACTTGCATTGTTAATTCTTTTTCATATGTATTGCAAGGGGAGAATCGCATTCCACGTTCATTATAACAGTCATTTCACTTTTGTTTATAACTGCAAATAATATAGGGGAATTTATTTTTTCAACTCAAGGTATACCGGACAATGGTCGCTTTGTTTCACATCAGGATAAATATCCGCTTTCAGTATTTTGGCTGCGAGGTTATTGGTGACATTGATGTAATCAATTCTCCATCCTTTATTATTCAGACGCACAGTAGGAAAGCGCTGACTCCACCAGCTATACCGGTGGGGTTCGGGATTTAATTTCCGGAAACTGTCAGTCCACCCGCTTTCCAGGAAGGAATCCATCCAGGCTCTTTCTGCCGGCAAAAAACCAGAAGAATTTTTGTTTCCTTTAGGATCATGAATATCAATTTCCCTGTGCGCGATATTGTAATCGCCGCAGAGGATTAATTTGGGATGTGATTTTTTGAGTTCGGCAAGGTAAATGAAAAACTCATCGAGCCATTTGTATTTAAATCCCTGGCGCTCTTCTCCTGAAGTGCCGGAAGGGAAATAAGCGTTAATGAGGCGGATATCTCCAAAGTCCATTTGAACCACCCTGCCTTCTTCATCGCTCACCTGATGACCGGTTCCATACACTACATGATCAGGAAGTATTTTTGTAAATACGGCCACACCGCTATATCCCTTTTTTTGTGCGCTGAACCAATAATCATGGTAACCCAGGCAGGTAATTTCTTCATGGGCCACGTTGTCCTTGCTTGCTTTGGTTTCCTGAATGCAGATAATATCTGCAGGATTTGTTTTTATCCAGTCCACCAATCCTTTTTTCATGGCGGCGCGGATTCCATTAACATTATAACTGACAATGCGCAGGAATGACATATGATGATTTGTATTAAATTCGACCTGCAATTTAGATATTTGTCAACTAATGATGTTTCATGGCTATAACTGAAGATCAGCCTGTTATTTCCTCCAAACAGCCCCTGTACCTCGAAGGCCCTCAAAGCCGGGGGTTTGAACTTAGTTTTGCTTTTAAGGTTTTTTGGCAAATCATCATGGGAAACCGGGCCCTTTATTTTGTGGGACCCTGTATTACGGTTTTTGGTTCGGCGAGATTTAAAGAGGATAGTCCCCATTATGCCTCTGCAAGGGAATTCGGGAAAAGGATTGCAGGCATGGGGTTTACAGTCATGACCGGAGGCGGCCCGGGAATCATGGAAGCCGCCAACCGTGGGGCTTTTGAGCATGGCGGCGCTTCGGTGGGTTGCAATATCAGGCTTCCGTTTGAGCAGCTGCCCAACCGGTATATGCACAAATGGATCGAGTTTGACTATTTTTTTATCCGCAAGGGAATGATGCTCAAATATTCCTATGCATTCATCGTAATGCCGGGTGGGTTCGGGACCATGGATGAGTTTTTCAGCACACTCACGCTCATTCAAACCAAATCCATCACGCAGTTTCCAATGGTACTCTTCGGGACCGATTTTTACCGGCCGCTTATGGATACGATTGAACTAATGAAAAGAGAAGGTACAATTTCCGAAGAGGATCTTACGCTTGTTAAGTTTACGGATGATATTGATGAAGCGATGGAACATATTAAAAGCTATATCTCCAACAATTACGAAATTGAAAAAAAACGAAAGCCATTCTGGTGGCTGCTGGAGAAATAATTCCCGTTAATTTATTTTTTTCCCGACCGGAAAGCTGAGCCCAAGATTAAGCATCATTTCATAAGTCCCGAATGCCTGCCTTGCTGTTCCTTCATAAATTTTCAAACCGGAGTACCGGGCATAATCCAGCTTATTGGTATATTCCAGATAAATGTATCTGAAGAAAGTGGCCCGGATTGCGCCTTCAGCCCCGATATTCCAGCCACCCACCTGGAAATGCGGATCATTTTTCGGCTGGTCAAAAAATTTATTTTCAACATGCGGAATCACGGGCCCGATACCTGCTTTACCAAAACCATCAATCTGAATGGTCCTTTTTTTATTGGCCAGCAAGCGCCAGCGTTTTACAATATTGAAAAGTAAAAAATTCGCTCCATTGTTTAAATAATAATACGAGCTGCTGTCGGCCGTGCCATTATCCCTGAAAAGCAAATGCCCGTCATAAGCCTTATTATTTACCTTCCCTACAACATGCACCCATTGATCGTCGCCGAAAAGGAATTTCGTGTGGTCGAAATTGATTTCAAATCCAAGTTGTTTTTTCTTGTTGAAAATATATCCTAACCGGTAATTGTACTGGGGAATCGTCAATGCTTTTGTAAAAAGCTGTTCATCCCAACCGCGGTGGTCATGACCCGAAATGTCCCGGAAAGTAAAATCATTGCCCAGCGCGGGTTGATCTATACGAACGTTGCTGTGCGTATACCATTCGGTATTATAGCCCCAGGAAAAATAAAATTCTCCCTTTCTTTCTTTGGTCTCCGTCTGAGCGATGCTGAAAACAGGAATCACTATCACCAGCATGATCATCAAGCCCGTCCTGCTTTTTCGTTTGATCATAAAAAATTTAATCCGGGTCTTTTAAATAGTCGCAAAGCTACATACAAAACGCGGGTTTGAAAACCCAATTGACCGGATATTTATCCGGCGGTCGCGGCCATCTTATTCGCTTGTTACAATAAGGTTCATGCATCATAATCCAGCACCGGCCTCAGCCAGCGTTCAACATCACCGATCTCCATCTGTTTCCTCCGGGCGTAGTCTCTTACCTGGTCCTCATTGATTTTTCCTATTCCGAAATACTTGCTTTCGGGATTGGCGAAATACCACCCGCATACCGATGAAGCCGGATACATGGCCAGGGATTCCGTCAGCATAATACCGGTATTTTTTTCGCCGCCCAGCAATTCGAACAATTTATACTTCTCTGTATGATCCGGGCATGCAGGATAGCCGGGCGCCGGACGGATGCCTTTATATTCTTCTTTTATGAGTTGCTCATTGCTTAGGTCTTCTTCTTTTTCGTAACCCCAAAAGCAGGTCCTTACTTTTTTATGCAGCATTTCTGCAAATGCCTCTGCAAGGCGGTCCGCCAGTGCCTGTAAAATAATTTTGTTATAGTCGTCCTGGTCGGCCATGAATCTTTCAATATGTTTTTCGATGCCCTGCATGGTTACACTGAAGGCGCCGATATAATCCTGTTTACCTGTATTTACCGGTGCGATGAAATCCGCCAGGGAAATATTTGCCTGACCCGCAGCTTTTTTAGATTGCTGACGAAGAAATTCGAGATGCACTGGCTGACCATTTGTTAAATGATGAATGGTAATGGTATCGGAGCCTGTGGCATTTGCCGGCCAGATTCCGATAGTTCCCCTGGGCTGGAGCCATTTTTCCCTGATGATTTTTTTGAGCAGGTCACGGGCGTCCGCATATAATTTGGTGGCAGCTTCCCCGATCTTTTCATCGGATAACAATTGCGGAAATTTTCCATGAATTTCCCAGGCAATGAAAAATGGCTGCCAGTCGATATAGTTTGCGATCTCTTCCAGTTCAGGGTCTTCAAAAATTTTTACCCCACTAAAAGCTGGTTTAACCGGTTCAACAGAGGCCCAGTCGATCTTTATTTTATTTGCCTGCGCTTCTTTGAACGAAAGCAATTGCTTTGTGGATTTCTTATTGCTAAAATCGGTTTTAAGTTTCTGATATTCCACGTCGAGGCTGGAAAGAAAGCCCGGCTTCTGGGTCTCATTTAAAAGCGAGCCTGCAACTGTCACACTCCGCGAAGCGTCCAGTACATGAACCACGCCGTGCGCATATTCCGGTGCAATGCGTATGGCTGTATGCAGGCGTGAAGTGGTGGCGCCACCGATCATGAGGGGCAATTCAAAATTTCGTCTTTTCATTTCCTTTGCCACATGCACCATTTCGTCGAGCGACGGTGTGATCAATCCGCTCAATCCCAGTATGTCCACTTTTTCTTTTATTGCTGTTTCCAGTATTCTGTCTGCAGATACCATAACGCCGAGGTCTATGATATCATAGCCATTGCATCCCAGCACCACACCTACAATATTTTTTCCGATATCATGTACGTCCCCCTTTACGGTTGCCAGTAATATTTTAGCAGGACCTTTCTGTTCTTCCTCTTCCCCAGGTGAATTTGATGCCTGCCGGAGATTGAATTTGTCCAGTTTTTCCTGTTCAATATAAGGCGTAAGTACCGCAACGGATTTTTTCATCACCCGCGCGCTCTTTACTACCTGGGGAAGAAACATTTTTCCGCTCCCGAAGAGATCGCCAACAACATTCATACCTGCCATTAGCGGGCCTTCTATCACATCCAGGGGCTTTGGATAAATCAGCCGGGCTTCTTCCGTATCCGCTTCTATGTAATCCGTGATCCCGTTGACCAGTGCATGCTTTAATCTTTCTTGCACAGACGTCTTCCGCCAGCTTTCATCTTTCTTTTCTTCCCTGCCTTTCCTCTTGACTGTTTCTGCATAGGCAAGCAGTTTTTCTGTGGCTTCATTATTATCGTTATTCCGGTTGAGGATAACATCTTCGCAAAGATCTCTGAGGCCTGGTTCAATTTCATCGTAGATGACCAGCTGGCCCGCGTTTACAATACCCATATCCAGTCCTGCACGGATTGCGTAATAAAGGAATACGCTGTGCATGGCTTCGCGCACGGGCTCATTCCCACGGAATGAGAATGAGAGGTTGCTGACACCGCCGCTAAGTTTAACCAGTGGGTGGCGCTTTTTTACTTCTTTGGCAGCTTCGATAAAATCAACGGCGTAATTATTGTGTTCTTCCAAACCGGTGGCGATAGCGAATATGTTGAGATCGAAAATAATATCCTGCGGATCGAAATCCAGTTGTTCTGTGAGTATTTCATAAGCGCGGTCCGAGATCTGTATTTTTCGCTCGCGGGTGTCCGCTTGCCCCTTTTCATCAAATGCCATTACAACTACCGCCGATCCGAAACTCTTGCAGATGATGGCCTGTTCAATAAATTTTTCCTCTCCTTCCTTCATGGAGATAGAGTTGACGATGCATTTGCCCTGCACACATTTAAGTCCTGCTTCAATGATTTTGAATTTGGATGAGTCTATCATGATCGGGATCTTCGCGATATCCGGTTCGCTCTGGATCAGGTTTAGAAAAGTGGTCATGGCTTTCTCTCCATCCAGCAAAGCATCATCCATATTTACATCCAGCACCTGCGCGCCGTTCTCCACCTGTTGACGGGCAACACTCAGCGCTTCTTCATATTTGTTATCCCTGATAAGACGCGCAAATTTCTTAGAACCCGTGATATTGGTACGTTCACCAATATTCACAAAATTTGAATCAGGGCGCACCACGAGCGGTTCCAGTCCGGCCAGCCGGAGATATGGTTTAATTATAATTTTCTCGCTCATGATGCAATATTTAGACTGCCACTTCCACTTCCGGCAATTTCCTGGGCTGGAATTTTTTTACTTTCTCTGCAATATGCCTGATGTGTTCGGGTGTGGTGCCGCAGCAACCGCCGACAATATTTACAAAGCCTTCCCTGGCCCATTCTTCCAGGAAGTGCGCAGTTTCCTCAGGTTCTTCTTCATAGGCGCCCATGGAATTAGGCAGGCCGGCATTGGGATAGGCGGATGTATAACAGGTGGCCAGGCCGGACAATTCCTCTATGTACGGCCGCATTTCAGCCGCCCCCAGCGCGCAATTCAGGCCCACACTCAGTGGTCTTGCATGTGCAATGGAAGTATAAAAAGCCTCCAGCGTCTGGCCGCTCAGGGTTCTGCCGCTGGCATCCGTGATGGTGCCACTGATCATTACGGGCAGTTCTGATTTTTTTGTATCCCGGAAATATTTTTTGATGGCGAAGATGGCCGCTTTCGCGTTGAGGGTATCAAAAATAGTTTCGATCAAAAGCAGATCCACACCGCCTTCCACCAAACCTCTTACCTGTTCATAATAGGCATCGGAAACCTCGTCAAAACTCACAGAACGAAATCCCGGGTTGTTTACGTCGGGGGATAGGGAAAGCGTTTTGTTCATCGGGCCGATGGCGCCGGCGATGTATTTGGTGGATGGTTGATGGTTGATGGTTGATGGAGGATGGTTGACGGTTGACGGTTGACGGTTGACCGAATATGCTGTGATTGCTTCTCTTGCGATTTTTGCGGCAGCGACATTTAATTCGTAAGCCAGCGACTGCATATTATAATCTGCCTGGGCAATGGCCGTGCTGCTGAAAGTGTTTGTTTCAATAATATCTGCGCCGGCCTCCAGGTATTGTTTATGGATTTCCTTAATAATATCCGGCCTTGTCAGGGAGAGCAGGTCGTTATTTCCCTTCACGTCGGATGGCCAGTCCTTGAACCGTTCCCCGCGATAGCCCGCTTCATCGAGGTTATAGCGCTGGATCATGGTTCCCATGGCGCCGTCAATGATGAGGATACGCCGATCCAATGCGGATTTAATGTTTTCCATAATGTAAAATATTAACTATTAAAGGCGGAGCGCTGATTGCGCCTGAGGCTGAAGAGGAGGACTTAAACGTTAGGTAAAGTAAAATAAGGACTTTCCCTGCGTTTATTAGTTCAGTTAATCCCCTAAAGGCATCAGGCCGAACAATAAACAAATCTGCCTGTTGAGCTGCAAAATTACATCATAAACGCGTAAATATCAAAACTCTTAAGGGAGCCGTTTACCGGTGCGAGACATAATTCTCCACCGGCAGGCGGTTACTGATGGACCTGCCCAGGGTCATTTCGTCGGCATATTCCAGCTCTCCGCCAAAGGAGATACCCCTGGCAATCGTGGTGGATTTCACCTGGAAGGGGGCAAGTTTTTTCTGTATATAATAGATGGTCGTGTCCCCCTGGATATTAGGATTAAGTGCAAAAATAATTTCCGTTACACCCTCTTTTTGAACCCGCTCAATCAGGGAGTCGATAAAAAGCTGTTCCGGTCCGATGCCGTCGAGCGGAGAGATGACGCCGCCAAGCACATGATAGGTGCCGCTGAACTGCTGCGTGGTTTCGATGGCGATGACGTCCCGGATGGTTTCCACTACGCAGATCATGTCCTGCCTGCGCATGGAATTGGCGCAGATGGAACAGATATCCGCATCAGCCACATTGTGGCAGCGCTGGCAGAAACGGATCTCCTGGCGCATTCTCATAATGGTTTCTCCAAAACCCTGCACGGCTGCAGGATCCTGCCTGAGTAAATGCAGAACCAGCCGGAGGGCGGTTTTCCTTCCGATGCCAGGCAATTTGGCAAATTCATTGACCGCCGTCTCTAACAGGGCTGAAGAGAATTGCATCCTGCAAAATTACAAAGTAATATCCACTTCATTGTCCCAGTTAGCCTTCACATTGAGTTTGCGCCTGATGGGCTGCACTTTTTCCGGTTGCCGGTGTTTGAAGAAATCTCCGGGATCCCAGACGCCGTTCTGGTTATCATCATAGAGAATGCGGAGGTCATATTCTCCGGGATCAAAAAGTTTAATATTAAATCGAACCGATCTTCCAAAAACATGGGTATGGACCACCTTATTACTCTGGACAAATTGAAGCACCGGATGGCGGTTCAGGTCCAGGTTTCTGAACCGGAGGAGCAGGGTTCCGTAATCGGACTCTTTTTTTGTGGAAAAGTAGAAGGTATCTGTTTTGAGCAGCTTTTCACCCAGGGTATCTTCAGCAAATTCCTTGTTCAGGATCAGGTGATATTTTGTATTGGGGGTCCAGCTGTAAACCAGTGTTACTTTTTTGCGCAGACTGTCTTCCACAAAGTGATAGCCGGTTATGTTTACAAAGCTGTCTGTGGTGAATCGTACTTTGGTGGAATCAAAACTCTTCAACGGAACCGCGAAACTGAATTCAAACTGATTGTGCAGGTCGAGCAGGCCGCCCGGGATATTTCCTGAAACAGAAAGGTGTTTGGGCTTGTCCTTTTCTTCTTTTTTTGGCTTTGTGGGCGTCACGTTCTGCTGCGCCTTCTTAGCTGGTTTCTGCCCGCTCGTATCAGCGTAGGCATATAATTCGGGAGCCGTAGCATTTTCCGTGATGTTAACGGGACTGTCGGCGAATGCAAAAATCTGGGCCTTGCTGGTATAGGTATGGCCTCCGGACTGATCATCGAGGGCGTACAAAGCATAGGTTCCGGGTCTGAGATTTGAGAAAGTGTAATTTCCCAGGCTGTCCAGCCTTGCGATATATCGGGGTCTTTCCTTAACTACAGCAGAGTCATCCAGTTTATTATGGAGCATCACAATGAGTGTGCTATCCGGTTTGCCTGTACTCGCCATCACCACATTGCCGCTGTATTTTATGGAATCTATATAATCGCCTGTGGAAAAAACATAGGTAAAGTTTTTCAGTACATTCCCTTCATGATTATCTACGACGGCCTTGCCGAAGTTGAGGGCATAAGTCGTATTGGGACGAAGAGTATCTTTTAAAAGGATGGTAATGGTTTTAAGTTTGTACTCTACATTCGGCTGAATTCTCGGAACGGGCGATACGATGAGATTTGTGCGCACGTCCCTCAGATCGATGTACTCGTCGAAAGTGAGTACGATTTTTTTGGCGCTGAAATGAAGAGAATGATCACCCGGATTCGCAGTTACAAGAACGGGAGGAAGGGTATCTTTTGGTCCACCCGTTGGCGGGATAATATTTGCGCAGCCGGTAAAGCCGGAAAACCTGATTATGATGATCCCGATAAGGAGCAAGGAAAGAAAGGTCTTCATATAAAGAATCGCCTGCAAACTTAGTTGACAGCAACGGGATTTATACAGTTTTATGATTTTATAAGGAGCTGTGTTCTTCCTCCTCCTCTGCGTATGCGGCAATATCCAGCTGATTGGTCTTTACAAAGCGGCACCATTGGCAATCTTCTTTGCCGCAGCCGGTATAAAAATCGTGGTTTCTGATCTTTTCCCAGGTATCGGTGATTTGACGGGTAACGATAGCCGTATCTTCTGCACTGATAAAGAGTTTTTCCTTGCGAAAATTTTTTTTATTGTCGGGCTCAATGAAATCAAACGCAGTGCTCACCACCTGCCAGTCGCGCTGAACCTGCTGATCCAGCAATAATTTATAAAATACTGCCTGACGCCAGTAATCTCCGCCGTTAGGATCTTTGTCTGAAGGTCTCGCTAATTTTAATTTACTTTTTTCAGGATTGCCGGTTTTATAATCCACCACATTCACCTGCTTTCCTTCAAATTCAAGTTTATCCAGTTTGCCTTTAAGGGGAACACCCTGCACAGCCACATTGCGGACCGTTCTTTCAATACTTACGATCTTATTCCAGGAATGAACATATTTATTATAATATTCCGGCAATACGATATGGCCGTATTCCATCCGGCGCGAAAACTGACCTGAGGTGAAACTCTCCCGATGCCGGTTCATATACCAGTCGAACGAGGATAAGAAAAAATGGAATTCCGGCAAACTGATCCCCATTTTCCTGCATGTTCCGGAACAATGCTTCAAGGGCATGATGGACAGCCGAGCCAAATTCCGTGTTTTCATTTTTAGGAGAAGGAATTCTGAGCAGGTTCTTGTAATAGAATTCCAGCGGGCAATGAAGAAAATTATTGAGTGCCGTCACGTTCATCTGGAAATTTTCCAGCAGGCGGTTCACAAAATCGAATTCGATCCTTTCAATTTCGGGGGCGCGTTCGCCCTGCAGCAAAAGCACCTGGAAGTCGGAGACGGCCTGCCTGGACAATACCGGTTTTTCTACGGGGAGATCAAAACCTGCACGGATCTCTTCGATGAAAACAGAAGGCTCGGCATCTTTTCCGTCTTTGTGGAACCTGCTGTAAGAAATGAAAAGGTGAACTTCTGCCCGGGTCAGCGCAACGTAAAAAAGTCTTCTGAGCTCTTCATTTTCCTTTTCATTTTCGCGGGTAAGGAAAAGGGTGTCGGGGAAATGAAAAGCGGTGGATGGTTTTTTCTTCTTTTCCCAATAGTGGGCATTTGAACCTGCAATGAATACGTATTCAAATTCCAGACCCTTGGAACCATGGACTGTAAGCAGATTAACCGAATCCGTGCGGCCGCTCACTTCTATGAGCGGAAGGGGGATTTCCTCCGTATCCATCAACTCCAGATGGGTTACCAGCTCCCTCAGATTCATGGAAGAATTTCTTCGCGTTTCGTCCTTTATGAAATCAAAAAATGCAGTAAGAACATTCAGCTTCTCCAGTTTTTCAGAACTATTCATGATCTCATTCAGGACACCGGTTTCCCGGAAAATAGATTCAAACAAAGATTGCAGGGTGCTATTGGAAACCCTGCTGATCAGGGATTCGAGCACGCGGCCTGCCGCCGCCAGCCGGGCATTCACGGGTTGGGAAAAAAGATCCGGGGGCGGCTGATTGCTTTTATCGTGCAGGCATTTCCGCAACGAAATTTTTTGTGGAGTATATTGTTTTTGCGCTACTTCCGCAGTGAGATTTGCAATTTCGATTGCAGGGATATGGAACCATTCAGCATGCAGAATTTCAAAGAGCATTTCGTCTCCGCTGAAAGGAATCTCATGTTCTGTGGCCAGGTAGGAGATGATCAGCAGGATCCTTTTGATTAAGGGATCTTTCAGGATGTTCGCACTTCGTTTACTGTACACCGGTAGTCTCTTAAGTTTGAAATAAGGGAGCAGTTCTTCGCCATATTTATTTTCTTTATAAATAATGGCAATCTTGCCCGGTAAAACGCCTCCGGCAGATTAACTGATCCACCTGTGTAACGATGCCAATCATTTCTGCGCGTTCTGTTTCGTATTCCCGGATTAGGGGAAGATGGCTGAGGTGCTGAACATTGTCATTGGAAGAAAGAAGGTCCTTGCTCAGTCCTTCCATTTTATTGATCAGACGCTCTGCGTTCCGGTCGATCAGGGTTTTCGAAACATCGAGTATGGGCTGGGTGGACCGGTAATTGCCCGTGAGCACAACGGTGAGCAGGTCCTTTTTATACTTTTCTGCAAAATCAAGCATATTATCCATGTTTGCTCCCTGAAAACGATAGATGCTCTGATCATCATCACCTACAACAAATACATTTGGCTTATCCCAGAAATTGATCAGCAATTCAACCAGCTTGTTTTGGGTTCCGCTGGTATCCTGGTATTCGTCCACGAGGATATACAGATATTTTTCCTGGTAACGGCGTAGCATGGTCTCATTTTCTGAAAAGGCTTTGATCACCCAGTTGATCATGTCGTCAAAATCGTAGCGATTCTTACTCCGCATCAGTTGCTGAAAAGTGTTCAAACTCATTTGCAGCCGCACGCAGTTTGTCCATTCGCCTTAATTCTTCATCCAGGTCAACTTGTTTTGGATCGCCTTTCTTAAACCCTTTTCCGTTTATTTTGTAGATGAATTTATCCCGGCCAGGTATGTCGGCCAGGTATTTATCAATCCGCTCACCGATAAAAGCGGGCGTCCATCCTTCCCTTTTCATGGTGCTGAAAAGTGAGCGCAGATTCTTCACTTCATAATAAGCATCGCTGCGAAATCTTTTTAGCGGATGATTTTTTGGAAAAGAATCAATGAGCAGCTTCAGAAATTGAATCTGTTCCAGCACAGAAACGGGATCAAGCGCCGTTTTTTCGAAATAGGAGAGATTGTCCTGAATAATATCGTTACAGAAAGAATGGAAAGTGTGGATATTTACCTTATAGGCATCGGGCCCAATAAAGGAAATCAGGCGCCGGCGCATGGCGACGGCTCCGGCATCGGTATAAGTGAGGCAAAGAATATTTCCAGGGTCCGTATCTGTTTCCAGCAGGATCTTACCAATCCGGGCCCCGAGGATCTGGGTTTTTCCCGTTCCCGGGCCGGCAATCACCATTACCGGGCCCTCCAGGGTATCGACGGCCAGCTTCTGGCCGGGATTGAGTTTTTGGTAAAGTTTGCTAAAGACTTCGTTTTGATTCATATATGATTTAAAAGTTATTCAAAATCCGGAAACTTTCTTAAATCCGGAATATTATTCGGGCCATTTTTCCGTTATACGTCAGTACAATCCGATATAATCCGAAATATGAAGAACCCTCAATCGTTCAAAGTGTTCATTGTTGAAGATGATTTGTGGTATGGCTCCATGCTGGAGCATTATCTTTCCCTGAATCCGGAATATGAAGTTAAACGATTTGAATCACCTGCTGATTTCTTCGCCAAGCTCCATGAGCAGCCCGATGTGGTTACGCTCGATTATTCCTTACCTGGGAGTGATGGCGCCGAAGTGCTAGGAAAGATTAAGGAATTCAATCCGGATATCCGGGTCATTATCATTTCCGGCCAGGAAGATGTAGCCACTGCAATCAATCTCCTGAAGAACGGGGCATTCGATTATATAGTAAAAGATGATGATACCAAGGACCGCCTCTGGAACAGTATCCTGCATCTGCGGGAGATCAGGAACCTGAAAGAAGAAGTGGAATCCCTGAAAAACCAGGTGGGCCGCAAATATGATTTCTCCCAGATCATTATTGGCAAGAGTGAACCGATGGAAAAGGTGTTCGCCCTGATTGAAAAAGCATCCAAAACAAATATTACGGTATCGGTAACCGGTGAAACGGGATCCGGAAAAGAACTGGTGGCCAAAGCCATTCATTATAATTCAGAAAGGCATAAACAACCCTTTGTTGCGGTAAATGTGGCTGCCATTCCAAAGGAACTGCTCGAAAGTGAATTGTTCGGTCACGAAAAAGGATCCTTTACCGGGGCTGTAACCCGGCGGATCGGAAAATTTGAGGAAGCAGACAAAGGAACACTATTCCTCGATGAGATCGGGGAGCTGGATATCAATCTGCAGGCCAAGCTGCTGCGCGTTTTGCAGGAAAGAGAGATCACCCGGATCGGCGCCAATTCGGTATTGCCGATCAATGTGCGGATCATCGTGGCTACGCATAAGAACCTGCTGGAAGAAGTGAAGAATAAGACTTTCCGCGAGGATCTTTATTACCGTTTGGTCGGTTTGCCGATCCTGCTGCCCCCACTGAGGGAAAGAGGAACGGATATCGCTGTTCTGGCCAAGAGTTTTGTGGACCATTTTTGCAAAGAAAATAAAATAAACAGGAAGACACTCACGCCGGAGGCCCAGCAAAAACTTACTGCCTATCCCTTTCCGGGTAATGTGCGGGAGTTGAAATCCATAATGGAGCTGGCCGTAGTGATGAGTGACGAAGAGCTGATCCTTCCCGAACATATTACCCTGAATGCCTCTACCAGCATCAGTGACCTGCTGAACCGCGAGACTACCTTAAAAGAGTTCGAAAGCCAGATCATACAGCACTATCTCGATAAATACGATAAGGATGTGCTGCTGGTAGCGCGTAAGCTGGACATAGGGAAATCCACCATTTACCGGATGATACAGAACGGTGAGCTCAAGAGCAAATAATCTTATACGCGGTGCGGCAAAGCAAGAAGAACCAATTATGCAAAGAACCAGGACAGATAAGCGGCTGTACGGGAAAACCATACTGGTTGCCGAGGATGTCGTGCTGAACCAACACCTGACGCGCCATATCCTGGAGTCCAGCGGAGCCTCCGTAGTGATTGCAAACAATGGCTCAGAAGCGTTGGACTGGCTTAAGCGCCAGTTTTTTGATTGTATATTAATGGACGTCCAGATGCCTGAAATGGACGGCATAGAAGCCACGGAAGAGATCCGGAGGCTGCCCGATCCTGTGATGTCCGCCACGCCCATCATTGCCCTTACAGCAAATTGCCAGGCCGAGGATTTACTAAAATACCAGAAGGCCGGTATGGATGATTTCCTGGCCAAGCCCTTTGACGAAGCATTATTGTTAAATGCCATTCTCAGCAACGCAAAGAAGAAGAAAGAACAGCCTACCCATCTTCCCGGACGTGATCTGTACGACCTGGCCATGATCCGGTCTGTTTCCGGGGGAGACGCCGCCTTTATAAAAAAAATGATCCTGTTATTTATTGAGACGGTTCCGTTGAACGTCCAGGAACTGGTAGATGCCGCCCAGGCTAAAAACTGGGAACAGGTGTCGAAAATGGCCCATAAATTAAAATCTACGGTCGACTCCATGGGCATTAAAGCAATTCACGACGATATCCGGAAGCTGGAAGCAAATGCAAAATCACAGAAGAACCTGGACCAGGTTTCTCATCTGGTGAAACAGGTAGAAACCGTTGTTTCCCTATGTGTCCGTCAGCTTCAAAAGGAAGTCAGCTAGCCCAATATTTCCCAACTTTTGCACATTCTTCCCAAAAAGGGAAACTCCTTCCCGGACTGGTGCTCATAAGCATTTGCAAATGAAAACTTTATAAACAGAATAAATCCGGCATCTTTTTTCGGATTAAAGGGGAATAATTCTAACCCATGTTTTCCCAGTCAGGCCCGGTGATCTTTATAGTTGAAGACAATCCGTTGTATCAGCAACTGATCGCCAGGGAGCTCGAAACTTTTGGAGGCCAGGTGTCTTTCTACAGCAGCGGTGAAGCATGTCTTGCCGATCTGGGCCTTCGTCCGGCGATTGTGGTGCTTGATTACAATCTCGATGGGCAAATCAACGGCCTTGAAGCCCTGGAAGCGATACGGAAATTTGATTCCTCCATATTTGTTGTGCTCTTTTCAAGTCAGCAGGACGTTCATAGCTGGGAAAACCTCAAACGCTATGGAACATTTGATTTCCTGGAAAAAAGAGATTATTCTTTTTCCCTGCTGAAGCAATTGGTGAAAGCGAGGATGTGCTGGTGAAACATTCCTTCTTAGCCCGGGATCCGGGAAATATACTTCTCTATCTGTTTGATCTGATCCACGATCTGTGAGGTCGTCGGTCTAAGATTCTTTGCTTTTCTGAAAAACTCTTTTGCGGCGCGGAATTCTCTTTTCGTCATCATGATGGAGCAAAGCTGCAGGTAGGCGGCTGCCTGGTTTTCTTTATCGGGCAATCCTTTACTGAGCGCTTGCCGGATAAGACCCTCGGCTTTACGGATATCATTTTTCTGCATGGCGAGCATACCCATTTGCAGCAGGCTGGCACCTTCGGCTTCTTTCATGGGCATGCCCAGGTCGAGGCCCTTTCTCATATTTTTTTCGGCTCCGTCAAAATCCTGTTTCATCATGGCGATATTTCCCTTGAGCGTATAGTAAACGGAGCGGATGGGTTTATAAAGAAGGCCGGGAAAACGGATTGTAGCAAGCACTTTTTCAGCGCCTTCAAGATTCCCGGATTCCATATGTTCCTGGATGAGTCGCAGCGGGCCAAAAAAGAAATGGCCGAAGATGAGGATGACGCCCACGAGGTAGAGCAGGAAAGCGGGCCAGAAACTGCTGTATATATTGGTGACAACACCGAGTATTATGAGGACGATACCGATTGTCAGCCTGTATTTAATGAGTAAGCTATAGAACTTCATATCCTTTTTTTGGGAGTGCAAAGATAAGTGAAGTTTCAGCGACAGGGAAGTGGGCTGTGCCGAACGATCAATCCGGTTTAATTTGATTCAGCAGGATCCCCTGGATTGCATGAGGATCGCTGCGGAAAGTAAATCGGCAGTTTTCGATTTTTAGATTTGCTTAAAAGCGATCATCGTTCACTTCGATCCAGTAACCATCAGGATCCTGGAAATAGATCTGACTGACTTTATCCGGCCTGGGCTGGATTACCTTGTCATGGCCGCCATAGTCTCCGTAACGGATAGAATATTTGTCGAGCTGTTTGATGAAATCCGGAACTGAGGGAACCGAGAAAGCGAGATGTATGCTTACATCATGGGGAATATCTGACTTTGCGCCGGAGACCACATGGAGTTCTCCGTGGTTGCCGAGATTAAACCAGGTATGGTGATGATCGTGAAAAGGTTCGGGGATGGTGTCCAGCATCATCACATCACGATAGAAATTGGAAGCGCGGGCGAGGTCGGTAACATAGATGGTGGTATGATTAAAATGGGGTTTCTCCTGGGCCTGCAGGGTCAGGGAAAAGCAAAGGGCCAGGAGAAAAGGAAAAAATTTTGCGACCTGCTTCATTTGGGATGTTTTAGTCAATGAAGTTAAGAAAGGAAATCTTGTGCCGGAAAATCTTATTTTTGCTGCCCTGTTTACCGCGGTCCCGTAGTTCAATGGATAGAATAGAAGTTTCCTAAACTTTTGATACAGGTTCGATTCCTGTCGGGACTACATCTTTCTTGAAAAAGCGCCGATTCTGCGGCGTTTGCGCGATTTCTTATTTTTGTGGTTGACGTATGGGTTGACGTTTGGTAATAAAATAGCCAAAAGATTAATATATTTTGAATTCCTGTTTTTTTAAAAGACTCGATAATTCACCACTTGCCTTTATATGAATTAAGTCCATTACTTTGCCATTTTTTAAGTAATCTCTGACGATTATGTCTAGTTCGCCAGAAATTTCTTGCCATCTGTCATTTTTACAATCGACACCTAATAATAAGTGCGGAAAATCTCCTTTTGATTTATTTTCTATGACAGCTAAATAGGAGCCCTTTACATCCAGATTTTTACTAAAATACCTTTTTAGTGTTTCAATTAAGTTAATTGGATAATCAGCAGGTATACCTAATAAATATTCTTCATTTGGTTGGAAAAATTGTTCTTCACCAGATTTGAAAAAATCTCCCCTTAACAAGGATTTTACTTCATCTGCTAATAATTCTTTACTAATCGAGGAGTATGGGTTAATTATATAAGATTTATCATTATTAATCATTTCAAAAATGATTTTTGCATTCAATGCTACATAATGCGCTTGTCCTTTAATAATATTATTATCAAAAATTCTATTTTTTGAAGTAAAAACAGGAACCGTTCCATTACTAAAGAATCTAACCTGAATTTTTGTGTTCTTATCACTAATGAATATTCTTTCAGAGAGACCGGTAGTATCATGAGTTAATAGAAATAGGTCTGAATTCAAAAGCTTCCTGTAAAACAAAGGCCTATAAGCAATATCATTGGCTGCTTTTTCGAATATTGATTCAATGGTTAAATCATCATCATTATTAGATTTAAGTTCAACCATTGCAATTGCGGTTTCCTTGTCTGTGATTAATATATCGTAGAAAGGCTTTTCCCTGCATTATAAAACTTTTTTAATTTCTTCTTTTGCAACTTTTTCTCCTGAGACTATTCTTCCTTCAAAATTTTGTCCTATCGTGATTGACGAAAAGGGCAACTACTATTAATGTTAAAATGACATTGAAGGACTTCATTTTATGTTGATTATTATTTGTATCAGCAGTGAAAAATCAAGCAATAGCCTATTCTGTTTCATTTAATTCAGAATTTGTCCTAATAAGAATCCTTTCAGGTAAAATTTCCTCCAGGTATTGGATTGAAAGATCTAACTTAAATTCAAAATATTTGGAATTCTTAATTGCTAGTTCTGTTTTAGGTTCAGTATATGAAATAATCATTTCATCATCAAACAGCCCTTCTCCGGCAAATCCATTTATATAGTCAAATGTTTCATTAGTCAGTTTATTAATGTCTGTGATGATAAATAAATTTGGAAGTGCTATTAAATCAGTTTCGTAATCTGCAACTTCTAGGTGAAGTGATTTTAATTTTACAAATTCCTCAACAATTTGTACTATACTTAAATCGGCTAAATAAATCAAAATAGAATCTTTATGGGAGTGACTCATAAAATATTTTTGTATTGTTTACCAATATAATTCCCCATTTGTTGTAACATATCATTGGTTAGCCCCCTTGATCCTGAACATATGGGGCCTGAACCTCATATTACCATGAGAACCCACCAGCCAAACCATATAAACCATGCAACCAAGAAGGAAGAAGATTATTGTCGGAAAGACTGTTTTCATTATTTTCTGTTTACCGGAACTAGAGATTGATTATTTAGATTTTCTATGCTTTCTAATTCCCAAATATTGAAATTATCAATTCCATTATGATCGATGAAATGAATTGAATACCTTATTAATCCTATATTTTTTCCGTAATATAATT
Organism: uncultured Chitinophagaceae bacterium; assembly: GCA_963705005.1. Taxonomy (GTDB): domain Bacteria; phylum Bacteroidota; class Bacteroidia; order Chitinophagales; family Chitinophagaceae; genus Puia. Next base: position 880,594 of record CAVPIO010000002.1, read on the forward strand.
GTGAAGTCACATCAATATTATGAAACGAGAGGGAATCTTTATTTAAACGAAATTCAATCCTGCTATTAGCCAATATAACCACACATTGAACAAATTCTTTCTTCCAGAAAATAGTGGTATCCTTTAAGAGCCTTTCCTCTGTAGTCACTTTATTTAATAAGGTTTTTGTTTTATATTCTTCAATCACGATGTGTTTTTTAAATTCTTTATTGTAAGAAATAACTGTATCCTTTAAAATGCTAGCCTTAATTGGAGTATTCTTTTCTTCAATAAAATAGTTATACCGTTCAATTCTTTTTCCATTAAAACTTATTATTGAATCTCCGGTAGAATTTGCATTATATGTTTTTGTTGTAAGATAATTTCTTCCGTCAACAGCTATTAATTTATAATTCTCAAATGTTTTTGCTCTTGTTACAGAATTAATATAAGTAAAAATCTTTCCTGATTTAATTTTTGAATTTGGATATTCAAATCCAGACGGAATTAATGTGGAAGATTTGTTAATTGAACAATAACTAAAAAGTAGAACTAATAGTACTACAGTTGCGATCTTCATGTTGCCAATGGATGATTAAGTGTATCGACCCCCTATAAACTGGACAGTTTTTCAAAGGTAGTTTAGTAGTTTTTCATTTTCAAAAGGGATCGGATTAAAATTATTCCATACGGTTTTGGGAGTTTGTCCTTTCAGGGAACCGTGCCTTCTTTTTTCATTGTACCATGTATAATACCGGTCAATGACCATTTGGGCATGGTAGATAGATTCAAATTCAAATCTGTCGATTACTTCCCGCTGCAGGATGGAGTGCAGCGCTTCGATGTAGGCATTGTCTTCCGGTGTGGCCACATGAGAGAACTCCTGGTAAACCCCTTTTTCCTTCAGATATTGCCTGACGGCTATGGCAATGAACTGGGACCCGTTATCATTTCTGAGCGTTATTCCTTCGGCCTTATATTCCAGCAGCATAAGGGAAAGCATAACCAGCACATCGCCTTTTTTAATGCTGTGGCGCAGGATATGGACCAACTCTTTGCGGCTGTAAATATCTATCACCGTTAAAAGCAGTGCATTCTTTCCTGTTCCATGGATATGCACATATTTTATGTCCATGGACAAGTACTGCAATGGGCGCACTGGTTTCAAAGTTCTGAACCGGATAAAATCACGCTTAAAAGGTTTCGGTCGTATTCTGGCACCATAGAGCAGATTGTTTTCCTTCATGAGCCTGTTTACTTTTTTATGGTTGATGATCCAGCCCTGGTCCTTGAGCTCACCGGTCATGTTGTGATAACCGTAACAGCAAAACTCCTGGGCAAGCGTATGTTCAATATCCCTGACAACTACTGCATTTTCAAAGAGTTCGCCATCCTGGTTCACACTGTGGGTAGTAGGCTTCCTGCCTTTACGAAGCCCCGATTTCTTATAATAGTAACTGCTGGGTTGCAAATCTGCCCAGGATAAAAGTTTGCGCACGGCCACTCCCTTATGCTTATATTCTTTTACAACCCCTTCAACCTCCGCTCGTAAGCCTCGTTTTTTTTTAATAACTCGGTCTTGAACTCCAGCTCCAATGCCTGGTTGCCAATGATTTTTTTTAGCCTTGCATTTTCTTCCTGCAGTGCCCGCAGTTCCGGATCGATCTTGTGGTATTGCGGTTGTAGCAGTTTTGCACCACCTTCGTTAAACTGATTCTTCCATCGTAAATAAAGGGAGTGAGCGATGTTGTGCTTACGAAGGGTTGGAGTTACCCCTTGCTGATCGGCTTCCTGGATGATTTGAAGCTTCTGTTCCACAGAAAAGCTTCTGCGTTGTCTTCCCATAACCTAAATTTAAGGTGACTAAATTGATTTACTAATTTAGTCCAGCCATTTAGGGGGCCAACACAAAAGTAGTTCTTCAATATAAAGTATGATTATGAGTGGCTGTTCTTAACCAGCTCAGTGTAATCCTGTATGGATAGTTTTGAAGCCATTTATTTGCAGCTATCCAGGTCAAAGGAATTGATATCAGGATAGAAATAACAACGAGTGATAAAATGTCCTTAGAACATGCTTTGTTATGTGTGAGATTCCTGACGGCAGTTTTGAAATAGTTTTTGAACATGACCTTATATTCAGGTTAGAAAGGCGGAAGTTTTAGCATTCAATGCTAAGAAAATGCCAGACTTCTAAAGGATTACTAATCAGCCTCATAAATCAAATTCCCTTTTTGCGATGCACGGTTCTGATACTGATTATGTTCGCTTGTGATACAATGAAGTACCATCAGGCTAACCGGGGCCAGCAATTTTATTTTTTTTATTCTTAGGGGTAAATTATTCCTTAGTACTCTTATGTACTGATAATATTATAAACAGGCGAATTGGAACTCCCGGATCAGGATTTAATTCATTTACTGAGGCAGGGCGATACGGCAGCCTATGAAAAAGTTTTCAAAAACTTTCATAAGCCCCTGCATGTATATGCATTTCTCATAGTAAAAGAGGAAGCGATTGCGGCAGATATTGTGCAGGAAGTTTTTTACCGCATTTGGCTGAAAAGGGAAAAACTGTTTATTCAAAGTTCTCTCAAAGCCTATTTATATGCATGTGTTCACCATGAATCTTTGCTCCAATTGAAGAAGCAAAAGCGCCAAACTAACTACGAATCAATTATGCTTAACCGTGAAAAGAATACCATATCCGTAGAGGATGCTGCCGTGAAAGTAAAACATGCACAACTCGAAGAATCGGTAAGAAAGGCATTGAATCATTTACCGGAACAATGCAGGACGATTTTCCAGTTGAACCGTTTTGAAAAATTGAAATACAGGGAAGTCGCAACGGTGTTGGGTTTATCCGTAAAAACAGTTGAGTCCCAAATGGGAAAAGCCCTGAAACTATTGCGAATATCCTTATCTGAATTTCTTCCCATTTTAATTTTTATTGTATGTCATTTATAGCACCTGGAGAACATATAATTGTAAAATATGCTGTGGGTGAAGCTACTCCTGCTGAGACTGGACAAGTCGAATACTGGCTTTCCCTTGATCTGGTCAACAGAAAACGGTTTGAGGATATAAAATGGATACTGGAAGAGAGCAATCGTTTAAGTTTGCCCGTTGCCGAAGATGAACAAGCCGCCTGGTTGCAATTAAAACAAAGACTTGATGCTGCGCCTGCCAAGGCAAAGGTTATGCAGTTGGTGGGCTGGTGGATTCGGGTGGCAGCAATTTTAGTTCTTGCCGGGAGTGCAATTACTTTTTATTTTTTATCGCAGGATCACAAGCACAAAAATTCGGTTGTATTATTAAAAATTGCTGGTGGTAACCGGGAACGCACAGACACTTTACCCGATGGTTCGGTTGTAACACTGGCCGAACATTCAAGCCTGTACTATCCTTCCCTGTTTGGGCCAAATACCCGCGCTACCAGGCTGGAAGGTGAAGCATTTTTTTCCATCGTCCACGATAGCAGGAAACCGTTCACCGTTACAGTCAATGATATAATCATAACAGTGGTGGGAACTTCTTTCAGGGTTCGTAGTTCACTTGTCAAAACAGAAATTATGGTAAAGACAGGGGTGGTGCGGGTAAACCGCCTGGGTCAACAGGTTGAGCTGCTGGCCGGGGAGGAAATATCCGTTATGCAAAAGGATTCTCTGCTCACAAAGGATTCTGTGATTAGAGGAAATCAAAAGATAGCCACCGGGGCAAAAGCAACTTCTATTGCACAGTCAAAACATGAAAACATTGAAAACAACCCCGCCAAACAAAAAGACATAATGCTTTCTATTATTCAGCAGTTAATAAGCGACCGTCTGGTGACCGTTAGGGACAGTATTGTATGGTTTGTTTTGAACGAACAGGGGTTGATTATTAATGGAGTTAAACAACCTCCTTCCATTTATAAAAAATATAATGAAAAATACCTGCGATTCGGCAATAATGGTTTTTATTATGGGCCATCAAAAATTACCGGTAAAGGGTTTTTTTATACCAGGGAGGAATTGGGGAAATGAAATCGCTTTTACTAAATCTATGAAATACATTTTCACACTATTTGCGGTTTTATTAGTGAAAGTACTACCTGCACAGGTTCTCAGCCTTGCTATAAAGCGGGAAGTGGTAGACAGCTTATCAAAAGCGCTGGCAAAAAATTATATTTTTCCTGATACCGCTCAAAGAATGGGTGCTTACATTGAAAATCGTTTAAAAGCTGGCAGCTATGATAAAATGATGAGCGGAAATGCGTTTGCTCAGGCATTGACAACAGATATCCGCAGCGTATACAACGATGCACATTTATCCATCAGCTATGATCCGCAAATGCAGCACAATCTCGCGGACACGACGACCGGCAATGCCGCTGAAAAGCGTCGCCAAAACCTGGCGGAATATGCGCAACAGAATTTCGGGTTTAAAAAGCTTGAAATCCTTAACGGTAATATTGGCTATGTTTCATTTGATCGCTTCTATGGATTTAATGATTATGCAAAAGAAGTCGTTAATACTGCTTTTTCCTTTTTGAAAAATACCAATGCACTTATCATTGATCTGCGGAATAATGGTGGCGGCAGCCCCGACATGGAGAAATATATTTGTAGTTTTTTAGTTCCTCCAGGCACACAGTTAAGTAGCGTATACGAGCGTAGGACCCATCATATTGAAACAGCGTTTACCTACCAGCCTTCCATTGCCGTTTCATTTGTTGGAAAGCCTATCTATATTCTTGTTAACCGGCGCAGCTTCTCCGCGGCGGAAGCGCTTTGTTATGATCTGCAAAACATTCACCGGGCGACCATTATCGGTGAAACTACTGGTGGTGGCGCACATCTTGTCGGTCCCAATTCTATCAGCAATGGATTTATCGGCCTGATTCCTTTTGCGAGAGCAATCAGCCCGGTGACGGGAACTGACTGGGAGGCAGTGGGTGTGCAACCCGATGTTCGCATTAATGCAGACAGTTCCTTGGATGCCGCTGTTTTATTGTATTATAATTACCAGTTGTCAAAGACAAAGGACTCAGCGGAGACAAAGGGAATTATTTGGTCTCGCGACATGCTCGAAGCCAAACTGCATCCTTACCATGCTGATTCCAGCATTGCCAAAACCTATATTGGCATTTATGCCAGCCGGCTCATCAGTTTTGAAAACGGCCAGCTTTACTATACAGGTGCTAATGGGAAAAAATCCAAACTCGTCGCCCTCTCCTCCAATCTTTATAAAATCGATGATATCGATTATATGAAAATTGAGTTTCTTAAAAATGGAAATGGTGAGGTTACTGAAATGAATTTTATTTTTAACGATGGTTTTGTAGCGAATTATAAGAAAAAAAATTGAATATTCATTTTGCTGTTTACGGAAATGCCATTTGAGATTGAGCATGCCAAATGCTCTATCTATTCAACCTTAACCGGAAAAGTACAAACCGCTGTTGCCTTTGCCGGATCTGTTGCTGTAACCTGTATCAGATAGGTTCCGGTTTGCCGGGGAGTGCCCGATAAAATCTTCCTCTTCTCGTCAAACATTAGCCATGCCGGTAACGGACTGCCATCTGCTGAAGTTGCAGAATAGCTTAGTGTACTATTTCCGTCATCATCATAAAAAACCTGGTCACTTACAGGAAGCGAAAAAAATTGTTTAACCTTCGCAGTCTGCCCAGCAATGGAATCCTTTACATAGGGATCAAAATTGCTTTGTCTTAAATCTTGCAATAAATCATCGAATCTGACCCAGTAAAGAGCGCAATCCTGCGGGCTATGGCCGTAACTGTAAAAAAGAAATTTGTTATCCGGCGTAACATATTCACCCCAACGGTGAGCAAGGCCATTGTTTATCCGCGGTCCAAGGCTTTTGGGGTTTGTCCACCCGCCGTCCGGCTTGTGATAGCTGATATATAACTCACATTCATAATCAGGATGTTCTTTTGCGCTGACAACGATATAGGATTCATCCGGCGCTACAAAAAAATCGCCGTCAAAGCCGGGTGTATTCAGCGGTTTGCCCAGGGTTTGAATGGTTGTATCGCCGCTGCTAACCGGTGGCATCATGCATATATCATAACATGTAAAATCATTTATACGCCCGTTGATATTACTGGCGGCGTACATATTGCCGCTTAGCGTAGGCATAAAATCATACATGCCGTAGCCTCTTTTAAGATATGTTTCCGGCTCGCTCCAACCATTGGAATTACGATGAATCTGCGTTACACCTCCTCTGCCTCCGCCAATTAAGTAAATCGTGTCGCCTCCCGGGGCAAAAGATGGTGCATAAAATTGTGTCACCAGCGTCGTCGGGCCGATCCACTTATCACCATCATACTTGTATACCTTTATAGATAAGTCTTTACCACTAAACCAGGCGTTATTGCGGCAATAATAAAATTCCTTTCCATCTGGTGAAAATGCACATCTGCCCATTGAAAAATAAGGCGTATCATTTATTAGTAGCGGAGCAAATTTTACAGGAGTATTACCAGGAAGGGTTTGTCCGAGGTAAGCGTTAGGACTATTCCAAAAATTCCCTTGGGCATTGAGTATGCTGCATGAGCCAAGTAAGCCAATAATAGATAGAAGCGTTAACTTTTTCATGTGTTTACCGATTTTTTCTAAACTATGCTCAAGCCTCCTGTAGGACAAATATTTTCGACAAACACAATATTATTGTGGACAAAATCATTGATTTTGAAAAATTTCATATTATCAGCTTCTTGAATACCCGGAGTATTGAAAGATCAGTCTGTGAATAGTTCGAACTGCGACTATAAAGATCTACTCCTTTTTATCTTCATATTGCTGAATTAGATTTAATGTATGCGTTAAAGCCTCTTTACTTTGCCAGTCCAAATGGCCAGGTATAATATAGTTTGAGTATTTGAATTTCTCCTGAATTTTTTTAATGGTAGCAGCCCATGCTTTTACGTTTGCATCTGAAAGATTCCCCAGGTCCTGAGCTTCAGTGCTTTTTACAAGACATCCTCCATAAAGTATTTTTTCTTTGTCAAACCAAATAACAATATTGTCTGGCGAATGCCCTTGTCCGCCATAATAAGTCTGGAATATATGTCCGTAAGTCGTATAAATGTAAAAGTCACCTGTCAGGTGAGTTATAAGCAGTCTGGGAGTTGATGTCTGGCTGTTTACATGATATTTCAATTTTGGATGAATGTTGTAACCATAGCCGCCTTGATGGCCTGCCACCAGATGCTTAGCAACTAATTGGAGAAAACCTACGTCCTAATTTTATTAAAAAATGAATCACGATAATTATCCCCAATGGGAATAAGAGTGTTTCCAATCTTGATGCGACTCCTTTCTACATTTATAATTTTATCAAGGGAAACAATAAAGGACTTATGCACACGCAGAAATCTATCTGATGGTAATTTGGGTTCTATAGTTTTTATGTTTTGAAGGCTCATAATTTTTTCATCTGTCGTAAAGATCGCAACGTAATTCTGTTTTGCTTCGATGTACAAAACGCTTTCCAATGAGATTCTTTGGACTTTGTATTCTGTTTTTACAAAGAGGGAATTTGCAAGTGTAAGATTGCCATCATTAGTGATTAGACTCGTAGCCGCTCTGGCTCTGCTTATGTCAATAACTTTGTGCGCTTTTTCTGATGCCTTGTAAAATCGATTGAATGAAACTGGTTTCAGAAGGTAATCAATTACATCGTGCTCATATCCTTCCAACGCATATTCTGAATATGCAGTAGTGAGAATAACTTTGCTTTTACCGTTAAGTAGTTTCATAAACTGAATCCCGTTTAACTCTGGCATTTGAATATCCAGGTATATTAAATCCACTACGTTATTATTAATATATTCGAGCGCTTCAATGGGATTTTGAGTGAAGTGGACGAGATCCAGGAATGGAATTTTGGTAATATATTCCTTCAAAATATCAATTGCAAGAGGTTTGTCATCAATTACTATGCAGCGAAGCATGATTTCATTGATTTAGTATGTTTTGTAATTGATCATGCTTTTAGGTGCATTTGCAGGAAACAACTGAAAGTGTCGGCGTGGTTATTCACTCTAAGGGAATATTTATCTGGATATAATAATTCCAGGCGTCTCTGCACATTGGATAGGCCAATTCCGCTTGTGTAGTCTTTTTGCTTTTGCTTAACCTGATTGCTGGAATACAACTTCAATTGGGATTGATCAATTTCAATTTTGAATGTAGCTGGATAATCCGGATCATTAACAATTCCATGCTTAAATATATTTTCCACGAAGGGTATCAAAAGTAATGGGGCAATATGTTGATTTGAGGTATCACCAATTACTGTGAATTGAAGATACAATTTCCCTTTTAAACCAATTTCCTGCAATTCAACATAATCCCGCAGGTATGATAATTCGCTTTTCACCAAAACTTTCTCTAAAGCACCTTCATTAAGCATATAGCGTAACATGGAAGATAATTTGAGCAGCGCATACGGGGTTTCGTCATCCTTCTTATAAGCTAGCGCATAAATATCGTTGATTGTATTAAACAGGAAATGCGGATTGATCTGTGATTTCAAGAACGACAATTCGGCTTGAATTTTCTCCTTTTCGGTTTCTCTTTTCTCCTTTTCTAACCGGTTGGACGTGACCAGGAAATAAGCTAATAGTCCGAACAGGCAATACCTGTATGTGTAACCGATGCAGTTTTCTATATAGTAAGTTGGTTGAAATGGATTTCCAAGATAATTGTCGAATTTGAGATAAGGCAATAGGAAGTGAAACTCAATAAGGTACCTTGTGATGACAACGGCCGCCAAAACCAGCGATAAATTAATAACAGCTCTCAGATATTTCTTTTTGAGGAACAGAAAGGGGCCAACAAAGAAGTATGCTCCGTAAAACGCAACGAGAGAAACCATCATATAAGCCAGGTTGTTGAGAAGCGCATACCAACCCTTACCTAATCCGGATGTGAGTATCGATTTATCAAAGTATTCACTATGAATTTCATAAAAATCGCTGACGTAGCTTAGAAGCAGCAATGTCCAACATACAAAATGGATTGTGATAATTACCCATTTCTTCATTTGACTAAAATAAGTCAAGACAAAAACAATGCAGGTTTTATTTCACAAATCGGTGAAATATAGGTACATATCCGGCTTTTCTTTGTTTGTATTGCGTCCCTGGAAATTGTGCATACATAAGGGAAATTCGTCTATACGTAAATAATTGCTTTGAAAACAATCGGATTGCCCAATCTTTGTTTATTTCAGACTAATTCCTAACAAACTGCTGTTTATGTCGCGAAATATTTTGCATGTCCTGTGCATGCTTTTTTTAGTTGGAAGCGCCGAATGCCAGACTTATAATCAGTTGAGGGATAGTGCTGCTAAATTGCGAGAAAGCAAGGATTACCCTTCTGCCTTCCGGCTTCTGAGCGAGGGCATTAGCATTGCACCTAATCATCCTTATCATAATGATATTTATGATGCCGCTGCCCTTGGCAGCCTCCTACAAATGAATGATACAGTCTTTCATTACCTCGGTCATTTGCTTTCAGAAGGGGAATATGAAATGATTACCTGTGATGCCAAAAATGACCCTGATTTTAAACACGTCCAACGTGATGAGAGATGGTGGAAACTAATTGGGCTTGCGTCCAAAATGAAAGACGATGAAGAAAGAAAAAAAATCTCCGCTGTCGCAAATTGTATAAGCTACCAGGATAATCTGAAATTTTACACAGACTCAATATTATCAACTCTCATAAAGAAGGAGGAAACCGGGGAGCGGCTTAAATATTTGATCAATCACTATAATCAATTTCCACATATTCTAAGAAAAGGCAAGAGCGACTTGATTGTATTTTCAATTAAAATTAATGATACTACGAATTCATTTTATGAAGTGCAACTCCCCAACGATTATAATAATTTGGTATCGTATCCAATCTTGTTGGTCTTGCATGGTGCAGTTTCCCAGAATACTGGATTCCCTGATCCGCTTTCCATTTCAAAATATGGGGCTTTTGATACCACCGGAATGAATCAGTTCTTCTCTCAATTGGGTTACCAATTCCACACTATTGTTGTATACCCTCATGCGAATCGTGAATTTAATTGGATGTATCCGGATGATGGTTTTCCAATGGTCCCGGACATAGTCAATGATCTAAAAAGATATTTTAATGTCGACGATAACAGGGTATTCTTATCCGGTCATTCGAATGGAGCGACAGGCGTTGTTTCCTACTTATTGAAATCTCCTTCTGATTTTGCAGGCTTTTATGGATTTAATTCCAACCCGAGAATCCGAACGGGAGGGACATTCATTAAAAATGCCTTGAATAGGAGTTATTTCAATATAGCCACGGATAAAGACTATTATTTCCCTGTTAGTGGACATGATACGCTGGCCAGTATAGCCGTATCACTTGGGATCGATTGGCAAAATCATGTTTACAATGGTTTTCCACATTGGTTTCCGCAATTTAAGGAGTCATATCCTGCATTTGAATTAATGTTCAGAGACATGTCTTTGAAACGTAGAAATCCATTTCATCATCATCTTTACTGGGAGTGTGATGACGTTAAAAACGGGCGATGCGACTGGATCAGCATTGACAAATTGGACACCGGTAGTGAAAAAATGAATTGGCAAACTGAAATCAATTTTCCAGTTACACATTGGGTGAATAATCTCGACACCAGCAAAATATCCGACACTATTGTAACGGCATTTAATTATCCAAGATTGTCGGGAGCGGTCAAAGCAAATTATCGGTCAAATCGATTCGATATCGAAACTTCCCGGATCAGGGAATTCTCGATTTTTATTTCACCTGACATGGTAGAATTGGATAAGCCGGTTGTAGTATTTGTAAACGGGAAAGAACTGTTTAATAAGAAAGTTGAGTATGACAAAGAGTTTATGGTACAATCTTTTAAAACGAATTTTGATCGAAAGGCTGTCTGGGTGAATTATATCCGATTGAAATTGAAATAAATCATCAAATTTTATAAAATTACCTTTTTAATCCTGGTTCGCTGGTGCTGCGATGAGGCCTGGATTAAAATTCATTTGGTATGATTAATTTTCCAAATTCTTTAATAATTCAAAAAGCATTTCTCCTTTTCCGTTGATTTCATTGCTTTCAATATTTCTTACTGAAAGAATGGGAGGAAGTTTTGGATACAGGCCGGGCTTATTGAGCCATTTCGCAACCTGTTCTTTAATCCATTTGTTATATGCAATCGGATAAATTCTATGGGTAATGAAAAGAGCTTGCAGATATTCCCGAAATGCTTGACATAATATGTCAAACGCCTGAAAATGTAAATTTCTTTTTATAAAAAAAGGAATATGATCTAAGTCGTGTTTGCATGCATTTCGTATCATTATCAACCGCTGTGAGCGCAGATCTTCATTGTAATACGGCTACCACTTTAGTTGAAGCTCCTCAAAGTAAGAGCCTGCCTTGCCCATTGGCGCCGAATAGCAAATCTGATTTCCTATTGCAATTTCAAAATTGTCAGGAGGTTCGCCTGCTTCAAATATTGTAGGCATGTAGTTCCCGTAAATGATGTCCAAATGCAAGTGAGCAAATGGATTCGATTGTTTATAGTTGAATAATACAGGCTGGGTTTTTGAAAACCTCTGCCAATTGGCTTCGATAATTTTTATTTCAGCCATTGTAGTTTCGCGTTTCACCAATATTGCGAAATCGAGATCGCTTTCAGGAACTGCTTGTCCGCGGGCACAGGAATTTACAACTAAGACGGTATCTATACCTGAAATAGCCAAAAAGTAGTCCCTGACTTTTTCGGCAGCCTCCTGGTGCAATAAAGATAAAGTAATTCAAACGGTTATTAATATTTCGAAATTCGGATAATAAAAATTAATTCCTGATGTACATCGTGGCACCGGAACCGGCAGCACCAATATAATCATAAGAAAATATCAAAGTATCCTTAGCTAACGAATAGTATGTTATTGAATCTGCAGGATTATTCAAATTACGATAACCAATACGATTTATATTTTCTCCTAAAGAATTTTTGGCCATTGATGTTGTATAAGTGCCGGATGAAACAACAAGGTTATTTTTAGTGAGAACCCAATTGGCCTCGGTAAATGTTAGGGATTGTGTTATTCCGGAATTTAAGGGAGTCAGAGGATTCAGTGGCCCTGGAGCACCATCATTAAAAGTTGATATCCAATTCCAACTTCCTACCAGGATAGGGGGTGAAATATTTGATTTCTTGCAACTATTGAATAGGATCGCGGATAAAAATAAAATCCTTAACAGTTTTACATGAAATTTCTTTTCAACAATGATATGTAATTCGGTGTAATCCCTGATGACATTTTTTCTCGTCATAATTTTATCCCTTTTATGAGCAGTAATTCCTCTATGCGTTTTTTGTAAGATGGTCTTTAACAACCATGCAGTTTGGCTTTAATCCGGTCTTACAGCCAGCAGCAAGGTATACTGAGTACCTGTACCAAATGTGCCGGGCCATAATTATTATAAATACTGGCAAAAACTAACTCTTTTCAAACATCATATCTCCATAACGAAAATCCGGGCTAAAATATGACCATCAATATCGTACACCGGGAAATAAAAAATTCCGGTATGGACCTGAGGAAATCATATGAAAGATTCGGTAGGTAGAGATTCATAATCAATGCATTATGTAAGATAAAGGGTTGCCAACCCCGATTACATTTTCTCCTTCCGTGGTTACTAATAATAGGTTCATTCACCAGATAAATCCGTCGTATGAAAATTATACTCATTCTCTTCAATATCGTATTTCTGGCGGTTCTGATAAGCGCCCCTGCTTTAAAAAAGATCAGTCCCATCAGGCTTTTTACCTTTGTAATGGTGCTGATTTATGGGATTGGAATTATTAAACTGATCACCATCTTCCCAATACCCTGCCTCTTTTCATTGGTTGTCGGAATGTTGGCAGTTCTGTGTATTGCTTTCCGGCTCAGGCATAAATCCATCCATGCTGAGATGAAGGCAACTGATCATGAAATTCGAATAGTGAATTGGGGTCAGCATGATGTCCGGATAAAAAAGAAAGGTATAAGCTTCGAAAAGAAATGGACTATTTCATAAAAATATCGCCTGAGAATGGTTTTATATATATGATAGCCACGCCCTGGTCTGGCTCATTACACGATTTTTGACGGCGGGTTTGCGTAAATAATATCATTCATTTTTGGCTTCCAACTTTCCATTCTGAATCTAATGGTCTGCTCCTGCGCTCTTGTAGAGTTCAAATCCGCTTGCATCGCATAACTGCCTTTATTTTCGCTTCCATTTGGCATATATCTTTCCCGGATTGTGTACATTTAGTATAACGACCCCTTATGCAATCCATTTCGAAATACTATTTTGGAATCTTTTTCATTTCCTTTTCAACACTATTATTTGAACTATCCCTTACCCGGGTTTTTTCTGTAACGCTTTGGTACCATTTCGGTTTTCTGATTATATCGACGGCATTACTGGGTTTCGGCGTTTCGGGCGTTTTGCTTTCCTTATGGAAAAAATTCCGCGAGGATTATCAGCTTGATAAAACACTTGGATGGATAGCCATCTGCCTGGCTCTTTCGGTAATTGTCTGCTTTTGGCTCCTTCAGAAAATTCCTTTTGATCCCTTTAGCTTATATACTGACAGGATGCAGCTTTTTTATATGCCGCTTACCTATATAGTTGTTTCCATTCCATTCTTTTTTGCAGGCCTTGCCCTCGCCTTATTATTTACCCGCTTTCCGTCGAAAATACACAGATTTTATGCTTTCGATCTCGCAGGGGCAGCACTCGGCTGCCTGGGGATTGTTTTTACCATGTCCTATTTTGGCGGTGGTGGTTCGGTTCTCTTTGCAGCGCCCTTTGCCGCATTGGCTGCCATCCTGTTTTTTGGGAGAAATTTTAAACCTTTCACGATCATTGCCTCCCTGATGCTTTTAGCAGGCCTGTTCATATCCATGCACGCGGACCAATTCGTTCCATTGCATATTACTTCAAACAAAAGGATGTCAGCCAGCAAAAGAAAACCGGTTTATACAAAGTGGAATACTTTTTCCAGGATAGATTTATATGTTGACAAAAGTGATATAGATTCCGCGAAGAAATCTCCAACATTTATTATCGATCAGGGTACGGCTGCAACCGGACTTGATTTTGACTTGAAGCCCGATACTAAAACGGTTTTAGCAAGATATCCGGCAGATTCGTTGTATGGTTCCTGCCTGGCCTACCTCGATAAAAAAAATCCAAACGTACTGGTCATCGGAAGCGGATGTGGTAGCCAGGTGCTGGATGCTTTACACCATGGTGTGCAAAAAGTAACGGCTGTGGAAATTAATCCGATTATTAATAATGTGGTTCTTGATAATGAATATTGGAGCGATCTTTTTCACCAGCCGCAGGTGGAACTGATTACGGGAGAGGGAAGGAATTTTGTCCGTTCCACGAAAGATGTATATGATGCAATCCTGTCTGTGCACACGATCAGTAATGCGGCAATTGCCTCCGGCGCGCTGAGCCTTTCAGAAAATTATGTGCTCACCAAAGAAGCCTTTGAAGATTATTATGACCATCTTAAGGATAGTGGTATGATTTATTTTACCCGTCCTGAATTCCAGTTACCCAGGCTATTCTCAACCGGCAGAGAGGTGCTGGAAGAAAAAGGAATTACCGCACCTGCCATGCATTTTTTCGCTTTTACTTATCCTGAATCTGATTTAAACGGGAATAGCGGAAGGAAATCTTTTTTTTCTGTTTTTGTGATGAGCAAAACAGCACTAACCCGGCAACAGGTCACAACCATGAATACATTTATTAATCTGACAAAGGACCCAACGCCGGTCGTACTATATGACCCCTTCAGCCCCGGTAAAAATATTTATGATTCAGTATTAACGGTTAAAGACCTTTCTGGTTTTTACAAAAATTATCCTTTTGAAATTATTCCCGCTACCGATAACCAGCCTTTTTTTAATCATCATACACGATGGTCTTCATTGAACTTCAAAGCATTTAAAGATATTTTCTCACAGCAAAAAATGGGAAGGATGGCCCTGGAAGATAAACCCATTGCAGAAGTGAGCCTGATTATTTTGCTGGTCCAGGTATTGCTGATTTCTGCACTGG
This sequence comes from uncultured Chitinophagaceae bacterium, assembly GCA_963705005.1. Classification (GTDB taxonomy): domain Bacteria; phylum Bacteroidota; class Bacteroidia; order Chitinophagales; family Chitinophagaceae; genus Puia. The sequence goes on from CAVPIO010000002.1 coordinate 895,714, forward strand.
CTATCTTTTTACCTCTAATGCGTTATTCCCCGACCAGTTTGCAGATGAAAAATATATTTCCATTTCTTTTTTATTTTTCGGGATTGGGCATCGGGTTCATCTTTATTGAAATGGTGATGATCCAGTTATTCAGTTTGTTATTGGGTGAACCGGTTTACACTTTTGCGATTGTGCTTTCAGCTTTATTACTATTTACAGGCGCGGGTTCTTTTATTTCGGGTAAATATAAGTTGAACCCATTTCGGACACTCCGTATTTCCATTATCGCATTATCCACTTTATTATTACTGGCCAGCGTTTTTCTTCCTGCATTATTAAGGCTGGCCATTGCTTTACCAATGCCTGCAAGGATAATGCTTGCCATTTTATTGATCATGCCATTGGCTGTTTTACTAGGAATACCATTTCCTACCGGGATAGATATCATCAGCAGGCAGGCACCTTCTTTGATTCCCTGGGCCTGGGGTGTAAATGGATTTTTTACGGTAATCGGGTCCGTAATAGCTATCATATTAAGCATGATGACCGGTTTTCAGTCGGTGTTGTGGATCGCCATCGCAATTTATCTTATCAGTATGCTTGTAATTACGGGAAGGCTGCAGTCTTCTTATCATTCACGATGATGAAATATAATTATCCCGCTACTGAACAAAGTTTGAAGGCAGGGATATTCAGACCTCATTTATTTGAGAAGGAATGATTCGAGCGGCAGAAGCAGCATGATGTCTTGATAAAAAAGAAGGGTATAACCGAATCTCCTGAAGTCAGCCGGTGTTTAAAATAGAGATACGATAAAATTTAATATTCCTTGATTAGAACCTCGGTGGGAATATTTAATGAACTATTGAGCTTCCGAATCATGTCAAGAGACAATTTCCTTTTCTTACTCATTATTTCACTTACCCGGCTTTTAAATCCAATCACATTCACTAAATCAGTTTGATTAAAGCCCAACTGTTCCATTCTGAATTTAATTGCCTCAATAGGGTCGGGAAAGTCAATTGGATAATGTGCTGATTCATATTTTTCTATAAGAATTCCCAGTATTTCCAGTTCGTCCCCTTCAGGAGTACCAGGTTTAGAATCAAATATCCTTTCCAGCCTGGACATTGCTAGACTATAATCTTTTTTTGTTTTCAGCGGTTTGATATTCATTTTTCAGATTTTGTTTGCGTCGATTTTATCGTAATGGGCATGCGTACCAATAAATCTGATCCAAACCATACCGTAATCATAGTTAATCCGCACTATCAATCGGTAATGATTGCCTTTTATATTGAATACCACCCGGTTGTTTTCAAGTATACTGGCAGTCGGGTAATCCTTCTTAATATTTTTAGGAGTTACCCAATTTGATTTTTCTGCTTCACGGTACCAGGATTTCAATTGTTGTTCGCAATCCGGATGTTTGGACCAGAAATCCCTTAAACTCCTTTTTGCTATAACTCTCAAAGCAGGCTATTATTTTGTAAAGCTACGTAAAAGTTACCAAATTGGGAACTTTAAGGTTTAGGGGAGGTGAATATTTTCGACAAATCTCACAAGTCGTTGACAATCTGCAAATCTTCGAGAAATAGTTCGGGCCATGGCTTCTTGGGCCTGCAATCAATCAAATTGTCATTGCTGATTATAATAATTCTATACAAATTATTATTCTCAGCGAATATTGGACGATTATGCGGAAAAATTATAGAGACATGTCTTTTGTTAGATGGCGGTATTTATTTAAGATACTAAGGCCGGATTGCCCATGCGAGCCCATCTGGTACGCCGCCAACGTCAATGTGTTGGGTAACTTCTAAAGTTTTAAGATCGATGACAACAATGTAATTATCAGCTGAGCAGGCAACAAATGCACGCCCACCTTCCGGGTCCATCAGGATTCCTGCTGCACCATGACCAATTTTCAGCCGTTTCATTTCCTTATGAGAGCTGGCATCATAAATCGTCAGGTCGCCCGATCCAAGACTCGAAATGAATACCAGCCTGCCATCCGGAGTAAACTTGAGCCGGTTTGCGCCTAAAACCTTTGCATCAATTTTAGCTGACAATTTTTTTGCTCCGGGATCTATGATGGAAATTGTCCCGTCCTCACTTGCTGCGGTCCATAATTCAGTGCCGTCAGGCGACACATCAAACCCCTCTGAACCTCTGGATACGGGAATAATGGTTTGAGTCCAATCCTCGTGCGGCCGGGCATTAGGAGGCGCAAATTTTCCTGGCTGGATCAGTATATCTTCAAGAATACTGACCGTTCCGGAAGAAACGTTTGTCGTGTAAATCTTTTTCCCGTCGGCCGTAACCCAGATCATATGTGTCCTGTCCTGACCTGTCCCCATGCTCCAGTCAAGTTTATTTGTTGCAGGATCATAGCGACCAACGGATTTGGAACCTTCCGCAGTAAACCAAACCTTCCCATTAACAAACGTCAGACCATGCGGTCCAAACAGCGGTCTTGTATCAATATTGAATAAAGGTTTTTGCGCAACAAGGTCGATTACATTTATCTCATGCAAGCTGCCGCCGCCATAAATGGAAACGTAAGCGGTCCTTCCATCTGAGGAGGCAATAACTTCGTGCGGATCTTCCCCGACGGGAATGCGGGCCATGACCTTTAATGTAGCCGGATCTACAATCGCCAGCTTATGGTCGGTTTTTGAAAGTGCAAGCAATGATCGCTGGGGGGACTGAGCATTACAATCTGTTGCCGGGTAAATGAATGTTATCTGGAAAATAGTTACCGCAACTAGCCAGAACATATAACTTTTTAATTTTTTCATAGCCTGATCATTTTATTGTGATAATTCGTTTTCTTGAAGGAAGTTTGTTTTTGCCAGCACAAAACTATTTCATTAAAAGTAATAATTGTTCAAAATGCCGTTGAATCCTTCCCGAAAAATCGAACAGTTAAGTTTTATACAATTTTGTAAATTTAGACTGTTCAATTATGAAAAGAAAAAACTTCACCGAAAGCATCGTAATGCTATATAAATTGAAAACATTCATATGGATCTTCTTCGTTATGCTATTTATTTTTGTGGATAATTTAATTGCTCAGAAAACATTTACGGTAGAATATCTATATAAAGAAACTAAAGAACTTAGAGATTCATTTTACTTTAAATTATTAAAGCCAGCTGAAACAATCACTCAAATTGATCCTGAAAAGAGGCTTTACCCGTTAAAAGACTATAAGTTTCTAAAAGCAGATTCTGGAATTAATGAAAGTATTTGCACATATATTGTTTCGGACACCACATGCAGTATTATTTGGGACGGATTCGGCTATGAATCTTTTGTAATTCCAGATGATACTATAAAAATATATTTTAAAAAAAAACCAAAAATAGAAGGACATTACTGGATTAATAAGGGTAAAAACTATCAGAGTGTGTGGTTTCATGATTTTTTATTTGAGGGAAAGAACAGGTATGTCTATAGCCTGTTTGATTCACTGGCTTATTATTCAAATACGCTTCAATATGGGTCTGTTAATCTTCAAAAAGCAGCTTTACGATTAGACACATTTTTTCAAATGGTCACTGACTTATATAGAGGCCGAATTGATTATTTGAATCACTATTGCCTGTTATATAATATTCCAAATACAATCAAAAGATTAGCTTCCGCTGAAATAAAGTCGGCTTATATAATTAATCTAACCCAGCCAATGACGAACATAATTTCTTCTTACTCAATAACTGATTATCCAAAAGAATATCTTGATACTCTAAGTACTTTCAATGTACTAAACGATGAAAAGCTTTTTCTTAATACTTTACTATATAGCGACGCAGTTTATCGATATATTGAGCTTTATAAGACAAAACTTATTTCTGATAACAGTACCGAGGAATCATTGTTTAAAAAGAAATATCTTGCTCTGAGCACTATTGAAGAAAGCAAAAGGAAAATACAAGAAAGTTTATTGTTCTATTGCCTTTTAAGAAACCTTAAAAGTAATTTTGGATCTTTTCCTTCATTTCTTGCAGACTTTAAAAAAGCATTCCCAAATTCACCAACTTCTCAATATCTGGATTCACTTTATGGAATGGAAAAAAATAAACCTCTTTTCACCTATGAACAAGCTTTGAATAGTATTATTGAGACCAAGAGGGGGAATAAAATTACTTTAAAAAAGGAAATTTCTAATAAGCCAGTTTTTATAGACTGTTGGGCATCATGGTGTATTCCTTGCCTGAATCAAATGCCTTTCGAAGATGAGATAAAAAGACAATATGGAGACAAAATTGATTTTATTTACTTGTCGTTCGATAAGGATAAAGAGAAGTGGTTGGGTAAGGGCTCGCAACTTAAATTGAATAAAAACTCATATTTATTAGATAGAAATTTCAAATCAGATTTCGCTTATTTCTTTAATATTAGCAGCATACCTCATTATCTTATTTTTGATAATAAGGGGAAACTAATTACTTCAAATGCCCCGCGCCCTTCCCAAAAATCTAGCTTAAAGGAAATATTGGATAAGACTTTATCAAATAATAATCAGTAATGAATTTTACTTTTTACCGCCAACTCAACGCGATGGACTGTGGCGCGAAATGCCTTCGCATGGTTGCAAAATATTATGGCAAACATTACAATGCTCAGCGCTCCACTGAAGACGGGAATTTGCAAATTAATTAAATGAGATAAGACGATAATCTATACAACTTTACGCTGCAAAAACCTTCTCTTTAACCAGGCCCTCACCGGCTCATCATAAAATTTGAGTGCGGCCCATGCAAGGACCAGGAAAAATATAAATAGGCCGACTGCAATGGGAATGATCTGTGCCGGAGCCGGTTTCTTCAGGAATATCCATTGGGTGTAAATATATATGAATGGGTAGTGAACGATATATAAAGGGTATGAGATGGCGCCCGAGAACCTGCATATTTTAAGCCAGCGCCCGGTGATTTGCCCTCCGGCTCCGGCAGCCACGATGATTGGGAAGGCTATGATAACACATCCAGCCTCGAACCAGCCATTAAACTGATAGGTTGGAAAGAAAAATAATAGTATTAAAATCAATGAGCAAACAACATACGCCATGGGAATCCGGATGAGTTTTCCGGTACGGAACAGGAGCAGACCAGCAAAAAAAGGAAACATCATGCGCACGACGGCTATCCAAAAAGTATCATATCCCCAGCCGGTCGCCAGGTCACCACGCCAAACGGATACAATAACCAATACAACAGCACTTATGGTCACAATAACCCATAGAACATTCCTGCTCATCTTCCGGCCAAAAAATGCATAGATAAGATTGGCAATATATTCCTGTAACAAGGACCAGCAGGGCCCGTCCAGCGAATGCGTTTCGTTCCAGCCGCGCACATCAGGCGAAGGCAGCAAAGTAAATCCGATGAGCATGACACCTATCAGCTTTAACAGACCAACCTTATGCCCCAGGTTCGTGTAAGGATCAAACCAAAAACCTATGGCTCCGATCGCAACTCCCAAAATAACCAGGGGATGCAGGCGGACCAGCCTTATCTTAATAAAATCAAGGGTGCTCATTTTCCCCCATCGGTCATCGTATGCATAGCCTACTACAAAACCAGAGAGCAGGTAAAAAAAATCGACCGCCAGATAACCATGATGCATAGGATGGTTGGCGGGTACAGGATAATAAGCCTCGAACAGGTGGTAGATGACTACCAAAATGGCGGCAGTCCCTCGCAGGCCGTCAAGGATAGGGTAATGTGGCTTCATGACTTCGTTGGGTTTGTGAGTTTCTTCATTTTAATCTCTTAAATTACTAATTTAGTAGTAATGAAATCACTGACTGCCATTTTACTGGTCTTTTTGATGTTATCGATTTCCTGCAGTAAAAAAACTACCTCAGGAACAGCCGGAGTCTCACCATCCGATTTAACGGTCACTGCCGTTGTAAGTACTGACAGCAGCGGTAACGTTACATTTACGGCTTCGGCAACCAATGCAGTTGAATACGATTATAATTTTGGGAATAATATAGCACAAAATGATGCTGCGGAAAATATTACCTACAAGTATCCCTTTCCAGGCACTTATACTGTAACAGTCACGGCAAAAAGCGCGGGAGGTCAAACGATTTCAAAATCGATTTCAGTGACTGTTGCCGTTGCGCTGGCCCTGGTATGGTCAGACGAGTTTGATACGCCGGGTTCTCCTGATCCTGCCAAATGGGGATTCGATATCGGAACGGGCAGCGGAGGATGGGGAAATAATGAATTGGAATACTATACGAACCGGCAGGCCAATGCGATTGTATCCAATGGAACACTGAAGATCATTGCTACGAAAGAATCATATGATGGAAGTGCATACACTTCTGCCAGGATGCTGACGAACAATCTGTATTCATTTCAATATGGCAGAATTGATGTGCGTGCTAAATTACCTGCCAGTATTGGTACCTGGCCGGCCATCTGGATGCTGGGCAGCGACTTCGCCACTGCAGGATGGCCGGCATGTGGTGAAATAGATATCATGGAACAAAGCGGCAGCGCGAAATCCACCATCTATGGTACCATGCATTATCCTACTGAAATTGGTCAGTACGGCGATGGTTCCACGACACCGATTACTACCGCGAGCACGGATTTTCATATATACTCAGCTTTGTGGACGCCCGCGTCCATCCAGCTTTTTGTTGATGGTCTGCTGTATTATACATTATCCAACAAGCTTGATTTACCATTTAACCAGCAATTCTTTATCATTCTGAACCTGGCCATGGGCGGGAATTTCGGGGGAACCGTGGATCCTGGGTTCACAACGGATCAGATGGAAGTAGATTATGTAAGGGTGTATCAATAACATAAAGGCAGTTTAGGATCTATCCAACTGTGAACTGGTCTTGCTCAAGCTACTTATATAAACTAACTTTACAAAAGCTTACTTTATCTGCTTTTTAAACAATAAATTGACTTTTGGTGAACACATAAAACTCTTTGCAATTGCAAGGGCATCTCGCCAGCAGCACCCGGCCAGATGACCAGTACCTTGGCAAATATTTAAAATTATTACTTATGCCTGCCACTACTTTTATTACAGACCAAAAAGGAAAAAAAATATCTGCAGTCCTTCCAATCCGGCAGTACGAGCAACTGCTTGAACAGCGCGAAGAACTCGAAGATATCCGTGCTTATGATAAAGCGAAAGCAAAAAAAGAAAAACCCATCCTTTTACGAGATGCCATCCAGCAGAGAAGAAAAAAATAAAAAGTCTGACTATTCCGTTCTCATCCTGCCTTCAACGCAAAAGCAACTGGCTAAATTACCCAACGCCACTGCCACGCGCATTGAGGATAAACTCCTGGAGTTGGAAAAAGATCCCAGGCCCCCAGGCTGTAAAAAACTCAAAGGACGTAACGCCTGGCGCATCAGAATCGGTGATTACAGAGTGATCTACGACATCGAGGATGCCCGACTGGTCATTACCGTTATCGCCATCGGACACAGACGAGAAGTCTATGAATAAAAAAATTAAGTAATGGGAAACAGAGTTATCGATAAATATAAAAATCAGGAAAATGATCAGGAAAATTTTATTGAGCGCGGTAATAGCAATTGGATCAATTTCAATTGCAGCCGCCCAGGATGTGACTGGCCATTGGACCGGAAAAGTTATGGACCAATACAATGTTGCTTATGATTTTAAGGTTGATGGTCATGTTCTGACTGGTAAAGACACCCATCCCGACGGCTCCGTCTCGGATATTACAAATGGCAAAATTGATGCAGACAGCCTTTCATTTGACGTGCCAATCAACAATGAACTGACCCATATTAAGGGAAAACTCGCAGGGGAAGTTTTAACCCTTAAGCTTAGTGTTATGGGTAATGATGTAACGATTGACCTAAAAAAGACGCCATCAAAATAGCCTGGAACTTAGATACCTTTTCCGGGACCTAAAGCTATTCAGTCGAATTCATTTCCCGGGATAGTTTGGATCTGTCTTCACTTCGTTGATCTGCTGCGTATGCCTATTGCAATGAGCGCTGATCATCAATATCATCTGGTAGCTGTCAAGCGTTCCAAAAGGCATGGTTAGGAAATGGTTGCGCATATCCTCATTTGTTTTTTCCATGTAGCTGATGAGTGCGTCTCTTCCCGAAAGAAAATCCTTTATAACCTCTTTGAAATTTTCGTTCGGATATTTTTCCGGACGGATGGATTCTACAGCTACTCTTTTCGTGGTCCGGTCAATCATCTTCTTTATCAGGCCGTCATCGGTAACAACGATTTCGGAGCGCCTTGTGGGATCGGCCGCCGCTTTCAACGAATCTTTGTCCATCTGCCATAAACTTTTCTCGGCGAGCGTTATATGCTCCAGGCATTCTTTTATGGACCACCGTTCCGGGGTGGCTTTAAAATTTACCTGGGCATCCGAGAGGTTTTGGATACTTTTTAAAAGAACGGCCCTGGTTTCATTTAAGTTCTTAACCGCAAAATCACGCTCTTCTTTGGTAATGGAACTGGCAGGTGGAGAATAGCTGATCAGCAATGCTGCAGAAAGGAAAAGAAATAGTGTTTTCATAAATAGCTTTTTAGTTTTTAATTGATGCGATCTGATCCGGCGTGACCAGTTCAATAGAGCTTGCAATATAAACCATAAAGGCTCGCCCCGGCCTTCCCGGGGGATCAGCCGGCACCCCGTATAATCGTCAATAATCAAAAAAATTGATATTTTTAAGCGGTACCTGGATCAAACTTATATCGGTATTATATCAGTATTATATCGACCTTATATCACCGGACATTAAATGGACATATTTATCAGGAAAATTGATTTTCACAGCCCCCGCGCTTATCGTTCTCCGGTACAGTAATTATTGAGCCCCGAAGAATACAATTCTGGCAGAACTTCCATCGAAATCCGTATCTATTATGGCCCGGCCGGCAGCATCAAAGCTGACCTTTGTATTTTCCGTGCACCAGATCTTCTTATCAACGCGGTGTTCCGTAATATAGCGGTAATGCCCTCCATTGCTGAACAGCACCACTTCTCCGCGGCCATTTTTTGCGTTGATCTTTTCGACGATTTCCGAACTAAAGCCCGGTTCCCCCGTTCGCACCGGGTCACTAACGGTGACATCCCAGCGAACCTGCTTGTACTTTTCCAGTATGGTATGGATGAACTGAATACCCTCAGGCGAGGTTTTGAGGATCTCACCCCAGAGACCGTTCTGTCCCAGTATTAATGAGGCCACATTGATCAGTTGCGAATTACGGGGTTCGTCGGTTTGATAGTAGGTAAGGAAAAGTATCGAAGGCAGCCATTTATCGTAGGTGAGTACGGTCCGGGTAAACCAACCCCTGGCCGGACCGGGGTTGACAAAAATATTCAGATTGCCATTAGATAAAGGAGTCTGCCAGGGCTTGGATATATCCAGATTGTGAAAATAAGGTCCGTTGTTCAGAATAATGTATTTGCCTGAAGAAAGAAAACCTAACCCAACGCTCCTTCCTTCCTCCGTTATATCCATATCAAAAATCACCTGAGGCTCGGCAGCACATACCTTATCGGCCACTTTTGACAAATAGATCGGCAACTGGAAAGCATAACAGTCCGCTCTTTCCTGTTGACTGTTCGCCGTTCCGCCATGAAAACCATTGGGGCCGTCGTTCCCATACTGCCCTATGCCGTCCCAAGTATAATAAGATACCCCCAGCTCCTTTGTCAGCTTAATGATTTCATCCGCAAAATCACTCCAGTAGGGGCTTACAAGATCCAGGGAGACGCTTTTTTCAGTTTCCCAGATTGCGGAAGGCTCTTCTTTTTTGCCTTTCCATTCGGCCTGGTAATCTTTATTTCTCCTGAGCATTTCGCTGGAGACGGCCGCTTCTGTAGGGCTGAGCCATAGCCCCAGTTTCATGCCGTACTTGTTCAGCAAAGCCTTGACCTGCTTCAGGCTATCGGGAAAAAAAGCCGGACCGGTATTGACCTGCCAGTCACCTGTTTTCATAAACCATCCCGCATCCAGCAAATACACTTCAATGCCCATCTGATGTGCCACTTCAATTTCTTTCAAAGTGGTTTCCAGGTTCATGCTTGAAAGGTATGTGCCGCCGGCCCATTTTGTTCTCTCCTGCCTGCCCCAGGTATCATAATAGATATAGGGCTTGCGGCTTTCCAGGTTTTGTGAAATATATTTCAGGACAAAGCTCCGGTAGAGAGAGGCCAGCTTTTGTTCGCTGCCTTCCACACCTCCCGCCTCAAACCAGATGGTTTCGTAATCATGATCCTTGTCGAGTGGCTCCCCGTCAAAATAATTCCCTTTCACGGCCTGAAGAGCAACCGATTTATCGGGTCTGAAGCAGAATTCCAGAAAGCGATCGGGGAATTGTGAACCATGCTCATACGCAATTATGAAGGTAGAACGGTCATCACCAGCTTCCAGCATGGGTCCCATCAGGCTGGCACTGTCCTCAAAATCCTTTTTTTCAACCGGCACTTCTTCGATGCATGTAGCATGGATCTTTTGATTGAAATCTGATAAGCGGATCTCTTTGAAATGGGTCTGCGAGGCCAGGGAAAGAGAATAATACCGAAGCTCGTCCTTGCCTGAAGGTTTACTGAAATGATGCGCCGCATTACTGGTTAATGTATATCGGAACCTTAAAATAGGGTTATCCTCCGCCCAACGAAAAGTAACGGCACACTGTATCGTTTTATCATTTGAAACTGGTCCTTTAAAAATCTGTTCATTTTCACCATTGCCCAAACGGGTGACCGGGCCGGGCGCATAACTTATGATCGCTGCTTCCTCCTTCCTGCCATCTATTTCAAAAACAGGGGGTTTGAAAACGAGCGCCTTGCTTGTGCCCGCAACGGTGTAGGTCCACAGGCCATTGTCGCCATTCATTTCAATAGAAAATAAAGGGGTTCGGATCGATGCTTTATTTTTCTGGGCGAAACTGACGTTCAGAAGGAGGAAGCTGATAAAAAATGCGAATGATTTTTTCATTGATCCCTAATTATTGTCGATGCAGTTATTTCTCATTAATATCAACGCTTGTCAGTTTCAGGATATCGCGGAAAAAATCGCGGTCTTTTTTGGAATCAGTACTGTAAATGATGAAGTGCGCTCCGTTTATCATAATTTTTTAGATTTTAATTTTTTTAATTCTTACGCGAGGGCAGATTAAGAAAATTCTTGTTAAAGATACGCCTGCACCTGCGGGAAATACAAAAGCTCCCGCATTGCAGGAGCTTTTGCATAGATTTAGAAAGAAATCTACTTCTTAAGTTTTTGCTCGTGGGAAGAAACCCAAACAATTTTCCCGTCCTTCAACCTGTTGTCATCCTGGTAAACCATCGAATCAACCTTACCGGTTTTGTAGGTATCAATTTCCTTGTACCATACATTCACCCAGTCTTCGTTTTTATCCACACTGTGGTTTGAGGTCCATGCATAGAAAGTAAGATCCACTTTAGACAGACTGTCCCTGACCTTCTTTGCATCTTTTATCAGGCTGTCGAGCGTATTATTAAATACAAAACCACTTGGGAAAATCATCATGACACTGTCCCCAAACACAGTTTTCATAGCGGCCATGTCACCATCCTGCCAGGCTTTGTAACTGTTCAATACCGTCGCCACATCGGCGGGCTTGCCAGCGACAAAACTGGATGAATAGGTTGCGGTGTAAGGAAGACTGACTGCCTGGGCGCTGTCCTTACCGGCAGCGGACGATGCGTCAGGAGTACTGCTCGTACAGGAAGCAAAAAATAACGGAGCGAGAAAAATAACGATTAATTTTTTCACGTGATGATATATTTTGGTGTTAAAAAAACTTACCAGGGAGATTTCAGGGGAGGCGGGTTTCAAAAGAGTAGTAAGATTGCATAAAGCCTCTCGCACACCTGACAGGGCGTGCAATTTACTTAGTTGGCATCAGTTAGCAAAGTTTAATTTTTGTCAACTACTAAATTCCCGAAGACCTACCTGCAATGAAACTCATAATCCGCTCTTTATAATTGAGTCCGATGGGAAGAAGGACTTTTTCCATGTCCACTGAATTGCCGAAGACGGCCCTGATTCGTGCGGCAGCGACTATATATGACTTATGGATCCGGATGAACTGGCCCGATGGTAAGATATTCTCAATTTCACCCATTGTTTGATGGGTAATTATTACGAGTTCCATGGTATGAATCTTCAGATAGTCCTTCATGCCTTCTATATAAATAATATCTGAAAAACTGACCCTGAAAAATTTACCATTCGATCTTATAAATATATGCTCGCGGTAAAAGGGTTTTATTTCATTGGCAGCTGTCTTGAATATTTTTCCGTCTATTATCTTATTTACTGTTTTGGAAAACCGTTCAAATGAAACCGGCTTCAGCAAATAATCAATTACGTTGAATTCATAACTCTCCAAAGCGTATTCGGGATAGGAAGTTATAAATATTACCAGGGGTGGGTTGGCCAGAGAACGGAGAAAATTGAGTCCGGTCATGCCTGGTAATTGAATATCGAGGAAGATGAGGTCTACTTCTTCCTTTTCAAGCGCCTCTTTTGCTTCCGGCGCATTACGATAAGTTCCCAAAAGATTGAATCCGCCTGCCCGCTCCAAATGACTTTTAATAACATCCTGGGCCAGTCTTTCATCTTCTATAATTATACAGCTTATCAACTGGGGCGGTAATTAGAATTAGGGAAACAGTGAATGAGTTATTACTCAAAATTACATCAAGTGTATGAGTATCCGGGTACAACCTCTGAAGTCTTTCCTGTGCGTTTTTTAGTCTCATTTTACTTTCCTTTCTTTCTTTTATCTCGGTTTGGATAATATCGAGTTCGAAGGCATCGGGATATAGCAATTCAAGCACGGTCTTGCTATTTAACAGCCCCCTGCCGTTAATTTTCTTTGCCTGGGTCTCCAGTTCAAGACTGGTATTATTGATTACATTCAATGCTATCTGGCGCGGACCCACTTTGAGCGTTATATAAATAAAAGGTTTTGCAAATGAAGTGTCTATCGCATGTTTGAACCCATTTTCAATAAAAGAGATAAATAAGAACGGTTCGATCATGACGCCTTCCGTGCCACCTTCCACCGTAAATTGTATGTCGGCATCATATCTTATTCTTTCTATCTCAATGTAATTCCTGATAAATTCAATTTCTTTTTCAAGTGGAATTTTATCTTCGTTGCATTCATATATCAGGAAACGCATGATATCGGCCAGCCTGATCACTACTTCCGGGGTCTTATCGGTCTTGTTGAGGCTAAGTGAATAAATGCTGTTTAAGGTATTAAAAAGAAAATGAGGATTCAGCTGCGTCCGGAAATAACGTAGTTTATAATAGGTATTCTCTTTTTGAACTACTTCTATTGTTTCTTCTTCACGCAGTTTTCCCCTGAGGTAGGCGATAGAAACAGCCAGACAGGTGTTTATTAATATCCAGCTGCTTTCCCTGGCTATCGTTATCGTTGAATAAAAAAAATAATCCTGTCCGGCGTCATGGATAAATGATTGTGGAATCTTGTATAAAAGAAAAAGCACCGAATGTATCAGGAAAAAGAACAGGACCGTCGAAAGCCCGTAAAGCAGATCGTGTCTGGTAAAAAGAAGTCTGGGTACAATTATTCTTGAGTAAAGGATGTAGAGAGGTAATAAGAGGAGATTTATTATTACCAATACGATACTGGCTATTAATTGGTGAGGAAAGATCCCGAGGCTGTTTACCAGGGGACTGATAAGTACAAATAATAACCAGCAACACAGCTCGATTTTATATGTACCTTTTACGATCCTGTCGTTATCGTATTCCATCGGCGAAAGATTTACTGATGGTTAAATAAATTATTGATGATTTTCAATGTGTTGGAAAGTTTTGGCTAATTGGCCAAGCTTGTTCCAAAGCTAGTGCAGCCCATGCAAACCGGAAATTATTTCGACAAACAGGGTTGCCTCATCGATGAAATCCGGGAATTCTGTCGGAATAGCTCCTTATCGTGCAGCCGGTTTACCGGCTATACCATTCCCACATTTCGTAAATTCGTTTATCCGTGACAACAGCAGATTCTTCGCGAAATAATAAAACGGAAATATGAAAAAGCTAACCAAATACGCATACCCGATTTTTTTCATTTTACTATTGCTGCCATCCTGTAAATCGAAAAATAAAAAGATATCCTCTGAGGATATAAAAGCAATTAATCTCAAAAGAGGGGAGCTTGTTCTTTGCGGCCCTGCAGATGGTCAATATGGTACTGTGGCATTTGACGTGAGCTGTTCGGGGGAAGTAAAAAAAGATTTTAACCTGGCCGTGGCTCTTTTGCATTCATTTGAATATGAGCAGGCGGAAAAAGTTTTTGCGAAAGTTATTGATGAAGAGCCCGGTTGTGCGATGGCCTATTGGGGAGTGGCTATGTGCAATAATCATCCGCTCTGGGCACCTGCCACCCAGTCTGAACTTGATAAAGGAGCAAAAGCTATTGAAATAGCGAAATCTCTTGGTTCAATTCCTGAAAGGGAATCTGCCTATATTGATGCCATTGCGATCATTTACAGGAACAGTGATAAGATTGACAATCATACGCGTTGCATCAACTACGAAAAAGCAATGGAGAAAATATATATTAAATACCCCCATGATAAGGAAGCTGCGATATTTTACGCACTGGCCCTCGATGCCGCCGCCGATCCTGCCGATAAATCATTTCCCAATCAAAGAAAAGCCGGAGCAATTTTAAATTCTATTTATCCTGAAGAACCAAATCATCCGGGGATAGCCCACTATATTATTCACACGTACGACTATCCCGGGCTTGCTGACCTGGCGCTGCCTGCAGCAAGGAAATATGCTTCGGTCGCTCCTGCTTCGGCGCATGCCCAACATATGCCGTCTCATATTTTTACCCGGCTGGGTCTTTGGGACGAAAGCATAAAATCCAATCTGATGTCAACATCTTCTGCGAGATGCTATGCTGAAAATGCTGCCATTAAAGGCCATTGGGGCGATGAACTTCATGCAATGGATTACCTGGTTTATGCTTATTTACAAAAAGGGGAAAATGGCCTTGCAAAGGAACAATGGGATTATCTTAAGACCATTCATGAAGTGTATCCAGTGGATTTTAAGGCTGCTTATGCCTTTGCGGCTATTCCCGCCCGTTATCTGCTCGAAAACAAATTATGGAAGGAGGCGGCTGCTCTTGAAACCCATCCGGTCGATTTTCCCTGGGAGAAATTCCCCTGGCAGGAAGCAATTTTCCATTTTACGCGGCTTCTTGGGGATGTGCATATTGGCAATATGGATTCCGCAGGAGTCGAACTGAAAAAATTAAATTTGATTCACGATACTCTTGTTATTGAAAAGGATATGTATAAAGCAAATCAGGTCGAAATTCAAATTAAGATTTCAAATGCCTGGATGCTTTATAGAGAGGGGAAGAATAAAAAGGCATTAGAACTAATGAATTCTGCAGCGGATATGGAGGACGCAACTGAAAAACATCCGGTCACGCCGGGAGAAGTAGCTCCGGCCCGGGAATTATTGGGTGATATGTTAATGGAAATGGGCAATTCAGCAAAAGCCTTTGCGGTTTACCAGGAGAATTTAAAGAGGCGTCCAAACCGTTTTAATGGCCTGTATGGTGCAGGATTAGGAGCTGAAAGATCAGGAGATACCGGGAAAGCGAGATTTTATTTTCAACAACTGTCAGATCAAAGTGCAACAAATTCCACCCGGACTGAACTTGCGGACGCAAGAGTTTTTCTAAAAAAATGAGGGGGAGATGGTATATAGGTGGTATAGCGCAGGCTTATCACTATTTAGTCTCCACAACTATTTTTGCCGACTCCAATCCATCTGCTCTTGCTTCAAGGGTAATATTTCCCGGAAGGCCATTGGGTCGGAGTACCACAAGACATTTTCCTCTGAATGTGTTACTCTTTGGTTGCTTAAAGCTCATCATATCTTGTCGGGTTTGCGTTTCCGGTGCCTGCCAGTCCGCCGCTGCCGCTGATAGTAAACTGCACAGGAATATTTGCATTGGATACCAGATTTCCTTTTTCATCCACTACTTCAACCGTTACAAAGGAAAGGTCATTTCTCGATGCATTAATTTGCTGCCTGTCAGCTTTCAGACGAAGTCCCCTTGCTTCACCTGCTGTGGTGAGCACAACGCTTGCTGTTTCTTTTCCATTTTCAACATTGACTGCCTTTAATTCGCCGGCTGCATAAGGCAATTCGAATTTTGCGGTCAGTAAACTATCCGGAGTTTTTTCTTCCATCATTTTCCCATTCAGGAGCAACCGAACCTTAGGAGATCGCGAGTAAACATTTACCTGCATTAGCTTTCCTTCATTGCCGGGCCATGTCCAGCTTTGTTCTTCATCCGGCCAACCCCAGTAGCTTACCTGTTCTTTGCAACCGGATTCATGCGGAACGTGGACAGCCAATTCAACCTTGCTTCTTCTCCAGACCACGTCGCGATAATAAGATTGCGGCTTTTTGCCTCCGATAAGGTCAATATCGCCGCAATAGCCGTTAAACCATGGCCAGGGTTCTTGTTGTGTAGCTTTTCCCGTATCGCAGTCGCTGTGTCCGATACCCGATTCGCCAAGATAGTCAATGGCTGTCCACACAAAATCGCCGATCACGTAAGCGTGTTTTTCAACCTGATCCCAGTTTTGAAAAGCATGTTGCGGAACAGATTCCGTTCCCACCATAATTCTGTTCGGGAAATTTTTATGATCATTTTCATAGCGCTCCCATTGGTAATTGTAACCGGACACATCAAGCAGGGCAAAGGCCGGCGCAGTTTGATCCCATGGGCGACCGGGATGTTCCCAGAATTCACAAATAGCTTCTGTAATCATTCGGGTTGGATCGAGTTCTCTTGCTTTTGCAATCAGCTTCTTAGCAATCTCCAGTCCTGCGGGATCAGCACGCTCTTCAATTTCATTACCGATGCTCCAGAGGATGATGGAAGGATGATTGCGGTCGCGCATGATCATCGAAGAGAAATCTCTTTCCCACCACGCATCGAAAAACTGGTGATAGTCGTCGGGATTCTTGGGTTTCTCCCATTGGTCAAAGGCTTCGTCAATCACCAGCATTCCGAGCCTGTCGCAGGTTTCCAGGAATTTCTCTGATGGCGGATTGTGGCTGCAGCGGATGGCATTGAAGCCATTTGATTTCAGCAGTTCAATTCTTCTTTCTTCCGCCCGGTCAATGACAGCAGAACCCAAGTACTCCATTGTCCTGATGCACGCAGCCACCCCGCAGTTCAAGCTTTTTGCCATTGAGCAGGAGACCATTTTCGGCTGTAATGCTTATAGATCTTATTCCAAATGAAGTCGTGATGGCGTCTTTTGCTTTTTTATTTTTAAGGACCGTGACCTCTGCGCGATAAAGATTGGGAGTTTCCAATGACCAGAGTTTTGGTGATTTAACCTCCATGCTTTGCAATACATCAATATGGCTATTGGCGGGAATTGATTTTGTGCTTTCCGTTTGTGCGACCCTTTTTCCGGCCGCATCCAAAAGACGCGTTTGAATTCTTGCACTTACATTCGAATGCGTGCTGTTTATAATTTTTGTACCGGATCTTAACATTGCTGATTGGGGAGAAACCTTTGGGGTAGTGATATAA
Source organism: uncultured Chitinophagaceae bacterium (assembly GCA_963705005.1). GTDB lineage: Bacteria > Bacteroidota > Bacteroidia > Chitinophagales > Chitinophagaceae > Puia. The sequence continues at coordinate 913,327 of CAVPIO010000002.1, forward strand.
ACGCCCCACTGAGCGACATGCAGCGGATCAGTCACGATTAACTTAACGTGGCGGTATAGCCCCGAGCCACTATACCAGCGGCTGTTCTTTCCCTTGTTTACCACACGGACGGCCATGATATTTACCTGTCCTGCAGGCTTGCAATATTTTGTGATATCAAAATAAAATGAAGTATAACCATACTTATGTTCACCAATAGGTTTCCCATTTACCCAAACATCTGTTTCCATGTAGGCGCCTTCGAAATAAACGGAGATCAGTTTATGAGCATCAGGGGCATGCAGTGTAAATGCCTTACGGTACCAGCCTGTGCCACCGACGGTATGACCAGTGGCGGCACCCCCGGGACTGTCTTTTGAAAAAGGGCCGATCGTTTTACCGCTCACCTGGTCCGGGATATCTTCAATGCTCCAGTCGTGCGGCAGATCGAGCAGTCTCCATTTGGCATCATTAAAATCCGGTAGCTGCGCATCCGTTGTGGTGGTTCCGGAGAACCGCCAGCCTGAATCAAATGGCCTTATGCGGAGATAATCATTTTTATCCTGGGCTTGGGTGGTTTGAATGGTAAGGGATAAGGTGGCTAATAATAGAAACTTGATTAAATTATTTTGCATAAGATTTTTTTGACCAAAAAAAATTCAATTTGTGCCTTTACCTTAATGCTCATCCTCTCACCTTGCTCCTGTCGGGTAATTATAAACCATATTCTAAAACTGCATCTGCGCACCTGCGGTTAAATTAATACTGTTCATTTCTTGCCCGTTGTTTACAATATAAGAATAACTGCTTGGAATTCGATTAATTTGGATTACGCGCTGAACCCCGCAGATGATGGTTTTGAACTTTATGAAAGAGTTCAAAATCACAATACCCAATATAAGAATAAAAAGCATCAGACGACAAAACAAAAACACAATGACCGGAAGCTAATCCCAGGTAAAAAAGCGGCATAATGAAAAGAAACTTTCAACCAAATCTTAACTTAACACCGTAGTCTTTTGGTTTCGAAAATGGGGAGTATTATACTAACTGAGCAGATACCCTTAGTTGTAACACTTTTGTTTGTTAAATTTGGCCTTTTTATATAGTTAGATTTTATAGATTTCATACCTAAAATTCAAAATGCCAGAAGATTATCCAATCGTTTTTTCAATCTGCATTCCTGTTTTTAAAAGAGCTGAATATTTAGAAAGGTTGTTTGACTCCATCTCAGTTCAAAATTTTAGATTGTTCGAAGTTATAGTAACGGATGATAGTCCTGATGCATCAATTCAGAAATTATGTCTTGACTATGAGAAAAAATTTGTTATTCGTTATTTCAAAAATAAAACAACTCTGGGAACGCCCGAAAATTGGAATCAATGCATTCGCTTCGCGAAAGGTGAATGGATTAAAATTATGCACGATGATGACTGGTTTTCAAGTAAAAATTCTTTAAAAGAATATGCGAAAGCAATCGAAAATAATCCCGGCGTTGGTTTTTTCTTCTCTGCATTTGCCAATTATTTCTTTGAAAATTTAACAACAAAAAAAATCAGGGCTAACAAATTCAGATTATCCTCCCTATTTAAAGCACCCTACACCCTTCTTTCAAGTAACGTCATCGGCCCTCCGAGTGTTACTATTTACAGGAGAGACCTTCAAATATTTTACGACAATAAACTGAAATGGCTTGTAGATATAGATTTCTACATTAGAATATTAAGCATAACCAAATGCATCTATCTGGAGAAAATTTTAGTTTGCGTAGGCTTAGGCAGTGAACAGGTTACGCAGGATTGCTTTCGAAAGCGACCTGTCGAAATTCCCGAAAATTTTTATTTGCTGAATAAAATGGGAATAAAAGAGTTAAGAAATCTACTTGTCTTTGATGCGTGGTGGCGTCTTATGCGCAATCTTGAAATTAAAAAGCCATCAGATATACGTGAGTCCGGTTACCATGGGACAATTCATCAAAGTATATTAGCGATTATAGTTCGACAGCAAAAAATTCCAAAGTATTTCTTGAAAGTTGGCATAACCTCCAAATTTCTCATGTTTTTGCTTTTCCTGAAAGAAAGAAAATCAATTAAATAAGATGCCTAATACTGCCTATTACAATTTATGAACTATGGCCTAGTTTGCCTTGTCGAATAAGTGTTTACACTTAGACATTCTTTTAAAGCAAGTATTCTTTCTGATAATATAGTTGAAATCAACTACAATAGTTTCAGACGTTTTGTTGTTTTAGGGATGATTCTACTTCATTTTTAATTTAACCTCAAACCTAACCTTGAAATGCCAGGAAAACTTCTTCCCTTATTTCTTTTCTTGTTCCTTGTTTCTCTGGATGTTTATCCGAACACTAAGCTATTTCCCGGATATTATATTAACATGAAAGGCGATTCTGTTATTTGCAATATTGAATTTAATGATTGGAATAATAATCCTAAAACCATCCAGGTAAGTATGAATAATGAGGTGCGGAAATTCACGGCTAAAGACATATAGGGATTTGGTGTTTATGGGTTTGGCGATTATTTGGCTGGTACAGTGAATTTCCACATTGGTCCTGTTTCAGGAACCGGTTTATCGGAGAGATTTTCTGATAGTACAGTTACAGAAACATGTTTCTTGAAAATATTGGAAAGGGGGAGTTATTCCCTATATGATCTTGTGCTTCCCGGACGGGCTTACTTTTTTATAGGTTACTATGATAGCACAGTTTCCGAATTGATTTATAGGGTCAAAGAAAAAAATGACACATTAGAGGAGGATCAGACTTATAAGAAAGTAATATTCAATCTTTTCATAAAAGAAGGAATCTCAGATAAATATTTCAATAGGATTAATAATGCGCTTTACAATGCTTCAGATCTCGGTGCACTATTCAGGATTTTGAATCAAAATCGCACGGGAATAAGGATTAAGAAAAAGTCCTCTGGAAACTATCAGGCAGAAATTTTCGTTGGCGGAATCAGGAATTCATTTCCGACAGCCTTTGATGGAGATTTTACCACGGCTAATCAATTCAAACCATATTTTTCTTTGTCGGCCGGAATAAATCTTCTCTATTCAATCCCCGGATTCTTTAAATCATTTAAGGTAGGCCTTTCAATTGGATACAATGGATATGATTCCAAACTTACTAAGTCTGGCACAAATTCATTTAAGGGAAGTGCTAATTTTTACGGCACAACCACGTACATTGAAAGAATGACTCTATCCAATTCTTTTCTTGTTACGAATATTTATGTCATGTATTTAATAAACCCTTTAAGTAAATTAAAACTTTATTTAAAAGGCGGTTTAAATTATGATTTTTCGGTCAGTAAGAATAGTGACCTAATAGGTCAAAGCAGCGGTACAACTACGGGCATTATGAATGGAAATGTTCCCTTTCAAACTAATTCGGCAAATGATCATAGCCTGATCACAATAAAAAGGGATTTCCTCTCATTCCTGGTTTCAGTTGGTTTGATTACTGGGAGGCATAAATTGGAATTTTGTTATTGGCCGAATACGCAACTTGCAGCTCCTACTGCTTATCCTCTGGCCCCCGCTGTGAATTCTTTCAAATTCGGTTCGACGGCCTTTTACTATTACTTTTTCCTTTTCCCTGAAAAAAACGGGAAGCGAAAATAAATACTTCGCGGCCGGATTTCATCACAGCCTCCCTCTTTTCAACTCCTCTACCGCATAATTCGCAGCCCGCGCAGTAATTGCCATAAATGTCAAAGACGGATTTTGATATCCTACAGAGGTCATGCAGGCCCCGTCTGTTACAAACACATTTTTGCATTCATGCAACTGGTTAAATTTATTCAACATGGAAGTTCGCGGATCCTTTCCCATTCTTACACCGCCCATTTCATGGATATCCAGACCAGGAGCCTGTTTACTATCATTCGGAATAATGTTTTTGCAACCCGCCACTTCGAGGATTTCGGCGCCCTGTTTTAAAAAATCCTTAAGCATTTTTTCATCATTATCATCGTAGGCTACAGAGGTTATCAGCTGTGGGATTCCCCATTCATCCTTTAGTTCTTTGCTTAACCTCACATGATTGTCGTGCTTGGGAATCACTTCACCCTGCATTGACATATACACGCTCCAATCTCCGGCTTCACACATGGCTTCCTTATACGCGACTCCGATATTATTTTCATCTGTTGCATTCCCGGTATTCCGGTAAGCACCCCAGAAGACCATATAGCCGCGAAGAAAATCTGTCTCCTGTTTATACACGTTCCTGAAACTGGGCATCAATGGGGATACCGGTCTGCGCCCATAATAATATTTGTCTGCAGGCCCGTCAATACCGGCAGTTAACGAACCGCGATAATTTTGAAAAGCCATATACCTGCCTAAAATATCATGATCATTGCCAAGACCATTTGGGAAGCGGTTGGAAATGGAATTCAACAAGAGCAGGTTGCTGTTTAAACAGGCGGCATTTACAAAAATGACCTTCGCAAAATATTCTGTTGAACCTTTTGTTTTGGCATCAATTACCCTTACGCCAATAGCTTTTCCATTTTTCTCATCATAGATAATCGAATGAACGACTGAATCAGGCCTGTAAAGTAAGATTACCGGTTTTTTCTGCCCATGGCAATGTGGATGAATTTGAGCTGAAGTATCCGCCATAGGGGCAGCCACGCTGACACATATTACGTGCCTGGCACTGCCCTCTTCCCTGTTGCAAATGAATTTCATTTGGCTTGCTCAGGTTTGCACAACGACCCATCAGCATGTGCCTGTCTTTATAATGGGCATTTACTTTCTGCTGCATCTGTTTCTCCGCACAATTGAATTCCCAGGGAGGCAGGAACTCACCATCAGGTAAATGCTCGATACCATCTTTATTTCCACTGATGCCTGCAAATTTTTCTACATGAGAATACCAGGGAGCCAGGTCATCATAACGGATGGGCCAGTCTACGGCAAATCCATCACGCAATGGCGCTTCAAACTCAAACCTGCTCCAGCGTTGCGTTTCCCTTGCCCACATTAAAGATTTTCCGCCTACCTGGTAGCCCCGGATCCAGTCGAACGGCTTCTCCTGAACATAGGGATGCTCTTTGTCTTTTACAAAAAAATGCTGGGCCGTTTCGTCGAATGCATAGCACCTGCTGATGATGGGATTTTCTTTTTCAACCGCCAATGGTAATCTTCCCCGGTGCGCAAAATCCCAGGGACTTTTGATTGCCGTCGGATAATCTTTTTTGTGCACCACATTGCGCCCTCTTTCCAGGATCAATGTTTTTACACCATGTTCGCAAAGTTCCTTTGCTGCCCAGCCGCCGCTGATTCCGGAACCAATGACAATGGCATCAAATGTATTTTTCTTAAGACCACCGGAATTAATATTTACCAGAGAGGAATCGCCTGGCATATAGACAGGATTTGAAGAAAAGGTAAATCTTTTTTTGCCAGACCCAATGGATTTTTATTCATGAAGGCCTCAATACTACGGCCATGAAGAGGGATAATTATATATTTACCAGTTGCACATTTTTAATTACCTTCTACCAGGCGGTTACTAATATCTGGCTAAAATCAGGAGGGAGCTGATAGCCCGGCAGGCAACGATCATTTCTATTAAATAGAATAAAATGAAAAACCAAGTTCCTGATAACTGGTATGAAACCTTTTTCACCGGTATCAATTGCGAATTGTGGGAAAAGGCAGTTTCAAATGATTGGACTGATAAGGAATTCTCCTTCCTGAGCGATACGCTTAATCTTAGCAAGGGGGCGGCCATTTTGGACATACCCTGCGGCAATGGAAGGCTGGCCATCCCATTTGCAAGGAAAGGATTCAATGTAACCTGCGTTGATATTTCTCAGGAATTTATTGCTGGCCTGACCCAAAGGCTCAAAAAGGAAGACCTGCCCATCCGTGTTATTCGTGGAAATATTTTATTGATCGAACTTCCCGGCTCTTTTGATGGAGCGTATTGTGTGGGTAACAGTTTTGGATATTTCGATTATGAGGGAATGAAAGTATTTGTGAGAAAGGTAGCTGAGGCATTAAAACCGGGTGCGCGTTTTATTATAAATTCAGGAATGATGGCAGAAAGTATTCTGCCGGGAATTCCTGCGGAAAAAGTATATACGGTTGAAGGTCTGACCATGCAGGTCAACAATGAATATTTTGTAAATGACAGTTACATGGTAAGTCACTTAAAGTATACAAAGAACAATCTTAATGAGGAACATAGTTATAAGCACTTTGTATATACGATCGGAGAGATAAGAAGATTATTGGAATTATTCGGTTTGCAAATAATTGCATTGTATGATTCAGTAGATAAAACTCCGTACAAACTGGGGAGCGCACAGGTGTATCTGGTGGCGGAGAAAATGCATCTTACAACCTGAATTCATTACACTTCCTCGCCATTCCCATTTTTGGACACCAATGTTAAAAAATTTTCTGCATTTTTTGACTACCCTTTTAGCTTGTAATTATTTTATTAGTAGGAAGTTGCGCAATAGTATATTATTTGATATATAAAATCCCAGCCCGATTATCCATTTTGGCAGCCCTTTTGCGTTATATGTTGTGCATTTGATGTATTTATAAATTTTTTTTGCACCGTTTCAAAATCCAATACCCTGGAAAACTATGAAATCCAAAATCCTCAAAATTTTGGGGCTTGTCCTGCTTGTACTTACAACTTTTGTATGGGCGACACCCTACCTCTTCAAAGGAAAAATCACCAGTCTTGTCAGAACCCGGATCAATAGAGATCTAAAGGCCCATGTAAGTTTCTCCGATGTGGATATTTCCCTGTTCCATCATTTTCCGCAGATTTCGGTTGAAATAAATAACCTTCAGGCAGTCTGCGTCGGAGAGTTCGACGGAGATACGCTGATTACGGCGAAACAGCTTGATATAGCTTGTTCCATTGGAAGCCTTATTTCCGGGGACAGCATCAGGGTTCATTCCATCACGGTAAATGAGCCCCGCCTGCATGCCCATATTCTCAAAGACGGTCATACCAACTGGGATATCTTAAAACCGCCTAATTCTTCTTTGGAATATAACGGGTCTTCCGGCAAGCCTATTAAATTGGAAATACAACGATATGCTTTTCATAACGGATATATTGACTATCGGGATGAAGCCAAAGACATTCATATAGAAGTAGTAAATCTTGAGCATGAGGGTAAGGGTGATTTCATTGCCGACTTCTTCACCCTGAAAACGAAAACGACTGCAGATGCTGTCAGCCTTAATTTCGGAAGCGCTGTTCCCTACCAGGTCAATGCAAAGACCAGTATAGAAATGTCATTCCGGGTTGACAATAAATCCCATACCTATTCCTTCAAAACCGACCGCGTATCTTTCAACGATCTGAAATTGCATACCGAAGGATTCTTTCAATGGATCAATGATAGCAGCTATAATATGAATATTAAGTTCAATGCGCTTTCAACCGAGTTTAAAAATTTTCTTTCGATGCTGCCATCTGTGTACCAAAATGATTTTGCAAGTATTAAAACCAAGCGGAGAAGGTAATTTTAATGGATTTGTAAAAGGGAAATACGATGAGAAACATTTTCCCGCCTATCATGTAAATCTCGACATCGTCAAGGGCTTTTTTCAATACCCCGATTTGCCGATACCCGTGGAGAATCTTAACCTGGCGGTTCATGTAGATAATCCGGATGGTATCGCAGACCATTTGAATGTGTTTATTCCACGGGGACATGTTGAAATAAATAATGATTCTATCGACTTTCATTTATTTGTGAAGAATCCGAAATACAAAACCATTTATTGATCTGGCTTTTGCAGGTAAGCTTGACCTGGCCAACTTTTCAAAATTGTCAAAATTAGAACCGGGAAGCCGCCTGAGTGGTTTCCTGAATGCGGACATGTACGCAAAAGGAAATATTTCCGAATCAGAAAAAAAGAAAAAGGATCAATTCCAGGCTGCTGGCAAATTTGACCTGACGAATTTCCTGTATGTATCAAAGGCATATCCTGACGGAATCTCCCTGGAAGACCTGCTGATGACTTTCAATCCGAAGAACACCATTATCAAGGAATTGAAGGGAGAATATCTCTCAACGCATATTATCGCCACAGGTGCATTCAATAACCTGTTTGCTTTCGCTATAAGAAATGAGCCGCTGATCGCTTCGATTCATTTAAAAGCCGACGACCTTAACGTGAAAGACTGGATGGGCATAGGCAAAGATCCTGCTGGCGCAACGGCCCAGGTTCAAAGTATCACTCCATTTGCAATTCCTGACAATATCGACTTTACCATAAACGCAGAAGCTGATAAGCTTCATTATGATAACCTGGATATGCAAAATCTTTCCTGTAACCTCCTGATATCGGATGAAACCGTTCAATTGAATAATCTCAAGGCGGAGGGCCTGGACGGGACGATAAACATGAATGGCACTTATTCTACAAAGGAAAGCAGGAAAAATCCGGAAATCGCTTTATCCTACAATGTAACAGGATTGGATGTACAAAAGACATTTTTTGCATTCAATACTGCCCAAAAAATAATGCCGGTGGGCAAGTTCATCTCAGGAAAACTCAGTTCACAAATGAACCTGAATGGAAGACTGAATAACGATATGACGCCCGACCTTCAGAGCTTGTATGGGGAAGGAAGTATATCGGTGGAAGAAGGATCAATGAAGGATTTCGGTCCCCTGGATAAACTTTCGCAATCACTCGATATCGCTGACTTAAAGGATATCCCTTTGAAAGATATAAAGGCTGATTTTTCATTTAATGGTAATAAGGTTGTCGTTTCCCCTTTTATTGTATCCGCGAAGGGTATTGACATGGAAATCAGCGGCACGCATGGCTTTGATCAGTCTCTTGACTATGCCATCAAGCTGAAAGTGCCCCGGAGCCAGTTGGGCAGCAAAGGAAATGCATTTGTGAAAGACGTGGTTACCCAGGCTGCTGACAAGGGGATCCCGATCAGATTAAGGGATGCCGTTAGCATGAATGTTAAGATGAGCGGTACCATAAATAATCCGGATGTAAAGACAGATATGAATGCAGTTGTCGACAATGCGTCCACCGACCTGAAAAAGGAAGTAGATGATTTTGTGAATGCCAAATTGGACAGTGCCAAGCAACAGTTGCGTAATCCTGAAGCTCCTGCCAAAAAACAGTTGTTCGTGCAGGCTTCCTATAAATCGAAGAGCCATCTGAAATCAAAAAAGAATCACAGGTCTGCGCATAAAGATCTGGTTCATTCGAAATCAAAGAAAAAACAAAAGAATTCGAGAAAGTATTATTCAACATCCCTGAAGAAAGGAAAAAGTATTGCAAGCAATAGCAGGAGGTAGTATAAACAACCACTATTCTTCTGCTGTTGTCTCTGCCAATATTTTCTCAAAGCATTGACTGTTTTCGACGTTTTGATATTGGCCGAAGTTCGGTATTATCTTATAGCCGCTTTTTTTATAAAGTTCAATGGCTTCCGGTTGTTTTTTGCCTGTTTCCAGCAGGCATTTTTTATTTCCTGATTCCAGGGCCCATCGCTCCAGCTCTTTCAAGATGATCGTGGCAATGCCCTCTCCCCGCCTGTTTGCCAACACATACATTCTTTTAACTTCCATTGTACCGGGGGAATATTCCTTTATTGCTCCGCATCCAACGGGTATATCATCGTCATAAGCAACGATCGCATATTTTATCATGTCGATTTTATTGAATTGGGCGTAAAAGGAATGATCCGCCCCATCACGGATGCTTAAATCTGCATCAAGCTCTCTGACGAGTTTTTGAAACTGGTCATTTTGAGAATTTGTTCTGATACAATGAATCATTTTCTTGTGCTTTGGCCGTAGTCAAGCGTATTTCCTTTCAGAATCCATAACCCATAACCCATAACCCACCACAACTCTCATCTGCAATATTCATAAAACACCTCAATAAACAACAACCCGACAGTTGCACCTGCATCCTGTTTCCCGATGCTGCTGTCCTGGTAATATGCAGCGCGTCCATGCTGCGCTTTCATCTGTTTCGATTCTTCCATTCCGCGGTTGGCGGCTGTATAAGCCCCTGCAATTCCTTCTTTCAGGGATTTATTATTTCTTTGCGCTTCGAGCAAAGATTGCGCCGCCGGATAAAGTGTATCGATGATTGTTTTGTTACCTGGTTTTGATTTTCCCCTTTCCAATATTCCATTCACAAATGCATCCATGAAACCTGCAAGTTCTCCGGTACCCAGGCTCTCCGTATCGCCGATGGTTTTTCCTCCGCGCATGAAGCCTGTGGCCATCAGGGTTCCCATGGTTGAAGGCGCGGATTTGGCCATAGTCATTCCCAGTTTTATTAATAATTTTCCCGGCAGGATTTCCGCTGACCGTTCGGCTTCATCGTTTGCGGCAGTAAAAGCCCTGCTCATCGTTATGCCCAGATCACCATCACCCATGACGCTGTCCAGTTCGATCAAATAATCCCTTTTCTCATCCATTTTTATTTTCAGGTTCCGGACAATGGACCTGATATCTTCGATATTCAAACGCTCCATGATCTCAAAGTTGAAACTGTGCAAAAAACGGTGAACTGGCCTGGCTTGCGAGCAGGCGTTTCAGTTCATCGTCCAGCTTCAGCAGGGAAACAGATGCCCCCGCCATTTCCATGCTGGTAGCAAACTCGCCAATATAAGTGTTGTAAACGGATATGCCCTCCTTCTTCAAAATCTGCTGAACTTTCCGGTATAGAATATAGAGTTCTTCCTTTGGTGTGGCGCCCAGGCCGTTTACCAGTACAGAAACTTCGTCGCCCTTTTTATAGGGAAGATCTTCGAGTATCCGCTTCATTATCTGATCAATGATCTCATCCGCTTTTAACAGCGGGCCGCGATGGATTCCCGGTTCACCATGAATTCCCATCCCTATTTCCATTTCATTGTCGCCGATCGTGAAAGATGGCCTGCCTACTTCAGGTACGATACAGGGGGTCAGCGCAACACCCATCGTACGGACATGCGCACACGCTTTTTGAGCAACTCTTTTACTTCTTCAAGGGAAGCCAGGCTATCGGCCATGGCGCCGGCAATTTTATAGACAAAGAAAATTCCCGCAACACCTCTTCGTTTTCCTTCCTCACCCTTGGGTGCTGAAGCCACGTCCTCGCCGGCAACGACCTGCTGAACTTTGATATCCTCCATTTCGGCCATCTCGGCTGCCATATCAAAATTCATTATGTCGCCGCCATAATTTCCATAGATATACAGTACACCCGCGCCACTGTCGATCGCCTTTGTCACCTCCAGCATCTGTTCTGCGCTTGGAGATTGAAAAACGCCTCCCACTGCGCACCCATCCAGGAGCCCTTCGCCTACATATCCAAGGAATAAAGGAAGATGACCCGATCCGCCGCCCGTTGCAATGCCTACTTTACCTTTTTTCTTATTGCCTGCTTTAATGATGCATCGCAAATCATCTGCAGCAAGTGCGTAAGCTGTTGCGGATGTGCCTCTAATATGCCCTCAATCATTTCATCAACAAAATGTTCAGGATCATTCATGAATTTTTTCATTGCCTCAAGATTTTAAAAAATTAGTGTGGTTGTATTGATTAATTTGATTTTGCACTGATCAGCAGGGAAAGGCCAAGCAAATAAAAAATGAACATGGCTGCCAATAATTTATTTACGCTTTTCGGAGCCTTCTGGAATTCTTTCCAAACAAAAACTCCCCATACCACGGCTATCATGGTTGCCCCCTGCCCGAGACCATAGGAAATAGCCGTTCCTGCCTTGTCTGCCGCCAGGGTCATCAGCGAAAAACCCAGACACCAGACCAGTCCTCCTGCCACACCAACTACATGATCCTTTGACGAACCCTTATGAAAATAGTCAGCAAAGCTAACCGGATCGCCGCGCAGGGGTTTGCGCATGAAGTAATAATTCCAGATGAAAGAAGAAAGAAACAAACCAGTTGAAAACATGACTATAGCCGTATAGGGAGTGAGTTTTCCGGCTTCAGGGGCAATTAAATTGACTGATATTGAGCTAACCAGGATAGGATAGAAAAATCCCATGAAGATGCCGGTTAAAACGGAAAGCACAATGCCCAGGATAAGGGATTTTTTTCCGTCGGAGGGTATCCTGCTGTAAGCGATTCCATCCAGTACAATGGCTATCACTACAGCCGCAAGTCCGCTGAAAATTAATACTGGATTGCCAAGGGGTTTGGCTATGTATCCAAAGATGACCCCTAATACCAGGGCCAGTCCGACCCCAATGGGAAAAGCAATTGCCATCCCGGCAATATCAATCACCGTCACAAGCAAAACATTTGATAAATTAAAAATAACTCCTGCCAGGAGAGCATAACTCAGGAATTTACCATCAGCCTGCCCAATATCATGCAGAAATGAGCGGCCTCCGGTTCCGGTGCTTCCCAGGGTAAAGGCAAGCAACAAAGAGAATATCAGCACACCGAGGGCATAGTCCCAGTAATATAGCTGGAACACCCAGTTTTTCCCTGTCAGTTTCATCGTGTTGGCCCATGATCCCCAGCAGAGCATGGTCACCACGCACATGATCACCGCAGTAGTATAGGACTCAATAATTACCATAAGCCGGAGTTTGGGATTTTTATATAATAAATTATCCAGAAAGTTAGCATTTTGTAAAATGCATCACCATCTAATATGCAAAAAGCTAAAGATGTAGTAGTAAAGATGTAGTCTAAGCTCTCAGTACCATATTTAAACCAGTGCGACCCGCGGCTTCAGGTGCTTTTTAAGAAAGGCACATTGGCCGCTGCTGGCTTTGGAAAAGGATTCGCTTGGATAATAAAGTAATCCGAAATGGCCACCCTCAATTTCAATGAACTCTTTAGGACCCGGTATGAGTTCGAACACTTCCCTGGCAACAGTGGGGCTTGCCATCTCATCTTCCGATCCGACCGCCATAAAAACAGCAGCCTTTATGTGTTTTGCGCAAAGGCCGGGATGGAAGAAAGTTATTGCATTCGGATTCACATAGGTGGCCAGATTTTTCCAATTCGAATTATGGCGTCCCCCATATTCTATAAACCAGCGAAAAGCGGTCAGGGGTTTGAGCAGGGATGGAGCTCCCTTCTGATCAAATGATACAACAGGAAGCGGCCCACTGGTTATTTCCGGCTTACCTGTTACATCACCATGATGAAAATACTCTACCATGGCGTCAAATAATTTACCGTCATCATCAGGGGGAGCGGATTTATCTCCACATGCAGGTACCTGGGCAATGATAACCCTGATCCTCTGATCCATAGCGCCGAGCGCAAGAATTTCTGCCGCGCTCATGCTGTCGCCCCACAACGCAATATTTCCGGCATCAATGTCATCCAATGTTGTAACAAAATTTATCGCGTCTTCGTATCCCCTCATTTGAAGCCATTTATTTAGCTCCTGCCGGGGTTCCCCATCGCTGATTCCAAAATTCCTGTGGTCATACAATAAAACAGCAAATCCCGCTTTTTGAAATTCCTCTGCATACCTGTCGCCAACCATCCCATTTATCGTAGCACTAAAACCATGTGCCATAATAATAATTGGAATAGCTTTCAAATTACGCTCAGGCATGTATAATCTTCCCCGGAGCGTTGCTCCCTGGGATTGAAATTGTGAAATCGTGTACATTGTTTTGAGGATTTTATTTTAAGGAAAAGGTTTGTGATGCGAGGAAGAACGAAAAATTTATTGGAACTTAAGCGGGTATGAACTAAATGGACAGTAAAACTAAGGAAACAAACATCGATTTTAATCAACTTATCCCTAAATAAAATAATTTGCGGGCGGATCAGGAATCTTAATTATGGAAAAGAAACGCTGCCTCTGGCCAGGGGAGGATGCCCTGATGATTCAATACCACGATGAGGAGTGGGGTATTCCGGTTCACGAGGACCGGAAGTTATTCGAATTCCTCGTATTGGATGCTTTTCAGGCGGGATTGAGCTGGCGCACGGTTTTATATAAACGCCCGGCCTTTCGTAAGGCATTTGCAAATTTTGATGCGAAAAAGGTCGCCGCCTTTGACGACGCCAAAATCGAAAGCCTTATGCAGGATGCAGGCATTATCCGAAACCGTCTAAAAATAAATGCAACGGTCACCAACGCACAATTATTTCTGGAAGTTCAAAAGGAATTTGGATCATTCGACAAATATATATGGCAGTTTACCAATGGTAAAACGGTTAATAACAAATTGAAAGACCAGAGAAATATTCAGGCACACAGTCCTGAATCCGATGCAATGAGCGCCGACCTTCGCAAACGGGGCTTTAAGTTTGTAGGAACTACAATTTGCTATGCTTTTATGCAGGCCGCAGGCCTGGTTAACGATCATCTTGCTTCCTGCTTTTTGCATAAGCGCTGAAGTTTCGAACAAAGAATCTAATCGGGACTACCTTGGAAATAATACCTATTTTTATTTTCAATCTTCCAACATGAAAAATATCCACTTCCCATTCTGCCTGCTTGCCGCAACCTTTTCAATTGCTGCCCCGGGTTTTTCCCAGAAAGCCGACCAGTTAAAATTAAAGGACTATCATCCCGTCTCGATTTACAATACGCCCCAGATAAAAGTTGAAAAAGCAAAATACCCCGTTATAGATTTTCATTCCCACGACTATCCGAAATCGGATGCCGGAGTAGATGCATGGGTGAAGACCATGGATGAAACCGGAATTGCGAAAATCATGATCCTTACCTATTCTACCGGCGCAAGATTTGATTCGATGGTGGAAAAATATGGGAGGTACAGGGACCGGTTCGAAGTCTGGTGTGGCTTTGATTATACAGGCTACGACAAGCCGGGATGGCAGCAACATGCAATTGAAGAACTTGTGCGGTGTCATAATAAAGGTGCTGTTGGCGTTGGTGAATTAGGAGATAAGGGATTGGGTGAATTGTATTCCCGGCCGGTGCCCGGCTATGGTTTGCATATTGACGATCCCCGCATGAAACCATTGCTCGAAAAATGCGCTGAGTTACATATGCCGGTCAGCATACATGTTGCGGAGGATGCATGGATGTATCTTCCGTCAGATTCTCTTAATGATGGTTTGATGAACGCAGCAACATGGAAAGTGGATTTATCGAAGAAGGGAATATTAAACCATGACCAGTTGGTTGCCACATTGGAGAATGCTGTAAGAGAAAACCCGAAAACGATTTTTATTGCCTGCCACCTGGCGAACTGCTGTTCAGATCTGAGCGTGCTGGCAAGACTATTCGATACCTATCCGAATCTCTATGCGGATATTGCGGCGCGCTACGGCGAGATTTCCCCCGTGCCAAGATATACAAAGGCATTTATGGAAAAATATGCCGACAGGCTGCTGTATGGAACTGACATGGGTGATTCCCCGGATATGTACCGGACCACGTTTCGCATTCTTGAAACGGAGGATGAACATTTCTATGAGCAGTGGCTCTTGAATTATCATTGGCCCTTATACGGACTTGGATTGTCTGACGATTTATTGAAAAAATTATATAACGGCAATGCAAAAAAGATTTTATGAATCCTATTTTATCCGATGAAGCAATTCAACAGCGCCATTCGCCGGTTGAAATGGATGCCCATGCATTTCGCGAAGCAGGTCACCGGCTAATTGACGATATAGCCGGCTTTCTTTCATCCATTCCGAAATATCCGATCACAACTGCACCGACGCCGCGTTCGCTGCAGGCAAAGCTTCCAAAAAGTATGCCCTCAACAGGCGGAGATCCTGCGGCCTTGCTTAAGGAAACCTGGCAGTTTTTGGTGGAAAATAGCTTATTCAATGGCCATCCGCGGTTCTGGGGTTATATCACTTCGTCACCTGCACCGCTCGGTATGCTGGCTGATCTCCTCGCATCTGCCATAAATAGTAACTGCGGCGCTTTTGTGCTTTCACCCATGGCTACCGAAATTGAAAAACAAACCATTCAATGGCTCGGAGAATTTATCGGGTATCAGGCGGGTGGGGGTATCATGGTGAGTGGCGGTAACATGGCGAATTTTGTTGGCTTCCTCGCTGCGCGAAAAGCGAAATTAAACTGGGACATACGAAAGATGGGGCTACAGCCTTCGCAAGGAAAGTGGCGGCTTTATGCTTCTGTTGAAACGCATACCTGGATCAATAAAGCTGCCGACCTGTTTGGCCTGGGCCTCGATTCAATCCGGTGGATACCCATCGTTGAGGACCAGAGAATGAATGTTCCTGTACTGGATCAAACCATAATCGCGGACAAGAAGGAAGGGCTCATACCATTTTTAATTGTTGGTGCGGCTGGTTCCGTAGGCACGGGAGCTATTGATCCGTTGAGTGAAATTGCCGGGGTCTGCAAAAAGCATGATTGCTGGTTTCATATTGACGGTGCATATGGCGGCTTTGCTTCGGCCCTGCCTGAATTGAAAGATCAGTTTCGGGGGATTGAATTGGCCGATTCAATTGCAATCGATCCGCATAAATGGTTGTATAGTCCGCTGGAAGCCGGATGCACGCTCGTAAAAGATCCAAACTCATTGACGGACGCTTTCAGCTTTCATCCGGCCTATTATAATTTCGATGGGGAAGAAGAAACAAATTTTTATGAAAGAGGATTACAAAACTCCAGAGGATTTCGTGCACTGAAGGTCTGGCTGGTATTGCGCCAGGCAGGGGCGGAAGGTCATATAGGCATGATACGCGAAGATATCCGGCTTGCTAAAAAGCTTTTTGAAATTTTAAGTGAAACCAGAGAGATCGAAGCCGTGTCACAGCATCTGAGCATCACCACATTCAGGTACAAGCCGGCGGATATGGATGCAAGTATGGATCAGGAGTACCTGAATAAATTAAATCAGTCATTGTTGAATAAACTTCAAACCGGGGGAGAAGTTTTCCCAAGCAATGCCGTTCTGAATGGCAATCTTCTTCTAAGAGTATGCATTGTAAATTTCCGCACAGGTCCAAGTGATATCGAATCATTGCCTGCGATCATACTTAGAGAAGGGCGGACGATCCATGAACAAATGCAAAAGGAAAGATCTGTTGCCTCCTGAAGGCTGTTAAAATCCGAAACAGGCATTTTCACGTATGTTTCATTAAATAAGTATCGTGAAATCATTTGTCATCGGAGCGCTCCTTTTTTGCCTTCTCTCTTCATGCAGGCATGAAAAAAGCCAGATCGTAAGCCGTTTTTATATTGATAGCCTCATCACGCATTATTCAGAACCAGCGTTTGCCAAGGTCAATGACTCCGGCATTTTGTTTTGGAAGAACAGGATTGATCCCAAATTGCCGGGAATCGTAAGTGAGTCAAAGTATGCAGGTGCTTTGTCGATGCGCTTTCATCTTTTTGGAGATATCAGGGATATCAGGATGGCGGATAGCGTGATCCGTAAAGAAGACCAGGATTTTAATCACAAAGAAGCGGCAGCAAATCTTACGCTTGTCGGGTATTCTATCCTGCAACACCGGTTTAAAGAAGCTGATGCTTACCTGGAGAAAGCGAAAGCAATTGGACTGAAAAACTACGATCAGCTTACGGCTTCTTTTGACGTGGATTTTGAATTGGGAAAATATAGCAATTCAACTATTGAACTGCAACAATTGAAATCTCCTGATGACTATGGCTATTTTTTCCGCCGCTCTAAAATGGATCACCTGAATGGATTGCTGGATAGTTCTATCCACGCTATGTTGAAGGCCGCGGCCTCCGAAGAAAATAGCGATTATCTGAAACAAGTGGCATTGTCGAATGCCGCGGACCTGTTCATTCATGCAGGTGAGATGGAGAAAGCAGCTGATTTATATATGCAGTGCATCCGCATCAATAGTGCGGACTTTCACAGTATCATGGGCCTTGGCTGGATTGCACTGGTGCATGATAAAAATGATTCATTGGCGGAGAAGATCTTTGAGTTTGTCCGTGCCCGGAACAAACTGCCTGATGCGTTGTATAAGTTGACGCAAATGGCAGACGGCCGGGCTGATTCCTCTTTGGAAAAAAACTATGCCAGAGCATTCGAAATGCTTGCCACGGATTCTGTTTATGGCAACATGTATAATAAATATATGATTGAATTATATACGGGCATCCTAAAGGATCCTGCCAAAGCAGAGCTTATTTCAAGGAGGGAATTAGAAAACCGGGCTACACCACAAACATGTGCCTGGTATGTCTGGAGCCTGTATTCAAATAACAAAAAACAGGAAGCATATGCACAATATCAACAGTTGGTTTCGGGAAAGCCACTGGAAGGCCTGGAACTATACTGGATGGGCAAGATGATGCAGGGATTGAACAAGGGATATAATGCGAAGAAATTTTTTGAGGCTGCCTATAAGAATAAATATGATCTTAGTCCCGGCATGGAGAGGGACCTGGAAAGGAATTTGGAATAAGATTCTTTGTACTGTTCAAAAGGCGGCAATCAGAAAACCGGGAAGAAATTTAAAATAAGATTCCTTAATATTTAAAACCCGGCGACCAGGAACCTGGGTAAGAATTTAGAATAAGATTCTTTGTACTATCCAAAACCCGGCGATGAGAAAAGTGGAACCGGGAGACCAGTGACCTGGAAAAGAATTCAGGATAAAATTCTTTGCACAGTCCAAAACCCGGCGACGAGGGCAATTATTAAAGATAAAGGGATAACGAAAGCCTTACGGTAATACGGTTTATTTCCAAACCATTTCGCCAATAAAAAATACGCAAGCAGAATAATGGTGAGCTGTCCAAGCTCTACACCCAGATTAAACATTACCAGGGAGAGCAGGTAAGAGTTTTGCGGAAGTCCCATTTTGCCAAGGGCTCCCGCAAAGCCCATTCCATGGACGAGCCCAAACAAAAAAACAACTCCAACCCGGGAGGCTTTTAAGCGGGGAGAGAAAATATTCTCCAGCGCAACATACATTATCGAAACTGCTATAAGGGGCTCGACGATCCGGGTTGGCGGAGTAATTACATGGTACATGGCGAGCCCCAGCGTTACGGAATGGGCTATCGTAAATGCAGTTGCCTGCCATAAAACCGGTTTTAATCTGGGGCTTAACAGGAACAGGCTCAGCACAAAAAGGATATGATCAAAACCCAGGGGAAGAATATGGGTGTAGCCCAGCTCCAGATATACGAGCGCCGCATTTGCACCTGACATTTTTTCTAATTCTCTGACAATAACATGCGCCCATGCAGGTTGACTAAATAGCAGGAATATCAAAATTACAACGGCTCTGGGACAGGCATGAAACCAGCTGATTTTTTTTTCCATTATATATTTTGGTCTCAGCTTGTATGTACGGTATAACAGTGTGAATGGATTGAAGGAACCGTCTCAACGTTTTAAAAAAACACAGAGAATTTCAATTTCGCAAAAAACGGCACGCCCGGCGTATTGCTTACTTCGTCCACCGGGGATGTTTCGTATTTTAACCGGGTTACATATTCAAATTGCGCTTCATTCCATTTTCTATTGAAAAGGTTTTCTACTGAAAGGGAAACCTCATATTTCTTTTTGCTGTAATTGGCGGTAAGGTCTGTAATAAAATAGCCCCGCGCGGTAAGGGTATAATTTTCGTTCGCACTCCTGTCATGTAAATACCTGTAGCTTATTCCCCCATTCAGACCGTTTTTAAATCTGTAATATAGACCCGCAGTGCTTGTGAAAGTTGGTGCAAGCGGCAGATAATTTTCAGCTTTTGCTGTATTGAGTTCCCTTGGTCTGGCCAGGTCGAAATTTGCATTTCCAAACAGCCAGCTATTTATCTGATACCGGACCGATACATCAATTCCTTTTCTTAGCGTTTTCCCTCCCGGCGTTACGCTTTCATCTCCAAAATCAGCTCCGTAGGTAAATTCCTGCTGAAGATATAAATACCAGAGGGCTGCATTAATAAAAACCCTGGATAAAGGTTTCCAGTTAAAACCAAGATCGGCACCGTAGGCAGCCGGCAAAATCTGGTGTCCGTTATTAGCAATCACTACGCGCGCATCATTAGAGTGAAATCCCTTACCCAGCTTCAGATAAAACTGCAGCTGGGTGTTTGCTGCGTATTGTATATTTATTTTTGGGCTGATGATGGATTTCTCCCGCGATGTTTGAAGCCCACTATAAATAAATGATGCTGTATCCGAAGCGGGAGCGGTGTTGAGATAAGAAAAATTGAAATAATCAAATCTTATCCCTGCATTGAATAGCCATTTGCCGGCCTCCATCGTTTCATCGATCCAGGCATTTGAATTCCTTTCCTTTATTATTCCCAATTGTATAAAATTAAGAATGCTGTCCCCATGAAGTGTATGTGATAACCAGCTGGGATGTGTATGATCGTATCTTATTCCGAGGCCGGCTGTGGATTTCAGGGAAATATTTCCAATAAAATCCTGATGTGTCAGCGTGCTTTGATATCCATATATATCCCTGAGCTCATGCTGGCCAAATTCATCCCCATGGACCGGATCCGCATAAAAGAACGTAAAATTGCTGATCAGGTCAAAATAGCATCGTGCATAGTATGCCTGGTTTTCCCAGGTAAAATCATTTCCGGGAGTCGAATGGAGCTTCAGGTTTACATTTGTTCTTCTTGTTTTTCCTCCCTGTGCACTGTCAATGCTCCCAAATGCATCCCTGACATAGCCTTCCGCAACCGCACGGTTTGGGATTTCTCCGGAAGCCCTCCATCTTGATGACAGGGAAGAAAGGCTTACCGTTAATCTGTTTTTTCCACCAAGGTCGGTATTGAATTTTCCAAAAAAATTGAACCTGTTAAAGTGCTCGGGTACATCAAAAGGCCCCCCATTTGTGTACAGTGCTTCGCCTGCAACATAGGCGGTTTGGCCTTTAGTTTTTGCTTTCTCACTTAGGAGATTGATCATGGCCAGTCCGCGCGTTGTGCTGAACTGTCCTGATTCCAGCTTTACCATACTTTTATCCAATACATTAATCGTGTTATAGGCAACATATCCTGCCGTACAAAAATCTCCCCTGCCTGTATAATAAGGGCCTTTTCCAAAATCATATCCTGCGATGGTTTCAGGGATTACAAAGTGCAGATCAGCGTAACCCTGACCATGTGCCTGAGAAACCAGGTTAACGGGCAAACCATCAACAGAGATATTCACATCAGTACCATGGTCGGCATCAAAGCCTCGAAGGAAAATCTGTTCTGCTTTTCCGCCGCCCTGGTGTTGCGCAATAAACAATCCCGGCACCAATCTGAGCATGTCCTGGGCAGATTTGACAGGTTGCATATGGAGGTCAATGCTGCTGAGTGTGTGGGATACAATTAAATTATCGGCATGGCTGGTAATGACAATTTCTTTCAGATCAACCCTGTCTTTTTCAAGTTCAATAACCAAACCATTTCTTGAAAATCCAGCCTTTATTTTTTGGGATCTGTATCCTATGAAAGAGACCATAAAGGAATCTGCAGGACTGATATTTTTTAATGTGAAATTTCCTTCCTTATCTGTAAGCGTGTTTGTCAATGTGCTTGCATCCGTCACAACGGCCAGTTCCAGTGGCTCCCTGGTAATTTTATCAACGACGCCTCCTTTGAAAACATTTTGGGCCTTCGCACACTGGAATTCAGCTGAGAGAAAGAGGAGGAGGATGGTGGTGTTGCGGAAGCGTGTTGGGAATTTGAAAATTTGAAAATTTGATAATTTGAAAATGAAGAATTTGAAAATTTGAAAATGAAGGGCGATTTCTAATATTGGTCTCGTTTTTCTACCTGATTTCCTGATTTGCATACGAGTACATTTTCAAGTAGGAATACCTCATTATCAAATTATCAAATTTTCAAATTTTCAAATTCTCTTTCACCACGGGCTTGCTTCGTAAGGAAAGTCTGGAAGGAATGGTTTGTCGTTTGCATTCACGTGATCACTGGTTAGCCCGGGATTGGCAGACCCGTCCGGTCCTCCAAATACCAGCGTAAGCTCTACATCAATCACATCATCGCTGAGGCTTCTTCCTGTGAGTACTTCTTTTCCGTTATAGAAACTGGTTACCCCGGAAGTAGAAGCGTTCAATACGTCGGTAGAAACCACGCCGATGAACTGATCCGCGGTTAAGCCAAGCAGGTTGGTGGTAAAGCCGGGATTCAATGTGAGCAGTGAGGTCTTCATATCTCCGCCAAATAAGGCTGCCATTTGTGATGGTATGGTTGTATTAAAACTGTCCTTTCCGCTGGCCGGAATAAAAACAGTATTGATAGCGGGCCTGGCGGCCTGGTCGGCCTGATCGTAATAAACGATTGCAGGAGGAATCGGATTATTAGCTTTCTTACATGCTGCAAAAGCTATGGTAAGAATCGCCGCAGCCAGGATGGTTTTGTTTAAGTATTTGCTTTTCATGTTTTTTAATTTCTTATGAATGAATTTGTTGGTGAACAGACCTCAGGATACTTTTTTTCTCGTTGTGAGCCAGACGTTTATTTTGCCGGTACTTTTTAGAAGCACTTTGGGAACCTCAGCTACCACACTCATTACATTTGTGCCCGCAAATGCATCCGAGCCCGGGTTGTTGAACCCCGTAGCCTTCCCCGCAAGGATTGCATGGAATTGATTGAGGTCAAAAAAGAATGGGTCATCCCGGGGTCCTGCAAAAACCTGAATGCCGGATTTTGATGTTGCTGTTACCGGTGACGCGGCTCCATAAGCGGTTACCGGAACGGAAACGGTAATTGGTCCTTCCAGTATGCTTCGGAGACCAGTTGCGGTTGGCGTTACGGGTCCATAAAAATTCATCTTCCCATTTGCATAGATGGCCTGAATCACGAGATCCTCAACATGGTCTCCATTATTATCAATACTAATCTGGATCAGCGTGTTGGGATCAAATGCGGCAGCGGCTGTGGCACTGGGCGCCAAAAGACCCTGCGTATTGGCAACGAAAACAAGATTATTCGTGTTCGCCCCCTGAAATACGTACAGGTCGGTAATGTCAGTCGTTTGATTTTTAACGGCAGGAGCATCAATATGATCTGATGCTACGATGATGCCGCTGATTGTTGTAGCAAGTGCTACCCCAATAATTAAGGCAATTTTTTTTTGTTTCATATTTAATGTTTTTGGTGATTACCTGGGACACTTACGGTATTAAAGCAAAAGCAGATTTATGAGTCTGCATTATTTTACAGTTATTCCCGGGGAAGGTCCGGACTAACCGCAATGGCCATGGACCGCTGAATCATTATTTAACTATTTTTTTGCCGGTCCGTTACTGAATCTCTTTGCAAGGCTTCTAAACCTGCTATCTTGTTGTTGATGCTCCAATTCCACCAGGCAAGAAAATATTACGGTGACCGGGAGGTATTGTCCATACCGGTTCTAGATCTTCCGGATTCAGTTTACTGGCTGCAGGGAATTAATGGGTCCGGAAAAACGACCCTCTTGCGAATGGTCGCGGGATTGATTCCTTTCGATGGCGATATCCTGTTTCAGGCGTGTAGACTATATGAAAATAATTGTGGGGATATTCTTCATTATATTTATTGGCATACTCACCGGTGCGGTTTTGTGGCTATCTGTTTTTGCATTTGTGCTGTCAGCTTACATTTTCTTCAGTAGCTACTATCGCTTCGAAAGATAGGGATGTGGTCTAAGATCTGGAAACCAACCCTTAGTTGCCGGCCGATATGCATTTGAGATGTTCCAATACAGAAACCGCTATTTCGCCCCAAATACTAAATAACAAAATACTAACAGTGGATGAAGTATTATTGCGCAACTAAAACGCGGAATTCATGAGGCCACCAAAAGCCTTTGGCCTGGTAATGATGCTGATTGGCTGGCAGCCGCTATTTTCCCAGGCCAGATACTCCGTTAGCGGAACCATATATGATAAAACATCCGGCGAATCGCTCATAGGCGCCACGGTTATTTTACTTGAACAACCCAGGTCGGGGGTCAGCTCCAATGCTTATGGTTTTTATTCCGTAAGTGCTCCCGCGGGTAGCTACAACATGATTGTTAGTTTTACAGGATATCTTTCGGACACGGTAAAAATTGAACTGAAACACAATATTTTATTGCCGATAGAATTAAATACGGATCATACAGAATTAACAGAGGTTGTGGTAAGTGCCCAAAAAAGGGATGATAATGTTACCAAACCGTTGATGGGCGTGCAGAAACTATCGATGAATGAGATCAGGAATATTCCCGTGCTCTTTGGTGAAAAGGATATACTCAAAACCATACAACTGCTTCCCGGAATTAAATCTGCCGGAGATGGCAATAGCGGATTTTACGTAAGGGGAGGCACGACCGACCAAAACCTCATCCTTTTGGATGAGGCTACAGTGTACAATGCATCCCATTTGCTGGGTTTTTTTTCCACCTTTAATTCTGATGCAATCAAGGATGTTACCGTGTATAAAGGAGGAATGCCTGCTGAATATGGCGGCCGCCTGTCATCCGTAGTAGATGTAAAGATGAATGATGGCAATAACAGGAATTACCTTGTAAGCGGTGGCATCGGCCTTATCGCTTCCAGGTTGAATGTGGAAGGACCGATTGTAAAGGATGAAGGTTCTTTCATAGTCAGCGCCAGGCGCACATATGCAGATCTGTTTCTGAAACTTTCCAGGGATACCTCGATCAACAGGAACAAACTTTATTTCTATGATCTGAATGCAAAAGCGAATTACAGGATTAACAAAAATAACAGGATCTACCTTTCCGGCTATTTTGGAAGGGATGTACTTGGGTTTTCGAATCTTTTCGGGATACAATGGGGTAATTCCACGGCTACGGCAAGATGGAACCATGTTTTCAACAGCCGGCTTTTCTCAAACACATCTTTTATCTATAGTAATTACAATTATCTGATCAATGTCAATTTAACGAGTAATAATATAAACATAACCTCAAAGATCGAGGATTTTTCCCTCAAAGAAGATCTTCAATACTATGCTAATTCGGAAAATAAAATCAATTTCGGATTCAATATCATTCATCATACCATTTCCCCCGGTATCGCCGACGCCTCGCCTGGCTCCAGTTTTAATTCCTTTTCGCTGCAAAAAAAGTATTCCCTGGAAACTGCCGTCTATATTTCGCACGAGTGGTCCCCTTTGGCAAAGCTGCATATCGATTATGGCTTGCGCCTCACCGATTTTTCTGTTTTCGGGCCTGGCAGTTTTTATTCCTATGATCAGAACGGCAATA
This sequence comes from uncultured Chitinophagaceae bacterium, assembly GCA_963705005.1. GTDB lineage: Bacteria > Bacteroidota > Bacteroidia > Chitinophagales > Chitinophagaceae > Puia. The sequence goes on from CAVPIO010000002.1 coordinate 938,451, forward strand.
CCATCAACACCTCAACCTATTCATCCGGCCAGATCGTCAAAACCTACTTCAACCCCGAACCCCGCTTGTCTGCCAGCTACCTGTTAAATAGTGCCAGCTCTCTAAAGATTTCGTATACAAGAAATATTCAAAACCTGCACCTGCTTTCCAATTCCAATTCCAGCAATCCAACTGATCTATGGATACCAAGCAGCAATAATGTAAAGCCGGAAATTGCCGACCAGGAATCCATTGGTTACTATCGGAATTTTAATGATAATAAGTACGAGTTTTCTTCGGAAGTCTACTATAAGACCATGCAAAACCAGATTGACTATAAAAATGGAGCTCAACTCGCAGCCAACGAAAACGTAGAATCCCAGCTTCTGTTTGGAATTGGCCGCGCCTATGGATGGGAACTTTTCTTCAAGAAAAAATATGGGAAGCTTACAGGTTGGGTAGGTTATACCCTTTCCCGCACAGAATTGAAGATTGATGGAATTAATAATGGGAGCTGGTATCCTGCGAGGCAGGACATCACGCATGACATTTCGGTTGTGGGTATTTATCAGGCCAGTAAGAAATGGACAATTTCCGCTACCTGGGTGTATTCTACCGGGAATGCGGTCACCTTCCCCAATGGCAAATATGATGTGAACGGGCAGATCCTATTCTATTATACACAAAGAAATGCATACCGAATGCCGCCCTACCATCGCCTTGATCTGGGCGCCACCCTGCTGACCAGGAAAACAAAAAAAACCGAAAGGAGTTGGACATTTTCCATCTATAACGCATATGACCGGGCTAATCCTTATTTCATCCAGTTTCAACAGGATCCCAACGACGCATCCAGAACACAGGCCGTTCAGTATTCCTTATTCAAGATTATTCCTTCCGTAACCTACAATTTTAAATTTTGATTTTATGAAATCCCGCATAAGATCTATTGTATTGTTTTTTATATTTTCATATTGCTCCTGTAAAAAAGTGATCCAGGTAAACCTGAATGATGCGGCACCACAGATCGTCATCTTTGGGGAAGTCACTGATTTGCCAGGGCCATATCAGGTATCTATTACAAAAACGGTAAATTTCAGCGCTACCAATAATTTCCCCCCGGTTTCAGGGGCAAAGGTGATGATTACTGATGATAAAGGGCTGATTGATTCGCTGAGTGAAACGGCACCAGGCATCTACAATACCCATACTTTCTGGCAGGGGATACCGGGAAATACCTATACTTTAAGTGTTCTGAGCTCGGGTAAGACTTATACGGCCATTTCTGTAATGCCCCAGGCGGTGCCCCTGGATTCGATATCTTTTCAGGAAAATCAGAATTTCAGCAGGAAGAATACAATAAGTGTCGTTCCCTATTTCCAGGATCCGCCGGGGATCGTTAATTACTACCAGTTTGCCGAATTTGTCAACGACACCCCGCTAAATAAAACATATATTATGGATGACCGCCTGTCCGATGGTAAATATTTCAACCTGCCTCTCTACGATGATAGTGTTCATATTTACGCTGGCGATTTGGTAACCCTCTATATGTACAGCATTGATGCAGATGTTTACAATTATCTGAACGAAATGCAGATGAACTCCAATAGTGCGCAATCCCTCACACCCGCAAATCCCGATACCAACCTGAGTAATGGAGCACTAGGGATTTTCACCGTCCACACAGTAGTTTCAAAACAGAAAATTTATGATTAGCCGCTAAAGGCACTATTTTAAAGTTTTTGGATCTGTAAGGGAGAAATCGTTACACCTGAATTATAGTTCCAAACAAACGTGCAGCCAGCGTCCGAAATAACCATGCTTCCCTGGTAGGTGATGCCATTCAGTTTGAATACGAGGGGGTATGTTCCATTCTTCAGGGAATTGAAAAAAACATCAGTCGTTGCCGGCGCCGGAGAGCTGGGCCCGTTGCAGGGATATTCTATAACCGAATTGAAATCACATTCGTATACGCCGGCTGAGCCTGAAAAATTCCCGCCGATTGCCAGAGCAGGGAAACTATTATACATATTCCGGGTATTTGCCAGGAACACGAGTCCTGCTGAATCTGAAAAAATGATGGGGGTCAGGTTTATCTGATCGCCGGATGCGATGGGCAAACTAACAACTACATCGCAATGAGCATAGCCGCTGTCGTTGTACAAACTATCAATAACCGTTACGGAGGAATAGCTGCTGTCATAAGCCGGACCATTGGGTGCAGAGAGAAACGTTGCCGAAATCTGGTATACACCCGCACTTTTAAAAATATAAGTGGCGCTGTCTCCTGATGCAGAGGTCCATCCGCCGGCATTGCCAATAGCAGAAAATTGAACGGCGGATCCCGCTGTCATGCCATTCGTGCTTGCAATAAGCGGCTCGCCGATTTTGACCATGGATTTTGATAACGTCAACTCTGGTTTTGATGTACTCGTTGAATTCTTATTGCAGCCCATCAATATAAAACAGGATGAAATGAAGAGGAGAATACCGGTATTGTATTGTTGTTTCATAATATGTAGATTATATGATCTGCCCATGTTAAGCGGCCCCTTACTCATTTACATCATTTGGTGAAGAAAGGTTGCTTCCTGCCCGAAAAATTCCGGTTTGCTGCTATTCAGCCTGAATAAACGGATTATTTCGGTCCAGATGGGCGGCATCACCCTTAGGGACCATTAAATCCTTGAAATCCTTTTAAGCGGAAGCTTGTCCTTTTGATCTATAAATAACGGGGAATATTCAATGATCGTATCTGAATTATCGAGGCCATAGGCCTTTTGGTCACTCTGGGCAACAGCTTTAATGGTAAAATAGGAATCCAAAATAAAATCTTCTTTCATTGGTAATTCATTTTCCACCGATAAAAACCGTTCAATAATCACATAGGTAATGTCGGCATGAAAGTTTTCTTTGGACATGGATTCATATTTACACACAAATTCCAGTTCATTGGTCGAATACATTTCCTGCATGACCTTCTTAAATAATTTATGGATCCTGGGTTGCACCCGGAATCCGAGTCTGAATTCCACCCTGATCACCTTATCCTTAATTAACTCCGTAACATCATATTCCATGGTGTAAGGTGCATCCGAAATATCAATATGGATAAACCAATAGACATCAGCCCTTTTAGGCTTTTTGTTCAGGATGGAATCGATAATCCGCTGTTCAATTTGTTTTTCGTTATTGGCTTTCGTTAAATAAACCAGGTGGGTGGCGTATTTCGGGACGTCCTTGTCAATGCTCAGCCCGATCAGTTCAGATGAAAACCTGCTGATATTTGTAAAGTTCAGATACCTGTTAGTAATCCTCCGCGCATTAAACCATATGTACATCACAAAGACCAGTCCCAGTTCAAAAAAAAGGAACATCCATCTTTGTTTTATTTTGGCGACGTTCGCTACGAAAAAAATGATCTCCACCATAAAAAACATTCCGATAATGGATAGCACAAGAATCATATTCCATTTCCTTACAAACTTCATATAACCGAACATCAGGGCCGTGGTCATCATCATCGCAATGATGATTGAAAATCCATAAGCAGCTTCCATATGCTCCGATTTTCTAAAATAAAACATCATACCGATGCATCCGATCCACAGGATCGAATTCATGCTGGGGATATAGATCTGACCCTTAATGGTAGTCGGAAATTTGATCTTAACCTTCGGCCACAAATTCATGCTGATGGCTTCACTGATCAACGTAAAAGAACCACTGATCAATGCCTGGCTTGCAATGATTGCTGCGAGTGTGGCGATGATGATCCCGGTCAGCAAAAACCAATGTGGCATCAATTCATAAAAAGGATTAAGACCATTCAGCCTGCCGGTATGCCGGGTTAATATCCAGGCACCCTGACCCATATAATTTATTACCAGCGAAATTTTGACGAATATCCAGGTCAGGCGTATATTTTTTTTGCCGCAATGCCCAAGATCACTATAAAGGGCCTCCGCGCCGGTAGTACATAAAAAAACTGCCCCTAAAAGCCAGAATCCATTTGGATACCTGGTTAGCAACTCGATGGCATAATGCGGACTTAACGCAGCCAGAATACCCGGATTATGCAAGATGGGAATCAGGCCCAGAATAAGAATCATCGTAAACCATATCAGCATGATGGGCCCGAATGACGAACCGACAATTTTGGTTCCGAAGCGCTGAAAAAAGAAGAGTAAGCTGATGATTCCGATAACAACGCCTACAGTCAGATTATTTCCGGGGATAATCGTGTTCTCCAGACCGTGTAGACCATTCAGCCCTTCCACGGCGGAAGCCACTGAAATAGGCGGAGTAATAATACCATCGGCAAGCAGGGTAGCCGCACCGATAATAGCAGGGAAATAGGCTTTCTTGCCAAAACGCTTAACGAGGGCAAAGAGTGAGAAAATTCCTCCTTCTCCTTTGTTGTCTGCCTGTAAAGTAAGAATGATGTACTTAAAAGTTGTCTGCAGGGTCAGGGTCCAGAAAACACAGGAGATACCTCCATATACCAGGAGCGGTGAAATCATTCTTTCGCCTAGTATGGCTTTGAATACATACAGGGGGGAGGTTCCGATATCCCCGTAAATAATTCCCAGAGCAACCAATAGGGTGGCAAAAGTGACTTTCGAGAAATTTCCATGGCCATTACGGGAAGCAGTTTCTTGGGTCGGCAATAGGTGAGCATTTTAAATTGCCTTTGAAAGCAACCAAAATGGGTGCCGTAAAAGGGCCGTTTTGGTGGTTTGACTGAAGAATCCAATAGGAACAGGTAATTATAGTTTTTAAATAATTTATATTAATGGATTTAATAATTCAAAAACCACTTCATTTTGGTTTGGTTTTTCCAAAATGAAAATTTCTTTGCCCGGGAAATTAATAAGCCCTGGTCAATGATTATTGTGGGCATCCCGGAACGGAAAATGAATGCAACGCCGGCCTAGAATTGAAAATAAATGAATGAATTGCTGGTCTCCTGGCTTAGAATTAAGAGTATAACAATCGCTGACCATATCAGGCCCGTGAGCCACCAGGGAAACCGGTAAATCAATTCAGTTACCCGCCGGTCACGCATGAGCCAGTGGACGATCAGCATCCCGGTAATGATCACAGCAATTTTAATCATGGCCAGGGTAGACAACAGGGGGTCAGCTTTTCCCACGCCTCCAAACATCGAGACCAGCATTTGGCCCGCACGCCCAAAGGTATTGGACCTGAAAAATACCCAGGTTACGTTTACCAGAAGAAATGTAAACATGGCGTACAAAAAACCCTGAAATCTTCTATTTTCGGCAATAGGCGGCACCATGGAAGCCTTCACAGGCACTGGAATTGGCTGACTGATTGCAATTTCTCCCGTAACCCTTGCAGTTCTGTCTCTGAAAAACTTTTCTACCCATAAATAAAACCCATGCAGGCCACCCCAAACAACAAAGGTCCAGTTTGCACCATGCCATAAGCCGCCAAGCAACATCGTGATCATAAGATTCACATAGGTCCGCAGCTTTCCCTTCCGGTTACCACCGAGCGGTATATAGAGGTAATCCCGCAACCAGGATGATAAGGTAATATGCCATCTGCGCCAGAAATCAGTGAAGCCGATGGCCGCATAGGGATATAGAAAATTCTGGGGCAGTACAAAGCCCAGGCATAAGGCAGCGCCGATGGCGCAGGTTGAATATCCGGCAAAATCAAAAAATATCTGCCCTGAAAAAGCGAGGACGCCCATCCATGCATCCAATGCGCCAATTGCGCTCCTTGCGCCAAACACGGCATCGGCCGATGAGGAAAGCATGCTGTCTGCCAGCACCACTTTCATAAACAATCCGATCGATAAGAGGAACAATCCTTCCATCAATTGCCGCTTGTTTGCTTTCCGCGGAGTTTCAAATTGTGGCACCAGCTGGGGTGGGCGAACGATCGGGCCGGCAACCAGATGAGGAAAGAAAGTGACGAACAGGGCGAAATTGAGAAAGGATTTTACCGGTTCACTTTTTTTCTTATACATATCTATTGTATAGCATAAGGTAGTGAACGTGTAAAATGAAATTCCGGCCGGTAAGATGATATTAGGCTTTGCCGGATGGAAATTAATCCCCACCATGTGGGTCAGGGCCACAAAATTTTCGAGTAAAAATCCTCCGTATTTAAAAAAGCAAAGCATGCCCAGGTTTCCGATAAGGCTTATGACCAGCAGCAATTTCTTTTTATGCGGATTGTTTTGCGTATACAGGGCCTTTCCTACAAAATAATCAACCACTGTAGAAAGCCAGAGCAGCAAAATGAAAGGCGGGTTCCAGGCTGCATAAAAAATATAGCTGGCAATCAGCAGGTTTATTTTCTTAACCTTCCAGGGGAATGGAAGGTTATGAAGAATAAGTATAACGATAAAGAAAGCGATGAAGGTGTAAGAGTTAAAAAGCATATCCTATTTCATTTTACGATAGAAATAATAGTTATTGGCGAACAAATGTTGCAGGAAGCTGGTTTATCAGGGCCTGCGTATATAAGACCGCATCATGCGGTGTTAAATGTGACCATTCCGGACAAACAAAATGAGCCATTGCAGGATAGTCGGCGTAATAGATGCCACGGCAATGGGTGGCCGCCAGCAGGCGATCCCAAAAAGCAGCCCGGGGAAAAGCGTGCATCTCACCATCGTGGAAAGGGCCGCTGGAAGGAGTTCTTGTAAAAATAACGTCCCCTCCCCTCGACCTGATCTTGTCGACGGCTTCTTTGGCTGCCTGGATAATTCCGGGTACGGGATCGACCGGCGGCCTGGGGGCGTGCTGGCTAAGCCCGATGAGATAGATCCATATATTTTGGACACGCTTCTGAAGGTTGGTATCGGCTACGAAGCGGGGGGTCATTTTATCCTGACGGTCAAAATCCGTTCTTTCGAATTCTATGGGAAAATCCGGCTCCTGAAATACACCCTTCCGGTCAGGTATTTTTAATTCATCCAATTGCGCGTTGAGCGATAGGAAATCCTTATCCAGGAAAACAAATTTAGATTCCAGAACATGATTTAATTGAAAGCTGGCCTTTTGGGTAGGAGTTTCCTTGTGATAGTATTTGAGATAATTGTCAATTACACTGATCGCAAGCGAATTTGAAAAGAAAAGCCCTTCCGTTACGTCCACTACCAGCCTGCCTTTGAATTTCGGGTCATTGCCCAGATCTTCCAAAACAGGCATTGGCGACATGCCCACTTCTGCCAACTGAATGGCCTGCTTTCCTGTTAGCTTTTGCCAGGTTTCGTTGTCGAGATCAAATTTGATACGGGATGAACCGATGAAAACCGTGGCTTTGTCCGCGGGCTCATAGACCATGGCCCTGTAATGTGACCAGAGCGGAGGGCCATCGTCATAGGAAATCGCAATCCCTTTATTTCTAAGGTGGATCTCCCAGCCGCCGATAACGGCAATGACCAGGATAACCATGAGGACTGCCGGCTTAGCCAGTGTGCGTTGAGGCATTTACAAGTATTTGAGGTGAAGAAAAAGGGACAGAAATCAGTCTTGTTCTTTAGGGAGGATCAGCTATAAAACTATGTTCCTTTCGCGCTGCGCCGTTGATAAATCGACAAATGCTGCAGAATAATCGACCAAGAATTTTCCTTTAACTAAGGGCGCTGCAAGTCCGGCACTAAAATACGGTTATTAAACAATATCAGGGAATATTGAGCATTTTTAATTCTTTGCACCGGGATGGAATCGAAGCCCTGCTCACATTTATGGACCACTATTTAACGTCGGCCCTTAATCGCATGTAAGGCAGGAGGAAAAAGGAAGCGCATAAAATCCCCGCAATAATAATAATGAATTCCAACCAGTGAGATTTTACGCTTACGTCAATGGGGTCAGTTCTTCCTGCAATAATGGTTGCGGCCCAGTAATAAGGAAGACTTTTATCTTTGGACCCGGATCCGATATACTCCAATTTCGCTTTTTGCAGTGCCATATCCAGTGGCATTCCGGCCGCTAAATACTTGTAAAACAACTCCGTGATCTCGTATGTGGATTTGTTGTCGACCGACCAGAGATTCGTGATGCAGGCCGGAATTCCTAAAGCTGCAAAACCGCGGTTGAAACTAAAAACACCTTCGCCCCGGTAGAGCTTTCCGTTACCTGTTTCGCAGGCAGATAAAACGATCAGCCTGGAAACTGGTTTGCCTTCGGGTATCAGGTCGGAAAGGTAAAGTGCTGAATCGGCAAAATAAATTACAGGCTCGTCATTTGTACTACTGTCTGCGGAATGCGCATACAACTGAATGATTTTGTATTGAGAATAATTTTGAAGAAAATTATTTTTCGAAGCCTTTCCGGCAATCAGGATATTTGGACTGCTGAAATAGCTCCCGATTCTTTTCAGGGACTCGTCACTACCGGGCAAATCGCTAAGGGAAAATGCGGAGGCATATTGAACAGGAGCGACACCAAGAAAATTTTCCGTGGACCCTGATCCAGGGCCGCTGTCTAAATTATTCAAGAGGTATCGGGCAGAATAGGTATAGCTGACTGCATGGTCTCTGAGAAAATAAATTGCTGAAGTTGAATTGCTATTCGCGACGAGTGCTTCAAAAGGAAAATAATGACCATCCGGGGAAATGACAATGCGGCCTTTAGGCACCGGACTGCGCTGAAAGATCAGTTGATAAAGATGACCTGCAGTCCGGACATATCCGGGGAATTCCCTATTGAGCAAATCAGGGTTGGAAATATAATTCAGATATAAATTGGCGGTACTGTCAAAGTCAGGTTTACTGATCTTATTCAGATAGCTTTTCTGTGCTGTAATCAATAAGGAGTATACCGAGCTATCGCCATCGAAAAGCTCAAGCAACGCATCATGATCCTTTAATAAGTTTGCTTGTATATCGCCCGGGTAAATGCCACTTGTATCCAGCATTCGCTGGTTATATAAAGGATTGTGTTTTTTAATCAATTTCTCTAACCTGTTCAGTTCCTGATTATTTGTGAACAAGGCATTCTGAATATCTGTAAACCGCACGGAAGATTGATCCGGGGTCCTGGATTCCCTGTTTAGCTGAAGAATTCTCTTTTTTATCTGTGCCAGATTCCAGATATCCTGCTGAGCCAATAAAAGCTGTTTGTTGATTTGATCATTTAATAATACAGCGCGGCTTTTCTCAAAGTAATAAAAGGCCTGCGCTATATTGCCCATTAAGTAATAAGTTTCAATTGCATGCTCATACAAACGTCGCAGGTTGGTTCGCCAGAACAGCTGGGAGTTCCAGTCAATCTGCTCTGTCTTAATCCGATATTGTAATTCGTCAACAATCTTATAGATCCGGGCGGCTTTGTAGAGGCATTCTGAACTATGGAAATCCTGATATTCGTTTAAATAAGCTTCAGCCCTATCTAATAATGCGTCGATGACATATATTTTACTTTTATCCTCTAAGAACTTATTGTTCACGCTGTCCAGTATATCTTCTTCTCTGAATCCGGATTTTAACTGATAAAACCCTTTTTGATAAAAATACTGGGCTGAATCATATAGCCGACCCCTTGCGTAGATATTCGCAATATTCACATAAATATTGAAAGATTGTGTAGTTACCAATTGGGAGTCGTATGCGTTTGCTCGCGGAAGTGCCAGCGAACCAAAATGAAGAGCCTGCATGTAACAATCAAGCGCTTTTATCTTATCATTCAAACTATTCGTATTATAAAGGTAAAAGCCCTTGTTCACTATGGTCAACATGCAGCTTGTATAAATTCGATTCTTTGTATCGTATGAAAGTGCCTGGTTAAAACAATTGAGGGCTTCTGAATAGTTTGATTCCTGAATTTTCACGGCTGCCAATCGCTCATAGATAGTTCCGAGATAATAATCTTTATTGGCTTTTTTGAATTCTTCAATCTTAACAGCCAGCAATTTTTCAGCTTCCTCAAAATCCTTCAGTATAATGAGGGCATTTATTCTCCAGATAAGGAAATTCATTAAATATGCTAAGCTGTCATGTCCGGGATTTGATTTCTTAACGATCATATCGCCTTCCTTTGCATAGCTGATGCAACTATGATAATCGCCGACATCGAACAAGTATTCCTCTCTTCCAAGGATAACAGATACAACGAATGGATCTTTGGCGCCCGTCCGGAGTGATATTGAAATGCAGCTATCTTCCGCCTGCCTCTTCTCATTTGGCCGGTTTGATGAATTCAGGATCAGTGATAAGATATAATAACTCCTTACGAGGTGTTGCGGGTTTACAAATGGTTTTCCGGAATTGTAGGAGATTGTATTTATTGCCAGTTGGATACTGGTTTCCGCGTGCTCATAATTGGCCATTTTGTAATAGGCTACGGCAATCCGCTGTTGCAATAAGGCAAATACGGAATCCCTTGGGCCAGTGCACTTGCCCAGAACTTGCTCAAAGCTCAATAGTTCATTCAATTGATCTTTTGGGGAAAGAGTAGAGGAATCTCTTAAAAAAATCAATTTTTTCCATAAACTATCTCTGATGGGGCACTGGCCCAATACGGAAATTACCGGGAAAAGAAAAGAGCATATAAAAATGAAACATTTCCTTTCCATGACTCATTTATCGTAGTATCAATGTTCCTGGTTGAACTTCTGGCCGGCCTCCTGTATATTTTCATCCTGGAAAGTAACGAGCGTGTTTGCCTCAACCCGTAAATAACTGGACTCATCGAATTCTTCGAAACCGGTTCCCCTGAAAGTGCGAGGGGAGGGCGGTGGAGGGGGTCCCCCCGGAGGGTTATGTGGCGCAGCGCTTCCAGCCGTTTGAGTAGAGCCCGGTTGGATGTATCCTTGTTCCAGCTTTGGTATTTTTTTTAAAACCTGATAGTCAGCTGTCATAAAATACAGATGTTTGTTATTAGCGTTGGCATACAAATTCACAATCACGCCAACCCTTTCATTCGCTCCAAAAAAGGGCTGAAGATAGGCAAGCAGATTGCTCTTTATCGTTGTTAAATAATCCACTTCAGATGGCTTATCCAGGATTGCATCCGTGTATACATCGCAAGACAGCCAATGACTGATCCGGATTTTTGAAAGCGTGTTCATAAACTTAATTTTAGAGTGAATAATTAGTTACCATTTTTTTAACCATGCCTGCGCAGAATCACTTCCTTCGAGCCCATCCCGGACTACCTTTTGCAGGATTAGTTTTGCTTTCTCGTTGTCGCCAGCCTGGTTACGTTCCATTAGGGTCAGGGCCTCGTAAAAAAGAGCAGGATTGGAATAAAGAGCGGAATACGTTTCAAGTTGTTCGAAATATCCCAGGGCTTTATCATATTCCCTGAGGCGGAGAGAAACAATTCCGGCATTCTTTTTTGCCGTAAAATCGCTGGTATCGGATTGAATCATCCTTTCAAATTGAGCCTGGGCTTCAGCCAGCTTCCCTTCATTATACAATTGCAGGCCGGTCTGCATGTTATTCTTTTGTCCGCCCATTTTAACACTGAGCGTTGTGAAATGATCCCGGATATAGCGGTCAGCCAGTTGCTGCCCTGAACCGGGATTTTCAAATTGATATAGTCCCAGAACAACCCCGGTAAGTACAGCTGCTGCGGCCAGATAGTAAACTAATTTTCTAACCGTTCCCCTGTTTCGGGAGGCTGTTTTTTGCCGGTATAATTCCCGGAACCTTTGTCTTTTCCCGGCTTCCGCATCTTCCCCGGAGCTCTCAAGGGCAGCCAGATAAAAAGCAACTTCTTCCGCAAAAGCAGGATCCGATTCAATCTTATTTCCAAATTGCCTGGCTCCCTCCGGAGCCAATTCATTTTTGAAATAACTGTCTATATATTCCAGGTTGTCCACTATCGTCTATATTATTTTGTATACTTTTCTCAATTTATCCAGACACCGGAGCCTGCTAGTTTTTACCACATCGGCCGTTTTATAATTCAGCATGGCCGCAATCTCCTTGTCACTGTAACTGTCTCCCCAAAGCAATAGCAATTGCCTGCATTTATCTTCCAGTTCATTAAGCCTTTCCCTGAGCAAATTCCAATCTGCCTTGTCGATCAGCTTCTGGATCACAGACCTGGCCGTATCAGAGATAAACAACAGCCTGCCTGAAATACTCTCCGAACGGTGTACGCTACTTTTATTAGTCGTTTTTTTCCGGATCAGGTCAACACATTTATTATGGAAAATCTGGTAGAGGTAGGTTTTAAGCGAGGAGCGGCCCTGAAAATCGGCCCGGCCTATTCTTTCAATAGCAGCCAGTATAGTATCTGAATAGGCATTAAAGGCATCATCCTCCCCCAAAGCGTGTTTCCGTATGCCCTCCTGTATAAAATAAGAAAACCTGTTAAATAGGTTCTCCTCACTTCTTCTTCTGTCAACACCTCCACGCCGGAGCTGATCGATTATTTCCCTGTCCTCCTTATGAAAGTAATCGATGCTGTCCATAGTCAGGCTGGTGTTGTCATCCAATTTAAGGAAAAATCACTTCTTCCCCATATTTCTGTTTCCCCTTCCTTAAATAGCACGATTAATGATCTACAGAACATTCCGGAATCAGAACGTCCCTACCCTATTACCCGCAGAAAGGAATTTACCATGATTTACCCAAACCTTATGGAATATTCCAATTCGCAGGATGCAAACCCGATCATTAATCAATTTCGTTAACTATTAAACCTTACAAAAATGAAAAAAATCCTGATTGCGCTGACCTTAGGATGTATTTCCTTCTCAGCGCTCATCGGCTTCGTGAATGCACAAAGCACAGGCAATGTGTACGCATTTACTGCCACCCCCAAGTTTATGAAATCCATTCAGCGCATTGCCGCCCAGGAAAATCCCGGTTTCCTGGACACCAGCAACGCCCGGCTGGGAAGCAATATCAGCCTTAAGGCCATCAGAGACTTTAAGAGCAGGTTTGCCGCAGCCACCGATGAAAAATGGTTTAACGTAACCGGCGGTTACATGACTTATTTCAAACTGAATGGCTTTAGTAACAGGGTCTTTTACGATAAAAAAGGCCGCTGGCAGTCATCCCTTACTTGTTCCGGTGAAGACAAGCTTCCCCGCGATCTGAGGGCCATTGTGAAAAGCACTTATTTTGATTTTGCCATTACGCAGGTTGAAGATGTGGAAACCATCGAAAACGGGGTTTACCTCGTGTACCTGGAAGATAAATCAAGCATTAAGATCATAAGGATCACCAAAGACGGTGTAATGGATACAATGCAGGATTTCATTAAAGGATAAAAAGCCCACCCCTGTGCCGCTTAGCTGTTGCCTCCGCAAGGAGGCAACTTTTTTTTGCAGGGTACAAATTTTTTCCTTTTTTCAAAGATTTGAACATTTCCCCATTTTCCTTTCCAGCAGCTCCTTTATTGCAGGAGATTTGGTCAGCTTTTTTGCTATAATGAAATTTTCCAACGCCTCTTCTTTTCGGGATAACTGGAAATAATATTCCCCCAGTGAAGCATATAGCAGATAATAGTTTTCGAGCATCCTGTGCTTTTTGAGTTCATTCAGGTTTCGGATGGCTTCTTCAGGACCATCCCTTTTCCCTATAATGATGGCCAGGTTCAATTTAATCACGGAAGATGGTTTCAGTTTTTCCAGGGCCTTATAACAGGTGTGAATCTTTGACCAGTTCGTCTCCTTGAAATTCTGCGCCAGGCAGTGCTCCGCTGCGATGGCCGCTTCGAGGTGATAGGCCGTTGCGCTGTTTCCGGAGGTTGACTGGACCAGAAATTCAAATCCCTGCGTTATCAGTTCTTTATCCCAAAGGTTCCTGTCCTGCTCTTCCAGGATGATAAGACAATTATTGCTGTCGATCCTGGCATCAAAGCGGGCTGCGTGAAAACACATGAGCGCAAGCAAAGCATAGATTGGCGGGTACTCGTTCCTGATCGGTTTTTCAATCAGCAACTTCGCGAGGCGCATGGCCTCCAGACAAAGATCCCTGCGGATCGTGAGGTTATCGCCTGTTGCATTATAACCTTCATTGAATAACAGGTAGATCACCAGCAGAACTGAATCCAACCGGTGCAGCAGTTCATGCCCGGAAGGAACAGTAAAATCAATCTGTTCATTCCGTATTTTTTCTTTTGCGCGGTATAACCGCTTATTGATATTGGATTCATTAGTAAGCAAGGCAGAACTGATTTCGGATATGCTGAAACCGCAGAGTGTTTTTAATGTCAGCGCTACCTGGGCTTCGGCCGGTAAAGCAGGATGGCAGCAGGTAAATATCATCCGGAGCTGGCTGTCTTTTATTTCATCTTCCAGAAAAATATGATCCATGGTATAAGAGGCTGTCCACTCGGATCTTAACAAGGCGTCCATATCATTGGCAAAGTGACGAAAGAAACTTTCCCTTTTAATTGCATTGATCGCTTTACGCCTGGCAACCACCATCAGCCATCCTGCAGGGTTGTCGGGAATTTCTCCGGAATTCCAATCCTTCAGCGCCTGGTGGAGGGTATCCTGAAGCACGTCCTCGGCCAGTTCCATGTTATGGATCCCGAACAGGCGCGTTAAAATAGCGACCATCCTTCCCGCTTCCCGGCGGAAAAGATGGTCGATTAACGAAGGAACGTCCTTGGCTGGCGGGGATTCCATAAAACAGTTATTACATCATCGGCTTCAGCCTGCGTAATTCCAGTTGGAACTGATCAAGTAAAGGACATTGTTTGGTCAATTCGGTTGCTTCCTCAATGTCATTCGCATTTATAATAACGTATCCCGAAATCATTTCCTTGGATTCCATAAAAGGCCCATCAGTAAGTATTTCACTTTTAGATTTGAGGAGGCGGGCATCTGTATCTTCCAGGGGCGCCCCGCCTACATAACGGCCGGCCAGCACTTTTTCCATCCATTCCCCGAATAGTGCCATCCGCTTTTGCATTTGTTCCGGGGATGATTTGGAATGATCGTTACCTCTTACAATGATTAAAAACTGGTTCATAAAAAATAAGTTTGAATGAATAATGATAGCTTGTCAATTGGCAAATTGAATTTAGGACAAGAGGGACCAGTTTTTTTGGGTGATCCAGTTAACGAAAATCAACCAACCGGGCTATTTAGCTTTCGGCTGAAAATCCGGATTTCCGGTTTGCCATAAAGCGAAGGAAAACATGTTGGCGAAATTCCTGTCGGCCACAGTTTTGTCTTCGGTAAAATGGCCATTATCATAATTCACATCGAAAACCACAGGCTTCCCCGAGGTGCTGGCATTTTGTAATGCGGCGGCAAACTTGCCGGGCTCCCATGCCGATACCCTTGGATCATTGATGCCACCTACACAAATCACGGCCGGATAGGCCGTGCCTGGTTTTACATGCTGAAATGCATCCATTTCATAAAGGCCCATGCATTCAACTGAATCTTTGATGGTACCAAACTCCTTGGTGTTATTCGGGCCGTTGGGCGTGTTTTCAAAACGAAGGGCATTGCTGCAGCTTACATTACTTATGGCGGCACCAAACAGATCCGGGCGCTCCGTGATGGCCCTTCCAATTAATACACCGCCGGCGCTTGTGCCCATCCCAATCAATTTTGGCGTACTTGTGTAATTATGCTTGATAAGGTATTCGCCACAGGCAATAAAATCTTTCCAGGTATTGGGCTTTGTGGATTTGTAACCTCCCTTGTACCAGTCCTCACCCTTTTCGCCGCCACCCCGAACATGGGCAAAGGCAGCAATGACTCCTTTATTCAAAATGCCCAGCTCCAGGATTGAAAAAAATGGCGTCTCAGATATTCCATAGGCACCGTAGCCGTCCAATATGCAACTGGCTGTACCATCCATTTTTACATTTTTATTATACACAATGGAAATGGGCACCATCGTTCCATCGTATGAGGGCGCTTCGACCTCTTCTATCACCAGATCATCAAGACCCGGATACTGTGTTTTCACATTGAAAACACTTTCGTCCATTTTCTTGTTGTCGCCCTCATATTCAAGAATGGTTTGGGGCTGTTTCCAGGAAGTGAGATATACCAGTGCATCATTACTTTTTATATCAAAAGTGTTCAATGCAACGTCCCCGCTAAATGGCAAATTAATCGGCGTCATATCGCTGCTGTGAAGGCTATACTGTTTTAATGACGAGTTAATTCCGTCGCTGTAAGTAATAAAAAGATAATCCTTGCTTCTGCTGAGGTTTGTAATCTTATCCCGCCCTTCGGGAATGACAACACTTGCCTGGCCGACGGAGAAGTTTTTCAGGTTGCTTTTGATGACCTTATATTTGGATGCGCCTTCATAGGTAAGCATGTAAATATCATCTCCGTTAAGTGCGAAATTAGTTACATGATCTTCTTTCTTCAATAGCCTTTTCCAGGGAATCCCGGTATTAAACAGCGTTGAGGAAGGGGCATAAAAACAATCGATATCATTACTTACACTGCCCATTATGCCGAATATATATTTGTAGTCCTCAGAATAACCAACGAAGCATAGGTATTCGGCCCCGATATGCAACTGCGGATATTTTTTTGCTGAGAAAAGTACTTTGTCAGTTTTCGGATCAGTTCCAACAAAATGGTATTTAGCCTGCGTGTTGGTAAGTAAGTTCATGGACTTATTATCTCCCGTTTGCTGGGCAGTATAAATAAATCCCTTATTGTCCGGCGACCACCCGCTCACCCCAAACCAGGATGGATAAATAGTTTCAGGATACATGGTTTTAGTGTCCACATGCATGATATGTATGGTGGAGACCTCCGAACCGGCCTGGGAAACACCAAATGCCAGCAGCTTTCCATCTTCACTGGGAACAAAATAATTAATGCTGTTCGATTTGCCGTTGGGCCCGGATGCCGGATCATACAATAGCGTTTCTTTTCCTTCCTTTCCAACCCGGTAATATAATTTGCCCACATTTTCTCCCGGTATTGTTTTTTTGTAAAAGTACCGGTTCGCCTTACGTGTAATATCCGTAATCTCCGCAGATGCAAGTGCATCCAGTCTTTTATATTCATGAAACAGGGAATCCCTTCCGGGTATTTTATCCAGCAGGCTGTTTGTATAATCACTTTGTGCCCTGAACCAGTCCTTGACGGCCTTATTATTCATATCTTCTAACCACCGGTAGTTATCGGTAACCGTTTTCCCGAAATAACTGTCGGTAACAGGTATTTGTTCCGTAGCGGGGGGCTGGGCATCTGCCAGTATAACCATGCAGACGAGAACGGGAATGAATATCTTTTTCATAAAATGGCTTTAGGAATTAATTTATCAGGGGAAGTTAAAATTAATTGGCCATTTTTCCTTCAAAACCGTTAGGCCCTTTTTTAAATGGCTGTCCCATCAATGACTTGGTATAACTTTATCAATAGAAAATCATACAGGGTGAATTTATCATTAAAAAATCAGGTGGCCGTTATAACGGGTTCCAGCTCCGGAATCGGAGCGGCTGTTGCCGCAGAAATGGCAAAGGAGGGAGCGATGGTGGTTATTAATTATCCTAATGATAAGGAATTCGAATTGGCCGGGAAAGTATTGGATGATATCAGGGCGTCCGGAGGGAATGGCATTTTACAAAGAGCCGACGTAAGCAAGGAGGAAGAAGTAATAAACATGTTTGCAGCCGTAGTCAAACAATTGGGTACGGTGGATATCCTGGTAAACAATGCCGGCATCCAAAAAGACGCTCCTTTTGAACAAATGACGCTGGCGGACTGGAACCTGGTAATGAATGTTAATCTGACGGGACAGTTTCTATGTGCCCGGGAGGCAATCCGGGAATTTCTGCGGAGAGGCATTGTCGCCGAAAGATCCCGCGCAGCAGGAAAGATTATCTGCATGAGCTCAGTGCATCAGGTTATTCCATGGGCAGGCCACGTTAATTATGCCACATCCAAAGGTGGGATCATGTTATTGATGAAAAGCCTGGCCCAGGAATTTGCGCCTAGGAAAATCCGGATTAACAGTATTGCGCCCGGTGCAATCAAGACGAATATCAATCGCAGTGCCTGGGATACGCCCGAAGCAGAAAGTAAATTGCTTGAGCTGATACCTTATGCCCGTGTTGGCATACCTGAAGATATTGGCAGAACAGCCGTATGGCTCGCATCCGACGAGAGCGATTATGTGACCGGAGCCACCCTGTTTGTGGATGGCGGAATGACCTTGTTTCCCGGGTTTTCTACGAATGGCTAGGGAGAATGGGAATCCATTTTTTTGGCCCTGAGCATTTCCCTTTTGCCTGTGGCCCCGGGTATTATTTCAAGACTGAATCCCAGCGCCGCCATATTGCGTTTCAGGTTTCCATTCATGGCATAGGTCACAAAAAGGCCATTCGTTTTCAGGTTGCCGCAAACCTGGCCCAACAGCTTTTCAGTCCACATTTCAGGCTGGGATCTTGCGGAAAATGCATCGAAGTAAAGGATGTCGAATCGTTTGGTCGAATGATAATCAGAAACGGCCTGCTGAACTATTTCCAATTGAATATTTTTGAGAAGCCTCACTTCGCCTTGCAGAGCCAGCTCATATCCGGAGATATAAAGGTCCCAGATCTCCTTACTTATATAATTGTTATATCCGGTTTGGCCCAGCATATCGGGCGAAAGCGGAAAAGCCTCCATGCCGGTATATTGAAGCTGAATATTGGTATCCAGGCAAAATTGGGCAGTGAGCAGGAAATTAAGCCCGGTACCAAAACCCTACTTCCAGCACAGAGACCGACTCACAATCCGTTTGTTCCAGAAAATAATGTAAGCCGGATTCCAGAAATACATGCCTGACTCTCCTGTACAGCGCCATTCATCGAATGGTAATGCTCGCCGGTACCGGGATGAAAAAGGGTATTGGATCCATCCTTTGTTGTGATTACCTGCAATAGACAAGGATCAGCTGGTTTTGTGACAAACATGGGTCATGCTTTATTATTTTCCTTTAATTGCCTGCGCCACAGCAATTTTATTGATGAATACTGATGATCCTGCACCTTATATGGGCATTGATGAGCTGCTAAGGCATTATTACTACGGAAAGTACAAAAGAATCATTGAAGCCTTGTTGGTTAATGGTTAAATCGAAACCTGTTGATAATCAGGTGGCAGCATATAAACTGACAAATGTTCTCTCAGCTGGTTCACTGGCTTGGGCGAATTCTTTGTTATAAATAGTTGCACTTTCCGGATCCGGCCCTTCTTCAGATTTTGGTAACATTAAATTAATATGGGATTTAGGCATCCAGTGTCATTTTTGCAATAGCTTTTCCATATAATCAGACTTATGCCGGAAACATTTCAAATGCATTTTGTCCTGCTTAACAGGACGGGAGAAGTAAGAAAGTCCCCGTTTTCACTGGTGATATTAAGAGAGGGCCTGTATTCAGTTTCAGTTGACAAGGTTCCGCTTATCGAATACTATGTTTATTTCGACAGCCCGTTAAAATCAGACCAGCTTAAGCTGAAGTTTTACAAAACAGTGGCGGATGGCAGATGGTACGACAAATCCTATTCCGAGGAAGCGGAAATGCATTCGCCGGAATTTGGAATTCCGGAAATGAACGCTGAACTGAAAGCTGCCATTGACGCATACGAGAGCGTCCACACGCAGATACGAAGTTTTTCCCGTTAACCTTCGGGATTTTCGCCCGGCTCATGGTAAAGAATTTTTGAGATCCTGTCTTCAAAGATTTTACTGTCGGGGATCGCATATTTCTTTTTGAACAGATCAATCACGCCAAATTCTTTCAACAAACTGATTTTCCTTTCCAAATGGACAACAGAAGGATTAAATATCGTTTTATCATTCACCTGACGCGCAAATAATTTCTTCAGCATTTCCAGGTATTTCGCATACAGAATTCCCTGGGCGTATAAATATAATTCCGTGAATTTTCTTTTCTTGCCTGGAAGTTTCACCCGGCCGGTAAAAGCGTCATAAAACCCCTTGTAAAAGACGTTCATACAGTGGATTTTCAGGCTTTTATCATATTCGTTGCCCAGCTTATATTCCAAAGAATTGATAATTCTGTTTGCCTCATCCAGCAGACGGCTTATGGCACAACTCTTATGACCCGGGCTTAAAGCTCTTTTTTTGATGTACTCCTCAAAATCCGGGAAGGACAAGAATTTTGAAAGTATGTATGTGCTGTAAACCGACCGGTTGGAGTTCGCAGGCTTTATATTGAAGCAATATCCTTCTCCAAAGGAAAAACGCTTCTCGGTCAACAGGGGATTTTTTCGTTCCTTTTTAAAAATTTCCGTTAAGGCTTCAGTTTTATCATTTTCAAAGAAAAATGAAAGTTCCGGTTCAAAACCGGGAAATGAAAAAGGAATGATGCCAAAATGCTGATCAAAAAATAAAAGTTTATCAATATACTTTTTGAGCGCTTTGAATTCCTGAAACAGAAACTTTACCTCATTTTCCGAATAATCCTTCATGATCGAACTGGCCTCCCCGGTTTTATCAAATATACAATTCGTAATTACCTGAAGACGGGCGCGCAGAGTGCATTATCAAATTGTTAAGTCTGATTGGGAAAGCTGCATGACCCACCAGTATCCGAAGTAACATTTTGTTAATATCTCCATAACAATGCATTCATACTACAGTAATTCATTTGCATCCAGACCAACCAGAAAAATTAAAATTTTTATGAGAATCTTTTTAACAGCCAAAACGCTATTCAGGCTTTCCGCATTCATTCTATTCTTTATTCTTCTTGCGGACGGCTCAAAAGCCCAATACCTGCTGAATTCAGACTCGGCATTTAAGGCAGGCACCCCCAATTCCGGAAGAATATGGGGATATGCATTTGGTGATTACGCGTATAAAGCCCACCAGGATTCATTAAACCGCGGTGGCAGTAATCAGTACACCGGTATACCGAAAGACAGGAGTACGTTTCAATTCCGGCGTATTTACCTTGGGTATGATTATAATATCAGCAAGAAGTTCTCTGCCGAACTTCTATTGGCGGCTGAGGATAACTTTCCAGCGGGCAACCCGCCTTCGTCTGCCGCCGCCAGTGGTGATGAATTGCTGGATAACAAATTAACCTTCTATATTAAATTGATGAATATCCGGTGGAAAAATATCTGGAAAGGAACCGATTTAGTTGTAGGGCAGTTGGCTACCCCGGCTTTTCCGCTGTTGTCAGAAAAAATGTGGAATTACAGGTCAATAGAAAGGACCATTTCGGATATACGCCGGACACCTTCTTATGATATGGGCGCCAGCCTCCAGGGTGTTTTCGATCCGGAAACCAGGAACTTTGGCTATGACCTCATGGTGGGTAACGGAAGCAGTGCAAAACCCGAATCGGATAATTTTAAATGGCTTTACGGAGACGTTTACGCTTATTTCCTGAATAAGAAACTGGTATTTGATATCTATAGTGATTATGAAAGATTAAACTGGACGCCGACCTGGCATCATTCCCGCCAAATGTGGAAGGGATATATTGCATTCAACAGCTCCGCAACGGCCAAGGGAATTGATCCGGGAAATGGATTTACCGTTGGACTTGAGTTTTTTGTCAACAACCTGAAGAACGACAATTTTGCTACAAGAATTGCAGGAGGCGTGGATACCCTGAGCACGGCCGCCAACGGCATTTCCTTTTATGTTCATGGAGATATAATTAAAACCAAACTCAGATTTTTTGCCCGTTTTGATGCTTATAACCCGAATAATAAAGTGGACAATAATACTTACAGCAAGTATACAGGCAATACGGGTAATTATAACGACAATTCCTATAGCAAGGGGGTAACGGCCACGGGCGACCAAACCTATAAGCAGGAATTCTTCACTGCAGGATTAGATTTTATGCCAGCGAAAAATGTTCATTTCATGCCCAATGTCTGGTATAATCATTACGCATCGCAACTTGCCAATTCAAATGCGGATTATGATCTGGTACTCAGGCTTAGCTTCTTCTATAGTTTTGGCAAATCATATTAAATTAATTAAATAAAGCATTATGAAAAAATCGTTCTTAATAATAAAACATCAGATTGTATTGGCCGTCATGATCATCGTGGCCATTGGCGGTATTCAGACTCATGCCGCAGCTCAGAATGACAAAACAATTTTGGGTGCAGGCAGTACTTTTATTTATCCGCTTTTTTCCAAATTGTTTTCCGAATACAACAAGAAAACAGGTGTTGAAGTTAATTATCAATCCATTGGTTCAGGCGGTGGTATTTTGCAGCTCACCAATAAGACCGTGGATTTTGGCGCATCGGATGGTCCGCTGAATGAAGAGCAGGCCACCAAAATGGGAGTTCCTGCATTGCATATACCGATGGCTTCCGGTGCGGTGGTTATTACTTATAATTTGCCGGGAGGAAGCAGCAATATCAATCTTACACCCGATATCATCGCCGATATTTTCCTTGGAAAGATCAAACAATGGAATGATCCGCGGCTCGTCGCCGTCAATAAGGGCGTTAATATACCTGCTTTCCCCATCCTGGTTGTACATCGCGCGGAGGCCAGCGGAACTACCAATATTTTTACAAATTATCTGTCCAAGGTAAGTCCTGAATGGAAGTCAAGAGTTGGTAGTGCATCAGCAGTGAACTGGCCGGTGGGACTCGGGGGGAAAGGAAATGAAAGTGTGGCCGGACTTGTTAAACAAACACCGGGTGCGATAGGATATGTTGAACTCATCTATGCCCTCCAAAACAAAATGAATTATGCTAAGGTGAAAAATAAGAAAGGCAAATTCATTGTTCCGTCCCTTGCATCGGTAACCGCCGCGGGAAATATCAGCTTGCCTGCCGATTCAAAGATATTTTTAACGGATACCGACGCCGCCGATGGCTACCCCATCTGCGGGTTTACATGGGCATTAATTTATAAGGAACAAAACTATGGAGGCCGTTCACTGGACCGGGCAACCAAACTGCTGAATTTGCTTTGGTGGAATATCCATGACGGACAGCAATATACCACCCCGCTTAATTATGCTCCTTTATCAAAGCAGGCATTGCAGGTGGCAGAAAGGATCTTAAAATCCGCATCATATGGCGGTAAACCCATCTTAAAATAGGTTTATCTGCATATGGGTAATTAAATTTGAATTATCTGCAGATAGGAAACTGACAGCAGATAATTTTTCATTTGAGGATTATGAACGAATTGGTGAGCAAAAAAAAAATAAGCAATTCAAGCGGTCAGATAAGGGCTGAAGCGCTCTTTAAACGTGTATTGGTCATCATCGGTTGTGCCATGGTGGTGCTGGTGCTCGGCATTTTACTTACCCTGGTTATTGAATCCATTCCTTCTCTGAAATCCTTAGGTATAAAATATCTATGGGGGAAGACCTGGGATCCTGTGAACAATGTGTACGGAGCATTTCCATTTTTGCTTGGCACCCTGCTGACTTCTTTTCTGGCTTTGATTATTTCCATTCCATTCTCATTTGCGATTGCCATTTATCTTGGAGAGTACCAACCCCAGGGCTGGCTTTCCAATTTTCTGAAAAACACCGTAGAATTGATTGCTGCCGTCCCTTCCGTGATTTATGGATTCTGGGGACTTATCGTATTGGTGCCCATGGTAAGAACCCTCGAAACTAAACTCGGCATTTTACCCTATGGTATAGGCATATTCAGCGCTTCACTGATTCTGACCATCATGATCATTCCCTACGCGGCCTCGCTGGGAAGGGAGATGATCAGGCTGGTGCCATCCCAATTAAAAGAAGCCGCTTATTCTTTGGGAGCAACAAGATATGAAGTGATCCGGAGCGTGGTGCTGCCTTTTACCAAATCTGGTTTGTTTGCCGGGATATTGCTGTCACTCGGAAGAGCATTGGGTGAAACCATGGCGGTAACCATGGTAATTGGCAACACCAGCCTGATTCCCACCAGCATTTTTGCGCCAGGAAATACTATGGCCAGCGTGATCGCCAATGAATTTACAGAAGCAGACCACACGGTTTATTTATCTGCCCTGATCGAACTTGGCCTGGTTTTGTTTTTGGTTACCGTGGTCATCAATATGGTTGGAAAACGTATTATCAAAAAGTTCACCAATGAATAAAATATGCAGCCTCGTGTAAAATACAGAGCAGCGAAAAGCAAATTTGCGCAGGCGGTGATTGTATTTCTCGCTTTTCTTATTACGCTTCCCCTGATAGCCATCATTGTTTATATATTCAGGGAAGGCATCACTAAAATAAACTGGACATTCCTCACCCATTTACCCAAACCGGTGGGTGAAACGGGTGGTGGTATTGTGAATGCATTGATCGGTAGCATCCTCATTGTCCTGGCCGCCTCAGTAATGGCAGTGCCCGTCGGCATTCTTTGCGGAATATTCCTGAGTGAAAATAGAACCAGCCGACTTTCTTATTGGAGCAGATTATCGGTGGACGTGCTCCAGGGCGTTCCTTCCATTGTAATCGGTATTGTTGTTTACTTCTGGATTGTAAAACCCGTCGGCGGTTTTTCTGCAATTTCCGGCAGTGTGGCCCTGGCCATCATGATGCTGCCCATTCTCATCCGTTCAACGGAAGAAACACTGAAGTTGATTCCTTTTTCGCTGAAGGAAGCCGGCTTGGCACTGGGTCTTCCGTATCATAAGGTAATTTTGAAAGTGATCGTTCCCTGCGGAATGAGCGGAATTATTTCCGGCATTATGCTTTCTGTAGCGAGAATTGCCGGAGAAACCGCACCGCTTTTGTTTACAGCCTTTGGAAATCCTTACCTGAATACAAATCTGGCCAGGCCCATGCAAAGCCTTCCGCTCCTGATTTTTAACTATGCCACCAGTCCTTACGATGAATGGCATGACCTGGCCTGGGGTGCAGCGCTTATATTATTATTTACCGTGTTGTTACTCAATATTATTACAAAGCTGACAACAAGAAAATGGAACGTACAATTATAAGAAGCCGGAATTTTAATGCCTACTTCGGCACCAATCATGTTGTCAGGCAGGTGAACATTGATATTCCCAAGAATAATGTGGTTGCGGTTATGGGACCTTCCGGTTGCGGCAAAACCACATTCCTGCGTTGCATCAACCGCATGCATGAACTGGTTGCCGGAGCGAGCGCTGATGGGGAAATGCTGCTGAACAATGAAAATGTTTATCAACTCCATCCGATTTTTGTGAGGCTGAAAATAGGCATGGTTTTTCAACGACCGAATCCTTTTCCCAACCTGAGCATTTATGATAATGTGATCGCAGGATATAAATTAAATGGCATGAAACTCCCCAAAGCGGAGAGAGAAGAGAAAGTGGAGCAGTCACTGACCAAGGCCGCCCTGTGGAAGGAAGTGAAGGATTCCCTTCATAAAAAAGGAACATTCCTTTCTGGCGGCCAACAGCAAAGACTTTGCATTGCGCGCGCGATAGCCATGGAGCCGGAGGTATTGCTGCTGGATGAACCCACTTCTGCACTGGATCCAATATCCACTTCCAGCATTGAAGAACTTTTGCACGAACTGAAAA
Organism: uncultured Chitinophagaceae bacterium; assembly: GCA_963705005.1. Lineage (GTDB taxonomy): Bacteria > Bacteroidota > Bacteroidia > Chitinophagales > Chitinophagaceae > Puia. The sequence continues at coordinate 963,820 of CAVPIO010000002.1, forward strand.
AAAATTATACGCTGGTAATCGTTACACATAATATGCAGCAGGCTGCCCGTGTTAGCGATAAAACAGCTTTTTTTTACCTTGGGGAACTGGTGGAATACGACGAAACAAAAAAGATGTTTACAAATCCACAGGATAAACGCACCCAGAATTATATAACCGGCCGGTTCAGTTAGAAACAGGTTAAAGAACCGATATCTTAATTTTTATTTTATGTCACAGTTAGAAATAGAGCTGAAGCAATTAAAAACCGAGGTGATCAACATGTGGAGCCTGGTGCATTCCCAATTGGTTAAATCCAATATAGCCATGGTGAATTTCGACAAGGACCTTGCCCGGGAAGTAGTTTCGAGGGAGAAACGGGTGAACGGTTCGGAATTGAAAATTGACCGTGATTGCGAAAATATTTTTGCGTTGTTAACGCCGGTTGCGGTAGACCTCCGTTTTGTGCTTGCCGTTTTAAAAATAAATTCCAACCTGGAGAGGATCGGGGATATTGCGGAGGGTGTGGCAAGCCATATATTAAGCGCGGAAAAACCATTCAACCAGGAATTGCTCAGGAAGACGGAAACCATCCAGATGTATGATGAAGCCATCAATATCCTGGAGGATACGCTTTCCGCATTTGAAAGGGAAGATACCGCATTGGCCAGGAGTGTATTTCAGAAGGACGAATTCCTGGACAGGATTAATATGAACACGACGGAATCCACCGTAAAACACCTTGAAACGCATCCGGAGGATATCTACCAGGCCTTATATAATTTATCCATCATCAGGAAACTGGAAAGAGTCGGCGATCAGGCGAAGAATATTGCCGAGGAAATCATTTTTTATGTGGAAGCGAAGGTGCTTAAACATAAGGCAGAAGAATAACCGGGATCAATGCCCAATTGATCGGGGATGCCTTTCTTAGTCAGGCATATGTCTTGCATGCAGAATGAATATTACCTGCAAATCCACTATTCTTTTAATTTCATGTCAATTTACCATTCGGAGTCTAACTTTGAATGGACTGGATAAATTTTCTGATAACCGGTTTTAAAAAATCATTATTATGAAAAAAATATTACTTCATGCGATCCTGATAATGTTTTGTGCTGCAAGCACGACGATTGCCCGGGCCCAGGAGGACGAATATGGTTTTTTCGGTGGCATAAGTATTCCGAATTTAACCTCGTCGGGATCTGAGAACAATCCATTGAATACCGGGTACAGCTCGCGCCTGGGTCCGGAATTCGGAATAATGAGTGAGCATCATATAACCAGGCTATTTTCATTGGAATGGAAATTGGAATATTCGTCGCAGGGTGGGAAAAAGGATGGATTCCAGGCTTTCCCTACACCCGCATCGGTGGCGGCCTATTATGAATCCCAGGGAATGCAGGCGCCCGATTATTTGTATGCGAATTTTAAAAGCGAGGTGAGGATAAACTACCTCAGATTTATGCCCGTAATGGCCAAATTCGGGTGGGATCTGGGGCAGCTTTCTCAATTCAGGCTTTTTGCTGATGCCGGCCCTTTTGTAGGTTATCTGCTGTCAGCAAAGCAGGTTACCAGTGGGAACAGTAATGTTTATGCTGATCCCAACGGGCATGAACAACTGCCGGGCGGTCCCGAATCATTTGATAATACTGAAAATATTAAGGATCAGTTGCATCATGGCAACTTTGGCGTGGATGGAGATGTCGGCATGGCATATAAATTTGGAAAGGACATGCACAATAAGATATTTCTGGAGGCCGGCTGGAACTATGGATTCATCAATATTCAGAAAGGTTCGCAGAACGGGAAAAATAATACGGGAGCTGCAACGGTACTCATGGGATATACATACAAATTCAAGTTCGGGTACATGCACATGCACATGTAAACCCGGTAGTTTGCGTTTCTATGAAAACATTCGCTCAGCAAGTCATATACTTTAACTGACTGCTGCTCCTTAAACGAAAGGCCGCGCGAATTGTAATCCCGAAAGCCTCGCGCCATCCATCCCTTTTTGCTGAATCAATACCTTCAGCCTGGTTCCCATATCCATTAAGAAGGTATATATTAATTTTTCCGTTTCCCGGTGGTCTGCAGGAGAAATTTCCGTTTCCTTTTTCTTTAAATCTGCGGCAAGACCGAGTGCCTGAAGAAAGTGCGCCTGATTGGTAAAGCCGGCGCATTGCAATCCATAAATTGATCCCCAGTGGTTGAGGGCTGAAAAATTTACATGTGCCGTAATATCCTGCTCTCCGATATGCCCGTAAGGATTATCATTTACCGTGTGCCGGTAATAACACATTAATGTTCCGGCCCTTCGCTGTTCACTATACATCAATGAGGATGGATAGCCATAGTCTATAGTCAGCAGGAATCCCCTTTTCAAACACGCAGCCACCCCCTGTATCCAGTGGAGAGCGTCGAGGTTGATTTCAGTGTGAAATCCTATTGACAGCACAACCTTCAGCTGGCTAAGATAGGTTTTCAGTTCAGCCGCCGCGGGTCTTAATAATTCAACGAATCCATCCCGGTAATCAACAAACACTTCCATAAGGTCTTCGTCCATCACTACCCGGTGAACTGCGAAATTATCTATCAACTCATTTGATAAAATGCAGCCGGATATATCCGGAATGTCTTCGATCCGTTGATACCAGCTTACTTTTTCCGGAAGAACTTTTTTTTCCTCTTCGCGCATCGATGCGCTTTTTTCTATAATACAGTACCTGAGCCCCTGATATAAGGGCTCATTTCTTTTGAGAGCAAGTAATATGTCCCGGCAAAGCGTGCCCGGTCCTGCGCCATATTCTACTATGGTAAATGGCTCTTTATCCAACAGCTCCCACATCTCTTCGATTTGCTTTGCCAGCAGCTGCCCGAATAATGCAGAGAAATGAGGGCTGCTGTAATAATCGCCTTTTTCACCAATCCTGTCTTTGCTGCTGGTATAATATCCTGACTCCGGGTGGTATAAACACAGCTCCATGAAATCATAAAAAGACAGCGGCCCGTCCTTGCTTATCCTTTCAATGATCATTTCGGTAAGCGACATCTGGAGCTATTATTTTTTCATCACGGCCGCCTTAGCCAGTTCCATGGGATTTTTTTTGAATTCATCCCTGCACTCGTCGGAACAAAATCCATACACTTTTCCTTTATAGTGCAGTGTATCTTCAATCATTGCGGTGAGTGGCATTCCGCAGGAAGGGTCGCGGAGATTATCCACCATATCACGGGTAAACGCAGGCTTGGCCATGCTACGCTTTCCGTAGGCAGGCGATTGATAGACTGCATCTGATTTTGGGTGCTGATTGCAGGAAAAAATAAAGGCGGTTAAAGAGATCAATATGAATGGAAACCTGGGCATGGAATAATCAATTTATACATTTTCTTATTCATATGGCGAATGATCTGCTGAAGGTCCGCAACACTGCGATAGGCAGAACACATTAGCTGGCGGATAATTCAGCACGGGATGTAAAATTACAGATATCGCTAAATATTGCGGCAGCTTTTCTTTGAAAGTCATTGATTTGAAATCATCTGTACACGGCTTAATGTCTGGTCAAACTTATTCCGGGCCACATTGTGATCGTTAAATCCGTTTCAAAAATTCCGGAAGACCGTGTTGTTTGTGAATATTTATTTATCTTCGGCCCTCTTTTCTACGCTTATTTACTATTGATATTTGATCAAACAGGATATTTGTTCCTCCGGCTGGAAAGAATTCCGGGTACCGTTTTTTTTTCTGTACTGATGAGTAAAAAGCATTTTCACCCTTGTTTATAAATTAACTATTACGATGAAGCAGTTTTTATTGTTCTTATTTCTTGCGGGAGTTTTTACAGCATGCAGCACTAAAAAGGATTACGATAAGGTATTCAGGGACCCGAATCTCTATTGCGATGCGGTTCATGAACTGAATACGGTGGTGATGGGAAATAATTTCAGCCCCATCGTGGCATCCCGGAATTATCTGTACGCCTCTGTTGCAGGGTATGAAGTGATTGCCGGAGGTTACCCGGACCAATACAATTCACTTTCCGGTCAATTGCACGGTTTGAGTTCGGTTCCAAAACCGGAGCCAGGAAAGAAAATCGATTATGAATTGGCGGCGCTATTGGCATTTTGCAAATTAGGCGAGTCGGTTACCTTTCCCGAAGGGAGTATGAAAGAATATGTTGACAGCCTGATGAATCTTGCAAAGACACATGGCATGCCAACTGACCTGTTCAACAATTCCATAGCCTACGCCGATACGGTCTCATCGGTCATTATGGATTGGAGCAGGCATGATAATTATTCGCAGACCCGTGGTGCCCCTGAATATTCGGTGATGGATTCACCGGGCCGCTGGGTGCCTACCCCGCCCGCTTATGCTCCCGCTATGGAGCCGCACTGGAGCTCTATACGCAATCTTGTCATTGACAGTGTGGATGAGTTTAGTCCTCCTCCTCCCTATAAATTTGACATGACCAATAAAAAAAGTCCTTATTACCTGGCGGTAAAGGAAATTGAGGATGCTGTTGACAGCCTCACTCCTGAGCAGAGTCATATTGCAGATTTCTGGGACGATAATCCGTTTAAGCTGAATGTATCGGGACATCTTATGTTCGGTACGAAAAAGTTTTCACCGGGCGGACACTGGATGGGCATAGCCGGTATTGCGGCAATAAAATCAGGTGCCGATTTTTCGAAAACGGTTTGCGGATTTGCAAAAACTGCGATTGCCGAATTTGATGCATTCATCCAATGCTGGAATTTTAAATATATTTATAATACCTTAAGACCTGAAACGGCAATAAACAAGTATATTGACCCGAACTGGAAACCGCATCTGCAAACGCCTCCATTTCCGGAATATACCTGCGGCCATTGCACGATTTCAGCGGCAGCTGCCGAGGTATTGTCAAGTGTATACGGGGCTAATTTTCCCTATACTGATTCTACCGAACTTGAATTCGGTATCCCTAAAAGATCATTTACTTCTTTCCGGAATGCTGCGCTGGAAACCAAGGTCTCCCGTTTTTACGGAGGCATTCACTATAAGTACTGCACTGAAATCAGCTATGTAATGGGCAGGGACATTGGAGAGCTGATCGTGAAGCGTCTGAAAATGAAAAAGGCTTAGTATGCATGCTTATGAGAATTGGAGGATGAGTAAGAGACCGGAATTGTTTGCCCTGCTTGCAGGGGCCTTCGGATTTGTTTTATTCGCGGCGTTGGTTTCCTGCAATCAAACGGCCACGCTGGTAAAACCGCCAATATCCATACAACCTCCCGATGGGGGCAGGGATACGATTAAACTGGGTGACAGCCTCGTGCTTCACCCTTTAATAGAAAATAACGCAAACGGATATTATAACTGGACCCTCAACGGGGTTTCTGTTTCTGCTGATTCAGTTTACACTTTTGTGCCTGCGCAGATGGGAGATTATCAGATCAGTGTGAAAGCTTCCAATGCGGGCGGTGAGACTTCAGTGAGTTATCAGGTGCATGTTTGGGGAAGATATGAGAACGGATATTTTGTTGTCAGCGAGGGCATAGCCGGGCAGGGCGCCGGAACCCTGGCGTTTTACCGGTATGATACCCAAAAGCTGGAAGACAGTGTTTTTAATAAGGAAAATCCGGGCAGGGACCTGGGTCCGCTTTCATCAAGCCTTGCATTTGGTACTATATTCAATAACCAGATCTACCTGCTGTCAAAAACGGGAGGCCCCCTGGTTTTGGCAGATCCCAATTCATTAAAGGAGACGGGAAGGATCCCGGCCGATCCTGCCAACGACTTTCGATTCTTCCTGGGGCTGGATAATAACCATGGCCTTGTGAGTACAGCGGATGGCATTCTTACGCTCAACCTCCAATCCCTGGCCCTGGGTCTTAAAATTGCGGGCGTTGACGGGGAGACCGGAGACCTGGTAAAATCCGGGAATTATATTTTTGCTTTGTCGCGCGCGGAAGGGGTGATTGTTCTGGATGGCAGCAGCATGGCTGTCGTGGACACGATTGCCGGCATGGATGCTGCTTTTGCAATAACCAGGGATGGCGCCGTATGGGCTGCCGGAGACAGTTTACTCGTGAGGATCGATCCGGCTACATTGGATACACAGAACATAGTGCTGCCGTTTCCGGTGAATAGTTCCTGGCCCGCCTGGCATCCGGGATCTATCCTGGGTTCCACCGGCGAAAATGCGATTTATATTGCGGACAGTACAGCAAGCGGCGGCGCAATGAACGTTTATAAATATGTTATCGGAGATACAAACTCAGTGAAGACTCCATTTATTTCCCTTAATGCCGGGAAACAAATTTCAGGAATGGGCCTTGCCTTTAACCCAAAAACAGCATTACTGATGCTTATGACTTCGCAGAATGGAAGCTCGGCAAATGTGAATGCAAATGGCATATTCAGTTATGGTTTATCCAATGCATCCCAGCAGGGCCAGGTTCTGTATTCGGGATCTGACTTTCCCGAAATGCTTTTCTTCCATTAAAATCATTTGCAGATTCAGGTTTTCCGGTTAAGTCATGAAGGTTGAAAATCCGTTTCCTGAATACTACCGTATATGGATAACCGAAATCAAACCCCGGGGTATTAAAATTTCCTTTTGACATTGCTGAAATCCTTGCTGACAGTGGCTCCCATGTCGCCAACCGTATCCGTGGTCGCATTTTTCATGTGCACTTTAAACTGGCAGTCGAAAACCGTTTTATCTTCATAATAGATCACGTCCAGCACGGTAAATTTAACCTTGGTCGAATCGGCTCTTTTAGGTGAGTTCAGGTACTGGGCCATGGCATTTATGAGGTTGCTCTTAATATCCTTTATCGCCGGTTTTCTAACGCATCCCGCACCAGTGATGACAAGCAAAAGTGAGCCTGCTATTAGGTTTCGTTTAAATTTTTTCATAAGCACAAAATAAAAAAATATAGTCAGATTGAATTTATTCACTATATGTGTAATTGTTACACTTTAATTTCTATAAAGAATAGTTAAAAAAATATTAGGTCGTATTTGCATATTAGTTACATTCGCTTATAATTTCGAATCGTTAAACCAAAAGAACGAACTGCTTATGCCTACAAAATTTAAACTCATAGCGGGTCTGAATACCGCTATATTGCTTTTCGTTAGTCTCAGTCTTTTCGCCCAGGGCCCCGTAACAGGGCGGGTAATATCCAATGCGGATAAACAGCCGATATCGGGCGCAACAATTCAAGTAAAAGGTACGAAGCTTGGCACCCAGACCGGTACTGACGGATCATTTTCCGTTAATGCACCCAGGGCGAACAGCACTCTGATCATTACGGTAGTGGGATTTGAACCGCTTCAGATTCCTCTCGGAGGACAAACCTCGTTAGGGGACATCGTACTTTCATTATCAGCATCGTCCCTGAACGATGTGGTGGTGACCGGGTATACATCCCAGAAGAAAAAGGATATTACCGGTGCCGTTGCGGTAGTGGACATTAAAAATCTTAAAAGCGTTCCCGGTACAACTACTGAAGCCCTGCTTCAGGGTCAGGCAGCCGGCGTAACGATTATCAATTCCGGCCAGCCCGGCGGCGGAAGCAATGTGAGAATCAGAGGTATCACAGGTATCAATGGCGTTGACCCACTCGTAATCGTGGATGGCGTGCAAAGCAGTATGCATGACCTGAATGTCGCTGATATTGAATCCATCCAGGTGTTGAAAGATGCCGGATCTACCGCTATCTACGGTATCCAGGGTTCCAATGGAGTTATAATTGTAACCACTAAGAGAGGTAAGGGCGGAAAAGCTTCCATCAGTTACGACGGATACTATGGAACGCAAAGACCGCTAAAGAAAGGATTTGATCTGGCCGGATCCCAGACTTATGCTGATGCATATTGGCAACAATATTATAACGCCGGTGTTGTTCCGGGAAATGTGTGGTTTGGACAGGGTGGACCAACCTATGCTCCTCCCGTTCTTCCGGATTATCTGCAGCCAACACCTTTTTTAGGAACTGCGGGGCTGCCGGCTAATCCGAATTATACAGCTCTACAGAATCCAACTACCTACGATATTGTAAGCAATCAGATTACGAAAACCAATAAAGTAGGTACGGATTGGTTCCATGAAATATTCAAACCAGCAGCTATAACCCAGCATACGATCTCAGCGAGCAACTCGACAGAAAGGTCTTCCTACTATTTCTCTCTGGGATATCTGGACCAGGAAGGAACACTGATCGGAACACATTTGAAAAGGTATAACGTGCGCGCAAACAGTGTATTCAACGTGAAGGATCACGTGAGGATAGGAGAGAATGCTTATATTTTTTATAAGGACAACCCCCAGGTTAGCAACCAGAATGAAGGGAATGCCATTTCACTATCTTATCGTATTCCTCCGGTTATTCCCGTTTATGATGTTATGGGAAATTATGCGGGTACGCATACATTCACTATCAATAACTCCGGAAATCCCGTTGCCGACCAGTTGCGCGGCTTAAACAATAAGCAAAATGACTGGCAGATGAATGGTAATATTTTTGCCGAAGTTGACTTCCTCCGTCATTTTACTATCAGGACAAGCATCGGTGGTACTTTGGATAATAATTATTACTACTATTTCGGCTATACGCCTTACGAAAATGCGGAAGGAAGTACGGCAGCAAATACCTTCACAGAAGGCTCGGCTTATCAAAGCACGGTGCTTTGGACCAATACACTGACCTACAACCAGATTTTCGGAAAGCATAGTGTGAAAGCACTGATTGGTACAGAATCAAAAGCATTTATGCGAGAGGTTTGCAGGGACAGAGAGGAAGTTATTTTTCAACTGATCCCAATTACTGGAGTTTGAATACCGGTGACTCCATCGACACAGGCAAACCAGGGCCTCAGCTTACGCATATACTACCGGATCTCCTGTATATAATACGTTGTATTCGCAGTTTGGTCGCGTGGATTATGCTTATGAAGACAAATATCTCTTAAGTGGTACTATCCGCCGTGACCAGTCTTCTCTTTTCGCTGCGAACGAACAAACTGGTATATTCCCTTCCGGATCTGTCGGATGGAGAATTTCCCAGGAAAATTTCATGAAAGATGTTACCTGGATGAAGGATCTGAAATTAAGAGGAAGCTATGGAATCACGGGTAACCTCACCAATGTTCAAAGCACAAACCCCTATAATTTGTACAGTTCAGATGCGAGTAATTCATATTATGACATGAATGGTACTTCCACCAGCACCCAGCTTGGGTTCTATCCCAAGCCATATCGCTAACCCGGCAGGTCAACTGGGAAAAGGATATCCTTTCCGACGTGGGAGTGGATGTTAGCCTGAATAAATTTGACGCTACGATTGACTGGTTCCAGAAAAAGATCAGCGGACTCTTATTCCAGGCAGCGCTTCCGAACACTGTTGGTGGTGCTACCGCACCTTATGTGAATTTTGGAAATATTCAGAACACAGGTTTTGAAGCCATGCTGGCTTATCACGGGATAGTGAATCAGGACCTTCGTTTTGATATTACTGGTACTTTCACCCATTATAAAAGCGATGTACAGTCCTTACCACAGGGTATCCAATATTATTCATTTGCTAGTGCAGGGTCAAGTCGTATCGGCGCTTTCACCCGCCTTCAACCAGGCCATGCCATTGGAGAATTCTATGGCTATAAAGTGATCGGTTATTTCAAGGATGCTGCAGATGTTGCCAAGTCACCGACCCAAACCGGAGCTGCGCCCGGAGAATTTAAATATGCAGATATTAACCATAGCGGAACAATTACTGATAGCGACAGGACATGGATAGGCAACCCAAATCCAAAATTTACGTATGGACTTAATATTAGCCCTGACCTGGAAAATTTTGATTTCTCTGCTTTCTTTTACGGATCTTATGGAAACGATGTATTCAACTATATCAAATACTGGACTGTTTTCCCGCAGGTATTTGAAGGAAACGTTCAAAAAGATCTCTTGACGAATTCATGGTCACCAACTAATCTGAATCCGAAATATCCGCAGATAACCAACAATGGTAATCTTAAGTAACAGCGGAGCGTAAATTCATGGTACGTTGAAAATGGCTCCTACCTCAGGCTTAAATCCCTGAATATCGGATATAGCATTTCACCTGCCATGTTGAAAAAGATCGGAGTGGACAGGTTGAGGATTTATGTACAGGCGAGCCAACTTATTTACGATCACCAAGTATACCGGCTTGGATCCTGAATTATCCGGTTCAGACCTGAATGATCAGACGAATTTTGGAATTGATCTGGGTAACTATCCGGCCAACCAAAAGAATTACAATGTGGGCGTAGATCTGACGTTTTAATTAAGAGAATTTATCCGAATCAACAATAAACTTTCCGTTATATGAAAAGATTACAATATAAGATACTGATTCCCGGATGCTTTGGCAATTATGGTCTTACTTCTGGCTTGTGGTAAGAATTTTCTGAACAAGCCACCACTGGCCGTATTAAGCCCCCAGATCCTGGCTACGAAAGCCGGAGTACAGGGAATTCTGATAGGTGCTTATGCTGACCTGGACGGATCTGGAGATCCCAACCTTCAAGGTACCAACTGGGGTGCTGCCGCTTCCAACTGGACCTACGGTAATGTAGTCCCTGATGATGCATACAAGGGATCCACAACCCAGGACCAGGGTGATATTGTTCCCATGCAACAATGGAACACACCTGCCACCAATCCTTATACTCAGGCCAAATGGTCCGGCATGTACGACGGTATCCAGAGGGCTAATAGTGTCATCCGTACGATGCGGGTTGCCACCGGGCTTGCTGCTGCGGATACAGTGGAATTCAAGGCCGAGGCGTTATTCCTTCGCGCCTATTATCATTTCGAATTGAGAAAGATATTCCATTATCCGGTCTATGTTGATGAAACAATATGGCAGTTACTAACGCCAATGTTCCAAATATTGACGGTTCCGGGAATTATATTGAAATCTGGCCCATTATAGAGGCTGATTTTCAATATGCAATGGCCAATTTACCAGCTACCCAGCCCAATAAGGGACAGGCAAATAAATATGCTGCAGAAGCTTACCTTGCTAAGGTTTATTTGTTTGAACAAAAATATGACCTGGCTAAACCCCTGCTCGATGACGTGATCGCCAATGGCGTTACAGCACAGGGTACCAAGTATGCATTGCTTCCCAATTATCAGCAAAACTTTAATTGTGATCCGGGAGCCAAAAACGGGGCTGAATCTGTCTTTGCAGTTCAGATGTCTGTAAACGATGGTTCCGGTGCTGCAGGAAACGGCAACGGCAACCCAGGTGATGTATTGAACTTCCCTTATGGCGGTGGACCGGGTGCCTGCTGTGGATTTGATAATCCGTCTCAGGACCTCGCCAATGCATATAAGACCGATGTGAATGGATTACCTTTATTAGGCACTGCATTCCAGGCGGGTAAAAGTGTAAGTGATCCAGCCGGTGCATATGTCGGTAACCTGGATCCGCGCATTGATTGGGCCATTGGCAGACAAGGCATTCCCTATCTCGACTGGGGTCCGCATCCGGGTGATACCTGGATCCGCAGCACATCAGATGACGGACATTTCAGCCCTAAGAAAAATGTTTATGCCAAATCACAGCAGGGTATTTTGTCCGACGGGGAAAGTGGCTGGACCAACGTACAGCTGGATGCAAACAATGTTATTCTGATCCGCTTTGCAGATGTTTTGCTCTGGGATGCAGAGGTTAATATCTTGGGAAGTGCAAAAGACCTGACTCAGGCTGAAACTTACATCAATATGGTCAGGGCAAGGGCGGCAAGTCCAGCGGGAATGGTAACAAGCGGAGTTTTTAATGCAACTACTTATACATACACAGGAGGAGTTCCATCAAGTACATATAAAGTAAGTCAATATCCTCCAGGCGCATTTACGGATGCTACATTTGCCATGAATGCTCTTATCATGGAAAGAAGGATCGAGTTTGGTATGGAAGGCCACAGGTTCTTTGATTTGCAGAGATGGCAACAGGGAGCAGGTCCCATTCCCGCCGGTTATATGACAACTGTCCTAAACACTTATGCTGCGATACAGGCTCCGATTCATCCGGCCCAATACGCAGTAGACGGGGCTCCTATTCAATTTACAACAGGTAAGAATGAGTATTTCCCTATTCCCCAGGCGCAGATTGATGCCGAAAATTCCACTGGTAAAATAGCATTGAAGCAGATACCGGGATATTAATGAATGAAATCTAATTTCATAGATCGTTTGAAAAAAGAGGCGGAGCGTAATCTCCGCCTCTTTTTATTTTAACCAAACGTATTCCGAATTAATCGGGTGCGGTCTGTAAAAAATCAGGCTCAGTCTGCAATTGAAATCCGAACGGATCCTAATTATATTGGCAGAAAGGCTCTTGCTTAGTGGGTGGTAAGAAGAATAATTATTTTGAAAGAAAAATATCTTGCGGGGATGCGCGCTGTGGAAATGAAATATATTTTTTATTGTACATTTTTTTCCAGAAATTTCAATCATGATTGCACGTAAAGGCCGGATGATAAGCTGCCTTGTCCTGGGCAGCATTTTGTACCTGACCGCTTGTAAAAATAAGAATACCCTCTTCCAAACCATTACTCCGGATCACTCCGGGATTCATTTCAACAATCAGATCATTGAAAACGATTCCATCAATCCGCTGGATATGACCAATATCTATAATGGTGGTGGAGTGGGGATTGGTGATTTCAATCGCGACGGATTGCAGGATATTTATTTTACGGGCAATACAGTGTCCAACAGATTATATCTGAACAAGGGCGATTTTAAATTTGAAGATATTACTGCTGCCGCAGGAGTAGATGGGGAAGGAAATGGTGCCGTGGCGTTTCGGTGGTGGATATCAATAATGATGGCTGGCCGGATATTTATGTTTGCGCCACTATTAAATCAACCCTGAGCAAAGAAGAAATCTGTTGTATATAAACCAGGGTTTGGATAAAAACGGCATTCCGCATTTTAAGGAAATGGCAGAGGAATATGGGCTGGGTGATACACTCTATTCCACCATGGCTGCTTTTTTTGATTATGATAATGATGGCGACCTGGATATGTATCTCGTTGTAAATGAAATTCCCAAAGGATATAATGCCAATGTTGTTCAAGCCGATCGTTACGGATGGTTCATTCCCCAGCACCGGCAGGTTATACCGGAATGACTGGAACGATTCCCTGAAACATCCGGTATTTACTGATGTTTCCAAACAGGCCGGGATAACCACGGAAGGATTTGGCCATGATGTAACCATTGCAGATATAAATCAGGATGGCTGGAAAGATATTTATGTGAGCAATGATTTCATCGGAGACGATATTCTCTATATCAACAATCATGATGGCACATTTACAGATAAAGTCAAAACATATTTCAAGCATACTTCTGCCAATGGCATGGGTCAGGATATCGAGGACATCAATAATGATGGCCTGGCGGATGTGGTGGAACTGGACATGAATCCGCCGGATAATTTCAGAAAAAAGATGTTCCTGAATCCGCAGCAACTATCAGATCTATCAGAACTACTGATTATTTCGGTTATCAGTACCAGTATGTGCGCAATAGCCTGCAACTGAACCAGGGTCCGCGGGTAAATAGAAATGATTCTATAGGCGATCCGGTATTCAGTGAAATCGGTTTTTACAGTGGTATTGCAGAAACAGACTGGAGCTGGACGCCGCTGGTTGCAGATTTTAACAACGATGGCTACCGTGATATGATCATTACCAACGGTTATCCGAAGGATGTAACTGACCATGATTTTATTAATTTCCAGGCCGCAGGCCACTAATCTCGCTTCCAAGCAAATGATATTAAGCCAGATCCCGCAGATAAAAATCCACAGTTTTGCCTTTCAAAATAATCAGGATCTGACGTTTACAGATGTATTCGGCAGACTGGGGCCTGATGACGCCCGTTTTTCTAACGGCGCTGCCTATGCGGACCTGGACAATGACGGGGATCTGGATCTCATCGTCAATAATATCAATGATGAGGCGCATATTTACCGGAATATGTCCAGGGAAAGAGACCCGGATAATAATCATTTTCTGCAGATCCATTTTGCCGGGGACAGTCTGAATAAAAATGGTTTCGGCGCCTGGGCGGAATTGCATTATGACCATGGCAAACAGCAGGTTTATGAAAATACCCCCTACCGGGGTTATCTCTCCACCATACAGGATATTGCGCATTTTGGATTGGGAAAGATCCGGACAGTGGATTCTGTGATTATCAGATGGCCCGATGGCAAGATGCAGCTGTTGCAGCATGTGAAAGCCAACCAGGCGATAACAGTTCATATCCGGGATGCAAATTTGCATTATTCTTTTGCAGGGAATGCCATTGATTCGAATGCCTTGTTTAGGGAAATCACGCATTCTACGGGTATACATTTCCATCATGAAGAGCGGGATTATATTGATTTTAATATTCAGAAATTATTGCCCCATAAATTTTCCGAATATGGTCCCGCCATCGCCGTGGGTGATATCGATGGAAATGGCCTGGAAGATATGGTTGTGGGAGGATCTGCTTTTCACAGTGCGCAGCTTTTTTTGCAACAGCCCGGAGGAAGGTTTATTCAGAAGGCGCTATTGCCTGATTCCCTTTGCAGAAAGAAGGCAGGAGACGATCTCGGCATATTGCTATTTGATGCAGACGGGGACGGGGACCTGGATCTCTATATTGCCAGTGGCGGTTATGAGAGTGGGCATCAAAGTGCTGCCTATCAGGATCACCTCTACATCAACGATGGTAAAGGAAATTTTAAAGAAGATCCCGATGCACTGCCGCAAAATTTTACAAGCAAATTATGTGTGCGTGCCGCGGATTATGACCAGGATGGAAAACTGGATCTATTTATTTCCGGCCGGGTGGATCCGGGTAATTATCCTAAGCCGGTATCAAGTTTTATTTATCAGAATGATTCCAAAGACGGCCATGTCCATTTTACCGATGTAACCAATACCGTTGCGAAAGATCTGGTCAATATCGGAATGGTATGCGATGCCGTCTGGACTGACTTTGACAATGACGGATGGCCGGACCTGATCCTTGCGGGTGAATGGATGCCGGTTACTTTTTTGAAAAATGATAAAGGGGTTTTTAAGAATGTGACGGAATCAACGGGGATCGGAAATAAAACAGGCTGGTGGAATAGTATTACCGCTGGCGATTTTGACAACGATGGGAAAATGGATTATATCGTAGGAAATCTCGGGCAAAATTCGTTTTACCGCGGAAGCGAAAAATATCCCGTAAGAGTGTATGCCAAAGACTTTGATAATAATGGTATCTACGATATGATTCCCTCTCTGTATCTTCCTGATGTGGATGGTAAGAAAAAGGAATTCCCGGCTCAGGGACGGGATGATCTGCTGAAACAGATCAATGCCATGCGCAAGAAGTTTCCCACTTATAAATCATTTGCAATAGCCACTATGGACCAGGTGCTCACCGATAAAGATCGCAAGGGTGCACTAATTCTGGATGCAAATGATTTTCAGACTGCTTTGCTGAGGAATGATGGCAATGGAAAGTTTACACTTGATTCCTCTGCCCGTGCAAGCCCAGCTCTCGGTAATCAATGGCATGGTGGCAGATGATTTTGACGGTGACGGTAACCTGGACCTGGTAATGAATGGCAACGATTATGGTACAGAGGTTTCTGTAGGAAGGTATGATGCACTGAATGGATTATTTTTAAAAGGTGATGGAAATGATGGCTTCCATGCCAGGTCAATTTTGCAAAGCGGTATTTTTATTCCGGGGAATGGCAAAGCCCTGGTGAAATTAAAAAGCGCCAACGGCAAATACCTGCTTGCTGCGAGCCAGAACAGGGGTGATTTAAAAATATTTGAATTGAATAAAAGTGTAAAAACGCTCGACCTGGATCCGCAGGATGTAAAAGCAACGATCAAATATAAAAATGGCAAAACCAGCACGCAGGAATTCTACTACGGTTCTTCCTTTCTTTCGCAATCAGGGAGATTTCTATTATTGAATGGCCAGGTAAGCGAGGTCGAGATCATGAATAGCAAGGGCATTACGCGCAAAGTGAATCTATAAAAGCAATCCGGTGTGTCCTAAAATGCGGCCAGCCGTTCAATTCTGGAAAATTGAATCGTATGTTTCAAACCTTTGATCGGATTTTGATCATCACCGGGATTATCCTGATATCCTCCTGCAGGCAGTACAACAGAAATCAGTCACACAGGGAAATCAGCAATTCCAGCATCCGTTCCGGGGAGGATCTGGCCAAAAATTATTGCAAGTCCTGCCATGCTTTTCCTGACCCTTCCCTGTTGGATGTGAAGTCATGGGAAAATGGTGTATTGCCCAATATGGGTCCGCGCTTTGGGATATTTTTCTTCAATGGCAAATCATATCCCTCACGGCGCTATGACCGCCATGTTCCCAAATCCTATTATCCCTCACAGCCAATAATAAAAACGGAAGAATGGCATGATATCCTGAATTATTATCTGGCTACTGCTCCGGATTCATTGCCGGGTCAGGCAAGACCATTTCCGATAAAAAACGACCTCCATTTATTTAACGTGTTCTCACCTTCCGGCAGATATCCGAATCCAACGACCAGCTATATTCATGTGGATACGACAACATCACCGCATACCCTTTTGCAAAGTGATGTTTATACAATCAACACGGTAAGATTTGATCAGCATTTGAACCGCCTGGATTCATTTCATACAAATGGTCCTGTTGTTGATATTGATTTCACCGGGCAGATGACGGTATGTAATATTGGTGTGCTAAATCCGAACAATGGAAAGTTTGGGCAGTTGAAGCGGGTATTTCAGAACGGTTCCGGCAGGATGGTTTTGGACTCTGCCACACTGATCGATTCTCTTCAGAGACCGGTGCAGGTTGTTTCAGTTGACCTGAATGCGGATGGAAAGATGGATTATCTCGTTTGCGAATTCGGGTATCTTACGGGCGCTTTAAGCTGGTATGAAAACCTGGGGAACAATAAGTATACGCGCCATGTATTACGCCCGTTTCCCGGTGCCATTAAAGCGTACGTAAAGGATTACAATCACGATGGCTTACCCGACCTGGTTGTTTTATTTGCGCAGGGTGAAGAAGGGATTTTTCTGTTCACAAACAAAGGCCACGGAAATTTTGATGAAAAAGAAATACTCAGGTTTCCGCCGGTTTACGGATCTTCTTATTTTGAGATGGATGATTTTAATAACGACGGGTTTCCGGACATTCTTTATACATGCGGTGACAATGCTGATTTTTCTGTTGTATTAAAACCCTACCATGGCGTTTATATTTTCTTAAATGACGGGCACTGGAATTTCACCCAAAAATATTTTTTCCCAATCAATGGCTGCTATAAGGCGATTGCCCGCGACTTTGATGGAGACGGGGATCTGGACATTGCCTGTATCTCATTTTTTGCTGATTATGCCAAACAACCGGAAGAAGGATTTGTGTATCTTGAAAACACGGGTGAGTTTGTTTTCAAGCCGCATGGCTTGCCGGCAACCCAGGTAGGGAGATGGCTAACCATGGATGCGGGTGATCTGGATGGCGACGGTAAAACTGACCTTCTTCTGGGAAATTTTTCTGTTGCGCCCGGCTTTGTCAAATCAGCAGTCTCTTTTAAACAGGGACCATCCTTTCTCTTTCTTAAAAATATGGGCAGGTAGGTTAAAATGCTCCCTTCAATAACAATATTTTACCATTAAAATGGTTATTACAGGGCTAGGTATTTACCATTAGACTGGCCCATAAAAAAAGACCCTTTTTCCCTCCGTACTCTAGGAAAACTGGAATTCCAATTCCTGAAAAGCATTCCCAAATTTGGAAAGTTCATCCAACAGCTCATTTATAACCAGCTGTAAAGTAGAGCTTTAGAAAATGGTATATCAGTTGCACATCAGGATTGGATAGAAAATCGACTGTTTTAACCCAGACAGTTAGTTGCTAAACACCTATGCCTGGATACTGATGAAAAACCTCTACCCTGCAATTTTATATGTGCTCGCGCTGTGCATGGCAATTCCGCGAGCACAAGGCCAGGCGCCAAATTCCGGTTTTGCCGATCATTCTATTACTCAGAAAATTTCTAACGCTGACGATCATGCGAGTGAATCCGTATCGGCCAACAACTACTTTTTTGCCTCCTCCATTCTTGGAGAAGCTACTCAAATTGAAGAATTCAACGCCGGTTCAAATGCAGGCAACACAAATGAAGTTGAAAAAGCAACAGATTTTTTGCGGGTTAATTTATCAGCTCCCGTCAACGATAATTTTGCAGGTGCACCGGATATTAGCGGCCTGATCAATACCAGTTGCACTTCCGGAGGTTTATATACGACCCTGGGGGCAACACCCGATCAGTCAAAAGGAACCTGCTGGAGTAATGGACCGAATAATAATGTCTGGTTCAAATTCGTAGCAACGGCTACAGGATTTATTAATGTTCAGGTGAAAGTTAGCGGAGCGGGAGAGACCCTGCGTAATCCCTTTGTCGCGATTTTTGATGCCAGCCTTACACAGATTGCCTGTGAGAATTATCAGGGATCAGCTGTCGACCTAAGCTTGAGTAACCTTGGACTTATACCGGGGAACACCTATTATATTGCTGTAGATAATTATGCCGGCTATGCGGGTAGTTTTGATTTATGCCTTTCTGATGTACCGGATTATGATTATCCCATTGGTGCAAAGAATGTAAACAGCCTGATCGATGCAAGTTGTACTTCAGGAGGAATTTACACAACTCAATTTGCTACGCCCGATGATGCAAAGGGAACCTGCTGGAGCAATGGTCCTAACAACAACCGTTGGTTTAAATTCACTGCTACTGCCACAGGCTTTATCAATGTTCAGGTGAAAGTAAGCGGAGCCGGTGAAACCCTGCGCAATCCCTTTGTCGCGATTTTTGATGCCAGCCTTACACAGGTTGCGTGTCAGAATTTTCAGGGATCGGCCGTAGATTTAAGTTTAAGCAGCCTGGGACTTATACCCGGCAATACCTATTATATTTCCGTAGATAACTATGCCGGCTATGCGGGCAGTTTTGATTTATGCCTTTCGGACGTCCCGGACTACGATTACCCGATTGGTGCAAAGAATGTAAACAGCCTGATCGATGCGAGTTGTACTTCGGGAGGAATTTACACAACGCAATTTGCAACTCCGGATGATGCAGCTGGAACATGCTGGAGTAACGGTCCAAACAATAACCGCTGGTTTAAATTCACTGCTACAGCTACCGGATTCATCAACGTTCAGGTGAAAGTTAGCGGAGCAGGAGAAACCCTTCGCAATCCCTTTGTCGCGATTTTTGATGCAGGTTTTACCCAAGTGGCATGTCAGAACTTTCAGGGATCGGCCGTCGACTTAAGTTTAAGCAGCCTGGGACTTATACCTGGCAACACCTATTATATTTCAGTAGATAATTATGCCGGATATGCCGGTAGTTTTGATCTTTGTCTGACGGACGTGCCGGACTATGACTATCCCATCGGAGCCAGGGATGTAAACAGCCTGATCAATTCAAGCTGCACTTCCGGCGGCGTTTATACAACTCAATTTGCTACACCCGACGATGCAAAGGGAACCTGCTGGAGCAATGGTCCAAACAATAACCGTTGGTTCAAATTCACTGCGACGGCCACAGGCTTTATCAATGTTCAGGTGAAAGTGAGCGGAGCCGGAGAAACACTGCGCAATCCATTTGTAGCAATTTTTGATGCCAGCCTTACACAGGTGGCTTGTCAGAATTTTCAGGGATCAGCGGTCGATTTAAGTTTAAGCAGCCTTGGTCTTGTACCCGGCAACACCTATTATATTTCAGTGGACAACTTTGCGGGCTATGCGGGCAGTTTTGATCTCTGTCTGACGGATGTGCCGGATTACGATTACCCCATTGGTGCAAAGAATGTAAACAGCCTGATCGATGCAAGTTGTACTTCAGGAGGAATTTACACAACTCAATTTGCTACTCCGGACGATTCGAAAGGAACCTGCTGGAGCAACGGACCAAACAATAACCGATGGTTTAAATTCACTGCTACAGCTACAGGCTTCATGAACGTTCAGGTAAAAGTAAGCGGAGCCGGTGAAACTTTAAGAAACCCCTTTGTCGCCATTTTTGATGCCAGCCTTTCACAGGTTGCATGTCAGAATTTTCAGGGTGCCTCTATTGATCAGTGTTTGGGAGTACCCAACCTTATACCGGGTAACATCTATTATATTGCTGTAGACAACTTTGCCGGTTATGCGGGTAGCTTTGATTTGTGTTTGAATGATGTGGTTCCTGCTACCATTTCATATCCGGGCTCTCCGTTTTGTGCTACCGGTACAGTAAACCCAACGCAAACAGGGCAGGCTGGTGGAACCTATTCCTCCCAGGCGGGGCTCAGCATTAATGCTGCGACAGGAACAATCAATTTGTTGGCAAGTACGGCAGGTACTTATAAAGTTACTTATACATTGGCCACGGCAAACTGTGTAAATACAGTTACTACGATGGTAACTATCAATGCCCTTCCTGTTGCAACGATCTCATATCCCGGAAGCCCATATTGCGCAACAGGTACGGCGACGGTAACTCAAACCGGACAGGGTGGTGGAACATACAGTTCTACAGCAGGCCTTAGCCTGAATGCTTCAACCGGTGCTGTCAACCTTGCAACCAGTACTGCGGGAACGTACACCGTAACATATACTTTCACAAATGGAACCTGCAGCAACAGCACAACCAAGAATATAACGATCACGGCACTGCCCACAGCTACGATATCATATGCGGGCAATCCATATTGTGCAACCGGAAATGCTACGGTCACCCGCGCAGGCCAGGCTGGCGGAACCTATAGTTCAACTGCAGGGCTTAGCCTAAATGCTGCAACTGGGGCGATCAACCTCGCTACAAGTACTGCTGGTACGTACACAGTTACCTATTCGTTCACCAGCGGAGCCTGCAGTAATACAACTACAAGCTCTGTAACCATCAATGCACTTCCTGTAGCAACGATTTCTTATGCTGGCAGTCCTTATTGCGCCACAGGAACTGCAACAGTAACGCAAACTGGTCAGGCTGGCGGAACATATACTGCACCCGCCGGACTTTCTATCAATGCTGCTACGGGCGCTATCAATCTATCTGCCAGCACAGCAGGAGCACACACCGTAACTTATACATTTTCCAATGGAACCTGCATTAACACAACAACTTTTTCTATAACGATCAATGCGCTGCCGGTTGCAACGATCTCCTATGCAGCGAGCCCTTATTGTGCAACCGGAAACGCTGTTGTAACCCGGGTAGGCCAGGCTGGTGGTACCTACAGTTCAACAGCTGGCCTCAGCATAACAGCCGCAACAGGAGCTATTAATCTTGGAACCAGCACTCCGGGAACATATACCGTAACTTATTCATTTACCAATGGAACCTGCAGCAATACAGCAACAACATCTGTTATAATAAATGCACTTCCCGCAGCAACGATTTCGTATGCGGGAAGTCCTTACTGCGCAACAGGTACAGCAACTGTCACGCAGACCGGTCAGGGAGGTGGAACATACAGTTCAACTGCGGGTCTCATCCTTACAGCAGCAACCGGCGCAATCAACCTGTCAACCAGCACAGCCGGAACATATACTGTTAAATATACTTTTACTAATGGCACCTGCAGTAATACCACGACAGCATCCATTACGATCAATGCCTTGCCAGCAGCAACGATATCTTATAGCGGATCGCCATATTGTGCAACTGGTACTGCAACGGTAACTCAAACCGGACAGGGTGGAGGAACATACAGTTCAACCGCAGGATTAAACATTACAGCGGCAACCGGTGCTATTAATCTTGCAAGCAGCACCCCCGGAACATATTTGGTTACGTATAGTTTCACTAACGGAACCTGCGGCAATACAGCAACTACTTCCGTTACCATTAAAGCGCTTCCCATTGCAACGATTTCTTATGCGGGCAGCCCATATTGCGCAACAGGCACGGCGACTGCAACTCAAACCGGGCAGGCTGGCGGAACATATAGTTCAACAGTTGGTCTTAGCCTGACTGCCGCAACGGGAGCCATTAATCTGGCAACGAGTACTCCTGGAACGTACACGGTCACGTATAGTTTCACTAATGGTACCTGCAGCAATACGACAACCACTTCTGTTACAATCAATGCTTTGCCAATAGCTTCGATCTCTTATGCAGCCAGTCCTTATTGCGCAACCGGAACTGCAACTGTAACACAAGCCGGTCAGGCAGGCGGAACTTACAGTTCGACGGCAGGATTAAATATTACAGCAGCAACAGGAGATATCAATCTTTCAACCAGCACACCGGGCGTATACACGATTACCTATACATTTAGCAGTGGTGCCTGCAGCAATACCGCCACTACAAGCGTTACAATCAATGCGCTTCCTGCAGCAACGATCTCCTATCCGGGAAGTCCTTTCTGCGCTACCGCTACAGGTACGGTAACACAAACCGGTCAGGGCGGAGGAACATACACTGCAGCAGCGGGCGTCGTGATCAATGCTGCGACAGGTGATATAGACCTCGCAGCAAGCACACCAGGAATCTACACGATAACTTATTCATTCAGCAATGGAACCTGCAGCAATACCGCTACTACTTCCATAACAATAACCCTTTCACCAATAGTACTGATCACGAACCCTCCGGCTGTTTGTTCGCCGGCAACAGTGGATATTACGGCCAACTCCGTTACAGCAGGAAGCACCGCAGGCCTGGTGTACAGCTATTACCAGGATGCTGCTGCAACTATTCCGCTGGCTAATCCGAACGCCATTCCATTGAGCGGTACATACTATATCCAGGGTGCAACTCCTTCCGGATGCAAAAATATTCAACCGGTAGTCGTAACCATTAATCCAAAACCCGCGGTGATAATTACCAACCCCGCCGCTGTTTGCTGGCCCGGTACAGTGAATATTACAACTCCATCAATAACTGCGGGCAGCACGGCCGGCCTCACTTATTCTTATTATGAAGATGCGGCAGCAACGGTAGTTCTTCCGAACCCGAATGCGATCAATGTGGGTGGCACATATTATATAGAGGGAACAACGGCCCTTGGCTGCTCGGATATTCAGCCGGTTGTGGCAACGATTAATCCGCTTCCAAGTGCTACCGTCTCCTACAATGGATCGCCTTATTGTACTACGGGTACAGCCTTTGTGAGCCTGACTGGCCAGGGTGGCGGTACTTATGCTTCCTCACCCGGACTTGTCATCAATTCCGCAACCGGCGATATTGATCTGGCGTCCAGCGCAGAAGGCACGTACACGATAGTTTATACTTTCAGTAACGGCGTCTGCGGCAACTCATCAATTACTTCGGTCACCATTAAGAATCCATTTGTTCAGGTGAATAACCCTCCGGGCATATGTTCCCCGGGAACCGTGGATCTCACCGACCCTGCCGTAACCGCAGGAAGTGAAAGCGGATTGAGTTTTAGTTTTTATCAGGATGCCTCAGGGCTCGTTCCGGTTGTGAATCCCGCAGCGATGGGCACGAGTGGCGTCTATTTTGTGAAAGGCGTTAACAGCAGTACGGGATGTGCATCGGATCTCAGTTCCGTGGTGGTAACTATTTTCCCAAAACCTGCAATCACGGCCAGTAGCAGCGATTCAGATATTTGTAAGGGAAGCGCCGTTACCCTCACTGCTTCTTCACCGGGAAATACGATCGATTGGATAGGCATAGGATCGGGTAACAGCGTGAGCGTAACACCGATGGACAGTACTTCGTACCTGGCGGTAGCAACAAGTCCTGATGGTTGTAATGATACTGCTGAAGTGAATATTTCCGTCAGGCCATTCAAAATAAACCTGTCAGCGACTCCGGATCCGGTACTTGCCGGAACCAGCACCACGCTGACGACGACGGGGAACTTTACATACAATATATTATCCTGGTCACCGGATATTTTCTTTGCCGACCAAACAGCATTAACACAAACCATTGTGGTGAAGGATACCTCGAAATCTTTCACAGTTATTGGCCAGTCAGCCGACGGATGCCTGGATACAGCCATATTGTATGTTGTGGTTGACCCTAACCTGAAGGATTTCTTTATTCCCAATTCATTCTCGCCGAACAACGATGGCAACAATGATATTTTCAGGGTTTATGGATCATCTGTAAAAGAAGTGATACTCCGGATTTATAATCAGTGGGGCGAGCTTATTTCTGAAACCTATAACTCGCAAGGATGGGACGGAACCTGGAAGGGCCGTCCGCAGCAGGTCGGCGTATATATTTATGAAGCAAAAGTGACGTTCTATAATAATGTAACTATCAAACGCAAAGGAACCGTGAACCTTATCCGTTAATATTTCAACGGCTGCTTTCGTGATTTGAAAAGCAGCCGGATGAAATTCAATGGCTGATTATGAAAAATAACATAATTCGAAAAATATCCTGGATGACCCTGCTGGCCTTTGGCATGGATAGTGCTGCCCGCGCTCAGGTGGATCCTCATTTTTCTCAATACTTCATCCAGCCGATGAATGTGAACCCTGCGCTGACCGGTGCCATTGAAGGTGACTATCGTGTGTCCGCAATCTGGAGAAGCCAGTATGCCAATTCGCTGACCACAGAAGGTATTTCGGCTGAGAAGACGACTAACAAGAATGCGAATTTTGGTTTTAACCTCGTGAATCAGACCACAAGCGATAAATCCTACAGTTTTACGAACGGATACCTCAGCTTCGCATATACCGGCGTGCGTTTTGGCAGAAATGAAGACCATTACCTGGTGATGGCTATGCAATGCGGATTTATCAGCCGTAAATTTGATATTACGAAAATGCAATTTGGTTCGCAATGGATCTCAGGAACCGGCTTTGACCCTTCCAACAATTCAAATGAAGTATTTCTGCAACCCTCGCTGACTTCATTCGATGCGGGCGCCGGGATCGTGTACTATGATGCTTCACCAAATCAGTCTGTTAATTTTTTCGGCGGATTTTCCGCCTTTCATATCACCCGGCCAACGGATCCGTTTTTATCCAGTGGAGAAAAGGAGCGACTGGACGTCCGTTACAGTGTGCATGCCGGCGTGCGTATCATCGCATCGGACCTGCTGAGCATTGTCCCAACCGTGATCTATATGAAGCAGGGCGATGCCGAAGAAAAAATGGCCGGTGCTTATTTTCAATTGTACGCGAGCGAATCTACGGATCTTATGTTCGGTGCTTATTACCGGTTGAATGATGCGATATCGCCCTATGCGGGACTTTATTATAAGGGCCTGACCTTCGGCTTAAGTTATGATGTGGATGCTTCGAACAAAAGCCTGGCCGGATCAAAAGGGAATAGTGTAGAGCTTTCAATTTCTTTTGTGGGCAAAGGGAAATCAGGCATGAATACCAGTAAATTTTATTGTCCGAGATTTTAAATCTATTTTGAAAACCAGTTCCTGTTAAAAACCGCCGAAAGTGAAAACCAAACAAAACCTGCAGCATGTATTGATGATGGTAACCTTCCTCCTCATCAGCGCCGCTGCAACAGCCCAGCGGTACTCCGGGTATTTTAATCAGGCAGAAAAATTATTCAACAGCCGGAATTATTATGAAGCTTCCCAGGTTTATGAAAAATACCTCGCTACCGAAAAAAATTCCAGGCCGAGATCACAGCCGTTTGCTGTTGAGAAAAAGGTGAAGGGAAAGGCTAACATGGACCCCCATCAAGAAGCGGTTTATCATTTGGCAGAGTGTTACCGGCTGATCCATAATTATCAAAAAGCGGAAAAATATTATAAGGAGTCAACGGGTTTTTCACCCAAAGCTTATCCTGCTTCCCTTTACTGGTATGCCGTGACGCTGAGAGCGAATAAGAAATATGAAGAAGCCATGAAGGCAATCTCACTCTTCCTGGAAAAACACACGCAACTGGATGACCTGCTGTCCGGGGCAGACAAGGAACTGGAAAATCTTCGCTTTATCCAGTCCCAGTCAGAAAATATGGTCGACCGGTTTACCATTACGCCTTATCCGATGGCTCAAAATAAATCAGCTTACGCACTGGCTTTGAAAAACGCAGGCGGAGTTGCCTTTACAATGGTCAAGGAAGCGCCCGGGAAAAACGGGGAGATGGAATATTCAAATGGACTGTTTGAATCCAATCAGGAAATGGACCCGCAAGCGGGAGCAAAGGGCATGGAAATCAAGACGCAGCCGGGAGAGAATAATGGAATGGCGACGTTTTCCCGGGATGGCAGGCATATGTTTTTTACCCGGTGGACAAGGGTCAATGGTAAGACCCAATCTTCCATTTATCTGAGCAATCTAACAGATACCGGTTGGTCGAATCCCGTAAAAGCCCCGCCACCATTAAATCTGGAAGGAAGCAATAGTGCGCAGCCCGACCTTACCGGAGATGCCCATCATCTTATTTTTTCTTCCGACCGCGATGGCGGATCCGGAGGATACGATCTCTGGGAAGCCTCCCTGGACAGTAACCTGGAAGTGATCCAGGTGAAAAATCTTGGAAATATAATTAATTCGGCCGGAGATGAACAGGCGCCCTATTTCCACGATAAATCAGGCACCCTCGTTTTCTCTACAAACGGACGCACAGGCATGGGCGGGTTCGATCTTTTTTATGCCCGCGGGAATTTTGATCTGTCCAACTGGCAAAAACCGGAAAATGCAGGCGCGCCGTTGAATTCCCCGAAAGATGACCTGTATTATATTAGTACGGATGACGAAAATCTCTGGAATACCGGATGGATAAGTTCGGATCGCTCATCGGAATGCTGCCTTGCCTTGTTTTCCGTAAAGGAAAATAATGCCCGCTACGTGAACGGATCGGTCATCGACTGCAGGACGGGGAAACCGGTGGATCAGGCCGTACTAACGATAACGGATAACCGCCACACGGACCACCTGCTGCAAAGCCTGCAAACGGACAGCTCAGGAAAATATAAATTCGAGATCCGCAATACGGCACATTTTAAAATTTCATTGAAAAAGCCGGGTTATGTGCTGAAGAATACCGACTATGATCTGCAAATGATCTCGGGGAAAGATTCAATGCTTAATGAACCTATATGCTTACAACCATTCACAGATTCCGGCAGTGAGCTGAATCAACTGCTGAAATCCCTGACCAGGTCATCGAGGGTGGGCAATTTCGCATATAAGAAAGCGATCCTCAGTGATTCCGCGCATGATAACCTGGATTCCCTGGCAAACCTGATGCGGAAATATCCACAGCTGGTCATTCAGGTTGAAGGATATACTGACAGTATCGGAGGCCTGGCATATAATAAGCTGCTGGCGAAGAAACGGGTGGATGCCTGTATAAAGTACCTGGTAAAGAAGGGTGTGCCTGCAAACAGGCTCGTGGGTAAGGCAATGGGTGAATGCTGTCCGATTGAACCGGAAACCATCCATGGCAGGGATAATCCATCCGGTCGCGAAATGAACCGAAGGGTGGAATATAAGCTGGTGCAAACACCTTAGGGCTTATAGTTGATGGTTGATAGTTGATGGTTGATGGATATCAGGTGCGGATTCGCACAAAATGTCCATCAACCATCAACCGTTTTAATGCGCTACTGCTTTCACTTTCTTATTCTCCATTACCATGTTAGCCTTAATCCAGATGGTCAGGGAAACAACCCATACAATGGTGAGCACGGCAGACATGTCATAAGACTGGCGCAAATAAAGAAATGCACTTGTTGCACAGATAGATACAATTACGAAGAGGG
Organism: uncultured Chitinophagaceae bacterium; assembly: GCA_963705005.1. GTDB lineage: Bacteria > Bacteroidota > Bacteroidia > Chitinophagales > Chitinophagaceae > Puia. Next base: position 991,578 of record CAVPIO010000002.1, read on the forward strand.
AAACAAAGGTAGAGATCGTTTTCATGTAGCACGGTTTAGGTATGTTAAGAAATAAATTACGGATTGATCGGGGGGGTTGATCAAGATATTGGTACGTAATTCAAAGGAATGGAACGATCAAAAAACTAAAATTAAAAGGGGATAATTGGAGGGTGATGTCAGAGGAGATTGGATGCAGATTGATAACACAACAAAGATTATACACAGAAGGCAAAAATGCAAGTGGTTTATGTATTTTTTTTTCTTGAGGCTGAAGCATTGGCCCTATGTCACTAACGCTGAACGCCTGACGTCCAACGCTGATCGCGAAGGGCCGGAAGTTAATACAAATACCTGAGTAGGCTTATTCCCGGGCTGGGAATCCATCCCACATGAACCCTGAATATCGCCAGTCCATTTCGGGATTACACATCTGCCTTCCGCGTACAGCGTTCCGCGTATTCCCCCTACATTTACAGGCCCAAGGACAAACCAATAATGATTGACATTATTTTTTGCGTTATCGTTATCCTGGCCATTATAAAGGGCTGGAGAAGGGGTTTGCTGCTGGCTCTTTTTTCAGTCATCTGCTGTCTGGTCGGTCTGGCTGCCGCTGTAAAATTATCTGCAGTTGTAGCAGCCGATTTGGGATCAGACTTTAGAATTTCTTCCCGCTGGTTGCCCGTGGCTGCTTTTATTATTGTTTTTATTGGGGTGGCCCTGCTGGTGAGGTGGGCTGCAAATCTGCTTGAAAAAGCCCTAAAGATGGTTTTCCTGGAATGGCTTAACAAATTAGGCGGAATTGTGCTCTTTGTAATATTATATATTTCCATTTATAGTGTTTTATTGTTTTATGGTACTCATGTGCACTTCATTTCGAGCGCAGCCATTCAATCTTCGCATATATATCCCTTGATTGCTCCCTGGGGGCCGGGTGTTATTCATTTCATAGAGAAATTCATTCCTTTCGGCCAGGATATGTTTAAGCAACTGGAGGCCTTTTTTGACAGGATTGCACATCGCGTACACTGAGCGTTACCAGCCAGAACTTTTTGCCGGAGAGTGCCCGGCGAGATCGGATAAGCCGGTTAAATGACTTATCGTACATTTGTAATGAAAACATTGTTAAGCTTTTGAAAGAGACGATTTTTGCGGTAAATCGTTTATTTTAGCGAATATTTATTGGAAATATTTTAATTCTGAGATGCAGTACGAGATCAAACAGGCGGATAAGTTCAGATTCATTGAAGAAGGTGATGGGCAACCCCTCGTATTGCTGCATGGGCTGTTTGGTGCGCTCAGCAATTTTGTGGACCTGGTTGAATATTTCAGGAGACATTATAAGGTGATTGTTCCAATGCTGCCTTTGTTTGAACTCGATATTTTGCATACCTCGGTTGGCGGTCTGGCTAAATTCGTCAACAGGTTCATTGAATCACGGAATTACAGGAATGTTCATCTCCTGGGCAATTCCCTGGGAGGCCACGTTGCATTGATTTATGTGCTGAAAAACCCTGAAAGGACAAAATCCATCATACTTACCGGAAGTTCGGGCCTTTTTGAAAGCGCAATGGGGGACACCTACCCGAAAAGGGGAGATTATGATTACATTAAGAAGAAAACGGAACTTACTTTTTACGATCCGAAAATTGCCAGCAAGGAACTCGTGGATGAAGTGTATGAAATTATCAATAACCGGATCAAGGCCATCAAGATCATTGCCCTTGCAAAGAGTGCCATCAGAAATAATTTAGGGGAGGAACTCAATCAAATCAAACAGCCTACGTTATTGATTTGGGGAAACAACGACAGCATCACACCGCCTTTTGTGGGCAGGGAGTTCCAGCGTTTGATCCCGCATAGCGAACTGCATTTTATCGATAAATGCGGTCACGCACCCATGATGGAGGTTCCGGCCGAATTCAATGAGATATTACACCAGTTTCTGACCAAATTAAACGAACCTGCAGCAGTGGCATGAGACAGATAAGATCTTATCACTAAAACCCTTGCTGTGTTAAATCAGGAAATTCTATCCCTTACCATTTCGCCGCTTCAACCGGACGATAGCGTTCAGTTCGCCAGGGAGGCAATGAATGATTGCCATGTTATGCACTTGCCCGTAATCCATGAAGGCAGGTTGCTGGGTACGATCAGCGATGAGAGTTTGCTGAATGCAGCATCCGATAGCATGCCCATGAGCAGGATGCAGTCATCTTTTTCAGGGGCAGCGGTCCAGGGTGTTAACCATATTCTGGAGACCATTCATGTGCTGAATGAATTCAATCTTTCACTCATTCCCGTCATCAACAAGGAAAATGACTACCTGGGATCCATAACCTCAATCGAATTATTGAAAAGTGCAGGGAAATTAATCGGCACCGGAGATCCGGGTGCCCTGGTTGTGCTCGAACTGGATAAAGTCAATTTCTCTTTTGCTGAAATCAGTAAACTGGTAGAGACCAATGATGCCCAGATCACGCAGCTGAATACTTATTACGACAGCACCGCTTCCACCTTTTACATTACACTCCGGATCAATAAGCTGGAGATTTCTGATATCATCGCCACCTTCCAGCGGTATGAATACAAAATCAAATATTATTTTGGTGAAGAGCATTATGATAATGAATTGCGCAGTAATTACAATCATCTGATGAATTACCTGAGCATTTAATCCATAGCTCATGTTATCCATGTAAAGACCGGGACTAATACTATGATCCGAAAACCGGAGAAATCTCTTGCGCTGTTCTTTGCCATGCTCTCATTTTTTCATGGAAGGGCCATGAGTGTCCTTTCAGGTAAGGAACCAGTTGCCAGTATAAGGGACAGCGTTCCGGTTTCAGCAACAACGCAGCTCTTCGAGATAGGAAAGATATCCATCAGCGGCAATCGCATAACCCGCGGTTACATCATTGAAAGGGAATTGCCATTTAAGGCAGGAGATTCCCTTTCACTTGGAGCCATTACGGAATCCTTTGCCAGGATACGGGAACGACTTATCAATACGAGGCTTTTTAATGAAGTGGAAGTATCACTGAAAGAATTCAGGGGCTACAGCATTGATATCCAGATTGACGTAAAGGAGCGTTGGTATATTTTCCCCCTGCCATACGTGCGCCCGGTCGACCGGAACTTCACTGCATGGGCCGATGAGGGTTACAGTTTAAAGAGGTTCGACTATGGGTTGAAGTATTCCCATTATAATTTTACCGGAAGGAATGATTTTTTGAGAATATGGCTGATCACCGGCTACATGAAGGAAGTGGAGCTGGCTTATGATAAACCAAATACGGGTAAGGAGCTGAAACATGGATTCGGCGGGGGATTTCTATATGGGGGGCAGCAGGAACTGGACCTGGCCACTTACCAGAATAAACAGGTGTTTGTGAACAGCGACAGTCTGGTCAATGCTGGAAAATTCCTGCTGGAACAAATGAATTTTTCCTTCAGGTATTACTACCGTCCCGGTCTCCGGACACGCCACTTTTTAAGATTGAGTTTTAATAACGTGAAAATCGACAGCTCCGTGCTGTTATTTAATCCTTATTATTTTCTCAATAATCGCAGGAATATTTTTTATCCCGAGTTATCCTATATGATCCGCTATAATAATATTGATTATGTTCCTTATCCCACGAGGGGATTTTACTTCGAAGGCGGTTTACTCAAACGCGGAATAAATGCTGATATGAATATGTGGCAGCTGAATGCCAGGACCAGCGAAGCTTTTTCCTTTGCACCTAAAATGTATTTTGTATCGGAAGATCTGGGGCTTTTGCGCGTTCCCTTTAAGCAACCCTTTTATAACCAGCAACTCCTTGGATATAATGAATTTTACATGCGCGGCCTGGAAAGATATGTGGTGGATGGAGTAGCTTGCATCCTGGCCCGGAATACCGTACTGCGGGAGCTGACCCAATTCAATGTTCCGTTCCTGAGGGGCACGGCGCATGACCATATTCCGTTCCGGATCTATGCAAAAGCATATGTTGATGCTGGTTATGTATATGACAAATATTTTAATCTAAACTCCATGGTGAACAGGCCACTTTATACCGGCGGTGTGGGCATTGATGTGGTAACATTTTATGATTTTGTTTTCCGGGCGGAATTCAGCATGAACCAATTCGGAGAAAAAGGAGTATTTTTTCATATTAGAAATGATTTTTAAAAAAATTAAAACGTAAAAATTAAAAAGTAAAAAAATTCTGGATGAAAGTAGCTATCTATAGCAGGGTCATAGAAGAGCATGAGCGGGTTGAAGTTCAGCAGCTGCTGGATGAATTGCAACTGCAGCAGATTCAATCCATGATTTACAAGCCATTTTACGATCAGATCTCCTCGGTTTTCCGTTTCCCGGAAAACATATTGTTTTTCAGGGATTCCGGGCAGCTCGATGATTCTGTCGATTTCCTGATCAGCCTTGGAGGAGACGGAACCCTGCTGGATACGATTGCCCTGGTCCGCGATAAAAATATTCCGGTGATCGGCATTAATTTCGGAAGGTTGGGATTTTTGGCCAGCATCGGGAAAGGGGATATGGTGGTTGCTGTAAAAGCACTGGTTAACAGGACCTATGTTGCAGATAAAAGATCCCTGATCCATTTGGATGCGAACAAGCCATTGTTTGGCGAAGTGCCCTATGGTTTGAATGAGTTTGCCATTCACAAGACCGATACCTCGCCCATGATCAGAATTCATACCTACCTGAACGGTGAATTTCTGAATACCTATTGGGCCGATGGGCTGATCGTTTCCACGCCGACCGGCTCCACAGGCTATTCCCTGAGTTGCGGGGGCCCCGTAGTATTTCCGGAATCTGGCAGTTTTGTGATTAATCCGGTGGCGCCTCATAATCTGAATGTGCGCCCCATCATCGTTCCGGACGATAATATTATTTCCTTTGAGGTGGAAGGAAGGGCAGAAAATTTTATTTGCGCCCTGGATTCCCGCAAAGAGATTGTAGATAAAAATGTGCAGCTGGCCGTGCGAAGGGAAGCTTTCAATGTGTCTCTTGTACGCCTGAACGAGAACAATTTTTTACAGACCCTTCGAAATAAACTGTCCTGGGGGCTGGACCGGCGGAATTAACATTTCACTTATAAGAAAAAAATGCTGAATTCGTTATGCCAGGCATAAGAATTTGTGTTCAGCAGAGGATTATCAATTATTTTGCGGGTATGAAGCAACTATTAATCAGTGGACTGGGCCTTTTTTGTTTTATTTTTCATACCTGTGCTCAGGAAAGATTTGATCCTGAGGATAGAAGCCTGGTTCATGAAGGGGAATTTGGCATTTCGCTGGGCGCCGCTCATTATTTCGGCGACCTGAACCCGGATTATCATTTTAACAGGCCCAAACCCGCATTCGGTCTGTTTTTCAGAAAGCAATTCAACGAATATGTGGCCGTCCGCGTAGCAGGGCATTTTGCCCAGGTCGGCTACTCAGATATCTATAATACACAAAACGCATTTGAACAACGGAGGAACCTAAGTTTCAACAGCAATATCTGGGAACTGGGAGTTCAGGGAGATTTCAATTTTTTCAAATTCATACCGGGGAATGGATACCACCGTTCAACACCCTATCTCACTTTGGGCGTCGGCATCTTCAGTTTTGATCCCTATGCTTATTATCAGGGTCAGAAAATCTACCTCAGGGAATTGGGTACGGAAGGACAAGGATCGGCAGCCTATCCCAACCGTAAGCCCTATAGTAATATAGCGGCTTATATTCCGCTGGGTGTCGGCTACAAATACAATATCAATCCGAAAATGAATATCGGATTTGAAATTGTTTACCGGTTTACCACTACCGACTACCTGGATGATGTCAGCAAGACCTATGCAGGGATTAATAATTTCCCGACCCTGCCAAACGGCGACCCTTCCATCGCAGCCATTTTGCAGGACCGCTCAAATGAAACTGGTGAAACCCCGATTGGGACGGCAGGTAAACAAAGGGGATATTCCAATCAAAATGACAGTTATGTTTTTGCTGAAATCATGTTTTCTTTCAATATTACCTCCTATCGCTGCCCCACAGCTAAATAACATCCTGATCCTTAAGTAATTTGACCAGGCATCTAATCGCGGAAATTGTATACCTTCGTGCCCTTCAAAAAGGGGCATGGAGTCTTTGAAAAGCATGATAGATCCGGCACGTTTGCCCAATCATATTGCCATTATCATGGACGGTAATGGGAGATGGGCCAAAGTGCAGGGTCAGGACAGGCTGTTTGGGCATTACCATGGCGTAGAAAGCGTGCGTGATGTGGTAGAAGGTTGTGCTGAACTGGGCATAGGATATCTGAGCCTGTATGCTTTTTCCACCGAGAACTGGGACAGGCCCGCGGGGGAAGTAAGCGGATTGATGGAATTGCTCGTACAAACCATCCGCAAGGAAGTACCTACACTCAATAAGAATAATATCCGTCTTCACGTGATTGGAAATATCAGCATGCTTCCGGATAATACCCTCTCCGCCCTCGAAGAAGCGATTCAGGAAACAGCAAAAAACACAGGACTTAACCTCATTATGGCACTGAGTTATAGCAGTCGCTGGGAGATGGGGGAAGCCGCAAAAAACCTGGGCCGGGATGTGAAAGCAGGGAAACTGGATCCCGAGTCCATTACCCAGGAATCATTCGAACAATACCTCTGTACAAGGAACTATCCCGATCCTGAACTGATGATCAGGACCAGTGGAGAGCGCCGGATTAGTAATTTTCTATTATACCAACTGGCTTATGCTGAATTATTTTTTACTCCCGTTCTCTGGCCCGATTTCCGGAAGGAAAACCTTTATGAGGCGATTCTCGATTTTCAAAGCCGCGAAAGAAGGTTTGGAAAGACCAGCGAGCAACTCAGTTCCGGGAACGCAAAACATCACGGAAATGCCTGAGAATAAATCTGCTGTAACCTTGATGCGGCCTCTATTTTAACAAACACTTTTAATTAATCCCCTTAATTTGCCGCTCTAAAAAACCCGCCCGGATGCAACGAAGATTTTTGACTGGTGTTTTTTTGCTTTCTATCTGCTTATTGAAGATTACGGTTGTGAGGGCGCAGGATTCGGATACCACGCATCCGGTTTCCGTTGATCCCGAATTGATGGCCCTGGAAAATGCGAAAACTCCGAAAGAATATACGCTCGCCGGAATAAAAATTACAGGCAGCAAATACCTGGACCAGTCTTTATTGATCTCCGTATCCGGTTTAACCATCGGCGATAAAATCATTATTCCCGGAGGGGATAATTTCAGCAAGGCCATCACCAAACTCTGGAACCAGAGGCTTTTTTCCAATGTCGCCATTTATTTCACCAAAGTTTCAGGCAATGACATTTATGTAGAGATCAACGTTACCGAGAGGCCGCGGCTGACAAATTTTGTTTTCAAAAACGCAAGCAAAACGGAATCGGATGACCTGAAGATAAAAACCGGACTGATCAAGGGCCGCGTGATCACGGAGAACATGAAACAGACAGCCGACGAGAACATCAAGAAGTATTACGCAGACAAAGGGTTCCAGGGTGTGAAGGTGCAGATCACAGAATCCGTTGATGCGAAAACACCCAATTCCCAAATTCTCACATTCAATATCGATAAAGGATCGAAAATACGGATCAACCAGATCAGTTTTTATGGCAATCAGGCCGTGTCCTCATCAAGGCTTAAAAAACAATTGAAGGATACGAAAGAAGTTACGAGGTTTACTCTTTTCCCGCCGAAAGATTCCAGCTCTTACGGTATCAATAAACCGATAACACTCAAACAATACATCGACGGCTGGGGTTTTCTTTCATTTACCCGGTCAAAGGAATTCCTGGACCCTTATTTCCGTTTCAAACTGTTCAGCTCCGCAAAGTTCAACGAAAAAAAATACGAAGACGATAAGGATAAATTGCTTGACTTCTATAATTCAATGGGATATCGCGATGCTACGATCGTTTCAGACACCACCTATTACAACAGCAAGAACCAATTGAATATCGGTATCAAGGTGGATGAAGGTCAAAAATATTATTTCGGCAATGTTGTGTGGAAAGGAAATACCAAATATTCGGATTCGATACTTTCGCTGATCCTCGGAATAAAAAAAGGGGATGTATATAATCTCGATATCCTCAATAAAAAACTGGGCAGGCAGGTTACGCAGGAAGGCGGCGGTATCAGCGACCTTTACCTGGATGACGGCTACCTGTTTTTTCGTGTTGATCCCGTAGAGACCGCTGTTTATAATGACACTATTGATTTCGAGATCCGCATGACGGAAGGACCACAGGCGACAATCAAAAATGTTACCATTGCCGGAAATGAAAAAACAAAAGAATACGTCATTCGCCGGGAGCTCCGGACAATTCCCGGAGAAAAATTCAGCCGCCAGGATATCATCCGTTCGACCCGCGATATCGTAAACCTGGGATTTTTTAACCAGGAAAAAGTAGTCCCAACCCCAGTTCCTAACCAGGAGGATGGAACCGTGGATATCAACTGGTCGGTAGAAGAAAAATCAGCGGACCAACTCGAACTGTCTGCCGGTTGGGGCGGAGGTATCGGCATTACCGGTACGGTCGGAATTTCTTTCAATAATTTTTCAATAAATAATATCTGGAAAAAATCTGCCTGGGATCCTTTACCGACAGGGGACGGACAAAAACTCAGCCTGCGTGTTCAGGCAAATGGCCGGGCATACCAGTCTTATAATCTTTCGTTCACGGAACCCTGGCTGGGAGGGAAAAAGAGAAACTCACTGACCGTGAGTTTATACCGCAGCGCCTTCCGGACAGGCGGATATAATTACACGACGGCAAAATATGCTTTCAGCGATACCAATTCTTTAAAAAATTTCGGAGCCGTGGTCGCCCTGGGTAAACAGTTGAGATGGCCGGACGATTATTTTACGCTCACTTATTCTCTGAATTATACACAGTATGATCTGACCAACTATTCTCTTTTCTCACCGACCTTCAGAAACGGCTATTCCACAAATCTTAGTTTTAAGCTGATGCTGGCCAGGTATTCCCTTGATCAGCCCATATATCCGAGAAGCGGATCCAATTTCTTTGTCAGTGTGCAGGCCACACCGCCCTACTCAGCGTTTAATAAAAGCTTTACGGATTACCAGAATTTCCAATTGCCGGAATACACGAAATGGAGGATGAACAGCGAATGGTATATTCCCATCGGAAAAGCGATGGGCGCCGATAAGAGCCGACAGTTTGTTTTGTACGCAGCGATGAAGTATGGATTTATGGGCAGGTATACAAGTAAGCTCGACTATGCGCCATTTGAAAGGTTCCAGCTTGGAGATGCGGGGCTCACAAATAACTTTGGGTTACTTGGATATGATATCATTTCACAACGTGGATATCCGGTTTACCAGAATTCAGATCCGCGCGTAAATCCGGACCAGCAGACTGCTTCACAGTTCTTCATCATGTTTAATAAATACACGCTCGAGCTGCGATATCCTTTTACTACGAATCCAAGCAGCACGATATACGGCGAAGCATTCTTTGAAGCTGCCAACGGATGGTATGATTATAATGATTATAACCCCTTCCGGCTTCGCCGCGATGCGGGCGTGGGCCTTCGCTTTTTCCTGCCGATGTTTGGGTTGCTTGGGTTTGATTATGGCATTGGGCTTGACCGCATTCAAAATGGTTCCCTTAAAGGAGCATCCCGCTTTACCTTTATGCTTGGAGTTGAACCCCAATAATCCACACTTAAATCAAATGATATGAGAAAAATAATTTTGTGCTCCCTTTTTGCTTTGGGCTCCTTTTCCATAGCTGCCGCGCAGCACTTTGCCGTAGTAGATACCAAGTACATTCTGGAAAAAATTCCGGAGTACAAACAGGCTCAGAAACAACTGGATCAAACAAGTGCCCAATGGCAGAAGGAAATAGACGATAAACAAGCCGTACTGGATAAAATGTACAAGGATTATGAAGGGGAACAGGTTATGCTAAGCGAGGAACTCAAGAAAAAAAGAGAGGACGAACTATTTAACCATGAAAAAGAAGTTCGGGACCTCCAGCGCAAACGGTTCGGATTTGAGGGAGATCTCTTCAAAAAACGCCAGGAACTCATCAAACCCGTGCAGGATAAGGTTTATGACGCCATACAAAAACTTGCCGTTAACAGAATGTATGACATTATTTTGGATAAAAGTGAAGGAATTACTGTTATCTTTGCCGACCCTAAGCTGGATAAGAGCGACGATGTACTGAAATTATTGGGGGTAAAATAATCCGTATCGATTAATTCTCAACATTCAACTATTAACAAAAACAAAGAAAACTAAAAGCAATTATGAAAAGAATTGTTATCATCGTACTAGTCGCAGGCGGTTGCCTTTTTGGCGCCACCCCCTTGCATGCCCAAACCAAAATGGGGTATATCAGCCTGAGTGAACTCATCGCAGCTATGCCCGAGTACAAAAAAGCAGACACTTCCATGGTGGATTATCAGACGGCCCTGAATCAGAATTTCGACGATATGAAAAGCGAATTCAACGAAAAGGATAGTCTGCTTTCCTCCAAGGACACAATAAAATATACAAAGGCGCAGATCGAAATAAAAAGAAAACAACTCGGAGAACTTTACCTGAAATTGCAGGGATACCAGCAGCAGGCGAGCCAGTTGTACCAGCAGAAGCAGCAGGAATTGATGGCGCCCATTCAGAAAAAGGCCCAGGAAACAGTTCAGCAGGTTGCGAAGGAAAATGGATACACTTATGTATTTTTGAAGGATGCCCTGATCGTTTCACCGCCCGCAGAGGATTTGCTTCCGATCGTAAAGAAGAAGCTTGGATTGAAATGATTTTGACATAAAAAAGTTAGAAACCATCCGGTCTCCGACTGGATGGTTTTTTTATTTTTTACTTTTTACTTTTGAATTATGTCTTCCGAATATCCGATTGCAGTATTTGATTCCGGTTACGGGGGGCTTACCGTTTTACAATCGATTGTAAAAAAATTGCCGGAATATGATTTTATTTATCTCGGCGATAATGCCCGCGCGCCTTATGGTAACCGGTCGTTCCAAACGGTATATCAATACACGCGGGAATGTGTGCAATGGTTTTTTTCAAAGGGTTGCCCCCTGGTCATTCTGGCATGCAATACAGCTTCTGCCAAAGCATTGCGCACCATACAACAGCATGATCTTATAGACAGCGGGACCCCGAACCGCGTACTCGGGGTTATCAGGCCAACAACGGAAATTGCAGGAAGGTTTACCAAAACCGGTCATGTGGGCATACTGGCTACGCAGGGAACCGTGAATTCCAATTCCTATCCGATAGAGATTCAGAAATTTTTTCCGGAACTGAAAGTATATCAGCAGGCTTGTCCTTTGTGGGTTCCACTGATTGAAAATAATGAACATCAGGGCAGCGGGGCTGATTTTTTTATAAAGAAATATGCCGATGCCCTGCTTGGCCAATCAGCTTTAATAGATACTATATTGCTGGGTTGCACCCATTACCCCCTGCTCATGAATAAACTAGCTGCCTATTTACCGGATACGATCCGCCTGATCACCCAGGGTGACATCGTGGCCGGGAGCCTGGCCGCTTACCTGGCACGGCATAAAGAAATAGAGGTTCGCTGCAGTAAAAAAGCTAAAGTATCTTTCTACACGACGGATTCAGCAGAGGATTTTGACCGGCACGCGGGAATATTCTATGGCAGGGAAATTCATTCAGAAGAAGTATTTTTGTAAACGAAAACGTTCGCCATCCTGACCTATAAGCCCTCCCCATGATAAAATCAAATCCGGTTCTTTTTTTAGCGGCGGCATTCCTATTTTCTTTGGGATCCTGCACAAAAGAATTAAGTCAGGAAAGTCCTGTTCAGCAACAGCAGGGCCCCGGAAATTTTTATGCTACTATTAATGGCGAATCCTGGGAAGCCGATAGCGCCCAGGTGGCAATTGTTGATGATTCCGGCATCGTTACCATTACCGGGATAAGCAAATCCCTGGAAGAGATTTCCATGGTCCTGCCCGGATTCCTGAATGGTGTTTATGCTGTTAATGGCCAGTCCCCCGGCTATGCGCTTTTTGCCTTCCTGCAGGGAACTTCTGTTGATCCGTTTCTTTCCAATGGAAGCACGGACGCTTCAAAGGCCGGAGGAACGGTTACCATTTCCAATATAGACACCGTCAATCATACTGTATCGGGCACTTTTCAATTCAAACTTTACAGGGTCTCCGATATGATCACTGAAACGGTCACAGCAGGTGTGTTCAATAATGTGTCCTACATCAGTGCCGGTTCCATTCCTCCTATTGGGCCGCCACCAGGACAGAATGCTGACACCCTGGTCGCCAGTGTTAATACGGTAGGCTGGACGGCGGCGCAAGTGGTGACGACAAATCAATCGGGCTTGCTGGTTATTGCGGGCACATCATCGGATGCACAGGAGACCCTGGGCCTCTATATGCCTTCATCCGTTACAGCGGGAACCTACACCCTGGATTTTAACACGGGTATTTATTTGGGCTCATATAGTCCGGATCCCCTGACCTTACTGGTTGCCGAGGGTAATGGCAGCCTTACCATCATCTCTAATGACACGGTAAACAAGCGTATAACCGGGCGATTTAATTTTGTAGGCGTTTCACAAACCAACAACAGTACGGCCAATATTACCAATGGATATTTCGCAGTGAGCTACTGAGAAAACTTCCGGATTGTTGGCCGGCATCCGGGAATTAATTACCTTTGCCTCCCTTTCAGCAACGCGAGCCGGACCGGCTGGAAATTGAATGGGGAACTGGCTGTGTTCCACGTATTTATGCAGGCTAAAAATTTAAATTCATGAAACGTACATTTCAACCGCACACCCGCCGCCGTAAAACCGTTCACGGTTTCAGAAAACGTATGGAGACGGCCAATGGCCGTAAGGTTCTTGCAAGCCGTCGTGCTAAAGGCCGTGCAAAACTTACGGTTTCCGATGAACATAAAGCCAAATAAATAATACCAGGAAGTCCAGAATATCTATAGCCCCGGCGTCAGGGGCTATTTAATTTTGCAAAAGAAATGGCAGGCAATAAGCTATATTCATTGGGGAAGGCGGAACGGCTGAAAAGCAGGAAACTGATTGACGGCCTATTTGATCATGGCAGTCAAATGACGGTTTTCCCTTTCCGGATCATGTATCAGGTATGCCAGGGAAAAGCCGGATTGCAAGCCGGGTTTACCGTAAGCTCCAGGAATTTTCCACGCGCACCCGACAGAAACCTTATCAAACGCCTTAGCCGCGAGTGCTACCGCTTGCAAAAAAACGCGCTGCAGCAAATGCTTAAAGAAAGCGGGCAGCATGCAAATGTGTTTTTTATTTATACCGGAAAGGAAATTCCGGATCCTGGCCAGGTGCGGAACAGTATCGGGCTTCTTTTGGATAAACTGGTAAAGCAATTACATGAAGGGAATTCTTCAAATAATTAGTTTGCCTCTGATCGGTCTGATCCGGCTTTATCAATGGATATTTTCTCCCTGGCTTGGACCGAAATGCAGGTTTACACCCAGCTGCTCCCAATATGCCATTGAAGCTTTCAGTAAATATGGATTGATTAAAGGCGGTTGGATGGCGATACGCCGCATTTCACGCTGCCATCCCTGGGGTGGAAGTGGCCATGATCCGGTGCCTTGAGACCCCCTTTTAATTTTTTAATTTCCCTTGTAAGTAGCCATACCCGTTAGTTTATCAATAATTTCCCATACCTCGGAAATATTATAGAATTTATAAATTTCCGGAACGGAGCCCGCATCAAATGAAGAAGGGACCGGAGTAAAAGGCCCGAATACTTTGGCCCTGGTATTTTCGGTCAGCTTCACCATTTTTCCGGGAGCAATAAGATAATTTTTATTTGCTGCTGAAACATTTTCATCCCTTACCAATTTATTCAGACTGTCCAGATTCGCTTTCAGCTGATCCTGAGTCAACCGCGTCTGGGCAACTTCACCCACGTGCAGCATGCTTCCGACAACGGTATCGCTTTTGAGATTGGCAATATAATATCCGTCTTCTGTTGCCTCCAGCGTGTACTTCCTGTTGGGATCCTGTATGTTTAGCGTCACAGGGCCGGATCCCGAAAAACTCAATTCCTTTTCCTGCTGGGTAGTGCCCTCTTTATCATTAATCACAATGTTTTTTTGTGATTCATCCACCTGTATGGGGCTGTTGGAATATACCAGGATTTTTTTTACATGGGAAGTGCATGCCGAAAAAAGAAAAGCGGCTGAAAGCAGGAGAACAGTTGATTTTTTCATGAGCTGTGTTTTTAAAAAGGAATCCCGGTAAGGCTACCGGGATTATCTATTAGGAAGAATTATTTAATCATGATTTATAAAGATGCTTCATATTTCTTATTCACTTCTTTCCAATTAATCACATTCCAGAAGGCACCGAGGTATTCCGCGCGGCGGTTCTGGTATTTCAGGTAGTATGCATGTTCCCAAACGTCGATGCCCAGGATAGGAGTTCCTTTTACTTCCGCCACATCCATCAGGGGATTGTCCTGATTTGGAGTTGATGAAACAACCAGCTTACCGTCCTGTTCAACCAGCCATGCCCAACCGCTTCCGAAGCGGCCGGTTGCAGCCTGTGTAAATTTTTCCTTAAATGCGTCAAACGACCCGAAGTCAGCGTCAATGGATTCGGCGAGTTTGCCGGAGGGCTTGCCGCCAGCGCTGGGAGCCAGGATCTCCCAAAAAAAACTGTGGTTCCAATGACCTCCTCCGTTATTACGAATAGCCGGCGAAAGGGATCCCGCCGTTTTCACCAGGTCCTCCAGAGATTTATTTTCATTGGGCGAGCCGGCAATTGCCTTATTCAGATTGTCTACGTATGCCTGATGGTGTTTGTCGTGATGAATCTGCATCGTCAATGCGTCTATATGCGGCTCAAGCGCAGCCGGTGCGTAAGGAAGTGCAGGTAAAGTAAATGCCATAACTATTGTTTTTTAATGAATTGAAATCCGGTTCCCTTATAAGGACAACAAAATTAGGGATCAAAGGTTGATTACTCAAAACTAATGCCGTGAAACAACTACATTTGAAAAAAAGCCGGTGATGCAAAAATTGATGCTTGTTTTCCTGCTTGCCCTGATGGGAAATTATCAATCGGGCGATAACCAATTGACCGCTGCAGAAAAAAAAGATGGTTGGATTTTGCTGTTTGACGGGAAATCCACGGCTAACTGGAGAACATATAAAAACCTGCCCGGAAATAGTTGGGAAATTGTAAACGGACAACTTCATTGTAAATCGGATCAGGAGGGCGTCACCCATCGTGCTGATCTGGTAACAAAAAATAAATACAGCAGTTTTGAAATTCAGGTGGATTGGAAAGTGTCCGTGGCTTCCAATAGCGGCCTGCTTTACCATGTTCAGGAAACCAAACCCGGTTCATATGAAACAGGGCCCGAATATCAGATGATCGACGACCGCGGATATGGCGGAAAGCTGGAAGACTGGCAAAAATCAGGATCGGACTACGCAATGCATCCGCCTTCTTCCCTTGCTTCAAAACCTGCCGGAGAATATAATCATACCCTGCTGATCGTGCATGGCGCCCATATCCAGCACTGGCTCAATGGTGTGAAAGTAGCTGATTTTGAGGCCT
Source organism: uncultured Chitinophagaceae bacterium (assembly GCA_963705005.1). GTDB lineage: Bacteria > Bacteroidota > Bacteroidia > Chitinophagales > Chitinophagaceae > Puia. The sequence continues at coordinate 1,007,202 of CAVPIO010000002.1, forward strand.
GGACCCCGGAATGGAATAAACTGAAAGCCGCAGGCAAATGGAAAGATTATCCTGATTACGGAATTTCAAAGACCGGGTTGATCGCATTGCAGGACCACGGCGGCGGAATTTGGTTTAAGAATATTAAGCTGAGGGTGATTAATTAGATAATTTGAAAATTTGATAATTTGAAAATGGATTCCCCATTCACAAGCCTTCTTCAATTTTCAAATTATCAAATTTTCAAATTAACTCCCTCTTCTTTCCCGAAAAAACTCCTTCATCAACCCGATGCATTCAGCACTGAGCACGCCGGAAATTACAGTTGTTTTTGGGTGAAAGGGTGGGGGGCCGACACCCAGCTGTTCCAAAGCGGGTGCGGGGGTAATATATTTCTTGTAACCATTTTTTTCATCCAGGGCACCGTAAACCACTTTTTGCAGTTTGCTCCAGTACATGGCTCCGGCGCACATCAGGCAGGGTTCAATGGTTATGTAAACAGTTGCATCCGGTAAATATTTAGAGCCGAGAAAATTAAACGCGGAAGTCATAGCGATCATCTCCGCATGAGCGGTAGGATCTTTTAAACGCTCGACCTGGTTATGGCCCCGGGCGATGATCCGCTCCTGAACCGTAATGACTGCCCCCACCGGAACCTCACCTTCTGTAAAAGCTTTTTTGGCTTCCTTGAGGGCCTGTAACATAAAATATTCATCGGTCATGCTGCCGTTAAATTTCTCTTATTAATTGGATTTGCCATAAATGCTGATCAATTTGAGCAATACGCCATTCGTCCAACCGAACCCATCCTGTCCACTATATTCCCCACCGCCGGCTTCTTTGGTAATATCTGCCACATTATATTTTTCCATAAGCTTGCCCGTCTTTTTGTATACCCGGGTATTGAGACGAATCCATCTTTTAGCCGCCGTTGCCGCAAGGTTTTTTTGTCCGCAGCGGTCCAATCCCCAAATCATCATCCATTCCAGGGGAGCCCATCCATTTGGCGCATCCCATTGTTCGCCGGTTGGATATTCTGTTGTCACAAAGCCACCATCCTTTAATAATTTTGTCTTCAGCACAGCAGCCACCTTCTTTCCGAGAAAACTGAGATAATCAGGATGTTCCTTGATGAAACAGAATGGATAAAGTCCTGCAGGTGTAATATTGTTCGTTTGTACTCCGGCCTTAAAATTATAGTCCGTGTAGAAAGACATTTTCTTATTCCAGAAATATTTATCAATCTGCTCACCGCGCAGCTTTGCTTTCTTCGAGAAAATAGCAGCTCCCGCCATATCGCCGTTAATCATCCTGCCTTTTGCAATTGTCCATTCGAGGTGGTACAGCAGGCAATTCAGGTCAACAGGCAGCATATCTGTTATTTGGACGCTGGTGATATTCTTATTGTCTGCAAACCATCTGCTGCTGAAGTCCATGCCGCTTTCCGCACAGGCGCGAAGGTTTTCATACATTTCTACTTTGTTCCGGCCCGACTTTTCCGCAGTAAGAAAATCTTCCCTGTAACTTTCCTGGCGTGGGACTTCACTATCGTCCCAATACCTGTTCAGCAGTTTGCCGTCCTTTAATTTCACGATCCGGCGAAAGGCCTGACCGGGTTTCACTTTATCGGCTCCATCCATCCAGAAGGCATATTCCTTTTCCATGTCCGGAAGAAAGGTTTGGTATATACTGTCTCCTTTTATTCCTGCGAGAAGTTCAACCATGCAGGAAAAAAAAGGCGGTTGTGATCTGCCCAGGTAATAGGTTCTGTTTCCATTTGGGATATGACCGTAATTCTCGATGAGGTAGGCAAAATTGCGGATCATGTTTTGGATCATATCCACTTCCCCGCTTTCCTTGAGGCCCAGCATCGTAAAATAGGAATCCCAGTAGTATACTTCGCGAAAACGTCCCCCGGGAACGATGTAAGGGTAAGGAAGAGGAAGCAGTGAGCTGCCCTCCACTTCTTTATCCGGATTTCTCTTCAGCACGGCCCAGAGATTTTTTATATGGGTGACTACATCCTGTGAAGTATCTGATTTGTAATTCGCTGTAACTGGCTGTGGGATTTCAAAATTGTCCTCCACGAATTTTTTCAGATTAAAATTCGGTCCCTTCTGTAAGCCGTAATCGTACATAATGTCCGCAGGTTTCCTTTTCGGGATGCAGTCAACAAATGTTTTACCATCCGGAAATATTTTCTGCATCTGAACTTCGATGAAGAGATCGCCATAAATTTTATCCGGTGCCGGTGGCTGCAGGATCTGGCAAAAGCTGAAAAATACCGCTAGCAGCAGTGGCAGAAACAAAAGGCGTTTCATCGGGGGTTATTTGTTTTAAAGATAGGATTTTAGTATGAAAGAGTTGATGGTTGATGCGTTATGAGTTATGAAATATGAATGATGGGTGAAATAATTCATAACCCATGACGCCCGCCAAAAGATAATTACCCCCACGAAGAATCGTGGGGATTTATATTGCTTATGACTATTGAATATTATTATTATGCTGATGAATGCTGAACACGGAATGAAGCTTCCGGTTTGTATGTTGAAAGCGAAACGCGGAATGCTGAATGCGAAAAGCCGGATGCGTAGATTTTAATATTGAACGAACAATATGCAAAGCTTTTTGGGTTGAATTTGGAACTGCCTGAAGTGTCAGGCGCCCTGCGTTCAATGCAGAACCTGCATTATGCGTTTCGTTTTGAGTGGTCTGTGTAAAGCGTTTAGCGTCAAAGGTACAAAACCACAAAGCCAGCAACGCACCGTAACTTCCACCCCGTTCGATCCACTCAAAGAATTCATAGCGGGGATAAAAAAGTTCAGTCCCCATTTTCCATATAAAAAAAATAAAAATCAGGGATCGCAGCGGACGGATCAATACAGAAATGGCGGCGCTTACTTCAAACAGTCCGGCCATTAGAGCCGTTTTCTCCGGATTGGGAAAGCCCAGTGCTGCATACTGACTTATCAGACCCTTTTTTTCAATCAGGTTCAGCCAGCCATGACCTGCGAGCAACAGGCATACTATGATTTTCAAACAGAGAAATACGCGCTTCATGGTTTTATCATCTGCAGGATGGTCAGGGTCGATCACACTGAAAAGATTTGATTTTGTAAGACCGCCGGAAAGAACAAGCAGGGTAAAAGGCACACCGAAATTACCGGCGCGTTCAATAAATTCGCCAATAGGTTCACCCGATAAAGGGCGGCACAGGGCTGTTACCAATCCCCAAACGCAAAGCCAGGCAGGAATGGCGCGGATGGGAAAAACGAGTACTGTTATGCCCAGGAGGATATCAAATGATCCAAGCCAGGGCATGAGCTGATAAGCCAGCCTGGATCCGATTCCGAATACCGCGAAATAATTACACCAGACGGCTTTGGTAATGATACCAAAAGAGCCATGACCGATAAAACAAAATGCCGTTGCGATTCGCAGCGTATAGTGTATTTTCTGTGCTGATGTAATTGACCTCACTATTTTCATTTTTTGCATTTTTAAAAAAGACCCCGCGAAGAATCGAGGCGTCTATATTGCTTAAACCATATGAAAAGTCAGTTTGCACCGTCCGCCTGCGCGCGCGCGACGGCATAGCTTCCAACATTTTGGCCCACTGCTAATCCTGTTTCGACATCTATTCTGTAATGGATCCCGCTGATAAGCCGCGACATGCCCGCCTGCACCGCCATGGCCTGATACCTGGCAGCATTTTCGGGCAACAGATAGGATAAAAATGCAGAAGCGGCTCCGCTGAAGCAGGAGTGTCCTGAAACGTAGGAAGGGAAATTAGGTATGCCTGTCAGTGTTTTGATCCTGGGCTCCATTTGAGTTGGCCGGGGACTGAAATAGAAATATTTGATGTCCCAGCAAACGATGGCTACATCCATTTCGGCCATATTGAGCAGTGCAAAATTGCGCGCCATGCGCACTTCACTCCAGTTCTGTTTCACAAAATCTTCTGCAGCAATGGCATTCCAATGTCCTGCAGGTGTATAGGTGCCAACACCATCTGCCCAGAACTCTACAATACCGATTTGATCACGGCTGGGATTTTTAATATAAGTATAAGCCTCGTCAGCATCCTTCATTAATTCAGGACTGTTAGTAGAAGGAGGCGGACCCGGGCGGAAACTGGGTATGGCTGCCGAATCAAACAGGAAAGGCCTTACCTTATAGAAAAGCGGCAGCATCGGAGGACGTTGAGGTATTTCCAGGCTGTACCATGGAATTTGACCCAGGTTGAACGCAATGGTTTGAAAATTTGTCCAGTCAGTTTGCGTACCGATTGCCGCCCCTGCATGATCTCCCCTGGCTCTGGTTATAAAAAGTTCTGCTACCTGTCTGCCCAATGCTTCTCCCGCAACGACGGCACTCCTGGTAGCGGCTCCGCTGGCAATGGTTGCCTGTTCAGCCTGTACAGCTGTTTGCTGGATGTTCGCAATTTCATCAGGGAATAGTAGTTTCATCATTTCTGCAGTGACCCCGGCAAGCACAGCGGCTTCGGAAGGATAGGAAGGAAGATCTGTTTTATTGATGAATTTTGCAGCTACAGAAGAATCCATCTTATAAGGTGCCGCCTGGTTGAATTTGGTTTTATAATACCAGCAGGCGATCAGGGCATCATATTGGGCCGCACTAACATAAGCAAAGGCCCTTGCGGCATATGGAGGGTTTGAAAAAGGAAAAAGGGGATAGGCCAGCGGATTGGCGGAACTGGGTGCAGGATATGTGCCACTATTATCTGTAACGGTAGGAAGATTGTATTTGGCAACAAGGTTCCGCATGATCTCATTCCATCTCAGCACACTTCCTGCGGCCCAGTATTTAATGGCGTTCTGCTGGTCTTTTGAAATGTTTTGCTGTAAAGATTTTATCTCATTCAGATCAGCCAGGTAAGCCGGAGAATTCGCTGCCGCAGGAGCAGCCACAGAAAAACTGTCTGGCCTGGAAAGCAAAACGGTTTTCCAACCTCCGGCGCTGAGATCATTATTATCGGCACTCAATGCTGTTAAACCGGCTGTTTGATTACTGATACTCTTGTTGCAACTTGCGGTAAGCAAGGCAATGACAGAAACGCAGGCAAAAGAGTTGAATATTTTTTTCATTCCGCTAATTTTTGTTGTGTTTTAGACTGAGAATATAATAGATTCCGACTGTGAATGTTTGTGACTTGCCGACGTTGCGACTCCTGGGCAATCCGATGTCCCTGCCGTTTATTACATAATCATAACCGCCGACCACTTCCAGATTGGTCACGAACGGTATGAAATACTTGGCGTGAGCGCCAATGCTAGTGGTGACCATCCTGTTACTGGCGAATGGCATATCGTTCCTGCGGATGTCAAATCCCCCGAGTGTTGTCATATTCATCAGCACAGCTTCTGCAACCAGATTTTTCTTTCGAATGCCAACATTCAGATTGCCGTTGAACACATTGGGCATTTGCACTACATTGGTATTATGCAGTTCAGTTGTATAATATGAGGTCCTGTCTATTTTTATATTGCTCCTCCAAACATAAGCGCCGGATAAGGTGGCGAAGAAAATGCCCTTTTGATAGTCGGCTGTAATGCGATAGGAAATATTCGTGCTGCCCAATCCGATAGACATGGGCTGGAAGTCAGCTTCATATTTGCTCATCGGGGTGCTGAAACCACCATCCGCGAAAAGTGAAATGGTTGATTTCCCGATTTTTTTGCTAAGGGCTTCCCACTTGAGGTCAAGTTCGAAATCCTGGAATCCCGCCAAACCACTCAGGGTGCCGGCCGTTGCGTGCGTCCATACATAAGGGACTGAGGTGAGTACATTGAGTTTATCGCTGATTCCGTATACACCCATGAACATGACAGATTGTGTGCTTACCGTTCCCATGTTCAGGTTGGTTCTTTTTAGGGTACCTTCCCAGTAGTCTTTCCAATTGGAATTCATGTAGGTGAATCCCGTACACAATTGTTTTTTTCCGAGCATGATGGCATCATCCGGCATCTGTGCCAGGGCGCGGGATCCAATCAATACAGCGGCAAAAATTGCAATCAACGGTTTAAGAATTTGTTTGTGTTTCATTTCAGTTAATTAACAAGTTTTGGTTTAATCTATTCAGGATGCGGTTAATGGTTAATGAAATACGATCCGGTGGGGCTTTGGGGGCGATCACGGTCATAAAAAAATCGAAGTTGAATATTGCCCTTGCTTTTTGCGCAATAGCAATCAGATAATCATTCATGAAAACGGTCATTTGTAAACAGATGCATAACTTACCCGGGGGTAAAGCGTACAAGAAACTGTACTAGGCTACATCCGGAGGCTGACCTGCCCGGCTGAGAGAGACTGAAGGGATCAGTAATAAATAATGATCGGCTGTTTTAAGAGAAACGGTTGTTTGCGCTTGTACCGCAAACTGATCCTGATCGGCATAATATTCTCCATTAAAACATTTAAATGAAGTGGTATGCTGATCGGCTTTTTTTGACTGGCCGGGATGCTGAAGATCGTTAACCAGTTTAAAAAATTCTTCTTTTGCAGATTGGAGTTGGGTGGCTTTTTTATTGGGGATGCACATCAATTCGAGGGAATCATTCACGAAGCGGCGCTTTACATAATTATATTGTACGCCTTCAATTTCTATTTTGCCGTCTACGCGTTCAAATTCTTTGTCGTTGACATAAGAAGAAAGATGAACGGCAGGAACTTTAATTGAAATGAGATCGGATTCGGAGTAGCTGTTTTGATCCAGGCTGGCGATCAGCGTATTGTCCGCACGCTGTTCCATAAATGCCGAATAAAATTGATAGCCTATCCAATTGAACAGGAGCACTCCTATAAGCAGTATGGCGGCAATTCTCTTCACGGTTCGCGCTAAATTAGTACTTTTTTTATTGAACCCGATAATTTTTCTTGTCCGTGCCGACCCCTGTAATAGTGAGTTTTTTCCAGTTGGCAGGCAACCTGGAAGGAACTTGTACGATCCCTTTATCGGTAATATCCAGGCCGCCAAAGCCCATGAGCAGGCTTTGAATTACTCCACCAGCTCCGGTTGCGAAATAAGGATTTGTTCCGCCCTTTGTTTCAGCGATCACCCGGAACGGGGGATTCAGATTAGGCTGGTAGGCTTCCTGGAAAAAGTGAAAAGCTGTGTCCGCCTGCCCCAGTCTCGCGTATAGCAAAGCAAAAATGGCCTGCGTCATGGCGGGGGTTCCTGCATTAGGTACGCGCGACTGATAATAAACAAGGTCCTTACGGATCTGCATACTATTGGTAATCAGTTTAAGCGGGTAAGCAAGCAGGTTTACATCGGCCTGCTTGATGCCCTTACCGTCATAACCTGCATATTCCTGCGTCACCCCGTTGCCGAATTGGAGAATGGGAATGTTATCAGCCACACTGATCCAGTCAGGATCCGGTACAATCCCCAGTATTTTTGCCGCTTCGCTGGCATGGATCAGGAGCATTTTGGCGGCAGCATTGGTAAATGCATCATTGTCCACGTTCTCGGCCCATTCATCGGCAGCGACCACATTCTTAATATCATAATGTCCGGGTCCGTTCCTTTCCACCCTTGATGCCCAGAAATCTGCCGTTGCGGAAATGACAGGCCATCCTTTTTCTTTCAGCCATCCCTTATCCTGCGAAACACAATAGTATTGCCAGGCTGCAAGGCCTACACAGGCCGTGATATGGTGTTCAAATGGTCCGCTCAGTGCCCAAACAGGTGTTTCTTCCACGCCGCTTGCAGCACTTTCCCAGGGGAACATAGCTCCTTTATATCCATGGGAAAACGCGTTTTTCTTTGCCGGTTCCAGTCGCTCGTACCTGTATTCGACCATGGACTTGGCAATTTCCGGGTGAAGGACGAGGAGGGCAGGAAACATCCAGAGATCAGCATCCCAGAATACATGGCCGTTATAACCAAGTCCGCTCAATCCCATCGGAGAAAGGCTGAGCGCCGTGCCTTCCCGTGAAAAGGAATACAGGTGGTAAAGCATACTGTGCACATCCTGCTGAGCTTGCTCATCGCCGTCAATCAGGATATCGCTCTTCCATAATTCATCCCAGGCCTGGTTATGAAATTGGATCAGGCGGTCCCGGCCCTGCAGCTTGGCGAAGATGGTGAGCCGTTCAGCTTCGTTGAGCGGATCTTCATGGTGCGCAGACGTAATGGAAGACCCTGCGATGGAGAACCGGTAAGTTTCGCCTGCGCGGACCTTTTTGTAAAATTTCATGAGGTGCATGTTATTGTCCCACATCTCATGAATTACGCGCGGCTCTTCCCCATGTGGCTCATTGAACAAAAAGGTATTGGAGGCGCACATGAGTAATTTCCCCGTGGGACTTTTTGCGGATGAAGTCAGCAGGGAAATCAGTACATGCGGGCGATCGATTTCATTAAAATAATTTTCAACATCGCGGAGCGCGTCCGGCGCTTCCATCACGCTTGCGGGTGTGATCTCGATGTCTTTTTTTGCAGTTACCGTAATGTCCATGAGCACGGTAAACGGAAGCTGGCGCAAAGCATAATAAGTATAGCTGATCGTCGCTTTATCCAGGTAGTTGAAAGAACTGGTAAAACTCGCATGATGCATATCCAGGGACTGCGTCATTTCTGAAATGTCCTTTCCGGTAAGATCCTGCCCATCCACGCTAAACCGCATATTCAACAGGTTAAAGCTGCGGAGGAAATTGCTTACCCGGCCGCGGCCGTAAAGATCATATGCACCGGCAAGGACCACATCCTTTACCTGGAAGGGTTCAGGGGAAGAAACGATTCCTATCATGCCATTGGCTACTGTTACACCGTAATAACGGGAAGGGTCAACCGAAGAAGCAGAGATCACCCAGGGGTTTGGGTTTTGGGCAGGAATGGATGTTAAGGAAAAGACCAGCACCATGGTGGTGAGAAAGATTTTTACTGAAAGCAATCGTTTGTTCATTCGACCAAGTTAGTGATTATTGGTTTTCAGAGATGATAGATGCGGCGCGCATTTTCCCCGAAAAATCTTTCTTTTTCTTCCGGTTTGAGGTTTTCGGTGAATTTTCCGAGCAGGCTTTTCCATTGAACATAAGAACCCGAAAGCAGGATAAACGGCCAGTCGCTTGCATAGAGCAGCCTTCCGGGCCCGAAGGATTCAAAAAGAATATCGAGGAAAGGATAAAAATCTGCCGGCCTCCAGTTCTGCCATTTGGCTAAGGTAAACAGTCCGGACACTTTGCAGGACAGGTTTTGATTTTTTGCCAGCTGCCTGATTTGAGCCGTCCATGCTGTTGAAGGAGCCTTTCCCGGATCCGGATTCCCGCATTGTTCCAATACGAAGGATAGATGCGGAAAGGTGCTTATCCATTCATTCAGCGGGGCGCTGTTTATATTTGGAGAAATATTCAGATCCAGCACATAATTGTGTTGGGCGAGTTGTTGCATTACAGGATGAAGTAAGGAATAATTTTCACCGCCGGCATCCAATTTATACCCTTTGATAGCTTTATAAAAGGAAAACTCGGTAATCTTTTCATCTGCTTTTTTATCCAGTAAATCGATCCATCCGATCACGCCACGGATAAGGGGGTGCGTCAATGCCAGCTCAGAAAGAAAGCGGGTTTCCACTTCGTCGGGACCGGCGGCGGCTGCAATGCAGGCGTCCACCTCGTTGCGTTGCAGATTCAGGGAAATCTTCTCTGGGAGATAATCTTCGTGAAGCATTTTATTGTTCCGGATCATCGGCGCTCCGGAATTCTTACTGTATTTCCAGAAATGAACTTCGGCATCAATGGTCATAGTCCAAGTTATTCATATTGCAAATCTATGAAGGAATGAGTTGATGTAAAGTCCAGATATTTGACAGGGAAAACTTACAATGATATCCAGAATTTTTTAACTTTAGCAGCTGAAATTGGGGTATGCATAAAAAATAAATTATAAAGGAATTTAACCGCATATTTTGCGAGGCGGGCAAAGAAAGCAAACGTTATTCTTTAGTCTGGCTTGAAGACGCCAATTTCTGAGGGCTATACCATTCCGGAGATTTTATTTTGCATATTCAAGCTCAACAAAAAATTGAAAACCGCTCCTTATCCCGCCGGAAGCTGGTTATTAAACTGCGCCTTTACTTCCTTATATCACCCTTATATCATACTGTCTTATCCGGTGTTTCGGTATGTCAATTACCGGTACCTGTAGCTTTGTTGTGATGAAAAATATTAAATACTCCTTTTATTTACCGGAATCGAATAGTAAATTTAAGAAATGCCCAGGCAGACAGGACCATACTTCTTTACCGGCCGCCGCGGCGACCTTCTTGGTTACAGGATGGCCGGGGGATACTTTGTGCGTGTCGTCAGCAGCCTGACGGGCAAACGGGTTAAGAAGGATCCTGCGTTTGAACTTACCATGCACTATGCAGGCATGCTGGGCAGGGCTTCCAAAATCGGCTCGGCAATATATCATCGCATGCCAAAGCAGGAGCATGGATTTTACCGCAAGCTTACGGGAATGGCAATGCAATTACTCAAAGAGGGGAAGACAGAGGAAGAAACCTTTCATCAGCTTTGCAATGATTTTATCTCACCTGCGGATTCGGTTGTAGCTCCCAAACAGAAGCCAGCCAATACCTCATTTCCAGATGAATCATTCCGCCATAGTCATTCCGGGAAAAATGAATTGAGCCGGGATAATGGCTCAACCCGATAACTTTTAATACCTGATCAGATTATGAAACTTCCATTTCTATTTTGCGTCCTGATTGCTTTGATATTCGGAATTGGCATAGCCTATATTGATACGCGACCGCATTGGGACGATACCGGAATTTCAGTTGCGATGATTTTGTCAGCCGCATTATTTTGTGGTTTTTTAGCATCAGGTAAAGCATGGCTGATTGCATTAGCTATTGGTATCTGGATACCGGCATATAATATTTTAATATTTCACAATTTCGGTTCTCTTTTAGCCTTGGTTCCAGCTTTTATTGGCGCTTACGTTGGGAGAATGATAAAGCGGAATATTCTAAATCATTCAAACTAGAAATTCAATACCTTCTATTATTTTATGATTTTTCCGATTTCCCCAACACACAAACGGGTATATAGCTGCCCGCCTCAAAAACTAACACTCATTAGTTTTTTGATCTGGCAATGATATACCAGTTGGGACTAGTGGGAATTTTGCCCGTTTTCGGCCTTGATTTTTTTTAGCTCTTTTAATTTTTCCGCTACTGCTTTCAAGTCTTTGTAAATGACTTTTGTCTTAGCAAATATTTCATTGTTTCTAATGGATTGATCCAACAAATTTTCGTAATGATTTAGCTGGATTTCTAAAGTGGCGATTGCTGCGTTAATTTCTTCGGTTGGCATGGCTGATAAAATTTGAGTAATAAAACACTTATCAGTCTTACAGGGTAGTACGGAAATTATTTCTTCTTAGGAGGTTTTATTGGCTTTGGTTTAGTCGCTGCCTTATATGGTGTAGCAGATACTTTTATTATTTCCTCAAAACTACAACTCAAGAAAAATAACCGATTCAGAAAGGTTTGAATTGAGTATTAAGAATAGTTCCGGACGTTTGACTTATGCCCAATTAATAGCAATCCCTCCAAAAAACAATGATTATGGTTTTATCCAAAAAACAGGGGAATAATCTATTGAATTTCAACGATGTATATTGTTAATAATTAATATATTATTAGATATATTTTGAATAATTAATAAAAGCTAACTATCTTTGTCTCAACATGTCCACCCCGCTTCTCGTTAGATCAGCGCGCTCAGGGTGGATTTTCTATTTCTAGTATATGCCGAAAGTGCCATACACTAAACCCGCTCTAACCTTTGCCCAGCAACTTTCTCAGTTAAAGGGTAGGGGTTTAACCGTGGAAGATGATTCTAGAGCCTTGCACCTCCTAGAAACAATAAGCTATTTTAGGCTAAGTGGGTACTGGTATCCAATGCTCGATATACCAAAACAGGCGCACAATTTTAAGCCAAATTCAAGTTTTGATACGGGTTTTAAGATGTATTGTTTCGATAAAGAATTGAGGCGACTAATTTCATCTGAATTAGAAAAGGTGGAGGTGGCAATTAGATCAAAAATGATCTATATAATGTCTCATGCTCATGGTGTATTTTGGTATAGGAATAATTCCTTATTTAGAAATGCAATCCGCTTATCGGAAACGCTTAATAAGTTAGCGAATGAATATTCAAAGAGCGATGAAGATTTTATTAAATCTTTTGACTTAAAATATTCAGACCCGCTTCCACCAAGTTGGATGATATTGGAAATCTCATCATTAGGAAATCTTTCACATATTTTCAAAAATTTACGGCCATCTCGTAACAAAAGAAATATCGCAAATTACTTTCTGCTTAGTGAATCTGTTCTAGAATCATGGATACACAGTATTGTATATGTGAGAAATGTATGCGCTCATCATGCAAGATTGTGGAATAGAAAAATGAGCATATCTCCTAATTTCCCGGTCGCTCCTTCTGGTAAATGGATTACGATTACAACATTACCAAATCCTATTGCTGGATTGCTGCCGATTAATATAAATAATACTACTTATTATTTATTGTGTATGGTTAATTATTTACTTGATGTGATAAACCCCAATAATACTTTCAAGAAAAAATTAAATAGTTTATTAGTGGCTTATCCTACGATTGATATTAAGGCAATGGGATTCCCAATAGGATGGGAAACAGAGCTATTGTGGGTATAACCTTATAGCAAAGAAGAAATGAGCAAAAAAGAGAAAGACAGGATTGAACTGGAAAAATTTATTATACGTTTCAGGTATTGGGAAAGTGAACGGCTGGTTAATCATTTAAGTATTGGTCTTGGTAATGCACTCGCAAGGCAAGCAATAAATACGATTCTAAAAGAACGCGGAATCAAACAAAAAAAATTGCGTGGTTAATTTCTAATTTTTCCCACCTGTCCCAACACGTATATCGTTGCCTTTGATCTAAATTTGCTGTCTGCAATGTGGAAGATTTATGAATACGCCCACGCAAAGGATAAGGATCGTAACGGCAACTTCTTTGTTCGACGGGCATGATGCTGCCATAAATATCATGAGGCGGATTTTTCAGAGCAAGGGCGTTGAAGTGATCCATCTCGGGCATAACCGCAGTGTTCAGGAAATTGCAGAGGCGGCCATTGAAGAAGATGTGCAGGCCATTGCCGTTACTTCTTACCAGGGTGGCCATATTGAATTCTTTAAATACCTGAAGGACCTGCTGGAAGAAAGTGGTTGCGGTCATATCCGCATATTCGGCGGGGGAGGCGGCACTATCCTGCCGTCTGAAATAAAGGAGCTTCAGGCGTATGGGGTCAGTCGTATTTATTCTCCTGATGATGGCCGCTCCATGGGCCTTGAAGGCATGATCGAAGATGTTATCCGGCAAACTATAAATTCATTCGGGGATAATGGAGATTTAACGGCATTCTGGCAAACGGGGGCTGACTGGAACGCAGTACCGCCGCTGGGAGAATATAAAGATATCCGGCGGATTGCCCGCTCCATCAGCCTTGCAGAGAATGGATTTGCAGGAAATAAATCCGGAAATAGTGCCGATGAACTTAAAAGAATTCCTGTCAAGCAAAAAGATTCCGTCTCCGCAAAAGGCCGCAAGCAGCAGAAAACTATTGCTGTCGTTTCAGCCGGCGCACATTCTTCCAAAATTATTCCGCCTCCGGTAATCGGAATCACAGGTACCGGTGGTGCGGGAAAAAGCAGTGTTACTGACGAGATCCTGCGACGTTTCCTTCAGGGATTTTCTGATAAAACGATTGCCGTCATTTCTGTTGACCCTTCCAAAAAAAAATCCGGGGGCGCGTTGCTGGGAGACCGCATCCGCATGAACAGCATCCATTCCCCCCGTGCCTATATGCGCTCGCTGGCGACGAGGGAAGCAGACGTGGCGCTGAGCGCCTATGTGCGCGAGTCTCTCGAAATTTGCCGGGAGGCGGGTTTTGATCTCATTATCCTGGAATCTGCAGGCACGGGACAGAGTGATGCTTCCATACTGGATTATTGCGATCTGAGTATCTACGTGATGACACCTGAATATGGCGCAGCCAGCCAGTTGGAGAAGATCAATATGCTCGACTATGCCGACCTGATCGCGATAAACAAATCGGACAAACCGGGAGCCGCTGATGCGTTGATCGATGTCCGCAAGCAATATAAACGCAATCATGCATTGTGGAATGCCAAAGATTCCGATTTACCGGTGCTCGCCACCACCGCATCCTTGTTTAACGATACCGGCATGCAGTTGATGTTTAATCAACTCCTTCAAAAGCTGGATGAAAAATGCGAAACCCATTTCTCTTCGGAAATTCATCCGCCAACGATGCAAACGCATACGGAAAAATCAATCATTCCCGCAGCGCGCATAAGGTACCTGAGCGAGATCCATGAAGCCATCCGTGATTATAATGAACTGGTGAAGGAACAATCGCGGATCGCCACGAGTTTATATCAATTACATGGTGCATTGGCTGAAGCCGGGAAAAAATTCCCGGATGATAAGACATCTGTCCAGGATAATAAGCAAACAATTTCAACCCTTCCGGAAAATGCAGAGAGCCTCCAGGCCTTTCTCCGTCAGAGGATTTCAAATTATGAGGCGCAGCTTACACCTGTAAGCAGAAAGCTCATCCGGAACTGGCCGGCAAAGATAAAATCTTATAAGCAGGACCACTACGAGTATAGAGTAAGGAACCAGCAGATCCGGCAGTCGCTGTTCACAACCACTTTATCCGGAACCCGGATTCCAAAAGTGGTGCTTCCGGCTTTTAAGGATTGGGGCGATATACTCCGATGGCAGGCGCAGGAAAATGTTCCGGGATCTTTTCCTTTTACTGCCGGTGTTTTTCCATTGAGGCGCGAAACGGAAGATCCCACCCGCATGTTTGCCGGCGAAGGCGGACCGGAAAGAACCAATAAAAGATTCCATTATTTATCGGCTGACCAACCTTTCAAACGCCTGAGCACGGCCTTCGATTCCGTTACGCTTTATGGAGAGGATCCTGACCGGCGGCCGGATATCTATGGGAAGGTCGGGAATAGCGGAGTGAGCATCTGCACAGTGGACGATGCAAAAAAATTATACAGCGGCTTTGATCTCTGCGATCCGAAGACTTCAGTAAGCATGACCATCAACGGTCCGGCCCCCATGATCCTTGCTTTTTTCCTGCACGCAGCTATTGACCAGGCATGCGAGAAATATATTTCGGAAAAGGGAATCTGGGATGAAGTCAACCACAGGATCCAAAAGAAATTTTCTCAGGTTGAAATACCAAGGTATATGGATTCCGGATCTGACAAACTGCCGGAAGGAAACGGGGGCCTTGGCTTAAAGTTGTTAGGCGTGTGCGGAGACGAGGTGTTGCCTGCAGACGTTTATGCATCTCTGAAAGCAAGGGCGCTTTCCCAGGTTCGCGGAACTGTGCAGGCGGATATTCTAAAGGAAGACCAGGCGCAGAACACCTGCATCTTCTCCACCGAATTCGCACTGAAGCTGATGGGAGATGTGCAGGCCTATTTTCATACGCATCAGGTCAGCAATTTTTACAGTGTATCCATCAGCGGTTATCATATCGCAGAAGCAGGCGCGAATCCAATTACCCAGCTGGCATTCACGCTGGCCAATGGATTCACTTATGTGGAATATTATTTAAGCCGGGGAATGGCCATTGACGAATTTGCTCCCAACCTTTCATTCTTTTTCAGTAATGGTATGGATGCGGAATACAGTGTGATCGGCCGTGTTGCAAGGCGCATCTGGTCAAAAGCCATGAAGTATAAATATAAAGCGAACAAGCGCAGCCAGATGCTGAAGTATCATATTCAGACCAGCGGGCGAAGCCTTCATGCGCAGGAAATAGATTTCAATGATATTCGCACAACCCTGCAGGCGCTCTATGCCATTTACGATAATTGCAATTCACTTCACACCAATGCGTATGACGAGGCCATCACGACGCCGACGGAAGAAAGTGTGCGCAGGGCGATGGCCATTCAGCTCATCATCAACAGGGAACTGGGAACGGTGAAAGCGGAAAATTTTATTCAGGGTTCTTTTTTAATTGAAGAGCTGACTAACCTGGTGGAAGAGGCTGTCATGACAGAATTTGACAGGTTAACGGAAAGAGGTGGTGTAATGGGCGCCATGGAACGCATGTATCAGCGTAATAAGATCCAGGAAGAAAGTCTGTTGTATGAAAGCCTGAAACATACCGGCGAGCTTCCGATCATCGGCGTAAACACATTTTTAAACAAGTCGGGTTCTGCTACCGTTGTTCCTCACGAAATCATCCGAAGCAATTCCGCAGAAAAAGACAGCCAGATAGAAAATCTCCAACATTTCTGCAAACGGAATTCAGCTGAGCGGGAATCAAGTATCCGGACATTAAAAAAGATAGCAATGGAGAACGGAAACCTTTTTGAAGGTCTGATGGAAACCGTAAAATACTGCAGCCTGGGTCAAATTACGCATGCACTTTATGAAGTTGGGGGGCAGTATAGGAGGAGTATGTGAGAAGGTTTGTTGAGGGTTGATGGTTGATGGTTGACAGTTGATGGTTGATGGTTGATGGACTTCAGGCGCAGATTCAAAATATAATTTCGTCAACCATCAACTGTATTTATTTCATCTTGAACATCCACCTGAAGTCCGTCAACCATCAACTATCAACCATCAACGCGCCGGCTCCGCCGGCGCTATCCCCTGTTCGATAAGTCCCTTGTGCCGCGGATCAGACCAATACCTGCAAAAAAGAAAATTAATCCAAGAATTCCATATACGGTTATGGAGCGGATACTGTGGTTGGTTGATGTATTTCCCTGTACAAATTGATAGGCCGCCAGGATGAGTCCCGCGATACCCAAAACAGTTAGTATGACGCCGAATACCCGTTTTTCCATCTGTTAGGTTTATGAGAGAGGATCAAAGAACGTGCCTTGCCAACGTGGATGGACAGTCGTCAATTATTCCTTCACATTTAAAAACTGTAGAACTTTTGCCCCTCAATCATAAAGAATCTGGCATTGATTGCAGAAAAAGGTTCTTCTTTTTCCGGTGCCCAGGTATTCTTTTTTTACGGGATTATGATCCCTCGGGCAGGTTTTCTTTGTATAGATTTGCCAGTGTTTTCTCAGTTCATAATTCCGTTTCCACGCCAGGAAATCAAAGCTGTATTTACGCGCCTCACGAATTAATTCAGATTTTTTTTTGGGTGGCAGTTTTCCTACAATAGATTTAGGATGAACGCATATCCGAAACAAGACTTCATTCTTGATGATGTTTCCGACTCCGGCAAAAATATTCTGGTCCAGCAGAATATCGCAGACTGACCGGAGCGGTTCCGCTCTCAGCTTGATCGCCGCCTTCCGCGCATTCCAATGCTCGTTTAAGACATCCGAGCTAAAATCGTATACCTCATCCGGTGGTTCCGTGATTAGTCTGACGGAGCAGGTATAAAAATTCAATTCTCCTTTTTTGAATTTCAGAGATAGCCTCAGTGAGCTTGGTTTTCTTTCATGTTCTCCTTTGCTATCACCAGGGAAGGCCCTTCAGGCATAAATAAATTTCTTTATCCTTTACAATTCATTTGCCATGCGTGGCTTGTGTTTTTCATTCTAAGTGTATGAAGTATTATATCGGATGTTCCGGATTTTCCTATCAAGAGTGGAAGCCCGAATTCTACCCGGCGAAATTGCCCCAAAGGCATTGGTTTGAATTTTATACATCACAGTTCAACACGGTTGAATTGAATGTCAGCTTTTACCGTTTTCCTCAACTCTCCATGTTGCAGGGCTGGTATAACAGGAGCCCGGATGATTTTCTTTTTGCAGTAAAAGCGCCGCGTCTTATTACGCATTACAAGAAGTTCAATGATTCCGAGAGCCTGCTCAGGGATTTCTACGGATCGATCGGGAATGGATTAAAATCCAAACTGGGTCCTGTTCTTTTTCAACTTCCAAGGGAATTCGTCTATTCTGAAGAACGCCTGGAAACGCTTATTCAATCGATGGATAAGAAATTTATCAATGTAATCGAATTCAGGGATCCGAGCTGGTGGATACCTTCCGTTGAGAAATTGCTTAAAAAGAATAAGATCATTTTTTGCGGGATCAGTCACCCTATGTTTCCTGATAATTTTATTACCGGCCCGGATGTTTATTACCGGTATCACGGCGTTCCCAGGTTATATTATTCTGAATACGGGCTTTCTGCTATGAAAGACATGGCTGAAAAACTGAGGTCAGCTTCCGTAAAGCATGCATATATCTATTTTAATAATACTGCGAATGGCTCAGCTATTCATAATGCCAGGCAGCTGCAATATCTGATGCTTTAAGGGTTGGACGTCTTAGGATTCGTTGATGGTTGATGGTTGATGGACCTGTTTGCAAGTTCAACATAGAGAAGATACAGTTGATAATGGATGGACTTCTATTTCGAATCTGCACCTGAAGTCCATCAACTATCAACCATCAACCAATTCAGTCAACTATATTTGCATTTCAACCCGAACAATGCTCAACAGATATTTCTTTTTTATCATCCTGTTAATTCTAAGTTGCCGTACCAATCCATACAGGTCCACAAACAAAGATTATAAGAAAGAGGCAAAGCATCTTAGTAATATCCTGAGGGACCAGCCGCCAGATTATTTTCCCGGGCAACAAATGGAATGGGCGGGAACGGTAAACTTTGATCTGCGCAGGCCAAATTTTATTATTATCCATCATACGGCACAGGAAGGTTGTCCGCAAACGCTTAAAGCATTTACCACGACAAGCTCAAAAGTGAGCGCACACTACGTGATTTGTAAAGACGGAACGGTGCATCACATGCTCAATGATTTATTGCGCGCATGGCAGGCAGGTGTGAGTAAATGGGGCAACAATACGGATATCAATTCCTCCAGTATCGGCATCGAACTGGATAATAATGGCTTTGAAGATTTCAGCCTTCCACAAATCAACAGCCTGCTGATCCTGCTGGACACACTAAAAACAAAATACCATATCCCGGAGGCGAATATTATTGGTCATGGTGATATTGCGCCGGGAAGAAAAGTGGATCCGAACTGGCATTTTCCATGGAAATTATTGGCTGAACATGGGTTTGGGGAATGGTTTGATGATACCACCTACACGGTTGTTCCTCAGGGATTCAATGAATACCAGGCATTGAGAATTATCGGCTACAACCTAAAAGATACTGTTGCGGTGATAAACGCTTTCCGCAGGCACTGGCTTCAGGATACGGTTTATCGTCCGTTGGACAGTGCCGATGATAAAATTCTCTACAATCTTTCGCAGAAATATCAATAAAAAAAACCACCGCAGGGTGGTTCTTTTTTACGATAAATCCCGGTGTATAGAAATGGGTCGGATCCCTGTTCAGAATGTGGACGGAGCGTGTGCCCCTTCCGCGATTTCTTCAATCATCTTTTTGTTGAATGCTTCGAGGTCATCCGGGCTGCGGCTCGTTACAAGGCCGTTGTCAACCACTACCTCGAGATCGGCCCAGCTGACACCGGCATTTTCAAGATCGGTCCGAATGGAAGGAAAGGAGGTCATGTTTTTCCCTCTCAACATGCCTGTTTCGATTAATAATTGCGGGCCATGACAAATGGCTGCAACCGGCTTGCCCTCTTCGAGGAATTGTTGCGCAAAATCCACACAATCGGGATTTGCGCGCATCTGATCGGGGTTCATTACACCACCCGGAATCATCAGCCCATCATAATCTTCGGGATCGGCATCATCGAGGTTCACATCTACAGGCAGCTCGATGGACCAGTGATCATGTTTCCATGCTTTTACTTTATCTTTTTGAGGAGAAACAATCTGAACTGTTGCTCCTGCATCCAGAAGGGCTTTGCGGGGGCTGGTTAATTCAGCTTCTTCAAAACCATTTTCCGTAAGTATTGCTACTTTCTTGCCGCTTAACTTTCCCATACAGATTGATTTTTAATAATGAAAAATATTCGATTCAGGTAATTGAATTCAAAAACGATACCAATGCGGATCGTTTCCCTGATCCGTTAAAGAACTAATCCGTAATTTTAAACCGGATGTCTTCACTTATGACTATTGAGCAGAAACGGCTTCTTTTAAATTCTTACAGAAAAATACCCCTGGAACAATGGGGACCCTACCTGAGCGAAAGGCAGTGGGGAACCGTCAGAGAAGATTATA
The DNA here is from genome assembly GCA_963705005.1 of uncultured Chitinophagaceae bacterium. Classification (GTDB taxonomy): domain Bacteria; phylum Bacteroidota; class Bacteroidia; order Chitinophagales; family Chitinophagaceae; genus Puia. The sequence continues at coordinate 1,027,400 of CAVPIO010000002.1, forward strand.
GCCCCTATGGCGATGCATGGCATTATTTCCCTTACGATCATGCCCATTGCAGGCATATCAATGGGGGGAAGACGGATTGGCAGGCATCTCCGATTTTTTTCAGAACCTCTGCTTTGCTGTTGCCCTATGGAACGGAAAGGATCCCATATTAAAGGAAAGATTATTTGGCCTTGGAAATACGCAGGGAAACCATGGTGAGGATGTAAAGGAATTATATTATCATCTGGACAATATTCCCACGCATTATTATATGGAATACCTGTATAAATACCCCCAGCAGGCATTTCCCTATGAGAAACTGAGGAAGGAAAATCGAGTTGCTTTCAAAACAGGATCCTGAATACGAGATCCTGGATACCGGCATTTTCGACAATAATGAATATTTCGATGTACTGGTGACTTATGCAAAAGTCAATTCAAAGGATATTTTTATCAGGATCGATATCACCAACCGCTATCTGAAGGCGGCGGAAATCACCGTTCTGCCTACCCTGTGGTTTTACAATCAGTGGAAGAATGATCCCGAACAGAAGCCGCGGATCAGCCAGCGAAATAAGAATTCGGTAAAAGCGGACCATAGCCGGCTGGGAAGCTATTATTTCTATTTTCAAACTCCGAAAGACAAGTTGTTCACTGAAAATGAAACCAACCAGGAAAAGATTTCGGGCATTCCCAATGAAACCATTTTTGTAAAGGATGCTTTTCATGATGCCCTTGTTCATGGGAAAAATGTGGAAGCATTGAGAAAAATCAAAAAGGGAACCAAATTCTCTCCTGTATATCAATTTACTATTGAAGGCGGCAAATCCCAGACGCTTTATCTCCGGCTTTCACAATAGATCAATCGAGAATCCCTTCACTTTTGGATTTGAGAAAATATTCGAACAGCGGAAAGAAGAAGCCAATGCTTTTTATGATGAGATCCTTGTCCCGGAAGCGTTGATCACCTGAAGATGCTGCAGCGGCAGGCTCTTGCCGGATTGCTTTGGAGCAAACAGTATTATCATTTTGATGTGGAACGATGGCTCGGCGGCAGTGATGGCATCACACCGGTTAATGCAGGCAAGCTGGGCGGACGGAATCATGACTGGAAACATCTGAAAAACCAGGATATCATTGCCATGCCGGATAAATGGGAGTACCCCTGGTATGCCGCCTGGGATATGGCTTTTCAAAGTATCCCGATGTCCATGGTGGATCCCAGTTTCGCCAAGCATCAGTTGCTGCTGATCATGCGGGAATGGTATATGAAACCCGATGGGCAGCTTCCTGCCTATGAATGGAATTTCAGCGATGTGAATCCTCCGGTGCAGGCCTGGGCCGCGCTGCAGGTTTACAAGATAGAAAAAGAGAAGAACGGGCAATGGCGACATTGATTTCCTGAAAAGGATCTTTCAGAAACTACTGATCAATTTTACCTGGTGGATAAACCGGAAAGATCCGAACGGCAACAATATGTTTGAAGGCGGATTCCTCGGCCTGGACAATATCGGCGTTTTTAACCGGAGCATTGAATTGCCCGGTCAGATGCAGCTTGAACAGGCGGACGGAACCAGCTGGATGGGGATGTATGCGCTGAACATGATGGATATGGCGCTGGAGATTGCGATGAAGGATGAGGCTTTTGAAGATACGGCCACCAAATTCTTTGAACAGTTCGTGTTGATTGCCGAAGCTTTGAATGAACAGGGCATGTGGAATGAAGAAGATAAATTTTTCTATGATACCCTGGCGATTGCCGGATCCGCTCCTTTGCAGCTTCGCATTCATTCTATCGTCGGCATCACGACACTTTTTGCGGTCTCCGTGATTGAAAAGAAAAAGCTGGATAAGCTCGCCGATTTTAAAAAACGGATCAGTTGGTTTGAAAACTACCGGTTGAAAAATAAAAAGTTCTGGCCAAATGAAGAACAAACCGATGGGGACACCATCCTGCTTTCGCTCGTGCCGCGGGGACGCCTCGTGAATCTGCTCGAAAGATTACTCAATGAAGAGGAATTTCTATCACCCGGCGGAATCCGGGCACTTTCCAAATACCATGAGAAAAATCCCTATTCCGTAACCATCGATAATATCAATTATACTATTCAATATGATCCGGGTGATTCCACTTCCAATCTTTTTGGCGGCAATTCCAACTGGCGCGGACCCATATGGATGCCCATTAATTACCTGATCATTCAGTCCATCCGGAAATATGGCATTTTTTACGGCAATGCCCTGAAAGTAGAGTGCCCTGTGGGTTCCGGAAATATGCTTAACCTGGAGGAGGTCGCGAATTTCCTCACCCGGCGTGTTATCAGTCTGTTTCAGCCGGACTTGTCCGGGGCCATTCCGCAATACGGCAAATACAATTGGTTTTATCAGCAGCCTGGAAATGAGCATCTCAATCTTTTTTATGAATACTTTCACGGAGATAACGGTCAGGGTCTCGGCGCATGTCAGCAGACCGGTTGGACCGCCCTGCTCGCGGAACTGATCAATGAGCAGCAACAAAGAGCAGGGGAAAATATTCCTGCAGAACCCCCCGAAATCACGGTGGTTAACTGAGCTTGCAGTAGTTTCATAAATAAATATGGAAAGCATTAACCATGATATAGCGGTCCTTTTTTCCGGTTACAGCAAAGAGCCTGTTGTTTCCGTCAAAAAGATTCCTCAGTCAGGAAGCATCCGGACCTATTACCGCATCCATACTTCAAAGCAAAGCTATATCGCCACCTATGGTCTGAATATTAAAGAAAACCAAACATTTATCCGGTTCAGCCGCCATTTTAAGAGCAGGAACTGTCCGGTGCCGGAGATTTATGCGGAGAATAAGGAATGCACGCTATATATCCAGCAGGATTTCGGAGATGTTTCGCTGCTGAACAAACTGGAAGAACAAGGCTTCACACCCTATGTTTTTGATCTGTTCAGGCAGAGCCTGAAGGCACTGGCCCACCTGCAGATCCGGGGTGACGAAGGCATTGACTATGAAAACTGCTGTCTTACTTCGAGCGAGTTCGGGAAGCAGGCCATCATGAGCGATCTCTTGTATTTCAAATATTATTTCCTCGACACGCTTCAGCTTCCATATGATAAAGAAAAGCTCATTGCTGATTTTGAATCATTCGCTTCGGATCTCAGCAGTGTTGATCATAGATATTTCATGTTCCGGGATTTTCAAAGCCGGAATATCATGATTGAAAACGAAGGAGTTCATTTTATCGATTATCAGGGTGGCATGAAGGGCGCACTTCAATATGATGTAGCGTCCATGCTTTGGCAGGCCAAGGCAGAACTTCCGGATGAATGGAAAGATGGATTGCTTGAATATTATATGGATTGCGTGGAAGAAATCCTTGCGGGGAAGATTGACCGGCAACGCTTTTTCAGGCAGTACCGCGGATATGTGCTGATCCGCCTGATGCAGGTGCTGGGTGCTTACGGATTCCGCGGATTGTTTGAACGAAAGGCGCATTTTCTGATCAGCATTCCATTAGGGTTAAAGAATCTGCGTGATTTTTTGCAAAATCATTTTGCCGGAAGGGATTTGCCGGAATATGAAAGAGTTCTTCATCTGATCGTGGAGGATCAGGTTATTCAGCGATTCGTACCGTTGAGGGCCGGTCCGGAGTCTCCCCTGGTGGTTCATATCAACAGCTTTTCTTACAAGAGATCCATCCCTGAAGATGTTGGAGGCAATGGTGGCGGATTTGTATTTGATTGCCGCGGAATTTTAAATCCCGGGCGCCTGGATGCATTCATGTCAAAAACAGGTAGAGATAAAGAAGTAAAGGAATTCCTGGAACAGGAAACCAAAATGCCGGAATATCTCAACAGTGTTTTTGATCTTGTGGATATTTCCGTGGAAGAATACATCAGGCGGGGATTCAAAAGTCTGATGGTGAGTTTCGGCTGCACCGGCGGCCAGCACCGGAGTGTATATGCGGCAGATGCGCTGGCAAGGCATCTTAAGAATAAATTCGGGGTGCAGATAGAGCTCAAACACGTGGAGCAGGATCTGAAGAATTGGAAATACGAATAAACTCCCAAATACGATCTATTCCGATACAGCTCAGGAGAAGGACAAAACAAAGTACCGGCAAAGAAGATCTCCCGGTCCAGTCAACACAAAAAACAACGGAGGGGATTGAAAAAACCAATATTCCCGCAATAAGAAAATACTTCTCTTTCTCTTTCCGGAAAAAGATCCGCAGGATGCCGGTTATTGCCAAAATATAATAAACAAGTGTACTTATAGTTAGTAATAAATTATGCAAGGGCGAAAAATAAGCCCGGGACATTATAAATATTCTTAAAAACCGGGAGCAAAACAGTCTCACACTCATGGCGGGATTATGCATTAAAAAAGAAAATATACTCATTCCTTCCTGATAAGGGGTCTTTTGATACGCTAACAGGTTACCGGGGAATCCGCAAATCACGTTTGCCTGGATATTGTGGAGGGGATAGAAATAGTCCGGACTTTGGGTAAGTGACTTTTTAATGACTACAGAGATCAAAAACAGGTAAACAAGGCAAATAACCAGTTTGCCGGCATTTTTCCTGGCGGAAAGCAGCAACCAATAGAAACAGGCCAATGCTTCGAACAGGAATCCGACCGGTCTGATGGAGGGAAGGATGATCAGCAAAGTCCAGCATGCGATTTTCTTACCCAAACTTTTTTCTTCAACCAGTAAAAAATAAGTGGTTATAATAAGCAGGCTGCTAAAAACAGAATCAGTAAATAAGGCCGCTACCCATTGCTGAATGATAAAGCAGAAAGCATATAAAATTCCTGAAGCAACAATGACAATCCTTGAACGGATGAACAGGCGAAGGATCTGAATAAAATAATACAGGGCCAGGGCCGAGAACAATAATTGAACAACATACATGGCTTTAGCGGGTAACCCCGCAATTCTCAGCAGAACATGCATTCCGGTATATCCGGAGTAAAAAAGATTGTACCAGTTAAAATGACGAATCCCGCTGATCCATTTATTTGCCAGTTTTATATATTTTCCCGACTCTTCCCCGTCATTTATACCCAGCCAGGCTAAAATGATCACTTGAACAAGAAGCCAGGAACATCCGATTAGGAGCCAATCGGATTTTTTTATTTCCGCAGCATTTTCTCCTGAAAGAAGCTTGTCACACATGTATGAATATATTAAACAAACAAAGCTTCCGCAACAGCAACAGATTCCGGTTTTCCTACATCCACGAGTTTTGAGCCGGAATGGTCAAAGCCTTTGATCACCTGGGAAGCAGCGAGCTCCAGGTAAACATCAATAATGGAAAATTTTCCATGCTGATGCATTAGCGGAAATATTTCGGGGGAAAGAACATGGATCCCGCTGAATGCTTTTTCATTTATTAACGGAGAAGGAACAGCAATACGCTCCTTACCTGTTTCCACATTCCGCCATCCGCACAAGAGATCTTCTTCATTAAATAAAAAATACCGGGATGATTCGCGATTGGTAATAGCGAGCGTGGCCAGTGGTGTTTCTCTATAGTGAAAAGAGATCAGGGTTTCCAGATTCAGGTCCGTGAGAATATCTGCATTTATTGCAACGAAAGAACCTTCATCGAAAAACCAGGATGCTCTTTTTAATCCTCCTCCGGTTTCCAGCACAGCGTCCCTCTCATCACTGATGGAAACAGTGCTACCCCAGCCCTGATTGATCCTGATCGCTTCCATGATCTGGTCTGCAAAATGGTGAACATTCACCAATACTTCTTTGATGCCGTATTGCTGAAGATAAAGGAGGTTCCGCTGCAGGAGGCTTTTTCCATTAACCAGTGCGAGCGCTTTAGGATGTTTATCCGTCCAGGGTTTGAACCGGGTACCCAGCCCGGCGGCAAAAATGATGGCTTTCATCAGAGAACAATATTTTGTATCAGTCTGCTCTTTTTCGGATAGTCAGTATTATAATGCAGGCCGCGGCTCTCTTTCCGGAACTGCGCTCCTTTTACGATCAGGTAGCCGGTGGTGATCAGGTTTCTTACCTCGCATAACTGCGGAGATACGTCCGTGGTTTCATAGAGAGCCTCTATTTCTTCATGGAGCAGATCCAGGCGTTTCATTGCTCTTCCCAGGCGGATATTGGTCCGCACGATACCCACATAATCACTCATGAGCAACTGAAGTTCCTTGATGCTTTGCGTGATCAGGATCATTTCGTGGGGAGCCGTGGTGCCTTCCGCATTCCAATCCGGAATATTCTCGTTGAAAGAAATTCCTTTTATTTTTTTAGTGCTGTCCTGGTAACACCGGTGAGCGAACACAAGTCCTTCCAGCAGGGAATTACTAGCCAGCCGGTTTGCGCCGTGAAGTCCGGTGGAAGCACATTCTCCGCAGGCATACAAATGCCTGATGGAAGTACAGCCCCATTCGTCTGTCTTAATTCCGCCGCAACTGTAGTGGGCTGCGGGCGCAACGGGAATCATTTGTTTGACTATATCAATGCCTATGGATTTACATTTTTCATAGATATTCGGGAAGTGCTCCCTGAATTTTTCGATATCCATGTGGCGGCAGTCCAGGTAAACATGCTCGGTACCAGCTTTTTTCATCTCACTGTCGATGGCCCTGGCAACAATGTCCCGCGGAGCAAGGTCCAGGCGCTCGTCGTATTTAATCATGAAAGCTTCTTCGTTTTTATTCCGGAGAATACCACCGTCTCCCCGAACCGCCTCCGTAATAAGGAAAGACGGGCTTACGCCCTGCTGATACAATGCAGTGGGATGAAACTGGATGAACTCCATATTCTCGATCCTTCCCTTGGCCCGATAGACCATCGCTATCCCATCGCCGGTAGCGATCACTGGATTCGTTGTAGTGCGATAAACCTGCCCGTTCCCTCCTGTAGCAAAAACAGTGACGCGCGATAAGATTTTAACGATATGGTTAGCCCTGAGGTCAAGGGCATAAACGCCAAAACATTCGATATCCGGAGTAGACTTGGTCACGAGGTACCCCAGGTGATGCTGGGTAAGGATGTCAACAACAAAACAATGCTTGATGATCTCGATATTTTTTTCTGAAACAACCGTACTCAGCAGCGCTCGTTCCATTTCCATCCCTGTGACATCCTTATGGTGTAAGATCCGGAATTCCGAATGGCCGCCTTCTTTTCCCCGCTTAAATTCACCTTCCTCGTCCTTGTCAAATTCTGTTCCCCATTCAATCATTTCCTTAATCCGTTCGGGACCTTCCTTCACAACCATCTCTACGATTTTTGGATTGCAGAGTCCGTCACCGGCAACCAGGGTGTCTTCGATATGCTTTTCGTAGCTGTCGTGTTCCAGATCCGTCACCCCGGCTATGCCACCCTGTGCGTACTTGGTATTGGTTTCATCGGCGATTGTTTTGGTGATGACGAGCACCTTCTGATCCGGACAGGCTCTTGCAACCTTCAACGCATAAGTTAATCCGGCAATTCCGGAACCAACCACCAGGAAGTCCGTTTTTCTAATCATAATTGCAATACGATCCTAGTAAACAATTGTGTATTCAAATTTTTCCGGATGTTCAAACACTTCAACGAGGTTGTATTGGATCACGACCTGCTTTTTATCGGGAGATAATTTGGCCAGGATATTATCCACTTTCTTTACCGGCCGCGGCAGGTTAATCGTCAGCGTATAAGGTATTGAAATGCCCATATTGCCGAGGTCTTTCATTTGACTGAACTGCGGGTTCTGCTGCAGGGCCTTCCACTTCTGGTCGTCCAGTTTCCGCGAAATTAATCCGTTATGGCTCTGGAAATCATAAATGGCATTAAACTGGTTCATGTCAGGCATATTATTATTAGTATCGCCCTGCATTCCGGAAGAATCCGATTTTCCTGTCATGCCCTTGAATAGTTGAGTGAAGCCAAGGGACTGATTATTCATCGAGTTATACAATTTCTGAAGGTTTTCCTGACTGCTGAAAGGGATATGAATATTGCTTTTGAAAATCTTCTGGTCCATATTCAGTTTCATGTGCACCGTTCCGTCTTTCACGAGTTCTTTATTTTCAGGGCTTAAGTCTTTAGAAGTGTCCGTCAGGCTTTTCATCATAACTGTAGTATCAATATTTCCTGCGGGCATTTGCTTTGCCATTTCATCCTTGCCCAGGTAACTTTCCATGCCATTCAGCAGTTGGCTCATGTCTGTCGAAATAGACAGATCTCCCTTTCCATCCGCGCCGATATTGATTTGCTCCTGGATTTCAAAACAGCCGGCCAGGGAAAGGAACAGCAAGCCGCAGAATAAATACTTGAAACACTTCATCTAAGTAAATTTTATGATGGACGAATCCTGAAAAATTTCGGCTGAAAGGTACGTGTTTACTGCAAACCAAGCTGGTAATGTACTGTAAAACTTTCCGCCTCTCCGGGGTTCAAAACGATGAGACCAAGACCATTATTAAAGCAGTTTGGAGCAGCGCTCAGATTCTCAATTGCTATGCTTTTACGATCTCCGGGTGTGTAAACCTGGAGATAAGGATAGGTCTTTTCCGGATAGAAAGACAGGGACATCTGATTGGCCGGATTGAATAATACACAGGCAGCCTTTCCTGAATGGAATTCCGGCAGGAAGCAGTGATCCAGTTCAGTCGTATGCAGCCCCGCCGGTTTGTAAAAATGATCAAAGGGAATCCTTTTGCCTGTGGGAATAAGTTTTTCATCAAAAGCCAGGATTTCTTTTGCGTCAATGGTTAAGATCCAGTCGTTCACTCTACCACCCAGGCTGAAATAGGGATGCCAGCCATCGGCAACAGGCATTCGCCCCACCGATAAATTCCTTACTGTTGTTTCGAGAGAAAGTATGCCGCCTTGTTTTAATGTATATCTGACACTTATTTTATAAGTAAATGGATAAGCCGGATCTTCTTTATCATAGAGATGCTCCATGAGCAAAGAAGCCATATGATCGTCTGCGCAGGCATCCAGGGTGGTAAAAGGTTTGTTAAACAGGATTCCGTGGATGGCTGATCCGTCAGCAAATTTTTTTTGGAATTCATATGCTTTCCCTTCAAATTCATATTTACCGTTTTGGATCCGGCAGGGGAAGGGAGAAAGCTTGGCGCTGCGGTAGAAAAGGGAATGATGTGCAAGGAGATCAGAAAGATCCACATAGCTGCTCACAGCCTGCAAACGCTCCCCGCCGAGAGGAATAGAAAATTCGTGCAGCAGCGCGCCATATTCAGGCAGTACCTTTACCCGGATGCCGGAGCTTGTTTCTGACAACTGCAACAGTTTCAGATCCTTCTCTTTTGTTTTGGATATCGCAAATGGCATTGGCTAAAAAATGATAATTTTCCGCATGGAAAAGCAGATTCGCCGGCAATTTCAGCAATATTTCGGAAAGGAAACCCTGATCTCTGCGGCCCCGGGCCGGGTGAACCTTATCGGCGAACATACGGATTATAATGAGGGCTTCGTATTGCCCGGCGCCATTGACCGGAATATTTATACCGGCATCGCTTCCAATACTGACAGGGTCCTGAATATTTATGCCGAACAATACCAGGAGAAATTCACTTTTCCTCTCGATGATGTGCATCCGGTAAAAGGATGGCCCACCTACCTGCTTGGCATGATCTATTTCCTCATTCCAAATAAGCAGTTACCCCTGGGCATGGACGTAATTGTTTCCGGGGATGTGCCCGTCGGCGCCGGCATGAGTTCTTCTGCCGCACTTTGTTCTGCCTTCGGACTTGCCCTGAATGAAATATTCAGGCTTGGTTTATCCCGTATGGAAATTGCCCTTGCCGCACAAAAAACAGAACACCAGTTCGCAAACCTGAATTGTGGGATCATGGATCAGTTTGCCAGCCTGCATGGGAAGGCCGGGCAGGTGATGAAGCTTGACTGCCGCAATCTTGAATATGAATATATTCCATTCAGTTTTCCGGATTATTGTATTGTGCTTGTGAATACCATGGTAAGTCATTCCCTGGCTTCTTCAGCCTACAATGAAAGGAGAAGTCAGTGTGAACAGGGTGTTTCCTTCCTGAATAAATTCTATCCTGAGATCCATTCCTTAAGGGACGTGAAAATGGAACAACTGGAGCAGCACAGGAGTGAAATAGATCCCGTCGTATTCAAACGGTGTCTTTTTGTTTTGGAGGAAAACCAGCGCTTGCTGGAGAGTTGTGATTTTCTGGAAGCAGGAAACCTCCAGGCCTTCGGCAAACTCATGTATGCTTCCCATGCAGGATTAAGCAGGGATTATGAAGTAAGCTGTGCGGAATCGGATTTTCTGGTGAACGTTGCAAAAACTTTTTCCCAAGTGAAGGGCGCAAGGCAGATGGGAGGAGGCTTTGGTGGTTGCGTCATTACCCTGGTGGAAAAAGACGGAGCAGCCACTTTCTCAAAAGGCATACAGGAGCAATATGAAAAAAGGTATGGAAAAACACCGGATTGTTTTGTCATGCAAGTTGCTGAAGGAGCGCACCTGGTCGGTTGATTTCAGAATACTTCTCCCAGATTTACAAAGAAACCCCTGGATCCATCTATTCCCACCCCGTAATCAATGGCAATATTGGTATCGGAATGCTTGTTCACTTTGATCCGTAATCCGGCTCCTGCTGCGGGCCAGAGCTTGGTGAACTGATTCGAGGGATAATCGGAAAAGCTTTGGACGTTCGCAAAAGCAACACCGCCGAAAAGACCGTTCCTGCTGATTGCAAACCGGTATTCTGATTCCAGATAGAGCATATTTTTCGAGCGGAACCTGCCCTGAATATAGCCCCGTCCTGTATTGTTATAGGTATCCCAGCCCGTTGAAGGCAGATCCAGGTAAGGTGGTTTCCCCGAAGGGGTGAGCCAATCATAGCTCCATAATGCGAGGATATTCCTGTTGTCGGGAGTAAGGAGAAAATACTTTCTCAGATCGATCGTAAGGGATTGCCAGTTGGAATCACTTCCCAGCGATTTCAGATTGTCACGGTAAAGTATATCCGCATAAAAGCCACCCTTCGGATTGATCGAATTTTTCCTGTTGTCAAATAATAAATTTAAAACAGGTCCGGAAGAAATTGTTTTCGACGCCAGCCCGTAAAGGAATGCGTCCGATGGCTCGCCGTTGGGTTGGCCGCTTTCTTTCACGTTCCAGTGATAATCGAAGAAATATCCTGCACCGGCATAAAGATTTTTCTTCACCTTTCTTAATACTGACTGATGGATGCGGAATTGGGAATAGTCAAGTTCATCATCATTTTTCAATGAGCTGTGACCCCCCAGCCCATAGGTATCCTGGGGATATTTGTAATAGCGCCAGTCTGCAATAATATTATATTCATTATCGGTGGTCCACCAGTTCACCAAAACCGGAACAGTGAGTTGCTGGTACTGAGAATAAACAAGCTGGACTGCGATATTGGACACATTGGTCCTTTCCGGATCTTTGGCAATAAAAGCGACATTGGAGGCGAGAATGCCGGCCAGTCCCGTGCTGAGTGTATATCCGACAGCGGGTACAAATGAAAAATGATATTTAACCGGTTTCATATTCCCGGCAACAACAGTGTCTTTCTTTTTCTTTGTAATCGAATAGAAAACATCGGTCAGATCTTTTTGAGGGTATGCCGGAAGTCTGAGTGAATCTGCAAAGACCATGCTGCGGCCGGGAACGAGCCAGCTGCTGTCTGTTTGAGCAGAGAGTTCCGAGGACGCGAGGATGAACCCTGTGAGGCATGAAATAATTAAGATCCGGCAACTTCGCCTGGTTCGATCCACTCGTTGTTTTCTTTTAACAAATTGATTAATTCATCCACGGCTGTTTCGCTATTCAATCCGCGCTTCATCACCTCTTTCCCTTTATACAAGGTGATCTTTCCGGTTCCGCTACCCACGTATCCGAAATCTGCATCGGCCATTTCTCCGGGCCCGTTAACAATACAACCCATAACTGCAATCTTTAACCCTTTAAGATGGCTGGTTACTGAGCGAATTTTTGCGGTGGTTTCCTGAAGGTCAAAAAGTGTTCTTCCGCAGGAAGGACAGGATATGTATTCTGTTTTAGAGATCCTTGTTCTTGCGGCCTGAAGAATGGAAAATGCGGTGTTGTTCAGAAATTGCTGATTATTTCCCGATAAGAGATAAGTCCTTCCGCTGACCTGCCGGTCTATGATCTTTTCCGGATCATTCTTTAACAAGAGACCGTCTCCCATTCCGTCGGTTAGCAAAGCGCCGGATTCAACGGCAAAATGGATCAGCTGTTTGTCGATGCTGGTTTCGAAACATTGAATGGCCAGGACCACCGGGAACCGGATATTCCGGTTCATCATTTCCACTATGAATCTCCTGGTATCCTGCATGGGATTCCGGGTCGATGAATATACGCAAAGAACCACTCCAGGGATGCCTTTGACCTCTGAAAGCAAAGCCAGGCTTTCCGCCTTGCTGGTATCCAGCATGAGGAAATTTATTGTTTCGGAATATCGTTCTGCTGAAACTATCTCTGGTCCGCCAAACAAGGGGAAATATTTCTCTTCTACCGTATTGGATTTTTGTATGTCCGGCTTTTTCCAGCAGGCAAAATCACAAATCACTTTGAGTGTTCCAGGCAAATCAAAATCAGGAATACAGTCTCCGGTATACAAATAATCTGCCGCAGCGTCACCAATATTCCATGTATCAGTTCCGGGCTGATACTGATACCCGATATTCTGCAGGGATTCTTTTGTCAGCGACTTCGTTTGTGAGAAATCGGCTACCACCACGGGCGGGTGTGGGGTCCCGATATTATTCTGATGAATTGTCGTTCTTCTTTTGTACTCGAATGGCGAATAAGGAATTTTTTCCAGCGGCGGAATGGAACTGTCTGCTTTCCTTGAAGCATACCGCGCCACAATGTCCTGGCAGACCGGAATTTCAAATTCCGGATCTTCCGTCAGGGAAACACGTATTGTATCGCCGATGCCGTCTTCCAGCAAAGTGCCGATCCCGATGGCCGATTTAATCCTGCCGTCCTCTCCATCCCCGGCTTCTGTAACGCCGATATGCAAGGGATAGAGCAGGCCGAATTCATCCTGCATATTGCGGACGAGCAACCGGTAAGCCTGCACCATCACCAGCGGATTGCTTGATTTCATACTGAGTACAATGCTGTGATAGCTTTCATCCCGTGCAATCCGGAGGAACTCCATGGCACTTTCAACCATACCCATCGGCGAGTCACCATACCGGCTCATGATCCTGTCACTCAATGAACCATGATTGGTCCCAATGCGCATCGCGGTTCCATATTCCTTGCAGATACGGATAAGCGGCACAAAACGGTCCCGGATTCGCCCGATCTCTGCGGAATATTCCTGATCGCTATATTCAATGAACTGAAACTTCTTTTTGTCGACGTAATTGCCCGGATTCACTCTCACTTTTTCTACTATGCGTGCGGCTATTTCTGCGGCGTTGGGAGTAAAGTGAATATCCGCAACAAGAGGCGTATGGTATCCTCTTTTTCTGATTTCGTTCTTAATATTCAGCAGGTTTTCCGCTTCCGTTTTGCTGGGCGCGGTAATGCGAATAAGCTCGGCTCCTGCTTCAATGCAGCGGATGGATTGCTCCACGGTCGCCATGGTATCCATGGTATCTGGCGTGGTCATGGTCTGGACCCGTATCGGCGCATCGCCTCCGATAATCAGGTCGCCCACCTTTACGGGTACGGTTTTGAGTCGTTCAAATTGTGTAAGCGAATTGGTGTACAATTGCATGAGGGGCCAGGCTAATAATTGCAAAATTAACGATTCGGACCGGTGCCTACCAATCCTTATCCGGCTGGTTGGGAGCTGCCGTCTTGTTCTGATTCATTTTATCCTGCACATCTTTTTCCCGCTGAATGAGTGAACGCAGGTATTGTTCCACCTGCTGCGGGCTCAGTTTGCTTTGCTGGGGTTTGGGATGGTTGTCCTGCTGGTTTTGCTGTTGCTTTTGTTGCTGTTTGTCCTGCTTTTGTTTTTTATTCTTTTTATCATTTTTATTATTTTGCTGCTGATCCTTATTCTTTTTTTCGAGCAGCGCTTTCACCAGATTTGCCCGCGCTTCATTGTCGTCAGGATTTAATTTCAGTGCATTCTCCCAGGCATCGATGCTCTCCTCCAGTTTTTTCTGTTTGATCATCGCAACACCTTTATTGTAGAATGCGCCTTCTCTCGTAGCGGGATCGGCATTTGTCTGCAGAACCTGGTCAAAATCAGCGGCAGCATGTTCAAAGTCATTTTTCCTGAATTCGGCATTGCCGAGATTAAACTGGGCATTGGTATTGGCGGGGGCCTTCTTCAATGCCTGCTGATAGCTGTCTTTTGACTGATCGTAATCCTGCGTTTTATAGTAGCGGTTACCCTTACGGATGATAGCGTCCACCTGCTGTGCTTTACCCCTGGAAGAAACCAGCAATACTGACGTCAGGACAAATATGTATTGAAAAGTTTTCAGATTGTTTTTGCTTTTCTTTCGGTAATGAATATTTCAATGATCAGCAGGAGCAGTGCAGCGCCGATGAACCACGGAAAATAATTTTTATAGTTGATAAATTCACTTTCGGTCAGGGCCCGCTTCTCCATTCCGTCGAGCCTTTGCGAAAGGGTTATCGTAGCATCTTCAAGATTATCCAGTCTGATATAAATGCCATTGGTTTCATCGGAAATTCCTTTGAGTTCCGCTTCGTTCAGTTTGGAGATTACGATATTCCCTTTTTCATCCCGTTTCGGCTCATTGGTAGTTGGATCGACGATAATGGAACCATCCGGCGAACCAATGCCTACCGTATTGACCATTACACCGTCATCCGCCAGTTGTTTTGCTGTTTTCAGGCCCTCCGGATCATGATCTTCCCCGTCGGATATCAGAACAACGGCTTTGTACTTGTGTTCATTGCGGTTGAAGGAATTATTGGCCATATCAAGTGCATCAGAAAAAACCGTTCCCTGGGTTGGTACTACCGCCGGGCCGGCTTCAGAAATGTACATTTTCGCTGCAGCATGGTCAGGGGTTAACGGCATCTGCATATAAGCCCTTCCGGCGAAAAGAATGATCCCCAGGCGGTCGTTCTGCAGCCTGTCCACTAATTTGTACAGGAGCTGCTTAGCCTTATCCAGTCTGCTTGGTTTAATATCCCTGGCAAGCATGCTTTTGCTTACATCCAGTACAATCATAACATCCACGCCCTGCCTGGTAAAATTTTCTGCAGCGCCGCGGGCCCTTAAATTAGCCATCCCGGCGATCAGCAGAAATACGACCAGCAGGATGAGAACAAATTTGGCAATGAATTTTCCTGGCGAGAAGGATTTGACCAGTTGTTTTACAAGCTGTGGATCCCCGATACGTTTACCTACCTTTTCCTTCCAGCGAATCAACCGGTTGAATAAAAAGATCAGCCCGGGAATCACCAGCAGCGCAATAAGATATTCAAGATTTTCAAAATGCATTTGCTGTAAGTAAAAATTAAAAATTAAAAAGTAAAAAATGGAGACCGGCCTGTTTTTACTTTTTAATTTTTAATTTTTAATTTTTAATTTTTAATTTCCGCCCTGCAATTTACCAAACAACCACCCTAATCATTATTTCTTTCCGTTAAAAAATCCCAAATGAGAGAGAATTTCTTTTAGGACTTTAAGTCGCACGGTTTTCATATCCAGATTATTATCCGCAGATTCCAGGTTAAGCACAAAGAAATAGGGATGCTTATTTTCTTCGATCCAGCCTACTATCCAGCCTATCTCGTCCCCGTTTTCCTCAGTTCCGAAGCCTGTCTTATAGCTTAGTTTGTAATTCGAATTTTGTTCCCGCAACATGACTTGTTTCACGATCTCCTGTGTACGGTGGAAGAAAGGCAGCTGATCGAAATATAATTTTTTTACCAGCCCAAGTTCTTCATCAGGTTTCACTTTCAGGGTATTGTTCAGCCAGAAAGAATCGATGGGACCGCTAATGTCCCGGTTTCCATATCCGAGAGAGTCGATCCAGTGTTTCATCGCGTCGTGGCCAATCCGCCTGGCCACTTCCTGGTAGTAAGGGACTGCGGAAACGGCAAATGCTTCTTTCATGCTCAGGTCCTTGTTCCAATCTGCGTTTTGCCGCACAACGCCATCCCATTTAATAACCATATTTTCATCGCTGATCTTTCCGGTCTGAATCCCGATGAGCGAGTTCACGATCTTAAAAGTGGACGCAGGTGTATAGGAACTATCCCGGTAACGTGACAAATTATAAATGGTAAAATCATTCTGTCCGTTGTCGAACAAGGCAAAGCACCCGGTGACGTTATTGGAATCGAAATAGGTCTTCAGGCTTTCGTCTTCTTTCACATTATTACTTGTGCAAGCCAGGAGAAAGAGAAGAGAAAGGGTTGAAACGAGGAACCGGCGCAAGATTAAATTTTGGCAAAAATAAGTATAAGGGAACGAACAGGATATTGGTTATATTTAAAGAGAAATTTTTACATGCTGACCAAGGCGGACATAGAGAAATATTTTATTGCGGAAAAACATGAAAGTCTGCTTTTTTTGGTCGTCGGGCTGGCAGCTATTTTGCTGGCACTTATTTTTTATTTCTCCATAAAAATGCCCGGCTACCGGGGAGCCGCGATACCTCTGATCATATTCGGATTGATGCAGGCCATTGCGGGATATACCGTTTATCAGCGCAGTGACGACCAGCGCATCAACCAGGTATATGCCTACGATATGAATCCCGGCCAGTTGAAATCTTTGGAGCTGGCCAGGATGGCAAGGGTAAACCGCAATTTCAATATCTATCGCTGGATAGAAATTGGAGGCGTAATCGCAGGCGTGCTGCTGATGCTTGTTTTCCGGCGCGAGCCAAAAGCCCATTTTTGGGTGGGCCTGGGCATCGCCCTTGCATTAATGACAGCCGAACTGTTCGTAGCAGATTTTATTGCAGCCAGGAGAGCGTTGCGGTACACGGGGCAGTTGGAGAAATTTGAGGGTAATTTGAGGGTAATTTGAGGGTAATTTGAAAATTTGAAAATTTGAAAATGTGAAAACGTTGTCTATTTAGGATTGTGGACAATAAGGAATCCAGGTTAAATAAATACAATGGATCTTGAACCATGCATCGGCTTCTTCTTATTTTCAAATTTTCAAATTTTCAAATTACCCTCAAATTAGCCTCAAATTGCCCTCAAATTGCCCAGAGTATTGCTCCACCACCTCACCCAGCACCATATCAATTTCTTCCAATGAATTTTGCTGTACAAGCCGGTTTCGGAATTCTTTGATATGTGGAAAACCGCGGAGATAGTTGCTGTAATGCCGGCGCATTTCCAAAATACCAAGTGTTTTTCCCTTCCATTCAACGGATCTGTACAAATGCTCCCGGATGGCTTCAACCCGTTCTTCTATGGGCGGAGGTTCAGGATGCAGCCCTGTTTTAAGAAAATGTTTTATCTCTTTAAAGATCCAGGGATATCCGATGGCGGCGCGACCGATCATTATTCCATCAACGCCGTATCGGTTCTTGTATTCCAGCGCTTTCCCGGCTGTATCGACATCGCCGTTTCCGAATATGGGGATTTGAATCCGTGGATTATTCTTAACACGGGCGATCAGGCGCCAGTCGGCTTCGCCTTTATATAACTGTGCACGTGTTCTTCCGTGAATAGTAAGTGCGCAGATCCCTTCATCCTGCAAACGCGCCGCAACTTCCTCAATATTTTTTGACTGCTCATCCCAACCCAGCCTGGTTTTTACGGTTACGGGAAGACCTGTGGATTTGACCACAGCCCGCGTTAAGCGAACCATGGCTTCAATATCTTTGAGAACCGCAGCACCGGCCCCTTTGCAAACAACCTTCCTGACCGGACAACCGAAATTAATATCCACCAGATCCGGATTGGTGGCATCAATAATCCTGGCACTGAGGGCCATGGCTTCTTCATCACCGCCGAAAAGCTGAATGCCAAAGGGCCGCTCATATTCAAAGAAATCCAGTTTCCGCCTGCTTTTGATTGCGTCCCGGATAAGTCCCTCGCTGGAAATGAATTCACTATACATCAGGTCCGCCCCATACTTCTTGCACAGATAACGGAAAGGCGGGTCGCTCACATCCTCCATGGGTGCGAGCAACAAGGGAAAATCCGGTAATAGTATGTTTCCGATCCTGATTGACATCCTTAAAAATTAGGGAAAATCATAAATAAGCTCTTCAGCTAGCGGTGATGCCTTAAATTGATGCTGTGTTGCTTAATTTCGCTCAACTTTCTGAACGCAAAGATAATTATTTAATCAGAAGCAGAAAGCCCCGCCAATGCATACCTATCTCAGAAATAAGCCCGCCTGGATTCAGCTGATCGTTTTTGGTGGATTGGTCGGGGTCACCGTCTTTTTCGGGTTAATCATTGGGGTATGGCTCGTGGCTCACGCCAACGAACTGACCGTACTTCAGGTCGTTTCTATGAGTCCTGAAGATTCAGCCAAGCCTGAATTGGCCGGAGTGGTTCGCGGATTGCTCATCGTGCAGTTTTTCGCTATATTCCTTCTGCCCTCGCTGATCTTTGCTTACCTGGCCGACCCCCATCCAATGAATTATGCAGGATTAAAGGCTCCGGATAAAAAATCTTTTATCTTATTGGGAATCCTGGTTATTGTTGCCGCCTTTTTTATGGTGGGCTGGCTTTCTTTGCTTAATCAGGAACTGGTTTCCCGCCTTTTGGGGAAATCTGCGCAGAAATGGGTTGAGCAAGGAGAGACCGAAACAGATAATACGCTCAGGAATATTATAACTATGAGGACTACCGGGGAATTGTTGAAATCACTCCTGCTGGTCGGCATACTCGCTGCTGTAGGAGAAGAGCTATTTTTCCGTGGCATTCTTCAAAGGCTTTTTATCCAGATTTTCAGAAGTGTGTGGCCGGGAATTATCTTCACGGCTGTTCTTTTTTCGGCTATTCACGGGCAGTTCATGGGTTTTATTCCCCGCATGATCCTGGGTATCGTTCTGGGTGCACTGTACTGGTATAGCGGAAGCATCATTCCGGCTATTGCCGGCCATTTCATTTATAACAGTGTTCAATTGGTCCTTATTTATTTTAAGGTATTGGATATGGATTCAAAAGCCAATTCGGATGGCACCATAACTGTAGTCGGGATCTGTTCGCTGGCTGCCGTTATTTTTTTACTCAGCTACATGAGAAAACATTCGGTGACAACATATGCAAAAGTGTATCCGCCGAGGAAAGAGGAGAGCCCCTTTGATGAAGAGCGGGGAGAGAAGAGTTGATGGTTGATAGTTGATTGATCTTATGTGTGAATTCGCACCTGAATTCCATCAACCATCAACTATCAACCATCAACCAATTTATGCGTCATTTCCGTAACTTCACCCCATGCCAATTCACGCAGTCAATTTCAGAATCCGGGCGCTGACATCCCTGGTGTTTGTCGCGGTGATGCTGTTGGGATTGCTTTGGGATCAATGGAGTTTTTTTGTATTGTTTTCCATCATCCATTTCGGATGCTGGATCGAGTACCAGGGACTATTGTCGAAAATAGATCAGGCATATACAGGGATCAGCTCGTTTCAAAAGTACGGAGTCATGATTGCCGGATGGTGCGTCATGATGTACTGCAGCAAACAAGGTTATGATACGGAAAATTTTTCGCTTCATAACGCAGGCCTCTACGGTTGCATACTTTTCCTGTTCATACTGCCGGTTGCGGAGATTTTGTACGTGCGCAAGCCTCATCTCCGCACAATGGGATATTCTGTGCTTGGGCTCATTTATATTTCACTGAGCCTCGGTCTGCTAATGAATCTCCGGACTTATTATCCTGCACCCGTGCTGGATGATGTGAATAAAATTCTGGTCATCATGATCGTTCTCAGTTTATGGGTAAATGATACGATGGCCTATCTGATCGGTTCGGTCTTTGGCAAAACTCCGTTATCTACTATTTCTCCAAAAAAAACCTGGGAGGGGACCATCGGAGGTATTGTAAGTTCCATCGTAATCATGGGTGTGGCTGGTTATTTCCTGAACAGCGGCTTTGAAATGCAAACTGTTGCCCAATGGATGATTGTCGCTGCAATCGCTTCTGTGTCCGGCACGTTTGGTGATTTGCTGCAAAGCAAACTGAAACGGATGGCGGATGTGAAGGACAGCGGCCGTATAATGCCCGGGCATGGGGGTTTTCTCGACCGGTTTGACTCCCTGCTTTTTGCTACTCCCTTCATTTGGCTTTACATTGCTATGTTTGCATAATATCTAAGCGCAAACCTTACACGTTCAATGACGGTCCACAAAGAAGGATATAAAACAATTGCAATCTGTGCGTTTGTATTTGCATTATTGAACCTGGGATCTTTTTATTTTATCAGTTTTCATCAGCCATGGCTGAGCTGGCTGATTTTTATCATCTGCCTTGCGCTCCTTCTCTTTATCATTTCTTTTTTCCGAGTGCCTTCACGGAAACTTACCGTGAATGATAATTGTATTGTTTGCCCGGCAGATGGCAAAGTGGTTGTCATAGAAAAGATTACTGATGAAGAATATTTTCATGATCCGCGCATTCAGGTTTCCATATTCATGAGCCCCGCCAACGTACACCGAAATGTGAATCCCATTGGGGGAGAAGTGCTCTACAGCCAGTATCACCCTGGAAAATACCTGGTGGCCTGGAACCCAAAATCGTCTACGGAAAATGAACGTCACAGCATAGTCGTTAAGGGAAACAGGGGAGAAGTGATGGTAAAGCAAATTGCGGGGGCATTGGCCAGGCGCATCGTCAATTACCTTTCAGTCGGACAAACGATAAAACAATCTGAGGAGATGGGATTCATCAAGTTCGGGTCAAGGGTAGATACCCTGCTTCCCCCGCAAACGACGGTAAAAGTTGAGCTGAACCAGGCGGTTCGGGGCGGTGTTACTGTGCTGGCTGAGTGGTAAAAATCAAAAAATCGTTTCCAATTCTTTGAGCGAGGTTACCGTATAGGTGGCTTTTACAGGATCAGGATTGCGAATATGATTCACATATACCTGATCTATTCCCGCATTGATTGCACCCAGGATATCCACTTCCGGCGTGTCGCCGATCATGATACTTTCTTTTTTTGCCGCACCGGTTTTCATCAGTGCGTATTCAAATATTTCCGGGTGCGGTTTGAGACTGTTGGACCCTTCAGAAGTAATTACCTCTTTAAAGAAAGAATCTATTCCAGCGCTCTTCAGTTTTTGATGCTGCGTTTTTTCAAAGCCATTCGTGATGAGGTGAAGATGGTAATTTTTTGAACTGAGATACCGGAGAATATACTCGGTATCCGGGAACAGCAGGGTTTTAGTAGGCAGGGCCTCCAGAAAAGCAATTCCCATTTTCCGTGCAAGCGCTTCGTCACTGACTTTAAAATCAAGCAGGGAGAGCCACATCCGTTTCCAGCGGAGCTCCTCTACTTTTATTTTTCCGTTCCTGTATTTATCCCAGAGCCGGTCGTTGTGGATGAGGTAGTTGGTATGGAAAATCGCGAAGTCGCTCACGCCCGCCTGTTCAAGTGACATAGAAAGGTAGATATCCTGCAGGGCCTCCCGGCTGTTCCTATCAAAATCCCAAAGGGTATGATCCAGATCAAAAAACAGATGATGGTACTGCATCCTGCAATTTACTGCTTTCACAGGCCTGATCCGGCATAAGCACCTGCACGCACCCTCTTTCATATCCCCGGTAAGAGCTCCGTTGTTTCCAATATCCGCAAATAATTTCCTGGCGCGGGGAATAAAATCATCTTCCGTTGCTGCCCCCTGTATACCAGTTAGACGAAATCATTCGCTTAAGTGACGAAATCGATGATCTTCAGGTCTCCAATTTTCAAATTTTCAAATTTTCAAATTTCTTCCCCATTTCCCCATTTTCACATGAACTCATCCCCTAAATTGCACTCATGAACATCATCATAACCGGCGCGTCCCGTGGGCTTGGCCTTACCCTGGCAGAAACATTTGCAAGGGAGGGACATAATTTATACCTCACGGCGCGAAATGAGGTTTCGCTGTACAATTCCCTGCAATCTCTCATGGAGCGGTTTCCGGATCAAACAATAAAGGCCAAGGCATTTGATCTGTCTTTCAAGGAAGGGTCGGCCGGTTTTGGCAAATGGATTTTGGATCAGCAGGCAGAGGTTGACATACTAATCAATAATGCGGGCAATTTTATTCCCGGTAGTATTTACAATGAGGCCGAAGGGGTTTTGGAAAAGATGCTCGGCATCAATTTATTCAGTGCCTATCATCTCACGCGCGTGTTATTGCCTTCGATGATGAAGCGAAAAAGCGGACATATCTTTAATGTATGTTCCATTGCTGCACTGGCTGCTTATCCCAATGGCGGAGCATACAGCATCAGCAAATTTGCCTTGTCGGGGTTTTCAAAAAACCTGCGCGAAGAGATGAAACCCTACGGTATCAAAGTAACGGGCATTTATCCCGGAGCGATCAATACAGACTCCTGGGCAGGCAGCGGTGTGGACCCCAACCGGATCATGAAGCCCTCCGATTTGGCAGAAACCATTTTGCAAATCAGCAAACTATCTTCCGCAGCCCTGGTGGAAGAATTGGTGATCAGGCCTTTGCTGGGAGACCTTTGAGGATGAATCTGTTTGGTTGACGGTTGATGGTTGATGGTTGATGGCTCCCAGGTGCGGATTCGCCTATAAAGTCCATCAACCATCAACTATCAACCATCAACCCCTCATCTTTTAACGCATTTTTATTCGAAATTTCCTCGCATCCCATTTCCCTGTTTTTATCTTTGCCTTGTGGAGATTTATTCATTTAAATCAAGCTTTATCGGCTCATTTTTACAATTCCGTCGTCTTCTTCCTCTTTGGCTATGCCTGATGGTGAGTCCGGCAATGGCGCAGGTGAGTTTTACGACTGAAGCGAATACCAGGGATATGGGGAAATCCGACTATGTCCAGATCCAATATGTAATTGAAAATGCGAAACAGATCGATAACCTGCAACCTCCGGCATTCTCCGATTTTACTATTGTGGAGGGCCCGAGCCAGTCAACCGGAATGAGCGTTATCAACGGAGCGATGAGCCAGAATAAATCCGTCAGTTATGTTTTGCAACCGAAGCATGCCGGCAAATTCACGATCAAAGGAGCTACGGCAACGGTAGACGGGCAAAAAATGCAATCGAATCCGGTTACCATCAATGTCCGCAATATAAGCAGCTACGGAAATCCGCAATCATCAAACAATTTCAACCCGGTGCCGCTTCCTGATTGGCCCGCTCCGGAGCCGCAGGTGCAAATGGAAGAAGTGGTCAGGCCCGGCGAGAATATTAATGATAAAATAAAGAAGAATTTTTTCATTAAGGTGGATCTCAGCAAAAAGGATTGCTATCTGGGCGAACCCATCGTGGTCACTTACAAACTGTATTCCCGGCTGCGCTCAGATTCCAGGGTAATGACGAATCCATCCCTGAATGGATTCAGTGTTTACGATATGCTGGATCCCAGCAGTGATCAATCGACAATAGAAAAAGTAAACGGTAAAGCTTTCACGGTCCATCTGATCCGGAAAGCGCAGCTTATCGCTTTGCAGGCCGGAGATGTATCCCTGGATCCGGTGGAAATAGACAACAATATTTATTTCCTGAAATTGGATGCGAAACAATCTGCCGCGTCGGGGCATGGGCTTGGAAGTTTGCTTGACAGAATATTTGAACCAGACCCGCAGGGCACGCCATTGACCGAGCATCTTACATTGGATAGTAAGCCGGTCACCGTACATGTGAAGCCTTTACCCGATCTTGAAAAACCAGCAGATTTCAACGGCGCTGTGGGGAGGTATTCCATTCAGGCTGCAGTAGATTCAAAGGAAATTGATACCGGAGATGCGGCTATTCTTACTGTAACGGTAAAAGGCACGGGTAACCTGCCAATGGTCAATGCACCAACTGTAAATTGGCCTGCTGAAATGGAATCCTACGATGTCAGCAGCAAAGAAAATATTAATAAATCAATTGCGCCACTCAGTGGTTCGAAAACATTTTCATATAGTTTCACCTGCTCCAAACCCGGGCAATTTACATTGCCGCCGGTCAGACTCAGTTTTTTCGACCCGGCTGCCAATGCATACAAAACGATTCAGTCTGATCCTTTACATATCCAGATCCACCATGCGGCCAGACGCAAATCCGCACCGCTTCCGATGGCTGCTGCAACACTTGGTGCGGGAGGCTGGGCAAAAAATCTTGTCTGGATACTCGGCGGCGTGCTGGCAGGCGCCATGGGTATTTATTTTTTAATGCGGAGAAAGTTCGTAAGCAGCCCGGCATCAGCAGGCGGGACAAAAACCGGGGGCCGGAAAAAAGTAAACGGAAGACCGGCCGGATCCAATGGAGCAATAACGGTACCTGCAGAGGCAGTTGCCGGTTCCCCGGAACCGCCACCCAAACCCGATCCATTGAAGGAGTGCAGGGACCTGCTGATATCAGGTGATTATGGAAGATTCTATGCATCCGTAAACCGCGCCATCTGGAAATCAGTATCGGATAAGCTGCAGTTGCCCGGCAGTCAATTGAATAAGTTTAATATTTCGGCCGTACTTAAGTCCAAGGGATGGAATGAGGACGAGATCCTTCAGCTGAAAAACCTGCTGAATGAATGCGAAATGAAATTGTATACACCTGAATACAACATCTCAGACGTGGCGAAGACTTTTGGGGAGGCTGAGGTGGTGACGGGGAAATTGGAGGTTAAAAATTAAAAATTAAAAATTAAAAAGTAAAAAACCGGCCATCCGATCCGGTCATCTGGCTTATTAGGGACCTTTTTTTACTTTTTACTTTTTAATTTTTAATTTTCACTCCGTATACTTATACCCCACGCCTCTGACGGAATGAAAGTGCTTAGGATTCCGGCTGTCATCTTCAAAATATTTTCTGAAATTCAGAATAAAATTATCGATGGTTCGGGTGTTGGGATAGACCTGGTATCCCCAGACGGCCTGCAGTATTTTCTCGCGTTTTACCACTTCATTCTTATTTTCAATCAGCAGTTTGAGTAACATGGTTTCTTTTTTGCTCAGACTGAAACGTTCGTTTTTTTTGTTGAACGCCTCCTGGGCCTTGAAGTCGATCGTATTTTTTCCGAAGCTATATTTTTCTGCGATATGATTTCTTTCCTGCAGCTTTTGATTCTTATCTATTAGTTTTTGCACGCGCAGCAAAAGCTCTTCCAGGTTAAAAGGCTTGTTGAGATAATCGTCGGCTCCTTTTTTCAATCCGAGAATGCGATCGGCGCTGGTATCCCGGGCGCTTAGCATCAGGATCGGAACAGGATTCTGCTGAACCCGGATGGTCTCGGCCACATTGATTCCATCGATACCCGGAAGCATTACATCCAGGATAACCAGATCGAAATATTCGGCCTTGACTGCTTTCAGGGCTTCAGTGCCATCATATGCTGAAGTTACCTGGTAGTTTTCAAGCTCCAGATTCAGACGAAGGGCATCGTGCAGGTTCTCTTCGTCCTCAACAAGTAAAATGGATTTACGCGCCGTTTCCGTCATGCAGGGTCAAATTAAAATGGACTGTAAAAATACTACCCTGCGGCCGATTGGATGAAATGTGAATGATCATATTATGATCCCGCGCGATTTTACTGCATAAATAGAGTCCGAGTCCGGTTCCCTGCGTGGTGCGCGTGTCTTCATTTCCTACCCGGTAGAATTTTTGAAATACCCGTTTACGTTCCTTCTCCGGTATTCCCATTCCTTCATCCTTCACTTCAAGCAAGCCTTTATTCCCCTGCTTTTTCAGTGTAATAAAAATAGGTGTGACTGGCTGGGAATATTTAACTGCATTCTCTACCAGGTTGTTCACGAGGATCTGCATGAGCAGCGGATCGCCTGTGAAAAAAATGGCCTCCGTTATTTCCTTGTGCCAGGACCTCGCCGGAAACCGGCTCAGGAAATCCTGACAAGATTCTTTGACGATGGCAGAGAGATCCAGGAATTCCTTTTCCAGCCGGTAAGATCCGCCTTCGAGTTGAGCCGAGACGAGGATATTGCCAGTGAGGGTGTTTAACCTGTTGATTTCCTGTAGCGATGATTTCAGGATCTTTTCTTTTTGGGCATCACTTAACACATGCTTTTGCAGGGTTTCCATATTTAACCTGGCAATTGAAATAGGTGTTTTCAGTTCATGGGTTATGGCCATCATGAAATTTTGCTGCTGCCGGTGAATCCGTGACTGGCGGAGAATGGCCGTGTACAAAAAAACTGCTCCCACCAGGATCACGATCAGGATCAGCAGCCCCTCACCAATATTACGCGCCGCCTTGCGGTCGCGTAAATTATAAATCTTTTGCACTTTTTGAACATAAGCCGGGTCATTACGGGATAGCATACTGAGCCTGTACCCGGTCATCTGCTGGTTTTGCATATTCAGGGCAATAAACCACCAACCCAGTGCTGCGATGATATAGAGTAATAGAAACCAGTAAACCAGGTTGGGCCGGGTAAACCTCTTTTTCTTATAAATGTTTATGGCCATGATGCTGCTTCGTTTTACCTTTTTGCAGCCAAGCTGTCATTGTATTTTTTCCACCCTTAATCCCACACTCAATACATTTTGCAGCGGATCCTCGCGCATGAGTTGCTCCATAACAAAATGGTAGGCGCCGGGTCTCCTGAAACGTGTTTTGGGCTGTATTAGAATGCGTGCATCATAGATATCATCCATGGCCGTGCCGATCCATCCCTTTTCATTTGTTGCCAGGAGCAGGTCGTAATCGCCTGTTTTGGTTTGGCTTTCGCCAGGCTCAAATACGGTTGCGCGTACATAGATGTTATTGAAATGGTAGCCATCGGTGTGCCGGAGTACGATATATATATTATAAAGAGCAACCGTGTCAGTAATGGTAAAAGCGATATCAGGTTTTACGGCTGCCGCCCATTGATGTTCCTTCAGTAATACCGTTTTTTCAAACACACCGGTCGTAAAAGAGCATGAGACCGCACAAAAACAAATGGAGAGAAATAAAAGTATTTTTTTAACCATAAAAAATATTATGCTAAAGCTTCGGAAGGTGATGTCCGCCTTCGCTGAAGCCTCGGAGGGCGATGCGCTCCTTCGCTAAAGCTTCGGAGGGCGATGCGTTTCAAAGTACATTCAATATTTGTTCCTTGGCTTTTTCCAATTCATCCTTCATCAATACCACGCATTTCTGGATAGTCACATCATACGCTTTGGAACCGGTCGTATTGATTTCCCTTCCGATTTCCTGAAGAATAAATGAAAGTTTTTTACCCTTGTTATCTTCCGGATCGGCCAGGACCTCCTTAAAATAGGAGCAATGATTCTTAAGCCTCACCTGTTCTTCGCTGATATCAATTTTTTCCAGGTAATAAATCATTTCCTGTTCCAGGCGGTTATTATCGTAATGATCTTTGCCGACATATTCTTCCAGCAGCTTTTCGAGACCGTCGCGGATCTTTTGCTGGCGAAGAGGTTGAAGTTTCACGATTTCTTCCTGTTGCAGGCAGATATTATCAATGCGCAGGATAAGGTCTTCTTCCAGCACTCTGCCTTCATTGAGCCTGTGGTCGTTGAGGTCATCAATTGCCATCAGCACTACCTTGCTGAACTGATTCCATTCTTCATCCGTAAGCGTGTCTCCTGTGGGTGTGATCACTTCGGGTAACTTCACAAGTGTGCTTAGGATAGCTGAGGGATCAAGGGAGAGTTCCCTTGACAGTGCAGCGAGGGCTTCATAATAGGCTTTGGCCAGATCCGTATTAATAGTGACAGGTTTTGCATTCCCTGTTTGTTTCAGGCTGATTGTACAGTCCAGCGACCCGCGGCCAAGCTTTTCAGAAAGTATTCTCCGGATATCGAATTCATAGGGTTTCAGGAAGCCGGGCAATTTCAACTGCAGTTCAAACTGTTTTCCATTCAATGATTTTATGTCCACCAGAAAAGTCTTACCGCCAACCGTTTCCTCCGCTCTGCCAAAGCCCGTCATCGATTTTACCATATGAACCTGTTTATGACGGAAAGGTAATAAATTAAATGAGCGCATCGAGTTCAAGGTTATGGCAGAAATCCCTTTTGTTCAACTCAACCATATCACCGGGCAACATGGATTGGATGCTTAGGGAGGAAATGCGATAGCGCAGCAGACGGAGGGTTGGAAATCCAACAGCGGCTGTCATTTTTCTTACCTGTCTGTTTTTACCTTCAGTTAAAGTCAGGCTGATCCAGGAAGTCGGAATATTTTTTCTGAAACGAATTGGTGGATGTCTTTCCGGAATAGCGGGCATTGTCGCAAAGCGGTATGCATGGGCCTTTTTGGTTTGATAGTTTTTTCCGTCGATGGAAATGGAAACACCCGAAGCTAACTTAGCCACTGCCTGCGATGTGATATTACCTTCAACCTGGACCCAGTATTCCCGCTCATGGGCAAATGAAGGATGGAGAACGGGGTAATTCAGGCTTTTGTCGTTTGTGAGTAAAAGCAATCCTTCACTGTCAAAATCCAAGCGGCCGAGGGGGTATACATCGGCAGGCAGGTCTAAAAAATCCTTCAGGCAGGCTTTCCCGTTTTCTGCCGTAAAGCCGGAAATCACCTGGAAAGGTTTGTATATGATAAAGTATCTATACACATGAATTCAATGAAAGGCTTACAGGCAAAGGGTTTGAAAAGATCCTGAAAAATAAAAAGCCCCGCTGGCGGCGAGACTTTTACTATTTGGATGGGTTAGTAAGTACAGGGAAGTAAAATTCCCTACACAATATTAGAAATAATTTTGTCGATCTGGAAAAATATTCCAAGAAATTTTATGCACAATTTTTTTTAGAGTGTGGAAAAGCACTTTAATGTAGGTTTACGCAAATTTTCCACCATGAAATTTCCTTCCCCGGTATCATTGCCCTGGTTATCAGAATTTCTCGGCGCTTCCCTGAAGGGAGATGTAAAGGCGTTTGCGACCGGCATAAATGAGATCCACAAAGTTGAAAAAGGCGACCTTGTTTTTGTGGATCATCCGAAATATTATGATAAGTGCCTGCAATCAGCGGCTTCTTTCATTATTATTAATCAGCTGGTGGATTGCCCCCCGGGAAAGGCATTGCTGATCGTCGATGAGCCTTTCGAGGCCTACCTGAAAATTGTAAAACACTTTCGTCCATTTGAAGGAGCGGCTCAGTTGATGAGTCCGGATGCACAAATCGGAAAGACTTCTTTTATTTATCCCGGCGCATTTATCGGCCATCATGTACAGATAGGAGAGCGTTGCGTGATCCACCCTAATGTGAGCATTCTGGATCATTGCGTCATAGGGAACGACGTGATCATTCAGGCGGGTACAGTCATCGGCTCCGATGCTTTTTACTATAACACAAAAAAGACCCGGGATGTATGGTATAAAAAAATGTTGAGTTGTGGAAGGGTAGTGGTGGAAGATGAGGTGGAGATCGGTGCAGGATGCACGATCGACCGGGGAGTGACCAGCGATACCGTTATTGGTAAAGGATGCCGCCTGGATAATATGATTCATATCGGGCATGATACTATCCTGGGTAAGAACTGCCTGCTCGCAGCCCAGGTGGGAATTGCGGGTGCTGTAGAAATCGGAGATGGCGTGGTATTGTGGGGACAGGTTGGTGTGAGCAAAACGCTGGCTATCGGCGATGGAGTTACCGTGCTTGCACAAAGTGGCGTTGGCGGCGATCTCGAAGCTGGTAAAATTTATTTCGGAAGCCCCTGCGATGAGGCTTCCGTAAAAAAACGTGAGCTGGTATGGATTAAGCGGATTCCGGAGTTGTGGAGGAAAGTGATGGAGAAGGGTTGATGGTATATGGTGGATAGTGGATGGACTTCATTTGCGAATTTACACCTGATATCCATCCACTATCCACCATATACCATCAACGAATAAATCAGGGTCTTCGTCATTCAGGATTATAATCATACGGCACCACTTCCGCCAGTTTTTTCCATGCCCAGTATCCCACATTGGTCACTTCGGCCTGTTCATAGAAATAACCGTTTTCTTCAATCGAGAATCCGTTTAGAATATCCAGCGCCGAAATCTGTTCTCTTGCCGTGAGGGGGAATTTGTTTGCGATCAGGTATTTTCTTTCGGGTACCCGGTTAGTATACTTCACCCGGATATGACCCTTGAGGCTGATGTCTACCGTGCCGCTATCCAAAGAATAAAAATTAGAGTCATACGGATTTTCCAGTACGGTGCCATTTGTGGGATTGGCCGAGTCCAGCGTTTCTATTTCGAATCCCTCATCTTTCAGGGTGCTGTCGTACCAGCATCTCATAAAATGCAAACGGGACCCGATATAAGCCAGGTACCGGTTCTTTTTCCAGCCCTCCTTCTGCTCCGGCGTACCCGTGAGTTCCTCAAACAGGGGATAACCGGTATAACTGCTGATATGTGTATCATAATGATTCACGAAGGAATCCAGCTGGTAATATATTTTATAACCCAGCGCCTGGTTGATGATCACCAGTTGCTCCTTTGCTTTAACCTTCAAGCGGTTGCTTTTCTTATAATAATAAAATCGCAGGACATCCTTATTCGTGATTGTGCACTGGGCAGCGTTATCGCTGGTTCCGATAAAGTTGTCAAGAAAAAACTGACCGTATTTCTCCCATCCGTCAGCTAATGCACCTCCTCCGGTAACAACCACTTCCGACATACTTTTATCTTCTTCTTTCATTATGATATGGAGCGAATCCTTGTCCTTACTGCTATTGCTGATCCGCAGGACCTGGGTCTGGTACCCCGTATAAGATACAACGAGATCATATCCGCCGTTTGCCATGCGCATAGAAAAATCACCATCATTGTTTGAGATTGTTCCGGTTGTGGTATTCTGGCAAAAAACCGAAGCCCCTGCGAGTGCCGAGCCGGATTTTTCCTCCGTAACCTTACCGTGAATGGTAAAAGTTTTTTCCTGTGCGACCGCAACGGAGCTAAGAAAAAAGGCGATGCAACTGAAAAGGAATGGTTTCATAAGAATAATTAGACTTCACAAAATATAACGAAATCCCGTGGAATGGAAGTATGCAGATGTTAATTTATAAGGCCTGTAAGTTTTGAAGGTATTTGGGACAGGCATTCCGGATAGTATCTTCCATTGGGGTGAATTGAAAACCCGGTAATGCCCTTAGCAGCTTGCCATTATCATAAATGCAGCGCCTTGCCGCAATGGCTGCCGTTTCACGCGTAAGCAAAGGATGGTTCCCATTTATAGCCGATTTTATTTTTTCCATTCTCCAGGCCAGGGCGGCAAGAAACGGGGTCGCTTCTCTTGAAGGATGCTTTTTCCCCAGGCCGTCTGCAATGCGGCCGAATAAATGCCGGTAGCTCCAGTTTTCAGCACTGACGATAAACTTTTCATTCCTGACAGAGGATTCCATTAGAGAAATCAAGGCACGGGCCAGGTCCCCGACATCAACAAATCCGCTTGTGCCCTGGGTGTACCATGGAAATTCATCGTACACATTTTTAAATATGGCGCAACTGCCCTGGCTCCAATCCCCATAGCCAATGACTATGGAAGGGTTTAAGATCAGCGGCGTTAATCCTTCCGCCATGCCCCGCCACACTTCCATCTCCGCATAATATTTGCTGACGGCGTAGTTCGACTGCTGCTCGTTAGTCTCCCATTTTTTTTCTTCGTTTACCGGTTCCGGGTCGTCTGTGATTCCCAGTGCGCCTACCGAACTGATATACACGAAATCGGTTATATTATTTTCCAACGCGGCGTTAACGAGGTTGGCTGTTCCTTCAATATTTACTTTAAATAATTTATGCCTGTCGCCCGGATTAAATGAAACCAGTCCGGCAGAATGTATGATGCGGTCGCAATCTTTGAGGTATTCATTCAGGCAGTCGGTGTCGAGGATATCGCCCGAAACCCATTCCACTTTGCCGGCAATTTCCTGGGGCAAATAAGGAGGAATCCCCCGATGCCTCCGCAATGCGCGAACCGGGTAACCATTTTGCACGAGCTCCGAGAGAATATACGATCCGAGAAATCCGGTTCCGCCGGTGAGGAAAAGCATTTTTGGTGTTTGATGATTTAATAATAATTTGAAAATTTGAGAATTTGAGAATTTGAAAATGAGGAAAACTAAATGTGGAATTGACTTATGCCAAATTGAATATAATTGCTAAAAAATTGCCTTTCATTTTCAAATTTTCAAATTCCTCCCCCTCTGGCTTAGTACGCAAACCACCCCCTCCCCGTTTTTCTCCCCAATTCGCCATGCCTGACTTTTAATTCCTGGAGGGCGGATGGTTTAAGCCGGCCCGGCTTACCCAGGGCATCATACAGAGTGCAACTTACAGTATAGTTGATATCATTGCCGATCAGATCCATCAGATGGAAGGGTCCCATCTTAAATCCCGCCGATTCAACTAACCGATCTATCGTTTCCATATCCGCAATATCCTTTTCCAGCAGCCTGAGTGCTTCCAGATAAAACGGGCGGGCAACATGATTTACAATAAATCCCGGAGCATCTTTGCAGATAACCGCAGTCTTTCCCATGCCTGATGCCAATTGCCGGATCCTTTGAATATCACCCTCCCGGTTGTGGCCGGTTTTTATAATTTCCACCAGTTTCATGCGCGAAGCCGGATTAAAAAAATGCATTCCGATGATCCTTTCCGGGAAAGGCGTTTGCTCCGAGATCTTCTGTATGGATAAGGAAGAGGTGTTGCTGGCAAAAAGGGTTGTTGCGCTATTTATTTTTTCCAGTTCGCAAAAAAGAGCGGCTTTGGATTCTGCTTTTTCTGTAATGGCTTCCAGGATAATGCCGGCTTTGCATTCGGAAATTGAACCTGCAAAATGAATTCGTTGAAGAATTTCCGTTTTCTCTGCGCCCCTGAGCCGCCCTTTGGCGACTTGCTCCTGCAAATCATTTTCAATTTGTGCCGAAGCTTTGGAAAGTATTTCCGGGCTGACATCATATAATATTACCGATATACCATGCCGGGCCGCAGCCAGCGCTATGCCCGAACCCATGGTTCCTGATCCGCAAATACATAGGGAATCATGCATGGAAATGGTTTGACGAATAAAGATACGGAGATAAGGGGGGTTGATGGAAAGGTTGATGGTTGATGAGTTGATGTGATAGGATGTTGATGGTTGATGGTTGATAGTTGATGGTTGATGGACTTTATAGGCGAATCCGCACCTGGGAGCTATCAACCATCAACTATCAAATCAACCTTTCCAAAATCAATTCTTATTTTTGATAATGGAAAAGAAAATCATAAATACTCCGGATGCACCGGCTCCGATCGGGCCTTATAGTCAGGCTGTGCAGGTGGATCAAATGCTGTTTCTGTCAGGGCAGGTCGCTATCAACCCCAGGACCGGAAACCTGGAAACAGCAGATATTCAAACCGAAACCCACCAGGTAATGCATAATCTCCATTCGGTATTGCAGGCTGCAGGAATGGATTTCAGGCATGTTGTAAAGACCAGCATCTTCCTTTCGGATATGGCGTTATTCAGTTCCGTAAATGAAATCTATGGGAAATATTTCAGCGGAGATTTTCCTGCCCGCGAAACTGTTGCTGTCAAAACACTTCCGAAGAATGCGAATGTGGAGATTAGTATGGTTGCGATTATGGTTTAGTGCGGAAGTAAGATGATCATCTTATCTTTTCCAATAAAATTGTGTCGTTATCGGTATTTGGGAACAGCCAACATGGGATACAACTGCGTTTTTTGTAATGTCGACGATTGAAATGATAACACTTCCCAATGGTTTTGCTTTTTCAGGAGAAATGATTTTCAGTCTGTATCAATACGTTCGCCATTTAGAAGGTTCTCAAAATTTTGGAAGTAAAAATTCAGAAATAGAGTTTTCATTCATCTTTAAGCGTTCCGCGTAAAACCTTCAGTGCCTTCCCCACTTTTACAAACGCTCTGATCGCTTTATCCAGGTGCTTTTCTTCGTGGGCGGCGCTAAGCTGAACGCGGATGCGGGCCTGGCCTTTGGGAACGACGGGGAAGAAAAATCCGGTTACATAAATTCCTTCATCCAGCAACCTGGCGGCAAAATCCTGAGCGATCAGGGCATCGTAGAGCATGATGGGTACAATCGGATGATCCCCGGGTTTGATCTCGAATCCGGCTTCTGTCATCCTAGAGCGAAAATATTTTGTATTGGATTCGAGACGGTCGCGCAGGGCCGTGCTTTCTCCCAGCATATCCAATATGGCAATGGATGCTCCTACAATAGATGGTGCAAGGGTATTTGAAAATAAATAAGGGCGGCTTCGCTGACGCAGGAGTTCAATGATGGCGGCCCGCCCACTGGTGAATCCTCCGTTGGCACCTCCCAGGGCCTTCCCGAGGGTACCCGTGATCAGGTCGATCCTGCCCATTACATTCCGGTACTCATGCGTGCCACGGCCGGTCTTTCCGAGGAATCCGGTGGAATGGGATTCATCGCTCATCACGATAGCATTGTACCGATCCGCCAGATCGCAGATCTTGTCCAGCTGCGCAATCGTTCCGTCCATGCTGAAAGTACCGTCGGTAACGATGATGCGGCTGCGGGATGACTGCGCATCGCGGAGTTGAGTCTCCAGGTCCTCCATATCATTGTGGTGGTAACGCATTCTTTTTGCCTTGCATAACCTGACCCCGTCTATAATGGAAGCATGGTTCAGTTCGTCAGAGATGATCGCGTCTTCTTCTCCCAACAAGGGTTCGAAAATGCCTCCATTGGCGTCAAAAGCGGCTGCATATAATATCGTGTCTTCCATGCCGAGGTAATCTGACAATTTTTTTTCCAGCTCCTTGTGAATATCCTGGGTTCCGCAGATAAACCTTACACTGCTCATTCCATAACCGCGCTCATCCAGAGCCCTGTGCGCCGCTTCTATTGCCCGGGAATCGGAAGAAAGCCCCAAATAATTATTGGCACAAAAATTCAATACCGTTTGTCCGTTCACAGTAATTTCTACAGCCTGGGGACTGCTGATCACCCGCTCGGTCTTAAATAATCCGGCCGCCCGGATCTCTTGCAGCTGGGCGGTTATGCGTTTTACGAATGGCTCGTTCATACTCTGTAATTTTGACGGATTAATATTCAAAGTTGATGGTTGATAGTTGATGGTTGATGGATCTTATGTGTGAATTCGCACCTGATTTCCATTAACCATCAACTATCAACCATCAACCTCTCATATCAGCCCAAAGGTAGTAAATGTAACTTTTTTCACTCCCAACCGTATTACAACGGAAGGATAACAACCGGAAACGGCTTATGACGGCGGAGGATTATAATGATTGTGTAAGGCAATATGCAGATGGGCTTTACCGGTTCATGCTGAAATCTACCAGACAGGTGGAAGATGCGCGCGACCTGGTGCAGTCTGCCTTTGAAAAGCTTTGGGAACACCGGAAAGAAGTGAATGCATCGAAAAGCAAGTCTTACTTATTTACCATTGCTTATCACAAGATGATTGACTTTGGCCGGAAGAATGGAAGAATCGAATTCCGGGAATTCCTGCCAGACCAGATTGCAGCTGATCGTGGGCCAGATCCGCGTCTTCGGCAGGTACTTGAAGATGCGCTGGACAGACTGAATGAGAAACAGCGAACCTTGGTAATGCTTAAAGACTATGAAGGATATTCCTACGAAGAAATCGGTGGAATAACTGGCATGAATGAAGGTCAGGTTAAAATTACACTACACCGGGCCCGCATCCTGCTAAAACAATATCTGGTGAGTGTTGAAAACGTGCTTTGACCTCTCTAAACTCCCTGCGTGAGAAGCGGCCATCAAGAGGCATCAGGTTGGGAGGAAATTGTCAGCGGCCATTAAGAGGAATCAGGGTGGAAGGGAATAGTCAGCGGCCAGGGAAAGAAATAATTTGATAGGCGCAGGTCTTCGACCTTTCCGATCAGGGTTAAATGATGAAATGTTACAACATGAACATCAACAGAAATAATTACGAAGAATATTTCCTGCTCTATATAGACCGGGAACTGAATGCTGATGAGCAGGAGGCGCTGGAAAGTTTTGTCCGTCGCCACCCCGACCTGGAAAAAGAATTGGACAGGCTGAAGCAAACGGTGAACTTTCCCCCGGAAATTATTTTTGACAATAAGGATTCCCTGCTCAGGGAAGAGAAGAAAAGGCGTTTCCTGCCAGTCTATTGGATGCGGATCGCGGCATCGCTGATCATACTTCTTGCCGGAGCATGGGTAATGCTGATCATTATCCCATCCAAAAATACACCTCAGGGGCAAACGGCAGACCGGAATATAAAACCGGCAAGGGATAAAAATCAGATAAAAAAGCCGTCGCCCGGAATGATCACAGACGAAGTCAAAAACGCGGTTCGGGGAAAGGATTCAGATCCTGCAGTAAGATCGGATCATGCAATAAAAGCGGATCATGTAGTAAAATCTGATCGTGCAGTAAAATCGGATCATGCAATAAAAGCGGCCCCCGGAATGAATGCAGACCAGGTCAGGAATCCTGCAACGGACCAGGTCAAAAATCAAGTACCGGATTTGAAGAAAAATCAAGTTCCGTTTGCAAAAGCAAATCCGCATCCAACAAATCAGGGTGCATCACAAATTCCAAATGCTGAAACAAATGAAAAAAATCAACAATCGATAGCGGTCGTTTCTCAACTTCCCGATCTGGCGCAGGAAACGGCTTTACCATCAACTATCAACTATCAACCATCCACGATACCATCAACTATCAACCATCAACCATCAACGATACCGTCAACCGTTCTTCCATCAACCATCAACCATCAACCATCAACGATTCAACCGTCAACCAATTCTCCCGATGAATCCACAAGCATCCTCGTATTCGATAATAAAAGCAAAGCCGTGACCGGATTTTTAAGGAAACTATTGCCGCGTTCACCGGGAGATGATGTCGTATCCGGGAGTCATCAAAAGAAAATAAGCGTGAGCATATTTCAATTCAGTATGAGCAAACAATGAGTTATTCAGACGATCAGATCAATCAAAAATTAAAAATTAAGGGATGAAGAAGGAACTAATTATACTTGGCCTGCTCTGCTTTTCAATCGCCGGATTTGCACAACAGGATTCGACCGCAAATATGGATAAAAACAATTCGGGCGATACCACAACCTACCCGGATCATATGAGACACGACTGGCACCAGTGGCATATGCATCATCCCAGGCATATCAACCCTTCCAATGTCAGTACCAACTGGTTGATTTTGGATCTTGGTTTTACGAATTACACTGACAGGACAGATTACTCCGGCGCCCCGGCCCAAAAATTTGCACCGGGCGGAGCGCAGAACTGGTTTGATCTGCGGAACAACAAATCGGTTGACGTGAATATCTGGCTTTTCATGCAGCGCCTGAATATGATAAAGCATGTGGTGAATCTGAAGTACGGACTAGGGATAGAACTGAATAATTACCGGTACCGCGACAATATCAAATACCTCACGAATCCGACAGAGGTGATCATGGATTCCATTTCATATACCAAGAATAAACTGGCTGCAGATTATATTACCATACCCATGATGCTGAATTTTAATTTTACACCCAATCTGCAGGATGGATTCGGAATAAGCATAGGCGCGAGTGCAGGATACCTTTATTCTGCGCGACAAAAACTCATCAGCGACGAATTCGGCAAACATAAAACCCATGATGATTTTGACCTCCAGCCCTGGAAAATTTCCTGGATTGCCGAATTGCAACTCGGCCCGGTTAAATTGTATGGCTCACTGGCAAGCCAAAGCATGTTCAAGCGGGGATTGAACCAGGTTCCCTATACTGTTGGGCTCAGGTTTAGCAATTGGTAAATATTCCTTAAAGTGGAAAAACTATCCTTTCTAGAACGATTCCAGATCCCGGCCTGGCCGGGATCTTTTATTATGTTAATTCGATGAATAATTATCAACAGGAAAAATATTTACGAAACATAAAACGTTCAGAAAGTCTAAAGTCTGCTGTATGCAAGTTCAAAAGATGACCCTGGTTGGAATGGCCGTTGTGAGTTTACTGGCATTCCGGGACGCAGGCAGCAGGAATTCTTCCCATAAGCGCTTTTTTCACCGCCGCATATCCGGCGATGTTTCTGTGGTAGTTCTCAAGGAATCCTACGAGCTCAAGGTATACGACCAGGATGGCTGGTATGCCACATATCCTGTGGTCTTTGGCAGTAAATCACTCGATGATAAAATGATGGAAGGGGACCGCAAGACGCCGGAAGGTGTTTACCATATCGCATCCAAAAGACCTCATGAAAAATGGGACAAGATGATGCTGATAGATTTTCCGACCCAGGCCGATATGGACAAATTTAAAGAGCGCAAGGCGAAAGGTCTTATCCAAAGAATGCGAAGATCGGAGGCGGTATTGCCATCCATGGTACCTGGCCGCATGATGATATGGCCGTTGATCTCTACCAGAACTGGACGAATGGTTGTATTGCCCTGAAAAATGAAGATATAGATGAATTGTATGACCTCCTGCCGGTAGGCGCACAGGTTGTAATCCGTAAAGAAGGAAATCCAGGCGACGAATAATTATTAAATCTTTCCTTTCTTAATTTCTTCCACTACTGCAGGATCCACTAAAGTGCTTATATCTCCGAGTTTTTCCATTTCGCCTTCCGCGATTTTGCGCAGGATGCGCCGCATGATCTTACCACTTCGCGTTTTAGGCAACCCGCTAACAAATTGGATTTTGTCAGGCTTGGCAATGACTCCGATAACTTTTACCACTTCGCTCACGACACTTTCCTTTTTCACTCCTTTTTCCTGGCCTTCCCTGCCCAGGGTAACAAAAGCATAAATGCCCTGTCCTTTAATATCGTGCGGATAACCAACCACGGCACTTTCCACCACATCGGGATGCATATTGATGGCATTCTCCACTTCCGCGGTGCCGATCCGGTGTCCACTTACATTGAGCACATCATCAACGCGTCCGGTGATCCGGTAATTTCCTTCTGCATCCCGCAGGGCACCATCTCCGGTAAAATACATGCCAGGATAGGTTGCAAAATAATTCAGGCGGCAACTTTCATGATCACCATAAGTGGTGCGGATGATGGAAGGCCAGGGAAAACGGATGCAAAGATTTCCGGTGACGGGCGGGCCGCTGGCCGCTTTATGAAAAACGCCATCCTTCGCTGCGTCTGAACCGGGAACGGGATGGCCGTTTTCATCAACCAACAGTGGAAGCACACCCGGCAATGGCAATGTTGCATAAGAGGGCTTGCCCTTGCTAATCCCTGCAAGATTCGAGATCATGATTCCGGCAGTTTCCGTTTGCCACCAGGTATCCACGATGGGACATTTGTGTTTGCCGATATGTTCATCATACCAGTGCCAGGCTTCTTCATTGATAGGTTCGCCAACGGTTCCCAACACTTATAAAGAACTCAGGTCCTTGTTTTTTAATGGGTCGGGTCCATAACCCATGAGGCTTCGGATAGCCGTCGGCGCTGTATAGAGAATATTTACTTTATACTTATCCACGATATCCCAGAATCTTCCCGCATCGGGCCAGGTAGGAATGCCCTCAAACATGAGCGTGGTGGCGCCGGCGCAAAGCGGGCCGTAAACCGTATAGCTGTGTCCTGTAATCCAGCCGATGTCTGCCGTACAGAAATACATCTGCCCTTGCTAATATTGAAAAACATTCACAAAACTATAGGTGGTATAAACCATGTAGCCTGCAACGGTATGCACGACGCCTTTGGGCTTGCCGGTAGATCCTGAAGTATAGAGGATAAAAAGAATATCCTCCGCATCCATGGTTTCCGCTGAAGCATCTTTCAGGCCCTGGCTGTCCACTTTTTTAATTTCTTCATGCCACCAGAAATCCCTTCCTTCCACCATATTTATTTTATTGCCGAGGCGTTTCAGCACGATCACTTTATTTACAGGGATTGTCATCTGCAAAGCTTCATCCATGGTTTCTTTCAGCAGAATATCTTTTCCCCCGCGATTTCCACCATCAGCTGTTAGCACCAGGCTGCAACTGGCGTCGGCAATCCGGTCAGCAATACTTTGGGCAGAATAGCCACCGAATATGACGGAATGGATAGCGCCCATGCGAGCGCAGGCCAGCACGGCAATGGCGAGTTCCGGTACCATCGGCATATAAATGCAGATCCGGTCCCCTTTTTTCACCCCATTATTTTTCAGTACCTGCACGAAACGGCAAACTTCCGAATGCAATTCTTTATAGCTCAGGATCCGGTTTTTTTCCCTGGGATCATTCGGCTCCCAGATAATTGCGGGATCATTTGCTTTTTCCGCCAGGTGACGGTCTAGACAGTTCTCAGTAATATTCAGTTTTCCACCCTGGAACCATTTCACCCGCGGTTCTTTAAAATTCCATTCCAATACCTTGTCCCATTTTTTCTTCCAGGTAAAATGTTCCGCTACGCCGCTCCAGAAATCTTCCGGCTGGTCAATACTTTTCTGATACTCGGAAAGATATTGTTCGAAAGAATGGATTTGATAAGGAAAGTTCATGTGATAAATTGAAAATTGAAAATTAAAAAGTAAAAATTAAAAAGTAAAAATTGAACCATAAATGCATAATCCAAAACTCATAACTCATAACTCATAACCCATAACCCATCAACCATCAACCATCAACCCATCAACCGTCAACCATCAACCGTCAACTATCAACCATCAACCATCAACCATCAACCATCAACCAAGGTCCGCGATTGAGAAAGTAAATTTAATAACTATTTTTTTCCCTACCTTATGTGTTCAAATATTGCCTGCTAAATGAAAATAAATGCATTTCTATTTCGCTGCACGCTGATTGCGGCCCTGGGGGGTTTTTTGTTCGGCTTTGAAACGGCAGTGATTTCCGGCGCGGATAAAACTATTCAGAAACTCTGGTCCCTGAATTCTTTCTGGCAGGGCTTTACCATTGCAGCCAGTCTGATTGGCACTGTAATCGGCGCTGCCCTTGCCGGTATACCGGCGCAACGCCTGGGCCGGAAAAGAGTTTTAGTGATCATCGCCCTGATGTACCTGATGTCTGCCCTTGGATGTGCACTCACTTCCACCTGGATCCTCTTTATTATCTTCCGTATGGTTGGCGGGATTGCTGTAGGCGCATCTTCTGTGGTCGGACCGATGTATATTTCCGAACTGGCACCGGCTACCGTACGCGGGAGGCTGGCAGGCATGTTTCAACTGAATATCGTTGCAGGCATTTTTATAGCCTATCTGACAAATTTTTTATTTGTGCACCTCGGAGAAGATTCCTGGCGGTGGATGCTGGGCATAATGGTAGTGCCCGCAGGATTATTTGCTCTTTTGCTGCGCGGAATTCCTGAAAGCCCGCGCTGGCTCATATTGAATAACCGGGACGCCGAAGCTGCCGCCATTTTTGCACGCACCGGTGAGCCCGACGCCCATAAATTAATTAAGGAAGAACATGAGTTGTCGAAATTGGGTACAAAAGAAAGTTTATTCACCGGGAAGTTCCGCAAGCCTATCTTATATGCCATGCTGCTGGCTATGTTCAACCAACTTTCGGGTATCAATGCGATATTATATTATGCGCCGCGCATTTTTGAAATGGCCGGTTTTGAAAAAGGGAAGGCTTTTCTCCTTCCTGTTTACATCGGGGCAGCCAACCTGCTGTTTACCTTCCTGGCGATGACGATTATTGATAAGGTGGGCAGAAAAACACTATTGATTACGGGGGCCATCGGGATGATCGTTTTTCTGGCTTTAACAGCTGCTTCATTCAACAGCGGCGTTTCGGCAAACTTTATGGTATTGGTTTACCTGCTCGGGTTTATTGCTTTTTTTGCTTTTTCCCAGGGTGCAGTTATCTGGGTATTCATTTCTGAAATCTTTCCGAATTCTGTCCGGTCACAGGGCGGTTCTCTTGGAAGCTTTACGCACTGGACCATGGCAGCCATTATTTCCTGGACATTTCCCATCATCGTGGAAGGAAGTGTCAACGGCGGATTTTATTCCTTTATATTTTATAGTCTGATGATGCTCGTCTCGCTGATCTTTATCTGGCGCGTGATGCCGGAAACAAAGGGGCGTAGTTTGGAGGAGATACAGAAGGATCTGGGTATTGCTTAGAGTAGTTGATAATTATTCGTTGATGGTATATGGTGGATGGTAGACGGAGTTTTATTGTAAATTCGCACTTGATATCCATCCACCATCCACCATATACCATCCACTATCCAATAATAATGTCCATTGAAGTAAAAGATCTCACCAAACTCTACGGTGAACAAAAAGCCATTGATCAGATTTCATTTTCCCTGCAACAGGGAGAGATTGTGGGATTCCTCGGACCCAACGGGGCAGGGAAATCCACCACTATGAAAATTCTTACCGGCTGCCTGAAACCCAGCAAGGGCAAGGCTTTCATCGATGGTATCGAAGTAACTGAAGAACCAGTCAAGACCAAAAAAATCACCGGCTACCTGCCTGAATCCAACCCGCTGTATGTTGACATGTACATCCGCGAGTATCTGTCTTTTATTGCCGATATTCACCATATTCCAAACAAAAAGAGAGCCGTTGAAGAGATTATTGATGTAGTGAAACTCCGGCCGGAATCGAATAAAAAGATTGCCCAGCTTTCCAAAGGGTACAGACAACGCGTTGGATTGGCGGCGGCCCTTATCCATAAACCGGCGTGCTGATCCTGGACGAACCCACAACCGGCCTCGACCCCAACCAGATCGTGGAGATCCGCGAAGTGATCAGAAACTATGGAAAAAACCGCAGCGTACTTTTTTCAACGCATATTCTTCAGGAAGTAGAAGCGATCTGCGACCGGGTGATTATCATCCACGAAGGCAAAATCATTTCAGACAGCTTGCTGAGTCATCTCCGGAACCAGCAAACGAATAATTTCATCAGACTGGCTCTGCGTGAAAAGATAGAAGAAGCTGAGTGGAAGGCCCTGGCTGCGATGAAGTCTTTCCGCAGGATAAATGAATTCGAATGGGAGCTGGAAGCGGATGATCCGGAAGCATTAAAAAAACAATTGCTCGCGCTGTCTTTGCAAAATAATTGGAACCTTGTTTCTTTGCAGTCTGAAAGCAGGAGCCTGGAAGATATTTTCAGAGGCCTTACCAAATAATTAAACCATGAGTAACATTAAAGAAATTATTGCAAGACAGATACTGGACAGTCGCGGCAATCCTACAGTGGAAGCCGACCTGATCACAGAAAGAGGCTTTTTCGGGCGGGCCGCAGTTCCCAGTGGCGCCAGTACCGGCATTCACGAAGCGGTGGAGCTCCGGGACGGAGATAAGAAGATCTTCCAGGGCAAG
Source organism: uncultured Chitinophagaceae bacterium (assembly GCA_963705005.1). Classification (GTDB taxonomy): domain Bacteria; phylum Bacteroidota; class Bacteroidia; order Chitinophagales; family Chitinophagaceae; genus Puia. Next base: position 1,070,708 of record CAVPIO010000002.1, read on the forward strand.
GGCGTACTTAAAGCTGTGGCAAATGTGAATACAACTATTGCAGCAAAACTGAAAGGCCTGGAAGTGTCGAACCAGGCGGCGCTCGATGATGTTTTAGTTTCCCTGGATGGCACGCCCAACAAATCGAAGCTTGGCGCCAACGCTATTCTGGCTGTGAGCCTGGCTGCCGCCAAAGCCGCGGCGAAGGAATCAGGGCTTCCGCTTTTCCGCTATATCGGGGGCACCAATGCAGTGACTTTGCCGATACCCATGATGAATATTCTCAACGGCGGTGCCCATGCAGATAACAAAATTGATTTTCAGGAATTCATGGTAATGCCCGTGGGTGCTTCTTCATTTAGCGAAGGACTTCGTTGGGGAGTGGACATTTTTCATACCTTAAAAAGCGTGCTGAAGAAAAAAGGATTCAGCACGAATGTTGGCGATGAAGGCGGATTTGCTCCCAATATTCAAAGTAATGAGGAGGCCATAGAGACCGTGCTGGAAGCCATTTCCGCTGCGGGATACAAAACCGGTTCGCAGGTGGCCATTGCAATTGATTCAGCTAACAGTGAATTGTGGGACAGTAAAAAGAAAAAATATGTTTTTCATAAGAGCAGCGGAAAAGAACTCAGCAGCGACCAGCTTGTCAAGTTCTGGGAAGGCTGGGTGAAAAAATACCCGATTATCTCAATCGAAGATGGGATGGCAGAAGACGACTGGGATGGATGGAAAAAATTAACCGAAGTTCTGGGTTCAAAAGTACAACTGGTGGGTGACGATATATTCGTCACGAATGTGGAGAGGCTCAGGAAAGGTATTGACAATAAAACGGCCAACGCACTCCTGGTGAAAGTAAACCAGATCGGAACCCTTACCGAAACCATCAACGCCGTGACGATGGCGCAGCATCACAATTACAATACCATCATGAGCCACCGCAGCGGGGAAACCGAAGACACGACCATTGCCGATCTTTCTGTGGCTTTGAATTGCGGGCAGATAAAAACCGGATCCGCCAGCCGCACGGATCGTATTGCGAAATACAATCAGTTGCTCCGCATTGAAGAAAAACTAGGCAAAAATGCATTTTATCCAAAGGGAAAAATTACATTTGGCAAATGAGGCAGTTGATCGGTCATATTCCCTCCTGGCTTAAAAACAAATACGTGCTTACGGCACTTGGTTTTGCGATCTGGATCCTGTTTATCGACGACCGGGATTTTATCACGACCCATTTCAGGCATGTCAGTGAACTGCACAAGCTGGAAGCGCAGAAAAAATACTACGAGAACCAGATCCTTGCTGTGCAGACCGAACTGAACCAGCTGAAGCGGAATCCGGCAATATTAGAGAAATATGCGCGGGAGAAATATTTGATGAAGCGCGATGATGAGGATCTGTTTTTGGTACCCGATAAGTGAGAACACTGAGGTAATTGTTGATGGTTGATAGTTGATGGTTGATGGAGTTCAGGTGCGAATTCACCGATAAAGTCCATCCACCATCCACCATCAACCATCAACCAAAACTGCTCGTTCCCCCGCTAAACCCCACAATCCGCCCATTATCATTAAATTCCGGCCGGCACGCAATAACGCAATCTCTATGTCGTTTTTACTATCGGACGGGTTTATTTTTACTGCTTTCTGATTATTGGACATTAAATGGTTTCGCCTATGACACTCTTTACCCCGGAGGATCTTTTGCGGTATTTGTATAAAGAGTCTTCCCACGAACTTACATCAGCCATTGAAATGGCTTTGAAAGAAGACTACACACTACGCGAACGGATGAAAGAATTAGAAGTATCTATGAATCAAGTAGATACAGAGAGACAACTTGTGGCACCCCGGATGGAAGTCGTCCTAAGGGTATTACAATATGCCCGCGAAACGGCCCCGGAAACGGCCGCTCACGGCTAGGTTGTCCCCCAACTCATTTCCCTTAATTTCGGGGTCTTTATAGATAAATGACCCGAAAACAGCGTTATGATTACGTTATTGCCTGGTTCAGCGAACATGCCCCACAAGCTGAAACAGAGCTTCTTTACAAAAATCCCTTTCAATTACTGGTATCCGTTATCCTCTCAGCCCAGTGCACAGATAAGCGTGTAAATCAAACGACACCCGCAATTTTTGCCCGATTCCCAAATCCGGAATCTTTATCAGGGGCCAGTTTTGACGAATTATTCCCCTTTGTCAAAAGCATTTCCTATCCCAATAATAAAACCAAACATCTTATCGGCATGGCCAGCATGCTGGTAAAAGACTTTCACGGGAAGGTTCCCCTTTCAGTCGGCGAACTCATGCGATTGCCCGGCGTAGGCAGAAAAACAGCGAATGTAATTACATCTGTCGTGGATAAACAGCCGAATATGGCGGTGGATACCCACGTGTTCCGCGTCGCTGCGCGCATAGGCCTGACTGTTAGTGCCAAAACACCGCTTGCTGCTGAAAAGCAATTGATTCAATTTATTCCCGTAGAGCTTATTCACAAAGCCCATCACTGGCTGATCCTTCACGGCCGCTACATATGTGTGGCCCGGAATCCAAAATGCGGTGAGTGCGGATTGCGGCTGGTGTGTAAGTATTATCAGAAAAAAATTAAGGTTGACGGTTGACGGTTGACAGTTGACGGAAATCAGGTGCGAATCCGCATATAAATTCGGTCAACCGTCAACCGCCAACGGTCAACCAACCCAATGGATTACAGAACCACATACCGCTCCTTCATCTCCAGCCACTACCTCAGCGAAGGCGTACGGATCACGGTCGGACTAACCCTTCCTGCGATTTTTGGCACTTACATGCATCATGAGGTGATGGGCATTACCATGTCGCTCGGTGCGAGCTGCGTAATCATGGTGGATAATGCAGGCCCGATTCATCATCGCCGCAACGCGATGATCATTTGCATTCTTGTCATTTTCATGTCGTCCCTGCTTACCGGATTTATTACGGCCTTTACGATCGGAACGGGTATTCTCATTGCGTTGTTTTGTTTTTTGTTTCCCATGATCGGTGTTTATGGAACACGTGCCGGATCCATCGGACTGGCTGCATTGTTTATCATGGTCCTGAATCTCGAAGAGCGAACGCAAATGCGCAGCCTGGACCTGCTGCTGAATTCAGTGTATGTTGCCTGCGGGGGAATCTGGTACATGTTGCTTAGTCTTTCTCTCTATAGTTTCCGCCCTTTTAAAATAGCCCAACAGGCATTGGGGGATTGCATTCAGTCAACCGCCGGTTACCTGCTCCTGAGAACGGAACTCTACGGTAGAAATCCGGAATTCGAAGATATCTATTCGCAGCTTTTGGATAAACAGGTAGAGATTCACGAAAAACAAAACCTTGTCAGGGAACTGCTATTCAAGAGCCGGGATATCGTAAAAGAATCTACCAATACGGGACGGGTGATCCTGCTCATTTTCCTGGATATCATTGACCTGTTTGAACGCGTGATGAGTTCCCAGCAGGATTTCAAACTGCTTCACCAATATTTTGACCAGACGGAAATACTGGAAAAATTCAGGGATCTCCTCCTCGTCATTTCGGAAGAACTTAATGATACGGGAATTGCAGTGAAAAGTGCAAAGCCATATGCCATGAACGACCGCATGGAGATCATGCTACGCGAATTAAAAAAGGATTTTGAACTGCTGCGGGACGAACAGAGAAATGCATCCAACGTGGAAGGGTTTATTACCCTGCGGAATATGCTTGATGGCCTGGAAGATATTATCTCCCGCCTTCATACTATCCAGCAATACAGCTCCTACGACCTCAAAGGCAGCAGGGAAATGGGCGTTGTCGATTATGACAGGTTCGTTACCCACCAGGATATTGATTTGAAACTGCTGCCCGAAAACCTGAATTGGAAATCCAATACATTCCGTCATGCTATCCGAGTTTCCATTGCAACCACGGCAGGATTTATTGTCGCCCAGTTTTTCCCTCTGGGCCATAGCTATTGGATATTGCTGACCATTATCGTTATCCTGAAACCAAATTATGGTCTCACGCAGAAGAGGAACTATGACCGCTTACTGGGCACTGTCGTGGGCGCGGCAATTGGTGCGCTCATCCTGTATTTTATCAGGGATCGTCATGTGATATTTGTTCTGATGGTGATCCTGATGATCCTGGCATATAGTTTCATGCGAACGAAATACCTGGTGTTCGTCATGCTGATGACCCCTTATATCCTGATCCTTTTTTACCTGCTCAATCCGCTTCATTTCGGGGCCGTGATCGGCGATCGACTGCTGGATACAGCCATCGGTTCCGGGATTGCCTTCCTGGCAAATCTTTTTATCGCGCCTGCCTGGGTAAAAGAGCAGTTTGGATCCTATCTTCTGCAAATGATTGAAGCTAACAAAAACTATTTCCGCGAAGTCTCCGTAACTTTTGTTGGCGAAGAAGTGGAAATCTCACAATATAAATATGCGCGCAAGCTGGCTTATGTGGCACTCGCCAATGTAACCGATGCATTGAACAGGATGCTTTCTGAACCCAGGAGGAAACAAAAAAATGCTGCGGATTTTCATCAGTTTGTCGTGCTGAATTACATGCTGGCTTCCCATACCGCAACCCTGGCTTCGTATTCGCGTCGGGGAAATGAGGTGCCGGCAGATCCAGGTTACCATCCGGCAATAGATGCTGTACTTTCCATTTTGTCCAAATCTTATACTTTGCTTCAGCAGAAGACTGATGAGACCAAATCCGGAGTACCGTCAATGCAAATTATTTCACAAAGGACTCTATATCCTTCAGAAAAAAATCCTTCAGAAGGGATTCCCTCAAAGGAAGGTCTGAGGATAATGAATGAACAGGTGACTGCCATGATAATGAAACGCAAAGCCGAGTTGGAACAGGGCATTCTGGAAAGTTCCACCCGGAGGCGGCTGACCCTGGTAAAGGCAGTCAATGACCAGTTCAATTTCATTATGAAAATTGCCGAAGACCTTTTGAAACTGACAACCAAATGGGATTAGGAGGGTTGGATGCGAGACACCCACCGTATCAAAAACGAACACTCTGCCATTTGACAATTGAAATAAACTGTTGATTCGTAAAGGCGCTACACATTGGCATTTTATTGGTGGCGGGTTGTTGTAATTTATAACTATGCTTAATAGCTATTTCAAAATTGCCTGGCGAAATCTTCTCAAGGATCGTCAATTCACTTTTCTTAACCTGATCGGTTTGTCCACCGGACTTGCATGCACGCTCATGAGTTTTGCCTATCGCATTCCTTTAGGCGCAGATATATTCCTGATAGCGGGCGTTTCCATTATGCTCATCACTTTACTTACCATCAGTTTTCAGTCGCTCAGGGCGGCACTGGCGAACCCCGTAAAAAGTTTGAAAGCGGAATAACTATATTTTATAGCGGGATTTCTGAAATTTTCATAGACGGATTCGCCCGCCACAGCTTGGGCGAAGAAGGTTTGACAGGCTCACCCCTCCAGCATTTCCCGCATTTTCAGAATTAATTCCGACCGTGTAAAAGGGATTCCCATAATTTTATTATATCCGGAAGCATCGACCAGGAACCGGTCCCGGATGATCTTGATAAGCTGGCCGTTGTTGAGTTCAGGGATCAGGACCTTTTCGAAGTTTTCGAGTATATGACCCAGGTTGCGCGGGAAGGGCCGGAGGTAACGGAGATGTGCATGCGCAACTGCGAGTCCTTCTTTTTGTAATTCCGTAACGGCCGTCTTGATGGAACCATAGGTGCTGCCCCATCCTAATACCAGGAGTTTGCCTTTTTCGGGACCGCTGTCCAGTTTCTGCAGCGGAATATGGTCTGCGATCTTGTCCACTTTTTCCTGACGGAGTTTAACCATCAGCTCGTGGTTCTCCGGATCATAGCTCACATTTCCCGTGATGTTTTGTTTCTCCAGTCCGCCAATGCGGTGTTCGAGTCCTGGGGTGCCGGGAATCGCCCAGGGACGTACACCTTTTTCATCCCTTAAATAAGGTTGAAGTTTATCTTCTCCATCACCCAACTCCGTTTTGAATTTCAATTCAATCGGATGGAGGTCCTCAGCGTTAGGGAATTTCCATGGCTCTGAACCATTAGCGAGGTATCCGTCACTGAGAAATATTACCGGAGTCATATGCTGAATAGCTATCCTTGCTGCCTCATATACCGCATCAAAACAATCACTTGGCGTGGATGCGGAAATAACCGGTATGGGGCTTTCACCATTCCTTCCGTAATAGGCCTGCAATAAATCACTCTGTTCTGTTTTGGTAGGTAACCCCGTTGAGGGGCCGCCTCTTTGTATATCGCAAATGAGCAGGGGGATTTCCAGCATCATAGCCAGTCCCATCGCTTCTGATTTAAGGGCCATGCCAGGACCTGAAGTGCTTGTAACACCCAGCGATCCGCCATAACTCGCCCCGATGGCTGCCGTTATACCTGCAATCTCGTCCTCCGCCTGAAAAGTGCGGATTCCAAACGCTTTATGCCTGCTCAGCTCATGCAATATGTCTGAAGCCGGAGTGATGGGGTAGGTTCCAAGAAAAATGGGGAGTCCGCTTTTTTGTGAGGCAGCGATCAATCCATAGGCCAGGGCCTGGTTGCCCATAATGGACCGGTAGGTTCCCGGATTCAACTTAGCTTTTACAACGGTATAGGTACTCGTAAAGGTTTCGGTAGTGTCTCCGTAATTAAATCCGGCACGGAGCGCGCAGATATTACTTTCAAGAATTTCCGGTTTCTTGCCGAATTTTTCCTTGAGGAACTGGATCGTGCTGTCCAGGCTCCGGTTGTACATCCAATAGAGAAAACCCAGGACAAACATATTTTTTGCCCGGTCTTTTTCCTTGGCGCCCAGCGTAAAATCCTTGAGTGCCCCGCGCGTGAGCTTGGTCACGTCAATGCGGATCACGTCATAGTTATCAAGACTGTTATCTTCCAATGGATTTATGCCCTCGGGATAGTTAGCCAGCCGCAGGTTCTTAGCATCGAATCCTTCTATATCCGTGATGATGTGGCCGCCTTTCTTCAGGTTGTTCAGATTTGTTTTCAGGGCCGCGGCATTCATAGCCACGAGCACATCGCACTCATCGCCGGGAGTAAAAATGTGATCGCTGGAAAAATGGAGCTGATAGCCGCTCACACCGGGCAGTGTACCCTGCGGTGCGCGAATCTCTGCCGGAAAATCGGGAAAAGTAGCGAGGTCAATACCTAATAGGGCGGTGTTATTGGTAAACTGGCTACCGGTTAGCTGCATGCCGTCTCCTGAATCGCCCGCAAATTTGATCACTACATCCCTGAGGATTGTTTCTGTAGGATGTGCTGACATAGGATGCTAAGGTAATAAATTCGTTTGAAGGTTGATTGGAATAGTTGATGGTATATGGTAGATGGTTGATGGACTTTCTGTGCAACATTCAAGACTGTGGGTTACGATTCTTCAAATAAGTAATCGTATTATTTTGTATTTATCTTAGCCTTAAAGTCCATCAACCATCAACCATCAACCATCAACTATTTCCCATCAACCATCTACCATATACCATCAACCATTCCCATCCTCCTCACTCAAGCGCCCGATACACCGCCTCCAGCACATTCCCTCTCACATTGGCAGAAATGAGCCTGTTGCTCTCATTGGGATTTACGCGGTTGGAAAGAAAGATAAAGACGAGTTGATTAACAGGATCGTCCCAGACCCAGATGCCGGTAAAACCTGAATGGCCGAATGATTCGGAAGATGCAGATGCACAGGGATATGGCTCTTTGGCGGTCGACCTGTCCTTTTCAGGTTTGTCAAATCCAAGTGCGCGGCGACTGACATCGGAATGATAATCCGTAAAATACCGGATCGTTTCTTTTTTGATGTACTGATGTCCGTTCATTTCACCGCCATTCAATAACATCTGCATAACAATAGCCAGGTCATATGCGTCGCTGAATAAACCGGCGTGGCCGGAAACACCGCCGAACATAGCGGCGCCGGGATCATGCACATCACCCCGGATAAGTTGTTGCCGGAATGCGACTTCCTGCTCTGTAGGTGCAATGCGGCCGAGCGGAAAACGATTGCGCGGTCTGAAGCCGGTGGTGGCCAGGCCCATGGGCGCGTAGAAATTATCGTAGGCATATTGATCGAGCGTTTTACCGCTGATGGCTTCGACGATCTTTCCCATGAAAATAAAATCGTTGTCGCTGTAAATATAATCGCCGTAACGGGTGAGGGGACTGGTAAGTATTCTGCGCTTCATCGTGTCCAGCCAATCGCTCCGCATGTAGAGGTGTTCGGCGACCCGCACGCAATGCAGACTGTCACCAACCGATGAATAAATGGAAGGAAGCGGCAGGCCTTCCTTGTCTTTCGTGATCGTTTCCGCATAAAAAGGAATCCAGGCTTTAAGCCCGGCCTGGTGAAGCATAATATCCCAGATCCTCAATGTATCCTTGTCGCTGCCTCTAACCCAGGGCAGGTAATCGCCGAGGGTTTTGTGGAGGTCCAGCTTTCCTTCATCATATAATTTCATTACCGAAATGGTGGTTGCACAGACCTTGGTCACGGAAGCCAGATCATAAAGCGTCTCCGGATAAACGGGCTCTTTCTTATTGTATTCGAGGTATCCGAAAGCTTTTTCATAAGCAACGCGGCCGTTTTTTGCAACCAGCACCACGCATCCGGGTGTAGCCTGCATTTCGATTGCGCGCTTGCAGATCGAATCGATCGCCAGTAATTTTTCAGGTTTAAATCCAAGCGAAGCAGGAGGCGCTTCCGGCAGCACGCCGCGGGTGAAAGTAATTCCGAATCCCGATTTCAGATCACTGCAAACGGAAACGGGTAAACTGCCTTTGGGAAGAAATTTCCCGCTGAGCCAGTCAGCCGCCACGGATTGGGTGACCTCATTATCATCATAACATTCCATAAGGTTCTGGGCATCGCAAACATATTTAACAGCATAAGGATTGCCGAAAACAAAAGTGACCACCTGGGATTGCTCGTCCAGTTTTTTCAGCAGGTCAAGTGCAGCTTTGCTAATGCCGAAATCATGTGCGGGATATCGGTTCAGATTATGCAGTCCGATCACGATCACATCGTAACGGTTCTTCAAAAGCTCATAGGCGGCTGCCGCCTTCACACTGTCCAGCGCATAATCAAAATAATATACGTTCGCATGATAATCATCCCGGACGCGCCTTGCGAAGAGATTATCATTCAGGAGGCCGAACCCGATATAGGCCACTTTTTTACCTGCCATCGTTTCCGGCAGCGAGCGGTTATTCCGGCGCAATAACGTGAGCGATTGTTGCGCCACTTTCTGATACATTTCGGGAACATCCTTATTGAGATCTTCTATAAGATGAGTTGTATCTATGGGCTGAAGATGCGTGAGTCCGAGTTGATACTTTGCTGCGAGCACTTTTTTAACACGCGCATCCACATCCTTCCATTTTATTTTTTTTTCTTTTATGGCCTGAATGATTTTCGAGATGCTGAGCGCAACGTCACCTGGCAGGCAAAGCATATCGTTTCCGGCGATCATGGATTGAACCGATGCTTCTCCATCCGGATAATATTTTGAAACGCCTTTCATCTCCAGCGCATCGGTAAAACTCAGTCCGGTAAATTTCAATTGTTTTCTCAGAAGCTTAGTGACGGCATTATATGAAATGGAAGTTGGCGTATTGGGTCTGTTGTCGATTGCAGGAACAAATAAATGGCCGATCATCACGCCCCCGACACCAGCTTCGATCAATTTTTTGAAAGGGAAAAGCTCAAGGGTATCCAGGGCCTTGCGGCTTTTGTTAATCACAGGAAGGTCGTAGTGAGAATCCACGGCCACATCTCCATGACCGGGAAAATGTTTGGCTACGGCCATTACACCTTCAGATTGCAGGCCTTTCATAAATTGTACACCCAGCTCTGCCACGAGGTGAGGATTTTCTCCGAAAGAACGATCGTTGATCACGGGATTATCGGGATTGTTATTTACATCTACAACCGGTGCATAATCGATCTGGATTCCCATGCGTTTGCATTGCTCTCCGACAAGCTGTCCGTACTGGAATACAAGCTGCGGATCATGCACAGCCCCCAGCATCATCTGGTGAGGGAGTTCGCCAACGCTGTCCATGCGCATGCCCAGCCCATTCTCTGCGTCAATCGAAAAGAGGATGGGTGTTTTGGCGATATGTTGAAAGTGATTGATGAAGGCGGCCTGTGTTTTGGGACCTCCCTGAAAAAGACAAACCCCGCCGACATTAAACCGGCTGATATCTTTGGCTACCTGGTCATCGTAATATGTAATTTTGCCGGACGGATCAATGGAAGAAAGGCGCACGGTCATCAACTGGGCGATTTTCTCACCGTCCGTAAGTGAATTATACACGCTATCTACCCACTGGCCGGCCGTAAGATGACTATTATATTGTGCGTTCAGGGACAGGGAGAAGCCCAGTAAAAACAAGCAGAGAAAATTTTTCATCGGTATTATTTAAGCAATCGCTGAGAATCTGCGGGTAAACCTACGAAGGAACGAAAGAAAACTAAATTTATTTCCATTAAATTGCCCGATTCAGAAGCCAAAGGAATTGTATGGATGACCTGATTGAGCTACTTCCGGATAATATTGCAAACCAGATTGCTGCAGGTGAAGTGATCCAGCGGCCGGCGAGTGCCGTGAAAGAACTGATGGAAAATGCTATTGATGCGGGTGCCGGCCTCGTGAAATTAATTGTTCATGATGCGGGAAAATCCCTGGTTCAGGTAGTCGATAACGGCAGGGGCATGAGTGTTACGGATGCGCGCATGGCTTTTGAAAGGCATGCTACTTCCAAGATCAGGAATATTGAGGACCTGTTCCGCATTCGCACTATGGGCTTTCGCGGGGAGGCGCTGGCATCCATCGCCGCTGTGGCGCAGGTGGAATTAAAAACAAAGAGGGCAGGTGATGAGCTGGGTACCTGCATAGAGATTGAGGACAGTAGGGTTACCCTGCAGGAGCCGGTGGCATTCTCGAATGGCACCAGCATATCCATGAAAAATCTTTTCTTCAATGTTCCTGCGCGCCGAAATTTTCTGAAGAGCAATGCTGCAGAAATGCGGCATATCGTGGATGAGTTTATCCGGGTTGCACTGGCCTTTCCGGAAATTCAGTTTGTGCTCATCAGCAACGGTCAGGAAATGTTTCACCTGGAAAAGGGCAGATTGAAACAGCGCATCGTGCAGATCCTCGGGGCCAATTATAATTCGAGGCTCGTCACTGTGCAGGAAAATACCGATTACCTCAATATTACAGGATTTGTAGGCAAGCCTGATACAGCCAAGCGCACCCGGGGTGATCAGTATTTTTTTGTGAATAACCGTTTTATCCGGAGTGCTTACCTGAATCATGCGGTGATGACGGCTTATCAGCAGATGATCCCGGGAGACAGCTTTCCGCTTTATGTATTGTTCATTGATATAGATCCTTCGCGGGTGGATATCAACGTCCATCCCACCAAGCAGGAGATCAAGTTTGAAGATGAGAAGCTGGTGTACGCGTTTGTGCAGGCAGCAGTGAAACATGCGCTTGCCCAGTTCAGCATAACCCCCAGTCTGGATTTCGACCTTGATCCTTCCATCCAGCAGCTCGATGCTGTTAGCAAACCGGTAACGGAGCAAACCAGGTCCGCACTTGAATCATCCAGTCTCTTCAAAACCTTTACCCAAAAAAATCAGGCGCATTTTATTGAGCCCGGTTCACGTAGCGATCTTGGTCACTGGGTGGAACGCCACCCGGAAAATATCCCTTCTCAAACCGATTTTCCCTCTATCAACCCGCCTTCCCTCAACCGTCAACTCCCCTTCCCATCGCAACCGGGTGCGATGCCGTCAACCCACCCTCGCTTCGCTTCGGAGGACGAAGCCGGCAATCATCCTTCCATCAACCATCAACCATCAACCATCAACCCCTCTTCCTCCAACCCTTTCGAAGATCAATCCCGCCTGCACCAATTACAAAACACCTATATCGTAAGCGAAACCAGGGGAGGATTTTTACTTATCCACCAGCAAAGTGCGCACGAGCGCGTCCTGTATGAAAAATTTTTGAACGCGGTAAGCGGCAAACCGCTTCCGACACAGCAGGGATTATTTCCTGGCACGATAACGCTCGCAACTGCCGATGCGGTCATGCTCCTCGAGTTGCTGCCAGATATAAAGGCCCTTGGATATGCCATCGAGCCATTCGGCAAGGATACATTTATAATTCATGGTACACCGGCCGGAATGGAAACCGGCAATGAAAAAAAGATCCTTGAGAATATGCTCGAGCATTGCAAACATTCAGGCAGTGAAAAAGTGTTTCCCCTCCGCGAGAAGATGATCCGCTCCCTGGCCTGGCAGCAATCCGTAAAACCAGGAACCGCCCTCTCGGAAACAGAAATGCGGTCTTTGATGGAAAGCCTTTTTCTCTGTGACCAGCCGAATATGACGCCGAATGGAAAGCCCGTTTTTGTGGAATTTAAGAAGGAGTATTTGGAGAAGGTTTTCGGGAAGGTGGTTAAAAAATAAAAAGTAAAAATTGAAAAAAGAAGAGTAATAGAGGAGAACAGGGTGGCGGACGATTTGTAATAAATTCATTATTATAGGGTGATAATACCTATTTTTTATTTCATTTTATAGATATTTTTGCCAGTTCCATCTATTTGGAAGTAAAAATAAAAAGTAAATTTGTGGAAACTAATGTCATGGCAATATCTCCCACTGATAAAGAATTGCTTAAATATTTTTCTCAATTAAACGATTTGCAAAAAAAGTCGCTTTTAGAATTAATTAGGGCTTTCTTAAAAGGGAATGACGGATTGGGCGGCCAAACCATTGATGAATATAACCATGAATTAGATCAAGCGATGGAACGCATCGGCAAGGGTGAATTTACCAGCCTGGAGGAGTTAGAAAGAGAGATGCGATCATGGTAAAGCCAAAGGTATTTATTGAAAATCAAGCCAGAAACCAACTTCAACGGATTTATAATTTTATAAAAAGAGATTCCGTAAAGAACGCAGAAAGAATAAGGGGTGAAATCATCACTTCTATAAAAGAATTGGTAAATAATCCTGAACAATATCCTTTCGATAGATTTAGAAAGAACAATGACGGATCTTACAGGGCTTTTGAAATGTATAAATATCGAATCACTTATTACATTTCGGAAGAAAAAATTATTGTCATCAGAATTCGGCATACAAAAAGGGATTCATCAGAGTATTAGGCCCCAACTGAATTTTTGTGAGTCGTGCCATCATAGCTCTCAATAGCTCTTCCTGATATACTCGATATACTCTTCCACAGCATGCCGGATGGCGCTGGTATTCCCAAGATGGTTATTCACCAGTATTGAAAATTCGAGCAGGCGATTTTTAACTGTATACAAATACCCGCTGATGCACAAAACGCCGGTCAGGGAACCTGTTTTGGCGAAAATTAATCCGCTGTCATTAAGGTAATATCTTTTCAGGGTTCCTTCGCCACCGGTGGGAAGTATCTTTTTCATTCTCTCCATGCCGAATTCATTTTTGAATTTCCCGAGCAGCATTACAAAATCCCGTGGGCTGAATAAATTAAACCGGCTCAGTCCGCTCCCATCGGCCCAGGAAGGTTTCTGCGGAAGATCGGCCAGGTCCCTTTTCAGCAGGCTGTCGATGATCATTTCATCATTCATGACCCGCAATTCCTGGTCACTCACCATGAGGAGGGTTTGTTCCGCAAAGAAATTGTCGCTCCGGTGCATCATCGGAATAAATATTGAATCTGCTGGTCTGGAATAGAGAATGGAAACAGGAGAAGAAAATGCTGGCGCCTGGTGGGTAGCGTAGACCTTCTTTCCCAGGGTATCCTTCAATAGGTCAACCGCTGCGGAGAGTTTGTTGGTTATAAAAGGAACGTCCTGTTCCTTTATCGGCTCATTGCCGGTACGAATCTCAAACACGTTTGAATCCATCGCCCTTTTTACAAAAAATGTTTTCGATGTGGAGTCGGGGTTGAAATTCACTTTCCAGTTGATCTCCGGGGAAGAATATACCTGGGCCGTAGGTTCAAATGAAGGATTGGATGGCGTGGTTCCCTTGGTTTGCGTCCAGCGGATAAAGTTCCCGTAAACCGGGAGCAGGCTGCGTTCAACGGCGTAATCCTCGTTGTAATCGTCCCAGCCCCAGCCCGGTCCCAGTGCTTCTTCCTGCCAGGCCCGGTCTACAAAATAAATTTTCTTGCCGGTATTTTTAAGGAAGTCCACGATGGGCTGATCCTTAAAATCGGGGTGCAATAAACTGGGATCCCCGCTGGGAAAAACAAAAAGCGCTGTATCATTACTGTTATAGCGGATACCGACCAGCGAATCTCCCAGATATTTCATTCCCGCATACAGGGAAAACAGCTTGGTGTTGCTGGCCGGAACAAAATATTTATCATCCTGAAAAGCAGCAATATCTTTTTTCAAAGAATCATCATATACAAAAACGCCCACGTGCGCGGAATTTAGTGCGGGGTTGTGGAGTAGATTATCGAGCGCAAGTTGGTCATTTTTCCGGCTTTGCGAGTAGGCGAAGTTGGTTATGAAGGTAAACAACAGGATTAAGCTTGCCGGAAAAATGGTAGATGGTATATGGTGGATGGTGGATGGAAGTCGCGAAGGGGGGGAGAAACTAAAAGTCATTTTTGGCAGAAAAAATTTAAATGATTGAAATTGAAAATGTAGTTAACTAATAACCCAAGCTACACCAAAGTCCATCCACCATCCACCATATACCATATACCATATACCATATACCATCAACGAAACACCGTCCAGCCCATCAGAGTCTCTCCTGCGCTCTCAGCCACCGTTCCGGAACCTCATTGCTGCTGGCGAGGAGGTAATCGTTATATGAGCAGGCGATGTATTTCTGGTCTGGCAACTGCATCCACCAGCGGTTGGTTTTCTTACTTTGCAAAAAAGTGGTCTGCACTTCCGCAAATGCGGTATGGTATTCGTTGAAATATTCTTTATCATTTAGCATGGCTTCCCGCCGGCCCTTGCTCCTTCCATCAATCACATACCATATCATTTGGGCAATCTGCGTTGCGGTCAGATCCTGCTGGTCCCTTTCCGGAACAAAACCATAGATGCCGATGCTGTTGATATTCGGGCTGAGACCTGCAAAACGCATCAGGGTGCAGGCTTCTTCCCCCGTGAGTCCATTCGGAGATAAATGATTGGCCGGTGCAAACTGATGTGCAATAGCGGTGATATCGAAACTCAGCATATTCGAATTTCGCAACACGGGCTCCATCTCATCGATCCGTTCCTTCACCTTGCCCACGCGGAAACAATCAAACCGGAGTTTGTCCATCGTCTCCAGCATATTCGGATGTACAAAATAACTCTGGAATGCAATATGATTATAATGATGAATAAAATTGGGTTCGTCAGTGAGCATTTCCATGAGGAAATTTTCCGCCTTGAACGGAGCATCAATATTGATATCCACGAGGGCGTCGACACAGGTGACTTCAATGAGTTTTTTCCGGCTGACATAACTCTGGTACTGCGCCATCGTCAGATCGTGCGAGCCACCAAGGATGATCACGGTTTTTCCCAACCCGCTGAGTTCGGAAACAACAGTTCGCAAAGCCGCATAAGTGTCGGTGAGATTGGCACCTGCCCTGATATTTCCCACATCCACCAGTTGAAGATCATTATGCCAGTGATACAGTTTGTAAAACTGCTGACGGATGCAATCAGGTGCGCTGATATTATTCCTTGAACGCCGGGCCCCGCGCTCTTCCCTGCATCCGACCAGGATCAGGTCGGCCTGGAGGAGGTCAGGGAATTCCTCCTCATAAACACTGATCAGCTTGCCCACCTGTCCGTCCTTATATGCTTCGTCGTTGGATATCTCGCGGATATTAACCGGTTCGAGATAGTCCAGTATATGCAGACTATACAGCATCCACGCCAAGATTTGAAACAAACTTACACTTGTTTTTCCTTTTATCTTTGCGCCATGGAAGAATTACTGGAAAAATTGGAGACCTACCGCAGGGAGATCAGGGAAAGTGAATTAACGAACCCCGATGCCGCGGAAACTTACCGCATACGTTTTTTAGGAACCAGGGGCATAGTAAAAAATTTATTCCATGAAATGAAAACCGTACCTCCCGAAAAGAAAAAAGAATTCGGCCAAATCCTCAACGAATTCAAAGAACTCGCAGAATCAAAATACGAGGAATCCAAAACCATCAACCATCAACCATCAACCATCAACCAAATAGACTGGTCCCTCCCCGGCGATCCAATTCCTCTCGGCACACGTCACCCTATCAGCCTGGTCAGGAATCGCATCGTGGAGATCTTCGGGCGGCTTGGGTTTTCTGTTGCGGAGGGACCGGAGATCGAAGATGACTGGCATAATTTTACAGGATTGAATATGCCTGCAGATCATCCTGCGCGGGACATGCAGGATACTTTTTATATCCATCAGAATCCGGACTGGCTCCTGCGCACGCATACCAGCAGCGTTCAGGCAAGGGTGATGGAAAAGCAAAAGCCGCCGATCCGTATTATCTGCCCGGGCCGCGTTTACCGCAACGAAACCGTCAGCGCAAGGGCCCATTGTTTTTTTCACCAGACGGAAGGATTATATATTGACGAAAATGTTTCTTTCGCTGATCTGAAGCAGACGCTTTATTTTTTTGTACAGGAGATGTTCGGCAAATCCGTGAAGCCCCGGTTTCGCCCCTCTTATTTTCCATTCACGGAGCCAAGCGCGGAAATGGATATCAACTGCCTGATCTGCGGCGGAACAGGATGCCATGTTTGCAAACATACCGGCTGGGTCGAAATCCTCGGCAGTGGCATGGTGCATCCAAAAATGCTGCAGAATTTTCATATCGACCCGAATAAATATACGGGCTTCGCATTCGGCATGGGCGTGGAAAGAATCTGCCAGCTCAGGTACCGGATCAATGATCTGCGGCTTTATTCTCAAAACGATTTGAGATTTTTGCGGCAATTTGTGGCAGCCGATTAATTTGGATGGTATTTGGTTGACGGTTGACGGTTGACGGTTGACGGACTTTGGGTGCAGTTTCAAAACATAATTTGGCAATAAAGAATGTTACACACAAACACTGTCAACCGTCAACCGTCAACTGTCAACTCTTCCTTCACCATTTCCATCCTGGCAAGCCCCCTCCAGCAATCCGAAATCCACCAATCACCCCTTTTCAGGCAGCATAAATTGTTATATGCAGAAAATCTTCATGAGATGCTGAATCGGAAGGCAGATGCATATATGGATCTATTGTTTGAAGAAGATGCCGGAAGGATTGCGGAGAAGGAACCGGACAAAAAATATCCTGCGTCAACAGTAGCGAAGGCCGGATCTGCCAATGAAAATGCGGCTGGACCGGATTCTAAAAGAATTGAACTATTAGCCAGGCTCCTTCCTTCTCCCGTATTCATAAATTCTGTAATACATACGCTTTCGGAATTACATCCGGACTTGATCAGGATCAATGCATGGCCCGGATTTTTGGAATCATCTCTTCTGGAAGCTGCGGCCAGCCCGGATTCCATAGTGAAGGCCCGACGCATTTTTGGGGACCGGATCCTGTTTGTCGGGGACGTTCCCGGATTCGTGAATCCGCGGATCATCTCGATGATTATTAATGAAGCTTTTTTTACACTCAGAGCCGGCACCAGCTCCCGCGAAGAAATAGATATTGCCATGAAACTCGGAACAGGATATCCGCTGGGTCCTTTTGAATGGTCGGAAAAAATCGGGCATCATAGGGTGGCTGCGCTTTTGTCTGTGATGGGGAGGATTGATTCGATGTATGAAATGGCTGGAAATATGGTTGATGGTTGATAGTTGATGGTTGATGGACTTGGGTGTATCATACTTTATCAATAGCCAGCTTCTTGCAAAGAGGAGGGGTAATGTTTATTACTACCTTGCGCCCAAAGTCCATCTACCATCCACCATATACCATCTACCAAATTGATCCTCCAAATCAACAGCTTCTCCCCAACCGCTTCCATCGCCCTGACTAGTGAAGGAATAGTTTTATTTAGGGAAGAAAATGAACTTCCGCAGGATCACGCAGGGTGGATGCATCCCGCGATTCAGCGGATGATGGAAGTGGCGAAAATTAAGATTGACCAGTTGCAGGCCGTTGCTGTGATATCCGGACCGGGTTCCTATACAGGTTTGCGTGTGGGTATGGCCGCCGCCAAGGGCTTATGTTTTGCTCTGAAGGTCCCGCTAATCGGAGTGAACAGCCTGTATTTAATGGCTGAGGCCATGGTCCCTCTGGCCTTAGAAAAAAAAGCGCTGCTCTGCCCGATGATTGATGCCAGGCGTCAGGAAGTGTTTACTGCCGTTTATTCAGCGGAAATGAAAGAAATGATGCCACCCCAGGCTATAATATTAGATAAAACATCATTTGAAGAGTTTTTGCGCGGCAACCGGATGGTTTTCTCTGGTGGAGGCGCTGCGAAATGGAAGGAGCTTTCCCATTCAGCTAATGCAGAGTTCTATCCACAAAATGATGTTACAGAATCATTTGCACGCATTTCTCACCAGTATTTCCTGGAAAAAAAATGGCTGGATCTGGCCTATTCCGAGCCCGTTTATCTCAAAGAATTCTTCACTCATGCGAAAAATTAGCTATATTACAAATTCTTTGGTTAGTACTCTTTTTTAGCTGGCATTCATAACAATTTATTGAACCCTTAATGTGATACCGTCATGAGTGGTACAATCAGTAATTATTGGATGGTCGTCAACGCCCACGGGGGGGACGATGCATCTGTAAAAGTTGACTTTATCAATCTCAAGAAAGCCGCTATGATCCTGCGGGCCTTGAATCATAAGCTGCGCCAGCAGATCGTTCGCGTGCTGGACGAAAACAAAAAACTCACGGTAACCGAACTATACATTCACCTGCGCCTGGAGCAGTCCGTCGCCTCCCAGCACCTGGCCATTCTGCGCCGCGCAGGTATCGTAAAAACTGAACGCGACGGAAAATTCATTCATTATACCATTAATCCGGTCAGGATTGCAGATATTATGAAGACAGTGCAGTTGTTGATAGTTTGAGCACTTTGTATTGTTGTTAATGGTATATGGTGGATAGTAGATGGATCTCAGGTGTAAAATTCCGTCCTAAAGTCCATCCACCATCCACCATATACCATCAACGATAAAATGAGTAAATTTGCACCCAAACACCCCCCTATGTTCATTCAGCAACTCTACACCGGATGTCTAAGCGAAGCCGCTTATTATATTGAGAGCGGTGGGGAAGCTGCCATCATCGATCCCCTGCGGGACATTGAGGACTACCTGCTGATGGCCAGGGATCGGAAAGCAACCATAAAATATATATTCGAGACTCATTTTCATGCGGATTTCGTGAGCGGTCACCTGGATCTGGCCCAGGCTTCGGGGGCGCCCATTATTTACGGTCCGCAGACCGAAACCTCTTTCCCCATTTATAAAGCAAAGGACGGCGAACAATTTAAGCTGGGCGATCTGACCATCGAAGTATTGCATACACCCGGTCATACGCTGGAGTCCTCCTGTTATTTGCTGAGGGATGCTAACGGGAAGGCACATGCGCTATTTACCGGGGACACGCTGTTTGTCGGCGATGTGGGAAGGCCCGATCTCAGCAGCGGCAACCTGGATAAGGAAGAACTTGCGGGCATGCTCTATGATTCACTGGAACAAAAGATCAAGCCGTTGCCGGACGATGTTATAATATATCCGGCTCATGGCCCCGGCAGCAGCTGCGGAAAGAATCTTGGTCCTGATACATACAGCACACTCGGAGAGGAGAGGCAAACGAATTACGCATTGAAACCACAAACGAAAGAGGAGTTCGTACGTGTTGTAACCGAAGGATTAATTACCGCTCCCCAGTATTTCAGCATCAACGCGCGAATCAATAAAGAAGGGTATGAAAGCCTGGACGGGGTAATGGAAAATGCCCTTCGCCCTTTAGCCCTCGACGCATTTAAGGATGCCATCAAAAACGACGATACTATTATTCTGGATACACGGAATTCCACCATGTTTACCGAAGGCTTCGTGCCAGGTTCCATCAGCATCGGGCTCGACGGGCGGTTTGCCGAATGGGCGGGCTCCCTGCTTCCTTTTGATAAGCCCATCGTACTTGTGACCGAGCCGGGTAAAGAAAAAGAAAGCGCCATAAGGCTGGCCCGCGTTGGTTTCGACCAGATGACCGGCTATCTCGGGGGCGGTTTTGAAACCTGGAAGAATGCCGGAGAAACAGTTGACCTCGTCATCAATGTTGAACCTGACGAAATGGCCCTGGATCTTCGATTCGATCCGAAACTGAGAGTGGTGGACGTGCGCCGGGAAACGGAATACGGCGATGGCCATCTTGCAGAAGCGAAAAATATTCCGCTGGAAACGCTCACCGATCCCGGCACTATGGCCGGGTTCAACGACACCGATAATATTTACCTGCACTGCACCAGCGGCTACCGCAGCGTGATCGCCTGCTCACTCTTTAAACGGCAGGGCATCCACAATCTCCGCAACGTAAACGGTGGCTGGAATGGCATTCGTGAAATGGAGGGTGTTGAAGTGGTAAAGGAGAATAGTGTTTTAAATTAGTTGCTAAACGTTCTTTTTCTTTATTCTTTCTTCAATCTCTTTGGGCAATCCATGTACTTTTAAAAAGGCAGCCGCTTCCTCTGTTTTCTTTAAAACACCAGCGTCGTTACTATAATCTCTCATATTGCGATCAATGACAATTTGCGGTTTATTCTTCTTTTTGATTTTTGAAGACATAAATCATATTTGAGTTAGGCAAATTACAATTTTTTATTTAGACATAACTGTGAAAGCCTCATAATTACAGTTAGGTTTAAAAGACTCCCATGTCACCTTTTTTGGTGATTACCATTATTATGGTTTACCAATTCACTAAGCAGAAACACTTATTCTTTGATCTAAGCAGAATAAATAGTATTGCACTTATAATTCCAGCCAAGTAAGATTTAGTAAATGGAAACACCTATTTTCTATTCTTATTTCAGACAGAGGATTTTTGCCCGATGATTTTAAAGAAATTATTCGCGTTAATTATTGCAAATTATTTCAATGAAGGCTACTTTTCAAATACCTTTAATAGCATTTCACGGATTATCATTAAGGCTGATTGTTCTTCTTGCACTCCACCGTTACCCTTGGTAGAAAGAGTCTTTGATTGTTTAATTAAATCCATTTATATGGCTACAAGCCTTCCAAGGGCCGCCGATCTTGGCATCCTCGCAAACGGGACAGACCAGACAGCCGCGCTTAACATGATATTCTCAAACAGTGCATATGCAGGCGTTATAATAGATTTTTCCCCACCAGCTGCAGTAACGATATCCGGTACGCTGAACTGCCAAGGTAAGCAATTGATATTTACGCCAGGAAGTTATATAACTGGCGCTGGTACAATTTCGAATTGCGTCATTAATGCTGGATACAGGCAAAAATGTTTTGATATAACGAGTTCTATAGTTTTTATATCGTTAACAAATTGCTCAACGAACACCAGCAAATTTTCTGTTCAATGGTATGGCGCGCCTGTTGGTTCGGCAGACACGCTGAATGCAATTCAGAAGTCACTAGACATGGTGGTTGCAAACCCACTTATTAAAACTGTATTTATTCCGGAGGGGTCTTATATTATTAACAATCCCTTGTTAATTTATAGCTGGAACGGAACAAATTATGCCCAAGTTTGTATCAGGATGGAGGGAGAGACTTCCTTTTGGCAGTCTAGCACAGGAGGAAGTACGATTACTTGTAATGGATTCAAAAATACTTTTGCATTGGGCATACAGTTAGGGAAGGGCGTTGAAGTAAAGCACCTCAAATTTGTTGGAGGCTTCACGCCCCCTTTTACCGGTGGTAGCAATTTTTATAATTGTACGTTTGCTGCCTTTACAGACGGAGTTTCAAGAGACACTGCGAATTCTCCTTATTCAGGAATTGTTGTTGATCCCTTCTATTCAGTCGTGCCGTCGGACGGCGGATACCCTGGACTCACTTCATTTTATCGCGGATCTGGAATTGGCGGGTCAACAGGTACTATTATAGAAGATGTAATAATAACGAATTTTGTCTGTGGATTTATTACCTCTCCAAATGGACAAACGGCCAACGCAGAACTCATAAATATTACCAAGATTCAATTTGCAAATTGCAAGGCATGTATTGTAGGGTGTCAGGCGCAGGAAAAATTAAATGTGGTAAACTTTGCAGCGTGCTGGTCCGGCACACATACCTTCTTCTATCAGGGCATTTACGGGGCGGGAACCCCAGGGAACTGGAGTTTGAATGGTGTAAATATTGCAGGAGCATTGAATACCTTTATTAACCGAAATGGAGGGGGATATTTTCCCATGTATGTAAGAAATGTGTATGCTGAATCATTAGGCACCATAGGGACATGGACAAGCTCTCAGGGTGACACTCTTCAAGATTCGATCTTTGATTTTGTTGACTTGGTCACTTATCCCGAATACCCAACCAATACACATTTGAGTTCAATTGGAGTTACAATTAAAAACTGTTCGTTCAGGTATTACGGTGCTTTTCTTCCAATGGTTTTTAATGGAGGATTATTTGAAGATTGTGTGTTTGACCAATTACCCTATGGAACTACCGATATGAGGAATTGTTATTGTTCAAATGGGGGAATTAGCCCACAGACAGATATTTTGGGTGTTTATAGAATGTCTTCATGCAGATCATTAGCTGGAGGAAGGGGGAAATTTGTTGACCAGGGAGAATACCTGCAAGGGAAACAAATATCTCTAAATTTTAAAGATTACATCCCGGCTGGATTTTTACAATTAGATGGCCTAACGGGCTCGACTTCTACGTTTACAGTATCTTCAAATGTAGCTACCGTCACACCTCCTACAACTGCGGATTTGGGTCGTGTTATTATCGGAAGGGTAGCTATTAATATTAGTACCGGAGCATTCCTTGGAATAGTTACAGCTGTGGGAGCAAGCACTTATACCATTTCATATGTCCCTAAATCCATAGTTTCAGGTAATTACGTAATATATATTTGGTGCCCGGCTGTAAACTTCTCCTTTATGGGCACTTGTACTGCCGGTTCTCCAACAATAACTAATGTAGTAATTGATTTTGGAAATTATTCTGAATTAGTCAGCTATGGTGGTGGGTTTGTTAAGATTCCTAACTTTTACGGGTTTAGGTCATACACTCAGGGTGCAAAGATCCTAGCTTACAATAGTGTAGCAGGTACAATTACTATGGACAGACCTGCATATGCTTCTTCAACCAATTACTATTTTGCAAATAATGGGGCAGTTAAGGAAATAAATGTTCTTAGTATTAATGATAATACTTATTTATCTGGATCTGGCCTTAAGGATAATGAAATATTTCCAAAGGGCTCGGAATTTATAACAGATGCTCCTCATGTTTCAAGCGGTGGAAGGCAGATATTTATGATAACCCAAACCGGTTATTACAATAGTCCTCCTCAGGCAACCTGGATCGAGCTCACGTAATAAGTGTACGGGACAATGCCTGCCGCATACCGCAGCTCCTCTCGCCTGCTCACTCTTTAAACGGCAGGGCATCCACAATCTCGGCGACGTAAACGGTGGCTGGAATGGCATTCGTGAAATGGAGGGTGTTGAAGTGGTAAAGGAGAATAGCGTTTTAAATTAGGGCAGCGATCATTTCATTGTCCTAATATAAAAGCTGGATATAAGGTTCGTATTACGTCTATATAAGGTCTTGATAAGCTCTCTATAAGGTCGATCTAAGCTCTATAATAATAATATAATAACACCTATGGCCCACGCAGGGAAACCCAGGAAAACCCATCTCAAAGCTAGGCAGGGACTTCAGAATTCAATTTGGGCCAACCTCAAAGTCGCCCGTCCTTTAATGTAAAAAAAGATTTGATGAGTACTAATTATATTAGTATTTTTATGCTAAATATTTTGGTATAACTTTTGCATTCAATAGTAAAAACCATCATTATTTAACAGCCGGAACAACCGTGGAGAACCCTGAGGCATGAGAATTGTTTAACAGATAGTTGACAGTTGACAGTTGACGGTTGACCGATATCAGGTGCGGATTCGCAATTGAAGTCCGTCAACTGTCAACCGTCAACTGTCAACAAAAAAAGCAAAAAATGGAAACCTTTATCCAAACAATGCCCGGTTACCGTCTAAACGAATACATGCTCGTTCTGGCGCCGCATGAAGAGCTCCGGCACCGGATCCAGGAGATAAAAAAAGAATTTGCTGAGAAATATAAATGCCAGAGAGCGCTTTGGGGCAAGCCTCATATGATGCTGGCGAGATTCACCCAGTACGAAATGATGGAAGAAAGAGTATTGAACAGGCTGAAATCCATTTCGATGGGATTCCCTCCATTTAAAGTGGAGCTAAAGGATTTCGGCAGCTATCCTTCGCATACCATTTTTATCAACTCGACTTCGCGCGAGCCCATCCGGGAACTGCATCGCGAGATCCGGGAGGCACAGCGGATAATGAGGCCCGACAATGAGCATAAACCACATTTTACTGACGATCCGCAAATAACCGTGGCGGGAAAGCTTCTTCCATGGCAGTACGAATCCGGATGGCTGGAATTTTCCAACCGCCATTTCACCGGAAGATTTATGGCCGACAGCATGCTTCTCCTGAAACGACGCCAGGGCAGTAAGGCCTGGCAGATCGTTGAAAGGCTCGAATTTCAGAATCTTCCGGTTGCTATTAAGCAAGGGGAATTATTTGGTTGATGGTTGATGGTTGATGGTTGATGGTTGATGGAGTTCTGGTGCGGGCTTCAAACCTAAAGTCCATCAACCATCAACTATCAACCATCAACTTTAATTCAGTGTTCATGCCCATCAACAACGAATATCTCAAAGGAAGAGGTTCACAAATTAATACCCGTAACCGCTTTCTGCGGGACGAATTGAACAAGGATCATGTGGAAGGTATCGATGACTGGTCCGAGACGAATATGGCTACACAGTATATCGAGCAGGAATCGAAATCCATCGTGAATAAAGTGGATAGTCCGGATGTGGGTATGATGTACAGCATGAATCCTTACGCGGGCTGCGAGCACGGCTGCATCTATTGCTACGCGCGGAACGTGCATGAATACTGGGGTTACAGTGCAGGGCTGGATTTCGAACGCAAAATCATCGTGAAGAAAAATGCGCCGAAACTGCTGCGGAAATTCCTGATGAATCCGAACTGGGAATGCGTGCCCATCGGAATGAGCGGCAATACGGATTGCTATCAGCCGGCGGAAAGGATTTATCGCCTGACCCGCGGACTGCTGGAAGTCTGCAATGAATTCAACCAGCCCGTAGGCATGATCACAAAAAATGCGGGGATGCTGCGCGACAAGGACCTGCTGCAGGAAATGGCAAAGAAAAACCTGGTTTCCATCCTGGTCTCCGTCACTTCTTTTAATGAGGAACTCCGGCAGAAAATGGAACCACGCACGACTACATCCAGCCAGCGGATTCGCACCATCCGCGAACTAAGCCAGGCAGGAGTGAGGTCGGGAGTAATGTTAGGACCAATGATACCGGGGTTGAATGAACACGAAATGCAGCGGATCATGAAAGAGGCCCGGGACAATGGGGCGAGTTTTTCGGCCTATACTTTTATCCGCCTGAACGGTGCGATCAAATTGTTGTTTCACGACTGGCTGTACAAGAATTTTCCGGATCGCGCTGATAAAGTCTGGCATCTTATTGAAGGCGCGCATGACGGCAAAGTGAATGATTCCCGCTGGGGTGTACGCATGCGGGGTGAAGGTTCTATTGCGGATCTCGTCAATCAGCAATATAAAAAATACAGCAAGCTCTACGGATTAAATGCCGAAAGATGGGAACTGGATTGCAGCGGTTTCAGGAGGCCGGGGGCGCAGGGGAAGTTGTTTTGAGATGGCATAACTTTTGGCGAAAGATAATTCAATACCTTTAAAATGGATATTGGACCAGCATGAAAGGATTGAATCATTCCCTTCCCAACAATAGCAGGCTATTGCCGCTTATCACACTGGTCATCATTTTGATCTTCACTTTATATTCCTGGCATCAGCTGATCAATAGTGATTCCGTAAATGGCTTTGATGCCATGAAGGGATATGATTCTGGACGGGTAAATTCAACACATTGCTTTACTTATGATCCGGAACTCACCGCCTCGGGAAAGGTTTCTCACTTGGTGGAGCCCAGGACAATATTTAGCGCCCTTGATATTTATGAAATTGCTGCATATTAAGATCGGGACTGCAGTAACGCTTGTCAATTTTCTCGGCACGTGATTGGCGCTATTGGTTATTTCCTGGTCTTTAAAAATTATCGTTTCAGAAACAGGACCATTTGGGTATCCGTCATACTCATATTATTCAGTAGCAGTATTCTTCCGAGATATTATTTGTACGATGGAGGAGAAAGCTTGAATTTCATGGTCTTCCCATGGATACTGGTATTTCAGAAATTGCTTGTGAATAAGTATTTGAAATATGTTATTCCTGGATTCATTTTATTTATTTCATTCGTATGCAAGCTGCAGATGCTGATTGTAGTACCTCTCCTGCTCTTCATGCTTATTGCCGCGAATTCTGAGGACCTGAATTATTTTTTTATCTGGAACAAACCTTTCGGGATGCAGGATTTGAAGCGAACCATTAAGATCTATATTCCCTATATCCTTTCTGTTTCCTTTGTTTTTTTTTATTTATTTTGGTTTTATTTCCAGAGGAGAAAACCGGCAAATGCTGTTAATCATATTTCGCTAAAACCGGTTAATTTTTTATTTCCTGTATAGCCAGTCCAATTACTTCAATTTATTTTTTCGATTCGTTAAATGCTTTTCTCTTCTCAAGGACTTATTTGCAAATAGCTTATTTATCTGCCATTTGTTTTGCCGAGCTTGTCACTTTTCTGTACCTCAAAAAGCATTATCAGGAGAATGATGGCTTGAAAAGGAAATATAGAGTTATCGTATTAATGTTATTTCTAATTTCGTTTATTGTATTCATTGATCTGTATGCAGGCGGTTCATCCGTTGATTTCAATCCCAGGCATTTCAAACTGGTTTCATTTTTGATATATCCACTGGTGGTTGAGCTGGCATTCAGAAAACTAAACAGAGACATTCATTTTCTGCATTCTTGGCTTCCTTGTCCTGTTCGCAGTTGGCAATCATGTTCGTTTATCAAAGAAATGGATTGCTGATACCACCGTAACACCCTCGGGTTTCCGCCTCTCAAAGGATGACTTGTCCTTAAGCATAAAAGAAAAGCTGGATGACGGGATAAAAACAAAAACGATTGTGGGTAGTTCCTATAGCAGCAGATATGCAATTGATAATCAGCAGATATTGCCGATACTTACGACAGGGGAGATACGTTTAAACCTTAATAAATCGGGCTATCCGGTAATTTTTTTGGATTCCCTAAAACAGTCCAATCAGAGGGCTAGTTTTTGAACAAGGTTTGGCGGGCGTGGCTATATTTTATTCTCAATTTACATGGAGGGCCGACTAAATACCATTTCAGACGCTCCTCAGAATGAAAATCATCTATATTTGCACACGCAGCACAATCCGGTGTGGATGGCGGAAAAGACTGCCTCAAAAGCATTTTCCAGCTGTGGAAGGTGGTTAGCAATAATTAGATTAAATCCTGTGAATCAGATTCTGGCGACTTATTATAAAGCTAAAGGTTTGGAAGAAATATTTGGAAGGGTGCAGGCAGCCATCATAAGGGTGGTTGCCTGCACCTTTTTCATATACCAGGAACGGAACGGATTTTGCATTAGGAGCTCGATTTTTAATATATCGTTGAAAATTAGCCAGTTACATGAAGAGCATGGGACTGAGATGGCGAAGCATTTTCATTTAGGGACTTCTTTTTCAATTCATTTTCAAATTAATCAGCCTTGCCTTCGTTAATTTCCCATTGGTATGCGATATACACCAAACCCAGATGGGAGAAGAAAGTCCATGCCCTGCTGACAGAGAAAAAACTGGAATCCTACTGCCCTTTGAACAAAGTGCGGAAAAAATGGAGCGACCGCATGAAAACGGTGGAAGAGCCTTTGTTTAAATCCTATGTGTTTGCCCGTGTGAATGAAGAAGAACAAATCAAAATCCGCATGACGGCAGGCGTAATGAATTTTGTTTACTGGCAGGGAAAACCTGCCGTGATCCCGGCAAGAGAGATTGAGACCATCCGGAAATTTTTAAATGAATATGAAAACGTGATCGCGGAACCTTTGCAATCTGAAAAAGGATGGCAGGGTAACCATCAGACAGGGATTATTCATGGACCACGAAGCCAAAGTGTTGAAAGTGGAAGGCAACCGGGTTAAAGTTGTAATTGAAAGTATCGGATATACGTTGATCGCTTCTTAGATAAAAAGAATTTGTCAACCCTTATACATTAAACGCATGCGTTTCATTTCGGTAATGAGAAATTTATTGATTTTAAGTATTGGATTATTGGTGATGCATACAACGAGTTCATGCAGAAACACGAGGAACCTGGTGTATATGCAGGGAGCATTTGATACCGCGGCATTGAGTCAGGTGAATCCGGTTGAACCGATTATCAGAAAGGGAGACATCTTGAGCATTATAGTGTTCAGTGACAATCCTGAAGCAACCAGGATTTATAATCAGTCCCTGATGGTTACGCCAAATGCTCCATTAACGGGTGCGACGAGCATTACGCAAGCTATTCCGGGATCTTCTCCATCAGCGCCTGGTTATCAGGTGGATGAAAATGGGAACATTGTATTTCAAGGGATAGGACTAATACATGTGGAAGGATTAACTAAAGCCAGGCTAAAAGACACACTTGATGCGCGCCTGACACAGTTTCTCCAAAACCCTTATTACAATATACGTTTCCTGAATTATAAATTTACAATGCTTGGTGAGGTTGTTAGGCCCGGGCTAGTGTCCATTCCGGGAGAAAGGATCAATTTATTAGAAGCTATTGCGCTTGCAGGGGA
>CAVPIO010000003.1:0-32606 GCA_963705005.1 uncultured Chitinophagaceae bacterium
ATCAGCAAATGGTAACGGATTTCCTGTTCATCTACTCAGTTCAGTTCAGTATTGCTTAAAACATTTGGTCTGCAGATGGCAGCAGGCAGGCCCTACCGGCCTTCTGATACCATCAGGGAATTTGTGGTCAATGAAACGATGGTTAAAAAACTGGGCATCCGCAACCCGGACCAGATCATTGGGAAAAAGCTAAGCTTCTGGGACGGCCAGTTAAAAGGAGAGATTGTTGGAGTCGTGAAAGATTTTAACGGCACCTCCCTGGCGAAGCCAATGTCTGCCGTCGTGATGTCAACCTGGAAGCAAGTATACGAGACGATGGCGGTTAAATTGCAGTCGGCCCACGCAAAACACAGCCTGTCAGTTATTGAAAAATTATGGAACACTGCTTACCCGGAATATGTTTACCAGTACCAGTTCCTCGACGAAAAAATAGCCGGTTTTTACAGACAGGAAAATCAGCTCTCTCAACTCTATAAGATATTTGCCGGCATCGCCATTTTTATTTCATGTCTGGGACTCTATGGCCTCGTGTCTTTTATGGCCACACAAAGAAAGAAAGAAATCGGCATTCGAAAAGTACTGGGCGCCTCCGTGGCGAATATCGTTTACCTGTTCTCCCGCGAATTTACGATACTCGTTTGTATCTCCTTCTTAATAGCCGCACCACTGGCCTATTATTTTATGCACGGCTGGCTCGAAAATTTCTCCTTCCGCATTTCCATCGGCTCGGGAATTTTTATTCTTACCATCGTCGCCTCTGTTTCCATTGCCTGGATAACAGTGGGCTACCGGGCATTCAGGGCCGCGATGGCAAATCCGGTAAAAAGCCTGAGGGCTGAATAATGAATTGAATTGATACCTGCCAATTGAATTACCAGGATTCACTTACCAATCGGTCACCAATTCCTTTTAAAGCCACTATAATCACGGGACAGTAGATACGGTAAATAGCTATCGATGGGCCTGATTATCCTGCAGCATATTTTCAGCATAGAATATTAATTCATTCTTCAATGGGAATTTTTCCGGCCTTCACTAATGCCATTGGTGTTAATAAAATCATTGTTTATGCAATCCACCGCGAGCCATCATCCTGACCGGTGGCGATAGAGGGCCTGTAAAATAAAGAGGAATAAAAAGCAGATCCGGTTAAATGTTTTGTAGCTGGTCATTGTAGGCTTACATTTTCTTCAGGCTTAATTCAAAATATCTTGCTTCTTCATGTGGGTTATGACGATAAGCCGGGATTTCAACAAAACCATTGTTTAAATAAAGTTTTATTGCGGATTTCATAAAGTCAATGGTGTCAAGTTTGACAGTATCGTAGTTTAGTTTTCTTGCGATTTCAATGCATTCAGTCAGTAATAGTTTTCCAATTCCAAAACCTCTACTGGTGGGTTGTACAAACATCCGCTTCACTTCACACTCCTTGTCATTAAATCTTTTTATTCCTGCAACGCCAACTGCTTTGCCATTTCTTAATGCTATAAATAATCCGCCGTGTGGATTGCCATACATTGCCTGCATTGTTTCCATTTCTTTATCAAAATTTTGAAAGGATAAATCCATGCCAAGCCATTTTACATACTCGAATATTAATTCCTTTGCTGCTAAAAAGTCTGCAGCGTTTTGGGCCGTTTTAATTTCAATTTGGTTTTCCATTAGATTTTTCCTTAAACCCTACGGCTTCTGTTAGAATCAACAATTTGTGAAATAATAGGAGCATACACGCTGAAAAGTATCGATGAAAGCAACTGAGAACATATTTTGAAAATAAGGTCATTTTTGTATTCACGATATTATTTTTTTTTGACCATACCTGAAGCTGTGAGCTTTCTCGCAAAATAAACGCCGGTATTTTTCATCCGCTTGTCTGTAGGGTATACTAATAGGTAGTTTTCGTAATCAACTGATTTTGAAAAGACCGATCCGGAATGATCAACCTCATATAGCTGCAAACTATCGCCTGGCCGCCAAAAATTTATTTCTTCTCATGGATAGATTTCCAAATAATATTTTTGCCGAATGTATGTCTTTCTGAAGAAAGTAGACCCGAATTCGTTCTTGCTTGGAATAACCCTGATACTTATAGTGCTTAATGACATAGTATGATATGAATGATACATTAGTTGAACCATTCTCCAGGTGATTTATAGTATGACTATATTGCAGAGTTAAATGCATTACTTCACATATGTTGAAATTCTTTTTTCTGGTTATATGTCTAACCTCCAAATCTGCATTCTCTCAGAAAGTATTTATCAGGGAAATAAAACGTAGGCCCGATTCTGAAACCCTAAATGTCAAATACTCCACAATTATTTATCCAATAATTATTGCTCGAAATTCAAAAGTTGCAAAACTTATAAACGATAAAATATGGAATGAAATATTGGAATCTGATGAAGGAAATGGAGATTTAAATATTCAACTCGACAAGATGATTAAGAATGGATTAACTGATATAATGTATGAGATTACATATAATAAGAACAATTTTCTGTCTTTATATATTAGTATTCAAAAAGAGGAGTTTCATCATATTTATCGATCAACGACATATTTAAATTTTGATCTAATCACGGGATTGAATTTACATATCTATGATCTGATTAATAGTAAAAAGATTGATAGCTTCAAAAAAAAGGTCTTTCAAGATAAAATACGGTATCTAAAGAAATATAAAAACGAAGAGTTAAGAAATTATTTAACCGGAAATAAAATTGATTCTTCAAATTACAAGTGGGCATTTGAGCAAGTGGACAGCAACTGTATCAATAGTATTGAACTTGAGACATTTTCCCTGACCAATTTTTATTTTAAAATAATCAATCCATGTGAATTTTCCGACGCGGCAAAATGGCTGGAACCTACTTATGAATTGAAATATGCTTATAAATACATGTATATGTTTTTAAAACCAAGATTTCAAAAGGCGTTGTTGAAATAGGCCGTAAATGGCTGTTCAGTAAATGGGTAACAAAAACGGCGATGTTGCTCCGATTATTTGGGGACAGGTCACCTTTATTGTAATTTGATGGTCTTAAAACTGCATGGATGAAATTCCGTCTGTTTAACGTTGCGCTTGCTCTATGTCTTGTCTTGTCTTGCAGGAAGAATAGCGCCTCTTCCAATCCTCCTGTGAACACCAATCAAACTCCGGAGATTACCGACTTTGATCCAAAGACTGGGGCTGCGGGCATTCCTGTGCATATCTGGGGACAGAATTTTGATACCTCGGCCAATAACCTGGTGGTGGAATTCAATGGAACGCCGGCAACGATTTATTCGACCAATGATCAGAGTATGTATGTATATGTTCCACCGGGCGTGACCACAGGAAAAATTTCTATTACGCGATCCAGCTTGACGGGGATCAGTAATGACATATTTACAGCGCTCAGTGGAAACCATTGGGAGCAAAAAAGAGCTATTCCCGGACCCGATTCGGCTAACGGTCGTTTCATAGGGATAGGTTTTTCTGTTGGAAATAAAGGATATATGGGATTGGGTGTTGGAAATGATGGGACCTTTTATACAGACCTCTTCCAATATGACCCCGTCACGGATGCCTGGACCCAGGAAGCAAGTTCCCCGATGCCATTTGCCGGAGCCATCTGCATGGTCATTAACAATATCGCCTATATTGGTTTGGGGCAAACCCAGATTAACGTGAATTCGAATGCCTTGTTTGCCTATGATCCGGCGGCGAATACCTGGACCAGGAAGACCGATTTCCCGGGTCCAGGTCAGGATCTCGTACTTGGGATTGCGGTCGGAAGCCTTGGGCTGGTTGGTTTGGGTGCCAATACTGATGGAATTGAATTGCCAGGGGTTTGGCTATATGATCCGGCAGTGGATAGCTGGACACAAAAAGCGGACTTCAGCGGTACTCCGATTCCCAGTTGGTTAGTTGGCTTTTCCCTGGATAACGAGACCGCCCTGGTTGCGGGCACCGATTACAATCAAAATGGAACGATTACCAATGTCCTGTTTCAATATGACCCTGTTATAGATGCCTGGACGCAAAAGCAATCGCGCCCGGGCGATCCCATGGTGCAGGCCAGTACAATGATCATCAATGGCAACGGTTATATCATGGGAGGCGGCGTAGAAAATTGGATGTATCAGAGCAGTTCCGACTCCTGGACTCAGGTTCCATTCTTTACCCAACGCAAGGGCGGAGCAAGCTTTGTGATCGGAAGTACAGGTTATTTTGGCAATGGTGCTGGTTTATCCCAGATTTCCCTTACAGATCTCTGGCAATTCGCACCATAATACGATCTTCACTGACTGCAAACCGAATGTTGACGGCTTGAGCTATTCACTGTTATATTTTATTTAATATCAAAAATGGATGTAAAGACTTTATTGTTTGATTTGAATTGGTAAAGATTTTTGATCCTGGTTATGGTATTTCCGAAAAAGAAAATAATCAGCTTGTAATGTTTACCATGGATTCTGCGAATTCTCTAATATGCTCAGCCAAAATGGTGGGTTGTTCCATAGCGGTAAAATGTCCGCCGGCTGGCATTGCTGACCATTTTTGAACATTGAAAAACCGGGAAGCAAATTCTTCGGGCGGTGACGAAATATCTTTAGGAAAAATGGCAAAACCTGCCGGAACTTCTGATTTACCTCCCGTTTTATCAAAGGGGTTAAGCTTGGTTAACGGGTTGTACATGGCCTGCATCATCGCTTTCAGGGTTTCACTATAAAGACGGAATGAAGAATTAATGGTCTGTGTCACCCAATAGATCGTTATATTGGTCAGCAATTCATCTTTCGTAAAAGTGTTTTCCATATCTCCGTCATCGTCGCTCCATGATTGGAATTTCTCTAGTATCCATGCGGCTAAACCGACGGGTGAATCATTTAGTCCATAGGCCAGGGTTTGGGGCTTCGTACTCTGTATCATGGAATATGCACCTTCTTTCTGCTGCCACATGCTTGTGTTCTTAATGTATTTTTTTTCTGCGCTGGTTGCATTATCCGGCAGAGGTGTAAGTGCATGTTGAAAGGGTATATCCGTAAGATGGATGCCAAGGAGGGAATCTTCATGGTATAATGCAAGTTGTTCAGTAATACCTCCGCCCCAATCGCCGCCGTGTGATAAAAACTTTTCGTAACCCAACTCTTCCGTCATTAACTCTGCAAATAAACCGGCAATTCGCTTTGTGTTCATTCCCGCCTCTGGAGGAATGTCAGAAAACCCGTACCCGGGAATAGAGGGGATGACTACATCAAATGAAAATCCATTTTCGTCAGCTTCAGTAAGTAAAGGAATCATCTTTAAAAACCGGATAAAGCTATCGGGATAACCGTGTATTAAAAGTATAGGCATGGAATTATTTCCGTTGCCTTTCTGGTGGATAAAATGTACTCCAATACCATCGATGGTTGTTTTGTAATGCTGAAAGGAGTTGAGCCATTTTTCCTGGTCTTTCCAATTAAAATCATGTTGCCAATAATCACACAGTTCCTTTAAATAATTTTTGTTTGTACCATACTCCCATTTTGAGTTTTCAATTTCATCCGTCCAGCGGGTATTTGAAATTCTATTCTTTAAATCATCAAGAATTGACTGATCTATATTTATAATAAAGGGTTGCATGATGGATTATTTTGATTTTTAGTATACAACAATCACGCCTTAAGGGTTAGTCTTAAAATGATGGAAAGACGAAGTTACAAGACTTATAAACGATAAAATCCGGGATGAAATCTCAGAGCCTGACGTAGAAAATGAAAATATAAAAGCTCAGCCCGACGAGTGGATTCAAAATAATCAATCCATGTGAGTTTTCCGGCCCTGCAAAATGGCTGGAGCCAAACTATGAATTAAAATATACTTATAAATACATGTATAGGTTTCTAAAACCAAAATTTCAAGAGGAGTTGTTGAAACAGACCGTAATCTGTTATTCTCCCAAATGGTATAAAGAATTCTGAATGCTATTGTTTTAGGTCCTGAGATTATACAATTCATGCGATTCATTGATAATTAATGAGTAAGTGACTTTTTTTGGTGCATCTTCTTGCTAAAACCGTAAAAGCTGAGTATTTTTAAGCAAGGACATCCGAATCAGTATAAGCATTTATTGGCCTGAAAGTTGTGTAATTTCGTATAAGCTGACAAATGGGCAGAAAAAAATGATGAAATAGCTGGCCGAGCAAGACATTAGATCCGAATAATAAATAATATCGGCTGTTTTTAGTTGGGGAAAAAAAACCTCAATAGCTTTAAGGCTGTTCCTTTTAAAATTAGTAGAAACTTTTCCTGTGTAATAAATTATTTCTTCTTCTTCGAAAGGATTTATGACACCTGGAAAGAATAGAAATCCAATCCCATCTTCTCCATATTCTTTCTGAAATTGAATCAGAAATCCAATTCTTAGTGACCAATTTTTTTTTGCGGCTAAACCCTGGTCTCATTTGACGACTCTGACTATTAAGAAGATCGCGATTGAAATGAAAGGTTCTTTCATCATTGTATTCCTATTGGTGGAATTCATCGCAGTTTTAAATGGTTTTGATCTGCAGGCCCAGGCGGGTCGCCACCAGATGCCGGCTATAAAAAATAACTTTACCAGCTTCACAAGAAAATACACAAACCGTGGAGAATTATGGATGGCAAGAAATCAGGCTTACCTGCGCCATCCCGACGCAAATTTTGCTGATGAGTTCAGTCCAAATAAAAATGCCATTGAACTTTTTGAAAAAAGAACGATTGATTCAAAATTCTACATAAATAAAGACAACCCGTCGATTTGTTATGCTCAGAAGTCATCCGGCCCCATGCACTTTAAAAAGAACGGACAATGGATTACAATTGACGCCCGCCTCAGTCCAAAAGGCCAATCAATATATGAAGCATCCAACCAGGAAGATCCATTGGGTTTTGATATTAAAAGGAAAGCATCCTATATCATTACTCCAGATGGTAAAACCTATTTCAACGATTGGAAATTGTATGGAGAAAAGGGGAGCACTGAAACTTTATTAGCCACTGCTGATTGGACAGATTATACGGCGGGCGATGATGGAATCGCCATTAAAAATATTTTTCCCGGAATTGACGCGGAAATGAAAGTGTCGAAAGGGTCAATCAAAACCAATTTTATAGTACATTCCAACAAATTTCCCGGCTATAAAACACTTTTATTCAGAGATTCTTTTTTGAGCGGGCATCCAGGCAATTTCAGTTTCTCAAACGGACTTCCCGGAAATGGTTTAGTTTCTTCTGCTGATTTTCGCTGTGGGTGCGGCGACCGATTTACACATAAAGGAAGGGGTCATGTACCAGAAGGATAATCCATCTTCAAGCCACCAGTTCATTCCGTATTATCTTGACCATAACATATTGACACTGGCCATCAATACTGATTTTCTAAATGCTCAGGTCTAAAATTGGCGACGTAATAATAGATCCCCTGGTTCAGGATATGGCGAAGCTGAAGAAGGATATGATTACCGGATCCCACTCCAATCAGGATTGCAGCCTGGACTCTGCCTGCGAATACGATTTTATGGTTCCCGCACCGCCAGGGGCGACTCTTACTGATGCCATGTTTTCGTTTGAATTTACTGCAAACGCTCCTTGTGTTGACCAGGACGGGGCTTTTTCCTTTGCAATAAATGGTGGGTGTGCCTCACAAATCTATTGGGAACTGGTACTGGTACCGGACCGCAGACATTTTCCAAATCAAAGCATATTATTGAGTAACGGTGCGGGCGTGGCCACTTGTTTACCCGCAGCCGGTTTGCGGTCCTCCCCAAAATATTCCTTTTTCTTTTTATTTCTATAGAAATTGTGATGGCCCTGATGGTTGTGACGGATCATGCATTGGAGCCTCCCAGGATCTAACGATAACCATCGTGGGACGAACATTTGACTCTGCTACCCTGAGCTCATCGCCGGTGAGTACTTGTGCGGGCGGCCAGGTGACCCTGACAGCAAGAGGGTATTATGGCGTGCCTCCTTACAACTTCAATTGGCAGGGATTGCCACAATACAATGGTGATTCAGTAATCCAGGTTAACCCGGATGCTAATACTGTATATACAGTTCAAATTAGCAGTTCATGCCCGGGTCCGGGTGGTGGCCCGATAAATAAATCAATAAACGTGAATGTCTCCAAACCGCCTAAGCCGGTATTGACATCAAACAGTCCCGTGTGTACGGGAGGCCAACTCATTTTATCCGCGCCGGCCATACATGGCACAACATATTTTATTGAAAACCAAAGCACGGGTTTAGGGGCGGGCAATATGCCAGCACGGCTGTTTTTAACAATGTAACTGCTGCATATGCGGGAACCTGGATCGCCGTCGCCACCGATTCAAATGGTTGTGTTTCGGATACGGCCAGCACAACAGTTGTTATCAATCCTTCTGTTTCTCCTATTGTAGATATCACTTCTTCGGCAACAAATATTTGTACAGGCGCCCAGGTCAACTTTACTGCAATTGCTTCCAACGCCGGAAATTCACCCAATTATCAATGGCTGTTAAATGGCAATAAAGTAGGCGCAAATAATGCGGCATATACCGGCAATAGTTTTGTCAACAATGACGCCGTGAGCTGTGTCGTATCCGCCACCGGGCCCTGTGCGGGCAGCTCCGATACATCAAATATTATTGTGTTAAAAGTAAGCGCGGTGGTTACGCCAACATTTGATGCAATCGGGCCGCTTTGTCAAAATTCGACTGCGCCAATACTACCACCAACATCAAAGGAAGGAATTGCAGGAACATGGAATCCGGCCAGCATCAATACATCTATCATTGGAACTTCGGCCTACAAGTTTACACCATCCGCTGGCACTTGCTCAAATCCGGTTTCTTTAAACATTACAATCGTGGGCACCCTCTCGCCAACTTTTCCAACAATAGGAAATTCGTATTGCCAGAACGCCATAGCGCCGGCACTACCGCCAACGTCGATTGAAGGAATCATAGGAACATGGAGTCCGGCCAGCATCAATACATCTGCCATTGGAACTTCCACTTACAAGTTTACACCAACATCTGTGGGCACTTGCGCAACTCCGGTTTCTCTAAACATTACAATCATTAGCAGCATCACGCCAACTTTTCCAACAATAGCAAATTCATATTGCCAGAACAGCACAGCACCGGCGCTACCGCCAACTTCGAATGAGGGAATTGCCGGAACATGGAGTCCGGCCAGTATCATTACATCTGCCGTTGGAACTGCGACTTACCTATTTACACCATCATCCACTGGAACTTGCGCAACTCCGGTTTCTTTAAACATTACAATCCTTAGCAGCATCACGCCAACTTTTTCAACAATAGCAAATTCATATTGTCAGAATGCCTTAGCGCCGGCGCTACCGCCAACATCGGATGAAGGAATTGCGGGAACATGGAGTCCGGCCAGCATCAATACATCAGCTCTCGGAACTGCCACTTACACATTTACACCATCATCCGCTGGCACTTGCGCAACTCCGGTTTCTTTAAACATTACAATCGCTAACAGCATCTCGCCAACTTTTCCAACAATAATAGATTCATTTTGCCAGAATGCCGTAGCGCCGGCGCTACCGCCAACTTCGATTGAAGGAATCAACGGAACCTGGAGTCCTTCTTCGATCAGTACCTCAAGCGTCGGCCGTACTTTATATACCTTTACACCCGCACCGGGTCAGTGTGGAACATCTTCGCAAATCGCCATAGTGATCAATTCACTTCCCGTGCTGACCATGGGACCGGATTTAACTATTGCTGCCGGAGCAAGTACTACATTGAACGTCATGGTGACGGGTAATATAGTCTCCTATCAATGGATGCCCTCCACCGGGCTGAATAGTGCAACCATCAAAGATCCTGTTGCAAGTCCGTCTTCTACTACAGTTTATACACTAAATATAATTGATGACAATAAATGTGAAGACAGCGGGAGTATTAGGATCACGGTGTCAGGCGGAACAACAAAAATTTCAGTACCCAATGCTTTTTCGCCAAATGGTGACGGCATCAACGATACTTGGGTCATCACGAATCTTTCAGCTTTCCCGGGAGCAACCGTAGATGTGTTCAATCGGTATGGTCAGCTTGTTTTTCATTCCGAAAATAATAACAAACCATGGGATGGAACTTATAATGGCAATCCCCTTCCAATGGGAACTTATTACTATATCATCGATCCGAAAAACAATCAAAAGAAAATGGCGGGTTCTGTCACTATATTTAAGTAACTCATAATTTTGCAATTGGGATGGTGGGAAAGAAATTTTTAATCAATGGCGTGTGTTTTTTAATGGTGGGTGGCGTATGTGCCCAGCAGCAACCTTATTACACACAATATATTTTGAACAATTTCATCCTGAATCCAGCGCTTGCAGGAATAGAAAATTACTGGGACTGTAAGGCCAGTTACCGCAATCAGTGGGTCGGTTTAGATGGTGCGCCTACAACTTTGTATCTTACTATACACGCTCCTCTTGGAAATGCAGAGTATGACAAGGAAACGCCCACCACGGTCCCGGATCTTCAGGCTAAGAGCCAGGGTGCGAAACAATTCTTAATGGAATACACGGCGCCACCCGCCCATCATGGGGTTGGCTTTACGATTCTAAATGATAAAACTGGTCCCCTTAGCCGAATTGCCGCTTATGGTTCCTACGCGTATCACCTTCCGGTGGGTATCAAAACCACATTAAGTTTTGGCCTGTCTCTTGGTGTACAGGAAGTAAATGTTGATATGTCCGCGGTGGATTTCGGACAGGCTAATCCAATCGATCCCGCTGTTTTGGGAAGCGGGTATCTGAATAAGCTGGAGCCGGATGTCAATGCCGGCCTTTGGTTATCGAATAAAAGTTTTTTTTTGGGATTGTCTGCTCAACAAATTGTTCCTGTTCCTATTAATTCCAGCAATGGAACAACCACGTCCAATGGCGTTACATTGCTCAAAGGGAAACTGATTCCCCATACTTTTTTGACTGCAGGGTACAAAATAATAGTAAATGAAGACATCAACATTCTGCCTTCCGTCATGATCAGGTATGTGCAACCGCTGCCTATCGGGTTTGATGTGAACACTAAAATCCAATACCAGGATTTGCTCTGGCTGGGATTTACATACCGATATAATCAGGGATATGCGGCAATGTTAGGAGTCAACATCAGCAGCACGATCAATCTCGGTTACTCTTATGATTATACCACAACCCAACTGAACACGGTTAGCAGCGGTACGCATGAAATAGTTCTGGGATTCTTGTGGAGAAGAAGAAGTAGTGAATCCTATTCCAAATAAAGTTACCAGCAATGAAAATAAATGACTTCATGGGTTGATCAATCAGAATAAGAAGGGAATTAAAAGTAAAAAAATATTTTATATGCGAGATTTTTTTAACAGGCAAATTATCAAAGAGGGATATTTCATAGGATCCGCTCCTGCCCTGAGGATTCTTTTATTTATTTCGCTGCTTTTAAACTCTTCCGGCAAAATTTATGCGTATTCTGGCAAAATATCAATGACGCATATGACCGTAACGAACAGATGGGTAAATGCAAATGATGCAGGTACTGATTATGCAAAAATTAAGGATACTGTAAAGCCTGCATCTGATGCCTTGCCTGGCAAAGTTTCAAAAGATGAATTTAAACAAAAGGCACTTGCCAAAATAAAAGAATTTCAAGGCTGTCTATATATTCTTTGCGATAAAAAGGCAGGAAATGCTGCACAGGATAATGCTGTGGATCAGGCCGCCAGTTTATTTGTCGATGGGGCAATAATCGAAGTTTCGTCTGTGCATAGTGATGAAAAGAAACATTTAAGGGTCCGGGATTTTCTGGAGAAATTAAGAAACCTTCGGTATGAGCGTATTGTCATCACTTTCTCCCACGTGGATTACGTTAGCAATATTCGTAAAGGAGCTGACGGCAAGTACTATGGACTGGTCAGCTTTGAACAAACTTTCCGTGCCTTCAGTGATGGACGGTTGATTTATGAGGATGAAACAAAAAAAACCACAGAGGTCCAACTGATTGTTTACAATAGAAGCCTCCGTGGTAATGCCATTCAACAGTGGGATGTGATGTTGTCGGATGTGGAGGTATTGGGTACGAAAACTCCAAAAGAGTAATTGCATTTAATATGGCAAAGTCTTATGTTTTAAAATTTTTTATTTTTATTTCCTTGTCTATTTGCCAGCACCCGCTCTTCAGCCAGGTGTATTCAAATA
The DNA here is from genome assembly GCA_963705005.1 of uncultured Chitinophagaceae bacterium. GTDB lineage: Bacteria > Bacteroidota > Bacteroidia > Chitinophagales > Chitinophagaceae > Puia. The sequence continues at coordinate 12,219 of CAVPIO010000003.1, forward strand.
ATGACGATGCTAAAGAGAAACATTTTATTTACGAGGTTAAGGAAATAGATGAATTTTTTGAGAGGTTTAATGATGAGCCTAACTCATTCATAAGGAACGTTTACAAGGCCCATCATACCAAATTCAATATTGACAGGCAGCGATTGATCAGGAGTTTGTTCAACTATGAAAACATGTCGTGGGACAGTAGTATGGTGAATAAGTTTGTCTCGGAAGTCACAAACTGGAAAAGACCGATTTATCTCAATTTTTACGGCGGCAACTGGTACGCTGAGCTGACGTGCAAATTCAGATACAATTCTTCTTCTATTGAAATCCCCATCATAATGAAAATTGAAATGACACAAAACAAAGGATCTAAATGGATGATTGTCGCAGTCGGCCCCAGCACATTAAAATCAAACATAGTTGTTACAGAAATGGCCCAAAGCAAAATAAAAACAAAATTCATAAGTCCGACCAGCCACGGTACAAATTTTGTGGCCTTAAAGAGAGCTTTTGCTGACAAAGAGAATTTATCCGATTACTTTGAAAACACTTATTTGAAAAGGTCCAATATGCTGGAATTTTACAACGCTATTTTGAATCGTGAAATTGAATTTCTGGAGGTAATCAAAATAAAATATCATTTTTTGCTGGCTGACAAATGGATATTTACTGTGGAGGATTTTGCCCGGGAGACGCTAAACTCGGGCTGGCTTATTAATCAAATGCAAAAGGTTTCTTCGCTTGAGATGAAAGACTATAGAAATAAATTATTAAGTGGTAACTAACTTTCAAAATTCTTGACCTTACGATAAAGCCGTTATTTGGATGAATAGGGTATTTCTTTTCTTTGTTGGATTCAATTGCCTGGTTCAGTTGTGCCGTGCCCAGGATTCTATAACTATAAACGACGTAAACATTATCAAGGTAAAAGCAGAAATTACAATAAATAGGTATTTTAACAGCCTGCTAAATACTATTTCTTATACAGGTGCTGAAAGTACCGATATCAGGGATTTGATCAACCGGAGTTTTGAAGATAGTGACAAACGAATTTTTCTTAATAACCAAATCGCCATTGCTGACGATATAAGTGATCCTGGCTACTCAAATTCCTCGAATGCCCCGGAAGTACCCGTTATCCAATATCTAAATGCTTTTAATACTTTTTATGCAAAGAGCGATGCAAATTCTGTAAACTTCAGTGATGTCAGATCTTCTCAGGTTAAAAGAGGCAAAAAGAATATGTATATAAATGTTTATTTTAATTCCTTTTTTAAAAATAAATGCTTGTCAAATCCGTCTACCCCGTACAAGCCTGCAAAGCGGGTAGCAGAGATTTTTGTAAAAAAAGACGATAACAACAAATGGCTATTATATATTTCCAGAATTGGTTTCTTCAATCCGGCCGATAGCCTAAATGATTTTTCAGACAATATCCCAATATCGAATCGAAGGGAGGAAACTAATTCGCCGGGGAGTATGGAGGAAACAACGGACCTGGCGGGAAAATTCAACCAGTATATTGATCAGGCCCATTTCGAAGAGAAGAAAAGAAATTACCAGGCAGCAATTACTTTATACGCTGAGGCAATAGACCTCGTGCCGGAGAAAAGAGATATTTATGAAGCCCGGATAAAAGAACTCAATGCTTCTTTCAGAACACATGCTGATCTGGTAGAGAAATACAGAGCAGGATATTATAAGGTTGTTATTAAGGGATATTCAGAGCTGCTCAAAAACCCTAAGATGAATTCTGATTATTCCAATTCGGATTATTATTTGGGAAGGGCAAAATGCTTTGATAAAATAGGTCAGCTGACAAAATCTTATAACGAGCAAGTCAGGAATTACCATGATGCGCTGAAGGACTACGCTAAATCTTATGAATATGACAATGATAATTTGGAGACCATCCGATGCCGGGCAGATCTGTACAGGCGCATGAACAGAAATTTTGAAGCGCTTACTGAATACAAGACTTACCTGGCAAAGGATCCGACCGACGCATCTGTCTATGAGGCCATATCGGAGCTTCACAGGCTCAACGGGAACCTGGACCAGGCCATAAAAGATAGTGATCCCGTACTATCTCAGGGGAATATTGATCCGGTTTCGAGATCAAAACTCGATATCGAAAAAGGAATATTGTACGCACAAAAGATGGATTATTCCAGCGCCGAAGATTATTTCACCCGTGCCATTGCTTTGGATACGAATAGTGATTTTGCATATTATAGTCGTGGGCTGGCCAGGATTAAAATGAACAAAATTCAAAGCGCTGCAAGTGATCTTATTTCTGCCCGCGAAAAAGGTCTTGGCTCAACAAATATTATGGAAATAGATAGTTCTGCACAAATAATATTTGAACGCGGAGTGTATGACCTCAGCATAGGCAATATCGATTCGGCCCTGATATTTATTGATGCTGCAATTAGTGTAAATCCCAATAAAAGCTACTATTATTATGCGAGGGGTGAGTGTTATTTTTCGAGGAATAATTTTGAAGAATCAATCAAAGCGTATTCACTCGCGATTGGGCTATCGGCCAATTATCCTGAAGCATATTACAAAAGGGGGTTAGCGAACCTTCAGTTGGGAAAGGCTACTGATGCTATCGCTGACTTTACCCGGACAATTCAATATAACCCGCAATTTTATTTGGCAAAAAAAGGTATTGGCGATGCATATTTTGCGCTCAGGGATTATGAAAACAGCGTAAAGAGCCTTGAAGCCTGCCTTGAGATGAGTTCGCTCAGGGAGGCACGTTCAGCCAGGACGGTCCTGGAGATTTATAAAAAGATTGGCGAAGCATATTACGGAATAAAGAATTATCCAAAGGCTTTGGCGAATTACAGGAAATTTCTTGCATTTCACCCAAATGAAATTCCTCCTTCATTTAATTATGAAATGGGCAATATTTATTTGAACATGGGTAAATACGACTCTGCCCATAGCTACTTAATGAGATCCTATCAAAGTGATCCGTCTAATGGAAATATTTTATATAGCATGGCGTGTTGTATTTACTTGAGAGGAAATATAAAAGAGTCTCTGAAATGGTTTGAAAGATCTTTTCAGACAAAGGCTTTAAAAAGAAGTTTTGTGGATCAGGATAAATTGTTGGGGCCCCTGCAGGATGATAAGAGGTTTAGGGATTTAAAAAAGAAATATCTTTAGTGTGGAAATGGGTAATGTGATAATGTGATAATGTGATAATTTGAAAATGTGAAAATGTGGTAAGGTGTAAATGCGAAAATGTGTTAATGTGAAAATGTGCTAATTTGAAAATTAAGGGATTTGTATTTCATTTTCAAATTATCAAATTTTCAAATTCGCATTAACACATTTGCTTCTAATTTGCCTAATGATGAATCCTGACAGCATATATTATTTATTTGAGACGGGCCATAAGGGAAAGCAGGAAGATTATATATGGCCTGCTGCCGGAAAGGCAACCCTGTCCGACAAGGTTTTCATTGTTTGTGATGGCGCCGGGAGCTTCGATAACGGTGAAATCGCGAGTAAATTGATCTGCCAGTTTATGGCGGCAAAGGTTTTGAAGTTTGGCGAACAGAAAATGTCCGGAGAACTGATCGATAAATTATTGATTGAAGCCAGAGACCGATTGATTACTTATGCCCGGGAATACAGATTGGATACCGATCTGGCCACAACTTTTTCAATGCTTATTCTATATGATCAGAAGGTACTCATGTCCTGGTCCGGGGATAGCTGGATTTATCATTTGCGGGGGGGAGAAATTCTTTTTAGAACTGAAGATAATTCACGCATCCGTGAACCATTACAATTAAGTGAGATATCCGGAAACAATAACCGTTTGCAGTCACGGAATACATCCATTGCCCGGGGCATTAAAGCAGATAATTCACCGATATATGCAGAAACAAGATGGATCGAGGATGTCCAGGACGGGGATTATTTTTTGCTTTGCAGTAAAGGCCTAACAGAAAACGTATCAGATGATGATATCAAATTGTTGGTCAGCCAAAACGATAATGCAAATATCGACATGACCGAGTCTTTTAAGCAATTAGCTTTTGAAAAGACGTCCGACAATTATTCTATGTATTTGATAAGAGTAAATGCGGGTACACAGAAAAGGCGCATAAAGGGCGGGATCATCGCAATCAAGAAACAAACGAGGGGAATTGCAGGACCAATCTTTATCTCTGCGATGATTATCGTTGGACTGTTAATCATACTTTTTTATTTCCGGAAAGCACGAAGACCTGATCCGGCACTCCCATATACAAAGCAAGCGACTCAACCTGCTGATGTCCCACGCGATGATAGTGTTCCCAACGCAATCGTTATGTCGGAGCCCGTAAAGCCAGTACCCGCTGTGACCGATTCTGTAAAAACCAATAGTGAAAAGCCTCCTAAACCAATTCCGCCTCCTCAACCAACTCCGCAAAACGATAATTCGGCAGACGTTCAAACCGAAGAAAAGCCGAAGCAAACAAATCAAAGATCCGTAAGGCAAAAAAAACCTGCGGGGCAGTTGTTGGTAAAACTTACGACTGATGAGTCTTGCAAACTCAAAATCACGAATATAGATTTGGATGAGGTGATCGATTGGGATTTGTCCCCAAAAGATAACGGCACCATTTATTTAAAGCCGGGAAAATATTCGATTGTAGCAACGAGTGTGATGGATAGTTCCAAAACCAAAACTTATAATTTTAACGTGAAACCTGGAGAAGCAAATACCAGGCAAAATCTTCACGTTAGATTTTGATAGCCTTTATTGTGTTGTTCCCTCTCCGCCACCAGGTCACACTCAAAATAGAGCTGAAATGGCAAATCTTAAAGTTGAAACTTCTCCACAAATTTATGCAAGAATCCACAGCTACCGCCAATAACATTATATCTTCTCAGTTGCTCTGGCGCATTGGTATTGTTGCTGATCTGATCATGCACCTGTGTGATATCCCCATCATGTTGATTATTTATATACTACTGAGACCCGTGAATAAAAATATTGCTTTGCTTGCTTTATTCTTCAATTTGATACAAACCGCTGTTTTGGTTGCTAACAAATTATATCTTGTTGCGCCATTACTTCAATTGGAGGGCGTGAATAGCCTGAATGCTGCTGAACCAAATCAGTTATATGCACAAATTTATTTTTCTCTAAAGTTGCACGATATCGGATTTGGCGTAGGTCTCCTATTTTTTGGTTTTACATGTCTTGTTAATGGGTACTTGATTGTCAGATCGGGCTATTTCCCAAAGACTATAGGAGTCCTGATTCAAATTGCCGGCTTATGCTATTTGACGAATAGTTTTGCACTGCTTCTTGCGCCCAAATTTGAAAATATAATATTCCCCGCTATCCTGTTTCCAGCCTTCATTGGTGAATTATCGTTTTGCCTGTGGCTCATTGTGAAGGGCGTGAACTTCGAGAAATGGAATAAACAGATAACCTTAAAAATCCAGTCATGAACAAACCAACAGTTCCTTTGATTGTAACTTTATTTAAAATAAAAGAGATGACCAAATCATTTTTTAAAAACTTATGCGTCTTTGCAATTATGATATCGCATTTAACATTATGCGAATCGCAGAGCCTTCCCAAAAAAAGCCGGGAGCAAAGGATCGGGCAAAAAGCGGATTCTGTGTTGAGATTGATGACACTGGATGAAAAGATCGGACAGATGAATCAATACAATGGTGATTGGGAAGCTACCGGTCCAATAACCAATGATGGGGATAAACAAAACCAGATCCGCAAGGGAATGCTCGGCTCCATGCTGAATGTAACCGGAGTGGAGCATACAAGGGAGTTGCAGGAAATGGCAATGAAGACGAGATTAAAAATTCCCTTGCTTTTTGGACAGGATATTATTCATGGCTACCGGACAACATTCCCGATTCCTCTTGCAGAAGCCGCAAGCTGGGATTTGGATGCAATAGAGTTGTCGGCCCGCATAGCAGCGACAGAAGCGGCAGCTGCCGGAGTGCACTGGACCTTTGCGCCAATGGTGGATATTGCCCGCGACCCACGATGGGGCCGCATTATGGAAGGTGCAGGAGAAGATCCATATCTCGGTTCTTTGATTGCTGAGGCCAGAGTGAAAGGTTTTCAGGGAAAAGGATTGGGCAATACTGATGCATTAATGGCCTGCGCAAAACATTTTGCGGCATATGGTGCGGCTATCGGTGGAAGAGATTACAATTCCGTTGATATGAGTCTGCGCATGCTTTGGGAAACCTATCTTCCTCCTTTCAGGGCTGCTGAAGAAGCCGGCGTGGCAACATTTATGAATTCTTTCAACGATCTAAACGGCATACCGGCCACAGGGAACGCTTACCTGCAAAGAGAAATTTTGAAGGGCAGATGGAAATTCAAAGGCTTTGTGGTCAGCGACTGGGGTTCAGTTGGTGAAATGATACCTCACGGTTATGCAAAAGATAATTATGAAGCAGCAATGGAAGCGGTAATTGCAGGTTGCGATATGGATATGGAAAGCCGCAGTTATATTAAGAATCTTTCAAAGCTGGTGAACGACGGAAAACTTAGTTTGGCATTGATCAATGATGCCGTGAAAAGAATTCTGATAAAAAAGTTTGAAATGGGTTTGTTTGATGACCCATTCAGGTTCTGCAATAAGGAAAGAGAGCAACAGCAATGGAATAATAAGGATAACCTGCATGCGGAAAGACAAATTGCAGAAAAGACGATTGTTTTGCTCAAGAACGAAAATCAGATTTTACCATTATCCAGACAAACAAAAACAATCGCCCTGATAGGTCCGTTCATTAAATCTGTAAGAGATAATCTTGGCTTCTGGTCCTACATTTGGCCCGATGATTCAGCAAGGATTATATCTCCATGGCAAGGAATACAAAATAAATTAAGCAGGGAATCAAAGCTGTTGTACGCAAGAGGGTGCAATATCAACGATTCTTCTGAGTCAGGATTTGCAGAAGCAGTTGAAGTTGCAAAACAGGCGGATGTTGTAATCATGAATGTCGGGGAAGCTGCCGATATGAGTGGCGAAGCAAAGAGCCGTAGCAATATTCATTTGCCGGGAGTTCAGGAGGAATTAATAATGGCCATTCAGGCAACAGGAAAGCCCGTTATTGTTATGATCAATGCGGGAAGACCACTAATATTCAATTGGACTGCAGATCATGTCCCTGCAATTTTATATACCTGGTGGCTCGGTACGGAAGCGGGAGATGCCATGGCAGATGTGATTTTTGGCGATTACAACCCATCTGCAAAGCTTCCGGTAAGCTTTCCGCGCTCAGAGGGGCAGATCCCAGTGTATTACAATCATTTCAATACGGGCCGGCCGGCTAAAAGCGATTCCGATCTGAACTATGTTTCTGCATATATTGACTTACCCAATGATCCAAAATTTCCTTTTGGTTATGGATTGAGCTATACTTCATTTTCATTTAGCGGAATAGATTTGAACAAAAAGTCATTTAAGCCCGGAGATTCGTTAACAGCATCAATAGTCGTAACAAATACAGGAAAATTTGATGGTAAGGAAACTGTCCAACTTTATATACGCGATTTGGTTGGTTCTGTGGTAAGGCCGGTGAAAGAGCTGAAAAACTTTCAGCAAATATTCTTAAAGGCGGGTGAGTCGAAGAAGATTTCGTTTACTATTACTGCTGACATGTTGCGTTTTTACAATAATAAGCTCGATTATGTTTTTGAACCGGGAGACTTCATGATCTTTATTGGCGGCAACTCTAAAGATGTGAAAGAAGCGTCGTTCAACCTCCTTAAGTAAACTGGATTGAGATTGATCGGAACAGGCCGCCTGTTCGCAATTATTTATTTGATGTTTTGGACGAATTCTGGCGTGGAGGATTATCCTTTTTTTGACAATAATGCCCCACCATAAGCACCTTCAAAATAGAAACAGGTGGCAATGTATTTATTTACATAATCCCTGGTTTCTTCCGGAAGATAACGGCGGAGTGTCCAGAAATTCCTGGTTCCAGACAGTTTGATGGCCGAGTTAACGGTGATCTCTCCGCTATTGTATGCGGCGAAAACGAGCAGCCAGTCCCCATATTCTTCGTGCAAGTCCTTCAGATACCTTGCTGCGGCACAGGTACTTTTATAGAAATCTTTTCGCTCATCATAACGGGAATTGATTTTTAGTCCGAGGATACGGGCAGTCGCTGGCATGAACTGCCAGGGACCGGCGGCACCTACTTTGGAAACAGCCCTCGTTTTCAATTCAGATTCAATCACGGCGAGATATTTTAACTGAACGGGAAGACCATATCGTTTGAATACAGATTCTATAATCACGAAAGGAGAACCACTTCGTTTATCTATTTCGTAAAGATTTTCCTTGTTTTCCTGAATATAAGTTTTGACGAACTGTTTTACTTGCCTGTTCCAGGCAGCTTTGTCCTTTCCTGCGAAATCAATCTTGTTCGTCCCACCGTCAACGGCAAGAATTACGCTGAACAGGAATGTACAGGTTGTGAAAATGTATTTTAAATAAACCGCATTAAACATGGTCTTCATATTAAGTATAACCTTATGAGCCAATACCGGTGCCGCTTCGCAAGATATTGAAAAGCAGCATATTATGGAGGTTTTTAGGACTGCATAAGTCCCTCCGCTGGAAGAATTCACCCATTTGGGAAGTGGGCAATTCCGGCCATTTTGACAAATAAATTTTACCTTGGCAGACGGTATTGCGGTCTGATTTAAACATCATAAAAAAAAGGAGGAAATCTATGACCAGGCACAAAACAGGAACTCATGAAGAGTGGCTTGCCGCCAGGATGGAGCTGCTCAAGGCTGAAAAGGATTTGGTTCGCCGAAGCGACGATCTGGCAAGGCAGCGGCAGGAGTTGCCTTGGGTGCGGGTCGACAAGATATATCGATTCGACACGGATGAAGGGATCGTCTCGCTGGCAGACCTCTTTAGCGGGCGTTCTCAACTTCTCGTCTACCACTTCATGTTCGGGCCCGACTACATCGCTGGATGTCCGAATTGCTCAGCTATTGCGGACGGATTTAACGCTTTCGTCGTTCATCTTGCGAACCACGATGTCACGCTTTCAGCGGTGTCACGGAGTTCGCTTGCGAAGCTGCGTGCATACAAGCAGCGGATGGGTTGGACATTTCCCTGGGCTTCCTCACTCGGCAGCGACTTTAACTTCGACTTCAATGTGTCGTTCACTGTGGAGCAACAGCGCGAGGGTATCGAATACAACTACCGGCGCGAACAGGGATGGAACTCAGGTGGAATTGGTGATTCACTGACAAAACAAGGCGAGGGGCCGGTCGCCGAGGTAGCGGCGCAGACAGGTACTGACGTGCCAACCTTCACACGTGAGAGACCGGGAATGAGCGCGTTCCTGCTTGAGGATGAGGTCGTCTATCACACTTATTCTTCTTATGCACGCGGACTGGACGGACTCTGGGGTGCCTATCAATGGTTGGACCGTGCCCCAAGGGGACGCAATGAGGAGAACAACTGGTGGCGCCGCCACGATGAATACGAAAAGCACTGAGTGAATTCATTGGCGTCTTTGTAGCAACTGCAATTAAAATGATATATGATTTCCGAACGAGCTTCCAGGCAGGCCTTCTTCGGCGTCTCGGCGCTACTCTTCGCCGCCAGCCTTGCAGTGACGATCTTCTGCTGCGCATCCATGTCGGCGATGAGCGGAATGCCAATGCCAGGCGGCTGGAAGATGTCAATGATGTGGATGCTGATGCCCGGACAAACATTGCAAGGTGCTGCGGCGTCCTTCCTCGGCATGTGGGTCGTGATGATGGTGGCCATGATGCTGCCCTCCCTGGTCCCAATGCTATGGCGCTACCGCCAGGCTGTTGAAAGGACAGGCGATGCGCATCTGAATCGGCTGACTGCGCTCGTGGGTATGGGTTATTTCTTCGTGTGGGCCATATTCGGAATGGCAGCTTTTCCACTTGGTATCGAGTTGGCGAAACTCGAAATGAAGCAACCGGCGCTTGCTCGTGCTGTACCGATTGCTGTCGGTGTGGTCGTTCTGATTGCGGGCTCTCTCCAGTTCACCGCGTGGAAGAAGCATCATCTTGCCTGCTGCCGGGAGACACCCGGGCGCGATCGCGCATTGCCTGCTCAGGCCGGCGCGGCCTGGCGACATGGCCTGCACCTTGGTCTCCACTGCCTCCACTGTTGCGCGGGTCTGATGCTGATCCTCCTGGTCATTGGGATCATGGACCTTCGCGCTATGGCTTTCGTAGCTGCAGCCATCACCATAGAACGTCTCGCACGGGGCGGCTTGCGCTTCGCAAAAGTCACCGGGGCAGTCGTCGTCGTAGCGGGGTTGTTTCTGATTGCGCGGGCAGCCGGGCTCGGTTAATACTTATTAAAATAGTATATTTCCGCCATTAAAATCTCTTAATAAATAGTTCAACGTTTTTTGACTCACCAAACCTCAAAAGGTGAGAAACTCAATTTCGCATCGGAAATGGGGACAAATCTATTTTACACAACTATTAAGAGAAATCATGACAACAACCACAGCCGTCAAAATACAAATTCATCCATTGAAATCATTAAAGGCGACGCCAGAGATTATACAACTATTCTTTCTGTAACAGAAAATTGTACCGCTGTAATGAGTACACTCGGACAACCTAAGGGCGAGCCCCCGATATTCAGTACCGCTTCGGCAAATATCATTCGGGCAATGATTGAAAACCAAATTAAACGATACATTGTGGTTACCGGACTAAGTATTGATGTTCCTTTGGATAGAAAGGGTTTAAAAACAGCACTAGCCTCTGCCTGAATGAGGCAAAATTTTCCGGCCATCATTGCTGACAAACAAAAGGAATACGAAGTACTTTCTGCAAGTCCGGTAAATTGGACCATGATTCGGGTGCCTTTGATCGAACAAACTGATCAGAAAGGAACTCTGGTAGTCAATTTGGAGCATTGTCCCGGTGAGCGAATCGGTGCTGCTGATTTAGGAAAGTTCCTGATTGATCAATTATCAGATCAGCGATACATCCAAATGGCACCTTTCGTCGCCAGCCAATAATTTCTCTCGCTGGTTATCCATTTCATAATTTTATTTCCTGGAAGTTTTATAAATGAGAAGGTCTGCAGGCTTGTCTGAATCCGCCCTTTCAACAACCACAAAAAGATTTAATTGTGGAATGAGCAATGATGTACCGGAATGGATTCAACTTTTGACCAATCGGGGATCTTCCTTTATGTTTAGTTATTTTAATCGCCCAGCCATTGTTCATTCGCTACCAAAAATATAAAACGCATAGGATTATTCATAACCAATTGATAAAGAACAATTTGGAATACAAATATTTCCTGGCATCATAGTTGTTTTCATATATTCAATACATAAATTATTCTCAATGACAAAATCCTAATTTATGAAAAAACCATCTTCACTACATGTTACTGAAACAGTCATTGTCTATTTAATTGCGGCAGCGCTTTTGGCAGGTGTGATGATCATTGCCTTTGTGGGTTGGCAGGGACAGTAAATTGCTCCAACATTTGCTCATTTCGTTTGCAACTGTTTCTTTATCGAGTGGAAATTCCTACGGCCAGTTTCCGGTTTCCTTTCTTTATTTTACATTTTATGAAGAAATTTCCTGCTTCGCAAAATGGAAAGAATCAGTGGCCGCCGGGACATTTAATGTTGCAAATTATTTCTTAAAGATGCATGGATATTCCATAGTTGTTTCGTGTGACGTTGGGTGTGGTATGTGATCAATTTCAACCACTCGAACCTGGTTAGTGATCCAAAACCCGGCACTTCCACATCCGGGCACAAAGACTTCAGATCCCTTGTTTGGGTGACATGAATTAGTGCATCGTGGTTAGCTTTGAGTTTAGTCAGCAAAACTTCTTTATCAAATGGCCCTTCACCCGGCTGGATAGGTTTAGCAGCCTGAAATTTCTGGGAAAAATCCAGGAATAGATTTCTTATGGATTCCTCCTTCTGGTCGTACGAGCGGCCCGCAATGGCCACATTTTTATCGGGTAATCCGGCGGAAGACAAAATAATATGGTGGGCCACCTGGCCGGCAGTCCAGCTTCCCGGAAAGGGCCTGTTATTTATTTCCTGTTGTTTAAAGTCCTCCAGTATATTTATCATTGAGTCGAAAGTCTCCTTCAGTTCCGCAACTACAGTTTTGCTGATTATATCCTCGTGCATCCGATTGGTTTTTGTTATTACAAATTTAATCAGTGCTCCTTTAACTTTGGTAAACTAAACAGTTTAGAAGCTGAACTTACAATGAAGGTCAAAAGAATAATTGTCCGCTCATTATTGGTCCTGCTGATTGCCGCCACCGGCTGTTTGATTTACTATGCCTGGATATCTTTTCCCATCATGACAGGCTATGGATCCAAAGTCATGTGCTCCGCAGTTTTTGTTGCCGGGAGAAACGAACAACAGGTTCGTGACGAAGATTTAAGCGCATATATGATGAAACTGGCCGATTTTAAAGTTAATTATGCCGACTCCTCCGTTACGGGATCGATATTTGGATTTGCAAAACGAAAAGCCATTTACCGGGATGGATTAGGAGTAACCCTGGTGAGTGAACTCAGTGAGCAAAGCATAAGATTGCAGCATGTCAACCTTCCTGCTAAGCCGCAGGTTAACACAGATTCCATTCCATGGCCACTGGGAGATAAACTGAACGACAGCTTTCCCGCGACAATAGACAGCGCAGGATTGCAATCGGCCATTCAAAAAATTTTTATTGAAGAAGATACTATTTGGCCGGTGCGCACCAGGGCTGTTATCGTTTTATACAATGGGCAATTGATTGCGGAACGATATGCGGATGGTTTTACTGCCAGCACAAAATTATCAGGTTGGTCTATGACAAAGACTGTTACCGGTGCGCTGATCGGTATACTTGTAAAACAGGGAAAATTAATCATTGACTCGCCGGCACCGGTACCGGAATGGCGTAATGCAAACGATCCGAGGCATCCAATCACGGTGACCAACTTACTCCAACAACGCAGTGGATTGGATTTTGAAGAGGTTTATTCAAAGGCAACTGATGCTACAAGGATGTTATTTGAGAAAGCTGATATGGGCGGGTTTACTGCATCACGTCCCTTAAAAAACAAACCCGGCTCCGTGTTTTATTATTCAAGTGGCAACAGCAATATTTTATCACGTATTATCAGGCAAACGCTCGGAGACTCCGTGTATTACAGTTTCCCCTATAGTCAATTATTTTACAAATTGGGAATGTATAGTGCCGTCATTGAGCCAGATGCATCCGGCACATTTGTAGGATCATCCTATATGTATGCCACTGCCCGTGATTGGGCGAGGTTCGGATTATTATATTTGAACGATGGCGTGTTCAACCAAGAAAGGATATTACCTGAAGGTTGGGTTGCACAAAGTACAAAACCTGCTTCTGCTGACAGGCAGGGGTATGGTTATCAAATATGGCTGAATACAGGCGGCGATACTTCAATCAAGCGTTATCCGTCTGCACCTGCAGACATGTTCTATATGGATGGATTTGAAAGCCAGCTTATTTTTGTGATACCTTCTAGAAATTTAGTGGTTGTACGGCTTGGCCTGACACAACACAATAATTTCAATGGGAATAAATTTTTGCGTGATGTACTGTCGGCTATAAAATGAAATGCTGAAGGCTGAGCCTATTGCTTCGTTTCTCCATCCCAGTGTTCTGCAATCTTATCTCCTTCAATGCGGAACATATCAAAACTGGACGTCGTGTACTTTTTTGCAGGATCCTTCGGATCCGGCAATTCACTCTTAAAAATCAAAACGACGAGATTGCCTTCGGCAACCATGGATATCAGCGGCGATCTGATACTATCGAAAATAGGTTGTGGATGGCCGTTTTTGAATAAGTCAACGAAACCCTGTCTGCCTGTAGGAACATTTGGATTATGCTGAATATAAGTCTCCGTCAAATACCTGGATGCAAGATCTATATGCCCGGATTCTAAAATTTCCCGCCAGAAATCATACACGATCCTCTTGTTGTGGGCGAGTTTGGGATCATCACTATAGAGCCAGGTCTTTTGACTTGTAGGTTGTCCTGGTTTTATCTGAGCGACAGCAAAATTTGTAAAGCTCAGGGAGATGATCGCTAATAGCAATTTGATTTCTAAATGTTTTATTTTCATATAAGTGAATATAACAATTTATATGTGTTTAAGGCATGACTCGGGTCTTTTTTGACATAGATTCGAGTTCGCCTGAACACCGGCATTCATGAGTTAAAAAGCGAAATAATATGTGGACAACTGAATCACTTTGGTTTGAAATAGCTGTTGTAAGCATAATATATGCCCTGGGCAATATACTTATGGGCCACTTCGAAGAACAGACGCCAAAAATTCGAAGAGTGGGTAAATATCTTTTGACGCTTATCTTAGTTTGTGGAATTTCCGTTTTCCTGGGTAGAACCGTTTCCATGGTTTTCCTTGCATGCTTCATTATCCCGCTCATATACATTCATGCATACCATTTGCCGAAGAAAAAAGGCATAAATGGCTGGACAGGTGAACCCAAAAGCAAGTATTATGAATTTCGAAAATGGAGTAAAGACATTTTTTCGAAATGAATTGAAGATGATGAAATGGAATTCGGATGCAACCTCTATAATATTTCCACAACTTATTGCATCTGTACGGAACAAAATCAGACCATTAGCGCAAAGAATTGAAATTCAAAGGGAGTACGAACCGGCGAAATCTAATGGAGCCGGCGACGGCACCGGGGGTTTGAAGACAGAGATTCACTTGATCCATCCTGTATTCAAGAAGCTGCGCAGGACCTTCCAATTATTAACGAGTCGTTACAACAGAAGCACTTAGCCTAAGGATGAAAATTTGAATCCGGAACGAAAATTGATAATATTGAGGCAGATCGCTCTGCAAATAATTTTAACCATAATTATTTAAAAATGAAAACGAATTTATTAATTTTAATTTTTGCATTTGGAGCGATTATCTGTCTTTCCTCCTGCTCCAAGAATCAGAAAAATACGAATAGAAATAATACGACAAGATTACAAATTGGGTTGACGGATAGCCCCGATCCTTCTATTAAGGAGGTCTGGGTGGATATAGCTCAAATTGAGATTATCATGGGTGACAGCAGCGAACCGCTGATATTGAGCGGCTCACATCCGGGATTATACAATCTGCTTGCCCTTACCAATGGAAAAGACACACTTCTTGCTGATGCAACGATACCTGCAGGAGCCATCAGTCAAATCCGTTTGGTACTTGGGGATAACAATTACATTATAACTGCCACCGGAGAAAAAATTAGTCTAAAAACACCCAGCGCACAGGAATCTGGTCTTAAAGTTCAGATTCATCAGGATGTTACAGGTGGAATACTATATCGTTTAACACTTGATTTTGATGTCGCCAGATCTTTGGTTTTTGCTGGTAACAGCGGACAGGTATTACTGAAACCTGTTCTGCGAATTCTTTCTTTCATTCCATCCGGAGGAGACATTGAAGGGATTGTTGTTCCTGATTCCGTTAGAACATTTGTTTTTGCTATACAAGGATCAGATACAGTGGCTTCGACATCCACAGATATTACGAATGGTGATTTTCTTATTAAAGACGTTCCGGCAGGAAATTACATTATTTCCCTTGTGCCTTCCGATACAACCTATAAATCTGTTTTAATTAATTCTGCGGTTTCGCTGGGTCGGACCACTTTATTAGATACGGTCAAACTTCAACATTAATAATAGCCCGGATTATGGGGCACAAACGGCTATTATCGGCTTTTGAATGTCAGGATGGTTGTGATGGCTAGTATATCAGACGTGTTGACCTGATTGCCATTGGTATCCATGGCATTTGCTTGGTCTGGGTTATTGTCCAGGTGGTATTATAGTCCGAATTGGAGCTACATGCATCAGTTATGATCTGAACGCCATTTGCCCTGAATTGATACAATGAATTTTGATTACATGCACTCACTAAAAAGATCGTATCCGATTTTAAAACGGTGTCCGTTTCCTTTTGTTCACCGGTGGATTTATCCGTAACAACCACCTTGTTGCTGTCAATCGTCAGGATTTCAACCTGATAGGGAGCCCATGCCTTCTCCATAAGTATTGATGCCGGATCGGAATTATCCTTGCTGCAGGCAACGAAAGAAATGAGCGCTATGGCTAAAGGCGTTAGCTTCTTATAAAGAGGAGGAATCATAGGGTAAAATAATAAGAAAATGTCTTCATTCATAACCTTTTCCCAGGAGGATTTTTGATTAAAAATCTTAATTTATTTGAAGTACCTTGAAAATGACTTCGTAAAAACGCATATAAAAATGACATTTTTATTTTTAATAAGTGCCGCCTTATACTTTATTCCAACCATCATAGCCTTCAATCGAAGAAAAGGCAATAGGAATGCTATTCTTGTATTGAACATTTTTCTTGGCTGGACCTTTATCGGATGGATCGTAGCACTCGTTTGGGCTTTGTCAAATGAAAAGGTAGATAGTAATATTTAATTAATCCTTTTTGAAATGAGCCATGAATAAGAATGACCGAACTAGTAAAAGAAAAGCCCTGTTCGGTCTTATCTGGCTCATTGTCATTTCAGGGCTCTCGTTTTTTATACCAGCCGGTACTCTGGATTTTTGGCAGGCCTGGGTTTATTTGTTCTTATTTGGTGGGTCGTCCTTATTGATCACTTTGTTTTTGATGAGGAGAGACATGGAATTATTGAAACGAAGACTTAAAGCAGGTGCTGCAGCCGAGAAGGAAAGGAGTCAAAAGATCATACAAACTTTGGCCAGTTTTATCTTTATCGGCTTCCTGGTCACCCCAGGGTTTGATCATCGTTTTAAATGGTCTGATGTTCCGGTATGCCTGGTAATAACCGGAGAAATTTTTGTGGTACTTGGATTTTTCATTGTATTCAGGGTCTATAGAGAGAATACCTATACTTCAGCTGTTATTGAAATTGCAGAGAACCAAACTGTTATTTCAACAGGTCCTTACGCGGTGGTTCGCCACCCTATGTATTCAGGTGCACTGCTGATGCTGCTTTTTACGCCTCTTGCCCTGGGTTCGTTTTGGGATTTTCTTTTTGTTATTTTAATTTATATAGTAATTATATGGAGGCTTCTCAATGAGGAGAAATTTCTTATTAAGAATCTGCCTGGGTATTCAGCTTACTGTGAAAAAACCCGGTTCCGGTTAGTTCCTGAAATATGGTAAATGAGGTTAATGCCAATTCTATTGACAATGTTTATACTTCAATCGCTACAAGCATCTAAATATGTGAGGCAATACTTGCAAAAGAGCATAACAATAGTGTGTTATTTTTTTCAGATTATAACACGCTGTCTCTTCTCTGGATAGTAAACCAGGCAGGTAAAATTAAATATTTATGTAAACAAATAAATGCAATAAATGTAAACAAAAATTTGTATCATTGCCAGAGTGGACTACTTCCCGGAGACCTTACAAAGTCAGCCTGATCTTATACCCAGGCTGCCCTAAAGGAGCGCCGGAGAACGGCATTTTCCGGTTCCAAATTGATCTTCAATCTTAAGAAACAGCAAATACGGGATCATGAAAATATACAAATGGATTTTTTGGATGCTTATCCTGCTTTCCTTCCATTTTGTTTCTGCACAACGTTCTTTCGATCCCATGGTCAGGATCATTATCGGACCTGACCACACAGACTGGGTATATAAGAGAGGAGAAAAAGCACAATTCTCAGTGACTGTCATGGAATTCGGAAATCCATTGAAGGACGTGCCCGTCTATTATGAAGTGGGCCCCGAAAGGATGAAGCCGTCTAAAAAGGACTCGCTCACGCTACCTAAAGGAATCCTGAATATTGATGGAGGCACCATGAAGGTTCCGGGTTTTTTACGTTGCCGGGTGCTGGCCACTGTCGGGGGAAAAGAATACGAGGGTATGGCAACGGTTGGTTTTGATCCGTTGGAGATCCAGCCCACGATTGAAAATCCCTCCGATTTCGATGCGTTCTGGAACCAGGCAAAGGCTGAGCTTTCAGAGATTCCGATTGATGCCCGCATCACCCTGATGCCGTCCAGGTGCAGTGAAAAAGTAAATGTTTTCCAGGTCAGCATGCAGAATTATCCTGCCATGACCAGATTGTACGGCATATTGTGCATGCCAAAAAAAGAGGGACGCTACCCGGCCCTGCTCCGGGTTCCGGGTGCCGGCGTGTATCCTTTGGAAGGCGATGTGGAAATGGCCGAACACGGGCTGATTACCCTGGAAATCGGGATACACGGAATACCGCTTGACATGGATACGGGTGTCTACAGCAATCTCAGGTGGGGAGCATTGAGGGGATACATGAATTATAATCTCGATGACCGCGATCATTTCTATTTTAAACATGTCTATCTCGGCTGCGTAAGGGCGGTTGATTATATCTTCAGTCTGCCCCAATTTGATGGAACCCATATTGCGGTTACAGGTGGCAGTCAGGGTGGCGCATTATCCATTGTAACAGCCGGTCTGGATCCGCGCATCCGATGGCTTGCCGTTTATTTTCCCGCACTTTGCGACCTCACCGGTGATCTAAAAGGAAGGGCGGGAGGCTGGCCTCATTATTTTGAAGGGAAGAAGCTGAATTTTAATAATAAGAAGGATAAAATTCAGGTCTGCGGTTATTATGATGTGGTAAATTTTGCCAGAAGGCTGAAAGTGCCTGGTATATATACATGGGGTTACAATGATGATACCTGTCCTCCTACTTCCATGTATGCCGCCTATAACATGATTACGTCGCCAAAGGACCTATACTTGGCACTGGAGACAGGCCATTGGGAATATCCAGAGCAAAAAGAAAAACTGGACGACTGGCTCCTCAGCAAATTAAAGGGACCATAGGATCGTGGTATTAAATTTCTACCCTGTTGGTTCCCGTTCATCAATTGGGGTTAGCCTAAAGTTATCACAACGTTTCCCTTTTTGTGTCCCAATTCTACATATCTGTGTGCATCGGCAATTTGTTCCAATGGATAGGTTCTGTCTATAACTGGTTTGAGTCTTCTCTCCTCAAGGAGACCCTTAAGAAATAATATATCTTCAGGTTTTTCGCTTACTACTCCTGATATTATTTTCTTACTGCTCGTCATGGAAGTCCATAACCCCTGAAACATTTGTGACGGACCAGCTGAGGCTAAAATCAGAAATCCTTTTTGCGTCAGTGATCTTATACAACCTGAAAACGAACTCTTGCCTACGGTGTCGAAAATGACATCATAGTTCTCACCGCTTTTGGTAAAATCAGTAACAGCATAATCAATCACTTTATCGGCTCCCAGCGCTTTCACCATTTCCAGATTCGTGGCACTGCATACAGCGGTAACTTCTGCCCCAAAGCATTTGGCAAGCTGTACCGCAGCCGTACCAACAGCGCCGGAAGCTCCATACACAAGAACTTTTTGTCTGTTCCTGATATTTCCTTTTCTAAGAAAATACAATGCGGTTGTTCCTCCAAAAGGAATGGCAGCGGCTTCTTCATATGTCATATTGTTCGGTTTTATTGCCAGCGCGCTTTTTTCAGGCAAACATTTGTACTCAGCATAAGCACCGAGACGCAATCCGGTAGTTCCAAAAACCTGATCTCCTTCTTTAAATAGTTTTACATCCTTGCCAATAGCTTCAACTTCCCCGGCCAGGGCAAACCCGAGTATTGATTTTTTTGGTTTTGTGAGACCAAAGAAAAACCTGACCGCAAAGGGGTCAGCTTTTCGCAGGCGAATGTCTCCTGATGAGACGGCAGTCGCATGAATTCTTATCAGTATTTCATTGTCGCCGGGAACAGGCTTTTCCACTTCCCTGAGCATCAGCACTTCCGGTGGCCCATACTTCGTGCATACTATTGCTTTCATTCTAATTAATTTATTTATTATAGGAAAGGGAAACGATTTAGTTATGCCGGAATTCCATTACCCAGGTCATTGGAAAAGAAAGAATCAAAAATCAGAAATAAAATAGGTAATGCAAGTTATCTCTTCTTCAGGAATTACCTCTTTTTCCTGATCATTGACAATGGATGGGGAATGAAATGATGGAAGAAAGTTAAAGAACTACTAATGTGCAACCAACCTGGGTAACCTCCCGTTTATGATTGTTCAAATATTTATTTAATGAAAATCTTAAATGTCAAATCCAAAAAAATGGAAATTAAAAAATGGGTAGTGATGATTTTTTCAGTGGGAGCTTCTATTATAACTATGATTGGTTGCAAAAAGAATTATGCCGTTCAATCAGCGCCCATAGCTCAACAGGAGATTCTCCTGCAGAATAGTACCACACTTGGAACTTACCTGACGGACAAGCAAAATCATGCTTTGTATTTTTTCTCAAATGATGCAGACGGACAGGACAGT